>NZ_JAADZW010000009.1 GCF_010645065.1 Flavobacterium fluviatile | reverse complement strand
ATTCGTTTTGTTTATTAATTGTTAGTATTTCAAAGATACATTTTCATATTTTTAATCTATGTCAAAGATATGAGCCCCGATAGAGCCGGTATCCTTTTTGACCGCTTTTTTGCGGGTAAAAAGATATAGGCGAAAGCGGGAAACAGCTCCTGATTATTCGCTTTCTTGCTTAAAACAAAATTATCATTTTTTTTGAAACGAAATAGCTTTATCTTTGCGTTCATCTAAAAATAAATTTATGAGTTTACGTAATTATTTAACGAGCCGTGTGTTTTTTTTACAACTGTTGGGCGCAGCTGCTATTATTGTAGTTTTGGGCTATTTGTTTATGCACTGGCTGACGTTTACAACGGATCACGGACATGAAATTGCGGTTCCGGATTTATCGAAACTGACGGAAGAGCAGGTTGAGGAAAAACTGGACGAACTGGATTTGGATTATGTGCTTTTGGACAGTGTTGATTACAGAAGTGAATATCCTAAATTTAGTGTGGTAGAGCAGGATCCGTCACCAGGAACAAAGGTAAAAGTAGGACGAAAAATATATATTAAAATTAATGCATCGGGTTTTTCATCTGTTCGAATTCCGGATTTAATAGAAAAAACATATCGTGAAGCGGTTCCGACCCTTAAAGCTTTAGGGCTTCAGGAAGGAACGATTACGTATATTCCGAATCTTGGAAAAGATATGGTTTTGGAGATGCGTTATAAAGGAAGAAACCTGAAAGTAGGTGACCGTGTACTTAAAGCGTCTAAAATTGACCTGGTTTTAGGTGACGGAAAAGCAACTTATGTAGATGAAAGTGAGGTTGTAGACAGTACTGCTGCGCCAATTGAAGAAACCCCGGCTGATGAACAATAATAATGAAGAAAATTTAGATCTGGAAGACGAGTTATTCGAACATTACAGATTTGAAGTCCCAAAAGGTCAGGCGTTTTTACGTATTGACAAATATTTGATGTATTTGATTCCGAATGCCACGCGAAATAAAATTCAGAATGCGGCCACTAACGGAAACATTTTTGTGAATGATATTCCGGTAAAGTCAAATTACAAAGTTAAACCTTTTGATGTTATAACGGTTATGCTGTCGCATCCGCCGTTTGAGAATAGAGTAGATCCGGAGGATATTCCGCTGGATATCGTTTATGAAGATGAAGCGCTCTTGCTTATCAATAAACCGCCAGGGCTGGTAGTGCATCCCGGGCATGGCAATTATACCGGAACTTTGGTGAATGCTTTGGCTTTCCATTTTGAAAATCTGCCAATGAACAGCAGCGAACGTCCAGGTTTGGTTCACCGAATTGATAAGGATACGTCCGGACTTTTGATTATAGCCAAAACAGAAGCTGCCATGACACATTTAGCAAAACAATTTGAGGCTAAAACCACAGAGCGTGAGTATGTTGCGCTTGTTTGGGGAAATGTTGCGGCAGACAGCGGTACGATTGAAGGTAATCTTGCCAGACATTTGAAAGACCGTATGCAAATGGCGGTTTTTGCTGATCCTGAAATAGGTAAACCGGCCATCACGCATTATAAAGTTCTGGAACGCTTTGGTTACGTGACTTTAATTTCGTGTAAACTGGAAACAGGAAGAACGCACCAGATTCGTGCACACATGAAACATATCGGTCATCCGTTATTTAATGATGAACGCTATGGAGGCCATTTGATTCTGAAAGGAACTACATTCACAAAATACAAACAGTTTATTGAAAACTGCTTTAAAGCCCTGCCACGTCAGGCGCTGCATGCCAAGACACTTGGATTTGTTCATCCTAATACAGGCGAAATGATGCGTTTTGATACCGAACTGCCTCAGGATTTTCAGGATTGTATCGAAAAATGGAGGAATTATGTGAAATCGCATAATACTGAAGATCAGGAATAATAATTTGATAATGAGATAATTTGTCAATTAGATAATTCTTTTGAATATAATAAAAGCTCCTGGTGGAGCTTTTTATTTTTAATACTATTTATGGGAATTTTGAAATCGAAAAATTGATGAAGTATAAGAATTCAATTGTCTAAAAGAGTAAGTTTGTAGTATAGTAAATACTGTATAAGAAATATATTTTACTTATATGAAAAACAATTTCGATCTCAGAACGGTCAATGTTACCCGATATATTACGCCATTGCGAGAAGGCGGGTCTTTGCCGGCGTTGGCTGAAGCTGATGATGACTTTAAATATGTCCTTAAATTCAAAGGTGCCGGTCATGGCGTAAAAGCACTGATTGCCGAATTGGTCGGCGGACAGATTGCCAAGGCTTTAAAACTACAGCTGCCGGAATTAGTTTTTGCCAATCTGGATGAAGCTTTTGGGCGTACAGAAGCTGATGAAGAGATTCAGGATTTACTGCAGGGAAGCCAGGGACTCAATCTGGCACTTCATTTCTTGTCAGGAGCGATAACTTTTGATCCGGTGGTGACGACTGTGGATGCGAAACAAGCTTCCCAGATTGTCTGGCTGGATGCTTACATTACCAATGTTGACCGAACTTTCAAAAATACTAATATGCTGATCTGGCATAAAGAACTGTGGCTGATCGATCACGGAGCATGTCTTTACTTTCATCATTCCTGGAACAATTGGGAATCGCATGCCAAAAGTCCGTTTGCACTGATTAAAGATCATGTTTTACTGCCTCAGGCTGCACTTTTAAAAGAGGTCGATGCCGAATTTAAAGCGATTTTAACGCCCGAAATTTTAGAAGAAATTGTAAATACAATTCCGTTAGAATGGCTACAGTGGGAAGATACCGACGAAACACCGGAAGGTTTGAGAAATGTGTATTTGCAATTTCTAAAAACGAGATTAGAGAATTCAGAAATTTTTGTAAATCAGGCTCAAAATGCAAGATAGTTACTTATACGAATATGCCGTAATTCGTGTTGTGCCAAGGGTAGAGCGCGAAGAGTTCCTGAATATCGGAATCATTTTGTTTTGCAAAAAAGCAAAATTTATAAAAGTGCTATCGCATATCGACGATGCTAAAATACAAGCCCTTTCAAGCGATTTTGATCTGGATCAGCTACACTGCAATGTAACTGCCCTTAAGAAAATTGCGAGCGGAGACAAAGATGGGGGAGCAATTGGTGAAATGGATATTCCGTCCCGTTTTCGGTGGCTGACAGCTATCAGAAGTTCTGCTATTCAAACCTCAAGACCACATCCCGGAATGTGTGAAGATTTAGACAAGACAATTCAGCGTTTGTTTGAAGAGCTTGTTCTGTAAAATTATAAGTTTTTTCAGGAGCTGTTCCTGCTGTCCGCTATATCTTTTGTGGCGAACCCCGCCACAAAAGTATGCCGCTTCCATCAGGGCTACGGCACTCGTTTTCATAAGAGGTTTTTATGAATTTTGTACACAGATTTTAAAAAAAATCGCAAAGTCTCAGAAGCACAAAGTTTTATATTTTACTCAGATTTTTTCTCATTTTTGTCATTCCGAGGAACGAGGAATCTCCGCAAGAAACTCCGTAATCAGAATCGCCAATCTTTGTCGAATTACGAGTTTAATTTCTCCTTCATCGAAATTACAAACTATCTGGTTACTTTATGCTGAATAGGGAAAAACTTTGCACCTTTGTGACTTTTGGGGATTAAAAAAGAAAAACTTAGAGAACCTCTGCGAAACCCTTTGATAATCTCTGCGGTAAAAACCCCTAAAGTTTTTCATAAATTTATTTATTGAGTCAACTCTTATTTTATTGAGTTAATATTTGTTATTGAAATAATATAACTTGTGTAAAAGCAAATAATAATCCAAATTTAAATTACAGAATGCACTCAAAATACCTATTGATTCTTATTATTCTATTTTCAATCCCAGTAAATTCCCAAATTTTAGAACCTATTTTAGAGACTAAAAAAAATTTTCGCGCAGCAGATTCCCTGTTGAAAGAACCTAGTTTTTCGGTTCATAAAGACAATTATTTTTTGACAGGAATCCCAATCAATACACACGTTACCCGTGATAATGCCGATGTTAAATATCAGGTAAGTTTTAAGCTCAGATTGAATTCAGAGCCTTTGTGGGGAGGCTTTTTTCCTTACCTCATGTACACCCAAAAAGCTTTTTGGGATATTTACGCGAGCTCAAAGCCGTTTGAAGAAATTAATTTCAATCCTGGTGTAGCCATAGTCCGTCCATTTTATTTAAAGGGAGGAAAACTAACATATGGAACAATCTCGCTGGAACACGAATCTAACGGAAGGGATTCTATTTATTCACGAACCTGGAACATGCTTGCTTTTTCTTTAAAATCACAGATTTCACCACGCTGGGTAGTGGGTTTGAGAGGTTGGATTCCACTTGTGGATAAAGATGATAATCCCGGACTGACGAAATATGTGGGTTATGGTGAAGCGAGTGCCACTTATCAAATACAGCCCGGAAGATGGAGTGCGGACATTCTTTTCAGAAAAGGAAGCGGTCTTATCAACTATGGATCTTTGCAGACACAGGTAAACTGGAGACCGTACAAAAACGAAAATTATTATCTCACCCTTCAGTGGTTTGTGGGTTATACAGAAAGTTTAATTGATTATCAGGAACATAAGAGTATGGTACGGATCGGATTTACGATAAAGCCGGAGAATATGGGGATTTTTTAAGTGTAATTTTTTTTTCTTTATAATATGAACTTTGTGACTTTGCGAGATTGGAAAAGACGTTGTGAATTTGTAATCGTAGCGAATTAAAAACACTGACTAAAGAATAAAATAGATTTTATTTCACGCAGATTTTGCAGATTTGAGCAGATTTAAAAAGATCTGCGTACATCTGCTTAAATCTTTTTAAATCTGCGTGAAAAACTTCGGCTTCGCAACTAAGCGAATAAAAAGAACTTCGTGAATCTCTGCGTAACTCTTGGTGAATCTTTGCGGTAAAACCCTAAACCAGCTTTTTCTCCAAATAAATAAACTCCAAAGGAACCTCAGATACCGTAACATGAATCTCACTCTCAGGAAAAGCCTCACGCTCACCAGTATCCACATAACCATGGCGTTTGTACCATGCAATAAGTTCCTCCCGAACGGAAATAACAGTCATAATAATAC
This sequence comes from Flavobacterium fluviatile, assembly GCF_010645065.1. GTDB lineage: Bacteria > Bacteroidota > Bacteroidia > Flavobacteriales > Flavobacteriaceae > Flavobacterium > Flavobacterium fluviatile. The sequence continues at coordinate 164,547 of NZ_JAADZW010000009.1, read as the reverse complement.
TCGATAACCCTAAAGCTTTAGCCTGATTTTCAGCTTCAGCCAAAAGTTTTTTCCCGATGCCGCTGTTTTGTAGTTCCGGCGAAACCGTCAGCATTCCCAAATACAATTGATGTCCTTTTTCGACCAATAAAACTGATCCGATAATGGTGTCATTCTCTGTAAATTTTAGAACCGTGTTTTTTGGATCAAGAAAGATTTCGGTCATTTCTTGTTCATCGGTTCTTTTTCCTTCGAGTAAATGCGCTTCGGTTGTCCAGCCTTTTTTAGAGGTTTTGCCTCTGTAAGCGGAGTTGATTAAGGTTACTAATGCGGGGATATCTTCTAAAGTTGCTTTTGTAATCATTTTTTTTATGAAATGTGTAATGTGAAATGTGAAATGTGTGGCTAGGGCTAAAATAAAAGTAAAATTACAATTTGATGTGGAATGAAAAACTGCTATTTTAAATTTATGTAAACTTGTTAGTGCTAATTATTAGAATCGTCAGTTCGAGTGTTTTTTTTGCAGAGAAACGGAACAAAAAAATGTATCGAGAACCATTTTGAATGATAATTTTCTGTTCTCGATACAATCCCGATGAAAAATCGGAATCACTCGAACTGACGAAAAATATCATCAAAAACTAATTAAACTTAACGAGTTATAAGTGGATTTGTAAATAAAATTATTGAAATTTGTATAAAACCCAAATCAATAATGTATGAGCAGAATACACTTGTTCGAATTTGAAGATCAGCAATGGCTTCCGGAATTTATTAGAAATTACATGACCGATTTTCTACAGTTTCTTTCTAATAAAACTGCGATGTACAAAGGCATAGTTCCGATAATCGAAAAAGGGTTAAAAGAAAGCCGGACCAATCAGATTATTGATCTCGCTTCTGGCGGTGGTGGCGGACTTATCTGGCTTAACACCGAATTGCGACAAAACAACCCCGATTTAAAAATTCTGCTCACCGATTATTTTCCCAATATTCCAGCATTTGAGCACACGCAAAAACAAGCCAACAATTTCGATTTTGTAAGAACATCAGTCGATGCCAGAAACGTTCCCGAAAACCTAAAAGGACTTCGAACGCAATTTTTATCCTTTCATCATTTTAAGCCCAAAGATGCACAGCAGATTTTACAAAATGCAATTGACACGAATAGTTCTATTGCGATTTTTGAAGGGCAGGAAAGAAGTTTTCAGAGTATTACGGCTATGATTTTTTCGCCGTTTACCGTATTGGTGACAGCACCCTTTATAAGGCCATTTCATATTGGCAGAATCATTTTTACGTATCTTATTCCGATTGTACCAGTTTTAATTTTATGGGATGGCGTAGTTTCTTCTTTAAGAACGTATTCTGTTGAAGAAATGAACGAATTGATTTCTAAGTTAGATAACAAAGAAAATTTTAATTGGGAAGTTGGAAGGGTGAAATCCGGACCAACTAAGATTTTGTATTTGTTAGGGACGAGAAAGTGATACTATATTTTATGCTGGCACGAGCGTTTTCGTAATTAGTTTTTTGACTTTCTTTGCGTTCACCAGCGGGACACTTGTGCCAGTGTGATAGATTTTAAAATGCTTCACCAATTCTAAAATAGATTCCCCAGTCTCCTTTACCGACGGCAGCATCCAAACCTACATTAAATTTTGTTTTTTTGAATGGATTATAGCGATAACCTAGTCCGGCACCCGGATATAACTTCCAATCGAATTCAGGACTGTCAGATCCGTAAATAGTAGCAAGTCCTGCAAAACCTACCAATCCCATTTTTTTTCCAAAATTATAACGGTATTCACCCTGTATATCCATAAGTCCTGCGCCTCTGTATTTACCTTCAGAATATCCACGAATATCTCTGTTTCCAAGTGTAGATTGTTGTTCAAATGCCACATCTCCAAGTCCAAATTTTCCATAAATTCTCACCGCAATCACATCCTTCTGATCCCGATTTTGAAAATACCTGTTAGCTGCAACTGATATTCTGTTCGAGGCAAGTTCGTTGTCGAAAAACTTGGGATAAGTTGACCAGTCCAGTTTAATTTTATATCCATTAGAAGGATAGTAAACAGCATCTCTTGTGTCGTACAATAAATTGACGACCAATGCATTGCTATGCGAAATAGAAGAGGGCGAGATGTCATCCTCATAAACTGTATTGTAGTGTGAGTAAGTGTAGGAGAGACCACCATAAAATTTTCCTGTAATTTTGCGCTGAACGCCGGCACTTAAAATCGTAATTTTGGTTCCGTAATCATAAAAATCGGCTTCTTCGATATCGTCAACAAAAAATTGTGAATTTTGATTGCCTGTCATAAAGAAAAGTTTTAAGCGCCATCTGTCTTCGCTCATATACCATTTATTAAAAACAGCTACTACATAAGATTTGTTTGTAGTGTAAATACCCGACATTCCGGACAATGATTTAGGTGAAATGCTATCTTCTGAATTGAGTTTGTACATCATCATGGGAATCGCACCAAACATAAATTTCAGGTTTCGGTTATAACTCACGTAAGGCATTACCCTGAGTTCGATTTTCTTTTCTTTTGATTCTTTTGGAAGGCTATCAGCAGTTTTCTGTCCAAATGAATATGGAATAAAACTTATAAAAATCAACAACGGTATAAACTTTATCATTTTATAAATTTATTTAGTAACGGTTACAGTGAGACAACTTTTTTTACTTAGTATAAATATAATATTTTTAAAATTATCATATAAGTAACTGAAATAAAGTTTTTTATATGGCGAAAAAGTTTGCACCTAAAGCTATAAGTGAAGATCAGATTTGTTTTTAAAAAGATAACCACAAAATACACTAAAACGTAATGTAAATTGAGGTTTTAAATTTTGTAATTGCAAAGCTTATCCGAGGAAACTCTTTAACTCCTCATAAGTTTTTGCGTTTACGAGTGTGACGCTTCAGCTAGCGATCGTCCACTGTCATTAAGTTAAGGGATATTGTCGTCAGTTCGAGTGTTTTCTTTAAAAATGCGATAGCTTTTTTTAAAGAAAATGTATCGAGAACCTTAGTATTAGAAAGCTTCTCGATACAATTTTTAATAATAAAGCTATCGCATTATGATTAAAAATCACTCGAAGTGACGTTAACTTAATGACATTGCGCTCGTGCTAGCATGGGGCTAGAATGGGGGAAACCTTAGTGCTAAAAACTTCTCGATACAATTTTTAATCATAAAAGCTATCGCATTATAATTAAAAATCACTCGAAGTGACGAATACGATTCCTCAACTTAAGGACAATGTGTCTGCATAGCGTAGGTTTCGATTTAATTTCTTACTGATTATGAACTTGTACTGTACGTTGTCAAAAATCAAAATAAATACTTAAGTATAAATACTTATTTTTTTTCAAAAAACTGCGTTTTGGCAGTTTTTATTCCAAGTTAAGCTTATAATTTTGCCATGTAAATAAGTAAAATACTTAGATATAAGTTTGATACTTAGAAAATAAAAAAAAGTACTTAACGATTAATTTTTTTTGATATGAGTTCAATTTCAACAAATCAACCGCTTTCAAGTTTAAACATTTTTAGTGGCAAAGGAGTTCAGATGCGTACCTTCCACATTACATGGTTAACATTTTTCTTTTGCTTTTTTGCATGGTTTGGTATGGCATCGCTTATGCCTATCGCCAAAGAGCAATTGCACCTGACAAAAGACCAATTAGGTAACATTCAGATTGCGTCGGTATCGGCAACCATTATCGCGAGATTATTAATAGGCCGATTAGTCGATAAATTTGGACCAAGAATAATTTATACCTGGTTATTACTGATTTGCTCCGTACCAGTATTATTGATTGGTATTTCACAATCGTATGAAAGTTTCCTGTTTTTTAGATTGGCTATCGGAGTTATTGGTGCTTCTTTTGTGATCACACAGTTTCATACTTCAGTAATGTTTGCGCCGTCCATTAAAGGGACTGCCAATGCTACAGCAGGTGGATTCGGTAATGCAGGTGCCGGTTTGGCCAATATTACCATGCCTCTTATTGCAGCAGGTTTCGTGGGATTAGGAGTGTGTACTGAGGAAGACAGCTGGAGATATGCCATGATTGTTCCCGGAGTACTATTATTGGTTTTTGCTTTTTTATATTTCCGATTTACCAAAGATTTGCCAAATGGTAATTATAAAGAACTCGGAATAGAAACAACCAATAAAGAAAATACCTTTATGCTGGCTGTAAAAGACTACCGTACCTGGGTTTTGACCATTGCTTATGCAGCTTGTTTTGGAGTTGAGATCACGATTGATAATTTTGCCCCGATTTATTTTACAGATACTTTTGGTGCCAGTTTGAAAACGGCAGGAATCTGCGCAGGTATTTTTGGATTAATAAATCTTTTTGCAAGACCATTAGGCGGAATCGTTGCCGACAAAGTAGGTAAGAGATATGGTTTTTCAGGGAAAAATTTATTGCTTGCATTACTGCTTCTTGTAGAAGGTGTTGGTGTTATTTTCTTTGGTCTGACAAATCAATTAGGGGTTGCTATATTTTTAATGTTCTTGTTTGGAATGAGTTTAAAAATGGCAAATGGAGCAACTTACAGTCTTGTACCCTTCGTAAATCCAAAAGCGGTAGGTAGTGTTGCCGGAATTGTAGGAGCAGGCGGAAATATAGGGGCGATGTTGATTGCTTTCCTGTTCAAAGCCAAGGCTGTTAAATTCACTAAGGATGTGATTGACGAAAGCGGAGTATCACAAACCAAGGATTTAATTGATTACACAAGTGCTTTTTATGTATTAGGAATCATTATTCTGGTAACAGGATTTGTAGTTTTGGCTATAAAACTTTTAGTTAAAGATAAAGAAGAAGAGAAATTACCTGCAGCTGTAAATTTAGCGTATCAAACAGTAAAATCTTAAATCTAAAAAATAGAAATAGTAAATGTTTTTGTTTAAAAAGAAAGGCTCTCAAGATAATGAGGGCCTTTCTTTTTTTACATGTTCAGCAGTTGTTTTTTTTAGTAAAAATAGCTTTATATTTTTGTCTTTGTGGGTAAAGATAATTTTTAGGAGCAGAAAATTCATTTTCATATGAAATTCAGTCCCGCTTTCCGTTGCAATCTTGTTTGCCGAACCCCGGCAAACAAGGATTTTCACTGCAATCGGGTCTAAGCGAGAAATTTAAATTTTCATATTTTTTTGCCAATTGTAGTCGTTAGTGCTGGTGCGAGCGTCTCGCTCGTACGCACGTCGCGTTCACGAGTAATTAAGTTTTTAAATATTTATCTTATAATCAAAATTTTGAATCAATTTGTACATCTCTAGTTAAGCTATCAAGTAAGTTCTCAAATGACTCATTTGGTGTTTTTCCTCCGGCTAAGTCATATATCAAGTTTTTTATATTGAACTTACAATATGTTCCTTTTCTAGGATTGTATAATCCTGCATATTTCCAATTTAAGCCAGATGAAACTTGTTGTAATGCTAGATATAATAATAATTGCTTTAGATCACTTGATCTAAAGTTTCTATTCACAGTTTTAATCTCAAATAGAGTATCGTCTATTGATAAATCACCTACTAAATCAGGTATAAAGCCATACCCCGTAAATGTTGGCTTAAATTTTACTTGTTTTTTTTTAATTTTTTGTATAAATTCTATTAGATTTTGACAAATTCTTTTTATTTCTGTTATTTCAATTTCATTTAATAAAAAATCTTTCTCAGAAAAATTACCTGATTTCCAGATAGACTTTGCTGTAAACTCAACTATTTTTTTAAGTTTTATTTCGTTTTCTATGTAATCTTCAATATATGATTCTTCTATTATGACTTTTTCAACTATATTAAAGGAAATTTCCGAAACAATGTCATTTCTAACATTTTCCTTTATAGGTATTGGAGCGTTTATATTAAAAATATGAGCTTCATTAAAAACTCTCATAAAGGTTGGAGTGAGTAATGGAAAATGTTGTTTCCAGATAACACTAAATTTTTCAGCAATCTCTCTTTCGGTTATCATACTAATATTATTTTTTTATTCTGATATCTTTCGCTGCACCAATCTCTTATTAGACTCTCTTCCTTGCTAAATAAGTTTTTGTTATGATTGCGCCAATGCTTTCCTTCATCACCAAGTACAAATGAAGCATAGATAAAAGCTCTTCTTTCCCAAGTTGTCATTGTTGTAAATTGATTTTTAATGTCTACTAACCAATAGTGGCAGTTCCAATTTGCCATTGCAACAATGATTTGACGTTTAAGAAAGTGATTGGTTTCAGTTTCATATAATTTAACGAATAACTTTTCTTTTTCTTGAGAATGCCTAATAGATAGTATTTGTACTAAATAGTTTAAATTGATTTCGATTTTAGTTAAGTAACTTTCATTCTTAAAAAGTTCTAACAGAGATTTATCAACTAAAATTTTTCCTTCATCTTTTAAATCTTCATAAATACTTCTAACAGATCGTATTATTGTTGTAAAAACTGGAGCAAGGGTTATTAGATTATTTTGATCTAAAAGTATTTTTATTGCTCGAACTTGATTAAGTCTTGATAAAACTTTAATTGAGTTAATTGCTTGTTTAGTAACAGTTTGGTCAATTCGAGTCTTATTAACTTCTTTCGAAAGAATACTGATTATATCAATTTCTCTAATTGCTTCTTTGAGTGTTTCGTAATCTTCCTCTGCAGTTGGTGAATACGGATCAAAACGTATAGAGATATTTAATAGTTTTTGTTCATCTTCTGAATTTTTGTCTTCTGCAGGTTTTGGATCCAAAAAATGATGAATATCTCTAAATTCATCTGAAGACATTATTTTAGTTTTATTTTTTTGTAATCCCAATTGATCATTTGAAAGTTTTTCAGATAATAGAATTAGAATTTTATATGCCTCTGATTCAGAATTACAAAAAATAGTGTAATCATCAGCATATCTACAAAAGACAATACTTCTTGATTTCAAATGAAAGTCTGTGTGATTTAACGCAAGTTCTGCTAATATTCGTGAAGCAGGACCTCCAACAGGTAAACCATATGATATCGTGCCTGAGAAAACACTTAAAAGTTTAATGATTTTTTTAGGAATATCTGTTGTGTTATCAACTCTTTTAAGTTCATTTTCTAATTTATGATGATTTATTCTAGGATAAAAGTTAGATATATCAGTTTGTAAAACTATATCGTAATCTTTTGAAAATTCTATACATTGCTTCTTATAATCTATCCAATTTGATTCCTTAAAAAGTAAACTTTTGGTTTAATTCCATTCAAATCTATATGAAAATACTTTTTTATCACTTTCTTTGACTCTTGTGTTTTCAATATTTTCTGACAAAGCGATAACCAGACTTAAAAAATATGCATTCCAAAATGGTTCAATCATTGTTGCTTGTCTAAAACCATAGTATCCAACTTGACTTAGTTTAACTAGTGTTAAAGGAGGAGACTCACTTAAAGCTTTTTCTAAATCTTTATGTATATTTTCTAAAATTTTTATTGAGTCTTCTAATTTTTCATCAAAAAGTAGTCTTTCGAATGGAAAAGGAAAAACATCAGTATCTCCGTGCCTAATTATATTTTGTAATGCTTTTTTAAAATTTTGCTTCATTGCTATATGTTTTACTGAATTAGGAAGGTATAGGTTTAATTTTTTGGTTGAATTATAACGCTATCAAACATAATGATTTTACTTACTAAAAACTAATCGGTAAATAAAAGAAAACCATAAACTACACTAAAAAAATAGCATAATTTATGGTTTGAAATAATAAAGGATAACTCTTACCCCAAGAAACTCTTCAACTCCTCATAACTCCCAATCTTCGTACTCACTTTCTCCTCATTAATAACACTCTCAATTTGAACAGGAATAGGAAGCGTAATTCCTAAAGCAGGTTCAACCACATCTAAGAATTTAATTGGGTGGGCGGTTTCTAAGAAAATACCAATGGCATTCGGGTATTTTTCAAGCTCTTTTTTCAAACCTAAATAACCAACCGCGCCGTGCGGTTCTGCGATATAACCATTTGTGTTATAAATATTTTTTAGAGCAACTAAAGTTTCTTCATCAGTATAACTATAAGAAGAGAAGTCTTTTTCGAACGCTTTTAAGTCATTATTGTACAATTCCTGAATCCTGATAAAGTTGCTTGGGTTTCCAACGTCCATTGCGTTAGAGATGGTTGCTTTAGAAGGTTTTGGGTCGTATTTTCCGTTTTCTAAGAATCTTGGTACGGTGTCGTTTACGTTTGTAGATGCTACAAAATGTTCAATTGGTAAACCTAATTTCTTTGCCATGATTCCGGCGCAGATATTCCCGAAGTTGCCACTTGGACAAGAGAAAACCAATGGTTTGTTCTGGCTTTTCAAAGCCTTGTAGGCAAAGAAGAAATAAAACATTTGTGGCAGCCAACGCGCAATATTAATAGAGTTGGCAGAAGTCAGGTTTTTGTGCGCTAAAGTTTCATCTAAAAACGCTTTTTTAACCATATCCTGGCAATCGTCAAAAACGCCATCAACTTCCAGCGCTTTGATATTCTGTCCTAAAGTTGTCAATTGCTTTTCCTGAATGTCGCTCACTTTTCCAGACGGATATAAAATGACAACATCAACGCCGTCAACGCCTAAAAATCCGCTGGCAACCGCTCCGCCTGTATCTCCGGAAGTCGCTACTAAAACGGTGTTTTTTGCCTCTTTTTTGTCTTTGTTGAAATAACCCAGACAACGAGACATAAAACGCGCTCCAACGTCTTTAAACGCCATTGTAGGTCCGTGAAATAATTCTAACGAATAGATTCCGTCTTCGACTTTCACCACAGGGAAATCAAAAACTAAAGTCTCAGCGATGATTTCTTTTAGTTTTGCTGCAGGTATTTCATCACCAACAAATTGTTTGATTGCTTCAAAAGCAATTTCTTCGTGGCTTAAACTTTCAATTTTATCAAAAAATGAAGGATCAAGAGGCGTAATGTTTTCCGGGAAATATAATCCTTTGTCACTCGCTAATCCTTGTATTACAGCTTCCTGAAAAGAAACTTTTGGGGCATTATGGTTTAAACTGTAGTATTTCATTGTGTTGTTTTAATTTAACCGCAAAGAGCGCAAGGAATTATTTTCTTTTGAAAACGCAGTGAGCGCAAAGCTTTGTGGTGATATTTTTTATTTCAATAATTTATATTTTCAATTATCTGTTAGTCTTGTCAGGCTGAGCGGAGTCGAAGCCCCGCAAAGTGAATTAACATAGTTTTGTCATTTCGACGGAGGAGAAATCTTCGCAAGTAACTCCGCAATGCGAATCCAATCTTTGTCGAGCTTATCGCGAAGATTCCTCGTTCCTCGGAATGACAAACTGAGCGTGACATACTTTGTCGCTCAATTTCCGTGGGCTTCGACTCCGCTCAGCCTGACAAACGTTTCGTATAAGTCTTAATACTTAATTCTTCGTACTTAATACTTTTTACAATTCACATTTCACATTTTACAAAACCCTTACGCCATCCGGATTAATTTTCGAAACGTGAATTTCATACGGTAAATTCATTTTCTCGTAAACGTCGCTCATGGCTTTTGCGATTTGGTCAGCTGTATTTTTTCCTTTGCTTAAAGCGAAAATAGACGGGCCGGAACCTGAAATTCCGGAGCCTAAAGCGCCGTTTTCGTAAGCTGTTTGTTTGATTAAATCAAATCCCGGAATTAAAACGCTTCGTATCGGTTCAACGATTTCGTCGTGAAGTGATCTTCCAATCAAATCGTAATCTTTAGTGTAAAGACCAGCGACCAATCCGCCTACATTTCCCCATTGCATAATGGCGCTTTTCAGTGAAACTGTTTGTTTTAATACAGAACGCGCATCAGACGTTTTTAACTCAATTTGTGGATGAACCACCGTTGCATACAATTCTTCAGGACTATCAATTCTGATAATATCCAAAGGCGAATAACTTCTTACCAAAGTAAAAGCGCCTAAAAGGGCAGGAGCGACGTTGTCGGCATGAGCATTTCCGCTGGCTAATTTTTCGCCCTGCATCGCAAACTGAACCAGATCTTTACGGGAATAAGGTCTTCCTAATAATTCATTAATTCCGAAAACCGCTCCCGCAGAACTGGCAGCACTGCTTCCGATTCCGCTTCCGGCTTTGATGTTTTTATAAATTTCGATTTCGAATCCAAAATCCAGTTCGTTCAAAGTTGCCAACATTGCCAAAGCCGCCACACCCGAAACGTTTTTCTCTGTTTCAAGAGGCAAATCGGCACCCACGATTTTAGTGATTCGAACTCCTTTTTGATCGACTTTCCGAACAATCATTTCATCGCCCGCATTGTCTAAGCAAAGTCCGAGTACGTCAAATCCGCATGAGAGGTTGGCGATAGTGGCCGGGCAAAATAGTTTAATTTCCATTTTTAAGGTTCTGAGGTTCTAAGATGCTAAGATTCTAAGGTTTCTTATGCAGCTTTTTATTTTTAGTTTCTAAGGTTTTGAGATTCTAAGAGACAAAGATTAAGTTTTAAAAAAAAACTCAGGACCTTAGCATCTTAGAACCTTAGCACCTTTAAATATTTCCAATTCTAATTACATCTGCAAAAATCCCTGAAGCCGTAACAGCGGCACCGGCACCGGCTCCTTTGATTAATAAAGGCTGATCTACATAACGATCGGTGTAGAAAAGTACGATATTGTCTTTTCCTTCCAAATTGTAGAAAGGGTGGTCTTTTGCAATGAACTGAAGGCCTACGTTTGCTTTTCCGTTTTCGAATTGCGCCACAAATTTTAGGCGGGATTCTTTTTCGTTGGCTTCTTTCAAAATATTCTCAAAATGCGAAGCATGTGTGATCAATGATTTGAAAAAATCTTCGTTATTTGTAGTCTTCATGCACTCGTCAGGTAAGAAAGACAGATTCTCGATGTCTTCTATTTCCATTTGATAACCGCTTTCACGAATTAAAATCAGGATTTTACGGGCAACGTCGATTCCGCTTAAGTCGATTTTCGGATCCGGTTCTGTGAATCCCTGAACTCCTGCTTCTTTCACAACATCATGGAAAGAATTATTTTCATCAAAATTGTTGAAAATAAAGTTCAGACTTCCGGATAAAACCGCCTGAATTTTATGTACTTTATCTCCGGATGCAATCAGATTTTTTACGGTATCGATAATTGGCAATCCCGCTCCAACATTCGTTTCAAATAAAAACGGAGCGTTGTATTGGCGTGATAAGCTTTTCAGTTTTTTATAGTTGTCGTAAGCAGATGAACAGGCAATTTTGTTACAGGTTACAACCGCAATACTTTCTTTTAAGAATTTTTCATACATTTCAGAAACGCTTGCATTTGCTGTAATATCTACGAAAATGCTGTTTCTTAAATTCAGTTCTTTGGCACGTGCGATGAATTCTGTCGGAATAGCCGCTTCTCCTTTGTCTAAAGTTGCCTGCCAGTCTTTTAGGGAAATTCCGTCTTCGTCAAATACCATTTTTCTGGAGTTGGACAAAGCAATCACACGAACATTGATTTTTAAAACATCTTTTAAGAATTTCTTCTGGCTATGAATCTGCTCGATGAATTTCTCACCCACATTTCCAACACCCATTACAAATAAATTCAGCTGTTTGGTATTTTCTTCGAAGAAATTTTCGTGTAATGTGTTGAGTGCTTTTTTAACATCTCTTTCGTTGATTACGGCAGAGATATTTCTTTCTGAAGCTCCTTGGGCAATCGCACGAATGTTTACGTTGTTTTTTCCTAAAGTGCTGAACATTCTTCCACTCAGACCCTGGTGGTTTTTCATATTTTCACCCACTAAAGCAATAATGCAAAGGTCTTTTTCGACAATGCAGGGATCGATTTTGTTTTGTAAAATCTCAACTTCAAATGCTTTGTTGATGGCTTCTTCAGCATTTTCAGCATCCGAATTTAAAATTCCGATACAGATGGAATGTTCAGAAGAGGCCTGAGTGATAAAGATAACATTGATTTTTTCGTGTGACAACACCTCAAACAAACGTTTTGAAGAACCTGAAACCCCAATCATTCCCGGGCCTTCAAGAGTTAATAACGAGATATTGTCAACATGGCTAATTCCTCTTACAGCGGTGCCATTTACCGGAGCCTGATTTGTAATTAAAGTACCAACTGATTCCGGTTCGAAAGTATTTTTGATTAAAATAGGAATGTTTTTTCTTAAAACCGGCTGAATGGTTGGCGGATACAATACTTTCGCACCAAAATGAGACAACTCCATTGCTTCCTGATATGAAATATTAGCAATTGGCTGAGCCTGTTTTACAATTTTGGGATTAGCAGTAAACATTCCGTTTACATCGGTCCAGATTTCAAGCTCTTCAGCATTCATTGCTCCGGCAATAATAGCAGCAGTATAATCAGAGCCGCCACGTCCTAAAGTTGAAGTAATTCCGTCAAGAGTCTGTGCAATAAATCCGGGTAGAATAGTAATTGCAGATTGATTCTCTTCGAAATATTCCTGAATCAGAACATTTGAAATTTCAAAATTTACAACCGCTTTACCAAAATCAGCATTTGTTTTAATTAGCTCACGGCTGTCTTTGTAAACAGCATTTTTATTAATTTGCTGATAAGCCTGTGCAATAATATAGGCAGAAAGTAATTCACCGAAACTCAAAATCGTATCTGCAGTCCTTGGAGATAATTCGCCCAAAAGGAAACAGCCATCTAATAAGGTTTCTAAATGGTTGATGATTCTTTTGATATGGCTTAAAAGGCTGCTCTGTTCACCAACAGGAATAAGTTCTTTTAAGGTGTCAAGGTGTTTTTTCTCAATTTCAGCAACAATATCCCTGAAGCTTTCGTCATTTTCAGCTGCTTTTGCTGCAGCAAGTTGTAACATATCAGTTACTTTACTCAATGCGGAAACTACTACAACGAGCTTGTCTTTTTCAGCTTTTTGTTTAACAATTTCGATAACGAGTTTTATATTTTGTGCATTGGCAACAGAAGTTCCGCCAAATTTTAATACTTTCATTTTTGATGTTTTTTCTTTTATGCAAAATATTTTATGTATCCAACGACTTTCTTCTTTCAGAAAGAAAAGTATAGATAAACAGGATTATATGTAAAAATGTATACCCCTAAGGGGTAGTGATTGTTGTAGTAGTAATTGTTGTAGCAGCAGTTGCAACTCTTGTCTGAGCTGTCATTGAAGATTGATATTTTATGCTGTTACGTTTCATTTTTGATTTTTCAAAAGTACAGTTTTTTGTAAAAGTTAAAAAGTCAAAATGCCTTTTTGCGAATATTTTAATAATTCAAGTGATAAAAAATCAATATTGAGTATTTGTTAAAATTAGGTGTGCTGAGTTGAGTTTTTGATATATTTTGAATTGAAATTCATTTGGTTAATGAATTTATTTTTTGACTGTATTTGTGTTAAACAGATATTGTACTTCTTAATTTAGTATTGTGAAATAAATAATTTTGAAAAATTGCTTCTTTATAAATTTCAATTATTGTGATAAAATGTTGCTTTTTAATGTTGATTTGTTGAATTTTGATGCTTTAATTAGAAATTACCATGAAGGAAATCCATTATATTAGTACTGAAACCATAACTTTAGAGACTTTACAGGAAATTTTAAGTCACGATAAGGCATTAGAATTGTCTGAAGAAGCAAAAGTAAATGTTCAGAAGTGCAGGGATTATCTGGATAAAAAGATAGTTTCGCATCCTGAGCCTATTTATGGAATCAATACCGGTTTTGGATCGCTTTACAGTGTGAGAATTTCGGATGAAAACTTATCGAAGCTTCAGGAAAACCTGGTGAAATCCCATGCATGCGGAACCGGGGATGAAGTTCCTGCTGAAATTGTAAAATTGATGCTGCTTCTTAAAATTCAGTCCTTAAGTTACGGACACTCGGGAATACAGTTACTGACATTAAACCGTTTAATTGATTTTTATAATAATGATATTCTTCCGGTCATATATACGCAGGGTTCTCTTGGAGCTTCAGGGGATTTGGCACCTTTGGCACATTTGTCCTTACCTTTAATAGGAGAAGGGGAAGTTTATTTTGAAGGAGAAAGAAAAGCCGCTGCAGAAGTTTTAAAACATTTTAATTGGGAGCCGATTGTTTTGCAGTCAAAAGAAGGATTGGCATTATTAAACGGAACCCAGTTTATGGGAGCTTACGGGGCTCATATTTTGATTAAAGCCTATAAGTATTCGTATCTGGCAGATTTGATTGGAACCATTTCACTTGAAGCTTTTGATGGCAGGATTGAACCTTTCAGTGAATTAATACATTTTATACGCCCTCATAAAGGGCAGATTATAACGGCACAGCGAATCAATGAATTTTTAGAGGGAAGCGAAATTATAGCACAGCCCAAAAAACATGTTCAGGATCCGTATTCTTTCCGTTGTATGCCTCAGGTTCACGGAGCATCGAAAGATGCGATTGATTATGTCCGAAAAGTATTCAAGACAGAGATTAATTCGGTTACTGATAATCCTAATATATTTATAGAATCTGATCAGATTATTTCAGGAGGAAATTTCCATGGGCAGCCTCTGGCTTTAGCATTGGATTTTATGGCTATTGCTTTGGCAGAATTAGGCAGTATTTCTGAAAGAAGAACGTATCAGTTGATTTCAGGATTGCGAAATCTCCCTGCATTTTTGGTAGATAATCCGGGGCTGAATTCAGGATTTATGATTCCGCAATACACTGCGGCAAGTATTGCAAGTCAGAACAAACAGCTGGCAACACCGTCAAGTGTAGATAGCATTGTTTCGAGTAACGGACAGGAAGATCACGTGAGTATGGGGGCAAACGGAGCAACAAAGGCCTTGAAAGTTATGGACAACTTAGAGCGTATCCTGGCAATCGAATTGTTAAATGCTTCGCAGGCTATTGCATACAGAGAGCCTTTAAAATCAAGTGATTTCATCGAAATGTTTTTAAGCAGTTACAGAGAAATTGTGCCTTTGGTTAAGGAAGACAGAATCTTACATTATGATATTGAGAAGACTATTTTGTTTCTCAATAGTTTCCAAATTGAAAACGATTTGTTAACAATGGCTTAACATTGTAAAATATTAATGAAGTAATTTTGCACTATCAAAAATATAAAAATGTCAATAAACAGTATTTTCCAATTTTTAGTGCCGAAAGACAAGAAATTCTTTCCACTTTTTGAAGAAGCTTCAAGCAATTTAATTGAATTAGCTTCTAACTTACACGAAGCTGTAAACCTTCCATTAAAAGAAAGAGAAGTTCTTTTTCAGAAAATCGATGAATTAGAGCAAAAAGGAGAAGACATTACACGTCAAACCAATCTGGAGCTGAGCAGAAACTTTATTACCCCTTTTGACAGAGAAGATATTCATACCTTAATTACTTCAATTGATAACGTTGCGGATTACCTTCACGGAGCATCAAGCAGAATGAAATTGTATCAGGTTGATAAGATTACAAAATCAATCAGAAAAATGACAGAAATCAACTTAGAGGCCTGTCAAAATATTGATAGTGCGGTAAAAGAACTAAGAAATTTAAAGAATTTCAAAGTCATTAAAGATGCCTGTGCCAGAATTAACAAACTGGAAAACAAATCTGATAATGTTTATAATAAAGCAGTTTTTGAAATTTTTGAAAATGAAACAGACGCTAAAAATATTATTAAATATAAAGAAGTGTTATCTGTTTTAGAATCAGCAACAGACAAGTGTAAGAGTGTTGCAAATATACTTGAATCTATTTCTGTAAAACATTCTTAATTCAATTTTTCATTCTGAAGTTATAATTTTATGACTATACTTATAATTATTATAGTATTAGCTTTAATTTTTGATTACATCAATGGTTTTCATGATGCGGCAAATGCTATAGCTACTGTTGTTGCTACAAAGGTACTGACGCCTTTTCAGGCTGTAGTCTGGGCAGCGTTTTTTAACTTTCTGGCGTATTGGGTTTTTGGATTTGGTGTTGCAGATACCGTAGCAAAAACAGCCCATACCACAGACATTAATCTTGTTGTTATTTTAGCCGGTGTTATTGCTGCAATCTGCTGGAACTTACTGACCTGGTGGTTAGGGATTCCTTCGAGTTCTTCGCATACTTTGATTGGAGGATTTGCCGGTGCAGCTGTTGCTCACGCAATATATATGCATGGTTTCTCGGATTATACAGTAATTGAAAATGGTGTAACGGTTACAAGACATTGGTACGAAATCGTAAGCTGGTACAAAGCAGGAAAAGACGGAGGTATGCCTTCGGGAGTTTTTATTATTATTGCTTTTATTGTTTTGGCACCATTGGTAGGAGCATTAGCCTCTTATTTAATATCAATCTGGTTATTGAATGCTTCACGAAAAAGTATTTTGCCTAAAATATTTACAATAGCCTTGATGATTGCAACTATTTGGTTTGTTTACAGCCAAATGGTTCCTTACGAAAAAATAGAGAAACCAAGATTTGAGTCTCACTTTTGGAGCGTAGCTTTTGATGCACATAATATTAAATGGTTTTTAGTCGCTTTTATTATTCTTACTGTTAGCGCTTTTTGTTTGCTGTTCAGTAGTTTGAATTTACATCAGGCTGATGCGGCTTTGAAAAAAATGCAGTTATTATCTTCTGCAGCTTTCAGTTTAGGGCACGGAGGAAATGATTCTCAAAAAGTGATGGGTATTATTGCAGCTGCGGTTGCAGTATATATCAATACAAATCCGGGTGTTCATATGGAATCGTGGTTAGATGTTGTTCTTCCAAATGATGACAAGGGAATAAAGGGTGTAATGCCGGGCTGGATTCCGTTAGCGTGTTATTCTGCAATTGCTGCGGGAACTTTGAGTGGTGGCTGGAAAATTGTAAAAACAATGGGTTCTAAAATAACAAAAGTAAGTTCGTTTGAAGGTGTTGCTGCTGAAACTGCAGGTGCTTTGACACTTTACTTTACGGAGCATTTAAAAATTCCGGTAAGTACAACGCATACCATTACAGGATCTATCATCGGGGTTGGATTAACGAAACGTGTATCTGCAGTACGATGGGGGGTAACTGTAAGTCTGATCTGGGCATGGGTATTAACGATTCCTATTTCGGCTATTTTAGCAGGATTGATTTACTTTGTATTGAGCGTTTTTATCTAAATTGGTAAAATGATTTTTGTGAAGTGTAAATTACATTTTAAGATATAAAAAAAGCTGGTTTCAATTAAGAAATCAGCTTTTTGTTTTCTTGTGGATATTATAAAAGGCTTATTTTTTCCAGTTTAGCTGTAAGGCATAACAGGTTTTTTTCCCTTTGGTTATGCTGAAAGTGGTTGCTGCATTTTCTTCGATTTCACTTTCGTGAATAACTACAGTGTCTTTTAATGAAAGTTCCTTCATAAAATTCATTTCAAAGCTTTCTACTTCCTGTTTCAGGATTTTTTTTGGGTTGACATGGTCGAGACACCATTCGAGATATTTTACGTTGTTAACGTGGTTTACAATATCAAGATCCGATAAATAAACTGTTTTTTCGAATACAGCTTCTTTGTCGTGATTGATATTGATTTTCGAAAAACCTTCTGTTGTAGCTCTTTTATCCGGAAATAATTCAAAATGTTCATAAGGCAATGCCAAAGCTTCAGGGCGACGTAATTGTGTGTTAAAAACGGCCCAGTATGTTTCACAGCCTACAATTTTTTTTCCGTTGACATGCATTTCCAGCGCACGTACAGAACGTGAATTTTCAAGGCTGTTAATCCAGGTGGTTACCGTTACGATATTGCCTGATTTTGGCAAATCTGTAATTTCAACACGCATCCGGCTTAAAACCCATGCCTGATGATACGCCTGCATATCATAAAAGCTGATACCGCCAACTTCTGAATGTGCCGCTGCAGTCAATTGTACAATATTACACAAATCGGTATATTTTAAAGAACCGTTTGGGGTACATTGTGTGAAATTGATTTCCCAGTTTTTGCTTAGAATGGATGTGAAGTTTGGTGATATTGGCATTTGAGTTTAGACTTCTTAGATTGTTGGACTTCTTAGATTTTAGATTTTTCGAAAATAGAATTAAGAATAAAGAGTAAAGATTTTATTGTACAATTTCGTCAATATACTCTATAATTTTTTCTTTCTCAGTCAAATAATCAAACCATTTGGTATTTTCGTTTCGTTTGAACCAGGTTAATTGTCTTTTAGAAAATCGTCGGGTATTTTTCTTGATTTCCTCAATGGCAAACGGCAACGCGAATTCACCGTCAAAATAACTGAATAATTCTCTATAACCAACCGTTTGAAGTGCATTTAACGCTTTATTAGGATATACTGCTTTTGCTTCTTCAAGTAAGCCTTCGTTCATCATATTATCAACACGCTGGTTGATTCGGCTGTAAATTACTTCTCTGTCCGCTTCTAAACCAATTAAGATGGGAGTGAAGTTCCGGTTGTTTTTCTTTTGATTCAAAAACGAAGAATACGGTTTTCCCGTTCCGATGCAAACTTCTGTAAAACGCATCATTCTTTGCGGGTTTTGAAGTGTCTGCGGATTTTCTAAAGTGATTTTCTGAAAGTATTCCGGATCCAGGTGTTGTAATTGCTCCTGTAAATACTCAATTCCAAGCTTTTCGTAATTTGAATTGATTTCTGAACGTATTTCGGGATTGATTTCCGGGAATTCATCAAAACCTTTCAATACAGCATCGACATACAATCCTGAACCGCCAATGAGAATCGCAAAATCATTTTTTTGGAATAATTCTTCTAGCTTTAAAAGCGCTTCTTTTTCGTAATCACCAACAGTATAGTTTTCGAAAATCGATTTGTTCTGAATGAAATGATGTTTTGCAGCTGCTAATTCTTCCTGATTTGGAACTGCTGTGCCAATCGTCATTTCTTTAAAAAACTGGCGGCTGTCGCAGGAGATTATTTCGCATTTGAAATGCTGTGCCAATGCAATACTCAAGGCGGTTTTGCCTATAGCTGTTGGTCCGACAATGGTAATTAGATGTTTCATATTTTTTAGCCCGGATGGGAATGGAAACCCCGGACTTATCTTTGTTAGTTTTTGTGGCATAAAAGAAGCGACTTTAGAAGATGCTTTTATGACTTAAAAAAACAACAAAGATAAGGAGGAGTTGCAATGTACAGCCGGAATAGCTTCATAAATTAATGATGTAATTCGGTTCCGCATTCGTGACAGAATTTAGCGTTGTCAAAATGAAGCTGTGAGCCGCACACCTGGCAGGAGGTTTTTGTAGTGACGGTATTGTTTCTGAGACTTTTTTTAGCAAATTCGGCAGTTACGATTCCGGTTGGAACAGCTATAATTCCGTAACCCAAAATCATGACCAGAGCAGCGATGAACTGACCCAGGGGAGTTTCTGGAGAAATATCTCCATACCCAACGGTTGTTAAGGTTACGATTGTCCAGTAAATTCCCATTGGAATGCTTGAAAACCCTGAAGCTTCACCTTCAACGACATACATTACCGTTCCAATAATGATAGTACTGATTAAAACGAAATAGATAAAAACCAGGATTTTTTCTTTACTGGCATCAATAGCTTCTTTTAACTGAAATGACTGATGAGAAATCTGCGGGATCTGAAGAATTTTGAATAATCGGAGGAAACGGAGTGCTCTTACAATGGATAAAATGCTGGCTCCCGGAAAAAACATGGATAAATACATGGGCAATACTGCTAATAAATCGATAATTCCATAGAAGCTGAAAATGTATTTTAAAGGTTTTTGTATGGAAATAATCCTTAAAATATATTCTACTGTAAAAAATATGGTGATTATCCATTCGCAGATCCATAACTGGGAATGGTATTTCGAATTTATACCCTGAACTGTGTCGAGCATAATTAATAATACGCTCAATAAAATCAGTCCTAAAAGAACCAAATCGAACATACGTCCCAGCATAGTATTTGTGCCATAAAGAACGATTTTGACTTTTTCCCTAAAGATTTCGTATTGTGATTTTTTGTTTTTCATATCCTTAAAGATAATGAAAGTTTTGTTTTACTAAAATTGAAGTATTTTTAAAGATTTACTTTTTCGGATGTATTGCTGAATAATGTTTTTTACGTCGCGATTGTGCTGCATCGGAATCAGGATTTTTTTCAGGATTTCGATATTGGTAATCTGATAATTTAAATCGTAATAAGCATAACCTTTATAGATGCCGTTTTCGATTAAAATTGCGCTTCTTTCGTTTATGTTTCGGCCTCTGTCGAGCAAAATCATACTTTTGTTTTCGAAACTGTTTTCAGCAATAAACTGCTGAACTCTTAAATTGTAAATTTCAGGAGTAACTTCACCAATGCAGGCACCGTCACACTCCTTGATTTTGTATTGAAAACACTCTTTTTTTGTCTGATACAGACCTGTTAATTTCTGGCATAAATGATACTTTGCCGTGAACTTGAAAAGGGCATTTTTGCCTTCCTGCAACGAAGCAAATGAGGTAATTTCTTTTTTTCGACCATCCGCTTTTCCGAGGTTTACGTTCAGATAACCGTTTGAATCTTTTTCTACATAAATGGCGAATGGAAAAACACTCTTTTTTTGTGAGCGGTTATATCTGGGGCGGTTTATTTTTACCTCCTCACTTTCTTTCAGCAAAGCAATTAACTCGCTTCCTGTTTCTTCATAGGTGATGGTAAAAACTTCTGCCTGTATTTTTTTGCTTTTTGTCGTAATTCCGGTAAAATGCTGGTTGACCCTTTTTCGTATATTCAGGCTCTTGCCTATATAAATTAAATGTCCGCTTTCGTTATGAACATAATAAACGCCGGTTTTAGAAGGCATCTGGTTTACAAGATCCTGAAGTTTTGGCGAAATTCCTTTTTCAATTTCGAATTTCACAAAATCTTTGACAATGGTTTTTTCCAGGTCTTTTTCGAGTAATATTTTGAAAAGCTTAGTTGTAGCGATAGCATCTCCGCTTGCACGATGTCTGTCGGCAATTGGAATTCCGAGTGAACGGACTAATTTTCCTAAACTGTAAGAAGGCTGTTCGGGAATTAATTTTTGAGCTAATTCTACAGTACACAGTGTTTTAGATTCGAAATTATAGCCCAAACGTCTGAATTCGGTACGAAGGATTCGATAGTCAAAAGAGGCATTATGTGCTACAATAATGCAATCGGTCGTAATTTCGATGATTCGTTTGGCAACTTCATAAAACTTAGGAGCAGAACTCAGCATTGCATTGTTGATCCCGGTTAATTTAGCCACAAAAGGCTGAATCGGAATCTCAGGATTGACAAGACTGATGAATTGATCAACGACTTCGTGCCCATCAAATTTATAGATGGCGATTTCGGTAATTCCTTCTTCATTGAATTGTCCTCCGGTGGTTTCTATGTCTAGTATTGCGTACATGTTCAATTTCAATATCAAATATCAATGGCAAAAATCAATTTCAAAAATCAAACCCAATATCAAAAATCAATGTTTTAAATTGAAATCAGGTATTGTGGTTGTCATTTCCATTGTTATTGTAATTGAAAAATTATTTTTTGTTTATTATCATTTTTGATGAAATTGCTATTAATTCTTCAACCTCATTCAAAAGTAATTTTCTGTTTTCTTCGTTTCCTTCTTTAATATAATCTAAAATTTTCAATGAGTTTCTGGATTCTTTTAACTCCTTTACAACTAAGGAAACTTTAAATATAAAATCTTTATTACTTATTGTTCCCTGTGCTTCTCCAAAATTTAAAGAAGCACTTCCGGATGATCTGATTAATTGGTTTTTATAATATTCATTTTCAAAAATCTTTTCCAGCTGTCTGGTAAAGAAAATACATTCTCCCGCAAAACGAACCAGTCTGTCTTCAAAATTGAATATTTTTTCCATTTAAAATTTAAAATTTACATTGTAATTGATATTGACATTGACTTTTGTAATTGATTTTTGATATTGAAGCTTTAGCGCCCTCCAAAAATACTGCTGCCAATCCTCACCATGGTGCTTCCGCACTCAATAGCCAATTGATAATCGCCTGACATTCCCATTGAAATGGTTGAAAAATGAGCTGCTGTAGAAATACATTGCTGGGTATCCCTGCATTGTGCATCTTTGTTTTGCAGGGAATCAAAAATTGATTTTAAATGCAGGAATTCTTTTTTAATTTGGTTTTGGTTTTCTGTAAAAGTTGCCATTCCCATCAATCCTAAGATACGAATATTTTTCATGTCTTTAAATTCAGGTGAGGATAATAATTCTGTCAGTTCTTTTTCATCCAGGCCAAATTTAGTTTCTTCTTCGGCAATGTATATCTGAAGCAGGCAATCAATAACGCGATTGTTTTTTAAAGCCTGTTTGTTGATTTCCTGTAATAATTTCAAGCTGTCAACTCCATGAATCAAACTTACAAACGGTGCCATAAATTTCACTTTATTGGACTGAACATGACCAATCATATGCCATTGGATGTCCTTTGGCATTTGCTCGTATTTATCGGCCATTTCCTGAATTTTATTTTCGCCAAAAATACGCTGACCGGCTTCGTAAGCCTGCATCAGATCTGAAACAGGTTTTGTTTTTGAAACGGCAACCAGAGTTACGTGTTCAGGCAAACTTTTTTTGATTGTATTTAGGTTTGATGCTATTGACATGATAATTATTTTTTAAGAACGAGTAAACTGCTTCGAGATTTTCTCAGCCTTTTTACTTTCGCTGTAATCGTAAAAACCTTCTCCGGATTTTACACCTAATTTTCCGGCTCTAACCATATTAACCAATAACGGACAAGGAGCATATTTCGGGTTTTTAAATCCGTCGTACATTACATTTAAAATCGCAAGACAAACATCAAGACCAATAAAATCAGCCAATTGAAGTGGTCCCATTGGATGCCCCATTCCTAATTTCATTACGGTATCAATTTCATAAACGCCGGCTACATTATTATATAACGTTTCCATTGCCTCGTTTAGCATAGGCATCAAAATTCTGTTCGCTACAAAACCCGGATAATCGTTTACTTCAACCGGAACTTTACCTAATTTTTCAGATAAGTTCATGATAATTTTGGTCACTTCATCGCTGGTATTGTATCCGCGAATGATTTCGACCAACTTCATAATAGGTACAGGATTCATAAAATGCATTCCGATAACGCGCTCCGGATGCGCTACCACAGCTCCGATTTGCGTAATTGAAATCGAAGAGGTATTTGTGGCTAAGATCGTATTGTGTGAGCAGGATTCGTTTAATTGTTTAAAAATATTCAGTTTCAACTCTACATTTTCAGTTGCTGCTTCGACTACCAAATCAACTCCAACAACACCATCTTTAATATCTGTATAGGTAATAATATTGGTAATAGTTCTGGCAACATCCTCCTGGGTTAATGTTCCTTTAGCGAGCATTCTGTCCAGATTTGCAGCAATAGTTGCCATTCCTTTGTCTAATGCTTTTTCAGAAACATCGATTAGTTTTACAGTAAAACCGCTTTGAGCAAAAGTATGTGCAATTCCGTTGCCCATTGTTCCGGCACCAATTACAGCTATAGTTTTCATTTAATTTTGTATTTGTATTTTAAAATTTAAGGTTTAAAGTTACTTTTCAGCAAGCTTTAAACCTTAAATTTACAATTTATATTTTGTCTTATTTTTTAAAACAATCAATTATTTGGTATGCAACACGTAAAGCATCAGTTGCCTGTTCCAATGTTACAACAGGAGTTGTGTTATTATTGATGGCATCTGCAAATGAATTTAATTCGTCTAAAATAGCGTTGTTTTGCTCGACATCCGGATTAGTGAAATAAATTTGTTTTTTTACACCTTCGGCATTTTGAAGAATCATATCAAAATCTCCCGGAACTTCCGGAGCATCTTTCATGCGGACAACTTCACATTTTTTCTCTAAAAAATCAACTGAAATGTAGGCGTCTTTTTGAAAAAAACGTGTTTTACGCATGTTTTTCATCGAAATTCGGCTTGCAGTTAAATTGGCAACACAGCCATTTTCGAATTCAATTCGGGCATTGGCAATATCAGGAGTTTCGCTGATTACCGAAACACCGCTGGCATTGATGTTTTTTACATTTGATTTAACCACACTCAAAATCGCATCAATATCATGAATCATCAAATCCAAAACTACAGGAACATCAGTTCCGCGTGGATTAAATTCTGCCAAACGATGCGTTTCTATAAACATCGGATTTTCGATCATGTTTTTAGTAGCGATAAACGCAGGATTAAAACGTTCTACGTGACCCACCTGACCTTTTACATTGTATTCATTTGCCAAAGCAATAATTTCTTCAGCTTCTTCAACAGTGTTGGCGATTGGTTTTTCTATAAAAATATGTTTTCCTGATTTGATGGCTACTTTAGCACATTTGTAGTGCGAAAGGGTTGGGGTTACAATATCGATTACATCCACGGCGTGGATTAATTTTGCAATTGTGTTGAAGTTTTTATAGCCGAATTCTTTTGAAATCCTTTCGGCATTTTCCTGATTCTCGTCGTAAAATCCAACTAATTCGTATTTGTCAGATTGTTGTAATAAGCGTAAATGTATTTTACCTAAGTGACCTGCACCTAAAACTCCTACTTTTAACATTTGAATGTATTTTAAACAAAAATAGAATTTATTTGTCGAAAGTGAAAAAGAATTTAGCTAATTGTGAATTGTAAATTCTGAATTATGAGCAAGGGCTTTCGACTTTTGACTTTTGATCTTCAGCTTTATTAATTTAATAATTAAAAATCAATATTTGATTTCCTGTTTTGTTTCTTATTTTTGCGAAAATAAAACCTACCCATTTTGAAAGACACTGCCAAACATCAAGGACTTCGCAATCAATTAGTAAGCACTTTAGAACAAAAAGGGATTACTGATAAAGCGGTTTTGGATGCGATAAAAAAAATCCCGAGACACCTTTTTTTAAATTCGAGTTTTGAAGATTACGCATATCAGGATAAGGCATTTCCTATAGGAGCAGGGCAGACTATTTCGCAGCCTTACACTGTGGCTTTTCAATCGCAGTTGCTGGAAGTAAAAAAAGATCACAAAATTCTCGAAATTGGTACAGGTTCAGGTTATCAGACTGCTGTTTTGTTTATGCTGGGAGCAAAGGTATTTAGTGTCGAAAGGCAGAAAGAGCTGTTTAAAACAACTTCTAATTTATTTCCAAAATTAAATATCAGACCTAAACATCTTTCGTTTGGCGATGGATATAAAGGACTTCCGAATCATGCTCCGTTTGACAGTATTATTGTTACTGCCGGGGCTCCTTTTATTCCGAAGCCGTTAATGGCACAGTTAAAAATAGGAGGAAGACTGGTCATTCCGCTTGGAGAAGATGTACAGATTATGACTTTACTAATTCGTAAAAACGAAACACAATTTGAAAAGCATGAGTTTGGAGAGTTTAGATTCGTTCCTTTATTAGAAGATAAAAATTAATCATTTAAGCCGTTGGGTGTAATTATTAAAAACGTCAGTTCGAGTGTTTTTTGTGCAGAGAAAGAGAATAAAAAATCTATCGAGAACCGTTTTTAATGATAATTTTTCTGTTCTCGATACAATCCCGATGAAAAATCGGGATCACTCGAACTGACGAAAAATTATCATCAAAAACTAATTACATCCCACGGGTTCATTTAATTCTTCCAATCGACCCTGTTTCTGAAGGAATAAGTTCCAAAACAGAAGTAGGGGCAAGACCTTCTTCAATTCTGTGCGAGACATACAAAATAGCTACGTTGGTTTCCTGTCTGATGGTATTGATTAACTGGATCACCAAATCTACATTTTCATCGTCCAGACCTTCTACAGGTTCATCCAGAATCAATAAAGGCGGATGTTTTAAAACGGCACGAACTATCAGCGCTACTCTTTGCTGTCCGATTGACAAGTCTATAAAACGTTTCTTTTTCAGGTGACTCATTTCAATTGCTTCCAGCCATTGTGCTACAATTTGTTTTTGCAAAGTAGTTGGTTCAATATATAATCCTATAGAATCAAAGAACCCGGACAGGATCATTTCTTCCAGCGTATGGCTTTTCTGAAATAAATCCATCATAGAAGTGGTGTAAATTCCGATTTGCTTTTTGATTTCCCAAACGCTTTCACCGCTTCCTTTTTTTCTTCCGAATAAAAATAAATCCTGACCATATCCTTTTGGGTTATCTCCAGTAATTAAGGATAGAATAGTACTTTTTCCGGAACCGTTAGGGCCAATCAGCTGCCAGAATTCGCCTTGCTTTATAGTCCATGAAATGTTATTCAGAATTTTTCGATCCTGATAACTTACCGAAACATTCTCCATTTTTATTAATTCACTTTCGTGAAAAGTACCCTGTTCATGAGCCTTTGGAATGGCGGATGTATTTAAGGTTTTAAAATGGGTTGCAGACTTTGAAATAGGATATAAAGTAAAGGAGTTGTCTTTGATCTGAACCTTATTCAGTACAAAATCCATTAGATCAACCGTACGATTTACGAGCTGAATAATAGAAATTGTATCAGTCAGTTTTTCTAAAGAAAGAGCCAAAGCCAGACGGGAAGCCTGATCTAAATGATCGAAAGGATTATCGAAAATGATAAAATCCGGATTTTGGCTGATACAGTATTTTAAGAACTCTTTTTTGCGTTCGCCTGATGAAAATGTCCGCAATTGCCTGTGGGATTCCGGAGAAGCTTCAACAGATTCGTATTGATATTCTCTTTCGATGAATTTTTCGATTGAAATATCGGAAAATAAAATTCCTTTTTGGTTATTAAAAACGGCTAATTCTTCTTTTGCTTCGCCGGAGAGCAGTGTGTCTATGAACTTTTTTTTATTGACCTGATTGGTTAAAAGAATGTCCCAATGTTGTTTTTGATGCATTATGTATTTCTTGAAAGGATATTGTTGTGAGGCTGCTATTGGCAGATTGTTATTTAATTATTCTCTTAACCCGGAATTTTTTCGATCAATATTTCATTACCTGATTTGTCAAAATAGGTACAGGTCATTTCCATGATATCAACACGCCATTTTGCGATTCCACATTGGCCGGAGTGATTGCAGAACGTGATATAATCCGTCTGCCCATCCTGGTGTGCTACAAGGAATTCTATAAAACGCTCTTTATTAGCTGTATCTTCAACTTTTATTTCAGGATATTTTTCGTCTGAAATAACAGAATAGTTATTTACACCATAATATTCAACGTGGCCGTCATTTACAAAGGTATCATACCCTTTTACGCCCAAAATAATTAAATCCTGTATATAATTTGGAAAATCGGCACCGCTTTTTACTTTGGCGTGCGCCTCTTTTATTTGTTCGATTGTAAACATAAAATTTGATTTAAGGTTCTACTTTTATTGCTTCAAAAATACAATTAATGGTTTTATAAACTGATCAAAAGATTCAATGTGTGGCAAATGTCCGATATTTTGAATTTCTACTAGTTTGACATTCGGGATGGCTTTTTGAGTTTTTTTGCCCAGTTCGGCATAATTGCCCAGTGTTTTTTTGACTTCTTCAGATGCCCATTGTTTTCCTAAAGCCGTCTTATCCCTTGTTCCGATGATTAAAAGTGTAGGACTTTTGATATTTTTAAATTCATATAAAACAGGTTGGGTAAAAATCATGTCGTACATCAAAGCCGAATTCCATGCTACAATATCGTAGTCAGGTGCAGTTGTCCAGCCGGCACCAAGTTCAGCCCATTTTTGGAAATCGGCGTTCCATTTTCCATCATAATAATTGGTCATTTGGTATTTTTTGATGGCTTCATAATTCTGTTTTAATTCGCTTTCGTACCACCAGTCTATGGTTTTATATGGTACGACTGTCTTCCAGTCTTCTAAACCAATTGGGTTTTCAAGTATTAATTTCTCAGCAGTTTCTGGATACATCAACGCAAATCTTGTTGCCAGCATTCCACCCATGGAATGTCCTAAAACAGCTGTTTTTTCAATTCCCAAATGCGCTAAAAGTTTTTTGGTATTCTCAGCAAACTGCTGAAAAGTATATTGGAAATTATCCGGTTTTGATGATTTTCCAAAACCAATCTGATCCGGTACAATAACCCTGAAGCCTTCTTTTGAAAGGGCTTTTATGGTAGTTTCCCAATACGCTCCGTTGAAATTTTTTCCGTGAAATAAAACGATGTTTTTATTATTGTAATTCGCAGGAGTTACATCCATATAAGCCATTTTAAAAAGCTGACGCTGATTGTTCAGATCAAAAAACCTGACCGGAAAGGGATATTCATAATTAGTTAAATTAATATCCAGTTGTTTTATTTTTTCCTTTTGTGAAAAGCAAAGAAAAGGAATTATGAGTAGTAGAATTTTTATTTTTTTCATCTCTGTATGTTTTAATTGGCTGTCTTATAAAATTAAAGCTTACCATTATAAAAAGCAAAACATAAAATCCTAAAGTTATCAGAAAATTAATTCTGTAAGAAAGATTTTTCTTTTTAAAAGAAAATGGGATAAGTTGTAAGTAGTTACGGAAGATACAGGATGGAACAGGACAGACTCTCAGTGGCTTATAATTAAATTAGTTATAACTATTTAACCAATTTTAACCAATTATGAAAAAAATTACCATAACGTTTAAGCATGCGCTTAAAGTTTTTATGATTTGCGGATTAATGACCACAGCCAGTCATTTGGATGCCCAGACACTGGCTTTTCCGGAAGCTACAGGCTTTGGAAGATTTACAACAGGAGCGAGAGGTGCTGCCAATCCTCAGATTTATTTAGTAACCAATTTAAATGACAGCGGACCGGGGTCTTTTCGCGATGCCGTTAGTCAGGAAGGAAGATTTGTAATTTTTAAAGTAGGGGGAATTGTTAATTTACAATCTCAAATTGTTGTAGCGGCTAATACTACCATTGCCGGACAGACTGCTCCGGGAGAAGGAATTGTATTTTTAGGACCAAGAGTTACCTTTACTGGTTCTAATAATACCATTGCGAGATATCTTCGAATTCGTTACGGCGGAACTTCTCAAAATCAGGACGCATCTGGACTTGCAAATGGTGCCAATATGATTTTCGATCACATGACTTTTACCTGGGGTACAGATGAAGTTTTTTCAATCAATTCGGATGGGAAAGGAGTGAGTCCTGATAATATCACGATTCAGAATTGTATTATCGGTCAGGCGTTGCATCGCCACAATCACTCTGCAGGAGGTTTAATTCAGCCCCCGGCAGGAGGAAAAGTAAGTTTGATTGGAAATTTATATATCTGTAATAAAACCCGAAACAATAAAATAAAAGGAATTAATGAGTTCGTAAACAATGTTGTTTATAATTGGGGGAATTACGGAAATACATACGGTCACAGCGAATCGGGAGAAGCTTACATAATGGGAGGTGATTCTGCAGGAAGTTCTGATGTAAATATTATCAATAATTATTTTATCGGTGGACCAAATACCGAAGCTTCAACTGCAACTCCCTTCAACAGAGGAAATGCGAACTTTAATTTATATGGTTCAGGGAACTATTTTGATAATAATAAAAACGGTATTTTAGACGGGAACCTGGTTCCTGCAGATTTAACAGGATATCCTACAGGAGATGCAGCAACCATTTTGTCAACGCCTTATGATTATCCAATGAAAAATACAACATTGTCAGCTGAGGATGCTTACAATAAAATTGTATCTGGTGTTGGAGCTTCCTATCCAAGACGTGATCAGGTCGATAATTTAATGATTTCAGATTTGATGTCTAAAGGAACAACTGCTACGTATGTGTATGTACAAACTGATTTGACCAGCAAATTTGGTTTCATCAATGGTGGGGCAGGTCATGTATATGGTGCTCCGGCTCCTTTAGATACAGATAATGATGGTATGCCGGATGTATGGGAAGATGCTAACGGATTGGATAAAAATACGGCAGATGCT
Source organism: Flavobacterium fluviatile (assembly GCF_010645065.1). GTDB lineage: Bacteria > Bacteroidota > Bacteroidia > Flavobacteriales > Flavobacteriaceae > Flavobacterium > Flavobacterium fluviatile. The sequence continues at coordinate 134,708 of NZ_JAADZW010000009.1, read as the reverse complement.
TTGGCAGTGAGCACTACAAACGCTCCATATCTGAATATCGAGGTGTATATTAACGGATTGACCAGTACTGCGCCTGCAGATTTTATTATTCCGCCATCTAATGTCAATTTTACGAATGTGGTTTCTACTGAAGTTCCGCCAGCAAGTTCTTTAACAATCAACTGGATTGACGGTGCGACAAATGAAGACAATTATATCGTAGAGCGTTCAGAGAATGGTACTGATTTTAATGTAATTGCGACCCTTGGGGCAAACACTACAAGTTATAATAATACAGATTTGCTTCCTAATACACAATATTATTATCGCGTTAAAGCAAAAAATAGTACAGAGTCGTCTGTATATGAAACAGCAACCATTACTACGCCTCCAATTCCGTCGGTTCCTACGAAAGCATCTGCACCAAATCCGGGAACAGGACTAACAAATATCCAGCTTTCAGGAGGTAATTTAACGTTGAAATGGACGGGTAGTACGAACACAACAAGCTATGCAGTTTACTTTGGTACAGATCCTTTAAACCTGGCTAAACAAGCCGATGTAGCTTATGTTGCTGCTCCAACATATCAGCTTACAGGATTGAGTCCGGCTGTAACATACTATTGGAGAATTGACGCTTCTAATGCAAAAGGAACAACAATCGGAGATGTGTGGAATTTTCGTGCCTTAACACCTGAACTTGTGGGACACTGGCCATTTAAGGAAGCAGCTGGGGAAGGTGAGCAAATTGCGGATCTTTCAACTTATGCAAATAACGGACAATTGGATGCAGCTTTTGATAATACTTCGGTTAGGGTAACAGGAAAAGAGAACAAAGCCATAGATTTTGCTACATTATTGCCCAATAAACTAATGGTCAGTATTCCAAATGATGATCACATACTCTTTGATAAAAATTCTTTTACTGTTTCATTCTGGATGAAAGCAGATGCCAGTTTAATCCCTGCTGGTTCAACATCAAGTTCTTATATATTATGCAAAGGCTCAATGACAAAAAATACAACGACAGGGGCAACAGGCAAAAGGTTTAATTTAGAAGTTAAAAGCAACCAGCTACGATTTGCTATAGATGATGATAAGAATAAAACAGAAATCAATTCAGGAACGAATTCAGCACCTAACTATTTTAATGGAAATTGGGTCAATGTGATTATCATGAGAGACCTTGCCACTTCAAAACTGAGGATATATACCAATGGTGCTCTTACTAAAGAGGGAGCTGACGGAACAGGAACTTCGGTGGGGATTGGTGAGCCAACTGATTTAGTAATAGGTAATATCGGGGCGTTGGAGTTAAATGCTAATACTACCCCGGCACCGTACAAAGGATTGTTTGACGAACTTAAAATTTTCAATTATGCATTGACTGCGTCTGAAGTTCAGGTATTATTTAATGAAGCAAAATTGAATAACGAAAAATTCAATCAAAACAAAAACAATGTTGTCGTGTATCCTAATCCTGCAAAAGAGAAAATTTTTATCAATATTCCTGATAGTAATTTATCTTTTGTGACTGCGACTTTAAGCGATGTAACCGGCAAAATTGTCGTTAAAGAAAAGATTTCATCTGATGGGAATGGCATTTTTACTCTTAATATAGCGAATAAAAATGTGTCAGAACTTTATATCTTAAATGTCTCTGGAGAAAATTTAAACAACAGTTTCAAAATAATGACAGAATAATTAAAAACAGTTTACAGACAAAAAAAACCGTTACATTTATTTGTAGCGGTTTTTTTTATTTTAAGTAATGCGGTTTATTTACAAACCGACAAAATCATCGCTTTTTGGGAAAATACTCAACGCCTGAACAGCAATTTCCGGAGTTGGGGAAGCCAGTTTACGCAGTTTGGTATCCATCCAGGCACCGTCAACAGTTATTGTAGCACAAAGCGTATCGTCTTCTCTTCTAAATTCGTGAATGATTGACCAGCGTGAAGCATCGGCTTTCATTTTGGATGTTTTGGTATGGATGAAAATCTTATCAGAAAGTTTTAACTCTTTTCTGAAAACACATTCTTCCCTAAATAAAACAGGACCAAAGTTTTGTTCCTGCATTACTCTCAAAGTCAAACCAAGTTCTTCAAGGATTTCGATACGATGCTGCGCGCCAAAGTCGTAATAAGCACTGTGACGAACATGAAAATTTGGGTCAAGATCTGACCAGCGAAAGGATATTTCTTTTATAAATGAAGCCATTTTTATTGTATTTTGTAAATAATTTTAGGATACGAAATTACTAATAAAAATGAAACGGTTTTATTGAAAGTTTTAGTCTTGTCCTCTCTGTTGACATTACTTATTAGAACCTTTTTTAGGTTTCCTATGGGATGATTATTTTTCGTTTCATTTTTCTTTCGATTTCGGGTAATAGTTTATCATTTAAAATGGTATTCATGCTTTTCTCAATATTTGGAAAATTTGGTGGACTAAGTATATTTTTCTTTTTAATGTTCGCGATATTTCCAACATTAAAACTTGAAACTACTTCATTGTTATTTAAATTTATAAAAGCATTATTTAAAAAATATATGTCATTTTATCTCCAGCAATAATTACTGTTTGTTCAAATTGTAATCCAAAATAACCATTTACAATAAGTAAATAGTCCAAATTGTATTTCGTTTTTATATTTTTTAAATCTTCGCTTAAATATTCATGTTTTTCGGTGTAATAATTTTGATAACTTTCACTATTAACAGGTTCTTTTATTTGAGTGATTTTAAGATTTAAAGAGTCTAAATTTTTTAAATATGCATTAATTATTCTTTCAGTCGGGTTTCCTGTTCCTGTTGCTAAAAACTTATATGCACCATAAAAGAGATCCTTATTCTCTAAAACTTTTGCATCAACAATTGGATTTCCCATTGCCTGTCTAGTTATCTTGCATGGACCATCTATATTAAAAATCACACCTATTTTTTTCTGTTCAGAATTTTGTGAATAGCTAAAATTAAAAAGTGCTATTATACTTATTATAAGAAAGGTTTTTTTTAGTTTCATTTTTATTTAATTAATATTGAATTTAAATTTTTAACAAAAATATCCGAAATGATGTAAAGTGTTTTTTCTAAATGGGATATTTAACGAAGATAATTTTTTTGACTTATTGCATTATTAAACTATTAACATCTGAAAAAGTATTGACTACTTCTCATTTTACTATTCAGTTTCTTCATAATCAGGGCAAAGTAAGTACCTGACTAAAGACTGAACCAAATTTTTGCGTAAACTTAAAATAGATTAAAAGAAACATTCTGATGAAAATTAGTGCCTAGCCCTGATAGAAATGAAAATCCTTTTATGGCGGGGTTCGCCATAAAAGATTGCAATGTATAGCAGGAACAGCTCCTGATAATGACACGTAAAAGCACTGATATGCCAACTCTGTCAGGTTTTGAAAATGTCATGTTGTCAGATGATTTTTGAAGCTTCGACAGTAAAACTGACAAATTACTTTGGATTTTTATATTGGCACAAAGATTGACTTATGCCACATGAGTTTGAAATTAAATCAAAAATTAAATATATAAAAAATGGGTAAAATAATCGGAATTGACTTAGGTACGACGAACTCTTGTGTTTCTGTAATGGAAGGTAACGAAGCAGTTGTTATCCCTAATGCAGAAGGAAAAAGAACAACTCCTTCTATTATCGCTTTTGTTGAAGGTGGAGAAATTAAAGTAGGAGATCCTGCAAAAAGACAAGCAGTAACGAATCCTACAAAAACGATTGCTTCTATTAAACGTTTTATGGGACACACTTTTGCTGAAACTGAAGGAGAAGCAAAAAGAGTTCCTTACAGTGTTGTAAAAGGTGACAACAATACGCCACGTGTGGATATTGACGGTCGTTTATACACTGCTCAGGAGTTGTCTGCAATGACACTTCAAAAAATGAAAAAAACTGCTGAAGACTATTTAGGTCAGACTGTAACTGAGGCAGTTATTACAGTTCCTGCTTACTTTAACGATGCACAGCGTCAGGCTACAAAAGAAGCGGGAGAAATCGCTGGTCTTAAAGTTATGCGTATCATCAACGAGCCAACTGCTGCTGCACTTGCTTACGGATTAGACAAAAAAGGAACTGACCAGAAAATTGCTGTTTACGATTTAGGTGGAGGTACTTTTGATATCTCTGTTCTTGAATTAGGAGACGGTGTATTTGAAGTATTGTCTACAAATGGTGATACTCACTTAGGAGGTGATGATTTTGACCAGGTTATTATTGACTGGTTAGCTGACGAATTCAAATCTGAAGAAGGTATTGATTTACGTTTAGACCCAATGTCATTACAGCGTTTGAAAGAAGCTGCTGAAAAAGCTAAGATTGAATTATCTGCTTCTGCTGAAACAGAAATCAACTTACCATACGTAACTGCTACTGCTTCCGGACCAAAACACTTAGTTAAAAAATTAACACGTGCTAAATTTGAGCAATTAGCTGATTCTTTAGTAAAACGTTCTATGGAGCCTGTTGCTAAAGCTTTAAAAGATGCTGGTTTATCAGTTTCTGATATTGACGAAGTGATCTTAGTAGGTGGATCTACACGTATCCCAAGAATCGTTGATGAGGTTGAGAAATTCTTTGGTAAAAAAGCTTCTAAAGGAGTTAATCCTGATGAGGTTGTGGCTATCGGAGCTGCTATCCAGGGAGGTGTATTGTCTGGAGATGTAAAAGATGTATTGTTACTTGACGTTACTCCGTTATCTTTAGGTATCGAAACTATGGGTGGTGTAATGACTGTTCTTATCGAGGCTAACACTACTATTCCAACTAAAAAATCTCAGGTATTCTCTACTGCTGCTGATTCTCAGCCATCTGTTGAAATCCACGTTTTACAAGGTGCCAGAGCAATGGCTGCTGATAACAAAACTATTGGTCGTTTCCACTTAGACGGTATCCCGCCAGCACCAAGAGGAGTTCCTCAAATCGAGGTTTCTTTTGATATTGATGCTAATGGTATCATCAAAGTTTCTGCTACTGACAAAGGAACTGGAAAATCTCACGATATCCGTATCGAAGCTTCTTCTGGATTAACAGCTGAAGAAATCGAAAAAATGAAAAAAGATGCTGAAGCTAACGCTGATGCTGACAGAATTGCAAAAGAAAGAGCTGAGAAACTGAACGAAGCTGACAGTACTATCTTCCAGACTGAATCTCAATTGAAAGAATTAGGAGATAAATTGACAGACGATCAAAAAACAGCTATCGAATACGCTTTAACTGAATTGAGAATGGCTCACCAGTCTCAGGATCTTGACGCAATCCAAAAAGGATTAGACAATGTAAATGCAGCCTGGAAAACAGCTACAGAAGCAATGTACGCTCAGGGTGGTGAAGGTCAACAAGCTGCTCCACAACAAGAGCAGGCTTCTGGAGACAATGTTGAAGACGTTGAATTCGAAGAGGTCAAATAATTACTGATTAACATCAGTTAATAATAAGTGTTAAACCGCTGTAAACGAAATGTTTACAGCGGTTTTTCTTTTTTATTCTTTTTCGTTTCTGCTGTTTTTTAATCATTTTTTGTCATATATTTGTACCATATTTGTACCGGCACTTAAAAGGAGACAAAGTGGCACTTATGTCTACTTATGGTACCTTAACGAGGAGACAAAGATGATAAAAAGAATAAATAAGCAATGTCTTAACTGCGGGGATGATTTTCTGCCTAAAACTGTGGCTTCTGTTTACTGCTCACATTTATGCAGTAAAAAAGCATACAAACTCAAGATACTGCGCCTTAAAAATGAAGCGGAGCTCAAAGCGCTGGCAGATAAAATACCTGAGGACAGGGCATTTATTTCTGTTCCGGAAGCTGGTATGCTTTTTGGTGTTGCCAAAAGGACCCTTTATAGGCTTGTCGGCCAGAGGAAAATTCCGTCAGTTAATCTGGGAACCCGCCTTGTAAGGATAGACCGTAGAGTCATGGAAGAGATGTATGGCCCTGCCCGCAGCCTGCCGCAGGCTGAAAGTGCACCGAAGAAAAAATTATACAGCCTTGAAAAAGAAGACTGCTATTCCATCGGTGAAATAGCTCAGAGATTTCAAATATCAGAAGGTTCAGTCTACAATCATATCAGGAAATATTCAATACCAACCAGACAGATCGGAAAGCATGTATATGCTCCAAAAGCAGAAATTGATAACTTGTATAACGGAAATGATTTTATATGAAGCAATTAGCAAAGACCAAGGTGACTGTGCGTCTGCGGAAAGCAGAAGACCGAAAAGAATGGTATGTTTATATAGAAAGCTATCCTGTAGAGGTTTCCGGAAAGAAAGCGCCCCAGAGAATCCGTGAATATTTAAACAGATCCGTAACAACAGTGGAGTGGGACAAGAAAAGAGCTGCCCGCACAGATGCAGAGGGTATAAAATCGTATAAACCCAGACGCAGCGATAACGGAATAATAATCTGCAGAAGCGAAAGCGACCGTGAGATAATGCTCTATGCTGACGCAGTGCGTAATATCCGGCAGAAAGAATACGATAATACAGATCTGTACAGTGATGCTGAGAGCCTATTAGCTGAACAGAAAGAAAAAGCAAAAGAGGATTTTATTAAATACATTGCTGCTACGGCGGCTAAAAGGCACGCCCAAAGTTCAAAATCCATTCAGATCACTTGGCAGCGGAGCAGAGAATTTTTAAAAAGCTATTCCAAAGGCAGCTTAATATTTTCCCAGATTGACAGCAGAATGGCGGAAGATTTTAAACTGTTTTTATTATCAGCTCCGCGCGGGGGAGGCAAAAAAGGAACCATTTCCCGCAACACTGCGGGAACGTATTTTTCCATATTTAAAGCAGCTTTGAAACAGGCCTTTATTGATGGATATTTAAACGTTGATTTATCTTCAAAAATAAAGGGTATTCCCGAGGAAGATTCAAGACGTGAATATCTGACTATTGAAGAATTGAATGCATTGGCCGAAACTCCCTGCGAAAAAGACGTCCTTAAAAGAGCGGCGCTTTTCTCAGCGCTCACAGGTCTGAGGCATTCCGACATTCAGAAGCTCCGCTGGAAAGAGATCAGTTTGGAAGACGGCAGGGCTAAGCTGCATTTCACGCAGAAAAAGACAAAGGGTGTCGAATACATGCCTATTTCCCAGCAAGCTTTAGATCTCTGCGGAGAACCGAGGCTTCCCGGGCAGTTTGTTTTTGAGGATCTGCCGGACCCGTCGTGGATTTCACGCCCTCTGAAAAAATGGGTTGAATCGGCAGGCATTAGAAAAAACATTACTTTCCACTGCTTCCGCCATACATTTGCAACACTGCAGCTGTCGAGCGGGACAGACATCTATACGGTAAGCAAAATGCTAGGGCATACCAACGTAAAAACTACTGAAATCTACGCCAAAGTAATAGATGAGAAGAAAAACAGAGCTTCGCAGGCAATACAATTGGAATTTTTAAAGAAATAAGCGCAATGAAAATTAAATACTTTGAATATATCACAGTTTACCTGTCTGTTTTTTTAGTCTGCGTCTTTGTCGGCATAATCGGAAGACTGGTGCTGCTGGAAAAAGGTGCTGATGAATATACAGCCGGTGTTTTTTTCTGGATCAGCACTGGATTTGGAATTTTAATGTTTGCAATTCTAAGTTTATTTCTTAACGATTTGGCTGAGAGATTACTGAATCGTTTTTTGAGGGCAAAAAAAAATGAATCGCCTGAAAGCCGGATTCCAGGTGAAGACCTTGAAAAAATAGAAGAGGTGCGGCAGGATGTTTTAATTAAACCCGCATTATCTGAGAATAAAAATGCAGCCAGAGATATTGAACAGATAAGGGAGGAACGGCAAAATGCAGTCAAAAATCAAAAACAGGCCAGAATTGATGCTGCCATCCGTTATTCGCAACAGGAGTTCGCGCTTTATGCGTCGGATGATGATCTGAAACAATTAGGCAAGAATATAATCATATATGCTGAAGGAATAAATTTCGAGAAGATTAGACCGGTAAAAGTAAAGGATCTGTCCAATCTCGATCTGTATCATTTCGGCTGGAATATCTGGAATTGTTTTAAAGTCAGCAGACAGGACAGAGCCGCACAGTTTTTAAAACTGACTTTTGCTGACGCTTTAAAAGATGTTGAAGTCAAAAGTATTAAAACGCATCTGAAAGATGATGAACAGAAAGGGCTTATAAAGATAATAGAAGATTTTACAGATTTTTAATTGCCAATACTCATAAAGCACTGTGTTTTTCAAGTGTTTTTGTTGTGAAGAAGGACACAGCAGAAACACTTTTTTCATTTGCACCATAATTATTAAAAACGATGGCTATGGATATAAATGAAATCTCTTTTGAAAACCTGCCCAAAGCAGTAGCACACTTAGTGAAAGAAATTGCCGAGATTAAACTTATGATTCAGAATGTACAGGTATTTGAGTCTAAAGAAAAAAGTATTCCTATTGGCATTGAAGAGGCCAGCCGGTTAATAGGGAAAGCAAAGCCTACAATTTACGCTCTTGTAAGGCAAAGAAAAATTCCGTGCTATAAATATGGTAAAAAGCTGTACTTTTTTGAAGAAGAACTTTTAGAATGGATCTCTAAAGGGAAAAAGAAAACAATCCAGGAAATCGAATCAGAAGCATTGAAATATAATCATAATAAATAGATGGATAATTTCCTGCAAGAATACAAGGGGCCTAGGTTCGAATCCTTCTGGGATCACAAAAATTAATTTTTAGCTTGCTTTAAATTGATTAAATCACTGAAAACCCGCACTTCACAAAGATGCGGGTTTTTTAATTCTCTTTATTAGATTCAAAAACGCACATTCTTTCACTAATTTTTATGGCACATTCATGGCAATTTATTTTGGTAAAAAAAACTGCCACAAAAAATGATGTAAAGCCTTGTTATTCAGTAGGTAAAGCACGTTAACGACTTGATTTAAAGATATTATAATTCGACCTTTATTAACTTATTAAATTGTTGAATTATGTTAGAAAGCAGTTTTGGAATTACCTTCTTTTTGAAGAGTTCCGCAAAAAGTACAAATGAAAAATACATTTATCTAAGAATTACTGTAGATGGAGTTCCCAAAGAAACATCCACAAAGAGAAAGTGGGATATAAAAAGGTGGGAGCAAAAGACTGCCAGGGCTACAGGAAATAAAGAAGATGCCAAGGCTCTGAATTTGTTTTTAAACTCTCTGGAACTTCAGATAAGTAAATACAGGGATGAACTTTCGGAAAAGCGGGAGACGGTAAGCAGTATTAAACTCATTAATTTTGCGTTAGGCAAAACTAATGTAAAGTCTACAGTTATAAAGGAATTTCAGCTACATAATGATCAAATGCTGGCTTTAGTCGAAAAAAAGGAGTATGCTATTGGAACCCACGAGCGTTACGAGATTTCTAAAAAGCATGTTACAGAGTTTATGTTTTATAAATACGGCGTTGAGGATATGGAATTCAGCGAGCTGAATTTTGAATTTGTAAAAGATTATGAGTTTTATCTAAAGACAGTAAAGAATATCAGTAATAATACTGCTCTAAAATACATTACTAATTTTAAGAAAATTGTTCTTTCGGCAGTGGACAAGGAAATTATTTCTGCAGATCCATTTAAACGTTTTAAATCTAAAAAGATTAAGGTGCCTAAAAAACCTTTAACTAATCACGAATTGTCATTGCTTGAGAAGCATAAGTTTTCAACTGGCCGCCTAGCAGTTGTCAGGGATGTTTTTATTTTTCAATGTTATACAGGTCTTGCTTACATTGATGTTTTTAATTTGAAACAATCTGACCTAAAAGTGGGGGTTGATGGTGAAAAGTGGATATTGACTGGAAGGCAGAAAACGGGAAGTCCTATTAGCATTCCTCTACTACCAAAAGCTGTTGAGCTTATCGAAAAGTACAAAGATCATCGTATTTGTGTGGAAAGAAATTCAGTGCTTCCTGTGAGTTCAAATCAGAAAATGAATGAATATCTTAAGGAAATAGCTGATTTGTGCGGTATTACAAGTGCATTAAATACGCATAAAGCAAGAAGAACCTTTGGGAGCACAATTACATTGAATAATAATGTTCCAATTCATGTGGTAAAGGAAATGCTTGGTCATCAATCAGTAAGTCAAACTGAACAGTATGCAATAACGGAAGAGCTTGCTATCGGTCGTGAGATGCAGGGATTAAAACAGAGACTGGCAGATAAGGAAGACGATCCCGGTAAATTAACTTTACAAACAATCGAAAGAATGGAGAAAGATTTAAATGAAATGAAAAAGAAATTGGGTTTGATAAATCAGAAGTGAACTAAATAAAAAAGCGAAGATCAAATGATGAGATTTTTCTCTGTAATTTGCCTTCGCTTTAAGTTTTAATAAATGTTATTAAAACCTAATATTTACAACTTCAATTTTCTTTAAGTCTTTTTTATTAGACGCCAGATACCCCACCAAGCTAGAGGTGCTAGGACAACTACACTTGCCATACCGGGAAAATATTTATATGGTCCATTTATCAAAAAAGGAAAATAAAAATGTGCCAGTTCTGTAAAGCCCATTGAAATAAATAGAGTCCAGATGGCGAAGTAACCTAGCTCATGTCGTCGCTTTATCAGAAGAGGAATTGAGAGCCAAATGCCTATTGGTAAAACTAACATTCCTGCAACAAGTCCAAGCGAAATTTCAGGAACTGTCCCTCCCGTGATTTTCTCAGAGACAACTTTAAAAAAATTCATCCTATTTTCCTCTACTTTATGCAGGAATAGAAATGCAAACATTGTCGACCAGAAAGGAGCTCTAAGTAATGGCCATTTTGTCCTAGACGGAATATAAAGCCAAAAAATAAAGCCGCCCAAGTACCCGACAGCGAATAATGCGTATAGAGTCCCTAAATAATAATAGCCAATTGCAGGAATAAGGATAGATAGGAGGAAAGCAATTGTAATATTACCTCCTCCTTTTGCTGAAATATTTTTAATAGCCGCCATAGTTTCTGATAATTATGTCTAACAATTAGCAAGTACAATTTTACTTATGAATTCTTACATTGTAGTATAATTGGTATTGCTTTCTTCAAACTTTTAGTTCAATTTTTCTTTAGATTTTTATTTTACAAGTTTTTTAAAAAATACTTCACCTTGAAATTAATCAATATAAAACTACGAAAATGGCTTTTTAAATTTGATAACCTGAATTTTAATTATAAGAAATAAAAAAGCCATTTCGCACGAAATGGCTTTAAATTTTGATTATACTAATTTCCTTCAAATTTTGATAGATGCTGTAATTTTTTAATACTGTGAAAAAAATGAAACAAAGCCCATCACACCAGTAATTACCAACACACATTTCCAACAATTTAGCCTATTATTCATATAAAGATGTTTTTATGTTTATTATATAAGATTACTGCAATTTTTGTGCCACGATAAAAATGACCTGCAGGGAACAGTTAAGTAAGAGAAGAGCATTTTATTTTTAGAAGTATGTCGAAATCCCCATATTAAATCCATCAGTAATTGACGGAGCGTTGGAAAAAATGTCTCTTTGTTTTAAATAGCGATAGTTTAGACGAATTACGGTTTGAGAAGTTGGTCTGAAACTAATGGCAGGCATTATACTCCATACATCTTCACCAATATTGCCTCCTGTCTCTTTAAATTTTCCCACATTCCAATCCACATATTCTAATCTGCAGGCGATGTTTATAGTTGTTTTTTCCCATCCCAGAATTGTTTTTGTCAAGATGGGCTGTACAATATCTATAAAGCCCCCCTTTTGTTTATTTCCGAATTGTTGAGAATAAGTTTCGGGAACATCAACATAAATCCAGGCAAATTCTGTAGTGATAAAGGTTTTGATTTTTGGCAGAGTAGTGTTAAAATCCAAGGCAAAAACTGCTACACGTCTCTTCTTATCAATAACAATTCCATCATCCTGGAATTTGTTATATATTCCACTCATGTATGAAATTCCCAGTTCACCTATTTTATTATTCCTAAGGGCTATTTTTCCTGTAAATAACGGTTCACCACTATTTATTTCTTCAAATCTTTCAGGGTTGTTTTTTGCTGCCGGCAGGAAAGTTTTATTTTCGGTGTTCTCAATTATAGAATTATCAAAACTTCCGGATAAATAGGCTTCATATCCAAACATCCAGTTTTTTGTATATTTTTTTCCAAAAAGTCCCACGCCGGCATTACTAAATGTATCTGGTAACATTTGAGTTGATGAAATTGGCCGGTCGGTAAATTCCCATTTGGGGCCGTCATGATTTTGATTGAAAGAACCAATTGGATTCAAAATTATTCCAGCCCTTAAATTTACCAAAGGATCAAATTCAACGTCTACAGATGCAAATTCAATTGCAATTTCTTTTCCTCCATCTTCAAATTCAATTTCACTTAAAAACTTCACTCTTTTACTAATGGCTGATGACATGAAAATAGATAATCTTCTGGCTTGAAATTGATGACCTTCTGATACTCCGTCTGTGGTAAGTTTTTGCCAGTTCATTTCAACGTACCCACCAATAGAAATTGGCGTTTTGTTTATATTCAATGACGGTCTATTGTAAACAGCATCCATGTTTAAGATGTTTTTTACAGTATCTTTTGGTACCCTTTTTAGTAAACTGGGGTCAATTTGTGCAAAACAATTTGCGTAAATGAAGAAAGAGATTGCCAGAAATAAAGTTAGTTTTAATCTCATTTTAAAGATATTTTTAGAATATTATTTTCTATTGCGACCGGAAATTTTCTAAGATCTGTATTTGCGGGACCGTTCTCTAAAATACCCCGGTTGCTGAATTCACTTCCGTGTGCGGGGCATTGTAATTTATCTCCAAAAACCTGTAATTCCGCACCCTGATGTGTACATAACATAAACATGGCGCAATAGTCGTTTGCATCAAAACGATACACACAAATTGGTGCTTTTAATATTTCATTTTGAATGATTATGTATTTTTTAAAGTCTGTTTCTGTTCCTTTTTGTATTATAAAGTCAGAAACGGGAACTAAAAGATCAGAGTCTTTAATCTCTCTTGAAAGAATCTGGGAAGAAGCACAGCTTTGTAATAAACTTGCCCCGGTTATCCCTGCTAAACATCCAAGACCACATGTTTTTAAAAATTGTTTTCTATTCATTATCATAATGATTTTATAAATTTCAGTAAAGCTTCTTTATCTTCTGTAGACAGTTTTTCAAATGCATTTCTGCTTTGTTGCGCCTCACCGCCATGTAATGTTATGGCTTGTTCAATAGTGTGTGCACGACCGTCATGCATCAGGAATAAGTTTCCTCCTTGTGAATTTTCTGAAAGACCTATCCCCCAAAGCGGAGGAGTTCTCCATTCATAGGTTTTGGCACTTCCCTCAGTGTAGCCATCATCTAATGCGCTTCCCATATCATGTAAAAGCAAATCAGTATAAGGGGCAAAAGTTTTATAAGAAAGGGCGTTTATAGGAGAATAACTTGTCTTAAGTTCACTTTTATGACATCCCACACAATTAATTTGAGTAAATATGTTTTTACCGCGAATAACACCGGTATCATTTTGATTTCGCTGAATTGGAGCTTTTAAGGTGCTTAAGTAAAAAATGACATCATTGACTTTAGCAGTTGAGATTTCAGGATCAATTTCTAAATTAGAATAATGATCAATAGGATTAAATACAGATGTAATTCCCATATCCTGATTGTAGGCATTAACTGTTTGATGCAATAAATCAAATGCAGAGGCTTTTTTGCCATATCGTCCAATATGTTTGCTGTTTTGGGTTATTGCATTGGAAGCTGGAATTGAATAACCAGGAATAGTAACCCAGTTTACAGTTCCTGAAATACCATCTCCATTACTATCCTCAGGATCTGTCATCTGAATTAAATCATTATTCGACACATATTGTAAAAAGCCCAACCCTGTAAATGCCGGGGGGGTAAATTTAGAGAATGTTGCCCCGGCTGGGATTTGTTCTGGTAAGTAACCTGGTAAAGCTCTGTATTGAAGCTGCGGGCCTCCTTGATTTAAAAATTGATTTCCTGTTTCATCAATTTGTCCAAACCGGGTAAGTGTTGTAAATAAATGCCCTTTTCCGTCTCCCGCATGACAATTGATACAGCTCGTTCCAACAAATGTTGGTCCCAGGCCTGTTTCTCGTGTAAAAACTTCATTTACTGCTGCATCACCTCTTAAGAATTGTGCAGATTCAGAATTCGACAAACCATCAACTGGACCATCCAATAGTTCATCATCGGCTGGGATTTCAACATAACTTGCATCGCAAGATAAGAGTGCAAAACATAAGATTATCAGCAATAAAGGTTTTCTTAAAAAAAATATTTTTATGGAACATGATTTAATTTTTAGACAAATCTAAATATTTTTTTAAACAAATATCAATTTTGGAGAAGAAATTATTTTTTTTGAGAATGCATTAATTATAATTCTACATTTGAAAACGGAAATAATAAGTTTTCAAATGGCAGCCTGATTAAAGATTCAAATTGGGAAGTGCCAACTTTAATTTTCATTGTGGAATAATTTTACATAAGAAATCGGAAGCAAAAATATTGCATCGTGTTTCTTTAAATTTTCCCACGTTCCAATCCTGAAACTACTTTGTATAGCCTTCCGATGGAGTGGGAAAAGAAACCTTCCTGCTGAAAGAAAGTGCAAAAATCAAAAAGTTTAATATTTATAAATATTAAACTTTTTATTACTTATCTTAAAATGATTTTACAAATGTGATTCTAAATTGCCTTCCATCGTAGGACGGCGCCAGAAAAGAGGTGCAGTTGCGTTCTTTTTTGCCGAATATTTTTCTTGTCAGATATGGATTGAGCCAATATGCTGCTTTGGTACTTAAAATCCCGATTCCTGCTCCAGCTGCTACATCGGTAAGCCAGTGCCTGTTGTTGTAAATTCTAAATAATCCTGTTCCGGTAGCAATTGCATATCCAGCCACACCATACCATATAGATTGATCTTTATATTCCTGATAGAGAAACTCAGCTCCCGCAAAAGCTATAGCAGCGTGGCCTGAAGGAAAAGAATTATTAGTTGTTCCATCGGGACGCTCAATATTAGTTATGGATTTTAGTGCCATAACACTTCCTAAAGTAAAAATGGTGGAAGTGGCCAATATCACCGAACGGTCCCTTGTATTATTTTTTCCTTTGACACCCAACCCGTTAAGAGCATAAACGGAAACAGCGGGAACGTATCTTGAAAAATCGTCAATGGTTACCTTTGTGTCTATGTTTTCAGTAATTTTATTACGAATCTGAAAATTAAAACTTTTTATTTGTCCGCTTTCAATTCCCCAAAATCCATATCCTATTAATACCCCTGGAATAATAAGCTGCTTGTAATTGAAACGAATATTTTTAACCGTATCACTAAAAGTGCTGTCTCTCCCGCTGAAACTTTGTGAAGAGGCCGTAAAATTGATCATCAAAAGCAATAAAATATTAATTTTTCTCATACAAATAATTATTTGAAATTATATCAGATGTCGATAATTGGTTTAAAATGATCTCTTATAAATGTGCAAAATACTTATTTGATACGGTTAATTAAGGATATTATTTTTTGCTGAAGAATTCCTTGTAACATTTTAGATCTTTACACCCAAAGATTGAAAATTAATTAGGTATAAATTCTTAATATTTTGTTATTCATTTAATCTTAAGGAAATCCTAAGTAATTGTTGCCTAATTTAAGGTAACTTAGTGTAAACAATATTGTTAAGCCCTAAAAAAATTGGACAAAACACGGTTTTATTATTATTAATTAAAAAATATCAATTATGAGCACACAGGAAAAAGAGGGGCATGATCACCCCGAACATCACAAACATAAGGAGCATCACACACACCCTGAACACCACGAAGGGGAAGCAGGAAAAAATCATCCTGAGCATCATGATGAGGATGAGCACCACACCGAGGAAGAGCACCATCAGGAAGGTGAACACCACAAAAAAAACAAATAATACCCGAGATGTTTACAACGCTCCCTATTCTATTGATGACAGGGGGCGTTTTTTTATTGTATGGGTATATTTTTGAATAAAAATACTTTTCAAATCGGCAGGCTTTCCTGATGATTTGTATTAAATCTTATTTACTTTTTTTAATTTATCCAGTTTTTTTGTAAATTTACAATGATGAGCTATCAAAGATCCATTTTTGTAATTTTACTTGCAGTACGTCTACTGACATTACTGCTGATTCCATGTGGAGATATTGACACTCCTGTTAGCGTTCAGAAGGAAATTGTTTCTCTTAAAAAAAATAACGACCATAAACACAAGCCTGTTTGCTGTTCTTTTTGCCAGTGTGCAAGCTGCTGCGGCGCCGTTGCCCTTACCGAGGTAAATGAACTTTTTTTTTATTTTACTTTTCAATTTAAGGCAGGTACTATAAATACCTATGAATCCTTTCCTTCTTATTACCTTAGCTGCATATGGCAGCCCCCGCAGATAGGCTACACTGAAGCATAGCCAATAAAATCTTTCATTTTTTTTCTTAGTTGCCTGATAAGGTATTTGTGAAGGTACGGTAATACATTAGTAATGCAATTATCGATATACCTGCAGCCAGGCCATTTTGTTTCCTGTATTAGGTCTGGAATTTAGTTTAGCTGCAATTAAAATGAATTACAAATTAAAAAGGTTGAGCATAGTTTTTTACATCAGCGGGTTATCGCATCTGCATAACTATCTTTAAAAATAAATCTTATTCTATAGGATTCTCATCAAATCCCTAACCAGTAATTAACAAGTTTATAATGAATATTCTCATAATTGATGACCAGCCAAAAAGTGTAAATTTCCTGCGTCTTGGGCTTGAGGACGAAGGACATTTTGTCCATACCGCCGAAGATGGACGGGAAGGAGTCCTTCGTGCAACAACAAGAAACTATGACCTTATACTGATAAGCTGGATACTGCCATCAGTCTCAGGCATGGAAGTGTGCCAGGCAATAAGAGTATCTGATATTCATACGCCTATAATTTTTCTCACAGCGAAAGACTATCTTGAAGATACTATTATAGGGCTTGAATGCGGTGCCAATGATTATATAAAAAAGCCTTTTACCCGTGGGGAACTGCTATCAAGGATTATGGTCTATGAAAAAAAAGGACAAAAAAATTCAGAACGTGAATATTCACTCTCCGATATCACTATAAAAATGAGCAGCTACAAGGTACTTAAAGCCGACAGGGAGATAACGCTGACCCGTAAAGAATTTCTTCTGCTGGCTTATCTTGTGCGGCATAAAGGAGAAGTATGCTCCCGAGTGGATATTATAAGAGAAGTATGGGGTACAGATTATGAATACGACACGAGTATCATCGATGTTTTCATGAGTAACATACGAAAAAAACTCCGTGTTAACGCCGATGATAAAAGGCTTCGAACCGTCAGGGGCATTGGATTTATAGCCGACGAGATCTAAAAATAATAGAATTTGAAATTTAATGTTTTATTATTTACAAATAGGAGTTGTAAACTAAGAATTTGCAACTCTATTGCTGTGTTCAATATTTATAGTGAAAAAACAGCAGTGAAGCCCATTATTCCAGTAAGCATTAAAGCATATCTGCAGCAATTAAGTCTATTTTGCATTTTATTATATCCCGGGATTAAAAGTAAGCAGTTTAACAAATATTTTCTAAAGATACAGTATTATGCATCAAACCAAAATTATTAAACTAATAATGGAATAGGTAAGTGCTTATTAACAATTGTATTTTGGCAAGTGAGAAAAGATCAATTTGATCCTTTATTTTAACGTACCTTCGTATCATAAAAAAAATGTTTTGAAAGCAAGAAAGAACTGGATTGCCAAAGTTGATAGCCATTTGCGACTGTATATTTCAATATGCACAGCAATTGGTGTTTTTTTTATTCTGGGAGATCTTCAAAAAGCTTCTATTCACTGGATGGCTTCCTGGCTGGCGTTCTCAGGTATGTTTCTGTTTTTATCGTGGATGACCATTTTTAAATGTCATCCTAAAGAACTTCACAAAATAGCTGAAAAGCAGGATTCGGGCCGATCTCTAATTATGATTTTAATTTTACTGGCATCCCTGGTGAGCATGATTGCCATCATTTTATTTTACAAAACTTCAGCAGAAATGAAAGGTATAGAACTGACAACCCATATTTTATTGACCATCTTCTCAGCCATATTTGCATGGTGGCTCGTTCACACCACTTTTACTTTTAAATATGCGCACCTTTACTATGCAGTTGGGGAGGAAAAAGAAGGAAGGCGGGTATTTGGCGGGCTTGATTTTCCTGATGAAAATACACCCGACTATCTGGATTTTTGTTATTTTTCATTTGTGCTTGGAACAACCTTTCAGGTTTCAGACGTCAATATTACAGCACGCCATATACGAAGGATCGCACTGCTGCATGGATTGCTTTCTTTCTTTTTTAATACCATCATTTTAGCGTTAAGCATCAATATAATCGCTGGGCTCATTCAAAAATAACCTTCGGTTCGATTAAGTGAATTGATAGTGCATAATGCATAAAGGACTAATAATCTGAGTCAAATCAGGCATAGTCTTCAGGTGTTTTTGGTTAAAAGGCATTGCTTTACTGCTTCTTTTATCGGCAGCAGGCAGGAATACTATTGCAATTAGAAGGAATTTCCAATCAGCTGTCCCAGGAACAGTAAAAAAAACAGGGAGCAGTCATCATAAAGATTGCTGCTCCCTGTTTAAAATGTAAAATACTGTCTGTTTGCTGACAATAATGATTTTTTCCAGTCCTTATTTTTGTAATACGGGTTATGTTCGGCCGGTGATTCTTATTACATTTTTAATCTCTGTATCCTCACAGCGTTTAAAATAGCTAAAAGAGATACCCCGACATCAGCGATTACCGCTTCCCAAAGCGTAGCCACACCTCCGGCACCTAATGCCAGAACTATTACCTTAACCACCATTGCAAGGATTATATTCTGCCACACAATTTTCTTGGTTAGTTTTCCAATTTTTATGGCAGTAACAATCTTAGAGGGCTGGTCGTTTTGTATCACGATATCTGCTGTTTCAATTGTGGCATCGCTGCCAAGCCCTCCCATTGCTATGCCTGCATCTGCCAGAGCGACAACAGGAGCATCATTTACACCATCCCCGACAAAGGCAATTTTCTTACCTTCATTTTTCAGTGCCGTTACCTTCTCCACTTTTCCTTCCGGGAGTAAATCCCCGTAAGCATTGTCTATTCCAAGATTTTTGGAAACTTCATCCACAACGGTCTGTTTGTCTCCCGAAAGCATCACGGTTTGTATTTTCAAATCATGAAGATCTTTGATCGCTTGTGGAGCATCTTCCTTTATTTTATCTGCAATTGTAATGTGGCCCTTATATTGCTGGTCAATAGCAAGCACTACAATAGTATATACAATAGTGTCAACCTCGGATGGATATTCGATGTTAAATTTTTTCATCAGCTTGGTATTTCCGGCAAGTACTTCTTTCCCATCAATAGTTCCTTTAAGACCATGACCGGAAATTTCCTCTACGTCGGAAATGTTGACGCCTTTAATACTGTCCTTGCCCGCATGCTCAACAACTGCAAGCCCGATAGGATGGGTGGACTGGCTTTCAATAGCAGCAGCATATTTAAGAAGTTCATCTTTTTCTATGTCTTTTGAATTGATTTCCTGTACTTTAAAGATGCCTTCGGTGAGCGTTCCGGTTTTATCCATTACCACTACATTGATTTCAGTCATAACGTCAAGGAAATTGGAACCTTTAAATAAAATACCATTTCGGGAGGCAAGTCCTATTCCGCCAAAATATCCCAAAGGTATAGAAACCACAAGGGCACAAGGGCAGCTGATCACAAGAAACACTAAAGACCTGTAGAACCATACATTGAACTCGTAAGGGTCTACAAAGAGGTAGGGAGCAAAACAGACTGCAACAGCAAGGGCAAAAACAATGGGTGTGTATACTTTTGCAAATCTGCTGATAAAGAGCTGTGTCTGTGATTTACGGGAGGTGGCATCCTGAACCATTTCAAGAATTTTGCTAAGCTTGCTGTCCTGAAAAAGCGAAGTCACCTTTATTTCGGCAACCGTATTTAGATTAATCATTCCGGCGTAAATCTGTTCTCCCTTGTTTTTTGTATCAGGCTTGCTTTCTCCTGTCAGGGCTGCTGTATTAAAGGAAGCTTTTTCAGAAATCAGTTCGCCGTCCAGGGCTACTTTCTCACCGGGCTTTATCTGAATGATTTCACCGGGTTTTACTTCTTTCGGGTCTACAACCAAAAAGCCGCCGTCCCGCTGCACAGCAACCTGATCGGGCCTGATGTCCAAAAGTGCCTTTATGCTTCTTTTTGCGCGGTTAACCGCTGCGTCCTGAAACCATTCCCCTACCGAATAAAAAGCCATAACAGCAACACCTTCACTATAGGATCCAATGGCAAAGGCACCGATAGTGGCAACACTCATCAGGAAAAATTCATTAAAAAAGTCAAATCTTTTGGCCTTTCGGTAAGCCATGTATAAAACATTGTAACCTGCAAGGAGATAGGCTGCCGTAAATATTATAAGGTCAGCTGGAAAAGCCGGCACAAATTGAAAGCCGAATTCAAGCACCAGCATTACCACAAGTATAATTATGGCAAGCAGAAGCTGCCAGTGGCTTTTCCATCCTGAATCAGCATCTTCTGCTCCATGGTCGTGGCCGTCATCATCCGAGTGCATCTCTTGCTGTGGGGCGGCAGTTACTTTGTTGTTTTCTTTTGGATCTCCGCTGGGAGTTTGCTTTACAGTATCTGAATTTTGGGTGTTGTCAATCATAGCGTAATTTTTACTGCGGCATTGGAAAATACCGCACGGTTAATATATAACTAGTTAATGTAATAGTAAGAGTCTGGTTGAATAGGCGCTATAGCCTTATCGCTGCAAATTTCTTTTATATTGTTTTCTATAACCCCGCAAAGTGCCGTCATAGGTATGTCGGTCGGACTGTTCTCAAAAGGGTCCTGCATTATGATTGCTGTTTTTTCCACTGCTATTAGCATAGTGGATATAACAATAGTAAGGACAATTTCCAATACGGGAAAGCTGTCTTCAAGTCCAAAGGGGAGGATAGAGGTGAGAAGGTAAATCAGAAAGTGAATCAGCAGGCTGTAGGATTTCGGAAATACCGTATTTTTAATTCTTTCGCATTTTCCCATAGCATCATTCAGCCGCGCAATAGTAGTATCGATCTGTACCTGTTTATTCTCATTTATTATGAATTTTTTTGATACCACTCCGAGCTGATCGGCATGTCTGTTTAAAAGTTCGGCAGGAACATTATTTGCTTTTATATGGTGCTGCTCAAGATAAGAGCCGACACGCTTGGAAAATGGAATTTTCCTCAGGCTTTCCGATAAAGCATAGGACCAGATAACCTGTCTCTGTGCAAATTCTTGTAATTCATCGTCAGAATCAGGCATGAACTGCCTGACCTGTCTTATTAATGTTCTGGAATCATTGACAATTTCTCCCCAAACTTTTCTTGCCTCCCACCAGCGGTCATAAGACTGTGCTGTCCGAAAAGCAAGCAGTAATCCCACTATGGTTCCCATAATAGCGGTTATGGGAAGAGGTATTGCAATTTCCCGCAGTATGGTATTATGATCAAGTGTGCCGATTACCAAAGCATAAGTTATGATAGCGGCTATATCAACCCAGATCGATCTAATGAAAAACACTATGGAACTTTTATTATTTTTAACCAGCATTTATCAGCGTTTTATAGTTGTTAAATAAAGTTTGTTTCTAAGGAACCTGGAGCAATGACCTCCAAAGGCTTATAAATCCTTATGACAGGTATGGTTATATCTTATCTTTTTTTTCCACCTGATATACCACTTCTGGTGATGGAGTGAAAGTAAAAAATACAAGGCGCCAGAACTTGCCACAGCAATTATGTACATGTTGAGCCCGACAGCAACTCCAACAGCCGATGTACACCAGACCGTAGCAGCTGTTGTCAGCCCATGTGAAGCCCCCTTGTGATCGTTTCTGTAAATAATTCCGGCGCCAAGAAAACCTACACCTGTGATAATATTTGCTATAACTCTCGATGCGGCAGCCGGGTCCGATGCGAGATGAACTGTAATGGAAGTGAACAGCGTCGCACCAATACATACCGCTGCATATGTCCTTACCCCGGCATCATGACCGTGCCTTTCCCTGTCAAGGCCTATGAAGAATCCTAAGGCCAAAGAAACCAGTAGTCTAGGAAGTATAAACAGCTCTGTATTAATGTCCATATCTATCTAAGTTAAGAATTAATTGCCAACTATTAAAATTTTTCAATCTTTTAATAACCAGGCACTGTATGATGTACCTGGTGTTTTGAATTTATTTCCTTCACTGGTTTTAGCAGCTTAAAGCCACCCTAATGTTCATGTCCCTGATGATTTTTTGGGTCATGTTTATGTCCCTGGTGGCTTTCCTGGTTAACCCTGATGAGTTTCATCTGGCATACCGGGCATTTCCCTTTTGATTTATATACTTTTCCCTTTTCACAATTCATAGGGCATTCATACGCTAATGTGTGCATGTCTGCATCCTTATGCTCATGTTTTTGCTCGTCCTGGCCAGAGGGTTTGTGGTCATTGTGCCTGCAGGAGAAAATTGTTAGTATGTTTAAGATCAAAACAATAAACAAGACTTTTTTTTTCATATCGAATGTTTTAATAGTATCATTTAGTGCTCATGACCTCCGCCGCCTTCACTCTTCAATAAATGACTTTGGATATAATATGCGCCTTTGGTGACAATTTTAGAATCTGCATCAATTTTCTGAAGCAGCGTTACTTGAATAAACCCTAATTGTGAAGTTCCTGTTTTTACTTCAATACGCTGAAAATGGTAGGTTTTGCCCTCGCTTTCCTCGTGTTTGTCTCCATCTTCATGAGCGTGCCCCTGCTTTTCATCGTGGGCCTCTTCTTCCTTATGTCCCTCTTCAAGAACAAATATAAATTCGCGTCCGTCAGCTTTAACTACCGCTTCCAAAGGAAGCGCGCTTACAGCATTTACCCCGATATCGATAAGGGCATTTATATACATTCCAGGAATTAACTGCTGTTTTTCATTGATGATATCGGCATGCACGGCAACGGATTTAGTTTCATTCTCAAATGATTTGCCCACACTGAAAATTTTCCCCTTGATTTCGCTGTTATCCTGATTGGTCAAAATAAACCTTACATCCTGGCCTGGTTTGACCTTGCGCAGGTCTTTTTCGTAAACCAGCAGATCGACATGGAGTTTTGAATTATCAACAATGCCAAGCAGTGGTTTTCCGGCCTCAACATTGCTTCCCAATTTGATGTTAATTTCAGTTATAAATCCTGAAATAGGCGCTTTTACAGCCACTGTGGAGGTTGCAGGTCCATTTGGGCTAATATTTAAGGTTGCTAACTGTTTGGCAAGGGAATTGAATCTCGCCTTTTCAATTTCATAATTGGATTTGGTCTGCTGGAATACTTTTTTAGAGTTCACTTCCTCAGCGCTCAGGATTTTTTGTCTCTCAAATTCCAGTTTAAGATACTCTAAATTGCTTTTTGAAGTAAGGTAGGCTTCCTGCATTTTTGAGAATTCAGGACTTTCAATGGTGGCGATAATTTGTCCTTTCTGCACGCGCTGCCCCTCTATAACAGAAATGCTTTTCACGATTCCCGTAGTAAAAACAGATACATCTGCCTGATTCTGTGGAGGCAGTTTTGTGTAACCATTGGCGTTGATAACATCGCTCAGGTTTTTCTTTGAAAAGCCTCCAAGTTCTATTTGCGACCCTTTAAACTGGGCTTCATTTAGTTCTACTTCCTTGATTCCGGCTGCCTGGTTTTCTTCGGTTTTCGCTTCTTCTTTTGGAACCTCGGCCGCTGTTTTGCGAAGTGTAAAATAAAGGATTATTGCAATTACTACAGCAGCACCTATTGCATATATTATATTTGCTTTTTTCATTATAACTTAAATTATTGATTTATTAAATACTGAATTGCAATTACTGTCTGATTGTATTTGCTGACAGCATCATTATAGTTTAATTGTATCGTTGAAGCTGTTTCAATACCCTGAACATATTCGACATACGAAATATCCCCGTTTTGATATCCCTTTGTTGCATTTCGAATTATTGAATTGGCATTTTCAATTGCAGTTGTCTGATAAAAATCAATCAGCGACTGATAGGTCTGCAGTTGTTTGTTCAATTGTTCAAATTGGGTTTTTACCTGGGCATACAGGTATTCCGAATTCTTTTTTTCTACCTCTATAACCGTTTTGGCTGCTTTTGATTTCGCTGCGCCGCTTCCGGCAAAAACAGGAAGGGAAACACCCACTGAGAAACCCTGGAACTGCAGCGAGTTATCTGCTATGGCAGTGCTGTAAGGATCCTGGCTTCCGCTGATGGATTGTATGAAGTAGCCTGCTGAAAAATCAGGAAGCAGCACAGACTTTTGAACTTTATAATTGGCCTGGGCAATTTTTACCTGATTCTCCGAAAGCTGAAGCCCGGGATTTTGTTTCACAAGAGATGTGTCTGCGGCAATAGCAAAAGGTATTTGCGCAAAAGTAGTATCCGAAGATATAAAATCGCTGTCAAGGTTCATCAGCGTTTTTAAATTGGACACTTCAACCTGCAGCTGTGTGCTGTTTTCCTTAATACGCTGCTCTAATTCCTGCTGTTTGGCAAGGGCAATAGATTTTTCCAGTGAATTGGTTTCCCCGGTCTGGAATTTCAGGGCTGCTGACTTTACAAACTTCTGCAGAATCACATTCTGCTTTTCAAGGATTCGGTTCTGCTTTTGAAAATACAGCATTGTGTTCCAGGATTGTCGAATGCTGTATTTTACTTCCTGTTTGGTGATACCTAATCTTGTCTGGCTTGCATTGCTGTATTCGGTCAGCAGTTTTTTGCGGGCACCGATTTGAAATGGGCTGATGCCCTGTGTTACACTAATATTTTTATCGTTGGCCTGCGAGTTGATTTTTCCGAAAGTTCCCAGCAATTCAGTTTTTGGAAGATCCCACGCGGAACCCAGCAATTGGGATTGTGCCTTTGTATCGAGCTGGGATGCCTGTATGCTTTTATTGTTTTTCAAACCAAGGTCAAGGGCTGTTCCCAAATTAATGGACTGAACAGGTCCCTGCGCAGTGGCTGTTAAAGAAAACAAAGCCAAAGCCAAAACAGTAAGGGCAGATTTCCCAGGACTTTTGATCTTGCCAATACCTTTTTCAAAATACAGATAAAGGATCGGAAGTACGATCAGTGTCAACAATGTTGCCGTGATAAGCCCTCCGATGACAACTGTTGCAAGTGGCTTTTGAACTTCTGCCCCTGCGTTGGTGCTGATGGCCATTGGAAGGAATCCCAGTGACGCTACTGCTGCTGTCATGACCACAGGACGCAGTCTGACTTTGGTTCCTTCTCTAATTCTCTCATATACATCCTGCATGCCTTCCTCTTTTAATTGGTTAAAATATCCGATAAGTACAATCCCGTTAAGTACCGCAACACCGAATAAAGCTATAAAGCCCACACCGGCAGATATACTAAAAGGCATATCGCGAATCCACAGTGCAAAAATTCCGCCAATTGCCGATAATGGAATGGCTGTAAAGATCAGTAGTGACTGTTTGATAGAATTGAAAGTGAAATAAAGTAAAATTAAAATTAGCCCAAGCGCTATAGGAACTGCTATGGAAAGACGCTTGCTGGCATCAATAAGGTTCTCAAAAGAACCTCCATAGGTAGTGTAATAGCCATCCGGCAATTTTAATTTCGCATCAAGTTTGGCCTGGATTTCCTTTACAATACTTTCCACATCGCCTCCTCGGACATTAAAACCGACAACAATTCTTCTCTTGCCGTTTTCACGTGAGATCTGCATAGGCCCGTCTTCATAATTTACATCGGCGATCTGCTCCAGAGGAATCTGGCTTCCCGAAGGCAGTGTGATGAATAGTGTTCTTAAGTTCTCAATATCCTTGCGGCTTTCGTTGTCCAGTCTCACCACCATGTCAAATCGTTTTTCGCCCTCATACACAACACCTGCGGCCTCACCTGCGAACCCCATACGGACAACCCTGTTCAGATCGCCTATTTTTAAGCCGTAAAGGGCTAATTTGTCTTTATTGTAACGGATTGTAATTTGTGGCAGACCGGCAACACGTTCTGCTTTTGCATCAGCAACACCTTTCACGCCTTTTATAAGCTGTACCACTTCTTCACCTTTGCTTACCAGCATATCAATATCTTCTCCAAATATCTTAATGGCTACATCGCTTCTTACTCCTGTCATAAGCTCATTGAAACGCATTTGAATGGGCTGTGAAAATTCAGTTGAAGCGCCCGGGATCTCCTCAAGGGCCTCTTCCATTTTTTCCATCAATTCCTCTTTGGTCTCAGCTGAAGTCCATTCGCTTTTATCTTTCAGGGTAATGATCATATCACCCGCTTCAATCGGCATAGGATCTGTCGGGATTTCCGCACTACCAATCTTGGTCACAATCATTTTGATTTCAGGAAATTTAGCTCTCAGTATTTTTTCTGCCTTTGTAGTGGCTTCTATTTCCTGTGAAAGGGAACTTCCTGATGCTATAATAAGGTGTGTGGCAATATCTCCTTCGTCAAGCTGTGGTATAAATTCGCCTCCAAGTGAATTAAAAATAATCAGAGCAACAGCAAATAGAGCCAGGGCAACGCCTATTACGACGGCTCTTACTTTTAGTGCCTTTTCCAAGAGCGGGCTGTAGAAGCGGTAAATGGCATCGATGATTTTGTCACTGATGTTTTTCTTATGTCCGGTTTCTTTTTTAAGGGCCAGGGCAGACATCATCGGAACATAGGTTAATGAGAGGATAAAAGCGCCCAGAATGGCAAAAGAAACGGTTTGTGCCATAGGGCCGAACATTTTTCCTTCAATACCGACAAGGGCAAGAATGGGCAGATAAACAATAAGAATGATGATCTCCCCAAAGGCAGCGCTGCTTCTGATTTTAGAGGAGGCCTGATATACTTCCTCGTTCATTTCCGCTGTACTGAGCTTTCCTTTGTTGCTGACCTGGAGTCGGTGTATAATAGCTTCCACAATGATAACCGCACCATCGACAATAAGGCCAAAATCTATAGCGCCAAGGCTCATCAGGTTACCGCTCACGCCAAATAGTTTCATCATCGTAATGGCAAATAACAGTGCCAGGGGAATAACAGAAGCCACTACAAGCCCGGCTCTCCAGTTGCCCAGCAACAATACAAGGATGAATATTACAATAAGGGCACCTTCTATAAGATTTTTTTCGACAGTTGAAATAGCTTTATTTACCAGCACGGTTCGGTCCATAAAAGGTTCAATATCCACACCTTCAGGGAGTGATTTTTTGATCTGCTCCATTTTTTCCTTTACGATCTTTACGATCTCACCGCTGTTTTCGCCTTTCAGCATCATGACCATCCCTGACACCTCTTCTCCTTTGCCATCTTTGGTAACTGCTCCGTAGCGGATTCCGGCGCCAATCTGAACCTTGGCTACATCGCGGATTAGAATGGGGATTCCATTTTGGTTTTTGACTACAATTTTATTTATATCATCAATATTATTAACCATACCAATACCTCTGATAAAATAAGCGTAAGGCTTTTTATCGATATAGGCGCCTCCAGTATTTTCATTATTGTTTTCCAGTGCATCGAAAATTTCCGTTATAGTAGTATTCATGCTTTTGAGCTTGTCAGGCTGAACGGCTATTTCGTATTGTTTAAGTACACCGCCCAGAGTGTTAATTTCCGCAACTCCTTTTGTTCCGATAAGCTGAGGCTTGATAATCCAATCCTGAATTGTTCTTAATTTGGTAGCATCGAATTTGTTTTCATATCCTTTTTTAGGAAAGACCACATATTGGTAAATTTCTCCCAATCCGGTACTAAGAGGAGACATTTCCGGAACTCCAACACCTTTTGGTATCATGTTCTCCGCTTCTTTGATCCTTTCGGCAATTTGGGCGCGTGCCCAGTAGATATCAACATTTTCCTCAAATACCACTGTCACCACACTGAGTCCGAAACGGCTGATTGAACGAAGTTCGACCATTCTGGGAATTGATTTTACAGACTGTTCAATGGGATAGGTGATGAATTGTTCCACCTCCTGAGTGGCAAGCGTAGGGGAGCTGGTAATAATCTGTACCTGGTTGTTGGTAATATCCGGTAATGCATCGATAGGGAGCGTGTAAAGCGAATAGCTCCCTACAGCTATTAGTACCAGGGTGAATAGTCCAATAATAAACTTATTATTGATACTAAAATGAATTATTTTATCTAACATTATCTTGTTGTAAATTAAATGTATAAAAGCGGTTTTTGATGATCTCTCCCATGTTTGTTCGGCTTTATTGGCATGCCAAATGACGGGCACTGCTAAATGCAGGTGAGCACTTCTCTAAGTACAGTATGAAATGAATTTGCTTGTTCTTTTAAGGACGGTGTACCGTGAAGAAGTGGTAAATTCTTGCACCTATCCCCAAAAGCAGTAAAAGACAAATCAAAACTGTGATAATTGTTCGCAGAACTGCATAAGGTTTTTTAGGCTGTAGTGCCTTTTTTTTTGATTTTATCATTTTGACATAATTAATTGATACTATTATGAACATATCGGCATACATCACAGTTGTGCAACTGCCGGATGGCAATAATATTATGAATTAATCTGAGGGGGCTGCCAAATGCTTCCAGTGAAGCTAGATATTAAAATGGATTGGTATTGAGATACCTTAGGGGGAATTTCTGGAATGATAACAGGGAAATCAAAAGAAATAGCATTCAGGTTGTTAACCACCTGGATTCCGCAGCAGGCGCAGCTGCAAAAAGGAGAGCATAAATCTGTTTCGCCTTTATGTGAAGTGCCTTCATTATGATTGGATTGTGATATCTCGGCAGATTTTGAAACAGAACTATACATATCGGCGTCAGCACAGGTAATGGCTGAGAGGCTTAGCAGGTAAATAGTTAGTATAAAGCTGAATATTTTCACGCCATAAAAGTAAATAATTATTTTTACCCCTCCAATAAAATTATGGAAAATTTGTAGCTCATAATTCTAAAACAGTATAGTTCGATATAGGCCGCTGCAATGTTTGTTGTTTAAAATAGTGCTGTGTTGCAGTTTGTTTGGTCTGGAATGTTATAATACTGTAACGGCTGTTTTATGTCAGGTATCGGCCAGTTTTTCAGGTATTGGTGTTTTTTGCTTGTAGAAATAAAAAAAAATTTATCACGATATGTTATCTTTGCCGTGATGAGCTGTAATGCAGGATTTATTTAAAGCAGCTTGGCGCGAATATGAAAATTTTATTAATCGAGGACGAACACTTTTTGTCCGAAAGCATCAAAGATTATCTCTCGGGCAGCGGAATTTTGTGCGAGTGCGTGGATAAAGTAGGGACTGCCCTTAATAAAATAGCGGTATATCATTATGATTGTATTGTCCTTGATCTGGGACTTCCCGATGGCAGTGGCCTGGAGCTGTTGCTGGCACTCAAAAAGCAGAACAGAAATGAGGGCGTCATTATTATTACCGCTAATGGTCTTACACTTGAAGATAAGATCGAAGGATTTAACAGCGGTGCTGATGACTATCTTACCAAACCCTTTGAGCTGGCAGAATTAATGGTTCGTATCATAGCACTGGTACGCAGAAAGCAATTTAATGGCAATAACATTGTCCTTTACAATGAAATCGCTATAGATATGCTTGCCAAAACAGTAAAAGTAGGAGACATCTTTATAGACATTACTAAAACAGAAATAGATTTGCTGCTGTACCTTGTAGCCAATGAAAATAAGGTACTGTCAAAGAGTACGATCGCCGAGCATATTTCAGGCGACATGGCAGATATGCTTGATAACCATCATTTTGTATATGCTCATATAAAAAATCTTAAGAAAAAGCTTGTTGACGCAGGTTATGATGATTACATCAAGACCCTGTATGGGATGGGCTATAAATGGACAATGAAAAATGAGTAAAAAGCTGCTCAACAGGACCCTTAAATACTATATGGTATTTTCAATTACAATGCTAATTATTGCGGGCATCGCTTTTTACTTCTTCGGAACTTTGCTTTACGTCAATAATGCAGACCGCGAACTTTTAATTCTCAAAAAAGAATTTATCAGTCTTTCTCTCCCTGGGCTCAAGCCAGATAAAATTGCTGCCTGGAATGAGTTTAACCGTGATCTTAAGATTAGGGACAACAATGACCAGCTTGCTGATGATACTTTTTTTTACCACAGTTATTACAACTGCCTGAGTGAAAATTACGAACGCTACAGAGTGTTGCAGTCTCCTGTAAGTATTGATGGTAAAAATTATATTTTTTCGGCCAAGATTAATCTCATTGAAGATGAAACATTGATGATAGGAATAGTGCGCCTCTTTGCTATTATCGGCTTTTTTCTGCTAACGGGGCTGTATCTGATTACCCGCTATCTCTCAATCCGTTTATGGAAACCCTTTTATACAACACTGCAGCAAATAGAACGTTTTGAAATTGATAAGGTAAACCAGCCTGAACTGCCCGCCGTGGATGTTGAAGAATTCGAAAGGCTTAATTGGGCAATTTCCAGGCTGATGGAAAAAAACACAAGTATTTATGCCAGTCATAGTGAATTTATTGAAAATGCTTCGCACGAACTCCAGACCCCTCTTGCCATTTTTAAGGGAATGCTGCAGTCCCTTCAGCAGCGTAATGATATTACAAAGGGTCAGTTTGAACTTCTGGAAAATATAAATATAGCTGCTTCAAGGCTTGGCAAGATCAATAAGAACCTTTTGCTGCTATCAAGGCTTGAGAGCAGGCAGTTTGATGCGACCCAGGGTATTACGGTCAATGCTATGTTGGAACGGCAGCTTCCCTTTTTTACAGAACAGGCCCAGGCTAGGCAAGTAGATCTGCGCTATACTCCTCAAGGACTACTGCATGTTTCAGCTAATGCCGTTTTACTTGAAATTGTCATCAACAATCTCTTTAACAATGCTATCAGGCATAATAGTGCGGGAGGCACAATAGATGTAGTGCTGAAAGAAACCTCTTTGTGCTTCAGTAATTCAGGTGAATCAGGACCACTGGACCAGTTGCGTATCTTTAAGCGTTTTACCAAAGCAAGCACCAAATCTCAGGGAAGCGGACTGGGTCTGTCTATAATCAGCAGGATTGCTACGCTTAATGGATGGAATTTCTCCTACAGATTCGAAGAAAAACAACATTTTTTCTGCCTGGATTTCTAATCTTCTA
This sequence comes from Flavobacterium fluviatile, assembly GCF_010645065.1. GTDB lineage: Bacteria > Bacteroidota > Bacteroidia > Flavobacteriales > Flavobacteriaceae > Flavobacterium > Flavobacterium fluviatile. The sequence goes on along the minus strand of NZ_JAADZW010000009.1, from coordinate 103,414 downwards.
AATATCTTCTAAATTCAAACTGAAGTTTGTTTCAAAATTTCAGTACCTATGTTTACAAATTTCAAATCCGCTGGCAGATTTGACCTGCTGCTTCATTTTACAGTTTGGTTTATATTTAGTTCTCTGCTGCTTCGTATTGCTTTTCTTTTGCTGGAATATCACCAGGTATCCATGGTTTTGCCTGACCTGTTCCAAACACTCCTTACCGGACTATTCTACGATCTGGGAACGGTAAGTTTTATTATTCTGCCTGCATCATTTTATTACATGATTATGCCTGCGAGATGGGTGGGGAGTTTAGCCGACACGGTAATTATACTTTTCTTTACTGCACTTTCCATATTTATTCTTGTCCTTACCTTTTTTGCAGAGATTATATTCTGGGACGAGTTTAAGTCTAAATTCAATTTCATAGCCGTGGATTACCTGATTTATACCCATGAGGTAGTGGCCAATATACAGGAATCTTATCCGCTGCCCATATTAATTGGGAGCATGCTTTTGATCACGGGACTTTTTATCTTTATTTTCCTCAAAAGGGGTGCCCTCACCAATACGCTGTCGGTCACTGCTTCACCGTTATCTCGTTTTGTTTTGTTTTCATTAGTACTTTCAATATCAGTGATATTTACCTGCTTTGTACGCAATGACATGTCTGAATGGTCTGCCAACCGCTATAATTCTGAGATTTCCAAATCAGGAATTTATTCTTTTTTTGCTGCCTTTCGTAATAACCAGATGCAATATAAGCAATTTTACAGCACCATTGATGACGATAAGGCATTTGCCCTGGTAAGAAGCAAGCTTCAGGGAAGTGGAAATACTGCTGGAAAAACCCTGCGCTCTGTCAGCCGGAAAATAATTGACAGCTGCGGGCAGGAAGAACAGCGAAAGAATGTTGTTTTTATATTAGTAGAGAGCTTCAGCGCTGGATTTATGAGGGAATTCGGCAATAGGGAAAACATTACACCTTTTTTGGACAGCCTGGCTCAGGAAAGTATTTTTTTCAAGGATATGTACGCTACAGGAACACGCACGGTAAGGGGAATGGAGGCTGTTACAATTTGTATCCCGCCTACCCCGGGCCAGAGCATTGTCAAACGGCCGGAAAACAGTGATCTTTTTACTATTGGCTCGGTATTCAGAAAAAAGAAATATGCCACAAATTTCTTCTATGGAGGGGACGGGTACTTTGACAATATGAATGCTTTTTTTGGCGGGAATGGTTTTACCATTTACGACCGCGGCCGAGGAAGCGTGCTGAGTGATAAGATTAAAACGGTCAGAAACAACATAGGGGACAGTGAAGTAACTTTTGAAAATGCATGGGGCATTTGTGATGGTGATATTTATGCCAAGATGCTCAAAACAGCTGATTCGCATTACAGTAAAAAAGAGCTTTTTTTTAATTTTGTCATGACCACCTCCAACCACAGGCCTTATACCTATCCTGATAATACAATTGATATACCTTCTGGAACAGGAAGAAACGGTGCGGTGAAATACACGGATTATGCACTGCGAGAATTTTTCCGTAAGGCCGCCAATAAACCATGGTTCAAAAATACCGTTTTTGTAGTGATTGCTGACCATTGTGCAAGCAGTGCGGGTAAGGATGAAATTGACATTGCCAACTATCATATTCCGGCATTTATTGTCAATATGCCTAAGGATCAAAACCAAAAAGTGCTCAAACAGTGCTCCCAGATAGATTTTTTCCCCACTTTCTTCTCTCTGATGCACTGGAGTTACACCTCCAATTTTTTTGGAAACGATATTTTGCATCCCAGCTATGAGCAGCGTGCACTTGTGGGTACGTACAGAAAACTGACTTTAATGAAAAAAAATCAGGTGATGATACTCTCTGATCAGAAGAAGCAATCAGCTTATTTATGGAATAAGAAAGACAACAGTCTTTCCCCAGTACATATTGACCAAAAAATGCTGGAAGAAACTATCTCCTGGTACCAGACTGCAGATTATTTATTTACCAATAAATTATTACATTAAAATCATGACTACACCCTACATTCATTTTATCATAAACCCAGTTTCAGGTGGAGGAAAGCATAATATTAACGTTCAGTTCATAAAAGAATTTTTTCCTTCTCATCAGATCATTGTCGATTATACCCAATATAAAGGACATGCTATGCTGCTGACAAAGGCCGCAATGGAAAATAATCCTTACTGCATTGTAGCCTGTGGGGGTGACGGCACTATTAATGAGGTGGCGTCCTGCCTTGTTCATTCTAACATAGCCCTTGGAATAGTACCGGTAGGATCCGGAAATGGACTGGCATCTCACCTTAATATTCCAAAAGAAATTGATAAAGCCATGCAGGTTATTTCTATTGGAAGAACTATTAAAATTGATGCTGGTAAGGCAAATCATTATTATTTTTTCAGTAATATGGGAATTGCCATTGATGCACTTATTATAAAAAAATATGAAAGGGCCAGCAAAAAAAGTTTAATGTCGTATGTTTGGTCATCCCTTACTGCCGCGCTTGAATATCGTCCTGCAGAAGCATTAGTAAAAATAAACGGAGAAAGCATATGGATCAATCCAATGCTGTTGTTAATATCCAATTCGAATGAAATGGGATATAATATGAGTTTAACTCCAAATGCAAGCCTTACAGATGGCAAACTGGATGTTTTTATGGTTCCTAAGATCAATTTTTTAAAAAAAGTGCAATTGGGTATTTACATTATTACTGGAAAAATAGATAAGTTCAAAAAAGCCAGAACAATGCGTACCACAGTGCTTGATATTGCGCTTCCAAAAAAAATATTTATTGATGCTCAGATTGACGGGGAATACCAATTCCTAAAAACTAATAAAGTGTATGTTACAATTATCAGGCAGGCTATTACTGTTCTGGTTTGATTTTTTTTAATATGTTTAAATGACTCAAATTAACAATTACCTTACTTAACAGTATTTAATAATACAGCGTACTAACTTGCTTTGAAATAAGGAAATGGGTTTAATGTCCGATTGATTTTAAATTTTAATGTTTTTTTATAATTAAGAGGAAGTTTTATCAGAATAAAATTAAAAATGATGTATTTTTGCCCAAATTAAAAATCATACAGACTTTTGAAAAGCCTAATCATAACAGCACTTTCACTTTTGATCTTATCTCCATCATTTGGCAGCCTGTTCGTTTATGCTTCATTTAAAATTAATCAGAAAGAAATAGCCAAAACTATTTGCGTGCAGCGTAAAATGTCATTTAACAGCTGTAACGGCCGATGCGAACTTCAAAAAAGCATCAAAAAATATTCTGACAACGAAAGAAAAATGCAAGACAGCTTAAAAGAAAAAATTGAGCTTGTTTATATTCAAAATACTTTTAATGCAGAGGTTACTTTTATTGCTGTAATCGAATCCAAAGAAAACACTTCTGTTTTGTTTGAGAAGAAACCTATCGGGTCCCCTAATAGTACTTTTCGCCCACCGCTGGCATAATCATTCCTTGCAGATCAGTTTGTAGTTTTAAAAATGCAGCCTTATTGCGCTTTGTACCTGATGCACAAAGATGCAATATTTTCATCTTGTTCATAATTTGACTTTATTGCGAAAACTCAGGTTGTCCAATGGATTTCAGCTTTGTCTGCACATATTCTTTACAACAGAAAACTCCTTGTTTGACAATTGAGAATCTATTTTCAATTAAAAACCTCCATTTAAATTTCACGGCACTTTTGCTTTCAGGATCTGATGGCTGTGCTGCATTTTAAACTTTTTTAATATTCATTACACATGAAATCCTTTAAATTTCTAGTTATTGCACTCTATTGTGCGATTGCTTCCTGCACAATAGACAAAACAGATTACCAGGCGGAAACAGGCGCTTTAGTGCCGCAATATTATGAGTTCAAAGAAGCCGTTTCGTTTACCAGCGGTACTTATAAAATAAGTATTGAAGCTTTAAACGGCACTTTTTATAAAGGTTACAACGAACTTCATTTGAAAATTATAAATACAAAGACCAATCAGGATGTCAATACATCCGAAGTCACTTTTTTACCCATCATGAGCAATACAGATGGAAGCAAAACATCCTGTCCGCACCTTTACAATCTTCCCTATGATGCGGCTAATAAATATTACACGGGTTATTCTGTATTTACAAGTGAAAGTACTACGGCAAACAGCTGGAAATTATATGTGAGTTTTACTGCCGATAATCAGCAGTATGCCATCAGTGGAGATATCATAGTTGAGAAGCAAAGCAATAAAAATCTCAATATGACCGCCTTTACTGCAAAGGATAATGAGCAATATGTTATCGCACTGGTTGCCCCTCAAAAACCAACAGTCTCAGAAAATAAACTGACTGCGGGTATTTACAAATACAATAAACCAACTACTCCTGCAGGAACTTTTCCAGATCCTTCTCAGTACTCTTACTCAGAAGTAAGCGACTACACTCTAAAGTTAGATCCCAGAATGCCAGAGCCTTCAATGGGAAACCATTCTTCGCCTAATAATCAGGATCTCACACAGCAGAACGATGGTTTGTATCATGGCGTTGTCAACTATACGATGACCGGAAACTGGACCTTGAATTTAATCATGATGAATCAAAACGGGCTGATCCTAAAAGGAACCGTTGTTCCAACAGATTTCACGCCGGGGATTGAAGGGGTAAAAAGTGAACTTTATATTGATACCTTATTCTAAAAATATGAAATATCTAATAATGCTGCTTTTTTTGGGAATGTCTGTTACGGCGCAAAACGCGCACGCAGGTCACGACAGCATAAAAAACCTGGAAGAAGTACAAGTAAAAAATGCCACCAAAAAAAAGAAAATAGAAACCGAAATGAAAATGGCAGTTTCTGTTGATGAATTTTTGTCGTCATCAGATAATATCAGCTTCATAAAACGAGGCGCTTATGCATGGGAACCTCTGCTGAATAATATGAGCAGCGAACGTTCAACGGTTACCATTGACGGCATGCACATTTTTGGTGCCTGCACCGATAAGATGGATCCGGTAACCTCTTATGTAGAGAGTAATAATCTTTCGGCAATTGATATAAAATCAGGGCAGCAAGGGAGCCTTCACGGGGCAACTGTTGCCGGAAGTATTGATCTGAAAAGAAAAAGCACGCCCTTTGGCATGGAAAAAAAATGGAACGCAGCCTATCAAAGCGGATTTGAACTTAATAACAAACAGTTTTTCAATCTTGGAAATGTGGCGTATTCAGGTGAGAAATTTGTAGCAGAAGGAAGTATTTCATACCGAAAAGCAGATGATTATTATGATGGAAACAACGACGAAGTAAAACATTCACAATACAAAAAATTCAATACTTCACTGGGTTTTGCCTATAAAACCACTGATTTGTCATCGGTAAGGGTAGATGCCATTTTTGATATGGCAAAAGATGTGGGTTATCCGGCCCTGCCAATGGATTTATCACTTTCAAGAGCCCTTATTACATCGGCATCTTATAAACAATTATTTGAAGAAGGACTCATAAAAGTAATTGATTCAAAGATATATTTCAACGCCATTGAGCATTATATGGATGATACCACACGTCCGGAAAATCTGGTTCATATGGATATGCCGGGCTGGAGCACCACTTATGGACTGGTTTCCAAAGCCAATTTGAAAAAGAACAGTTATTCGTCTGAAATACAACTCAATGCTTACGATAATTTGTCTATTGCAGAGATGCGAATGTATCCGCAGGACCGAAGCAATAGAACGATGTTTGCCTACAGCTGGCCTTGGGTAACAACGCGTTACGGGGGACTTTCCATGAACAATTCCTGGGATATTTCAGAGAAAAGCCAGATCAATTTAGGAGGATCTTTGGGGGTAAATTACAATTACTCCAAATATGTAGAATTCAACTGGATTTTTCATCCCGGCGCGCCTCAGGAAAAAACAAGGTTCCTGCCAAGCCTTCACGCAGGTTATAATCTGGATATCGATCATTTTAATTTTGCTGTCGGGACAGGCTACGGGCACAGGGCGCCATCGGTTTCTGAGGGTTATGGGTATTATATCTACAATAGTTTTGACCGCTATGATTATATCGGGAACCCTGATTTGAAAAATGAGATTTCGTATGAAGCAAATGCAAGTGCAGGATTTAAAAATGAAAGGTTCAGCCTTCAGGGAAAAATAAATTATTTCTACATTGAAAATTATATCATCGGAAGGATTTTAAGCATGGGAAGCCCGATGAATTACCAGTCCGTTGGGGTAAAAGGATATACTTCACTGGATTATGCAACGCTTTTAAATATGTCTATGAATGCCAGTTATGATATCCTTGAGCATCTGCATTGGAAAGCAGCACTTACCTATGCGCGCGGAATGGATGACAAGGGAGGAAACCTTCCTTTTATCCGACCGCTGAGTTATCAGACTTCGCTTCATTTTATGCATAAAAATTTTGGGATACAGACTGCTGTAAATGGTGATTTTGAGCAGATTAATTACAGTCCGCAGTACGGGGAAGACCTGACTTCAGCCTATACGACCTGGAATCTTTCAGCCAATTATAGTTTTAAAATAAATAAAGTTGGTACCACTATCCAGGCGGGAGCTGAGAACTTATTAAACAAATATTACAGCACGTATGCGGATTGGGGAAATATTCCCAGAATGGGACGCAATATTTTCACGTCTTTAAAATTCAGCTTCTAATAAAGATGAAAAAAGTTTTTAGTTTCACAATGACAATGCTTTTTCTGCTGGTTTCTTTCCAGCAGGCACTCATTATTGTGCACTTTAAACTCGATCAGAAAAATATAGAACAGGAGTTTTGTGTCAACAAGGCCAGACCCGAACTGCAGTGCCATGGTAAATGCCATTTGAAGAAAGAACTGGAAAAATCAGATCAGACTGATTTGGAGTTTACCAGTATCGGCAAGAAAATCGATATGGTTTTGGTATCCAATATCGAGGTTCCAGCTCTTATCAAAAAAGCTATAAAATCAAGTAAGATAGCTGATTATAAGGAATTTGGGCTATTGGAACCCTGTCTTGAAATTTTTGTGCCGCCGCCCATTTATTGCTGTTATCCACGACTCAATTAATAAATCGAAATAAAAATTAAATTAAAGAAAATGCAAAATTTAAAAAAATACTTTTTAGTATCCATTGCCTCTTTGGCATTCGTTTCCTGTTCAAGCGATGATGATAATCCTGCTGCAAACAATGTAACGCTGGAATTCAATAATACTTTTAAAAATAATACTATCGTTCTGGGCAATGCGGCATCAGCTTCTGCTACAGCCAATACTTCAGCCGCCGGACAGGTACATCATTTCTCCGAGCTGAAATACGTGATCAGCAACATCCGCCTTATAAAAGACAATGGGGACGAAGTTCCCTACAATGTAAATGATCTGGATAAGGGCGCGGCAGTGATTGATCAGGCAAAAACGACAACATTGAGTTATGTTTTAAGCAATGTGCCATCGGCGGCTTATAAGCAGATCAAATTTGGTCTGGGTATCAAGGCGGAGCAAAATACTTTAGATCAGGTAAGATTTCCTAATTTCTATGCTGCAGCAGGAGCAAACGACACCGAGATGATGTGGGAATGGGGAAGCGGATACCGCTTTACAAAAGTAGAAGGCTTTTATGATACCGATAATAAAGCAATGTCTATCCATACAGGAAGCACTGTTGAGGGAACTGCTCCAAACTACACGCAGGGCGTGAATGCTTACAGGGATATTACGTTGAACTTAACAACAAATGCAGTTGTTGGAAGTAAAGCCCCAAAAATCAAAATTGAAGCTGATTTTGATAAATTGTTAAGCGGAAAAACAAATACAATTACTTTATCAACCGGAACAGGAATGGATAACAACGCAACGCCTAATATTCACACTGCTGCCCAGATGGTAAAGTTTGTGGATAATCTGGGAGGAAACGGATCAAGTGATATCACAGGAATATTTTCAGTAACAGGGGTAGAAAACTAAATTCATATTGCAGGGCCGTCTGAGTTTTTAAAACTTGGACGGTTTTGCTTTAAATTCATTAATAATGCAAAAAATAATTGGTTTACTATTGCTATCCTTGTTGTCTTGGTCTTGCAGCAATGACGATTCTGATATGGTTTTGATTGATAATCCAGAGATTGCATTTAATATTCCCTCTGGGTTTCCAGAGTTAAATGCTTTTTTTAGCCAAAACAAACCCACTAAATACGGCGTGGAATTGGGCGGGAAGCTTTTCTCTGAAAAAAGGTTCAGCGCCGATAATACCATTTCCTGCTCCACCTGCCATATCCAGGTAAATGCTTTTACAGATCATAATGCGCAGGCTATTGGCATTGAAGGAAGGGTTGGGCTTCGTAATACACCATCCATTCAAAATTTGGCCTTTATGAAGTTTTACAATTGGGACGGAAGCAAACTCCAGCTTGAAACGCAGCCCTTGGTTCCTATTATCACCCATGAAGAAATGGATTCTTCCATTTTGGAAGTCATTGGTAAAATTAAGGATGATGCCCCTTACAAAGAATTGTTCAGAAAGGCCTTTGGGGATGAAAATATCACGCCGGAGAGAATCTACAAAAGTATTGCCCAGTTTGAATATACGTTGATTTCTGCCAACAGCAAATATGATAAAGTCAAACGAAATGAGCAGTCTTTTACAGCAGGCGAACTGCAGGGGTGCCAGACCTTTGAGCAGAAATGTGCCAGCTGTCACACCACGGAATTGTTTACCGATCAAAGCTTTAGAAATATTGGTTTTCCAATAAATACCAATACCAGCGAAGCAGGGCGGGGAAGGGTTACAGGGGGTGCTTCCGATTTTATGAGTTTCCGCGTCCCGACTTTAAGAAATATTGAATATACAGCACCTTACGGGAGTTTCGGGCAGTTTGCTGATTTAAAATCAGTTCTGGATTATTTTGACAAAGGTGTTCTGGACGCCGAGAACCTGGATCCGGTTTTTAAAGATAACGACAGGCGAATTCCGCTCACCGAAGAGGAAAAAAACAACCTTATTGCGTTTATGAAAACGCTAAGTGATCATGATTTTTTAGGGAATTGATACTATGAAAAGGAAAATTAAGGGTTTTATTTTTATGGCTGTCCATTTTTGTGTAAGTCATCTGGTTTGAAGTGTCATAGCTCTTTATAATGCATTTTTTTTTGGAGCTTTTTCCCGCTATACGTTGCAAACGAAGTTCACTGAACTCCAGTAAAATAAAAGTATAGTGAAGTAATCTTTTGTGCCGAACAGCGGCACAAAATGATTTCCGATTCTCTCGGGGCAATGATTGTTTTTAACGACTGGCTCTACAGGGCTTTGGTTTTTCTGGTAATATCATGCCCTTGTGCCCTGGTAATCAGTATACCCCTTGGTTACTTCGGCGGAATTGGGGCAGCGAGTAAAAACGGAATATTATTCAAGGGAAGTAATTTTCTGGACAGTATTGCCAATATCCAGAATGTGGTAATGGACAAAACAGGAACCATGACAGAAGGTGTCTTTAAAGTTCAGGATGTGGTGATTTCCGACCAGCTTAATAAAGACGAAATCCTTAAAATGGTCAATGCGCTCGAAGGCCAGAGTACGCATCCCGTAGCAACGGCCATCCATGATCACGTTGGTGAAATTGATCCCTCGATAGTACTTGAGAAGGTCGAAGAGATTTCAGGACATGGATTAAGGGCTGAGATTAATGGAAAAGAATTGCATGTAGGTAATTTTAAGCTGATGGATAAATTCGGTATCAAATATGATATTGATCCGAACTCTATAGTCTATACGTTGATTGCCATAGCTTACGATAAAAAGTTTGCCGGTTACTTAACCATTGCAGATACAATAAAAGAAGATGCGCAGCTGACTGTTGACAGGCTAAAAGCAATGGGAGTTAAAACCACAATGCTTAGTGGCGATAAAACCAATGTTGTCCAATTTGTGGCCGATAAGCTGGGCATAGTAAACGCTTTTGGAGATTTGCTTCCTGAAGACAAAGTAAATAAAGTAAATGAAATTAAAGCTACTAACCAAACCGTTGCATTTGTAGGTGACGGTGTAAACGATGCGCCTGTTGTAGCCTTGAGTACTGTTGGTATCGCTATGGGCGGTTTGGGAAGCGATGCCACAATTGAAACTGCCGATGTGGTAATCCAGGATGACAGGCCAAGCAAAATTCCAATGGCTATCAATATTGGGAAACAAACCAGAAAAATAGTGTGGCAAAATATTGTATTGGCATTTGCTGTCAAGGCAGTTGTTCTTATTCTGGGTGCGGGCGGACTTGCAACAATGTGGGAAGCGGTCTTTGCAGATGTAGGTGTTGCCTTACTCGCTATACTAAATGCGGTAAGGATTCAGAAAATGAAATTCTAATGGCAATAAACAGGCAGATTTTTGCCGTGTTAAGGTTCAAAAACAAAAACCGCACAACTGTGCGGTTTTTGTTTAAATAATTATTGGTATTAACTTGCCATGGCCTCACAAGCCTGGGCACATTTGCGACAAGCTTCCGCGCATTCCCTGCAGTGATCCATTCCCATTGCGGCATGTTTTTCACATTCCTCGGCACAAGCTTTACAAATTTCTGCACATTCAGCACATAAATGAGAGGCATGTTCGCCACCAATACTCATAAGGTTTGCAGCTGCAAAGCATATCACCGAACATTGCCTGTCGAGCTGTATGCATCTTGCAAGCATTTTTATATCGTCTTCATTCAGGCATTCCGTTGCGCATTTGTTGCACGCTATACCGCAAGCCAGACAGGCTTCGATACAATTTCTAAATTTCTGATCCATAATTTATTTATTTTGTATTAAAAGTTATTCATACTGAATTAATTTGCTACAAGCCAGTTGCCAAAATCAATTATTTCCTGGGTCTGCATTTCTACCATCATATTCGCCATTGCTTTGAGTTCTGCGTTTTTTCCATGATGTAGATAAGCCGATGCATTATCGAGTGCACTTTGGTGATGGACAATCATTAGTATGGCAAAATCATGGTCCGTATTTCCGGTGATTAATTGCGTGTCAGCAGTAATGCCCATTTTGTCCATTGATTTCATAAGCTCCATAGCAAAAGCATTATCGGTTTCATCAGCTGGCATGCCATTTATAATTGCTTTCATATGCTCTATTTCCTGCTGTTGGGTATCAATCACATCTTGTGCCATTGCCTTAATCTGGGCATCGGTACCATTTTGCAGTTCATAATTAGCCATATCTATAGCACCTTGATGGTGCATAATCATCATATTGGCAAAATCCAGATCTGGATCTTTGCTCATGGTCATTGCGTCCATTTGATCCATCATTGTGTGCATTTTATTCATCAATATGTTTTTATCATGCTCCTGAGGATGTATTCCGTTATCTTCATCATTTGAACAAGAGCCAACTATTAGCCCAATTACTATCAAGGTTGTGAATGCTGCTTTTTTCATAATTTCTACAGTTATAAATTATACTAAAGCTAAAATAATTATACCATTTGTCCTTTATTTATAAAATTTAGCCCAAGTTTTACATTATTATTACTACTGCACTCAGGCATCGACCGTTTGTATAATACTAGGCAACATAAACTGTTAGTAATTCAAAGTGAATCCGGCCCCAAAACCCATATCGCTGTCATAATGTGAGGAAAGTGATCCCCATCTGGTTACTATGTAACGAAGCCCCGCCATATATTCCTTGTCTGTATTCCACATTAGATTCATTCGTAATCTTTTAGAAACTGGGATGTCCTTACGTTCAAACTGTAGTCTGACTTTACCGTCTGTGAAAACTTCAGCCTGTGCTACTATTAACATAGGAAGGGTATAGTTGACCCCTAGACTCGCCACTGCACGTTTATCTTTAGTATTTTTTTGTCCAAAGAGATTTCTTTCCTGTTGATCTTCGCCCATTCTTCTATATCTCCAGTCAAATCCTATAAATGGCATTAGCCATTGCATTTTTCCAATATAGCGTCCAATATGTGTTTCAGTTTCATAGCCATGCATATCATTGTAGCCTAATCTCCATTCGGTCCCTATACTCCAGCGTGTCCCCTGATACATTGCTTCGCCATCGTTTCCATTAGTAGCAAAATCGTTTTCAGCCATGAAATGGAATTCTCTATCATCAGCAAACAATTTTCGCTGAGCCAGTTTAGGGTCTGGTATTTCTGGATTTGGAGGTGAATCTTCATAAGAAAAAATTCTGCCCATACCAGCCATCATATGGTAGAGAATGTGACAGTGGAAAAACCAGTCGCCACCATCTTCGCTTGCGGCGAATTCAATAATATCTGTTTCCATTGGCATGATGTCGATGATGTTTTTCAATGGCGCAAAATCACCTTGCCCATTGATTACCCTGAAATCATGTCCATGCAAATGCATTGGATGCCGCATCATTGAATTATTATGCAGAATAATACGTAAAATTTCTCCTTTCCTGATCAGTATTTTATCAGCTTCGGAAACGACCTTGTTATCCAGGCTCCACACATAGCGGTTCATATTTCCCGTAAGCTCGAATTTGAGCTCCCTTATGGGAGCATCTTTTGACAATGCTGTGTTTGTAGGAGATTTTAGCATTGCATAATTTAAAGTGACAATATCGGCAAGGGCATTGGCATTGTACTTATTTTCCATATTGTGCATGTCGTGCATTTTATCTGGGGCATCCAATTTGGTTTCTTCTTTGTCCATCTCCATTGGCATGTCTTTGCTTCCTTTTGTTTGTGGGCCTGTAATTTCAGGATACATTACCGAATTCATGTCCATCTGATTCAGCGACATCTTCATCCCCATATCATTTAGGTCTCCATTCATTTTCATCATACCGTTCATCATTTGCATCCCTTCAAAGTATTTCAGTTTTGGTAAAGGGGAGGCGAGCTGTTTAATGCCATTTCCAATGTAGAGAGAAGCTGATTTTGTCCGGTCTTCTGGTGTTGCCAAAAACTCATAAGATGTGTTTTCTGCCGGAATGGTCAGGACAACATCATAGGTTTCAGAAACTGCAATTAGCAGACGGTCTACCTCAACAGGCTCAACATCATTTCCATCACTGGCCACTACTGTAATTTTGCCTCCGGCATACGTAAGCCAAAAATTACTGGAGGCACCTCCATTAGCGACGCGTAATCTTACCTTATCTCCCGCTTGGAACTGCGAAAGTTGGCTTTCGTTTTTCCCGTTAATTAAAAATTTCTCATAATAAACATCGCTTACATCCATAGCATTCATACGCTTCCACTCGTTGATGAACTTGGTTTTTAAATAGCCTTGTTTTATAGCTTCTCCATAACTTTGTGTTGTGCCTTTTTTTATTGCAAACCAATCTGAAGCATTATGCAACATTCTATGAACGTTCTCCGGGTTGATATCGGTCCATTCGCTTAGCACAATCGGAATTGTCGGGAGGTCATCTATCCCTGCCCTGAAGTTTGGATCGGAGTTTCGTTTGTCCATCACAAAAGATCCATACATTCCTATTTGTTCCTGCAATCCCGAATGGCTATGGTACCAATGGGTTCCATGCTGCCTGATGGGAAAAGAATATTTGTAGGTAGAGTGCGCTTTTATCGGCATTTGGGTAAGGTTAGGCACACCGTCTTCTTTATTGGGTAGAAACAAACCATGCCAGTGTAATGACGTTTCTTCGTCAAGTTCATTATGGACATAAATTTCTGCAATATCACCCTCTGTAAAGGTTAATGTAGGCATTGGTATCTGGCCATTTACCGCTATTGCTCTTTTTGATTTCCCTGAAAAATTTACCACCGTATCGCGAACATATAAATCGTACCTTACAACTTTAGGTGGCTCATCATTTACCATCATTTTTTTTACTGGGGGATCTACTGTTTTCTTTTCCATGTTTGTCATATCATGCGCCTGGTGTGTGTCGATATTATCCGCAGAGGAAGATTTAGCCTTTTTAGGCATTTCCTCTTTAACAGGAGTTGCAGCTTTAGGTTTTCTGCCTGCTTTCGGCCTCACTGTTTTAGACTTTTCTTTCACTAATGCCATTCCGCATTTTGGGCATTTTCCTGGTTTGGATTCATGGATATCGGGATGCATGGGACAAGTATAGGTAGTGGGATTCGACTCTTCTTTGACAGGCTTTTTATCTATTGCCATTTTCATATCCTGCGCCTGAATTAGGACAGGAAGCATAATAAATACGAGTATTGTCAGTATATTTTTCATATTGCTTTTTTAAAGAATAGTGTTCTGTTATTTTTTTTTCATCTCTTTCAACTTGGCTTTCATCTGTGTAATTTCAGCTTCTTGCGCTTTTATAATGTCTTGGGCAAGTTGACTTATTTCTGGATCGTGAAGAGAAGCCTCCTGAGCCATGAGAATTGCCGCCGCATGGTGTGGTATCATTGATTTTAAGAATTGTTTATCATCAACAGCTGCTTGCTGTCTGATGCAGGAAAAAAAAAGGATTGCGGCAAGGCTGCCTGTTATAATTAACATTATGTTCCATTTTTTATTCATATACATACTACCCATTACAATAATCTCAATTACGAGCATTGGCATTGTCATTAGTCCTGCCATGTAAAATTGGTTTACATTGGGAATGACATTAGCAAAAATATCGACCATCGAATACATTAGTATGTACATAGAAATAAATGACAATACGATCATAAGGGCTAATTTTTTGTACATTTTGGAGTCTGCCTCTTTAGAATGCTGCTGTGTTGCGTGTTCCATTTTCATATTTTTAGCTTTAAAAGTTATTTTGATTTATCTATTTCCCTGAACAAAACAAGTCTAATGTTACTATAACACTATATCGGCTTAAATGGCAAGGATTTTTTTATGCTCCTGTAGTTTTCAATGTGATATTGTAATACTTATTATTTATTTACTTTTAAGTAATAATTGTAACTCTTCAATCTGATTTTTTAATTTTTCAGTACCCTTCATTTTTTTCTGTTCTGCAATTGTTAAGGCTTTTTTTGCTGCCTCAATAGCATTGGGATAATCCTTCAGTTCTAAAGATACTTTCTGTCTTAAAGTGGGATAATAAAAATTTTCGGGATCCAATTTTTCGGCCTCAGTTAACCAGGATACTGTTTGGTTATTTGCTCTTCCCGTGGTTGAATAATAATTTGCTGCCTGAAACAATAAAGTAGCATTTTGACTTTTCTCTTTAATAATATATTTGTCAATCAGGGCTAAAATTTCTTTGTCAGCTTTGCTTTTCATTGGTATTTTAACCATAGTATTTTCCCATTCTATTTTAAGGAAACCTTCCCCTTTACTATTGATGTCATTTAATTCGATGGTAAAAGTTTCGTAGAAATTAGTTGTTTTTTCTGTGGGGACGGTAAAACGCATAACGTCTTTTTTCTCATCATAACCAGTTTCGCCATGTAAAGTAATATCACTATTTATAATGATAGTCCACTCATTTTCTGATGGAATTGAAAATATAGAGTAGGTTCCTGTTTTTAAAATATTATTTCCTAAGGTGATATCCTCATTAGTACTGATGGTCGTACAGTCACTTGCACCTGTTCGCCAGAGTTTGCCAAAGGGCACCAGTTCCCCAAATATTTTTCGTCCTCTTACTAAGGGTCTGCTATAGGCCATTTTTATTGTTGAACTTCCAATTTCTTGTTGAAATGATGCTGAAGGGCTTGCAGAAGTAAGCTTAATTTGAACTTTTTCCTGTGCCCAAATTGATAACGATTGTATAATAATGAAGCTTAATACAATTATTTTTTTCATAGTTTTTTAATTTTAAATTGATTTTGATATTTTTTCCATTACCGAATGGTCGGTTCCAAATTTGCAGATGGCATCACAATTAGCTCTTAATTCAGAAAACAGGATATATTTTATATTCATTTTCGAGTTTTTTATAACGGGCCTATTTAGCTGAAGCACTACATCCTTTTCCCTGTTATTGGGAATAATAATATAAAAAACTTCCTGTCCGCTTGAGATACTAAAGTATAGGTCAGACAAGCGCAGTATGCCAGAGTAGATACTAGTGCTCTTTTCTACTTCAAAGGCACCTATAATTTTGTTTGTGCCTTTTTCTAACCAGAGCACATCAATAAGCTTAATGGTATTTTGAGTGTCCTTGTCGGTAGGCAACTCAGGGAATTTTACCAGTGAAATAAATGAGAAATTTTGTCCATTAAATGATTTGTTTTTATCATTGCTTGCCGGGGTAACATCGAAACCTAGAGAAATACCTATTTTTAGCAGATGGTATTGCATCTCACTATGCAGATTTTCCTCCAGTTTTTCTTCGAGTATTTCTCTTTGACGCTTGTGTACGTTTTTTTCGAATTTTGAACGTTCTGCCTCGCTTAAATATTCATCATTACCGATTAGCATTTTCTGAGTTCCAATTTCAAAACACAATCCTGCAATGGCACCCAAATCATTTGACAGCTGAGATTTATGCAAAGTGTTAGTTTCCATCAAAGTTTCTCTTATTTTAAGATATTCTGTCCAACTTCCCAATTTTTTTTTGTCTTTAAAAAGAAAATTAAAGCCATTGAGAATAGCAGTGTTGAATGGCGGGAACCAGGTTGGGTGTATGAAATACAAAATACTGGCAACCGCAGGTCCTAATCCTTTAATTTTTAATTCATCGAGTTTTATGATTTCTTTTACAACCTGTTCTTCAGACTTGGCATTAATACAATTTTCAAGGAATTGACCAAAAGCCAATTTATTGTTTTGATTTTCATAGATATCGGGGATGCGTAATTTGGGTTTCCAATAAAACGGATGGGAAACCCCTGCAAAGACTTGTTTTTGTTCAGCAATGCAACTCAGAACAAATTCTAAGCTGCTTTCTTTAAAATCATTAGGAAAGGTTTTCTTTTTAATATCCTCAATGACTTGTAAAACACCTCGTCTTATAGTCCGAAATGCCTTTAACCGTTGGTTGTTATCTATAAACCAGGTATTATAGACACTTTCGTTATCGTTTTTATACTGCAGAATAATTTGTCCTAGATTGGTCATTTGTTTTTATAATAAATTATTATTCTTTAGAGTTTTAAGCTTCTCAATCGCAATGCATTGACAATAACAGATACCGAGCTAAAACTCATTGCCAGGGCAGCAATCATAGGAGAAAGTAATATTCCGAAAAACGGATATAAAACTCCCGCAGCTACTGGTACGCCTAAGACATTATAAATAAAAGCAAAGAATAGGTTTTGCTTGATGTTGCGCATTACAGCGTGGCTCAGATTTTTTGCTTTTACAATTCCTTGCAAATCTCCTTTTACCAAAGTAATCTTGGCACTTTCTATCGCAACATCTGTTCCTGTTCCCATCGCAATGCCAATGTCCGATTGTGCCAAAGCTGGCGCATCGTTTATACCATCTCCTGCCATAGCAACAACTTTTCCTTCAGCTTGTAATTTTTCTATTACTTTTAATTTGTCTTCCGGTAAACAACCTGCTTGGAAAGAGGTTAAATGCAACTCGTCAGCAACAGCTTTGGCAGTATTTACATTATCTCCCGTAAGCATAATTACTTCAACTCCTTGACTCATTAATTCTTTTATAGCAGCAGCACTGGTTTCTTTTATAGCATCGGTTATCGTTACAAATCCCACTACGTTATTATCCACAGCGATATAAGAAACTGTTTTTCCTAATTTTTGTTCGGCAATAATTTTCTCTTCAATTGTGGCAGAAATAGCTGCGCCTACTTGCTCCATTAATTTTTTATTCCCTAATGCGATCTTTTTATCAATAGCAGTTCCAATAACTCCTTTTCCTGCAATATTTTCAAAATCATCGACTTTCGTTAAAGAGACATTCTTTGCTTTTGCAAATTTTACTACTGCTTGTGCTAAAGGATGTTCGCTATACTGATTTAAAGACGCAATGTATTGCAACAGTTCATCTTCTGAATATTGAAATGCAACAATTTTTTCTACCGAAGGTTTCCCTTCTGTAATTGTTCCTGTTTTATCAGTAATCAGAACATTTACCTTATCCATTTTTTCTAAAGCTTCAGCATTTTTTATCAGAATTCCCGATTGAGCGCCTTTTCCAACTCCTACCATTACAGACATGGGCGTTGCCAATCCTAAAGCACAAGGACAGGCAATAATTAATACCGCAATGGCATTTATAAACCCATAGACCAATGCCGGTTCGGGACCAAATTTTGCCCAAATGAAAAAGGTAAGAATGGAAATTACAACAACAATTGGTACAAAATATTTAGCAATACTATCGGCTAGTTTTTGAATTGGTGCTCTGGAACGACTTGCATTATTAACCATCTGTATAATTTGCGAAAGCAAGGTTTCCGAACCAACTTTTTCGGCAATCATGATAAATGATTTGTTTCCGTTTATAGTTCCTGAAGACACCATATCGCCTATTTTTTTATCTACAGGAATTGGTTCACCGGTAATCATCGATTCGTCTATTGTACTTTCACCATCGGTTATTTTCCCATCCACAGGAATTTTATCTCCGGGTTTTACCCGTAATAAATTACCTTTTTTTATATCATGGATTGAGATTACTTTATCACCGCCATCAATTACCAAAGTAGCTTCGGTAGGAGCCAATTTTAATAATTCTTTTATAGCACCACTGGTTTGACTGTGCGCTCTGGCTTCAAGCAATTGTCCTAATAAAACCAAAGTCAGAATAACTGTTGTGGCCTCGAAGTACAATAGTACTGTTCCGTGCTGGGTCTTAAATTCACTTGGAAAAATGTCTGGAAAAAACATTCCAACTAAACTAAATAAAAATGCCACTCCTGTACCAATTCCGATAAGGGTAAACATATTTAAATTCCATGTGATTATTGATTTCCATGCTCGTACAAAAAATACCCAGCAGGCATAAAAGACAACAGGAAGTGATAAAATAAGCTGTACCCAATTCCATTTAGCCGCATCCATTAGTTGAAGTAGAGGATTGTTGTGTGCCATTTCTATCATGGCAATGGCGAAAACAGGAACTGTAAATACAACCGCTATTTTCATTTTCTTAACCAAACCCTTATAAATCCTTTGTTCTTCGCTTTCGCTTGGTTCCATTGGTACTAGATCCATCCCGCAAATAGGACATGATCCTGGCGCATTGGTTATAATTTCCGGATGCATAGAGCATGTGTATTGCTGAACCTGAACAGCGGGTGGTTCTTGTACCAAATGCATTCCGCATACAGGACAATCTCCCGGTTTATCATACATTTTATCGCCTTCACAATGCATCGGGCAATAGTATTTTCCACCCGCATCATTATGAGGCGCAGCTAACTTTTTATGATCAGGATCGTTAGCAGTACTACAGCATGGTTTCTCAGCTGTTTTTTCTTGCGAATGAGTCGTGTGTGTCATTTCAATGGTGTACTTTCCAACCGCAGTCAATGCTTCCTGCAGCTGTTCGGTTGCAATATGTTTTTCCATTGTAATGGTTGCCAATGGAGGATCTAAGGTAACAGTTGCCTTTATTCCCTGCACAGCATTTAATGTTTTTTCTACTTTCGTACGACATCCATCGCAAGTCATTCCCGATATTGTATAGGTGTGTGTCATAATGTTGTTTTTTTTTATAAAATTCGATGTGTTATATATTTAATATATAGAAAGTTAGCTTTTTTTTAGTAAACCTGAAATTTTGATTTGCTTAAAATGATCTTATTCCCAATAAGCTTTGATATCCATTTTTTAACACTGAAAAAAATTACAAGTAGTTTTGTTTTAGAACCTAATTATTTAATTGTTTCTTTCACCTCACCGCACTTGAGCATTTTTGCTCCAAAATAAGGATTACGTACTTCTTTGGTAGAACTAATCCATACGGCCCCCTTATTGTCAAACGCCATTGGACAATATTCCACGTACAGCTCAGCCTGGGTCATTCCTGCTTTTTTTAGCAGGTAAATGAGTTCATTGCTTAGCTTAGAATAGGCAGCCCGCTGGTTTTCAATATCAGGAGCTGAAACGATTGCTGCGGCACTTACTGCAAGAGTACTGTTGTTGCTAATTTGCCGTGCTCCCGCTTCAATCGCATTGGCCGCCAGTTTTGCTTCCGCGAGATTATCTTCGGTAAGGGCTACTGTTAAATGTGCATACTGGCTGTATATCGCGTTTAAGACATCATCATTTATCCTGATTTCGGCTTCTTTTGAAATTGGGACAGAAGTTTCGCTATCCTCAGGATTCTCTTGCTTTTTGTTTTCATTATTACCGCAGGCAATAAGTAAGAAGATTGATAATATCGGGATTCCTATTTTGATTATTTTTTTCATCGTCTGTTGTGAGATTGGTTATTACATTTTCATTCCTGACATTGGGTTTTTGCCTTTCTTTAATATAAATTCACTGTACAGGAGATAGGCGCCAGATGCAACAACGACATCACCTTTTTTTAAGCCGCCAGTAATTTCGACTTCATCGAAGGTTTCCGAACCAATCGCCACCATTCTAGGCTGATATTTGCCTTTTCCAATTTCAATCCAAACATGTGTGCCGCTTCCGTCTCTTATAACAGCATCCACAGGTATGGTCAATTTCATTTTCTGTTCTGAGGAAGGCAGTAAAACAATTGCCTGCTGACCTGCCTGCCATTGATTGTTTGGATTGGCAATAGTACCGCGCAGCTGTATTATCTGCTTGCTTGTCTGCAAGGCAGGATTTATAAAATCTACGGTCATTGTTTGGGGCTGATCTTCATAACCAGAGACTAAAACTTTAACCTTTTGGCCGGTTTTAATTTTACCTGCATCGGCTGGATAAACATCAGCTTCGACCCATAAACGATTGTAATCTTCTAATTTCATAATAGAGGCTCCTTCTGCTACATATTGGCCTTCCGTTATGGAAAGTTCTGCAACTATTCCTGAATTTGGAGAATAATAATCAACATAAGGGGATGCTTTTTGTTTTTTGAATAACTCATTAAGCTGGGCTTCGGACTGACCATACAATAATAGTTTTTGCTTTGCAGCATTTTTTATTTGGGCAAAGCGTTTATCCTCGGCAAAGCTTGTGGCCTGTGCTGTGGCAATGAGGTACTCCTGTTGCAGGGCTGATAGCTGCTCTGAATATATTCTGTATAAAGGCTGGCCTTTTCGAACGGGAACACCAGTTTCTTTTACATACAACTCTTCAATCCTTCCTGCCACTCGGCTTGAGATGTAAATAGTTTGCTCAGGGTCAGTAACCAAACGCCCGTTGAGACGCGATGAATTCGAAAATTCATTTTCTCCGGCTGTTATTGTAGTCAAATTGGCTAGAGCTTGCTGGCTTGGCCCCAAGGTTAGAAAGTCCTGTGAGTTGTTTTTTTCGAAGGGCACTAAATCCATTCCACAGATTGGGCATGAGCCAGGACCATCTTTTACAATTTGCGGATGCATGGGACAGGTATAGGTTTGAACTTTTTCCTGACTGACTTTTTTTTCTTCTTTTTGAACACATGCTGTAAATAGAAGTGGAAAAACCATTGCAATGAGCAAAATAGTACGAATTATTGATTTACTGTTCATGACTTAATTTTTTAATTTATTTTCTGAAGCTATCTTGATAAAACTCTCACTGTCTATCATATAGGCCGCATTGCTGGCAATACCCCAATCACTGATGTCTTGATCTATTAGGACCATTCCATCAGCATTGTTTTTCGTTTTAACTTCTCTGGGAACAAACACGTCTTTTTCTTTTTTGAAAACGATGGATTTATTTCCTAGATTGAGAACGGCACTTTGCGGGAGCCACCAGCCTTTACTGACAATAGGAACGGCTGCAGTTACTAATTTTCCAGTTTGAAATTTATTATCCTGCAAATAAATCCTTGCTATAGTAAAGTTGCTTCCCTCTTTAAAGACGGGCTGAATGAGTCCGATAATACCAGTATATACGTTTTGCTTATCTGAGGGTTCATAAAACATCAGTTTTTGTCCTTTTTTAATCTGGGGTGATACCGATGGATCAAAAGCAAATTCAGCGATAAGGTTTTTATTGGTATAGATTGTAAAAAGTGATTGTCCTGCACCGATATATTGCCCTTCTCTTAACATAATAGCAGAGACAGCAGGACTAGATGCGCTACTATTTGATGCTGCATTGCCACTTGAACCCATAGCGCCCATGCCATCATCTGACACTATGCTTTGAGGCGAAGCCGCCGGAGCTGCCGTAGAACTGTTTCCTGCTGCAGTGTTGTCTAAGATGTATCCGGTAGCATTACTGTAAACAGGAATGCGATAGGAAATTTTACCTGTCTTTAATACCTGTTGTATTTGTTTCTGCTGCATACCTAACAGAGACAGTCTCTCTTTTGCTTTTTGCAGCATCGGATTGTTTGCATCAGATTGATAAATAAACAACAATTCTCTTTGCGCGGCAGCGAGGTCAGGTGAATAGATTTCCATGATTAGCTGTCCTTTTTTTACGGGCTGGTAATTGTACTTAATCAGCAGGCGCTCAATCCTTCCGCTTACCCTGCTCGAAATGCTGGTCTGCTCACGGGTATCGTAGGTAATAATTCCCTGCACCTGCAGAGAGAATATTTTAGTCCCTCCCTGAGGTTTTATGACAGATATATTAGAAACGACCTGTTCGTTGACGGGTTTTAAAAGGTGTTTTAGGCTGCTGTCTATAGCTGTTTCCGTACCAGGGGTATGTCTTGGAACCAATTCCATACCGCATATTGGACAGCTGCCGGGCTTATCCTGAATAACTTCGGGATGCATTGGACAGGTATATTCCTGATTTGTAACATGCTGATGTGATGGCTTATTGTTATGCTCGGTTTTCTTGTTACAGGCTGTCAATAATAATATCGAAACGAATAACAATGCGACTAACTTAGCGATAGAGTTCTTTTTCATAATCGACAATCATTTGATATAGTTTTAATTTTTCATCTAATAAGTTATTCTGCAGCATATTTAAAGCTTCCCAGGAATCAATTACTACAGGAATCTGCAGTTTGTTTTCCTGATAGTTCAGAAAGTTTACATCCAGGGACTTTTGCATAGAAGGGATTATTTTTGTTTCGAGTCCCAAAATCCTTTTTTGCATGGTCAGTATTTCATATTGCATACCGTACAACATTCCCTGGGTTTCCTGCAGCATGGCGGATTTCTCTTTCTCCATTGCCTGCACATTATATTGCATTGCTTTGGTATCTGATTTATACATTTTTGATGACCAGGGAGCAATAGGAATAGACATCATTGCCATTACCGAATAGGCTTTGGGCATCATTTTATCAAAAGAATTCATATGATCAAACTGGATTTTAAAAGAGGGATTTTTCTCTGCTTTCATGGCCTCAATACTAAGCTGCATCGATTCAATCCCTGCATCCATCTTCTTAATATCACCACGTACCCCTGCAAGACTTGTGGTGTCGTGTAAAGCAGGGTTAAAGACGGGGATAATACTCGTGTCTATGGCAAAATCAGCATTGCCGGGCTGGTTCATCAAGCTGTTGAGCCATGCTCTTGCTTTTGCGATTTCACCTTCCTGCATGCGGACCATATTTTTATTTTCTTCAATCCTTGCATCGATCTTGTATACATTACCCAATTGCGATTGGTTGTAGGGATAGCGCACTTCCTCAATCTTTTTCATGGTCAGCATTATCTTTTCGTTCTGATCCAAAACTTTCATTCGCTGCTCGGCCACCATCCAACTGTAATATAGTTGTTTGGCCTGTGCTTTATACTCGTTAAGGGTAACGGCACGGGTAGCGTTCTCAATGTTTCCTTGGGACTGGATGAATTTTTTCTTCTTGTTTAGTTTTCCTACATTGGGGATGTCCTGTTCAATTCTGAACATTAAAGATCCTTTGTCGCGGTCATCCATAACTTCCTGAAAAGGATAGGGGGTCATAAAGGTTCCCACACCCACCATTGGTGCCATCCATGCTGTTGCGGCATCGGCACTGTATTTATATCCTTCTGCTTTTAAACTATAGCTTTGCAGGAGCACATTTTTTTTATCAATCCTTTGAAGGATTGTATCGAGAGACAAGACCTGTTTGGTCTGGCTCAATAGCTGTAATGGCAGTAAAAGCAATAGTACTGCCAGTATTTTAATGTTTGACATCATGTACTTCAAGTTTGCCATATTTTCTTAGTTCATATTCTTTGGACATTAGGAAAATAAGCGGGGTTACTAATAAGATATGTACGGCAGAGGTAAATACGCCGCCAATCATGGGCAATACAATTGGTTTCATTACATCCATTCCAACACCATTGGACCACAGGACAGGTACTAAGCCAAATAATGAAACGCAGACGGTCATTAGCTTTGGGCGCAATCGTTTTGCGGCGCCGTGTACCACATATTCCCTGAGATCTTCTTTAGTGATGGTTTCCCTTGAGTTTCCTTTGGCCTTGATAAGTTGCTCCATGGCATCATTGAGATAGATAACCATCACAATTCCGGTTTCCACGGCAATTCCAAAAAGGGCAATAAAACCTACCGCTACCGCCACTGATAGATTGACATCCCAGAAAAAAATGATATAGGCACCTCCAATTAAAGCAAAAGGAACTGTTATAAGGCTTAAAAAGGCTTCTCTAAGGGAATTAAAGGCAAAATAGAGGGCGAAGAAAATAATAAGCAATACTAGTGGTGCAATGATTTTAAGTGTTTTTTCTCCGCTAATCAGGTTCTCATACTGTCCGCTCCATTCTATAAAGTACCCTTCAGGAAGTATGTTTTTGGCGCTTTCCAATTTTTTCATGGCTTCCTGTACGGTTCCTCCCATATCACGATCCCGTATATTGAACATAACAGCTCCACGCAATAATGCATTTTCAGAACTGATCATTGGCGGGCCATCTACGAATTTAATATCAGCAACGGCAGATAAAGGTACTTCTCCAAAGGTTGGAGACTGTAAGGGAATGCGTTTAATGCGTTCCACGCTATTTCTATAATCCTGCGCTATACGCACACTTATTGAAAAACGTCTTCGTCCTTCAACAGTATTACCAATGGATGCACCACCTAAAGCAAATTCCACCGTTTGGTTTACATCATCTACTGTTAATCCATATCGGGCCAATTCCTGGCGATTAACATCAACATCAAGGTATTTACCTCCGGTAATAGGATCTACAAATAAATCAGACACTCCTGGAGTTCCTTCTAAAGCCATTTTCACCCTTTCAGACACACGGGCAATGGTGTCGAGATTTTGTCCGTAGACTTTAATTCCTACATCGGTACGAATTCCTGTTGCCAGCATATTGATTCGGTTAATAATGGGCTGTGTCCAACCGTTTACTACACCAGGTATCTGGAGTTTGGTGTCGAGTTCCTTAATAATATCTTTTTTATCTATTCCTTCACGCCACTGTGATTTTGGTTTTAGCATGATAATGGTTTCAATCATGCTCATTGGGGAATTATCCGTAGCTGTGTTAGCTCGCCCTGCCTTTCCCAAAACACTTTCTACTTCAGGAACCGATTTGATTATTTTATCCTGGACCTGCAAAATGCGTTTGATTTCTCCATTAGATACATCAGGAAGGGTAACAGGCATAAATAAAATACTCTGCTCATCCAATGGAGGCATAAACTCCGTTCCCAGCCGCATCAATAATGGTATAGAAATCAATAATGCCAGAATATTGACTGCAAGAGTTGTTTTTCTCCATTTCAGAACCCAGCGTATAATTGGCTCATAACCTCTTTCCAAAAAGCGATTTACCGGATGTGAATCGGTTGGACGGAATTTTCCTTTCATAAAAAAAGATATCAGTACCGGAGCTAATGTAAGTACCAAGAGGGCATCCACAATCAATATGAATGTTTTTGTATAAGCTAAAGGATGGAATAGTTTTCCTTCCTGTCCGGTAAGCATAAACACAGGTAAGAAAGAAGTAATTATAATTACAGTGGCAAAGAATACGCCACGAGAAACCTGCTTGCTGCTTTTCTCAATTATTTTGAGTCTTTCCTCTTCGGATATCCACTGTGGTTTTTTGCGAAATATATTTTTAATTCTTTTCATCAGAGTTTGTTTCATTTTTTTGTTCAGATTCCCATTGTGCATACCGTTGCGAGAGATGCTGGTAGGCGTTTTCACTCATAATAATACCGTTGTCAACTATTACTCCAATGGCAAGTGCTATACCTGTAAGGGACATAATATTGGAGGATATGTCAAAGGCATTGAGCAGTATGAAACTTGCTGCAATTGTAATTGGTATCTGGATGATAATACTCAGTGCACTGCGCCAGTGAAAAAGAAAAATAATAACGATAAGCGACACTACAAGCATTTCTTCAATTAAGGTACGCTTAACCGAATCAATAGATTCTTTAATCAGATGTCCCCGGTCATATACAATATTGAATTTTACCCCTTTTGGGAGCCCTTTAGCAACTTCCTTCATCTTTTCTTTCACATTATCAATTACAGCATCTGCGTTTTCACCATAACGCATCACTACTATACCGCCAACGACTTCGCCAGTGCCATTATGATCAAAGATTCCCAATCGGGTTTCCCCGCTCATCTGAACAGTTCCTATATCGCTGACTTTTATAGGAATTCCATTTTGGTTTTTCAGCGGAATATCCTCAATCTCTTTGATGGATTTCAGATAACCGGATGTCTTAATGATATAACCAATATCACTCATGTCGAATTTTCTTCCGCCGCTTTCATTATTATTGGCACGTACAGCACTTATAACCTCCGGGACAGACAGCTTATAATATAGCAGTTTGTTTGGATCAATGGTAACCTGGTATTCTTTTTGAAATCCTCCAAAAGAAGCAATTTCACTTACTCCGGGAACATTTTGCAAAGCAAACTTGACGTACCAGTCCTGTAGGGCTCTTTGTTCGCCAAGGTCAACACCGGGTGCCTCCAAAGTATACCAGAGTATATGCCCAACCCCAGTTCCATCGGGTCCTAATTGCGGGGCAACTCCTTTGGGCAAGGTGCTGCTAACAGTACTGAGCCTTTCCAGTACTCTTGATCTTGCCCAGTATACATCAACATCATCTTCAAAAATGACATAAATAAAACTCATACCAAACATGGAAGCAGCTCTTACATATTTAATTTTGGGCAATCCCTGAAGGTTGGTAACCAAGGGATAGGTGATCTGGTCTTCAACGAGCTGTGGAGCACGTCCCATCCATTCTGTAAAAACGATTACCTGATTTTCAGATAAATCGGGAATAGCATCAATAGGATTTTTTTGAATAGAGATGATACCCCATACAAATATTCCTGCTGATAATAGTAAAACGATATAACGGTTGCGCAGCGACCATTCTATTAATTTGTGTACCATAGATTTAATTTATTTGTGCAAGACTATCGCTTACTTTTTCAATCCAATTGAGCAGTTGTTCTTTCTGAACAGTATTCAGCACTGCATTTTTATGGATCAGCGTATAGGAAGCCAAAGGCATTTCGTTAGCTTTTATCTGCTTGGCAATTCGGTCTAATTTATTTTCCTGTTTTCGTTTGGAATAACTTCCCCATTGGCTAAAATTCAAATTTTCTTTACCCTTAGTAATATGCCCCTCCATGAAAGTACGTGCCGGCTGTATGTAGGAGTACCATGGATATTGCGTGTTGCTGCTGTGACAATCATAACAGGAAGTCTGAAGAATCGTTTGTACATTTTTGGGAATGGGATAGACTCTCGAAATGTGAATTGGTAAAACCTGCCCGTAATCGGAATTTCGGGCAGGCTGATACAATTGCATCAGTAGAAAAATAATTAACCCAATAAAAAGAATCTTTCTGATGAATCGTTTCATTTTACAATTGTTTTTTCATTGAGCCGCAGGTTAGCATTTTAGAACCATAGTAAGGATTTTTTATCTCTTTTGTTTCACTGATCCAGATAGCCCCTTTCCCTGCATCATACATAGGGCAGAAGTCCTGATACAATTTTTGTTCTGACTTGAAAGATTTTATCAAATCATTCATGTCTTTACTGAGCATGGCGAAATGCTCTCTTTGGTGCTCAATATTTCCACCATTAGCTCCAATATGTTGGGCGTGTTCTTTGGCATCATCAGCTATATCAAGATATTCTGTCTTTAATTTCGCATCGATTGAATTGGGATTTACACTATTAAAAATTGTGTATAATGTATTTGCGGCATTTGCGGCACCTTTTGTATCATCTTTGGTTAATGCATTTTTTAGAGACAGGTAATTATTAACGATTTCGTTAATAGAAAATGTTGCCTGAGCAGCCTGGGTTGTTTTTGCTTCTGCGTTTTTTTCAGTAGTAGTTTGCTTTACTGGCTCGGTTAATTCCATTGCGCACTTGGAGCATTTGTCTCCTTTTTTTCCTGTAACTTCAGGATGCATGGAACAGGCATACAATTGTGATGCTGTTTCTGTTGCTTCAGAGGTAGTTGTTGCCGCTTCGGTGTTTTTTTGGTTACAAGAAACCATTACTAATGCCATTGCTATAGTGGAAAGAATTACATTTTTCATTTTTATTGTTTTTATTTTTTTTTGATTGATTATTTGATTGTTTCTATAGTTGATCCACAGCTTAACATCTGGGAGCCGTAATACGGATTCTTGATACCGCTTTCTTTGCTGAGCCAATTCGCATCAACCATTGGACAATGGTTATAATAAACCGGTTGTGGCTGATTGGCAGTTTTTATAAGATCGTAAGTGCTTTTCGATAAGTTTTTGAAGGATTCTCTTTGTTTTTTAATATCCTGGGTCTCAGAAATATTTTTTGCATCCGTAGCTAAGCTTTTCATTACATTCATCCATGTGGTATGTTCTTTGGGCTTTAGCTTGTCCATTTCAACAGCATTGATCGCATTAAGAAGCTCTTTGGATTTCATTTTGGCAGTTGTAGCATCTGTTTTCACCAAAGCATCTTTTAGCTCAAAGTAGTTCTCGAAAATGGCTTTAAAGGGACTGTCTTGTTGTGCATCTGGAAGAACTGCGGTTGTATGCTGGGAATGATCCATTTTCTCCATATCCATTTTTGATTCTTTCATTGGGACAGCCATCTTATTTGTTCTTTCATATTGGCAGCATTTTGGAAGTTTTGCATAAGCATCACCAGGAGATAAGAATTGCTCGCTGTCGTATCCCGCTAAGGCAATTCGTTTTAGGATCTCATCTTGATTTGTTTTCTTCTGGTCGTAGGTAATTGCCGCAATTTTGGTGTTTTCATCCCAGTTTACCGATGCGATGTTTTTGATGTTTCCTGCTTTTTCAATAGCAGTTTTGCACATTAGACAATTGCCATAAATTTTTGTGTTTACGGTTTTTGCATTTTTTATAGGTGCACCAAAACTTATGGCTGATAACAATATAGTAATTGCCATCAATGCTTTTTTGATTGTTTTCATTTTAAAATATTTGAAGTGGATAAAGCCTTTGAGAATTAAGCGTATAGGCGAAGTGCATAGACTACATTCTATAAAAGCAAAAAATAAAAAGTAATGAAGCGCAAAGGGCTTCCTTTTTTGACACACTTATGGCTGTCAAAAATGGTGTTTTAGCTTATTTTAGGAATAAGCCAGATGGAATAGAAACCCGATAAAGGTGAGGTTTGGGAATCGGAAAATTTTTGTTTTTGAGAAAAAACACTTATGACATTGTTTTTGAATTCCAGCTCGCTTGTAAAACAGATACCTCCATTACAAACCGAAGCACAGCTGCACATCGAATGTCCGCATTTTCCACCGCAGCCATCATGTTCTTTGCTGCCTGAATGATTTGTTTTGGAACAGCAATTATCATTATCAGCATTAGGGCCTTTTTTGGTACAGGAATGATTTACCTCAATTTTTTCACATGCAAAAGTCACTGCCGGCTTTAAAAATAAGCCCAGCATAACAATTAATATGAGGTGAAATCTGTTCATGTAAAAAATTTAATGAAAACAAAAATACTTATATTATTTTATATTTTAACAAAAAAAATGTTAAAAAGCGCAGTTCTGCAGCGGCAAATTATACTGGATAGGTTAACCTGTTGTACTGCTCATACTCTTGCTAAGGCAATAAGAGGCGCTTTGCCATTTGGGTTAGGGTAAAGGCAATACGTTCAATGAATCTTTTATTGACCTATATGCCCCATATAAATATTATCCGTTTATTTTCTCCTTATGATATTCCTCGAGCCATTTTTCCATTTTTTGCAATAGCTGGATTTCTTTAGGGTTGCCGGCCGGATCTAAAAGGCCCGTTATGCTCCTTTTGTAATTGAATTTCTTGTCCTCAAAAAGGCAGGTGAACTTAGGGAATTCATTGTGGGAGACAAGCCATTTGTTCTGATCGGTATTTGTAATTGTAAATTTTTTCATGTCTAATAATCTCCCCAAAGCTGCCTGCAGGCAAGATTGCTTTTTTTTAGGTTTTTGCTGCTGGATATAAGCGCAAAATTAGCGTATTTATTGCAGTGGTTCAAGTATCTGTTTCAGATCGGGATATTTTTTCATGCCCTTTAGTATTCGTTGATGCAGCCTGATTAATATTAAAGACGGCAGACGAATGTTAGGCCTTATGTTGCAAGTAGCATTTACTGGTAAGCCTATGGGTTTCTTAAGAGTTAATTCACCCGGGTGCTTACTGCTTTTCTTCAGGGCTATCTTTATCCATACTATCCCAATTGCTTCCCTTTTCTTTTTACCCGAGACCCAGTATGCTTTTGTTTTATTTCAGGAGCAAAGGTAGTCCGTGTCCTGAAGCCAAAGCAAGGCCGGGCCTTTCAGGTCTTGCTGAAAAATCTCCACCCCTCCGGGTTGTATTTTTCAGCAGAGCCTTGCTTTTGCCGGACACTCACCTTTTTACGCTCATGAAACAAAACATAGCATACTCCGGCTCTTTAGACGAATAAAAAAAAATGTCAGAAATGAAAATTGAAATATTGAAAACTGCAATGATGAAACAAAACAGCGCCTCCTCTCATTGCCGAATAAATTTCAAAAAAAATTAAAAAAAAGCAACAGGTAAAAAGTAAAAGGCGGGCGGAAAAAAAGGCAGGCGAAAAAAAAATAGTAAAAATTTTTAAAATTAGAAATCATGAACATTACAGCAAGAGTGACAAAAGATGCGCAGGTTCGCACATTGTCAGACAACAGACAGGTAGTCAATTTTTCAGTAGCAATCAACGACAGCTACAAAAACAGACAGGGCGACAAGGTAGAGCAGACCACTTTTTTTGAATGTGCCTACTGGATCAGCCCTAAAGTAGCCAGTATACTGACCAAAGGTACCGTAGTGGAACTCACAGGAAGGGTAAGCGCAAGGGCATGGACGGGAAATGACGGAGAGCCTCGTGCAGGGCTTAATTTCAACGCATCGAACATCAAACTGCACGGGGGCGGGAAGAAACCCGAAGGTACACAGGTTGTAAAAACTGGGCAGACTTCCGAGCAGGGAGAAAATAAAAAGGTCACTGCAAAAGAGCCCGAGGACGACATGCCATTTTAGAGGCAAAACCCACGATAACTAAAAACCATTATCCAATCATATTATAAATTTTAAAATCAAATATCATGGCACATAATATTAATTACAACAGTCAAACAGGAAATTATTCTTTTTTCAGCGTGAAAGAGAAAGCGTGGCACGGGCTTGGGCAGATCGTGGAGCAGTACCCGACAAGCGCCGAAGCCATTGCACATGCAGGGCTTGATTACGAGGTGGCTAAAAGCCCCCTTTACACAAAGGCTTCGGGCATTGTTTTGCCTGCGGGCGGTATCGTAACGGAAAACAGCGAGCTTGCAGTCCCTGACTGTTTTGCCACCGTGCGCACCGATAATAATGCGGTACTGGGCGTTGTAGGGAAAGACTACCATATCGTACAAAACCGTGAAGCGTTCCGTTTCTTTGATGCCATTGTAGGCGGGGGCGAGGGCATACTGTACGAAACGGCAGGGGCGCTCGGGCAGGGTGAACGCATCTTTATCACCGCTAAACTCCCTGACTATATTCGTGTGGGCAAAGGGGATGACGTTACCGAAAAATACATTTTCCTGACCACCTCCCACGACGGGAGCGGAAGCATCACAGCGGCTTTTACCCCTATCCGCATCGTATGCCAAAATACGCTGAATGCATCGCTTCGCTCCATGAGCAACGTGGTGCGCATCCGCCACACCTCAGGGGCAAAACAGCGCCTTGATGATGCCCACAAAGTCATGGGACTGGCAGACACGCTGACCACGCAGTTGGAAGGCATTTTCAATGAGTGGGCAAAAGTAAGGGTAAGCGATAGCGAGGTTAAAAAGCTTATCCAACTGGCACTATGCCCAAATAAGGAAACGTTGGATTTAATCAAAAAAGGGGCGGAGCAGGACGTTTCAACCGTCTTTAAAAATACCGTGGAGGATGCTTTTGCCTACGCAATGGCAAGCGAATCACAGCAGATGGAAACCACTAAAGGCACGCTTTTCGGGGCTTACAATGCCGTGACAGGCTACTATCAGAATGTACGAAAATATAAAGACGAGCAGGCCAAACTGCAGTCCATTGTCATGGGGGGCACAGCCCAGGAAAAAGCCCAAAAGGCATTTGATTTATGTACGGCTTTTGAAAAAAGCGGAGCGGAAATACTAAACCTTAACTAGACCCTTACAGGCGGTCGCCTTTCGGGGCGACTGCCTTAAAAACAACAGGAATATAAGTGCAGTTACAGACCCTGCACATAAAAAGGAACAAGCAAAAAAAATTCTAAAATTTTACAGCGATGAACACCAATTTTTTTAATCAGGTAGCGCAGTTGCAGGTCACAGGCGATTTGCACATAACAATAGCTAAGGGCGCAGAGAACAGGCTTATCGTACTGGTCATGCTTCAAAACGAGAATTGCACCGACAGCGCCAAGCACAGCATACCGCCCCTGAACCTTACAGGAACAGCGGAAGAACTTGACCATGGTTTTTTTGAAAATATAACCACGCCCATGCAGACCGCCTCAGGTCTGATGGTCGATATGGAAGGCTATATGAAACAGTTGGAATCCACCAGAAAACAGTCGGCAATGCAGAAGGAAAAAGCCGACACCCAAAAAAAGGAAACCGATGCCAAAGACAAAAAGTACACGGATGCCATGGCAAAAGCCGACGAACTGGAAAAAGACGGCAAATTCCGTGAGGCATGGATAAAAGTGCCTGAAATACATGAGTTTCCCTTTAAGGCGGAGGAGATACGCAGACGCAAATCCGAGCTTTCGGCACAGTTTGCGCCCGACCTTTTCGGCAGTACAGCAGAAAAGTCAGCACCCGAACCGCCCCGAGAGGCACTTTTTCCAAATTATCCCGATGAGGTCGAAGACCCCCAAACAGAAGGGGAAGAAATGGAATCAGAGGAAACGGAATACTGGGAGGACGACCCCGAAGAGCAGGGATATTAATCTAAAAAACGAAATCATGTTATTAGCGACACAATTACAGCGGGTCTTTATACTCAAAGACAAGGGGCAGGAAATCAGGCTTTCCGACCCTGAACCGAGATGGAGTACCGAGGCGGTACTGAATTTTTATGCACCGACCTATCCGATTTTGACAACCGCCAAAATATCCGCCCCTGCCATCAGGGACGATGCGGTCGAATACCGATTTGAAACGGTAATGGGGACAAAAGGATAACCAAAATTTAAAAGTCATGAATCATGCAAAAGACAATTATATCAGGGACAGTAAAACTGCCCGTGCAAAAAAGACAAAAACAGCTTCACGAACAACTAAGCGGGTTTATGCACTGGATGCAGAAACCCAAAGACTTAAGCGAGATACAGAAAGACAAACGCCTCTCAGTGCCTGTGCAGATGCTACCGATGGTTTTTTAAAAGTTTCTTTTCTGCCTAAATTGCAATTGAGCAAAACCCTGCAGGCTGGTCAGGAATCTGCAAAAATGCAGTCTGATTTTTATGCCTCCCTTGACCGTCTTACGGCACATTACGGTGTTTCGCCAATGCCGACCCATCATTTGGAATATCCCTATAATATGGCACTCGCTGTATGGGATTTGGAGCAGAAGCTGAAAAATAGTGTGGCTAACTTTCAGGAAGTAAAGGTATTGCAGGAGGGTTTTAAAACCTATCTGGTCAGCGAGGAAAAATTCAATACAGGCACAACCCTGTATTATATCCCGACCCATCCGATTTATCAGATGCTCAAAGACCCTGAGCGCAAAAAAAATGCGCACCTGCTCCTTTCGGTCTGCTCTTATCTGTACCATATTGCAGGGATTCCATACTACAGGGAGCAGGGCAGTTACCTCTACTGGCTCTATGAAATGCACAGGGAATGGACGGAGCAGGACGAGGACAGGGAGGAAAACGAAAGGTACATTCGGGAGTTTGACAAGGCGGAATTTATCGGGGACTGTATGGGAGGCAAGATTTCGAATGCAATGAATTTAAAGGTGTTTGAAAAGCGCCTGAATGCTTTTAAAAGCCATGATGCATTTGATAATGATTGCAGTCGTTTGGCGGATAAAGCCTATGAATTATACAGACAGTTTCTCAATGAAAGCATTTTCCGAAATGCACCGAGACATGAAGGATATGAAGACGAAGAAACGGAAAACGAGAGCATCGGGATGGAAAAGTACATTTCCTTTATATCGGACACCAAAGGATGGCTCTATGAAAGCCTTTCCGAGAGCATCAACAATGAATTTAACGAGTACGCTTCAATGGATGAGCCTACAATTGTAAAAACCTTTGACGGGCAGGAACTGACCCAATACAGCCTTGATTTTGAAAGCAGAATGTTTGCCCTTTTGGACGATCTCTGCGAATTATTGTATAACTACACACAACAACAAGATGAACACTTTAACTGATATAACCCAAGATTTCGGGACACTCTACCAACCGAAATCCGCCCTTGTTTTTTATGAATCACAAGGAGCGGAGAAAGATATTTACTTCGAGCATTTTGATATGGACCAAAACGGCATGCCCATCAATGCGCACCCCCTCACAGAGCGTGAAGCCGAAGCGCTTGCAAAGGCGCTTGTAACCGAAAAGCAAAAGCAGACCGCCTTTTTAAAATCGGGCGGGATTCTGCCGACAAACATCCTGCACATCAATCCAAGCAGGGACAAAAGTGCTGTGATATGGTACACTAAATCCCAAAAGCGAAGTCTTTATTTTATAGAATCGCTGGGCATTCCGTGCCGAGCAGCGTATGTCCCGCCCATGGTCTGGCAGGCTACCAAAAACAGCCTTAGGGTCTTTGCGCTTTCGGGCAATAGAAGACCCACCGAAAAGACACCGCTGTACTGCGCCCCGTTTTTCAATGTCTATGAGGATGGCAGGGTCTGTATGGGTTCGGTCAATATCGACATTACCGAATCTGCCTGCGTGGAGGAGTTTACAAAGGCATGGGAAGATTATTTTTTCAACAGTTATTTCAGCCATTTAATGGGCGAGGTAAGTCCCGTAAAAGGAAACTGCGTGAGCCTTTGGAAAGACCTTGTCTCATCGGGCAGACCCTTTCCGACAGCCCTTTTAAAAACCAATAACAAAACACTTAAAAATCTATTGTCATGAAAACAGGCAAAACAAAAATGCATTTTACAGACCCGTATCTGATTAGCCCTACCAATCCCATTACGGTCAACCTCATAGGGGCAGGCGGTACAGGCTCCAAAGTGCTGACTGCCCTTATGGAAATGAACCACAGCCTTGTATCGCTCGGACATGCAGGGCTGTGCGTCCGCCTTTGGGATGATGACAGGATTACGACTGCCAATCTGGGCAGACAGCGTTTTGCGCCGAGTGAAGTTGGGCTTTACAAATCCGTGGCACTTATTAACCGTGCCAACCGCTTCATGGGAACAAACTGGAAAGCCGAAACGGTAAAATTTGAAAAGGATAATTTAGGAAAACTGCCCGCCAATGCGAGGGCAACTATTTATATCACCTGCACGGACAGCGCAAGCTCCCGTTTTGAGATTGCCGATATTTTAAAATACAGCAATCAGAGGCATCACAGGGATGACCCCAAATACTGGATGGATTTTGGCAATAGTCAATATACGGGTCAGGTCGTCTTGTCCACTATTGGCGATATTCTACAACCCAAGTCTGGGATTTTTGAAACGGTGGAGCGCCTGCCATTTGTGACAGATGAATTTGGCGAATTGCTAAAGCAGTCGGAAGCGGTGGACGAGACCCCAAGCTGTTCGCTTGCCGAGGCGCTTGACAAACAGGACTTGTACATTAATTCTGCCTTGGCGCAGTTGGGGTGCTCGCTTTTATGGAATTTGTTCCGTGAGGGGATGACAGCCAACAGGGGATTTTTCCTGAACTTGAAATATTTCCGAACACAGCCCATTGCGGTTGGATAAGCCCAAATCGGGCGGCAAAAAGACACTCCCTCCTTGGGTCGGGACAGTCTTTTTGCTTTAATCGGTGCAGCGGCTTTGCCAAAATGCAGTGCCCGCTATTTTACCAAACCCGCTGCGGTATTTTTAAGGGATGTCCGGCATCCCTTTTTTCGTTTGGGCGGGCTTCTTTTCTTTCTGCACAAGCGGCCAAAGAAAAGAAGCAAAAGAAGACCGCTTTGTTGCGCTGGATTTTATTTTAATTGTACAATCGGCTCTTTTTTCCAACGGGAAAAGCCTTCAAACAGATAGGCGATATTTTCAAATTCGATAAAGGCAATGAGTTCTTCTTTGCACTTTAGCTTAAAACCCCTGAAATGCTGATAATCTTTCAGCGGTATATCGGCAAGTTCCCCAACAGTTTTGATTTTTAAGGTTTCCAGTACGCCTTGCAGTCTTTTGCTGAACGGAAAAGCACTGCTGTAGAGCAGTTTCTGTCGGTCTTTTTTCGTTTTGTCATCTATGATGTCAGCTGGACTTGGATTTAATCTGCGTTTTAACTCCTGCAGTTTCTCAATATATTGGTCGATTTCTGAGAACAATTCCGTCACCGCTTTTACTTTATTATAGCTTTTGCGGTAAAGCTCACGGACATATTCTGGCGTGACCCCGTAAAGCTCAGCGGTCTGCCGGGGTGTCATCTTATCAATGAGCATTTTGCGCAGCACATCGTATTCCTTATCCGAAAGTACCTTTCTGGACATTTCGATATAAAACTTGTTGGTACGGTCTATAACATTTTTCATAAGCGATGGGTCAGGATCTCATTACTAAATATATACCGGACTTTCCGATTACCGCTAAGGTATTGATCTTTAAGCTATCGGGCAAATATTCTGGGCAACGGCACTGCCGGAAAATAAAACAGCCCAAAGATGCTCTTCGGGCTGTGATCCAATACGGATTTTTGTCTTGGCAGTAAGCAGGCAAATAACCTAATCACTGCTGTTTAACTCAAAGCTCAGCTGCTTTTCATTCCCGAAATTATCAGAAATCCACACGTCAAAGGACTGCGAAACGGCAGACTGTGAGGTGTAATAAAGTCTGAACTCTTTTGAATCCAGTGGGTATAGGTCATTGGGAAGGTAATGCGGCTGGTCGTAATACTGCAGTGTTCCTTTCCCGTCGAACTGAAAGTAACGGATAAAATAGCCTGTACCCGTATAGCTGTTATTTTGCGCTATGCTGATCCTTATCTCTACCGTATTGCCCCTGGCAATTTCTTTGGGCACCGGCATGACCTGTACTTCGAAAGGAAAGTCCTGCTGTATTTCCAGTTTAGCCTGATCGCAGGATAGTAATGTAAATGAGCACATCAGCACTGCCAGTAGCGCTCTTTTTATTCTTTTAAAAATTGCTATCATAATCTTGTGTTTTAGAAATTATATCGTAATCCCAGACCAGCTGACGGACGCAACTGTTCCAGATCAGTTCCCCAGACTGCTTTGATGCGTCCCTGCAGTAACAGGACAAAATGGTCGGACAGGTTGCTTTCAAGTGACAGCCGTACACCAGCCCCGTAAAGGAAATTGTCCTCACTTATTATTTTTGCCCCGTCCTGTAGCAGCGTCTCACCGCGGTTGATACTCTCATAACCCAGCACGGCAGCGAGTAATGCATTCAGGGCAAAATTCCTTCGGGTATCACCCATCAGGAAAAAACTGTAACCGCCTTCCGCTGTATAGGTTTCCAGTGGCAGGCGCAGAGCCTTGTACTTCGAATACTGGTGGCTGTATTCCAATGCCCATAACTGGTAATTGCCGTTTTTCCCGTTTAGGGTCAAGCCCAGGTTCAGGTAATAATTACGCCATCGAATATCGCCGGATAGGGTTCCGGAATTAATTTCGAATCCTTTTTGTCCAGGGATCATGCGCTGTGCGTGGGTCATAATAATGCCGGTCATTACCAGCATCACTGCATAGATATATTTTTTCATTTCTCTAGTTTTAGGATTGCTACAATTTCAGGTGCATGTCATTGATCAGCCTTGCTTTTACCAGATCTGAATTTTCCAGCTCCAGTGTCTGGTGCCTGCCTCCGTTTTTCTCGAAAATCTCAATTAGCAACAGCTTGTCATCAGCGATGGTAAACTGGTCCAAAAGCAGCACATTCTGGTCTGTGTTCTTTCCCGGAATCTCCGTAAGGGGCTTGAACATGCGAAGCGGTACCAGTGTTATTTGCTGCGCGGCAGTGCGTCTGGCTGTTTTTTTGTCTATCACCTTGAAGCTCATAAAATCAATGTCGAAAGGGACATTGGTTCGGTTTTCAAGCTGCGTATGAAAATAATACCTGCCATTGTGGATATAAATTCCCTTTAAGCTGAATTGTACGCCGAAACTCTGCGATGCAATGTGCTTTAGGATTCGCTTGTTGTTTTTGTAAATGGTTTGCAGAATTAGCGCTGCCAGTGAGGGCGGGGTTTTCCCGAGCTCGTCGAAGAGTACATCGCTTGCTCTTGCTTTGTCCATTGACTTCTGTATGGTGAC
This sequence comes from Flavobacterium fluviatile, assembly GCF_010645065.1. Lineage (GTDB taxonomy): Bacteria > Bacteroidota > Bacteroidia > Flavobacteriales > Flavobacteriaceae > Flavobacterium > Flavobacterium fluviatile. The sequence goes on along the minus strand of NZ_JAADZW010000009.1, from coordinate 64,599 downwards.
AAGGTCATAGCTGAGGGTGGGCGGGTTGGAGCTGTACTGCACAGTAAAACTATAAAAACGGCCATCATCGGTAATTACTGAAAAGTTCGTTTCTTCTTCAAAATTCTTGACCGATGACTTGACGCGCAGGACATTTGCCGCATCCTCGGCCTTTCCGGCAATCAGGTGCTCGCTTCCAAGATCCACATATCGGATAGCCGAAGGGAAAATAAGATGCGAAGTTTTGTCATAGGTAACCTGCATATGGTAGGGGTCTATCTTTCCGAAATCAAGGTTTTCGGTTTGGTTTTCCTGCGCTGATGAGGTCAGTGAAAAGGCTATTAAAAGGGCTGTAGCCCAAAATGTTTTGAAATGATTTTTCATAATAATTTATTTAGGATTGCTGTTATTTTTAGACACCAGAAAGACCTGATGTCCCGCTTTCAGGGTCACTTTCGGCGTCCTTACTTTTTTGGAGAAATAGCCCGAGATGCCCTGGACTATGCCCCGGCTCAAGTCAGCGGCCATCTGCTGGCCCGCAGACTGTGTCATCATTAGGCTCGTGCCGGACTGCTGGCTCATATTGCCCGCCATTTCTGTAAGGGCATTCCTTTCGGCAGAATAGGGAACTGCTACTCCCTGCTGTCCGTCCAGGTCATAAATGGTGATGTCCACCGGGATAATAATACCATCCAGTTCGATTGAGGTGACTTTGAGCTGCAGGCGTCCTTCCTGTATCTTGGCATTCGCCGTAACGATTGTGCCTGTTGCCAAGGTCAGACCTGAAAGCCGGGCAGGCTCCAGTAAACGAAGCGAAACGCCAGCTTCCCCGATAATGGTCTGGGTCTGGTGTACGCAGGCACTGACGCTGTTTTTTGGTTGTTGCACCTCTTCTGATTTACCTGTGGTATAAAACCCGTGGTTACCATTTTTATCCCAGCCCGCCAGAAAAGCGCTGTCTGACGGTTGGCGGTACAGCGTGGATACCCTGCTTTTTTTTGCGGGAATTAATGCTTCAAAAGTCTCCTTTTGTGACTGTGCAATCGGCGCGGCATTATTTTTGCCTAAAGGCTCCACTGGACTGGATCCGGATGGAAGGTACTTGGCGGCCATCTGATAGGATTTTTCCATAAGCGCCAATTGGTCATCAATAGTGGCAGGGACCGGAACATCCTTTTGGGCGAGTTCCTCCTTGAGCTCCTCGAGCTCCCTGCGGAGTTCTTTTGTCTCCCCGTTGTCTTGCTGATAAAAAGATCCGAGCGTGCTTTGGGCACTACGGTAGCTGTTCAGTGCCGGATTGTTTGGCCCTTCCACCTGATCAGGCAAGGCTTCTTTCTGCTGATCGCTATCCTCATGCCAGTAATCGGACAGCGTTGTTAACGCGTTCTTTTTTTGCTCTTCTTTGTCTTCGAGCATTTCCTGCTCATACGCTTTCTCCTTATCTGCCTGCAGTATCGATTCGCTTGCCTGCGGCACGCTGTCGTTCAGCCCGGGGTTTTTGATCTGCTTTTTATCTGTCGAAGGCTTAAAGATCAAGTACATACAGCCGATGCAGACAATACCCATCAGGGTAAAAATCAGCGGCTTTTTCAAACGCTCTACTGCCGTCTTTTTCTCATAAGGCAAAAACGAGGTATTGCTCTGGCCAGTCCCCTCTGAGAGAAGGCTGACCTTTTTCTTAGTGTCTTTCATAATCTTATTGTTTTAAAATAGGCTTTATGGGATCCTGCAAAGGCGCCGGACTTTGTTTTCCTGACCGGGCGGGGTTTTCGATATGGTCTACAGCCATGCTATTTCGGGCAGCTGCAGTATCACGGCAGACATTGAAAATGACAACTCCGGTCAGCAGCACGTACGCTGCAAAAAAATACCGTATCACCAGGTGCTGCCTTTTTAGAGGCATCGCTTCCCAGTCCTTGTCAAGCTTTTCCAGCCACTGGTCTATTTTTGTTCTTAAATTTTTCATAACGTTCTTATTTTTGTTTTCATAGCTTGAAACGTTTAGCGGATTTATCTGCTTTTTGCTCGTGTTCTTCACTCACCAAACCGACTGCCTGAGCTGCGCTCGGTGCCGATAGCACAGACAGGTTTGTCAGTTCCGATTTTTTCAGCAGCTGTCCAAATTGGTCTTTCCTTGAAACCTCCATTGCGCTTAGGGAAAATTTTCCGTCAAGGTATTTTACCAGCATAATGCATCTTACACTGGGCTTGTCCGTGCCCGACCATTGCAGGTAGCCTGTCAGCAGCAAGTCCTCTTCGGGTAAACAGTCTGCTTCTTTTCGGCAGCTTTCAAGGTATTCCCCGATGCTGTCTTTGAGTTTTCCGGCATGCGCACCCTGCGTATGGAAATAGCCATTATATCCTTTGTCAGTCAGGATTCTCGCGAATGCGTCTAAGTCTAATAATGCTTCCATGAGATTTTTTTTAGCGTTCAATGACCTCTATGTCCCTGTTTTCAACCACCGCAAACTTTTCAATAGTAAAGCCCTGCGGGTTATTGTCAGACCGCACCGAGTTGACCAGTAGGCAGGATGTAACCAGACTGCGCCGGGTCACATTGCTCGAGCGTATTATAATCTGCCGGGCATAGCTTCTCACCGCATACGGGTACTTCTCGAAGTTGCAGACCACGCTGTCCATCTCGATACGCTGCTGTACATTACCTGATATGATACGGCTGTAATAGCCTTTCTCCAAAAGGTCTTTGTAATAGTCAAAGGCGCTTTTATCGGCAAGGTTAAATGCCCTTTTCATGTTGCTTTCGATGGCATTTTTGTCCGGTGCCAAGGTAAAGAACAGCTCGTGAAAGCGCCTTACGTGCTCGCGGGCTTCAACCGGACGGTTGATCGAGGCGTCCTGGGCAAGTGCCAGCATGAGCGATTTGCCATTGTCCAGCACATAAATTTTCTGGCGCTGCAGCTCAGCAAAACCGTACGATTTCCAAAGGGCGTATCCGGTCACCGCCGCGCAGAGCCCGGCAAACACGATAGCGTAGAGCCTGATCTGCCTGAAACTGTTTTCTATATTTCTCAGTGTTTTAAATTCCATTTTATCGAATATTTATTTATTAATAAGCCTTCCGGCAATGTTGCCTGCGGCCGAACCTGCTCCGGCGCCTGCGATATTTCCGGACTTCATGGCGGTCTGGTGGATGTTTCGTGAAAAATTTCCTGCGCCTCCTGCCTGTATAATCCAGCCTGTCACCGTCGGAATAGTAAAATAGCCCACGATACCGATGATCATAAAAATGATGTACACCGTGTTTGACGTGTCAGGAATGAAAGAGGGATCGGCAAGCATTTCAATGTCCCTTTCAATGATCAGGGACTGGATCCGGGCCAGCATCGAGCTGAACAGGTCCGCTACGGGAAGCCAGAGATAAACGCTGACGTACCGGGTAATCCACTGGGTGAGTGTCGACTCAAAGCCGTCCCAAACTGATATGGCAAATGCAATAGGGCCAAGGATCGAGAGAACAATCAGAAAGAAAGTCCGTATGGTATCGATAACCAGCGCTGCAGCCTGAAACAGTATTTCAAGCATGTTGCGAAACCATTCTTTTATTATTTTCTCTATATGATAGGTCTGCCTGTCCATATACATTCCGGCCATAGTCCCGATATCCGAAGGAGACCAGCCCAGCTCGTCCAGTTTCTTGTCGAACTCCGCATCCGATACCATATAGGCTGTCTCGGGATTGCGGATCATCGCTTCATGCTCCAGCTGGTCTTTTTTTGCCTGCAGATCGTTCAGGTCCAATACCTGATCTTCCAGAATGCTGTGTGTTCCCTGGACTATCGGGCTTAATACGGCATTGATTGTGCCCAGTACAATGCTCGGGAAAAACATGATGCAGAGCCCAAGTGCAAAAGGGCGCAGCAGCGGGTAGACATCAATAGGTTCTGCCCGGCTGAGCGCCTGCCAGACCTTCAAGGCCACAAAAAACAGCGCCCCGAGCCCTGCAAGTCCTTTTGCCACTGCCGCCATATCGGCGGAGAGTGGCAGCATCTCATCATAAAGTGAGCGGAGGACCTCGTGAAGATTATTAAATTCCATATCACCAGTATTTTTGGTCAGGAGTGCCGTAAAGCTCAAGCACCCTTTTGGTGCTGTTCTGCTTTTTAGCCCTAAGAATACTGACCGAAATATTCTTGTTGGTGTAGTAACGCACCAGGCTGTGGTATTCTTTAACCTCCTTGTATACGCGGTCAACAATGTCCATACGTTCCTTATCACTGAGCGACAAGCTTGATGAGGTTACAATCTGCTTGAGTTCTTTCAAAAGCTCGGTACTCTCTCCCAGCAGCGCCGAATACCCCTTGGCAATAGCGGATAGTTCCCTTGCCGAAAAGTTAGGGTCACTGAGCATCCTGCCGAAATTCTGTACATACATTTCCGATACATCGCCCACCAAGAGCACTGTCTGCTGTACCTTGCGTGCGTCTTTTACCAGATTGTTGATGGCCTGCAGCTTATCATAATATTCCTTGCCCTGCTTGTACACCTTTTCGACTTCCTTGAAGTTTTTAACCACATTGCTGACTGTTGAAGAAGTCTGTATGATCTCGTTTGCGCTGTTGAGAATGCCCGAGGCAAGATTGGCCGGGTCGGTAACCACGAACTGCGCTTTTGCTGATGGAGCACACGCAAGCATAATTGCCAGTGGCACCATGAATAGTATTTTTTTCATTTTTATAAGTTTAAAACGTTATTGATTATTGATTTTCCTGCTCACGACGCCTTATGGCAATCTGTTTTATCGCGAGCTCTACATTTCCGCCAAGTTCCTTGGCAAGCTGCATCACTTCCATTTTTTCAGTTTCTTCGGTCGTGTAGGCCAGATACTCTTCAAGACTGACTTCGGTGGCATAGACCGCGGAGTGCGTTCCGCCAAGCCCGATCCAGACTTCCTTATAAAGCCGTGATGCATCATTGTTCATATTGATGGACAGCACCTGCGCCTTTTCCTTGTCCGTAAGGCCGAGCATGGCCTGAATGTCATCAAACTTGTTCATGTATTTGCGCTGGTCGAGCAGGATCTTGCAGTCTGAATTGTTGATGATGCTTTCTTTGACAATGGGCGACTGGATAATGTCATCCACTTCCTGGGTCACCACAATGGCCTCACCAAAGAACTTCCTCACAGTCTTAAAAAGGTACTTGATGTAGTCGGCCATTCCTTCCTTGGCAATAGCTTTCCATGCCTCTTCGATCAGGATCAGTTTACGGATGCCCTTGAGCCTTCTCATCTTGTTGATAAACACTTCCATAATAATGATGGTCACGATTGGAAACAGGATTTTATGGTCCTTGATTGCATCAATTTCAAACACTATAAAGCGTTTGGACAGCAGGTCGAGCTGCTTATCGGAATTCAGCAGGTAATCGTATTCGCCTCCTTGGTAATAAGGCTCCAGCACGTTTAGGAAATTGGCAATGTCAAAGTCTTTTTCCCTTACCTGCTTTGCTTCCAATACCTGACGGAAATCCTCCTTTACGTAACGGTAAAAACCATTAAAAGAAGGGAATGCATCAAGTTGTCTGATCCTTTCAATATAGCCGCTCACGGCATTGGAGAGTGCCACTTCCTCGGAGCGCGTGGGAGGCTCGTCATCACGTTTCCATAAAGTCAGTATAAGGGTTTTGATGCTTTCCCTTTTTTCAATATCGAAAACCCCATCATCGGTATAAAAAGGGTTAAAGGCTATGGGATTGTCCTCAGTGTAGGTAAAATATACCCCATCTTCGCCTTTGGTTTTTGCTTTGATAAGCTCGCATAAACCCTGATACGAGTTGCCGGTATCCACCAGGAGCACATGCGAGCCTTGCTCATAATACTGCCGTACCATATGGTTGGTGAAAAAAGATTTGCCGCTTCCCGAGGGGCCGAGTATGAACTTGTTGCGGTTGGTAATGATACCTCGTTTCATCGGCAGGTCCGAAATGTCCAAATGGATCGGTTTGCCCGTCAGCCTGTCCGCCATCTTGATACCAAAGGGAGATGGCGAATTATGGTAATTGGTTTCCTCTGTGAAGAAACACAAAGCCGGCCCGATAAAAGTGTAAAAGCTTTCCTCGCTGGGGAAATCTCCCGCATTTCCTGGCATTCCCGCCCAATACAGTGTAGCGGTATCAGTCGTGTTATGCCTCGGCTTACATTCCATAAGGGCCAGTGCGCTCCCGCAGTCGTTCTTCAGCTGTTTGAGTTCGGACGGGTCCTCCGACCATGCCATGATATTGAAATGCGCGCGGATTGAGGAGAGTCCAAAAGAATGTGCCTCGTTTAAATACCGTTCTATCCATTCTTTGTTGATCTGGTTAGCGCGGCTGTAGCGTGCCAGCGAGTGCATGTTTCGGGCTGACTTTTCAAACTTCAGCAGGTTCTCCTCGCTGTTGTCCAAAAACAGGTACTGGTTGTAAATGTGGTTGCAGTTCAGCAGCAGCCCCACAGGCGCGGCAAAAGAAAGACGGCAGTCACTGCGGTCAGTGGACAGTTTTTCATATCGCGTATCAGCCGATACAGATGATGGCAGGTTGTCGGTGTCAGAAAGGGTATGCAGGCACAGCCTTTTGTTTCCGACACGCACCTCTTCGCTGCCCAGGGCAATATCCTGCAGCGGGGTTCCAATTTCCCTTGAAAGGGTCAGGTACTGTTCCAGCAGTCCCTGTCTGTCTTCAGATCCAATAATATCGTCTTCACTCATCCGACTTATTTTGACAAATCCGCAGTCGTTTATAATGCGCTCAAACTGCGCCACGGCTTCCATAAAACGATGTATGGCTTCTTTATCCCTGATTTCTTTTGGTATCAGTGCACCTTTGCACAGCGAGGAGAAATTGCTCTGCATCCTCATGCGCTCTTTGGTGGTCTTGGTTAGAAACAGGTAGCAGTAATGGTTCAGGAACGGACGCTCATTAAAGTGCCGCTGATAAGACCTGGCCAGAAAACTATGGTCATCTTTATCTAATTCAGGATCATAATTTTCCCTGATGTACCAGTCCTGTTTATGGACGATCGTGAAATCAGGCAAGGTCTTAATGGCCTTGTGCCAGGCAGAATGAATCGCTTCATACTCGGCGGAGGCCACCGTGAAGAGTTCCGGCAGCCGGACTTCAAAGCAGGCGGTAATATCGGCATCCTTGGAAAGGATGCAGTTGTTCTCTACTGCCAGCAGCGGAAATCTGCTTTCCAGTGTTGTGGTCTTGGCTGTATTTCTCATACCGTAGTGGGTTTAGGAGTTGACCTTAAACAGCGACGTGGTGGTTTGCGGCAGATGATGTAGCAGGGATGCCTTTTTTTTGCACCGATTTTCATCAGTCCGTGTTCACCGTACTTTCTGTTGAGCGAGAAGGTCTGCCATACAATCAGCGAAGCACCGCCTGCCCCAAGAAAAAGACAGATATAGGAACTGGTTCCGGCCATATACAGGATCATGACCAGGATAAGTATTGCCAGCAGTCCGCCCGCGAAAATGAAAAGGTACTGCGCCTTGAGCCCCCTGAATTCAACTGTCCTTCCAATACCTTTGTTAATGTTGTACGTATCCATAGTGCAGGGTTAAAGGAAGAAGGAGCGCAATATTGTAGCCGCTACAATAAGGAAGATACAGGCCCCGAACCAGCTTGCCGCAGTTTTTGAGGTGTCGGGATCACCGCTGCTGAATTTGTTATACACTTTAACCCCGCCAATTAACCCTACTACTGCGCCTATGGCATAGATAAGCTGAGTGGCAGGGTCAAAATAGGAGGTGACCATCTGGGTGGCTTCCGTGATACCTGCCGTACCATTTCCCTGTGCAGATAACTGAAAAGATGACAGCACAACGATTGCTGCCTGCAGGATTTTTTTTCTTTGTTTTTTCATCATTAAACACTTTAGATTGTTACTGTATTCCCGCACTATGCGGGCTCTGAGGACAAAAGTGTGATGAAAATTGAATGCCCACAGTGAAGTGGCTTTCTGTGGAACTAATTGGCAGCCAGATGTAGGAAATGTAATTTTGAGGCAAAAAAAACGCCGAAACTACAGCGTTTCGACGTTTAAATTTTTATTTAAAAGCAAGTGATAAAATTAGCATTGTTGTGTCCTTTAGCACTTAATTCCCCTAATAAATCAATCATTAAATAATAAAGGGGATTTTGTCCTCAGACAAAATCCCCAATATCAAAATCATTGAAATCATTTTTCCGCAGATAAGAAGAACCGGAATCCTTTTCAGAGGAAAGGCTACCGTCCAGCAGCTCTGCTATTTTTCGGGAAGCACTTTCCATGGAGTTTTCCAGCAGGCTGAATAATTCGGTTCCTTGTATTTTTTGAACTAATGCAATGGCTGTTTCCTTTTGGGATGGCTCCAGCCTGTCCTTTATTAGCAGCATCCCTACAGCGCTTAGTTCCTCGAAGGTAACCCCTTGGGCAAAACCGTCATTCCATGCCGACATTCCATAACCGTTCCATTCTTCTTCCTCCTCTTCCAAATCGGGCTGATTTCTGAAAACATCGTCCAGTTCTTCCTGCGGAATTTCTATATCAAAATCTTCTTTGTCGATTTCAATATCAAAATTACCGGTTTGTTGTTTCTTGCTGCTGCTTGGGCGCTCAGGGACACTTTTTGGCGTCGAAAGGCATTGTACCGTTTTAGGCTGTCCCATAACATTGGGCAGTTTATGATTGGGTTCCCCCCGAACAGGCTTTTCCTTTTTCCTTATCTGAATACTAATTTTATCATGCAGCAGCAAGGCTATTACAACCAAAAGGCATATCAGAATCAACGTTTCCATAATTAAAATATAGGTTTATACTTATCATTAAAACTTGAGATAATCTGCTCGCCAAACTCCTGAAAATGATATTCGAGCAGATTGTCCAGATACGCGTAAATGCTGATCTTATCCTCTCCAATAACCTGCACAATACGGGTAAGCTTCTCATGAAAATCTGGCCGAATATATACTGTTTTTCCTTCACGGGCATTGGTTTCGGACTTTTTAAAAAAGAGGCTTTCGTAATTTTCTTCAGCTGGTTTTTTGATTTTGGCGCGCTCTTTTGGAAAATCTTTTTCCTTGGATTTTTTTATCACGTCTCTAGGTTGCTCGGAAGGAAGCTGCAAACCTTCTTTTTTTACGCCCTCTACCATCAAGTTCATCATCATCTCCTCGTTTATTTCAGGAATGGCTTTTTTGTTATTGTATTTTTCCATGATGCTATAATTGGGTGATTTGTAAAAATTCTTTCATAAACTGGTCCAGACGGCAAGTGCTCATCAGCCGCTCATCAGGGGGCATCAGGGTGGAACGAAAAACAGTTCTGGCATCTGCTTCGCTTTCTTTGCGAAAACGTGTGCTGTTCATGATCTGGCAATCCATTAGGCTCAGGCCCAGCTCATCAATAAGTTTGTTATAGACCTCGTACAGAGGGGAGCGTTCACGGCCGTCTACCTGATTCCAAAACAGGTTAATTGTTTTTATGGACGTATCCCCTTTTTTCATAATAACATCCTTCATAAGCTGGGTAAAAATAAGGGTGCTTTCCATCACCACACGGTCCGCTGTGATCGGCGTAAAAATGTGATGCATACCCGCCAGGGCTTTCAAAATGCCAGTAGTGTTTACTGTTCCCGGAAGATCAAAAAAGATATAATCAACAGGAGCTGATAGAGAATCTACAAAGTCATGTGCCGCCTGAAGCACTCCTTCGGCTTTATGCTGAAAGATCGGATACGCTTTCTTGTTGATAGCTGTAAACTGCCTGAAAGCAGTCTTTTTTAAAAACTCATTTTCCATGACCATTGCTAAATCACGTTCTTTCATTTTCATGAGACTGTGCTGCGGGAAGTCGGCGTCGAATACCGCCACATTGTAGCCAAGGCGGTAATGAAGGGTACTGGCGGCAAGCGCCGTAAATGTACTTTTGCCTACACCTCCCTTTTGGGAGGAAAAAGCAACGAATACGGGTTGGTTTTCTGTTTTCATTTTTTATGTATTTAATATTTACTTATATCTGTGCGCACAGTTGTATGTACCTTGGTGGACCTTTCAGTGTGCACTTATGCACTTGGCCGTATGCTTGCATGATGTGGTATTTATGTATTTACAAGAGTAGATGCATTTTTATCGAGTTATATACATTGGTATGTATTTGTGATTCTATTTAAATACAAACCCAAATCTGTAAATCTGGCCCTGTGCAGCTGCTTACATAATTGATAAATTACGTCCCAACATACTTACATCCCTGCGCCTTTTTGCACATACAAAGAAATGCAGGTATATATGTGCTTCATTTTAGATGGCACTAATTGGCGTTCAAAGACTTTTTTTGGTATTCTGTTGATTTATAGTGCTTTGATAGAGAGTGCTTTCTTTTGTACTGTGATATTAGTAACGGACTTATGCAAAAACAAATAAACATTTCTGGCAATAAAGAGGACAGCGTCAGGCTGTCTTTCCCTCTATATTTAATCCGTCCCGAAGGGCGGATTTTTGTGTTCGCCAGAACACGGCAAGTTGTGTTTTGAGGCACTCGAAACTGAGTTCGTGCCCCAAAACAACTTGCCCTTCCGGGGGCTGGAAAAACCTTCCGAAGTCAGGTTTTATTAAAGAAGTTATAATCGATTTAAGATGAAAGAAGAAAATAAAAGAAGAGGCGGCAAAGGGGGCAGGAATCCGAAAATTGATCCCAGCATACACAGACATGTTTTTCGTCTGACTGAAAAGGAAAATGCGAAACTGTTATCGCTATATGAATCGTCGGGAATGCACAATAAGGCAAAATTTATCATCTCACTTTTATTTGGAAAAGAAGTGAAGACAGTTAAAATAGACAAGGGAACAGTTGATTTTTATATGCGGCTGACCTCATTTCATAGCCAGTTCCGGTCAGCAGGAGTAAATTATAATCAGGTTGTGAAACTTTTGTACCGTAATTTTTCGGAGAAAAAGGCGGCAGCGTACTTGTACAAGTTGGAAAAACAGACTGCCGAATTTGCCGCATTGTGCCAAAAAATTATCCTGATAGTACAGGAATTTGAAGATAAACATTTTAAAAAGCACCCTTAAAATGATAGCAAAAATTGGAAGAGGCAGCAATTTGTATGGAGCATTGGCATACAATCAGCTCAAAGTACAAAAAGAAAAAGCACAGGTCCTGTTTACCAGCAAGATGATTGAAACTGCAACTGGCACATATTCAACTGCACAGTTGGCACGGTCCTTTGAGCCTTATTTGCTGGCCAACCGCAATACGGAAAAACCAGTACTGCATATTTCACTTAACCCTGACCCGAAGGATAATGTCAACGATGAAAGATTTATCGCAATAGCAGAGCACTACATGCAGGAAATGGGATACGGGCAGCAGCCTTTTGCAGTATTCAAACACACCGATATTGAGCGTGAACATATCCATATAGTAACAATCTGCGTGGATGAAGAGGGCAAGAAGATTTCGGATAAGTTTGAGAGGAGAAGATCTATGGCTGTTTGTCGCGAACTGGAAAGAAAATATGAACTGATATCCGCGCAGGACAAAGCACATAGACAGCAGGACAAAATTTTCAAGCCGGTAGATTACAGGGCAGGGAATGTCAAAAGTCAAATAGCATCGGTAATCAGGCACCTTCCCAAATACTACCAATTTCAGACTTTGGGCGAATACAATGCCCTTCTTTCGCTGTTTAATATCACTACAGAAAAAGTGGAAAGCCAATTACACGGAAAAATCAGGCAGGGCTTAGTATATCTTCCATTAAACGAAAATGGAGAGCGGGCAGGACATCCGCTGAAAGCTTCCTTATTTGGAAAGAATGCAGGACTTTCCGCTTTGGATGTCCATTTTGGCAGATGCAAAAAAGCTTTAAAAGAAAATTCAGGAACATTAAAACTTAAAGATACAATACGGATTGCATTACATTCAACTGATAACGAAATGGATTTTAAAAATAAGCTAATCCAGCAGGGCATAAATACAGTAGTTCGCAGAAACGAAACGGGACGTATTTATGGCATCACTTTTATTGACCATAATTTCAGGACAGTATGGAACGGTTCGCGCTTAGGAACAGAATTTTCAGCTAACCCTATTAACAAGCATTGGAGTAATAACTTAAAACAAAATGCAAAGGAATCGGCAACAGCCAGTTCAAAAAAAGTTGCACATAATTTTGATGATCTTCCTTATGAAAATCCATATAAACATTTAAAGTTTCTCAATAATGAAACTGGTGTTGTAAGCCAGGAAAACAATTCTTCATTAGAAGCTTTCGGAGGGATGCTGCCCGAAGCGCATGGGGAAGATTATGCGGAGGATGCTTTTGCTGCTAAAATGAAGAAGAAAAGAAAACGGAATAGGGATAAATAAATATAATGTTATAGTAAACATGCAACTATAAAGATACTCTCAATCCCAAAGCATAACTCCAATACAGGATCCTCGGCGGCATGTGTCTTAAACTGGTATATACCATAGATATATAATGAACAAATTATAAATGCTCCCCAGGTAAGTCCAATGTAAAAAGCACCCTGTTGTTCTCCATAATCGAACATTGATGAGACTATTGCTTTTAGCACTAAAGCGGGTATAATGCAAGATATAAGTACACAGAATGCCCATGGCAATATCCAAAGCTTGTTGTTCTTTGCGCGCAGACCTATGACAGTTCCTTTGAAGAAATAAATGATGCAGAAAATAAGGTAGGTAAATAACAGAGCAAAACCCAAAATTCTAAATTGGCGGGTTTCTTCTCCTAACAGATTTTGGGACAATACAAATCCGGCATAAAAAGAGATCCCGACAATAACAGCAATTTTTAACACAAAAAATAGTAGGGAGGCTATCCCAAACATTAATCCCATTGCAGCCTGGCTTTCCTTTCTTGCCAGAACCTCATATTCTTCATCAGTTTCTCCCGGTAATGCATCCCGATTATCGTAACTCATCTTAATTGTGCTTGTCAGTGAATATTTAATAATTGTAAATGGTTGATTTACATTGCTGTAAAATTAATAAAAAAAGCAATATGAATTCTGAATCTCATTTTATAGAATAAGCAACAGACGGTCAAACAATTCCAATATCTGCCTCAATAGGAAAGCGGCATGTCCCAGCATTTAAATTCACTCCCCAAACATTAAATATTTTAAAATGCAGGGTGAAGATGATTTAAGAGGGCTTGCCAAGATAATGGCTTTTATGAGAGCAGTAAGTATTCTGATAGTACTGATGCATTTATACTGGTACTGCTATGGCTTTTTTCTGGAAAGGGGATGGGCAATAGAAACCATTAATACCATTTTAGGCAGTTTCGACCGTAAGGCAGGTTTGTTTGCTGCTACACTTTATACGAAAATTTTTGCGGTATTATTATTGGCTTTAAGCTGTCTGGGAACAAAGGGAGTAAAAAATGAGAAGATTACCTGGCCGAAGATCTACAGTGCTTTTGGCATTGGCTTTGTACTTTTCTTTTTAAATACCCCGCTTTTGAGGCTGCCAAACCAAACAGCACCTTTCTTTTATATTCTGACTCTGGGATTGGGCTATGTAGCTTTAATGCTGGCGGGAATCTGGAGCAGTCGTCTATTAAAAACGAATCTAATGGATGATGTCTTCAACAACGAGAACGAGAGTTTTCAGCAGGAGACCAAACTCATGCAAAATGAATTTTCGGTCAATCTTCCCACCAGATTTTATTATAAAAACAAATGGAATGACGGTTGGATTAATATTGTAAATCCATTTAGGGCAACAATTGTCCTGGGTACACCCGGATCTGGTAAATCATATGCGATAATTAACAATTATATCAAGCAGCAGATTGAAAAAGGCTTTTCAATGTATATCTATGACTTCAAGTTTGACGACCTTTCCACAATTGCCTACAATCATTTATTAAAACATCATAACAAGTACAAAGTCAAACCAAAATTCTATGTGATCAACTTTGATGACCCAAGAAAAAGCCACCGGTGCAATCCCCTGAATCCCGATTTCATGACCGATATTTCGGATGCCTACGAGGCTGCATATACCATAATGCTTAACCTTAACAGGAGCTGGATACAGAAACAGGGGGATTTTTTTGTAGAAAGCCCGATTATACTTTTGGCCGCCATTATATGGTTTCTTAAAATCTATGAAAATGGAAAGCACTGTACGTTTCCGCACGCCATTGAGTTGCTGAATAAAAAGTACTCAGACGTATTTACTATCCTTACCTCATATCCAGAGCTGGAAAATTATTTATCACCATTCATGGATGCTTGGCAGGGCGGGGCGCAGGACCAGCTGCAAGGCCAGATTGCTTCGGCCAAAATACCACTGTCACGTATGATCTCCCCAAGCCTTTACTGGGTTATGACCGGAGATGATTTTTCGCTGGATATTAATAATCCCAAGGAGCCGAAAATTCTATGCGTAGGTAATAATCCCGATCGTCAGAATATTTATTCTGCAGCATTAGGATTGTATAATTCACGTATTGTAAAACTGATCAATAAAAAAGGGCAGTTAAAGAGTTCGGTTATCATAGATGAGCTGCCAACTATATATTTTCGCGGTCTCGATAATCTTATAGCTACTGCCCGTAGTAATAAAGTTGCTGTCTGTTTAGGATTTCAGGATTTTTCACAATTGAACCGGGATTACGGGGACAAGGAAAGTAAGGTTATCCAAAATACAGTGGGCAACATTTTCAGCGGTCAGGTGGTGGGTGAAACAGCGAAGAGCCTTTCGGAACGTTTCGGTAAAGTATTGCAGAAAAGACAAAGCATGAGCATCAATCGAAATGATACGTCTACCTCAGTATCTACCCAGTTAGACAGCCTTATACCGGCTTCCAAAATTTCTACATTGACGCAAGGTTTTTTTGTCGGAGCTGTGTCGGACAATTTTGACCAGCGAATTGAGCAGAAAATTTTCCATGCTGAAATTGTTGTAGATAATGCAAAGATTGCCGCTGAAAACAAAACCTGTCAAAGGATACCACAGATCTTATCCTTTGTTGACGAAAGCGGAACAGATGACATGAAAAAAGAAATTGATAGCAATTATAAACAGATAAAAAGAGATATAATTATCGTTATTGAAATGGAACTAGACCGTATTAAAAACGACCCCCAATTACAGCATTTAGTGCAAAAAGAGCAGAAAAAATGACCATCAATAATTTGATGGTCATTCCTGCGTATCTACCTTATATTTTTATAAATCATTATAAAACTTATCATTTACTGAAATCAAAAAAGCTTCCCGCTTTTTCGTTTAATGCGATGCAGGCATTGAATTTCTTTCCTGTTTTGCTTTTCATGTCCTTTATTAGGGATGTTTTACCTTTATTGACAAGATTGTCAATTTCAGATAAGCTTAAATGAACTCCACAAATATTTCTGAACTGTATCCAGTTGCATGCTTCATCTTTGCATTTGACAATTTTATCACTAATAATAAGTTGGTGGATTTTGCACTTTGGACATACAAGTTGGGGGATGTTGCTCTCTGCAATAGAAGTTTGTAGTAATTCAGAAGTGATCAAGACTGTGTATGTTCTGATATCGTTTTGAAAAGCTGCTGCATCATTGTGGTTATTCTCAATTTTCTCTAAGGCAGCTTCCCAATCTACCGTCATACTTACATCGGCAATTTTCTTGTCTTTTACCAGTTCATACACTTTTAGTCCTTTCGGAGTAGGTACCAGTGATTTTCCTTCCCGTTGTATGTAATCACGAGAAAAGAGTGTCTCTATGATGCCAGATCTTGTTGCTGCCGTACCAATACCCATATTTTGTAAAGGACTGTATTGTTCCTTGTTCTCGACTTCTTTACCGGCAGTTTCCATTGCAGATAAAAGTCCTGCCTCTGTGAAGAGAGCCCGAGGGTTCGTTTGCTTTTCCAGAACGCTAGCTCTTTTTATTTTAAGTTCATCACCAATATTCAATTCGGGAAGTTCTTGCTGAGGGTCATTGTCATAAAAACTGCCCCTGATCGCACGCCATCCTGATTCTAGAATTCTGCTTCCCCTCAGGCTGAAATCATAATGTAAAACCTGTAATGCAATTTGGGTTACTTCCTTGATACATGGCTGTGAAATTGCTTCGAGCATTCTAAAAGCAATCATATTATAAACTGCGTTTTCCTTTGCTGGCAGGGCAGAAGGTATTTTCTCGGTAGTCAGCAGGCCATGATGATCGGTTACACGCAGGTCATTCACTATGCGTTTGTTGAATTGGCCCCATTTAACTTTGGACACTGCCTGCCTGAAGGCTTCGCGGTCCAGCAAAACTCTGATCAGTCCGGGAATTTCTGCCCACATATCTTCAGGAAGGAATCTGCTTCCGGTGCGTGGGTAGGTAATAAATTTCTTTTCATAGAGGCTTTGTGCAATATTTAGCGTTTCCTCCGCAGAAAGATTAAGTTTTGTACTTGCTTCTTTTTGCAGGCCAGTCAGATCAAACAGTAAGGGTGGATGTTCAGCCATGTTTTTGGTTTCTGCAGCTGTGACAAAAGCGGTATTTCCAATCCTTGCGATTGATTTTAACACGTTGTCTGCCGCTTTTTTATCTTCCCATTTGTTTTGTGACAGGCTTTTAAAGTCAGTGAATTCTTTGGAATGTAATAATTCTAACTGCCAGAATTTCTTTATTGAGAAGTTTTTATTTTCAAGATAACGCCTGCATATCAAACCGAGTACAGGAGTCTGTACCCTTCCAAGTGAATAGATTCCATCACCTGCGGCAATGCTCAATGCCTGCGACGCATTGATCCCTAATAGCCAGTCAGCCTGGCTTCTCACTTGTGCACATTTATACAGCGCGTCAAAATCACTGCCGGGCTTTAGATTGTCAAATCCCCGCTTAATAGCTTTTTCAGTAAGTGAGCTAATCCATAGTCGCTCAAATGGCTTACTGCATTTGAGGAACTCGTAGATGTTTCGGAATATTAATTCACCCTCACGTCCGGCATCAGTTGCTGCAATAATCTTTTCACTCAGGCCAATAGCACGTTCTATTATTCTTAGCTGCTTTTTCGCTCCTGGATCAACAGCATGGCCTTTGTTATTTTTTGTTTTACGGATCGTCAACAAAAAAGGGTTTGGCATTATCGGGAGTGCTGATTTCTGAAATCCTGAAATTCCGTAATCTGCCGGCATACCCAGTTCTAATAAATGTCCGAATGCCCATGTAACAAAATAGCCGTTACCGGTCAGGTAGCCATCTTTTTTTTCGGTGGCTCCGAGCAGTACGGCTATTTCCCTTGCTACACTGGGCTTCTCTGCAATAATTGTTATCATATGTTATTACATTTTACGCCCTTTTGATTTAGCAGGTGCATCGGATTCTTCCTGATGTTCCTGCTGTTTTTTTTCATCAGGAACTGTTTGCCCTGATTTTAAAGGTTCCTTTATGTTCTTAGTTGCTTCGTTCGTTTTGCCTTCGGAATTGACTGCGGTTTGTGTTTTATGTGCTTCCGAAGGTTTTATTTGTTCTTTGATTTTATCTGGATTTTGGAATGAAAATTCTGTTTTATTGGTTTCTTTGTTGTAAGTGATATATCCATTATATTCCTTGCCTTTTTTATCCACGAGGCCGCTGATATAAACCGTGTGGCCCTCTTTGAGCTTTTGATATTGTTCATTATCGAGTTCCTTGTCCCTAAAGTTTTTTGGTGCTCCCTGAGTTTGGTTCTGCTGGTTGTTAGGAGTATTTCTGTCAAAGAGAAATTCTACAAAGCGTTTATCGGCATTGAACTGAACCGATGCATCAAACGTTTTTCCTTTATTGGAGACCATACCTTCTATTGGAAGCGGTTTACCTTCCAGCAATGTTTGCTTTTGCTCTTCGTTAAGCTTTACTCCTTTAATTTCATCAGGGATTTTAATGAAATCCGTGCGCAGGGCCACCACTTCATTGGTTAGTCTGTCTATACTGATAATGGAGGGGCTGATTTCATTGTTTTTCGGATTGGTGAGATTTACTATTCGTCCCATATTGCCACTTTGCAGAAGATTGTCTTTATCTTCCTTGCTGAACTCATGACCGAAAAAAGGAAAATTCAGATTGGGTGATTTTCGGATGCCGTGAATGGCCAGCACGACCTGTCCTTCGTCGTTTTGTTTAAGGGATAGGCGTGCATCCATTCGGGTTATGGCAGTACCCAGGTTAAGGCTTACTGGTACAAGCTCATTTGTTTTGTATCCCTTTAGTAAAGGATCAAGCAAATTTAGTTTTTCAAGTTTCTCTTTGCTTAAGCCAAGA
Source organism: Flavobacterium fluviatile (assembly GCF_010645065.1). Taxonomy (GTDB): domain Bacteria; phylum Bacteroidota; class Bacteroidia; order Flavobacteriales; family Flavobacteriaceae; genus Flavobacterium; species Flavobacterium fluviatile. Next base: position 46,374 of record NZ_JAADZW010000009.1, on the reverse strand, counting down.
TTGTTTAATGTTTCCCAATCGATCTGTTCCGGTTTGTATTTGTATTCGCTGGTTTCCGGATTTGTCTGTGTTGTTTCCATATTGTTTTTATTTTCTTGTTTATATTCCTTTTTTACTTCGTGCTGTTTCATTAATTGTTCACCTTCAGGTGTGGGATGATCTAAGTGTTTCTGCATATCTTTTGAAGTATCAACAGCCAGCAGCGCCGGGATTTTGAAAAACGAAAAATTAGTTGGGTTTTTCAGCTGGCTTAAAAAATTCGAAAAGAAATTCGAAAACAAATCACCCTGTTTATCTACCCGCATAAACTGATTCTCATTTTTCCGGGTAGGATCAACGGTTTCCAGATTGCCATCTTGGTCAATGCCTTTTACGGCCAGGATTTTCTTTTTCTCTTTATCGAAAACCAGCAGTATATCCGATAATTCTTCGTGAGTACTAAGTGTCTCTTTAATTTGTTCACTCATAATTTTAAATTTTAAATTCATTGGCGAAATTAAATAGTGAAAAAGTGCTGACTAAAAGCTGGAACCTTTTGGCGCCATTTTTCATTGGCTGTCATATGTTTTTGGCATTCGCAGATTAAAACTCTCTCGGATGAACTGGTGTACGTCAGATAATTTATAATAGATTTTTCCACTGATAGTGTAATAGGGCAGCCTGCCCGAAGATCGATACCGCTGAAGTGACCTGGAACTTATTTTCAGCATTTGCAATATATCCTGATTGTCCAATAGCTCTTCTCCGTCAACACTTCCGCGCTTTTTTTCAAGTTCATTTATATGCGCGCTCATAAGATCGAATCGTTCTATGATTCGTTCCATCCAGGAAATGAATTCCATTCTGTCTATATTCATGGCTGTGTGTTTTGCATTAGTGAAGCAAAGTTGCTACGTGCAAAATTTTTTCATTGCCAATGCCAGCCAATGTAAAATGCTGTTTTGTGAAAATTTTAACGGTTACACTAATTATACAACTATGTTGATTTGTTGGGACAGATGAACATGCAGAAGCGATTATGTATTATTGGCCACTCAATGCCAATTGCATCACATTGGTAGAGAATTGCAAGTTTCAAAATGCGCTACAGCTCTTTTTCCATGTGCTGTTTAAGCGATGATTTCAGCTGATCCAGAAATATACTTTTGCTGTCGGTCCTGTCTTTCATCCTATGGAAGGCATGATGGACATCACCGAGCTGTATCCTGAACAGCAACTGAAAGACCATACTAATTTTACGAATTCCCGCTTTTCCGTGAGAAATGCTGCCCGATGCATGAAGTGCATAAATTAATTCGATCAGAGCATTCTTTGAATCTGTCCAGAAAAAATCTCTGTTAGCTGTGTTTCCATCTGAAAAAATACTGGTTTGCTGGGTGTCAGGTTCAATTTTAGAGATCAGGTAGCTGTAAAGAAGTTCATTGGCAATTATCCGCGCTACTTTATAATCGTAATAGGTAGAAAATTGAGTGTCAATTTCAAACACAAAACTATTAACTCCTTCATGAAGATCTATTTTTCCCAGACAAAAAAAATGGTGGTCCCATTCGGTTCTTCCTGAGCGATAGTACCGATAGAAGTCAGTAGTATAAAAGTGGTCTTTATATTCCTGTTTTAGCAAATTAAGCTCGTTTGAAAAATATTTGTGATGCATTTTGCCGCTTACAACAGGACAGGATGCTTCAATGCGGAAGACTTTATTATAGAATATGAGTTTTCCGAGTATTTGGGGTTTAATACTTTTAAAAAAATTAATTTCTTCACTTTCATCAGAGAATCCATTTTCTAAAACATTTTTTTTTACCGTACTAAGCAAGTTTCGAAGTACAGTAGTCATATGGTAGGATTTTTCAATTATATGTTCAGGATCTAAGCTGAATTGCTGTTCTGCTTTTCGAATAACCTGAAGTGCGTTCTCACATGTAGATCTTATCATGACAACAGAATTTAGATTTATTTGAACAAGGAAAAGCTGGGGCATTGCTGCCCGGAAATTTATGACGACTTTTCGCTGGAATTATAATTTAGCTCGATAAGCGCGGAATATTGGTTTCATTCTGCAGTGTCTGCATAAGTTCCATAGCGTAGTTATCCCTGGCCTGCACATAAGCCACTTTAGATTTTATAGAAGCACCAATTTTTTTCTTCTCAAAGGTTGCAGATATACCAAAATCGATTCGTCCAATTCCAAGCTCTCTTGCTCGTTTGATCGTTTGGTACAAAAGCTGTCTGTACAAGTTGAAGCCGTCGCCAGCAATGTAGTCCATACCGATAAGTTCAGGCACATACACAATTCCTGAATTTTTATAGCAGAACATTATCCCGATGAAATCTTTTTCAGCTGAATCCTTTAGGGTCAAAATTATGAACTCCCAGTTTGAACAGCTGTTCATATTTTCAAATATTTCCCTACTGTACGAAAAGGTATTTATGGCTAGGTTGCGGTCCTTTACATTGCAATATAACTCGTAAGCCCTTTCTAACTCTGTTTGATTGAGACAATCTTTTATTTGCACATCGTAGAATTTTTCATACGGTACTATTTCCCTATTGAAATGCTGACGGGAACGGGTTGAAAGCAGAGAAGCATAATTGTCAATTGCTGGCCAGTTTTCATTTTCTATAACACATGATTCGGGCATATCAATTCTAAAATACCCTTGGTTTCTTATCATTTCATCCCAGTGGAATCCGGGCTCAAAATCACGCAGAATGAGCATATCCGCCCCTAGAGAGTTGTATGATTCTTCCAGCTTAATCAGGAGCATTCTCAGTGATTGCCCTGCCAGCGTATGACTCTCGTCAATGTAGCAGTGCTGCCCCTCGGTAAATAGCGATCCTATACTTAGTACTTTGGAAGTCATGTGCATAGCATCGGTTTTCCGAATTTCTTCAAGGTGTCTAGATACCGACTCAGTGGACAGCATATCATCTTTCCAGATTCCGAATGTGCAGAAAGTCATTAGGACAACCTGCATGTTTTGGTCGCGGATTATATAATAAAAGAAATCCCATTTATTGGTCTGATCCTGGCTATTGGAGAACGTTTTCTCGAGATACTGCATTCCCTCCCAATCAAGGATATTATGAGTTCCCAAATACTTGTTCCACTCCTGTTTATTGATGTTCTGAATACTTGTTTGTTTTTCAATATGGAGCAGTTCTGAGTGCTGTTTTTTAGATGTGAGTTTTGTACTGATATCCATTCTAAAAGCTTGGCGTATTTTTTCATTACTGCTTCCTGTTTCTTCCACTGCTTTTTGGAAGTGGTAATCCATCGCACGGGCAAGTTCTGTTATATCTTTAATTTGATTATGTGCCGATATAGTGATACGGATTCCCGTATTTTTTATAGGCACAGCGGGATAAATACCAAGGTTAAGATAAAAGCCCTCCGTAAAAAGACGCTTGGTAAAATTATAAGCAGTAGCTGGAGTACCCATTCCTAGAAAGAAAACGGGGGAATCGTTTTCAGAGACTAAGGGCAGGCTGCTGTTTGAAAGAAGGGTACTGAAATGTGCTGTTTTTTTTGCAAGTTCAGCCTGGTGCTCATATATTTCCTCCGATAGATGTATGTCACAGGATGCGATTGCAGCGGCAACTGATGCCGGTTCAAGTTGCGCAGAGAAGGTTAGGGGGCCGCCAAAAGTCTTAATTTTTTCACGTAATTTACGATCGCTGCAGAAAAATGTAGCGCCGCTTGCACCAAAAGTCTTACTCAGCGTACTGACAACGACAATGTTTTCTTCCAGTGCACCAATAGCATCAAAGATGAAACCAGTACCATTTTTACCCTTCCAGCTCATTCCATGAACATCATCAAAATAGAGGTGGAACTGCGGATACTTTCGGGAAAGCTTCATAAGATCCTGTACTGGTGCATAGTCTCCGTACATAGAATAAACGCCATCGGCCATGTACCAGATTTTGCCGGATTTGCCACTGAGCATGCGAATTTTGTCTTCAAGCATTTCGAGATTGTTATGGCGTATCATTTCTACCGGTATTCCTCTAAGCTTAAGGATCTGACAGGCATTTTGCACACTCCAGTGCGACTGATGGTCTAGAATTACTGCATCTTCATCTCTTATCAGGGTAGGTATTATTGCCATATGGCACAGGGTACTGTTCTTAGTTATGATTGGCTGTATATTATACATCAATTCAATCTTGCTTTCAAGTTCTGCATACAACGGATGTGAAAGGTAAGTTTTAGAAAGCGGGAACTGTGTTCCATAATTATTGATAGCGTTTATTGCAGCCTCTTTTAGCCTTTTATCCTGTTCAAGACCCAGATATCCGGTAGTACCGAAATGGAGCATTTCGCTTCCTTTAATTTTTATGGTTCGCCCATTTAGAGATGTACCTTCTGCATGAAGATGTAATAGGCCTTGATCCTTTGCGCTGGAAAAAACAGTATCTACTGTGTCGATAAAATTGTTGTGTTTTATTTTTGCCATTTCTATAAATTTTTTAGTTTAGATTTGTGTTTTTGTAAATGTCTGAAAATTAGATATCTAAAATTCATTATAAAAATTGAAAGCGCTTTTACTTACAGATATTTTATTCCCAATTTGGCAAAGGTAATTCCCGATTTGACAACAAATCACGATGTTTTGCAAGAAATAATCCACATTTGACAATGATAATGTTTCTAAATCTTTATATTTTTGTTAAATTTCAAGTTTAAATAAAACAGGTCATGATCGCCTCACATGAATCTTTTGAAAATCAAAATGCACGTTTTTGGATTGAAAAGGGAATCCTCTTTTTCGAATATAAAGCTAATACAGCAATAGATTTACAAGTCGCCGTGCGTGTAGTTGCAGACAGGATTGCATTTCAAAATGAAAGGCTGCTTCCTATATTTTGTGATACAAGGGGGATAGCTTCTATTGACAAGGCAGCCAGGGATTATCTAGCCAAATCGGGATCTCTGCTTGCCAAAGCAGTAGCTCTCATTGGCGGTGAAAATGTTTCTATGACTATGAGCACATTTTATCTTGAAATAAGCAAGCCTTCGGTGCCAACCCGAATTTTTGACAGCAAGCAAGAGGCCTTGGATTATCTTAAGGGCTTTCTCTAAAAATAAATCTAGTAGCAAGTCGTACATAACTAAAGTTAGAACTAATGAAACGACCCCACAATCGCCAGCGGATTATATCCATGCACAAAATGCTGTTTGAAATGGCACGGGGAAATTTCAATGGACAGATACCTTTGAGCAGCTATGATGATGAGATCGAAACCTTAGTTGTGCTGGTCAATATGGTTGCTGAAGAGCTTAAAGAATCCGCGTTTCATTCAGGATTTGTCAATCCTTATATTACCCACAGGATGGTAACACCTGCAACCTTTATTTTAGATGAGAATCACTACATTCAAGATGTGAACCAAGGCGCCTTGCAAATTTTAGGTTATGATGCGACAGAAATGCTTAAAATGCCAATTCAGGATTTCTTGTGGGATGATTTCAGAAATATGTCTGATCTGGAGAGAAGAGACTTAGAAGATCTTCTTTTAGCAGGTGAAATCATTACGCTAAATTTTATAACCTTCAAAAAGCTGACTGTAACCGCTGTGTGTTCAGTATCCCGGTTATCGCAGGGTAAATTTACAGTCCTTAGTTTTGTTACTCCATTTCTGAAAATCAATGAAAGTACTTCGGAACCTTTCGAAATAAAATTAAACAAACATCATAACTTCCGAAAAACTGATGCACGCCTAATGCAAGGAGTATACGATTACGTATTAGCGAATCTGGCAGAGCCATTGCCTTCTATAAAAGAACTGGCCAGGCAATTCGGTACCAATGATTTTAAACTGAAAGATGGATTTAGATATTTTTTCCATACAAGCATCTACCAGTTTTATACAGAGGAAAGACTCAAAAGAGCATATCTAATGATAGAGCAAACAGATATTCCTTTAAAAAACATTTCGTTTATGAACGGTTTCAATAGCTATCCTAACTTTTCTAAGTCATTTAAAAAGCGATTTGGCTTTTCTCCAAAAGAACTCGGCCGCAACAAAACAGGTGACTTTTTTTCAGCTATTGATTTTAATCCTTCTTAATTAATTATCGCTCCCGATTGTATAAGTGTTATTCTTTTGAAATTCAGAATTTTACATTGTGGAACTCAACGAGCTTAGGTATGACACTTACTAAAAATCAAGAATTTAAAAAATATGTAGTAGAGGGTATTTGCCTTCTCTATACATTGCTTTTTGTTTATGCAGCGGTAAGCAAATTATTAGATTTTGAAAACTTTCAGGTACAGCTTGGACAATCGCCTCTCTTAAGTCCATTTGCAATATGGATATCGTGGATCGTACCAATTGCAGAATTAATAATTGCACTGGCCTTAATTATTCCAAAATTTCGTAGTATAGGTCTTTTAGCAGCTCTAAGTTTAATGATTATGTTCACTACATATATTTTTGTTATACTGCATTTTAGTTCATTTGTTCCGTGTTCTTGTGGCGGAATATTAGAAAAAATGACTTGGAATATACACTTAATTTTTAACGTTGTATTTATTGTATTGGCAGCTATGGCCATAGTTATGCATTTTAAAAACAGGCAAGAGGGTACATCAGGAAATATAAGATTCTTTCCGGTTAGAATCATTTTAATAATAGTTGTTTTCAGTACAGCTGCTATAGTTGTCTTATTTCTCTCCTCAGAAGAAATAATGCATCACCAAAATCCCTTTATCAGGAGGTATCCGCAACATCCCATAGCACTTAAAACGACGATAGATTTAAAATTCAACTCCTACTACTTTGCAGGACATGCCAATCAAAAAATTTATCTGGGCAATTTTACCGATCCATTGCATATGTTGGAGATTGATCCAATTTCTAACCAGAGAAAACGAATAAAAATAATAGTGCACAGCAAAGACAAACATTACAAAATGGTAAAGATTGTCATTAAAGGATCTTATTTTTATCTAATGGATGGCAATATACCTTTTATATTAAGAGGAGGTACAGCCGACTGGAGAATAACAAAAGAATTCAAATCCTGTCCTTATTTCTCCATTGCACAGCCCATAGATAGTTCCACTATTGCTTTTAGGTCAGGCAGGGGTAAAAATGCAGAACATGTTTTAGGTGTTTTTAATCCTGATAGTATTCCAAATAAGAACTATAATGAAAAGCTTTTGCAAAAGCAGTTAGATGGTGTCTTTGATACAGACGGAATACTTATGGGCAGTGAAAATCAGAAGGGCATGGTGTATCTGTATTATTATCGAAATGAGTTTATTGCAGCAGATAAAAAAGGAAACCTTCTTTCTCGGGGGCATACCATTGATACCATATCGAAAGCTCAGATTAAAGTAGCTTTTCTGAAAGATAGAGGAGAGCGAAAAATGGCAGCACCTCCCTTGGTTGTTAATGAATCGGCTGTTATCAGTCAAAATTTACTTTTTGTTCAGTCCAGAATACCAGGGCGTTTTGAACCGGAAAAACTATGGAAACAGGCAGAAATAATAGATGTATATAATTTAAGCAACAATACCTATTTACTAAGTTTGGCGGTATATAAAAGTCAGAATAAAAAACTGCAATATTTTTACGTCACGTCAACTCATTTTTATGCATTAGTAAGCAATGAGCTTATTATTTATGATTTGAAAAAAATAATAAGGAAAGAAATGAAAGATATTGGATTGAGAAAAATTCGATAGATAAAATATACTGGCCGGTATCAGGAATAAGATCGAATACCTGTATAAAAAAGTAGATCAAAGTTCTAATTAAATAATTATTATTATGAAAACGATGTTAAAAAAAATAATGCCCGTTGCTGTTTTTGCATTGGGTATTACCGGAGCTTTTGTAACAACTTCAATGCAAAGTGCTTCTACGGATGCTGCCCCTCAACTAGGGTACATCCTCGATGCAAATAATGAATGTAGTGATGTTGAAGTAACCTGTAGTGATATTCCTAAACAGGTCTGTAGACAAAACGTGACGTCCGGTCCTCAGGCTTTTGCCAAAGATGAGGATGGGAATTGTAATCAGGTTACTTACCGTCCTTAAAACAAATAAGTAACGTTTTTTAAAAAAGAGCAATGCAGTTCTGAAAAAGAACTGCATTGTTTTTTATTAGAATCAGTTCGTTCCATCTCTCACCCATTCAGCAGAATGGTTGTCCTTGAGATAATAATCAAACCATTGCTTTATGCGATTGGTTAAATCTGCATGTTGTAGCGGGTCGCTAATCACATGCCCCTGATTAGGATAAAGCAGCATAATATTTTTTTTGTTTAGCCTTCGCAGGGCAAGATAATATTCTATACTTTGATGAGAATCCACCTGTTCATCCTGTTTTCCTGACCATAGCAATAGTGGCGTGGTCACATTTTGCACATGGTCAATTGGAGAACTTTGCTGATAAAGTAACGGAGCTTCAAAAGGAGTTTTACCCATTCTCCATTGCTGGGTTTGAAAACGCCACATATCAGGTTTTCCGTTATTTTGATTTACCGTCAGGTAAAAGCTTTTTAAATCAGTAATACCGCCTCCTGCAACAGCGGTGGCAAAAAGTGGGGTTTGGGTAATAATAAACGAAGTTTCATATCCTCCAAAAGAATGCCCCGTAAGCCCTATCTTATTCGGATCTATAAGCCCGAGGGAAATCACCTTCTCTGTAGAACTAATAACACAATCCACAGTAGAAGGTCCTACGTTCTGTTTTTCATGCATGATATCAGGCAAAAGGACAAAATACCCCTGTGTAGTATAGTCCGTGATATTGAATCCTATACCATTTATATACCCGGGATTCGTATAATAATGTAGCTCCTTCGATAGTATTTCATAAATGCTTACAATCATAGGATACTTTTTTGTGGGGTCATAATTTGCGGGATAATACAATACACCTTTTAAGTTTTGCTTTTTAGAATTTTCATAGCGAATCAGTTCAGACCTCCCCCAATAATATTTTTTTTGTTGGGTATTGCTTTGCACAATTACTTTTGTGACTGAACCTTTCTTCATAAACAATACCTGCGGAGACAAATCAAACCGCTGTTCCCTGCAGAACAAGTTGCGCTGTTGGGTATCGTAATACAGTTGATCGATGTAGCTATCCTGATAAATAACTTTTTTTGCACCAGTGGCAGAAGTCCATTTAAAAAATCCCGTTTTCCCATCGTCTCCTTCGGCAGTTAAATAAAATCCTTTATTCAAATCAAAATAAGGAATAACCTTCCCCTCATACATAAAATCTAAAGGAGATATATTGGGTCTTGGAGCGATCCTGTATTTAATTTTCGATTCCTTTCCACGGGTTAACCTTCTGTGGGAACTTCCATCAGGAGCAACAGCCCACAGATCATATTGGTCATAAAGCAGAATTTCGCTTTCTTCTTTGCTCCAGCCAGGATTTCCGCAAAGGGCATCCGGTGCCAGGCTTTCTTCTTTCGCGGTAAATTTTCCGCCTATAGCCTGAGTGACATTAGTATGGCTGTCTTTGCTAAAGTTATAAACCCACCAGTTATCCTCTTTGAAATAGGCAATATATTTTCCCTGTGGAGAAGGGACAATAGAGAATGGATGAGGATAGTGTGCTTTCAAAAATAGTTTTTTCTCAAGTGTTTCAAGATTCACCAGATAATAATCCCTGAGTCCTTCCTGTTCATATTGGGGCTCATAAGCTTTTGGATTCGATAAAAGAGCGTATTGCTGTTTGCCCGAAAGAATGATTTTAGGTAAATCCGGGGTCGTTAATGGAACACAAATCCCAACTAAAGGTTTCCATAAAGCAATTCTGGTGCTTTTTTCAGGATCGCCGTTTCTGTATTGTTGAGGATAAATCCATTTGTCATTGGCGTTCCAGACTTCAACCGCTGGCTTTTCTTTTTGCTGTAAAGGATCACTTTGTTTTCTGATGCCGAAAAAGATGCGTTGTAGGTCGTAAGATATGACAAGCTTATAAAAAGAATGGGAAACAATATTGGTCTTAGTTGGAAAGCCCGGCTGTTCAGCTGGATCCAGATGATACAATTGTTTGTTTTCAAAAACATAGTAATAGAGCGAATTATGCGATGCGTTCTCAGAAATAGAAAAACAAGCCAGCGACTTTCCTTCTTTTTGCCACGTAAAATTGCTGAATCTATTTTCAGAATCGGAAACTAAATAGTGCTCGTTTTTGAGATTATGAAGATCAATCAGTAAAAGGTTATGTTTTTTATTAATAATTGTACTGCAAACTAATTGACCGCCGTCCGGACTTAAAGAAAACGATTCTACATTCTGAATTTCCTTCACTGTTTTACTTAATGGTGTTTTTAGTAAAAGCTGTTTCAAAGAGTTATGAATTAGCAGCAGATCATTTGTTTCTGAATAGCTATATTGACTCACCCAGTCTATACTTTCAGATTGTCCGGTTTTTAAATTCCGAATATATAAACCTGTTTTAGTAAGGCAGACAAAGCCATTATTTTTGGTAAAAGTCGAAAAATTGCCATTAGGATAACTATAAGTTTTGTTGGTAGATACATGGCGAACAAACAGCGTATCAATCCCGTTGTCATAGGTTATTTTGTAGCTTACCCAGTTTTCATCAGGCGAGACTTTATCGATACGCAATTCTCCCCATAACTTATAATCGGCTTGGGTCAATTGCTTTTTTTGCACCACCTGCCCCCATAAGGGACAGGCTACTAATGGCAAAATAAATAATAAAACTAGCATTGCGAATAGTCGCAAAATTTTAAACCCAATAAGAGCGATGTACTTTTCTATATCGTAATTGGACATTATTATTTTTTTAATACCCCGGGTTTTGAGGCCGTAGGTTAGGATTGACACTCAGCTCAGTTTGCGGAATTGGGAACAATTGATCTGTTGTTTGCCAGCCTGCCTTTATACCTGATAAAGCAGAATCAAGCTTGTCAAAGCGTTTCAAATCAAAAAAGCGATGCCCATACTCTGTAAAAAATTCCCATTTTCTTTCCTGTAATACAGCATCTAAAATCTCCTCTTTGCTCTCGGCAGTGGTATCCGACAGTCCGGCACGATGTCTGATGATGTTCAGGTCTTCCTTAGCGCCTATTAAATCTCCTTGTTGTGCTCTTGCTTCGGCTCTGATCAGGTATTGCTCTCCAAGGCGAAGTACGATTGAATATTCTTTAGAGGCAGTACTTACTAAACGTTCTTTATATTTATAAGCATGGTACCACGTTGAGGTACCTTTGGTAACGGTTTTAATCCAGCTTGTTTTGCGCAAATCAGTAGATGAAAAAGAATGTACCAAAGCAGGAGTTAAGGAAGTAAGTGAAGGAGGTCCTGCAACAAAAATAAAAGTAGTACCCTCTTTAGTGTTTTGTGTAGCAGTAGCCGATTGCAATTGCCAGATCGTCTCTTTAGAGCCAAGCAAAAAAACGTCGTCTGTTTTCTGCGTTAAGGTATAAACAGCATTTTGGTTAATCAGGGCAGAAGCTTCATTGGACGCTTCTGCAAATGAATTGTTATATAGATAGACCCGCGCCAGCAATGCCCTTGCTGCTAATTGATTGGGTCTTATTCTTAGGCTAGAAGTGTACGTTTCAGGCAATAGAAGTACAGCTTTCTCCAAGTCACTTATAATCTTTTCATATACTTTTTCGGTTGGCATCCGGCTCACAACACTGTTTATTTTGTAATCAGTTTGTGTAATGTACGGAACATCGCCATAAAGGTTCACAAGATAAAAATGCAGCAGTGCTCTTATAAAGAGTGCTTCTCCCTGCAATAGCTTTTTATGTTCTTCCGTTAGGTCAGTACTATTGGCTGTGCCCTCAAGAATCGAATTAGCGGCATAAATCTGATTGTAAGTAGTATTCCAATAATCGCTTACGGAAGAATTAGAAGCCAGAAGAATATTGTTGTAAAAGTTATAAGTGGCATTCGCAGGATTGCCGTAACAGATAAGCTCATCAGTATAATTGCCAAGCTGATTGGATAATCCACTACTAATACCTGTCAATAATCCCTTATCCCTTATTTTGGCATAGATATCAGTCAGGGCAGCAGTGGCAGTTGCATTGGTTTCAAAAACACTCTCGTTGTTGAGTTGGCTTTTAGGCAAATCAACTTCCACAAACGAATCGCAGGAGACAAACCAAAACAAGAAGAAAGGAAGCCGTAGTAAATGTACATAGGGTGGTAATGTCGTTTTCATATAATAGTGCTTTAAAAGGTTAATTGAATTCCGGCAGTTAGTACTTTAAGAGGGGGCAGATAGCCCGAACTTGTAAACTCAGGGTCACCGTCTTCGTATTTGGTAAAAGTCAAAAGATTCTGTCCCTGCAGCATTATTTTGCATTGGGTCTGTTTAGTTGACAACGGAATCTCATAAGACAAAGCAATATTTTTCAAACGGATATAAGAAGCATCCGTTATAAACGCATCACTTTGATAATACAGGTAATCTGCCGTAATGGCGCCAGCATTGGCACTCGTGGTATAGACCTGATAAGTGCTGTTATCACCCGGCGTAGTCCAGCTTTCCACCATTCTGGCAGGCTGATTAGACATTTGTCCGGCAAAACCCATTGGATAAGTAGTGTTTTTCTGTTTCACAAACTGAAGCAGGAAATCCAGTTTCCAGTTGTGATAGCCCAATTGGTTCTGGAGTCCCCCAAAATAGGTAGGGTTCAGGTCAGTTACAATTTGCTTGTCATCAGGAAAAGAAATAATCCCGTCATTATTAAGGTCAACAAAATCATAAACGCCCGTTTGCGGGTTGATTCCCTTGTACTGATAGCGGAGTTCAATGTTTAGTGGCTCACCAATTCGGTATTGCTGATTATATGCAGAACTTTCAAGACCCGGAAAACGAAGCAGTATATTACGGGCAAAAGTCAGGTTAAGGCTTGTAGTCCAATTAAAGTTGGCACCATTAAAATTGACAGTCCTCAGCGTAAACTCAAATCCCGTATTCTCCACGGTAGCATCAAGGTTAGAATTCAATACCGTAAAGCCTGTCGTACCCGCAAGCGGAACACCTGTCAACTGGTTCGAAGATCGATTCTGATACCACGCAGCAGTAGTAAAAATCCGGTCTTGCAAAAATCCCAGTTCCATTGCCAGTTCGAGTTTTTTATTGGTTTCCCATCCAAAATTTGCATTAAAAAGGCGCGTTGGTTGCAAACCTGCTGTATTGCTGTAGCTGGTCGTTGAGGTAGTATAGGTATTCAAAAACTGATAATCCCCAATCTGGTCATTTCCGGTTGTTCCGTAACTGCCTCGTATTTTACCAAAACTCAGCCAGGATGTATTTCTCAAAAAGTCCTCTTTCGAAAAAAGCCATGCAGCACCCACGGCACCAAAATTGGCAAACTGATTTCCGGGACCAAATCGGCTGGAGCCGTCACGTCTGGCGGTAAGGTTCAAAATATAACGTTCCAGATAGTTGTAATTAACTCGGCCAAAAAACGCCTGATATTTATAGAGCGTTTCATCATTCAGCAAAACTTTGACATTACTTGCAGCTGCAAGATTATAGATCAGGCTGTTCGAACTGAACCCGCTTCCTGATTCAAAAAGTTTAGTAGTAGTTTGGTTTTGAAAAGTACTTCCCAACAATACCCCTAATTTGCCACTACGCAATTTGGTTTCATAATGCAGCTGTGGTTCAGCAATCCATGAAGAGCGGTTGGTAGTATTAAAATAAATCGCCGAGGTAGCACTGCTCACATTTAGTTCAGGATTAGAAACCGTCGAAGGTGCCGTACGGGTTTCAATCGTGCTAAGATCAGTATAGCCAAAACTGCTCTTAAGGGTCAGCCCTGTAGCCAGTTCATAAGACAAAACCGTATTGGCAATAAGGTCTTTGGTTTTAGATTCAAATTTGGCATAAAGGTTTCGTAGCGGATTACTCCAGGTATTATTCTCCCAGTTCAGGCTTCCGTCTGGCTTATAGAGTGCCGGAGCATTGGGTGGCAAGGCACGTGCCTCTGATGTTAAATCAAAAGCAGGCAAATCATTGTTTTGTGAATTATACCCTGCCGAAAACGTAACCCTGAATTTGTTGTTCTCAGAATGGTGATTCAGGTTGGCTTGCAAACCGCCTTTTTTATAAAGAAAATCCCCGGGAAAAACCGTTGTCTCCTGATGGTAATTTCCACTAAGCAAAAACTGGGTATGTTCAGATCCTCCTGATAACGTTCCCTGAATATCATGCAGTACAGAGGTACCTCCCAGAAGTTCCTTCTGCCAGTCCGTATAGCGGTTTTGGTCCCATGTACCGTTGATGTCATAGTCGGCAGCGCCATAGGTATTCAGTCCATCATTTACAAACGCCTGCCTGCGCATGGCAAGATATTGTTCAGTATTCATAAGTTTCATGAATTTGGTAACCGTTCCCGCACCGCTTGAAGCATTAACAGTAAAAGAAGTTTTGCCTGCCTTTCCTTTTTTGGTAGTGATCAAAACCACGCCGTTAGCACCTCGTGAACCATAGATAGCCGTAGCATCAGCATCTTTAAGAACCTCAATACTTTCTATAGTATCAGGATTAATACTGTTAAGCGGACTAGTAACAGTTGGGTAAGTAGAGGCTGTCTGATTATAGCCGATAGGATCAGAGGAGTAGGGCACACCATCAATAATATACAAAGGCGCATTAGCATCAGTACGCAAACTGTTCTGCCCACGAATCTTAATATCAAATCCTCCCCCAGGAACGCCTGTAGTCTGTGTAATACTGACACCGGCCATACGTCCCTGCATGGTTGCCAGTAAGTTAATAACGGGTTGCGTTTCAATATCCTTTGATGTAATTCTTGCGATACTACCAGTTCGTTCACTTTCTTTTACAGAATAGTATCCTGCATTAATTCGAACTTCCTGTAAAGTTGTAGTGTCATATGATAATACAATATCAACCACTAAACGACCTTGTATTGGAACAAGTGTCGTTTTAAAACCTATATATGATACTACTAAAGTGTCATAAGACGAGGAGTTGATCGAGAACTGACCGCTGTAATCTGAAATTACAGGATTGTTTTTTTTATTTTTAATAGAGATTGTAACACCAGGAAGAGGATTGGTACCATCTGTGACAGTACCCTGAACTTTATGCTGTTGGGATAATACATTGCTTTGCCTAGAGTGATTTTTGGCAAGCACTGTTGAAAAAGACAAAAGAAAACCTAGAGAAATTAGGCAATAGAGAGCTCTTCCACCCATGAAAAATGAAAAATTATTCATAATTTTGTGATTGGTTAGTTAAGTACAATTTGATTAGCTATGGTCCTCTATACAAGTTTTGTCGCTGGTAGAGGGCCATTTTTTATGCATTAAGTAAACGACTTAATGTCATAATAAAATTTCTTTTTACATAAATAAACGAGTTTTAAGATTAAACTTTCTTATAATGCGAAGTCATTTTTAATATAAAGTATTGCTAAGAAATACAAGCCATGAAGAACCTAATAAAAAAGGCGCGGAACTCAGCTTATTGACTTGAGGTACTGGAAATACCGAGGAACAATAAGTGAGCCCACGCCATAGGCGTGAGCATCTTACTTATCCTCTCGTTCCTTTTAAATTTCCAGTTTTCAAGTCGAGATTCTAAGCGAATGCTTCAAATATTTTTATGTGAAGAATCGCAAATATATAAATTCAAAAACAAATATAATAAAAAAAACAAACAACTACACATATATGTGTAGGATTAATATTTTTTTATACTGCAAATTTAACATGTGGAAGAAGAAGAAATAAATAACGTACAAATTAAGCTTGGAGCTACCATAAGGAAAATTAGAGAAAAAAAAGATCAATATTCTCAATCTAAATTAGCTATTGAAATTGGTATGTCAGTAAATCAGGTTGCCAGAATAGAAAGAGGAGAAACGAATCCAACGGTAAAAACTCTAACTTTAATTGCAAAAGCCTTAAAGGTTGATATAAAAGATTTGTTTTAAGAATAAATAGATGCTTCGGCATCTTTTTTTATGCTCGAAGAAAATTTAAAACGTGTATTTACAGGATATACATTTCATTTATAAAATAATTATTTTGCAATTTATATGATAGCCATTATGGTAAACCGTAACAGAAAAGTAAAATAGTTTTGTAAGTTTGGCAAAATAATACAATCACGCGAAGCCTAAATAAATTAAATTTAACGTTCCCTTTTTTATACTTTAAAAATTTAAACATTTTTTACTTAATAATTTTTGGTAGGACATTTTTTGATATATCGTTAGATTAAAATATTAAGTTTATAATTTTAAAATAAGTCACTACATATGATTAATAAGACTCCTTATTTAAAAGAATATCGACTAACTGATGTTATAGCATTAATACAAGTATTAGGATTAGATAAAAGAGGTCATAGGGGTGAAGATGGACTTATAGAAGAATTACAAGGGCCGCCTAAGTCTTCAATAAGTTGGACGAAAATTGTTCTTGAACATCCCGAATTTTTCAGAGTTGATCAATCTAAGCAACATGGAATATCTTTAATTGCAAGGCATGTAACGGAACCTAATACTAATGGTGTACGAGAGTTATCGCATGACCTAATTAAAAAATTAATTGAAATAGCAATTGAATTGCATGATAGACAGAAAGATAGGGCAGATAATTGGAAAACATGGCTACCAGTAATTGCTGTTATTATAGCAGGCCTTTTAAATATTTTTGTAACAATTTACACAAACGGTAAATAAAACTATAGGCATTGAAAAATTAACTTGCGTGTAGTTTTCATTTATACTTATTTATGTAGTGGCATGGTAAAAGTAATTAAGTTTAAGTACATTTAAACTTTGAAAAAATAATTACTAATATTTTATTAAGACTCAATGGGAAAGCCGTTTAAAAGTGAATTGCGATCGATAAATCAAGTTTTTGAGTGGGCTTGCAAGTTAGATTTGTCAAATCTTACAACCGAGATTGACATTCTCAAAAAATATCCAATGCTTGTGGTAGGATCTGGTGGATCATTAAGTGCATGTCATTTTGTGGCCAGATTACATCAGTCACTTGGCCAAATTGGAAAAGCAATTACTCCTCTTGAACTATTCTATTCTCAAAATATCATCAACAAGTGCTCTTTACTATTTCTAAGTGCCAGTGGCAGAAATACAGATATATTAACATCATTTAAAAATGCTAACCAACAAAATCCTAAAAAATTATCTGGAATTACTTTGTCAGTAGATACACCATTAAATAAATTGACCTCTAAAATTGGAGCACAATCAATTTTAGAATTTGAAAATCCCATAGGTAAAGATGGTTTTCTGGCGACAAACTCGTTAGTAGCATTTTTTGTAATTCTTTATAGAGCATATGGAAATATAATAGGTGATGAGATTTTTAATAGTAATGACTTATTTCAACAGGAAGTTAGTAGTTTTGCTACTTTGGTTGACAAAGATTTCACGTTTAAGGTTTTGTATGGCAACTGGGGTATGCCAGTAGCAGTTGATATTGAATCAAAGTTTTCAGAAGCTGGTTTAGGAAATGTCCTTTTGTCAGATTATAGAAATTTTGGACATGGAAGACATAATTGGATAGATAAAAGAATGCAATCAACTGCAATTGTTGCGTTGATTACACCTGACGATCAAGAACTAGCAGAAAAAACTCTAGGATTATTGCCACGTGAAGTTCCAGTTTTGAGAATAAGATCAACTAGTGTAGACTCCTTTAGTGCCATTGAACTTCTGATAAAATCGTTTTACTTAACTTCAGTTATGGGGGATTTACAAAATATTGACCCTGGCAGACCTGGAGTGCCTGAATATGGTAGTAAATTATATCACCTAAATTATTTTAATTTACTTAAGAAAAACAGTAACGATTCTTCAAAAATTGCGATTCAAAGAAAATTAGGAAATCAATCTTTTTATCAATTAAAACCTGACGCGCAAGAGAAATGGCTGACAAGT
Source organism: Flavobacterium fluviatile (assembly GCF_010645065.1). Classification (GTDB taxonomy): domain Bacteria; phylum Bacteroidota; class Bacteroidia; order Flavobacteriales; family Flavobacteriaceae; genus Flavobacterium; species Flavobacterium fluviatile. The sequence goes on along the minus strand of NZ_JAADZW010000009.1, from coordinate 28,459 downwards.
TATAATAATTACAAAAAGAAACTAAATAATCAAAAATTTCATGCAGCAGTTTTTGATTACGATGGCACATTATGCCATGCCAGTGAGAGATTTAATGGCTTAAATATCCTAATGGGAAATAAACTAAATCAATTCTTAAGTAACGAAATAGTAATAGGCGTTGCAACAGGCCGAGGAAAGTCAATTAAAAACGATCTACGCAAAGTTATAGATCAAAAATATTGGGGCAATGTTGTTGTCGGTTACTATAATGGAGCTGAAATAGGATTTCTACTTGATGATCATGTTCCTTTACAAAATGATTCTATAAATTCAACGCTCCAACCATTGAGGGGCATACTCAATGCTCATTTTGGGGATGAAATAAATCTCAAATTAAAGTCAATGCAATTGACAATAGAGCTGAATCATGATTCATCGAATGAATTTATAACTGAAATTATAAAATTTGTATATCTTCAGAATATTGCCGGTCTACTGTGTGTGCAATCTGATCATTCAATTGATGTTATAATAAGGCCAGATGTTTCCAAATTAAATGTTGTAAATTATATTAAACAATTTAGCAAAAATAAAAGTCACGAAATTTTATGTTTTGGAGATAAAGGACAATTTCCTGGAAATGATTTTGAATTATTAAGTCACCCTTTTTCTCTTAGCGTTGATGAGGTATCTGCAGATTCAGAATCGTGTTGGAATTTTTCGACTGCAAGTACTAAAACGACGAACTCGACATTTGAATATTTAAACAAAACTAAAATCTTTGACGGATTTTTTAAGATTAAGATATGAAAGATAATGTTGTAAAAGCTTTACTTCATAAGGTGATAAGTGGTATACATGGAATAGATGAGGATGAAACCCAGTCATATATAAAGTACTTTCAAGCGTTAGCAAGATATAAATACGATAATTATCAGCAATATTCCGCAGGTTTACGATTTATTGAGACACTAGCCATTTGGCTTGAGCAATTTGACTCATATGACAAGAAAATAGCACTTGATTTTGTTAGGGATAGAATTGTGTATATATCTTCGTCTGAAATTAATTTAATTGCTGAGTCTTGTTTCGTAGATAAATTGCAGTATATATTAATGAAAATTACTGCTAATAATCTTAACGTTCCAAAATATAAGCTAAAATTTATAGAGGATTCAAAAGAATACGCGATTTTAAAAAGACAATCTCTTTTTTGTGGGTTAAGTGACGGTGCAAGATTGGATATTTTCAGAAGAGCCAATACTGGTATATTAAGCCATGAGCAAATTTACTTAACATATGAGTTGTCAGAACAGAGAATTTTAAAAATGCAAGACCAATTAGTTGAAGACTTAAATGGAGATTCATTTCAAATGAATTTGGATAAAAATTCGGAAGATTCAAAATTTAAAACCCTATTCCTGATAGATGATTTTTCTGCAAGTGGCACTTCGTATCTGAAATCTTCAGAAACAACTGGTGAATTAAAAGGAAAAATAGCAGGGCTGTACAGAGATTTATTTGGTGAGAGTGACAGTTCGAAAATAGAGTCAGCATTTGATACTCAAAACCTAAAGATTTATATTATACTTTATATATGTTCCACTCAAGCAAAGGACACAATTGAAAGTAACTTCGATAAACTTTTTGAATTATATAAACATAGGCCGGAGTTAATCATCATGCATGAATTAGATGGACAATACACTATTGACAAAAATGATGAAATTTTTAATGTGTGCTTAAATGATGATTACTATGATAAAGATTTAATTGAAGATAAGCATACACAAGCTAATATACAGTTAGGTTTTAGTAACTGTGCTTTACCCCTAATTCTTGAGCATAATACCCCTAATAATTCTGTTCCACTACTTTGGACCTATGAATACTCAGACATATTTAAAGGCTTATTTCCACGTATACCAAGACATCGAGTTTTATGAGAATAGATATAAATCCATTTTTTTCCCGTCCATCTGAAACTATAGGAGCAGATGACAAGTTTATACAGTTATTTAGTCCTGACGTATTAGAAATTTTTGACACGAATAAACCTCTGTGGGATATCGTAAATATTATTAGAAGTTCACCAGGTGGAGGTAAAACGACTTTGTTACGTTTGTTTACGCCTGATATATTATTAAGAATAAAAAATAAACAGAAAGACGAGCATCATTTAACGGATATTTATAAAAAACTAAAATTGCTTGGAATTTATGATGAAAAGGATAATCCTTTATTAATTGGAACTCATATTCCTTTTACCAATGAATATTCAACACTGGAATATCTTAAGATAGACGAAGCTGTTAAAAATCATCTGTTTTTTTCACTGTTAAATACAAGAATTATTCTTTCCATTTTATATTCTTTATGTAAAATTAAAGATTTAGAGTTTCCAACAGAACTGGATCAAATTATCATTAATCAAAATCCTGCAATGACTGGGTATAATCCTTTGCGTAATATCAGTAATGGGAAAAAAATATATGATTGGTGTTGTGAAAATGAAGAAAAAATCTGTAATGATATTGATAATATTTCTTTAACAGATACTCATGAAGTAGATAAAAGTATTGAACTTTATGCTCTGCATTTGTTTGATCAAAAGAATGTACTGTTAAACGGTTCCCCTCTAAAGGAGAAAATTCTTGTTATGTTAGATGACGTACATAACTTGAGTTCGAACCAAAGGGAAGTATTAATGAAAAACATTATTGATAGACGTCATGTTAATATTTGGGTTGCAGAACGCTTGCAAGCTCTAAGTATGGAAGAAATTATTTCTGAAGGGAATATTGTAAATCGTGACTTTGTTTTGGTGAATTTGGAACAATTTTGGAGTAAAGGTACTAAGTTTCAGAAGTTTGCAAGTTCTGTAGCTGAAAAAAGGCTTTCAACAATTGCTGAAGGTGAGTCAACAAATTTGTCATCCTATCTGTCTGAAATTATAGATAAAGACTATAATGATGATGCAAAAAAACATATTGAAACGATCAAAAATCGAATTAATTCAAATTTCAATAGAAGAAAATATTCGAAGTGGATCGAAACTAGAGAAAAGTACGAAGGCTCTGAAATTGAAACCTTAGTAGAATGGAAACGTTTAGAGATACTCATATATCGCGATCACGGAAAAGATCAACAACTTTTGCAATTTGACGATTTTTTAGATGAAGACGATTTGGAGAGTAAAGATGATTCTGAAATTGAGAATGGTGCGAAATTGTTTCTTCATGAAGAATTTAAACTTCCTTACTACTATGGTTTTCAAAAGATAAGCAGATTATCTTCATCAAACATTGAGCAGTTTTTGAATATTTCTGGAAAGTTGTTCGAAGCGATAAGTACAAATCAATTAAAAAAGATTTCTCAGAATAAAAGTCAACCTGTTTCAATTAGTCCTAAAAAACAAGATCAATTAATTAAAAAACTAACTGCGGAAAAGTGGAAAGAACTCGATATTCGTGTTCCATCAGCAGTCCAGATTAAAATATTCTTAGATAATATTGGTGACTTTTGTCGAGAAGAGACATTTAAGCCTAATGCATGGAATTCTCCAGGGATTAATGCAATTGCAATTACAATGTACGATAGGGCTATTCTTAAAGACAAAGCAATAAACGACGTAAATCACCCGATGCATCAGCTAGCGAAATGCATTGCTATCTGTGTCGCATATAATCTTTTAGATTTTCGTCTAAACTATAAACAAGGTTCTCCCGGAAATGAACTTATGGTAATTTACTTAAACCGAATATATTGTGCAAAATATAACTTACCTCTTAACAACGGTAAATTTAAAAGCCGTAAGTTGGTTGATTTAAAACAATTTTTATTTAGAGGAAGTGATCACAAAAATAATACATTGGACTTATAGTTATGAGATGGAAAAATTACATTTTAAATAAGCATTCAAATAACTGTATTGAATTCTGGACAGATTATTTAAATACAAAAAAAGATATTTTGTATATACATGGACTAGGATTTGATCCAAGAACACTGAACGGTATTAAAACAATTTATGGTATAAACGGTACAGGGAAACGTGATGTGTTATCAATAAGATATTTTCAAAGCGAAGAAGAAAAAGACAATGATGTTTCAAGCAAAGAAGTTAAGGATCATGAAGTTGAATTAAATGATTTTTTAAACAAAATTGACAATGTTTCAAGGACAACGACACCATTAATTACGAGAGCTGAACAAAAAAGTATTGCGTCTATAAACGCTCACAGAATTGTTGACTCCATAGATGTCTTGAAGCCATACTCCGATATTGTAGTTGATATTAGCGCAATTCCCAGAGGAGTGTTTATTCCACTTTTACATAAAATTTTAAATCTAATTGATAGTTATGAAGATACTGTAATTAATTTACATGTAATCGTTACCGAAAATTATATGCTAGACGCTTTAATACAAGATCAGGGAGTTGAACAGTCGGCGGAGTTTATACATGGGTTAAGTATTAGAGATCTAACAAATACACAAGAATTCAAAGAAGTCTGGATTGCAATTTTGGGAGAGAAACAATTGGAGCAGTATGAAAAGATCCGAAATTCGGTAAACCCTGTTTCAACATGTGTTGTACTACCTTTCCCATCAAAAAATTTACGTCGAGGAGATGAATTGATAAATCATTATCAAGATAAATTACTTAATGATAATGACTTTGATATGAAAAATATAATCTATGCCGATGAGCAAAATCCTTTTCAAGTTTATCGGCTAATAAGTAATACAATAGAAAGACATTGCCAATCTCTCAAAATTTTTGGTGGAACAAAAGTTATTGTTTCGGCACTTTCAAGTAAGCTCTTGACAATTGGTGCATTTTTAGCAGTCTATGAAAATAAATTTTTTGAGACTAAACGTAAAGATTTAAGGATAGGAATAAAGCATGTTGATTCTATAAGTCATAAATTTGCAACAGGAAGTAAAAGTGAGAAAGAAGAAATTTTAAAAAGTAATGAACTTTTTCACATGTGGATTGCTGGTGAACCATATAAAAAGTAAAAATAATTAGAATGAAAAATATTATAGGGATAGGTCTTGTTGCGTTAGATGTGGTCATGGAGAAGGATAAAGACGTTGAACCAGAATTATATGCCGGTGGGTCATGTGGAAATGTTCTAAGTATTTTATCCTATTTAGGATTTAATACTTATCCGATTGCAAGATTGGGGAATAATAAGGCAACCGAAGAAATATTGAATGATATTAAAATTTGGGGAGTTAAGACTGATTTGATTTTAAAAGGAGATGATGGAAGTACTCCCATAATTATTCAAAGATTAAGTATAGGACGAGATGGTACTCCAATTCATAGGTTTGAATTTAGAGATCCAGACACAGGTAAATATCTGCCATCATTTAAACCAGTTCTAGCCAAATCTATTGAAGATCTATATAATAAAAAAGCTTTCTGCGATTTTTTTTATTTAGATAGAATTAGCAGAAGCTCTATAGAGCTAGCGAAACTTTATAAAAAAAATGGAGCAATTATATTTTTCGAGCCTTCTTCACTAAAAGCTGATAATTCATCACTTATTAATGAGATTATAGAAATTGTAGATGTTATAAAATTTTCCTCTGATAGAATACCTAACTATAAATCAATATTTGCCAAAAGTCGTATACCGATCGAAATTGAGACCTTAGGAAAGGAAGGCATTAATTATAGAATAAATTTGGATGGTTCGAGTGATAGCTGGAAAAATATACCATCATTTAACATGTCCAAAATTATAGATTCTGCAGGTGCAGGTGATTGGACAACTGCAGGCATTATCAAGGCATTAATTGAAAACAATATAACTTCAGTAAACCAAATTAACTTTAATAAATTCGAAAATATATTAATTTACGGTCAGGCTTTGGGTACAATAAGTTGCCTATTTAAGGGAGCTCGTGGAATGATGTATAACGTGCCTTCAAGTGATTTAATTTTCATGGCAAATAATTTAATTGCGAATAACAAAAGTGAAGATTTAATTTTTAGTACCGATATTAAAGATTATAAAGGCAAAAAGATTAAAAGTATATCTTCTCTATTATTATATTGAAGTACAATCGCTAGATATTTTTGTTTAAGTAGTAAATAAAAGGCGTAATTTATAATTGTGAATTATTTCGACAATCATTTTTAAATTAAAGAAAATAAAAAGTCACAATGCACATCCCTAAATATACTGTTCCAGAATTTAGTAAACTTTCAGCAGTATTTTTAAATACCTCAGCGACTTATAAATTTTATTGGTTTCTTGCCATTCTCGAATTAGTAGACGAGGGGAATACCTATATTGAAAAGAGAAGAATTTTTTCAAGAATGATAAGCAGTTCCTGGTACACTGTAAATTATTTCCAGGTATCTTTCGGTAAACAAGATCTTATTCAGGATTCAGTGCGGGCTCTTCTGAAAATTGAGAATCTCAGCATAAGTGAAAATAAGAAAAAAATAAGTGCTGTTTTAGAAAGCTCAACTAACAAAGAAACTATTAAGATATTAAAGCATTTTGATAAAAATGTTCCACATTGGTTTATTTCATCTTGGTTTTCCGGTACCCGTAATGAAATTTATTCCCTTTCTCAGAATTTCAATCACGGATGTATTTATCGGTTAGAAAAAGATCATATTGAAATAAATCCTATGTGGATCTCCTATTTACAATTGAACTCAAAAATACTTAAGGATTTTTGTTTCTGGAATTTATCACTTTTTCTTCAAAAAAGAAATCCAAATGTTCCTGACATTCCAAATAAAATAAGCAAATCATTAGCGAGGAATTCTTTAATAAAGCAGACAAATGAATATTGGAAATTGGTTTTTAATGAATTGGGATCGATCGATTGTATTTTTACAAACACAAGGTTGCTGTTTAATGAGAAAAAATATGCTTTGGACCATTTTATTCCGCATGCATTTGTTTCTCATGATTTAATTTGGAATTTAATACCAATTGATAAAAATTTTAATTCTTTGAAAAGCGATAAACTTCCGTCATTAGATAGGTATTTTGATAAGTTTTATACATTGCAAAAAACGGCTTATGAAATAGTAAAAAGTTATAACTCTAAGAATAAATATTTGGACGAATATCTTAGCATTTTTCCTGATTTAGATGGCGACAATGGATTTGATTATTTGCAATATAAGGAAACTATTCAGCCGTTAATCACTATTGCAAGCAATAATGGCTTTTCATACATGAAAGATTAATGAAATGCATTCCCGATTTATAGTTGCATTTTTTTAAATTGAAATAAAAAGCCATTCAAAAATCTGAATGGCCAATCAAGTAAAAGTAAGAATGAATTATTTTTTAGACTCTTCGATAGAAACTTTTCTAATCTCTTAATATTTTTTCAATTTCTAACGTTGATTAAGAGTTCTCGCTCCAGATACTTTAACACCTTTTTTAATTAGTCATTAAAGTTTAAAAATGATTGGCTTTCAGAAAGAAATATGCTGTTTTGTGAAATAAAATAATTACTTTGTTCCATATTTGTACCATTGAAATGTAATATATTGACAATCAGTTACTGTTATTTTTGAAGAGGTGAAATAATTACTGATTAACATCAGTTAATAATAAATGCTAAACCGCTGTAAACTTAATGTTTACAGCGGTTTTTTTATACCTCTATTTGAGAGTTATTCTAATTTTGTGATCTATTTGTGCAATATTTGTAATGGCACTTAAAAACGTAACTCTATGCTAACAGAGTACATCCACTACGATGCTTATTAAGTTTTACGGCAAAAAAAAACAATTCCTTCGTTTCATCGCATGCAGCCGCTTAGCTGTAATGGCTTTATATATTACACATTTCACATTTTACCAAAAGGTTTCCTTTTTTGAAAACATAGTATATCAGATTTGAAATAGCGCCAAAACTATATTTTTATATACTTAACAAAAACTTAAACTGTTTTGTTCTTTATTTTTTTCAATATTCTTTTCATTTGTCTCAGCTATGATTTATGAAAAGTTTACTGCTAACATATAAAGATTATGAGCTTCAGCAACTTGCTGCAAATGGTGATACTCTTGCTTTTGAAGTAATTTTTGACCGTTATTGGAAACGTCTTTATAACTACGCTTTCAAAATTTATAAGGATGAAGCCGTATGTGAGGATATTGTGCAGGAGCTTTTTATAAGTTTATGGAACAACCTTTCTGTTACGCCAATTCTGAGTTTAGAATCATATTTAATGCGTGCTGTAAAATATAAAGTTGCGAATCATATTCGGAGTTTGAAGTTTACAAAAGAGCATGAAGATGTTTTAAATGATATTGCCATCATTCCCAAAAATAGCAGTGATCTCGAATTTAAAGAATTTGAGTCTGAACTCTTTAAAGTTATCGATACGCTTACTCCTAAATGCAAGGAAGTTTTCCTTTTGAGTCGTTTTGAAAATTGTACCAATAACGAAATTGCAAGTAAACTTAATCTTTCCGTTCACACTGTTGAAAAACATATCAGCAACGCATTAAAACATCTTAGAAATAATATAACCGACTACCAATTGTTGTTTCTTGTTACCGCATTATATATTTAATGTTAAGCCAAAAGTGCTTGTTTTAAGAAAATATTAAACCACTATTTTACACTACTTGTTCCCTTCAAAAAATGTGACTTACAGGTAAAAGCACTTATTTTGAAAAAAGAACAATTTATTGATTTAGCTCGTAAATATGCGGAAGGAACCGCTACGGAAGCTGAAATAAAGGTAGTAGAAAATTTTTTTGATACTTTCCAAAATTCGGGTATAGAGCAACCGGATTTTGTTTTAGAAGCCCGGAGAGCAATTATTTTAAAAAAAATAAAGAAGACACTGCCAATACCTCTTCATAAAAAAATAAGTCCTGTAAAACTACTGGTTAAAATTGCTGCTGCGGTACTGTTGTTTTTAGGTTTAATATACGCATTCAGTTTTCAAAATAAGACCACAGAAATTATTACCTATTCTGCTAATGAGGAGCCAAAAGAAATCAAGCTTTCTGATGGAAGTATCATAATACTCAATGCAAATAGTCAAATAAGTTTGCCTGAAAAATTTGGAAATACAAGGGAAGTTTCCTTAAAAGGACAAGCCTACTTTAAAGTACAGCGTAATCCTGAAAAACCATTTATTGTAAATACAAAAGATGTAAGTGTAAAAGTTTTAGGAACTTCTTTCGATATTAATTCTTATCGTAAGAATCAAAGTCAGGTAAGTGTATTGTCAGGCAAAGTGGAGGTTTCCTCACCCCAGGGAAAAAAAATTATACTTACCAAAGACAATCAGGCAGCTTATAAAAAAGAATCCGGATTTATCGTAACGCATCAAAACAGTTTGCCGGCAATAGCCTGGACAAACAGGACTCTGGTGTTTAAGAATCAAACCTTGCTGGAAGTGGGTAAGATTCTTCAAAAAAAATATGATGTGCAAATAGATTTTGAAAATGAAGCTATTGAAAAACAAACGCTTTCAGGAAAGTTCAAAGAACAAAATCTGGAAGTTATATTAGAAAGTATTGCCTTGCTTAAAAATTTAGAGACAGAATATTTAACCCCAAAACATATCCGTATAAGAAGAAAAATAGAAAATTAAAAATAGAAAATTAAAAAAAGAAAAATAAAAAAAGAACCGTTTCTGCTGGAACAGAAACGGAAATTAAAAAGACTACAAAACAAAATTTTTAGCCTTAAAGTAATGAATACGAAACTACAATTTTTTTTGAATCAATTAATACGCAAATATATTTATTTGCTAAGCACTCTTCTAATATCCGGCAATGTGATAGCCGCAAATTCTAGTGCTGACCAGCCTATTTCAATGAACCTGAATAATGCTTCAATCACCGAAGTATTTGAAACAATTGAAAGTAAAACGGATTATACCTTTATCTATGATGAAAAAGTATTGCAATGTTCACAGCGATTTTCAATTCACAGCGTGAGTGAACCGATCGATAAAATTTTAAATAAAATTAGCCATCAAGCCGGTTTTCAGTTTACCAAAATAAATTCAACTATTACAGTTAGAAGACTTTTGGCAGAAAATGTGATGGTGAAAGGTAAAGTCATAGATCAGACAGGAATGTCGTTGCCGGGTGCATCGGTGACACAAAAGGGAACTTCAAATAGTGTAACTACTGATTTTAATGGAAATTTCAGCATAAATGTTCCTGCCAATGCTGTTTTGGTAATTTCCTTTCTTGGTTTTGAAAATCAGGAAATATCAGCTTCCTCTTCTTTTATCACGGTGAAACTTCAGGAAAAATCAAACCAGTTGAACGATGTGGTGGTAACAGCACTCGGAATCAAACGTGAAGAGAAACGACTAGGATTTGCACAACAGACATTAAAAGCAGATGAGATCGAAAAGACAACACCAAACAACTGGTCGTCTGCTTTAAAAGGAAAAGTGGCCGGGTTAAATATTACCTCTTCTGGATCTGGACCAATTAATTCACAATCCATTATTTTAAGAGGAAACAGATCTATTGATATCAATGACAATCAGGCACTTATTGTAGTAGATGGTGTACCCATGCAGCCTCAGATGACCACTTCGGGTTCGTCAACTGCTTACATGGGCGAAGATTCTCCAATCGATTATGGGAATGGAATTTCGGATTTAAATCTTGATGATATTGAAAGTGTAACCGTCTTAAAGGGTGCCGGCGCGACGGCTTTATATGGTAGCCGTGCGGCAAATGGTGCGTTGATTATTACTACTAAGTCAGGTAAAAAAAGTAAAGGGTTAGGAGTTACTTTAAGTACTGGAGCAACGTTTGACGTGATTCAAAGATGGCCTGACTTTCAATACGAGTATGGTCAGGGAACGGGTAAAGGTTTTAATTCTGATGGCGAAATGTATTATTCGTACGGCGCTTCAGAAGATGGTGCGAGTACAAGTGGAACCAGTAGTGCTTTTGGTCCTAAATTTAGCAATCAGTATTATTACCAATACGATCCTATAGTACAAGGCCAGGGGGCGGAAAGAACATTGTGGCGAGCTTATAAAGACAATAGAAAAGACTTCTGGAACACCGGAATTACACTTAACAACAATATTTCTTTACAAGGTGGAGACGAAAATGGTTCCATGCGTGCCTCATTTGGTCATCAAAAGAACGAATGGATTATGCCAAACACGGGTTTTGAACGATTTACCGCGGCGGTAAATGCAAATTATCAAATATCCAAAAGAATTAAAATTAATACTTCTATTAATTACAATAATAGAATGAGTGATAACCTTCCATCAACTGGTTATAATAATGGTTCGATCGCTTATTTTATGATTTTTCAAAATCCGAATGTTGATTTAGACTGGTATAGAGATATCTGGATGAATGGCTTAGAGAATATTGATCAAATAAATCCGTACAGTTCTTATATCGATAATCCGTTTTTGATTGCTTATGAAGCTACCAATCCATTAGAAAGTAGTCAGTTAGTAGGAAACCTTTCGGCTACTATTGATTTAGGAAATCATTTAGACCTGATGATGAGAACATCCTTAAATACCTATAATCAAAACAGGCAGCAACGTCGTCCTTATAGTATTAACAGATATGCAAAAGGGTTTTTTAAAACTCAGGATGTTTTTATGCAGGAAGTGAATAACGATTTCTTATTATCATATAAAAACGATTTTAGTGAAAACTTTTCATTTTCTGGTTCAGTAGGAGGAAATACAAGAACTCAAAAATATAGAAAAATGGAAGCGGAGGTAGAAGGTCTTGTGGTACCGGATGTATATAAACTTACCAATGGTGTAACAACTCCTTTAGTGAGAAGGGATGATAGCAATAGAGAAGTAAACAGTTTGTACGGACTTTTATCATTTGCGTTTAAAGATTATATTTTCGTAGATATTACAGGACGTAATGACTGGTCAAGTACACTTCCTGTTCAAAACAATTCCTTTTTTTACCCGTCTGTTAATACCAGTTTTGTGCTTTCGGAAATGTTTCAAATGCCAAGAGCTATTGATTACTTAAAATACCGTTTTTCATTTGCTCAGGTGGGTAATGATACAGAGCCTTACAAAACGAGTAAATATTACGGACAATCCGATTTTCCGAGCTCGGCAGTAACGGATGTTAGTTTGTTCAATAATGGTTTCCAGCCGGAAATTACGACGAGTTTTGAAACTGGCTTTGAATTATTTATGCTAAATAAAAGAGTAAGCCTGGATGCAACTGTTTATGAAAGTAATACTAAAAATCAAATTATCACAGTGCCTTTAGATTACAGCACAGGCTATTCCAGCCGGGTAACCAATGCTGGAAATGTTAGAAACAGAGGTATAGAATTAGTTTTAGGCGGAACAATTATAGAAAATCCCGGTTTTAAATGGAAATCCACTTTAAACTGGTCGCGTAACTGGAATAAAATTTTAGAATTAGCCGATGGTGCTGATGATCAATTTGTAATTGGTGAAGGAGGAACAGCTTCATTAATTGGGAAAGTAGGTGGTACTACAACTGCTATTTATGGGTACGGTTTCGTTCGGGATCCTCAGGGAAATATTGTCTATGATGCTGCCGGACTGCCAGCTTATCCAGCCGATATTCAATATATAGGTGATGCAAGCCCGGATTGGAAAGCAGGATTTACCAATGTGTTTACAATAGGAAATTTCACAGCTAGTGTTACACTTGACGGTCAGTATGGCGGAATTATTTATTCTCAAACACATCATAAAATGATGGAACAGGGTAAATTAAAAGGGACATTGATGGGAAGAGAGCAAGGGTTTATTGTAGGTGATGGTGTGGTACAAAATGCGGATGGTTCTTATTCTGAAAATACAACTGAGGTAACGCTTCCGGATTATTATACACGCTATTACAGAAGAGCAAATATAGAATCCAACTCTTTTGATGCGTCTTTCTTAAAACTTCGCGAAATAAGTTTTGGATATGATTTTCCTAAATCCTGGCTTAAAAATACAGGAATTCAGGGGGCACAATTGTCGGTTTTTGGAAGAGACTTAGCCGTGATATCAGATTTCCCTATTTACGATCCTGAAACAGCGGCCCTTAACGGAAATACGATATTACCTGGTGTAGAAATGGGACAAATGCCTTCTCCGGCTACCTATGGGTTCAATTTAAAGTTAAACTTATAACAGAAACACATGAAAAAGATAGCAATTGTAGCGGTAATTTTAACGCTATTATTTATAAATAATGCCTGTACGGGGGATTTTGAAGAATTAAATGAAAACCCGAACCTCATAGCCGAAATTAGTCCGGGTACTTTATTAAACCCAATTCTTTACGGAATGACAAGCCATCATGCACAAAGAAGCACTGATGTAACCTTTAATCTGATGCAGGTTTCATTACCTTTTCCAAGTGTTTCAGGAGGTTTGCATCGTTATGATGTGAGCCCTAATATTGGTAATTCTTCGTGGAATACTTCGTATCGATGGTTAGCAGGTGTGCGCGAAATGCGTACCGCAGCCGAAAAAGCCGGGGATGCCAATTATGAAGCCATAGCACTTACTTTAAATGCCTGGATTTATGCGAACTTGACCGATATTTTTGGTCCTGTACCCATGACAGAGGCTGTACAAGGAGAAAATGGAGTATTATATCCAGCTTATGATACTCAACAATTTATCTACGAAACTTTATTGACTGATTTGGAAAAAGCCAATAGCTTATACGATGTGAAAGCCGGAATGATTTATGCCAGTGACATCCTTTTTCAAAATGACGTGGCAAAATGGCAAAAATTCACCAATTCCCTACACATGAGATTGCTGTTGAGAATTTCGAATAGATCAGAAACCAATGCGTTACAAAAGTTAGTATCCATCGTACAAAATCCTGCGCAATATCCGGTTTTTACTAATACTGCAGAATCAGCAATGTTGCAGGTTACCGGAGTAGGTGCGAATGTTTCTCCTTGGGGAAGACCACAGGATTTTAATAACGCGATCAAAATGGCTTCTTTTTTTATAGACAATCTGAACACTTTTAATGATCCCAGAAGAGCCGTGATGGCCACTACAGCTACTGATTTTAAAGGCGTTAATTTGGGTTATAAAGGTATTCCAAGTGCCTACACCGGTTCTGATTCTCAATTTCAATACAATGCCTCAACTTTAAATAGAAATCAGGCGGAGGCTCCTATGAAAATTATGATACTTACTTATGCTGAGGTTTGTTTTATTAAAGCCGAATTAGCGCAGCGTGGATTAATCAATGATCCCGAGACGCATTATATGAACGGCGTTAAAGCGGCAATAGAACAAGTTGGAGCGGTAACACCGGCAGATTATTTTTCAAATCCTGCTGTTGCATACGATGGATCATTAGAAAAAATAATGCTTCAAAAATATTACGCTTTATATTTTACGGATTACCAACAATGGTTCGAGTACAGAAGAACAGGTTTTCCAAAATTACCTACTACTTCGGCTATGCTCAATAATGCCGTAATGCCGGCTCGCTTTACGTACCCTACAGATCAGCTTTTGTATAATGCTGAAAATTATCAGGAAGCGGTACAAATGCTAGGAAATGATGACATAAATACAAAAGTGTGGTGGGATACTATTGATTAATTACTAAACATAAAATAGTTTAAAAATGATTAAAAAGAGTTTTATAGCGGGACTATTATTGTGTTCAGCATATCTGTCTGCACAAACAGTTACGGGCTTTGTGTATGAGGATGCTAACCGAAATGGTAAAAAAGAAAATAAAGAAAAAGGCATAGCAAATATTTCAGTAACCAACGGAAAAGAAGTAGTGCGCACCGATAAAAACGGAAAATATGCGTTGCCGCTGACTACTGAAGCTATTATTTCAGTAATAAAACCAGCCGGTTATGCAGTGGCATTAAACGAGGATAATTTACCTAAGTTTTTTTACAACCATAAACCCGAAGGTTCACCAAAATCAAAATTTGAGGGTGTAGCTCCTACAGGTAAATTGCCTGACTCAGTTGATTTTGGTTTGTATGTTACCAAAGAAAATGATGATTTTACAGCGCTTATCTTTGGAGATCCGCAGCCTTACAACTTAGAGGAAATCGATTATTTTTACAGAGGAGTAGTAGCTGAGGTAGAAGGAATCAAAAATGTGCCTTTTGGACTAAGTTTGGGAGATTTGGTTGGCAACGATTTGAGTTTATTCAATCCCTATATCAAAGCAGTTAAAAAGGTCGGAATTCCCTGGTATAACTTACTAGGAAATCACGATTTGAATTTTGATGCAACCACAGATGAAAGGGCAGATGAAACGTATGAAGCACATTTTGGTCCTGCAAATTATGCCTTTAATTACGGAAAAGTGCATTTCATTGTTTTAGATGATGTATTGTATCCGGATCCTCGTGATGCTAAGGGGTATTGGGGAGGTTTTAGGGAAGACCAATTACAGTTTGTTGAAAATGACTTAAAATTTGTACCCAAAGACCATTTAATTGTGGTGGCTTTCCATATTCCGTTGAGCGAACCTGATGATGACGCTTTTAGAGATGAAGACCGAAATAAATTGTTTCAGCTTTTAAAAGATTATCCAAACACCTTATCCTTATCGGCACATACCCACATTCAGCGTCAGGATTTTTTTGATAAAAAAGACGGATGGTTGCAGGAAAAACCGCATCATCATTACAATGTCGGGACCACTTCAGGCGATTGGTATTCGGGTAAATTAGATGAAAAAGGAATTCCAATTTCGGTAATGCGTGATGGAACCCAAAAAGGATATGCTTTTATTAATTTTAAAGGCAATCAATATACCGTAGATTACAAAGTGGCAGGTAAGCCTAAAGAACACCAGATGCAGGTTTTTGCTCCCAAAGTGGTGGCCAAGGCAAAAAATACCAAAGCGGGTGTGTATGCCAATTTCTTTATGGGGAAAGAAGGTGATAAAGTGCAATACCGAATTGACACAGGAGAATGGAAAGATATGGAATTTGTTTCTGAACAGGATCCTTCCTACGTAGAATTAGTGTACGAGTGGGATACTACAGATAAATTGATGCCAGGCAGGCGTTCGTCAAATCCAATCAAAAGTACACATGTATGGCGCGGCGACCTGAAAGCAAATTTGGAAACGGGAACTCACACCATAGAGATCAAGGCAACGGATATGTTTGGCAAAACGCATACTGCTACTAAAACTTACCGCATAGAAACTTTAGCAAAATGAGCATTGATAAATTAAAAGTTTTAGGACTACTGGCATTCTTATTTATAGCTTGTAATTCGGTTAAAAAACAACATCTGAACACTTCAAAAACAGAGGTACAGGGACATAGGGGAGACCGTGGCAATTTTCCGGAGAATAGTCTGCCAGCCTTTAAAAGTGCCGTTGAAAAAGGGGTAGATGTGATCGAATTAGATGTCGTAATTTCGAAGGATCATAAAGTAGTGGTTTCTCACGAACCTTTCATGTCTTCTCACTATGTGATGACACCTGATGGAAGTTTGATTTCAAAAGAAAACGAAAAATCGTTCAATCTCTATACGATGAATTATGACAGCATCCGCAAGTTCGATATTGGTTCAAAAGGGAATGCACTTTTTCCGCAGCAACAAAAGATAAAAACCTACAAGCCCTTATTGGCTGAGGTTTTGGATAGTATTGAGGATTATGCTAAGATGAAGCGTCACAAACCGATTCGTTATAATATTGAAATAAAATCAAACAAGGAAGAATATGGTAAAAGCCAGCCACAGCCTGATGTGTTTGTTGATTTGCTAATGCAGGTTTTGAAATCAAAAGCTATTTTGGAAAGGGTAAATATCCAATCTTTTGATCCGTTGCCTTTAAATATTTTGAGAAAAAAATATCATGAGGTTACTATTGCTTTTTTGACGAATAAACCGGGTATCGAAAAAAATCTGGCGCAGCTTGATTTCAAACCGGAAATTTATAGCCCGCATTTTAAATTGGTAAATACGCAATTTTGTGATTCACTTCGTAAAAAAGGCATAAAAATAATTCCCTGGACAGTTAATGAACCAGCAGATATCAGTGCAATGATCTCGTTTGAGGTAGATGGTATTATTAGTGATTATCCGGAAAGAGTTTTAGGAAACTGATGTAAGCTTTTTTAAACTATTAATATCCTGACAAACAACCCTGCAGATTTTATACCCTGCAGGGTTTAATTTTAAAAGTAGTAAATACTGTATTTTTATTATGTATGTTTTCCACAATCTGAAAATTGTCATTTCCTATCACGATTCTTTTTCGTAATATTACTATTGTAATTTTTTTTGAATGAGAAAGATCAAATACAAGAAAGGCCGTAAACTACAGCATGTCACATTAGAGTACACAGGTTCGCATAAGGAACTTGAGACTGAAATGCAACTTTTTGTATATAATGACCAAGACGTAGTTGAATATGAGAAGTTTACGGTTTTAGCCTTAAATTCCTGCTTTGATTATACTAAAAACAACTGGCTTAACATTCACGGATTGAACAATCTTAATGTGCTTAAAACCATCGGGGCTCATTTTAAGCTGGACGATTTTTTACTTGCCGATATTTTAAATACTTCCAAAAGAACCAAACTCGAAGAACGGGACGATATTATATTTTTTAATATAAAATCACTTTTGCCTTCTGAATATTCAGATGGTCTTAAAGTAGAACAGCTTAGTTTTATTTTAAAAGACGGAATACTGATTTCGTTTCAGGAAAAACGAAGTGATTTCTTTACACACATACGCGATCGACTGCGTACTCATGCCGGAATCGTCAGAACCAAAAAGGTAGATTATCTGCTTTATTTATTGCTGGATGCCGTAATGGAAAACTTTTACATTACTATCGAAGATGAGGAAGACAGCATCGAAGAATTAATCGATTTAACCAAAAAAGGGGCTGATCCGATTATTCTGGAAAAGATTGAAAACCACCGTGATAACTTTAATTTCTTAAAACGTTCTATAGTGCCGCTTCGGGATTCTTTATATTATTTAAAAACAATCAAAGACGATGATGAAAATTCACTTATTCAAAAAGAGACATTTAACTTCTTTGTCAGGCTGCATCAAAAAAGTCTGGAACTTTTAGAGCAGATTGAGTCGGATATGAGTTCTCTTGAAAGTGCTTCGAATTTCTATTTTTCTGAACAAAGCCGGAAAATGAACGAAATCATGAAAACACTGACCATCATTTCGGCGATTTTTATTCCGCTTACTTTTATTGTTGGAGTTTACGGAATGAATTTCGAAAATATGCCTGAGCTTAAAACCAAAAATGGCTATTTTATCGTTATGGGAGGCATGTTTTTATTAGTGATAGCTTTGATTATTTATTTCAAAAAAAGGCGATGGTTTTAGCTTTTTTAATTGTAAAAAATATGTTCAGTTTTAAAAATATATCTTATGAGTAAAGCAATTTACATAGCAACAAGTGATCAGAATAGCGGAAAATCAATAATTACACTCGGTTTAATGAGCCTTTTGATTGGTAAGACCGCAAAAGTAGGCTATTTCAGGCCTATTGTAGAAGATTTTGTCGATGGGGAACAAGACAACCACATTGAGACGGTTTTATCACATTTTAACCTTGATATTACGTTTGAAGATGCTTATGCCATCACCAAAAGCAAATTAATAAAGAAGAAAAACAAAGGTAAAATAGGAGAGGTTTTAGATTTGATTATTGAAAAATATAAAAAACTCGAAGAACGCCTCGATTTTGTTTTGGTAGAAGGAACCAGTTTTACCGGCGAGGGGACTTCAATCGAATTAGATCTGAATGTGTTAATTGCTAAAAACCTGGGGATTCCAACTATAATTATTGGTTCTGGTGTTGGTAAAACTTTAGATGAATTAGTGGATAGTTTATATTTGGTTTACGATTCTTTTAAAGTGAAGGAAGTTGAAGTTTTATCGGTTTTTGCAAATAAAGTTCAGCCTGAAAATATCGAACTGGTTACAAAAGGACTGCAAAAAAGTCTGCCTGAAAATGTTTTGGTAAATACGATTCCGATGATTTCTAGTTTAGAAAACCCAACGATGCAGGAAATTGTAAATGAACTGGATGCCAGGGTTTTATTTGGAGAAAATTATTTAAATAATGAGATTGGGCACTACAGTGTCGGAGCTATGCAGTTGCACAATTATCTGGTCCATCTGCACGATAATGCTTTGGTGATAACGCCCGGTGACCGTTCAGATATTATTTTAGGGGCTTTGCAGGCTAATGAATCGGCTAATTATCCTACGATTTCCGGAATTATCTTAACCGGAAATATTTTTCCGGAAGAAAGTATTCTGAAACTTATAGAAGGGCTTTCTCCTGTCGTTCCGATTATTACTGTTGATGGCGGAACTTATAATATTACCAATAAAATTGGGGCTATCAAATCTGAGATTTATGCCAATAACACTTATAAAATAGAAACATCGATCAGTACATTTGAGAAATATGTTGACATTATACCTTTATCTGAAAGAGTAATTACGTTTAAGGCTGAAGGTATGACACCAAAAATGTTTCAGTACAATATGGTGAAGAGAGCTAAGCAGCATCGTAAACACATCGTTTTACCTGAAGGAAATGATGACCGGATTATTACTGCAGCTTCCAGATTATTGGCAATGGATGTAGTGGATATTTCAATTATCGGTGATAAAAAACAAATTGAAAATAAAGTTGCCGAACTCGGTCTTACATTTGATTTTTCGAAAGTAAAAATTATCAATCCAATCGAATCTGAATATTATGAAGATTATGCCAATACCTATTATGAGCTTAGAAAAGAAAAAAATGTGAGTATTACCATGGCAAGGGATTTAATGGAAGATGTTTCATATTTTGGAACTATGATGGTGTATAAAGGCTATGCAGACGGAATGGTATCGGGAGCAGCACATACCACACAACATACCATTTTACCGGCATTGCAATTCATCAAAACAAAACCGAATTCATCTGTGGTTTCATCCGTATTTTTTATGTGCCTTGAAGACAGGGTATCTGTTTTTGGCGATTGTGCTATCAATCCAAATCCAACTGCGGAACAACTGGCAGAAATCGCTATTTCATCAGCGGAGTCAAGTGCTGCTTTCGGAATTGAACCCAAAATTGCGATGCTTTCTTATTCTTCAGGATCTTCAGGAAAAGGAGACGAAGTCGAAAAAGTTCGTACTGCTACAGAAATAGTAAAACAAAAACGACCTGACTTAAAAATAGAAGGTCCAATTCAGTATGATGCTGCAGTAGATCGCGCGGTAGGAAAAAGCAAAATGCCGGATTCTGAAGTGGCAGGGCAGGCGAGTGTGTTGATTTTTCCTGATTTAAATACCGGAAATAATACTTATAAAGCCGTTCAGCGAGAAACAGGTGCTTTGGCAATCGGACCAATGCTGCAGGGATTAAACAAACCAGTAAACGATTTAAGCAGGGGCTGTACCGTAGATGATATTATAAACACAGTCGTAATTACAGCCATTCAGGCGCAGGGACTTTAATTCAAAACTGACAAAACAAAAAAATGAAGAATGAAATCAATTTTAATTTTTTCGCAGTTTTTACTTTCATTATCTAAGAACGATAATCAAAACAAGAAAATATCTGGAAAATACAAAGTAGAGTTTCGTAATAATTCTTATCAAAATTTTATAATTGATTTTCGGGAAAATGATTATACAAAAACAAATTTTAAGGAAGAAACTATTGGAAAAGGTAAAATTGTAAAAAATGTAAATGAAAATGAAGAAAGTATTATAATTCTACAAACTATATAATTTACAATAAAACTTTGGAATCAAATTATATGCAAATTTGGTTTACCAAAAAAGATACAATACAATTTGCAATTTATGATCAGAATGAGCCTCACTTTGCAATGGATGGAGGTATTATGATTAAAATTAAAAATTAGAAACTTAAGCTTTTAGCAAATAACTCAGAACCTTAGAACCTTAGCATCTTAGAACCTTTAAAAAAATGAAAATACTTATAATAAACTCAGGAAGTTCATCAATAAAATATCAATTAATGGTTATGCCGGAAAATGAAGTGATTTGTAGCGGTATGATTGACAGAATTGGATTAGAAAGTTCAAATGTTACTTTTAAGGCTTCGTCCAATTCGTACGAAGAAACACTGCCGATTGCAACACATAAAATAGGTTTGCAAAAGGTAGCCAATATGCTTTTGGATCCTCAAAAAGGAGTTATTAAATCGACTTCTGAAATTGATGCAGTAGGACATCGCGTGGTTCACGGCGGAAGTACTTTTACTGAAACCGTAAAAATTGATGAAAAAGTAAAATCAAATATCAAACAGCTTTTTGAATTGGCGCCATTGCATAATCCTGCCAATTTAGAAGGAATTAATGTTGCAGAGGAGATTTTTAATTCGGCAGAACAAATCGCTGTTTTTGATACGGCTTTTCATCAGACAATACCGGAAGTGGCGTATAAATATGCTATTCCGAATAAATTTTTAACAGAAAATAAAGTCCGGGTTTATGGTTTTCATGGGACAAGCCATAAATATGTTTCAGAAAGAGCAATTGAATATTTAGAAAACAGCTCTAAAATAATTACCATTCATTTAGGGAACGGATGCAGTATGGCAGCTGTAAAAGATGGAAAATGTATAGATACGACAATGGGTTTTTCACCATCAAACGGTTTAATAATGGGAACACGGGCCGGTGACATAGACCAGTCGGCTATTTTTTATATGATTAAAAATTTGAATTATACGCCCGATGAAGTGAATGCTGTTTTGCTGAAACAAAGCGGTATGCTCGGTCTGACAGGTTATAGTGATTTGCGTGACATTGAAGCACAAGCCGGAAAAGGAAACAAAGATTGCCAGTTGGCACTTTTAATGAATGCTTACCGGATCAAAAAAACAATCGGGGCTTATGCCGCTGCTTTAAATGGTCTGGACGCTATCGTTTTTACAGCCGGAATAGGTGAAAATTCGTCTTATATGCGTCAGTTGGTTTGTACTGATATGGATTATTTTGGGATCGAACTGGATAAGGAAAAAAATCAAATCCGTTCAAAAGAGATCAGAGAAATCAACCAGGCGAATTCAAAAGCCAAAATTTTGGTGGTACCAACAGATGAGGAATTTGAAATTGCCAGTCAGGTTTATCATTTATTGCAAGGCAGTAATACTTTATAACAGGAATAATGACTTTGCTAATAATAGCTAATTAAAGAAAAACATTATCATAACAAACTCCCGTAATTGGGAGTTTTTTTGTGTCAATATTTAGTTACAAATTATATGTTTTAATGCGTGGAGGACAAAGTGTTAATTCATTATCTTGCGAGTTCATTTATGAAATCCCAAATACTTTATAACCAATGAAAAAAACGATTCTTTTAGTTGTTTTAGTTTTAAACGGACTGACTTCATTCGCACAGTCAAATGATGAAAAAAACATCAAATTATTCTACAAAAAAGCCTTAACCGATTCTAAATGTTATACATGGTTAGAGTATTTGTCCAACGATATCGGGGCTCGTTTATCGGGTTCTCAGAATGCTCAGTTGGCGGTTAACTATACTAAAACGCAATTAGAGAGTTTAGGTCTTGATAAAGTGTATCTGCAGGAAGTGATGGTGCCGCATTGGGTTCGTGGCGAAAAAGAAACCGCTTTTATCTTAGACGGAAAAGTAAAAACCACAGTGCCAATTTGTGCTTTGGGAGGTTCTGTTGCAACCCCAAAAACAGGACTAACAGCTGAAGTGATAGAAGTACAGGGAATAGAAGAATTGAAAACGTTAGGAGATAAAGCAAAAGGAAAAATTGTGTTTTTCAACAGACCAATGAACCCTGAAAATATTGAAACCTTCAAATCTTACGGAGCCTGTGTTGATCAGCGATTTGCAGGTGCAAAAGAAGCCGCTAAACTTGGCGCAGTCGGGACAATTGTTCGTTCAATGAATTTGCGATTAGACGATTTTCCACATACAGGAGCGCAGAGTTATGGCGATTTACCAAAGGAGCAATATATCCCGACAGCTGCAATCAGTACAAATGGGGCTGAACTGTTAAGTGCTGCTTTAAAAAGCAATCCTGCGTTGCGATTTTATTTCAAACAATCCTGCGAAACTTTGCCGGATGCTCTTTCGTACAATGTAATCGGAGAAATCAAAGGAACAGTTACACCTGAAAATATTATGGTTGTGGGCGGACATCTGGATTCCTGGGATTTGGCAGACGGTTCTCACGACGATGGAGCAGGAGTAGTGCAAAGTATGGAGGTCGTTCGTATTCTTAAAAACTTAAACTATAAACCTAAAAACACAATTCGTGTCGTTTTATTTATGAATGAAGAAAACGGCGGAAAAGGCGGAGCGAAATACGAAGAAGTTTCAAAGCAAAAGAACGAAAATCATATTTTTGCCTTAGAAAGCGATTCAGGCGGATTTACACCAAGAGGATTTTCAATAGAATCAGACGATGCTAATTTGAAGAAGATTCAGGGATTTGCACCTTTTTTTGAACCTTATCTGGTACATAGTTTCACCATTGGTCATGCAGGTTCAGATATTGGTCATTTAACTTCTAAAGCGATTGTTAAGGCAGGATTAAAACCGGATTCACAACGCTATTTTGATTATCATCATGCTGCAAATGATAAGTTTGACGCCATCAACAAAAGAGAACTTGAATTGGGTGCTGCGACTATGACAACTTTACTTTATTTGATAGATCAGGGAGGGATAGATATTATAAAAAATAATTAAGATTTATTTTGAAACTTTTTTTTAAATTAGGAGCTATTTTATTTGTCACAATAGGATTGTCACAAGAAAAATCTAAAAATATTTCCGAAAAATTATATATAAGTGAAAAGAAATATTCGATACTATTTCCTTATAACTGGTATCTTCAAAAAACAGATTCGCTGGGAAATAAATTTATGCTTCTAAGTCCAAAAAGTGATGTTAAAGATAATTTCATTGAAAACATAAGTTTATTAATTTCAGATATAGGATATTCCAAAGTTAAGCCAAAAACAATAAAAAAGATAGTAGATAAAAGATTCGGAGTAAGCAGTGAAATTATTTCTAATCGCAAGGTTTTAAAAAATGGTCTTGAAGGACAAGAAATTGTTTATAAACAGCTAATGAGCAATGGTTCTCTTGGAACTTTTTTGCAATATTATTTTATTAAAGAAAGGGATTTATACATTCTTACTTTTTGTAGTAAAAGTGAAGAATTTCTGTTTTATATGCCGATTTTTCAAAGGACATATGAACATTTTGATATTAGATAAAAGTGGATGCAATTTTTGCATAAAAAAAAAAATAGATATTTAATGGTTACTGCTTTTATAGTTTAAAAATAATTAAAGTTTCATCGCTATCGTATAATACAAAAAATAAATAGCAAGATTACTCAATAACTGCAAAATCTTAACCGCTATATCTTTTCGCTCATCATATAACTTTACAAAACGGCCTGTCAGATGAAAGAGCATAATTGCATTTAAAAGCAAAGCTGAAACAACAAACGGAAAAGCAAATACCAAAACATTAGCGTTTTTGTTGGTAAACATATAAATGCCAAATAAGACAGTGCTGATTACAAAAGTGCCAATTACCAATTCGATAGACTGGGTTTTCTCTGAAAGTTTTTTATGGATAGTCTGCATAATTTTAAATATTAAAAATGTGTTGAATCGTTTTGACAGGTACAGAAAGCATATTTGAAAAATTCAGATAATAAAAAGGGTGCGCTTTTTTGCCTCTTTTATATTGCTCAATAAAATACCGAATCTGTTTAGGGTAAAAAGGAGTACCTGAAAGTATTACCAAAAACAGATACATACTTCTCTTTCCGTTTCCCAAAAGATAATATTGCATTCCAATTTCATCTATAACTGAAATTCCGGTATTGGTTAAAACATGAATGATGTCATGATCTTCTAATTTAGGCTGCATATCAAAATGGTTTTCATTCAAAAAGTTACCTAAGCCAAGGCCTAAACTGCCTTCCGGATAGTTCAGGAGCGTTGCTTTGTCAACTTCCCAGGGTTTGTTTCGTTTAAAATATTTTTGATAAGGTATTTTTGTGTATTCGTACATTTTTTCAATAAACTGGTCTTTCATAATGATTTTGTTTTTAAAAGTTCTTTGAATTTCAAAGTAATTTTTCAATAAAAAAAGTATAAATAAAATACAACTAAATATTCGCTTATTTTCCATTTAATTTTTATTCTTAAAGTACTTTGAATTACAAAGTAAATAATAAAAAAGATAGCTGCCAAATAAAATGACGGTTATTTTTACAATAGAATAATGCTCAATTTTTATTTAAAAAGTTAAGTGTTGTTATTTATATTTGTCTGAGAAAATAAATCAGAGTTCTATAAAATTGAGTATTAATATGAAGAAATTATTTGTTGCCGTATTGTTGTTTTTTTCTGTGATTGGCGTTAAAGCACAGGTTGTAGGTCTTGAAGTTGGAGATATAGCTCCCGAAATTGATCTTCCGGATACAAAAGGTG
The DNA here is from genome assembly GCF_010645065.1 of Flavobacterium fluviatile. Classification (GTDB taxonomy): domain Bacteria; phylum Bacteroidota; class Bacteroidia; order Flavobacteriales; family Flavobacteriaceae; genus Flavobacterium; species Flavobacterium fluviatile. The sequence goes on along the minus strand of NZ_JAADZW010000009.1, from coordinate 2,991 downwards.
AAAAGATAGCACTTTCATCTTTAAGAGGAGGATTAGTATTAGTTGACTTTTGGGCTTCATGGTGCGGACCTTGTATCAAAGAACAGCCTGAATTATTGAAACTATACAGCGCATATCCTGGAAAATTAGATATTTACGGGGTTTCATTAGATACCAAAAAAACTTCGTGGACAGGAGTGATAACAAAACTCAAACTTCCGTGGACACAGGTAAGCGATTTAAAATACTGGAGCTCTGCAGCAGCAACCGATTATATGGTACAAGCGTTGCCATTCAATGTTTTAGTAGATAAAAACGGAATTATACTGGCAAAAAACATCCATGGCAATAAATTAAATGAACTGGTAAAAGAATTGCTGACGCAATAATTACTTTATAGAAATTTGCAGATCAATTAATTTCCCATTGATCTGCAAATTTTAATTCTGCTTAATATATTTTGACACATCCACCATTGTCGCAACCCAAATATCTTTTTTTCTTTTCTTTAAATTTCCAGTAATTTGCGGTGTTCTTCCAAATCGATATTCAGAGGGTGCTCACCACCGACACCATGAAAAAGAAAAACAATAAAAGAGCCTTTTTTTTCAGCTTCTTCGACCTCTGCTATCATTTGCTCGGCTGTACTTCCGTTTTCAAAAAAGGAGTTTATATTAGAAAAATCAACTTCTTTCTTGTTTAAATAACCCGGTGAAACCCCACGGGCAGCGACAAAATCGTTTTTTATAAAATTATAATACAACGTATCTTTAATAGTGAAATCACCGCAAGGGTAGGCAAAAGTACGTTCATTTTTTCCGTCAATAGCTTTTAGTAAAGTATTCGTAATTCTAATTTCATTGACTGCTCTGGCGACAGTATATTTCGATAAATCATTTTCAGATGTTACAAATTCTCTTCCGGGTAAGTTACCATTACAAGGATGGTTTAAGGTATGGTTTCCAAGTTCATGTCCTTGTTTGGCTGCATTTCTCCATTCTTCAATTCTCTGGGAAACAACAGGTGAGGAGCCTATCAGATAAAAAGTCCCTTTAAACTGATACGAATTCAGCATCGGGATAACTTTGTCCAGATGAACATTTAAGGCATCATCATATGTCAGCACAACGGCACATTTTTTACCGTTCCAGTTTCTGCTTTGTTCCTGTGCAAAAATGGCTGATGAAAACAGAGAAATAATTATGGGAATTAGTATTTTTTTGAGGTTTCTGTTTGATAGTTGATAAAGAAAGCTGGTCATGTTAGTATGTTTTATTTAGTAGTTTTGGCTGGAAATATAGGAAAAAAAACTTCATGCAAAAGGACAAAAGGTATTGTTTTATTTCTTCGGTCTTTGGAAGATTACTTCAGATAGAAAATAGCTATATTTACACTCCCTTATTATTTATCTCATGGAAGAAAATAAACATGTAACGATATACGATATTGCCAAAAAATTAAATTTAGCAACTTCAACAATTTCCAGGGCTTTACAGGACCATCATACGATTAGTGATAAAACAATAAAGAAAGTAAAAAAGACGGCTGAAGAAATGGGTTTTGTGCCCAATACTCTGGCAGCAGGTTTACGTGGAAACAAAACCAAAACGATAGGTGTTTTGATTCCGACCGTTACCCAGCCTTTTTTATCTTCATTAATCAGCGGTATCGAAATTGCCGCTCAAAAGTCCGGTTATACGGTTATCATTATGCAGTCGCACGACTCGGCCGAGGAAGAAGCAAATATGGCTAAGTCTTTATACAGCAATCGTGTAAGTGGTGTTATTTGTTCATTGGCCATGGAAACCAGGGATACTTCACATTTTTTGCAATTTTCGAACAATAATATTCCGCTTGTTTTTGTCGACAGGGTTCCTAAGGATTTCAATACTTTCAGGGTCATAATCGATAATTATTCAGCTGGTTATAAAGCGACCAAACATCTTATAGATCAGGGCTGTACCCGAATCGCGCATCTAACTGCAGGATCTGAATTTGGTAATTTGTATAATGAAAGAAGAAGAGGCTATGTTGAAGCTTTAAAAGATCATAATTTGCCTGTGGATGAAGAACTGATCGTCAATTTAAAGTCAGTTACCTATGAAGAAGGAGTGAAGGCAAGCAATAAGTTGTTTGATTTGAAACCCATTCCGGATGGTATTTTTGCTGCCGGGGATATAATCGCTGTAAGTGCTGTGCAGACAGCGAAAAAGAGAGGAATAAAAGTTCCGGATGATATTGCGGTTATAGGTTTTAACAATGATCCTATTTCTCAAATTATTGATCCGCCTTTATCAACCATTACACATCCTGCAGAAAAAATGGGTAAAGCTGCTGCCGAAATTATCATTAAAAATCTAAAAAAAGCTAAAGGTGATGAGGTTAAGGAAATTACTTTCTTAAATACGGAGGTGCTGGCACGTGAGTCTTCGAATAGGAATAGTTAGAAACAATTTATGAGAACGAATAAAGCTAAAAAACATGACAATCTAATAGACCGAGAAGTTGAAAAATCTATTTCAAAATTCTCTCAGCATATGATGTCAAACTCGAAATGGGTAAAACTATTAGAAGAATTCGTTAAAAACACTTCTACAATTTTAAAAATCGAATTTAAAAAAGTACAAAATGACCAAATTGGCGAATTATACATAGATGAAGAAACTACATTTGGATTTGATTATTGGCAAAATGGTTTTGAAGGTTGTAATTCAATTGGCGGATGGTTAACATTTAAAGAAATTGAATTTATAGTTTTTCCGGAAATTGTTGATGCGAACAAAAATATTAAGCAAGATTTAAAAGAAATTGAAAAATTAATCAATAGTATAGGGGAATTTTCTTTAGAAATCAATAAAGACAATCTAAAATTAAATTGTTATAGAAAATAAAAACTGCTGGTAACTGCTTATATGGTAGAGATTACGAATTTCCATAATTAATTTAAGTTGCTAGTTAATCGATTTGTTCAACTGAAGTCCAAAGACAAATAAAGTAAGCTTTATCAGAAAG
>NZ_JAADZW010000098.1 GCF_010645065.1 Flavobacterium fluviatile | reverse complement strand
CCGTCAATGTTATAACCGTATGACTTTAAAATCTGTTTAAACTTTTTACTGTTCAACAGGTTTTCAATAAATATCAAATCTGATATAGTCAGTTCGTCCTGCTGTTCTCCGTGCTCTTTTGATTGAGCGTAACCGCTCGACTTGCTTGATGAAGTCGTTTCGGTGTTACCCAAAATAGCGATTGCCATTTCTTCGTTACAGGCATCCTTTAAACCAATTTGAAGCTTACCATCACCGTTTGAGGTTTTGCCGTCCAGCATTTCAAATTCGGCTTGTTTTGGTATCATCATCGCTAATGATGAACCGCTATCCGTTAGTAAGGTTTTAAGCTCCTGTTTGGTTTTGGTATCATACGCATCATATTTCATGATTCGGACAGGTTGCCCGAATATCTCAACGTATTGTGCGTAATCGCCAAAAGTTCCACGTTTGTAAATTCCATACATAGAACAGGCCAAAAGCAATCCTAAATCCTTCGGTTTACCAATAACCCATACAAACGGCATGTCTTCATATTTATAGCCGTCTTGTTCTGAAAGTCCGTATTGTGATTTAGTAATTAATCCTTTTTCAGGCTTAATGTGTTTTCTTTCAATTTCCTTAAAAGTCAAGTCATCACCGCCAATAACAAACTCAACACCTGAAACACCCCATATTTTGGATTCCATCATCAAAGTGATTAAATCACG
>NZ_JAADZW010000097.1 GCF_010645065.1 Flavobacterium fluviatile | reverse complement strand
CCGTCAATGTTATAACCGTATGACTTTAAAATCTGTTTAAACTTTTTACTGTTCAACAGGTTTTCAATAAATATCAAGTCTGATATTGTCAGTTCGTCCTGCTGTTCGCCGTGCTCTTTTGATTGAGCGTAACCGCTCGACTTGCTGGACGATGTAGTTTCAGTGTTACCTAAAATAGCGATCGCCATTTCTTCATTACAGGCATCCTTTAACCCAATTTGTAGCTTACCGTCACCGTTTGACGTTTTGCCGTCCAGCATTTCAAAATCGGCTTGTTTCGGGATCATCATTGCTAATGATGAACCGCTATCAGTCAATAAGGTTTTAAGCTCCTGTTTGGTTTTAGTGTCGTATGCATCGTACTTCATTATTCGGACAGGTTGCCCGAAAATCTCAACATATTGCGCATAATCGCCAAATGTACCACGCTTGTAAATTCCATACATAGAACAGGCCAAAAGCAAACCTAAGTCTTTTGGTTTACCCACAACCCAAACAAACGGCATGTCTTCGTACTTATAGCCATCTTGTTCTGAAAGTCCGTACTGAGATTTAGTAATTAATCCTTTTTCAGGTTTAATGTGCTTTCTTTCAATTTCTTTAAAAGTAAGCTCATCACCGCCAATAACAAACTCAACACCTGAAACACCCCATATTTTGGATTCCATCATCAAAGTGATTAAATCACG
>NZ_JAADZW010000096.1 GCF_010645065.1 Flavobacterium fluviatile | reverse complement strand
ATTTATTGTTCACCTGCCAGCAGTACTACCAGTACGGTTACAGTTTTAAAAACAGCAGGAACAGGAGTTGGTACGATTACTTATGAAATCACAGCACCGGCAGGTTCAGTCACATCAAATAATACAGGAATCTTCACCGGATTGGCCGGAGGGGTTACTTATAGCTTCAAAGTAAGCGATGCAAGTGGCTGTTACGCTACAGGATCACATACGGTTCCGGTAGTTACGCCAATTGCAGTAGTTGCAGCCAAACAGAACGATGTTTATTGTAATGCAGGATCAACAGGATCAATCCGTTACAATGTAAGCCAGTTTGTATCTACATACAGTTATAAAGTAGGTACAGCAGCAGCAGTTACAGCTCAGAGTGGAGCAGTGTTGACATTGTCAAATCTTTCTGCAGGTACATATGATGTTGTTTTCACCGATGAGACAACAGGTTGTACAGCAACGACAAGTACTGTTATATCAGAACCGGCAACGCCATTATCAGCCACAGTTGCTCAGGTAAATGCGAACTGTAATGTAGCTACATCAAAAGTTACAGTAACCGCTGCAGGAGGAACCCCTGGTTATACTTATGCTTATAAGCAAAATAATGTTGCGCCAGTTGCAGCGGACTATGTAGCAAGTAACAGTGCGGATTTAAATCCGACAACCAACACAGAATGGGATGTTTGGGTAAAAGAC
>NZ_JAADZW010000095.1 GCF_010645065.1 Flavobacterium fluviatile | reverse complement strand
CTCAGGAAACCGAATTAACTAACCTATTTTCTTCTAGTTATATATTCGAATATCAAACCCACCATAACAAAAAAACCGAAAAAGGCTAGTGGAATCCATACAGGACTAAAAACCCAAATCCAACTCCAATAGATTGTTTTTGATATTTTTAAGGCTATAAAAATTATAGTTGGCACAAGTACTAGACCTGTGGCTATATCATCTGAATTGTCTTTATTTGTATTCATGTGATCTATTTTTATATTGTTTATAAATTGTTTTTATCCTGAAACAAAACCATTCGATATAAGTGGCTATGTCTTTTCGGTTAAATATTACTAGCAATATTGCCAGTAGTATTGAAATGCCATTACTTGACTGCATCTGTTGGAATTGCTTCGCTAAAAAATTCAAACTTATATCCTCCTGAAAACCCCACCGAAGACATTGATAGAGGTATATTTGTTTTAGTGCCATCGGAAGAAATTAATGCAGCTTCAATAAACCATGAGGAACGGGTAGGTTTGTAAGCGGCGGAAATTATTGCCACTCCATCAATAAATTCCTCATTTTTAGATTTAGCCGCTGCCTTTTGTAATTCAAGAACTCTTGAGCCTTTTAAATTACCTTTAGCATCTTTTTTAAGTAAACCGAAAAGCATTTCAACCAATTCCGCAGTTTCTTCATTTCTTGAAAGTGACGAAATGTAATTTTCTACTTT
>NZ_JAADZW010000094.1 GCF_010645065.1 Flavobacterium fluviatile | reverse complement strand
AGGCGCGAGAACGTTGGCGGTCAGTTTAGCCGAACGAAAAACTGAAGATAATCAAGAATTATAAAATTAAATGGATAAACAAAAAGCATTAGAAGATATTAGAGATGTTTTTTCCATTTTTCACGATGGAACGATTGAAACTTGGAATGGTAATCAAGAGTTACTAAAACTTAAAATTGATTGTGAATATTTGGCAGAAAGAATAGATAAATCATACGCAAGTTTTTATGCCGAATTTGAAAAAATTGAGACCCTTGAATTTAATCCGTGGATGAACCCAATAAATCAACCACAAACATTATTTACAAACATTGAGGATATTTTTCAAGCAAGTTTAGAAATTCTATCAGCTGAAATTGAAAATGGGTTTGTCAAAATTACTTGCAATCAGCATAATCTCGATTTTAATTATTGTGGTGGAACTTTACTTGTAAACTGCAAAAATGTGAAAGTATTTGACGAGAAAAATAAGGAATTGACGATTGATGAATTAGATAAAATTCGCAATGAATATTGGAACGAAGTTAAAGAGCGAACTGAAAAAAGCATAATCGAAAAAGAACGTAAATAAAAAACCGAACCGCCAACACACGCTACAAGCAATTTGGGCATTTGGCTTAATGGAAAAATTGGTTTGTATTTGGAAGATTTGGCAAATCCGAAGAATGGTTTTAATTTAGTCCCAAACTGCTTGTAGCGCGAGAACGTTA
>NZ_JAADZW010000093.1 GCF_010645065.1 Flavobacterium fluviatile | reverse complement strand
AGAACGTTAGCAGCAATATCATCAAAACTCAATGAAGAAGAACCGAAATTTTAAAATTGTGCTAATAGCAATTACAGGAACATTAGTTCCAATTGCTCTACTTCTCATATCTTCAATGTTAATTTACGGCCCAAAAGCTCCTCTAGTGAAATTTTATTATTGGAAAGGCTTCATCGAACAAAGAAATGGTAATCTGGAAAGTGCAATCAAAAATTTTGACAAAGCAACCGAATTGAATAAAGAATATCCGACTGCCTATATTTCTCGCGGAAGCGCATACTTGGACATAAAAGAATATGGCAAAGCTATAGAAAATTATTCTACAGCTATTAAATTATCACCAGAAAACGAAGAACCATATGCCTATCGTGGAAGAGCATATTATGAAATTGACAGCTTGAAAAACTCAAAAAATGATTTCGATATGGCTATTAAATTGAATGGAAATTTTGGATATGCTTACTCAAACAGAGCGCTTTTAAAATATACGAAGCTCAATGATCAAGTTGGCGCTTGCGAAGATTTAAAAAAGGCAGCTGAATTGGGTGATAGCGATGCAAAATCTCATCTTAAAGATGGCGTTTGCAATTAAAGATACAGCTGCTAACAGCCGTTACAAGCTATTTGCTCGTTTAGTGTAAAATTGAAACAGTAATTTTCATAAATTCGTTTTTTCCTAGTGGAAAAAACTCAGTTCCAAAGCCGCAAACAGCTTGTAGCGTCGGAACGTT
>NZ_JAADZW010000092.1 GCF_010645065.1 Flavobacterium fluviatile | reverse complement strand
ACATCGACTCCGGCTGGGGCAACTGTAGGTGCGTTGGGTGCCATTTCTGGAACCCCAGGAACAGCTTATACTTTCACAGCTACAAATGCTTCAAACTGTACTTCGGCTGCCTCGGCTTCGGTTACAATTCCGCTGCAATTGGCCGCACCGGCTGTACCGACTGTATCGACAACTCCGGCTACATGCTCGGCTAATGGAACAGCTTCGATTACCAACTATTCCGCTTTACTGACTTATACATCGACTCCGGCTGGGGCAACTGTAGGCGCACTAGGCGCTATTAATGGAATTGCGGGAACAGCTTATACTTTTACCGCTACAAATGCTTTGAACTGTACTTCGGCTGCTTCGGCTTCGGTTACAATTCAGCTGCAATTGGCTGCTCCGACTGTACCGACTGTATCGACAACTCCGGCTACATGCTCGGCTAATGGAACAGCTTCGATTACCAACTATTCCGCTTTACTGACTTATACATCGACTCCGGCTGGGGCAACTGTAGGCGCACTAGGCGCTATTAATGGAATTGCGGGAACAGTTTATACTTTCACTGCAACTAATGCTTCAGGATGTACTTCGGCTGCTTCGGCTTCGGTTATAATTCCACTGCAATTGGCTGCACCGGCTGTACCGACTGTATCGACAACT
>NZ_JAADZW010000091.1 GCF_010645065.1 Flavobacterium fluviatile | reverse complement strand
AATTTTATACTCGAAAACAACCGAAATATAACCCTCTCAAAAGTTGTGAATAACTTTATGATGCTTTACATAGGAGTAGCTGTTAGGTGTAGTGCTTTTTAGTATTCTGTCTGTTCAAAGTCGCAAACTATCCGATTTATCATTGGTTCAATTAATTTCGCCCATTTTTGAACATCTGCTTCGTTAAAATATACAAACCAAATGTCACTAGATTCATTATAAGTAGTATTAGTTTTCTCAAATTTTTTATAGTACCAATTTTGTACGTTTTCCGCTAAACTAAAAATATAGTGTGTCTTCGGTGGTTTCTGAAATTTGTCTTTAATTTGATTTTCAGTTATTACGATTTCACCAAAATCATTTTCTGTCAAAAAATATGGTATTCTTCGTCTAATAATTGAACCTTTTCCTATTTCATTAGTCTTGCTAATCTGTATTTCTACTATAAATTTTGAACCAGCATATTTATCAAATCCGTCCTGAGAACACTGAAACCATATTACTAAATAAAATTCTTTAAGTAGTTTATAATATCCTAGCATTCCACTTTTAGTTTTTTTAAATCCATTGGATTTCATATTAGGAAAAATAATGCTATTTATTTCTTTATAAACTTCTGTTGATTTCATTTCAAATTTCTTTCAATGTTTTCGTCTTGGTTAGTTCTAGTGGCATTACACCTAACGTTCCTGCGCCTCTAGCTGTTTGCAACCTATGAAACAGAGTCTTTTCGGCTAAACGAAAATAGGAATTAA
>NZ_JAADZW010000090.1 GCF_010645065.1 Flavobacterium fluviatile | reverse complement strand
GTATCGCACCCAACAATGCGCAACGTGTGGAGTTGCCCATCGTAGGGACTCCCAGCACGGGACTGTGCCTCACGGGGGCATAGCCGACGGATCACCCGTCCTCGGTGGATCAAGACATACTCTCACCCATGTTTCCCATAACGCCGATAGCCACTCCGGTAACCACTCGCAAGTTAGAGACGTACAAGTTACTTGACCGAGACCAGAGCCATAATAGTTCTAGCGGTGGCGACAGGCTCCTGGGTTGCCGCTTTAAGAACCGGACCTTACGGAGAGACACTAGAGCAAAGCACACAACACATGCTCTAGCTTCCTGAACCATGTTGCTAAAAAGCAAGTTTTAACATCATCATTGAAGTGAACCATTAAGTCAAGATTAACAATTAAACAGTGGTGATAGTAGCTGCGCATAGCAAAGATTCTACCCATATGCAAAAACCCAAGGTAAACAAGGATTGGATAGTCAAGACTAGGTACAGCCTTAAAGGTACATCAATTTAGACACATGCATATGAAAGTAAATGTATGTATAAAGTGTGTTTAGGTAGAAAGGATTGTCCATGCTAGAACTTGCCTTCCTCGAAGGGCAGCAGCAGCTGCTGCTGTGAGTCCTGCTCTGGAAAGTCCTCCACATACTCGAACCCCAAAGCGTACGGCTCACTGACTGGACACGAATCACCACACAAGCATCCACGCAAGCCAATACATGCAAACATATGATAATCTATTAGAATAGTACACCAAATAGTAGAAACAGTACAAATAAAGCTTTTAGAAATATTCTACGCTTCACTACGAACACATGAGCGTGAAAATCACACTAATCGAA
>NZ_JAADZW010000089.1 GCF_010645065.1 Flavobacterium fluviatile | reverse complement strand
GGAATTTCCCGCCATCAAATGTCTTTTTCATCTCTGGAGGATACAATTTTACCGGACAATCCGGTTCGTTTTATCGATGCTTTTGCAGAGGCTATTGCCTTGGATTCTTTGGGTTTTGAAGTGCGAAAAATTAAAACCGAGGGCCGTCCTGGTTTCGATGCCAGAATCTTCGTTAAAATCTATCTGTACGGTTATTTAAACGGAGTTCGCAGTTCCAGAAAACTAGAAAAAGAATGCATTCGTAATATAGAATTACAATGGCTTTTATGTGGTATTGTACCTAATTATCATAGTATTTCCGATTTTAGAAAAGACAATCCCACAGGGTTGAAAAAGCTGTTCAAACTCTTTGTTTCTTTTTTGAAAGATGCCGAATTGATTGCCGGGGAAATCATTGCCATTGATGGCACCAAAAGCCGTGCACACAACAGCAGGAAAGCTAACTTCAACCAAAAGAAGATTGATAAACATTTGGCCTATATAGAAGAAAAAGCGCAACAATATTTAGACGAAATAGCTCTAAACGACCAAAACGAGAACAGTGTTGCAATTACTAAAATCCAGCAAAAAATAGAGCGATTAAAAAAGAATAAAATCCGATACGAACTCCTGGAAGAAAAACTCCAAGCCAGTGGCGAGCCCCAAATCAGTACTACTGATGAAGATTCCAGAGCTCTTTTGGTTCAGGGACAAGTTGTAGAGGTGAGTTATAATATACAGGCAGCAGTTGATGACAAATATAATTTAGTAGTTGCCACTCATACTATCAACCGTAACGATCGTAGTGCTTTGTCTGCAATTGCCCTTGAAGCCAAAGAGAATTTATCACTTGAAAATTTTAC
>NZ_JAADZW010000008.1 GCF_010645065.1 Flavobacterium fluviatile | reverse complement strand
ATTGGCTTTTGTTATATTTGTCTGTAAAAATGTACATTTCATTTTAAATTTGTGTACATTTCATTTTTGCGATTATATTTGAAATGGTAAAAAAATAGATTTCGATTGTTCTACTCATACAAAAGTTAATAAATTCGCTGAAGAAAATGATGATGATTTAGACAGATTTGAAGTTCATAAAGTGCAATCGTATTATGTAATAGAGATAAAAAATTAACTAACCAGAATCAATTAATAACTAAAACCAAATTACACATGAAAAAATTATTATGTATTTTATCATTAGCCTTAACTACAAGTGTTGCCTTTGCACAAGATGAAACTCCGGAAACTACTCCTTTAGAAATTACGGGTTCCGGGGATATATATTACAAATATGATTTTGCTAAAGTTCCTAATATCCCAACAAGTTTCGCAACAGATCAGAATTCTGTTTCTTTAGGAATGTTAGATATTGCTTTGAAGAAAAAAATCAAAAACATTTCTTTCGTAGGTGAAATTTCTTTTGGACCAAGAGGTCAATACCAATCAATACCAAATGGCGATGGAAGTAGTTCAAATGTGGACAATTCATTCCACATCCAAAACTTGTATGCAAGCTACGCGTTTACTGATAAATTTAGTATGACTGCGGGTTATATGGGTACATTTATTGGGTATGAGGTAATCTCTCCTGTGGCTAACTTTCACTACTCTACTTCTTATTTGTTCTCTTACGGACCATTCCAAAATGCAGGTATTAAAGCGAATTATGCCATAACTGAGAAATTTGGAGCAATGGTAGGGTTATTTAATGACTCTTGGAATACATATAAAGCTAATCCAAGCTATGGATTAAATGCTGTAGGAGGTCAATTGTCTTACGTAACTGATAAAGCGAGTGCTTATTTGAATTTTATGGATGGCTCTGTAAGCGGTACTATTTTTGACCTGACTGCAACTTTCCAATTAACTGATAAATTCAAGTTAGGCTTAAACGCTGCTGATTTTTCAAATGAAGGCGATGTTGGTTATACAGGAGCAGCTTTATATCCATCTGTTGCAATCAGTGATTCTTTTGGTTTAGGATTACGTGGTGAATATTTTAAATTCAAAGAAGGTTCTGGAGATACAGGTGTTACTGCTTTTACTTTGTCAGGAAATTATAAAATAAATGGTTTGACTATTATTCCAGAGTTTAGACTTGATTCTAATTCAGATGAAGTTATGTTTGTAGATTCTGATTTAATGCCTGCTAAATCTGCTTCTCAGGTACTTTTAGCTTTGGTTTACGGATTCTAAGAACCAATTACAACATACACTCTTTATAGAGATAAAGACTGATATTTTTTTTTTTTTTTTTGGAAGCTGTCAAAAATTATTAAATTTTTGGCAGCTTTTTTATTGTTACTAACTGATTTTGTATTGCTTTTACAAGGACAATAATTTAGTATTAAGTCAAAGAGAAAAAATTTTGAACTACCCTCAGGTTTTAAAGTAGGTCAATTTAATGTAGCTTTATGTATGTTCGTATTGTTGAGAAAGTTATAATATAAGGGATGTCAGGCTGAGCGGAGTTGAAGCCCTTTCTGTTGTAATACATTTTATTTTAATGAATAGTAATAACAAAGAAGTTAAAATAAAGTTGGTTGTTTATCATAAAATATTCAAACCATTACTATCGGAATATCGTTCAAATTTGAAATGAATTTTACAGGAAATAGTCCTTAAGAAATTTAACAAATAAAAAATAAAATAAAAAAACGCATTTCTTAATTTATCAAGAAATGCATTTTTATTATTTTGAGAATAGGTTTTTATTGAACCTGCTTCTTATAAATCGAATAAATAGTGTCAATTGTTTTGCGGTCTAAAACAGAACTGGTGTCGGTTTGAATATAATGCAATTTAAAAGCCTGAATCGCTGCCGAAAGATTTTTGGTATTGTAACCAATAATTCGCAATGCAGGTTCTATTTTAAAATCAAATGGAGCTTCTTCCAGAACTTCATCAGGCCATATTCCAAAACCTTTCTCAGCTAATGTTTTCCATGGAAATAAAGCACTTGGGTCTTGCTTTCTGCCTGGAGCAATATCAGCATGACCTAATATATTTTGTGTAGGGATATTATAGTCTTTTTTCAATTTTGTCAAAAGGGCAACCAAGCTGCTGATCTGAGCTTCTGTGAAAGGTTTGAATCCGTTATTGTCTAGCTCGATACCTATTGATGAGGAATTTAAATCGGTGTTTTTTCCCCAGCTGGATGCACCGGCATGCCAGGCTCTTAAATAGTCATTAAGCATCTGGACAACTTTTCCGTTTTCAGAAATAATGTAGTGGGCACTAACCTGAGTTCTGGTTTTTGTAAATGTGCTTACGGTTTGCTGCAGCGAATCCTGAGCGGTATGATGGATGATAATAAAACTTGGTTTTCTTAAATTGAAATTGACAGTTCCTATCCATTCAGTGGTAATTCCGTTTAATAAAGAGGTAGATCCTGTTTTAGAAAGCGTATCCTTGACGATGCCTAATTGTGAAGCGTAGGTAGTATCAATAACCACAGGCGGAACTACAGGTGGTATTGGCTGAACTTCTTTACTTGTAATTTGATTTTCAAAGTTTTTAAGCTGCTGATCGTAAACTTTCTCAGTAGTTTTATATGGGTTTTTTGTCCCGCAGGAAGTGATAATAATAGCTGAAATCAGATAATAAAAATGTTTCTTTAACATGTTTTAATTACATTTAAGGTTAAGTAGAGATATTATTCTGCAGGTTTTGTTTCTTCAGTATCTTCTTTAACTTCTTTTTTATCTTTCTTTTTTTTAGATTTTGTCTTTTTTATTTCCTTAAAATTAGCCATAAAAGCAGTATATTTTTCCACCTGACCCGGATTTAAAAAAGCTGTTATTTTTTTTGTAGTGACTTCTCTTAATGCATTTATTTGTTCGATTTTCTGATCCTGGCTGCTGCTTTCGTTTTTCAAAAGAACACCTTGCTCCCTCATACTGTCTGCCAGAACATTTGTAATGGCGATAACCTGTAATTCATCAAGATTTACTTCGGGCTTCATCTGCTCAACAATTTTTGCAGCTGTTTCCTCAACAGGAACTTCTTTTGGCTTGCTTGGGCTGCTTTGTGGTCCCTGCATCATGCTTCTGTCCATGCCCATTCCGCCGCCTCTGCCATATCCGTTACCATAACCATTATTATATCCGTTTCCGTATTGTGCTGAAACAGAATTATAGCTAAATAAAGCGAACACTAAAAGAAAAATAGAGTGAATGGTTTTCATAATTTTTAAAATTGATGATTGGTTATCGTAAATTTAAGCAGGTTCTCCGTATAAATCAAATTCTGTTGCTTCTATTATCCTTATATTAACAAATTCACCAGTTTTTACATAATGTTTTGATGCGTCTATTAAAACTTCATTATCCACATCCGGACTGTCAAATTCTGTTCTTCCAACAAAATGAGCACCTTCTTTTCTGTCAATGATACATTTGTAAACCTGACCTATTTTTTCCTGATTCAAATCCCATGAAATCTGCGACTGCAATTCCATAATTTCATTGGCTCTGGCTTGTTTTACATCAGCAGGGACATCATCTTCCAATAAATATGCATGTGTGTTTTCTTCATGAGAATACGCAAAACAGCCCATTCTGTCAAATTTCATTTCCTGAACAAAATCTTTCAGAATTTCAAAATCTTCCTGAGTTTCTCCCGGATAACCTACAATCAAAGTAGTTCTGATCGCCATTCCCGGAACTGCAGCGCGGAAATCTTTCAGTAACTGAGTCGTTTTAGCCTGAGTGGTACCACGACGCATTGATTTTAAAATATTGTCAGAAATATGCTGTAACGGAATGTCAATATAATTGCAAATTTTAGGTTCGCGTTTCATTAGTTCCAAGACATCCATAGGAAAACCGGTAGGATAGGCATAATGCAGACGAATCCATTCAATTCCTTCAACTGCTGCCAATGCTTCTAAAAGTTCTGCAAGATTTCTTTTTTTATAAAGGTCAAGGCCGTAATAAGTTAAATCCTGAGCAATCAGTATTAATTCTTTAACGCCATTTTTGGCTAAACCTTGCGCTTCTTTTACCAATTTTTCAATTGGCTGAGAAACGTGAGCACCACGCATTAACGGAATGGCACAGAAACTGCAGGGTCTGTCGCAGCCTTCGGCAATTTTTAAGTAGGCATAATTTTTTGGAGTAGTCGTTAAGCGCTCTCCTAATAATTCATGTTTATAATCGGCACCTAAAGCTTTTAAAAGCTGAGGTAATTCAGTTGTCCCAAAATACTGATCTACATTCGGAATTTCTTTTTCTAAATCCGGTCTGTAGCGTTCAGATAAACATCCTGTTACAAAAACCTTGTCAACCAAACCTTTGTCTTTTTTATCAGCATATTCCAAAATCATATTTACCGATTCTGCTTTTGCATTGTCAATAAAACCACAAGTGTTGATTACGATAATGTTTCCTTCTTCTTTTTCAGGAGCTTCATGTTGTACTTCTTTACCATTTGCACGAAGCTGGCCCATTAATACTTCACTGTCATATACATTTTTCGAACACCCAAGAGTGATTACGTTAATTTTGTTCTTTTTTAAAGACTTGGTTCTCATACTTTTATAAATTGGAGTGCAAAATTACACTTTTTTATTCAAACACCGCTTGTTTAGGTTTTATTTAGGTCTAATTTATGTAGCTAATCCTGCTGTCCGTTCTATCTTTTGTGGCGAACCCCGCCACAAAAGGATGCCACTCCCATCAGGGCTAAAAAAAAATCCGCCCAGTAAAGACCAGACGGAAATCTTCAATCATCTATTTTGATTTTAATTACAATTCAAATAATAAGGTCAAAGAAACATTATTGAGTTTTGACTTAATATTGGCGGTATCAGTTAATCCAACATTGAAAAACCCCTGATTAGATTCTCTTTCGGTAAAAGAATAGGCGAGGTCAACTTTGGTTGAACCAAAATTATAACCTAAACCGCCGGAATAGCTGTTTAAATCACCAATTGTTGTCCCGTTCTTATAAGGGCTTCCTTCAAAGCGATATCCTCCGCGTAAGCTTAATCTTTTGATTTTGAATTCTGCTCCAACACGTAATTCACCGTTTGTTGTAAACTGGTTGTTCATGTTGCTGTTTAATTGTCTGAATCCTGAATCACTTGTAGGTTTGAATTTAGTATTCCCATAATCTTTAATAGAATAGTCAACACTGATTAAACCTGATTTTCCAAATATATAAGCACCGCTAAAAGTGAATTTTCCCGGAGTTTGTAAGTCGTAAGGGTCATAAACATTGATAATGCCCGGATTTTTGTCTTCATAAAGTTCCGGTCCTCCTTCTGCTTGTCTGGTTGTGTATAAACTTTGTGAGATTTCATCATAAAGGCTGTACCAGGTATTTGATTCGTAAGCCAATCCAAGTCGAAGTGCTTCTGTTACTTTTGCAATTGCTCCTAATTGAAAAGAAAATCCGTTTCCATAGGTGTATAATTCGTTGTTAAAACGCAATTGAGAAATGGTTTCTCTTGACTCCAATGGTTTGTCATTGTCTTCATAAAAACTACTGCTTCTTCTGTAGTCAGTGATATGGACATTTAAATTGGCTCCAAGATAAAGTTTGTCCTTATAAGATGTAGCAATATTAAAACTTAGTTTGCTGTTGTATCCTCTTGCATAGATTTCGTTTTCCTGATAATACTTGTCTTCTGAAGTACCGCCTGCAGGAACATTCGTGGTGTACAAGGTGTTGTTAGGGTCGAGAGGGCTTACAGGGCTAATAACTTTTCCTTTGACTCCAAAATAAGCTTGTTGTTCATCATAAAACAGGTCTCTGTAGTCAAAGCCATTTATGTTTCCTAACGGAATTCCATCGGCGTATTCCAAAAAATAGCCATCAATAGAATTTTTGGTATTGGTGCCTACGGAAACAATATTATTGTTGAAGTTATTAGTATTTTCATAATTTGCGCCAATAGCTATTTTTTTCCAGTTGCTATTTGGGTTATAGTCGTTAAAAACAAATACAGCTCCGGCCTGATTTAAAATAAATGAGTTTTCCTTATCGCTCATTTGAGTTCCAAAATAATCAGAGTTGTTTTTAATATTCTGATTACTAAAAGTTACACCAACCTGATTATTTGTAAAAACAGCTGATCCTGCCGGGTTTACAGATAATGCAGAAAAATCACCTCCAAGTGCTCCAAAGGCACCTCCCATAGATCTAAAACGGGCAGTACCTGTTATATTGTCCTGCGCATATCGCATTGCATCCGATATTTCCTGACAATATGAGATGCTGGCAGTTAGTCCTGTTATAAGTAGGATGAATATTTTTTTCATTTTTGGTTGAATTTTAATATATGTAATTATACTGGATGAACAAGGAACATGTTACCTTCTTCCTCCACCGCCACCGTACGATCTTCCACCGCCACCACCAGATGATCTCATACTTCCACCGCCACCGCTGCTGTTGTAGGAACGGGAGGATGATGAACTTGGTGTTGAATAACTTCTGGATGAGTTGTTACTGCTATTGTTGTAAGTTCTGTTTGTAGTGGTACCGCTTGATCTTCTGTCCGAATAACTGCTGTTGCTTTGAGTTGTTGTGTTTCTTCGGTTCGTAAAATTAGGGCTTGAATTGTATGTTCTTCCATTTGCAGAAGAATTTCTTCTGTAATCTGAATAACTGTTTTGTCTGTTTACAGAGTTTCTGTTTGTTGTGTAAGTTCTGTTAGAAGTGTAATTTCTTGAAGTCGAATAATTTCGACCAGTGCTGTAGTTTCTGTTAGAAGCATAGTTTCTTCCTCCATAGTAGGCGGCAGATCCTCTTCTTCCATAATTGTAAGAATAGTTATTATAGTACCCGTATCCAGGTCCCCAGTAGCCCGGATATCCCCAGCCAGGTCCCCAGTAACCAGGATAGCCCCATCCGTATCCGGGATATCCCCAATAACCTCCATATCCTCCCCATCCATATCCATAATATGGATAACCCCATCCAAATCCGAATCCCATTGACCACATTGGGTCGGAATAGTAATTAATAGAGACTTCAGAATTACTGCTTCCCCATGAAGGATATGCTGTCGCTACAGTCTGTGTACTGTCATTTTCGGCGTAATTTCCATAAGAATCTACGTCTGTGAAAATTTCAGTCGGCATGCCGTCATTTTGTAACGATTTGAAATAATCTTTATATTGATTGTTTGTAGAATTTGTTTGCTGTACATAAGTGGCTGATGAACTGCCATAAATCCCATCGTTATCATGATAAGACGAGTTTTGGTATGAGCCACATGATGTTAGCAGAAAACTCAGTAATCCAATTGCATAAAAATAAGCTGAGTTTTGGCGGAGGTATATAGAAGTTTTCATATCTGTGGTGTTTTTTATTGTTGCACATTACAAAAATAGTTAGTTTTGTCAAACTATTTAGTTAAAAAAATAAAACAAAATTTGTGCCAAACTATTCAATATGAGTAAGAACCTCACTACAAGATCAGAAGATTATTCGAAATGGTATAATGAACTGGTTGTAAAAGCAGATTTAGCAGAAAATTCAGGTGTTAGAGGATGTATGGTAATTAAGCCTTACGGATATGCTATTTGGGAAAAAATGCAGGCTGAATTAGACAGAATGTTTAAAGAAACCGGACATCAAAATGCATACTTCCCTTTATTTGTGCCTAAAAGCATGTTTGAGGCTGAAGAAAAAAATGCCGAAGGATTTGCAAAAGAATGTGCTATCGTAACACACTATAGATTAAAAAACGATCCTGATAAACCCGGAAAGCTGATGGTTGATCCGAATGCTAAATTAGAGGAGGAACTCATAGTTCGGCCAACAAGTGAGGCAATTATCTGGTCTACATATAAAGGTTGGGTGCAATCATACAGAGATTTACCTTTATTGATTAATCAATGGGCCAATGTGGTTCGTTGGGAAATGCGTACACGTTTGTTTTTGAGAACCGCTGAATTTTTGTGGCAGGAAGGTCATACCGCACACGCTACAAAAACAGAAGCTTTAGAGGAATCTGAAAAAATGATGAATGTTTATGCTGATTTTGTGGAGAACTTTATGGCGATTCCGGTTGTAAAAGGTATAAAAACGGAGACAGAACGTTTCGCTGGTGCAGATGAGACTTATTGTATTGAAGCTTTAATGCAGGACGGAAAAGCATTGCAAGCCGGAACTTCTCACTTTTTAGGGCAAAATTTTGCAAAAGCTTTTGATGTTAAGTTTGCCAATGCTGAAGGAAAACAAGAACACGTTTGGGGAACTTCATGGGGAGTTTCAACTCGTTTAATGGGAGCCTTGGTTATGACACACTCTGACGATCAGGGATTGGTTTTGCCTCCAAATTTAGCGCCTATACAAGTTGTAATTGTGCCTATTTATAAAACAGACGAACAGTTGGCTGAAATAACAGTAGCAGTTAATGACCTCACAGCTAAACTTAAAAAGTTGAGAATTTCAGTAAAATATGACAACAGAACAACTCAAAAACCAGGATTCAAGTTTGCTGAATGGGAATTAAAAGGTGTTCCTGTCCGAATTGCAGTTGGTCCCAAAGATTTAGAAAACGGAACTTTTGAGGTGGCAAGACGAGACACATTGACAAAAGAAACCGTTTCTGGCGAAGGAATCATAAATTATATAAATGAACTTCTGGAACAGATTCAGGCAGATTTATTTAATAAAGCATTAGAATATCGTAATGCACATATTACGGAAGTAAACAGCTTTGAGGAATTTAAGGAAGTTTTAGAAGGTAAAGGTGGTTTTGTTTCAGCTCATTGGGACGGTACAGCTGCTACCGAAGAAAAAATAAAAGACCTGACAAAAGCTACAATTCGATGTATCCCTTTAAGTCATGCAGAAGAGGCGGGAAGCTGTGTGTTTACTGGTAATCCTTCTACAAAAAGAGTGTTGTTTGCAAAGGCATATTAAAAAAAAATATTTTTTTTCGCATCAGGTATTGTACATCTTAAAAATAGTTGTATTTTTGCATCCGCATTAGAGAAACACGGTCCGTTCGTCTATCGGTTAGGACGCCAGGTTTTCATCCTGGTAAGGGGGGTTCGATTCCCCCACGGACTACTTTTTTTTATGCAATTTAAGTTATTTAACTTGATGTCAATGGTCCGTTCGTCTATCGGTTAGGACGCCAGGTTTTCATCCTGGTAAGGGGGGTTCGATTCCCCCACGGACTACTAAAATTAGTTGTGAATAAGTTTTATAAAATAAAAATTGGTGTCTCGGTTTTTGTTTTATTAGTTAAAACCAAAGTGATTGCTTTGCAATTGTGGGAGGTTTTTCTTTTTTAACTAGTATAAATAAATTATTACATCTAAATTAAAAAAAATGGCAAATCATAAGTCAGCATTAAAAAGAATCAGAAGCAACGAAAAAAGAAGAGTTCTTAACAGATACCAACATAAAACTACTCGTAATGCAATTAAAGCATTAAGATTAGCTACTGACAAGTCTGATGCAGCTTCTAAATTATCAACTGTAATCTCTATGATTGATAAATTAGCTAAAAAGAACATCATTCACGATAACAAAGCTTCTAATCTGAAGTCTAAATTAACAAAACATGTTGCTAAATTGTAAATAATTGCAATTTGCTAAATATATAAAAGTCCTCATTTGAGGACTTTTTTGTTTTAATTAAATTTGGAATACTATCTGTTCAGATAAAATAAATAAAACAAATAAGATATTGAAAGACTTAATTGCTAATTTTGTATTTCTAAACTACATGTCAGATGAATACTCATTTGTTTAAAGAAAGCCCTTTCCGAACTATAATATCCTTTCATAAACTAATCGAATCTTTTGAAGAAATTGCCTTGTCAGATGTTGATTACCGATCAAACTATGCAAAAGCAATTCTCAATGAAATCGCACTTTTTCCGGAATTTAGGACAGGTATTGAAGATTACAGGATTATTCAAAAAAATGAGAGCCTTATAAAAAATCTGTTGGCTGATTTGTTTCCAATAGCTTTAACACATAACGAAATAAAAGCGGTTACAATTCCATTTCAGAATTTAACTTTCAACTATACGGAGCGATTCAGGAAAATTTTGAAAAATGCCGGTTCAGAATTTGATATGGAAATCCGTGATTTCGATGAGCATCAATTTTATATTAATAATTGCTGTTTGATCTTAAGTAGTTATTACAAACAAAATATAGATTTTAATAAGCCTTTTTTCTATGATATTCCGGATGAAAAAGGTGTAATCAGGCATTATCGTATTTTGTATAATGCCGATTTTATTGAAATAATTCCTACCGAAAATTCAATACATCTCACTAAGGATGATATTGATTTATTAATAGATAATTATACTGATATCGAGCTTTGGAAATCTAAATTTCCGGTAGGGAGCTGGATTCTGAAAGGTTTTGGAATTGTTTCCTTATTTGATGCAACTACTGAAAATGCAATTTCCAACTTAAAAAGTAATTTATTAAAACCGGATGATACAATTACGCCAACTGAAATTATTGAATCGATTTTTATATCGTTATTTAAAATCCCGGGTTTAAGATTCGGTTTTATAATTTACAGCCCTGACGAGGAAAAATTCAACAGACCAATCAAGTTTGATTCCCAAATGCATAGTTTTTTGCTTTTGGACAATCAGGAAGTAGATTGTAAAAATGCCTTATTTGGATGTTCTTTTGAAAACTTGTTAGAAAAAAAGGAACCTTTTGTAATTTCGAACGCTGAAAAATTTTCTCAGAAACCTGGAAATGAAAGGCTTGGTCAGCATTTGCTTAGGCAGAATATAGGAAGCTGTATCTTTGCTCCAATCATTAAAGATGATCATTTTTTAGGGATATTAGAAATCGTATCTCAAAATCCAAGAGAGTTAAACAGTATAAATGCAACAAAACTTGAGTTGATTTTGCCTTACTTAACAGATACAATCGATCGTTATAATACTGATATGCAGCATCAGATAGAAGCTATCATTCAGCGTGAATATACTACGATTCACCCTAGCGTTTACTGGAAATTTAAAAAAGAGTCTCAGAATTATTTTCAAAACATAAATCATTCTAAAGATTATATTTTTAAAGAAATTGTTTTTAAAGATGTGTTTCCATTATACGGACAAATTGATATTAAAGGTTCATCTGAACATCGAAATGATACAGTAAAAAAAGACTTAAAAAACCAGTTAAATGCTCTTTTGGAAATTTTCGAAAATCAGTCTGATGCTAATTTGATGCTGTTGGAGCAGCGAAAGTTCGAGTTACAGTCGATGCTTCAGGAACTTGAACTCCCTTTGAAAGCTGATACGGAGCAACATGTTCAGCATTATATTGAAGAAGAAATTCATCCTATTCTTAAAAATACAAAAGACACTGCCAAAAGCGAAAAATTAGAAAAATTGTATTTTGAGAGTCTAGATGAAAAATCAGGCTTGTTTTATCATGAAAGAAAGAAATTTGATAATGCAATGTCTATTATTAATAAAAAACTGGCCACTATTTTAGATAAAAAGCAAATTGAAGCACAGCAAATTTATCCGCATTATTATGAACGTTTTAAAACGGATGGCGTAGAGCATAATTTATATATTGGCACTTCTATTACTCCTTCACAGCCTTTTGATATGATGTATCTTCATAATTTACGTTTGTGGCAATTGCAGACTTTATGCGAAATGGAATTAGAGCATCATCAGCTTAAAGCTTCTTTGCCATACGAATTAGATGTAACTTCACTGATTTTAGTGTTTAGTTCTCCTCTTTCAATTCGTTTTAGGATGGATGAAAAACGTTTTGATGTTGATGGAACCTATAACGCACGCTATGAAGTGGTAAAAAAACGAATTGACAAGTCAAATATCAAAGGGACAAACGACAGAATCACAGAAAAAGAAAAAATCACAATTGTATATACACAAAACAGCGAAGAAACGGAATATTTGAAATATATTAAATATCTGCAACACAAAAAAATACTGGAACCTGCCGTTGAACAATTTGAAGTTGAAGATTTGCAAGGTGTTTCGGGATTGCGGGCTATTCGTGTAAAAGTTATTAATAATATCGAGAATCAGATTTCTCAAAAAATCACGTATCAGGACCTATTGGATGAACTTAAATTGAAATAAGAACTTTTAAATTGATTTGAATGCGATTACAAAAGCAATTACTGTAATGATAATTCCAGTCATAAAAAAGTTATAGGCAATTCGGAGTAAATTATATTTTCGCTGCAAAACCAAACCTAAATAATATAAATCTTTTATCATTGTAGAATATAAATAATCGCGGTCTTTCAGCATTTCATTCATTGCCCAGTCATATTCGTGTAAGGGCATTTTATAAAAATTTCCAAAAAACATTAAATTTACTTTTTTGGCTTCAACATCCTCGCGAGTGAAAAAGCCTGAAGTTACTTTAGGCCGGGTCGATAAAATGGCGAAAATAATGGTAATTACGCTCGATATCAGCATTATAAAGGTAGGGAGTACCAAATGGGCATTTTTTGGACTGTCTAATTTTGGAATAATAGAAGAGAGTGCAATTGAAATAATAATAGCATTTACTGACAATAAAATATTGGCTTTGCTGTCTGCAATTCCGCTTAAACGTGTGTGATTGCCTAATGTAACACGAAATAAGGTGTCAACACCACGATCTGTTTTTTCTGATTTTTCCTTTTTTTTGTTTTCGTCTTCAACCGCAGCAGCACTTTTTATTTCCTGTTTGCTGATTTTTTTCTGAATTCTGACCAGGTTTTTTTCTTTTAAAGGCTGCCATTTTTTTTGAGCATAATCCGTATAAAAGCGGTGTTTTGTCATTAAAAATTTGAAGTTTTCTGTCGCCCATTCCAAATTAGAGAAATCAACAATGCCAGTATTTTTTAATTCAAGGCGCAATAACTCGCAGGTACTAACATATTCTGGGCTGATAATATGAATAAAATCAGCGTCTTTGATTATCTTTTCAAGGTGATTTTTTGGGATGTATTCTTTGGCTGTAGCCGAAATCAAATCTCCTACTTTTTTTATGAATTCATCGGATTGATTTCTTTCTTTTAAAAATCCGGAAGCAATTTTTACACTTTCAGTTTCATGGTTTTCATATCCGCTGATATATCCGGTATCATGAAACCAGGCGGCAATTAAAAGTAATTCTCTGTCACCAGAATCCACATTTTCTTTTTCACAAAGCTCTTTAGTTGCATTAACCACACTTTGAGTATGATTAAAATTGTGGTAAGAATATAAAGCAGATAGTTTATCTTTGAGTAAATTAGTAACAAAATCTTCGGATTGTTCTATTAGGTTCATAGAGAATATTTTTATACCACTAAATTATGAAATTGTTTCTGGATAATCATTTTAATGTCAGGATTAAAAACCAAATTGTATCATTTTTACTTTTGTGTTTAATATCATCATGTGCAACGCGTCATGCACAGTTTGGAAAAAATGTAAGCGCTAACGAAAACGAAAACGCAACTGATACCATAAAAATTGCACATACTTTTTATTTAGTTGGTGATGCAGGAAATGCTGACGAAGAAAAAGCCCAGCAAACACTTGAATTATTGCATAATAAATTAAAAAAATCAAATAAAAGAGCTACATTATTGTTTTTAGGAGATAATATTTATCCTAAAGGTTTTCCTTCTACCAAAAAGACGACAGAAGTAAAACTTGCAGAAACTAAACTGACCAATCAGCTCAAACTCACTAAAGGTTTTAAAGGAAAAACCATTTTTATTCCGGGAAACCACGATTGGTATAATGGTACAAAAGGACTTGAGCTTCAGGCTGATTTTGTAACGAAATATTTAAATGATAAAAAAACTTTTTTGCCAATAAAAAATTGCCCCATTGAAGAGGTAAAAATGGATAGTATTACTTCTTTGGTTACGATCGACAGCCAGTGGTTTTTAGAAGACTGGAACGATCATCCTACTATAAATGATAATTGTGACATCAAAACCAGGGAAGACTTTTTCGACGAACTTGAAAATGTTTTGAATAAAAATCAGGAAAAGACGATTGTTCTGGCTATGCATCATCCTTTGATGAGTAATGGTACGCATGGCGGGCAATTTTCATTAGAAAAACAATTGTTTCCTTTAGAGAATAAAATTCCGCTTCCTGTTATTGGTTCTATTATTAATTTAATTCGAAAAACGTCAGGCATTAGCCCGCAGGATCTTCAGAATAAGCAATATACTATTCTGTCTAAAAGAATAAAGGCCCTTGTTCAGGGGCAAAAAAATATCATTGTGGTTTCCGGCCATGATCATAATCTGCAGTTTATCAATAATGAGAATATCAATCAGATTATTAGCGGTGCCGGCTCTAAATCAGAAGCTGCAAGAGCAATAAACCCTAACGATTTCTCTTATGGCGGCAATGGTTATGCGACCTTGACTTTGTTTAAAAGCGGAGATGCAAAAGTGGCTTTTTTTGGGAATGAAAATAATAAAGAAAAACTGCTTTTTGAACGGGAAATTATAAAAGCGAAAGAACTTAACTGGGTAAAAAAATCTTCTAATGATTTTCCTAAAACGATTACTTCCTCAATTTACTCTGAAGAGATGACCAGAAAAAGTTTAGTGCATAAATTTCTTTTTGGGAAACATTATCGTAAATATTACAGTCTTCCAATAGAAGCGAGAACTGCAACTCTGGACACACTCAAAGGAGGTTTGAAACCGGTTAGGGAAGGTGGAGGACATCAGTCGGTATCATTGAGAATGGTCGATTCGAAAAAAAGGGAATATGTGATGAGAGCCTTAAAAAAGAGTGCTACACAGTTTCTTCAGTCTGTTGCGTTTAAGGATCAATATGTGGTAACAGATTTTCAGGATACTTATGCTGAGGATTTTCTACTCGATTTTTATACTACCGCACATCCGTACACACCTTTTTCAATTGGAAATATGGCTGATAAATTAGGATTGGCGCATTCTAATCCGGTTTTGTATTACATTCCGAAGCAAAATGGTTTAAAAGAATTTAATTCAAATTTTGGGGACGCACTGTATATGGTCGAAGAACGTGCGGCAGATAATCATAAAGATGCCCGTAGTTTTGGAAAACCTAACGATATTATCAGTACTGAGGATATGATGCAAAACCTTCATAAGGATGAAAAGTATAGTGTGGACGAAAAAGAATACATGAAAGCCCGTTTGTTTGATATGCTTATCGGTGATTGGGACAGGCATCAGGATCAATGGCGCTGGGGGGAATATAAGGAAGGAGATAAAATCGTGTACAGACCTATTCCGCGTGACCGTGACCAGGCTTTTACAAAATTTGACGGTGCCTTACTTTCTTTATTAATGAATATTCCGGCATTACGGCATATGCGAAGCTTTAAAGATAAAATTGATAATGTAAAATGGCTTAACAGGGAACCTTATCCGTTGGATTTGGCTTTTGTACGGATAGCAAATAAAAATGACTGGATTGCGCAGGCAAAATATATTCAGGAGCATCTTTCTGATGCTGATATTGACAACGCCTTTAAAAACCTGCCCAAAGAAGTTCAGGACGAAACTATTGAAGATATAAAGCGAAAACTAAAGAGCAGAAAAAAAGAACTTCAGAAATATGCAGCAGTTTATTCTGATGTTCTTTCACGTACAGTAATGGTGGCAGGAACAGATAAAAAGGACAAATTTGTTATAAGTCATATTTCTAAAAATAACCTTGAACTAAAAGTGTACCGTCTTAAAAAAGACAGTGAAGAATTGCAATATACTAAAGTTTATAATGATGAAACGACTAAAAATCTTTGGATTTACGGTTTAGATGATGACGATGTTTATGAGGTTACCGGAAAATACAATTCAAAAATTTTAATTCGTTTAATTGGAGGCCAGAACAATGATTTGTATGCAATTGATAATGGAAAAAGAGTAAAAATTTATGATTTTAAATCAAAAGACAATACTTATAATCTTGATAAAAAAGCACAAAAAGTACTTACAGATGATTACGATGTAAACTTATATAATTTTGAAAAGCCAAAATACAATGTTATTGCAGGTTTGCCAACTGCCGGCTTTAATCCAGATGATGGTGTGAAACTGGGTATAAATCTTAATTATACAGTTAATAATTTTAAGCAAAATCCCTACACTCAAAGGCATGTTTTAAACAGCTTCTATTATTTTGCTACTGGTGGTTTTGAATTAGATTATACGTCTCATTTTCCGGGATTGTTAGGGAACTGGGTTATTGATGTCGAGGCAAAATATACTTCTCCAAATTTTGCAATTAATTATTTTGGTTATGGAAATGAGACAGTGAATGACGATAAGGATTTAGGAATGGACTATAATCGTGTCCGTATCCGGAAATTAAGAGTGGCTCCTGCTATCAGACACGTTGGACGTTACGGAAGTGAGGTCAGTTTTCAGCCTGTTTTTGAAAAAATGAAGGTTGAGGATACAGAAGGACGTTATATTGGTATCCCGGGAATTGTAAGTCCTGACGTTTTTGAAGGTCAGCAATTTGCCGGAGCGACCATAAAATATAGTTTTAAAAATGCTGACTTTAAATCGAAACCTTCTTTAGGGATAGGTTTCATGATAGCAGGCAGCTGGCTGGCAAATCTGGATAATTCCAAACAAAACTTCCCTACTATTGAAAGTAATTTAAGCTTTGTGCATAAAATCGATTCACATGGCAAATTGGTTTTTGCCACTTTGTTTAAAACAAAAGCGATTTTAAATAATAATTACGAATTTTATCAGGGTGTAACCTTAGGAGGAGACAAGGATTTACGCGGATACAGAACTGAAAGGTTTTTAGGGAATGCTTCTTACTCGCAAAGTACAGATTTACGTTTAAGTCTTGGAAAAATTCGCAAAACAATTGCTCCTTTGACCTACGGAATTTTAGCAGGATTTGATTATGGCCGTATTTGGCTCGATGGTGAAGATTCAAAAAAATGGCATAATGATTTTGGCGGAGGAATCTGGCTTAACGGTATAAATCTCATTACAGCCAGAGTTTCCTATTTCAAATCACCGGATGAAAGAGGAAGGGTGGTTGTAGGAGCTGCTTATAGTTTTTAGGCTATTGTAATTTAAATTCATACACATTACCGCCAATATTATTTGTTTTTTCATCAGTAATTAATAAAGTGTCGTCGTCTTTAAAAACTATTGCTTCTTTTTGGGAAAAATGATTTAGGGCAATTTCAGTTTGAGAACCGTTGTTGAAAGAATCGTCTTTGAAATCTTTGAATAAAACAATTTTATCATGACTTAAGAGTGCTGCTTTTTTTCCATCCGGACTAATTGTAGCGCTTGTTATAGCACAATGATTATAATTGCTGCAGGTTTTAAATTCCCCTATTTTAACCGCTTTTTGAGTTCCGGGTGCATTTAATATTTTGTAGATAAAAGCAGTTCCGTCAAAGCCTTTGCTTCGGTTTTTAGTAAAGAGATAGAAGTAGTTCTGGTATTCAAAAAAGCCTTCAACATCATAGAATAATTCTTTTTTCTTAGGTGGAAATTCTGTCTGCTCAGGATACGAAAAAGAAACTTTATATTCAGAAACAGCTCTTTCTTTATTTAATTCACCTTTAGATACTTTATAAATACACAAATCCTGACGTTTGTTGTCATTATTGCCAAAGTCCCCAATGTAGATATTTCCTTTCTTATCCCTTGTAATGTCTTCCCAATCTGCATTTTGTGCGTTGGTAATTGTGATAGTTTTGTCTAATTTCCCTTCTGAATTTATAGCGTAAATTTCATTTTTATTTCCGCTGTCTTCCAAAGTGTAAATCAAATTGGTCTCAGGAAAATAAGTAATTCCTGAAACCTCCTTAAGCTTTTTCGGCAAAGCATACAGTGTTTTTAAATCACTGTCTGATTGCTGTTGGCAAGCCAGTAAAACCAGAGAAGTGGCTATTATGAAAGACTTTTTCATAGATAAATTTTAAATCAAATTCGTGTTTTTAAAATTACGGGTAATGAATTCAAAAGCAGCATGCATAATATGTCCCATTGATTTGGCATTTTTAAATTTCATGTCATTAGTATAACGGTACAATTCCATTTTTAGCTGATTCAAATGTCCCTCAGTAGATATGGTGTCGTGGCACATTATATTTAAAAGCTTTTTAATTCTGTTTTCGGCAGAGTGAATACGTTTTGCCAGAATGGCACGCTCTTCATCTTTGTATTGAAAAATAGAACGTTCTTCAAGTTTTTCCTTAATCAGTTTGATCATTGGATAATTTTCCTTGAAAAACTGAGGACGATACACTTTAAAATTACCCTCATAACATTGCTGGTCAAAATCTATCGGACGGATTTTATATACTACCTGGTCAAAATCATGGATTGGCACAATTACATAGTTATAAGCACGCATATCCCCTAAAAGCCTGATCATGCAGCGTTCATTGAATTTTACGAATTCTTTTGCGATTTGGGATTTTTCGGTTTCGGTACAGGAGTCCAATAAGGTGTCCATGAAAACATCACCCGGAATTCCGATAATATGTTCTTCTATCAGCGTATCATTATAAACCAGAAAATTGATTTTGTCCGGAGATAAAATATCTTCTAATTCCAGTCCGTAAATTCTCGAGGCATCAGCTTTTTTGATGTAAAAGTGAACATAATTATCGTTGAGAATGTTTCGGACTTTTATACGGAAAGGTTTTGAATTGCCAAATGTGCAGTAATCAATAGCATCAATATTAAGAAACTGGATAATTTCACTGTTTCCGTCAGAATGTAAGAGGGAATAAATTTTCTTTAGGTTCAGATCGATTTCATTTCTTTCAAATTCATTATAGTAAACCCTGATCCATAAGGTATCAGCATCGTTTTTATCATAAACATTTATGGAACCCGAAAAGCGCAGTAAGTCATCATAAAACACAGAAACTTTTGAAATTCGTTCATATCTTTCCAAATAGCTTAAAAGTTGTTGTGTTAAAGGGTAAGAAGGTTTTTTTAAAAGCATTAAAGGCTCGCTCATTTTCAATATCTTTAATGCAAATTTACGTCAATTTATATTTAGTAGTAACAAAATCTAAGTTGAAACGTCTTACTAAAAACTAAAAAACAAATAAATTTGGAAACCATACTAACAATTGAAAATCTTCATAAAAGATATGGGCGAATTCATGCCCTGAAAAATATATCTTTCGAAATACAAAAAGGACGCGTATATGGTATTTTAGGACCAAACGGAAGTGGAAAATCAACAACCCTGGGAATTGTTCTGAATGTTGTAAACAGAACATCGGGAAATTACACCTGGTTTGGAGGAAAAATAGAAACCCACGAAGCTTTAAAAAAAGTAGGTGCAATTATAGAACGTCCGAATTTTTATCCCTACATGACGGCGGAAGAAAACCTAAAGCTGGTTTGCAAAATAAAAGGGATTAATTATTCTAAGATAGATGAAAAGCTTGCTTTGGTAGGTTTGACAGAAAGAAAGAATAGTAAATTCAGTACTTTCTCACTCGGAATGAAGCAGCGTCTGGCAATTGCTTCAGCACTTTTAAATGATCCTGAAATCTTAATTTTGGATGAACCCACAAATGGACTAGATCCGCAGGGAATTCATCAGATTCGGGATATTATTAAAAAAATTGCTTCAGAGGGAACGACTATTTTACTGGCTTCACATTTACTGGATGAAGTTGAAAAAGTGTGTTCGCATGTAGTGGTTTTGCGAAAAGGGGAGATGCTGTATTCAGGATCTGTTGACGGAATGTCGGCTAATGAAGGTTTCTTTGAAGTTCAGTCTGAGGATAATGAAACCTTGAAATCTATTTTGAAAGAGCATCCTGCAATTGACAGCATTACAGAAGAGGATAGCAAAATTTTGGTTTACTTAAAATCGGAAATGTCAGCTGCTCAGCTAAATCAATTTTTATTCTCAAAAAATATTGCACTAAGTCATTTAGTGAAGCGTAAAAACAGTTTAGAGGCCCAATTTTTAGAATTAACCAAAAACGCCAGCGTATAGATAACTAACCATGAACAGACTTATCTCTATAGAATTACAAAAAATCTGGAAAAACAAAGCCAGCAAAGTATTGACACTAACGTATTTCATTTTACTTTCATTCATTGCCTTAATTGCCTCAATAAAATTCGATTTGGGAGTTTTTAAATTCCATTTAGCGGAAATGGGAATTTTTAACTTCCCTTTTATTTGGCACTTTAATACTTATATTGCTGCCTGGCTGAAATTTTTTCTGGCTATTGTTATTGTTTCTATGATGGCGAATGAATACAGTTACGGTACTTTAAAACAGAATTTGATTGATGGACTAAGCAAAAAAGAATTTGTGTTGTCTAAATTCTTTACGGTTGTTGTTTTTGCATTTTGCTCAACTATATTCATTTTTATATTGAGCATCATTTTAGGACTTTGCTTCTCATCTTATACAGAATTTGGAATTATCTTTACGGATTTGGATTACCTTTTGGCTTTTTTTATAAAACTGACAGGTTTCTTTTCTTTCTGTTTGTTTTTAGGAATTTTGGTAAAACGATCTGCTTTTGCGTTAGGTTTTCTTTTGGTCTGGAGTATCCTGGAAGGAATTGCAAAAGGTCTTTTACTATTTAAAATCTTTCCGGAGAGTACTATTGGATATACTATTATGAAGTTCTTTCCTTTAGAATCAATGTCAAATTTAATTATTGAGCCATTCACAAGATTGTCAGTAATTAAAACTATTGGTAATCAGATGGGAGTTGAAAATGTTAAAGATTATAGTGTTGACTATTTATCTGTTGTAATTGTCCTTGTCTGGACATTCCTGTTTGTTTATTTTTCATACAAACTATTGAAAAAAAGGGATTTATAGTCTTTTAGTAATGTAGTTTTTTTCAGATTATTTAAATATATTCCGAGAAAAAATTTAATGAAAAGAGGTAAAAAAAGCTTTGATTTTAAAAGTAAATGCAAAAATTATTACTTTTAAAATATGCTAAAAAATATACTTTTATATCTCTCAGTGCTGTTATTGCCTTTTTTGAGCTTTTCACAATTTAGCAAAACTCATTATATTCCTCCAGTTGTGGGTTCAGCCGGTGTGCCTGTAGGTGAGCAGTATATTTACATTTCTACTCCAAGTTTAGTTCCCGTTAGATTTAGCATAAACGAATTGGGAGGAGCAATTACCAACGGAACAGTTTCCAGGGATGTTCCTTATATATTTGATATCAATACTCATAATGCAAGTCAACTCGTTATGGAAGAATTTGAAGTGAGTACTGTTAAATCCAATCGTGGTTATATTATCGAAGCAGGAGATATTGTTTATGTTTCTGTCAGAGTTAGTGACGAAACAGACAATCAATCAAGTGAAATAGTTTCAAAAGGTTTAGCAGCATTAGGAACCCAGTTTAGAATTAGCGGACTTACCAATAAATTAAATGAGGGATATTCAGACAGGCATCTGACATTTGCATCTGTTTTAGCAACTGAAAATAATACAATAGTTAATTTTAATGATATCAGCGAAGGAGCGGTTTTAATTAATAATACCCTTACTTCAAGCTCCTTACCAAGCATTACCCTAAATAGTGGAGAAAGTTATACTATTGCTTTAAAAGGTCCGATGCCTGTTAATAATGATGCACTGATTGGGGCATTAATTACTTCAAATAAACCGATAGCTGTAAATTGTGGCTCCTTTGCGGGATCCAATGGCGAATTAAGAAATAATATAGATTTAGGAATAGACCAGATTGTTTCGGCAGAAAGAACAGGGACAGAGTATATATTTATTAAAAGTACAGGTTCGGACAATGTAGAAAAAGTTATTTTAATTGCACATCAAGATAATACCGAAATATTTTTAAATGGGTCTTTAACTCCAAATTATATTATTAATTCGGGAGAATATGTTTCTCTTTTAGGTTCGGATTATAATATTCAGGGTAATTTATATGTACGTTCCAGTAAAAATATTTTTGCCTATCAAAGCGTGGGGGATAATGCAAGGCTGGATGAAGCCAATCAGGAAATGTTTTTTGTGCCGCCTTTAAGCTGCCAGACTCCAAAGTCCATAGACAATATTCCTTATATTGAGTCGATAGGGAATCGATTTTTTACAGGCAGGGTTACAATTACAACAAAAAAAGGTTCAGATTTAAATTTTATAATTGATAAAATTCCATATACTTTAGCATCGCTCCTTCCGGAAGTAACGGTTTTTGGACCAGCTACAGTAACAGGAAACACAGAATATGAATGTTACGTGCTTACCGGATTAAAAGGTAATGTTTCAGTTTTTTCAAGTTCTCAATTGTACCTGGCAGCATATGGAAGTGACGGGGCAGCAACCTTTGGTGGTTATTATTCAGGTTTTACCTTTAAACCCGAAATTAATTTTCAACAATTAAGTGTAAGCCAGTCAGGCTGTATTCCTAATGTCAGACTTAATGTAAGTTCTGTTGCCGGATTTGATATTTTTCAATGGTATTTTAATAATGCAGAAATTTCAGGAGCTAATTCAAACAGCTATTCGCCAACACAGCCAGGATACTACAAAGTAAGAGCAACATTAACGGCCTGTGGAACAGAATTTTTTTCGGATGAAATTCCGGTTAGCGATTGTCCGGCGGATATGGATAATGACACAGTCAATGATAATATTGATCTGGATAATGATGCAGATGGGATAGCGAATTGCACTGAATCGTTAGGAAATCAGAATATCAATCTTTCTAATTTAAGTTCGAATGCTATTTCCATAGGAAGTAGTTACACCAATGCATTTTCAGGAGTTTTAACGACATCAATGACTGCGAGCAGCACACCCTTTTTAGGAAATACTGATGGAAGTTTTGTAAGTGAACTGCCACCCGGAAAAACGAATTGGGTAAAATATACGATAACTTTTAGTAAGCCTGCTTCAGTTGGTCTCGATTATATTTCAGCAGGAAATGCTGCTGATTTCCTTAATTCTACAGCCGAATATATTGTAAATTCAGAAATCAACAAAACTGTGACGGTTTTGAATCCAGACAACCAGCTATTAATTGATACCAATTATGACGGTTTTTATGAAAGTGGTGTAACAGAATTTTCATCCTTTGAAATTCGTTTCCGATTAAATGGTGCTGTTCCGTTAGCAGCTGGTACAGGAACTTTTAAATTTTTAACAAATCAGTCTAAAATGATAAGTTTTAAGCATCAAAACCTTTCTGACACGGCATTAAACAGAACAGCTTTAAAATTTTATCTGGTTTGTGTTCCTAAAGATTCAGATGAAGACGGAATTCCGGATCAGTTGGATTTGGATAGTGATAATGACGGAATTCCAGATTCGGTTGAAGCAAAAGGCGTAAATTTAAAAGTTCTTTCTAATACTGATACCAATCATGACGGAATTGATGATGCTTATGGAAACGGACTGATGCCTTCGGATTTTGACAGCGATACTATTCCTGATTATTTAGATCTGGATAGTGACAATGACGGAATTTATGACTTGATCGAATCCGGAAGTAATGCTGCAGATGTAAATCGTGATGGCATAATTGACGGGAATAATTTTGGTTCAAACGGCTTGGCAAATACTGTAGAAACTACTGCTGAAATCGGAAAACTAAATTATAGTATAGCAGATACGGATTCAGACGGTATTTATAATTTTGTTGAATGGGATAGTGATAATGATCTTTGTTCAGATGTGATAGAAGCTGGATTTATTGATGCTAATGATGATCGTTTTTTGGGAACGGTTTCTCCTCCAACCGTAAATAAAAAAGGAATAGTTACTAGTGGAAATGGTTATACCACTCCCAATTTAAATTATACGATTGCTGCACCGATTATTATTGATAAGCAACCGGAAAATAAATCGGTTTGTGAATTACAAAATGCAATTTTTACGGTCATAGCAACTTCAATTACTAACTATCAATGGCAGGTGTCTATTAATAATGGTGCAACATGGGCAGATTTGTCTAATAACGAAACATATTCAGGTGTAAATACATTATCATTGACAGTTTCAGGTGTTTTGAAGACTATGGATACTTATCAATACAGAGTATTTTTGAACCGGACTGGCAATTCATGCGGATTATATTCAGGCGCAGCGACTTTGACTATATTAGCATTACCTATTGTTAAATCGCCACTAACTTTAGTACAATGTGACGATGATACAGACGGTATTTCGATGTTTAATCTCACGCAGAAAAATAATGATATTTCGGCAAATTCTGCTTTAGAAAAATTTAGTTATTATACCACTTTTACAGCAGCAGAATTAAAAGACAATGCATCGTTAATTGCAAATCCATATGCTTACAGGGCTTCTGATAAAACGATTTATGTACGAATTGAAAACACAAACGGCTGTTTTACGATTTCGCAACTGAATCTTTTAGTTTCCGTAACTAAAATGCCAGCTGCTTTTAAAGTTGCAGATTATAATTTATGCGATGACTTTGTTGATGGAATAAGTACAAGTACAGATGGTATTTCTGGTTTTAACTTCACTAATGTTACACAGCAAATTATAAATGCACTTCCAGCATCTGGGACAAATTATACGATAAATTATTATAAAAATGAGACCGATTTTCTGGCTGAAACAGATGCTTTAGGAAATTCGTTAGCGATTACCAATATTTCAGATTACAGGAATACGGGATACCCAAACACTCAGAAGATATGGGCCAGAATAGAGAATTCTTTATCAAATGATTGCTTCGGATTCGTAAATTTCAATTTAATAGTAAATCCATTTCCCAGCATAGACTTAAATACTGATGGATTAGAAGACGAGGTCGTTTGTGTTAATTTACCTGAGTTTATGGTAAAGCTTGAAGCAGGTATTAATGATGATACATCAATTAATAATTACACTTATAAATGGTATTTAAATGGCAATATAATTCCGGGGGCAACAACTTATTCCATAGAAGTTAATAAGGAAGGGACTTATAGTGTTGAGGTGAAAAATGCAAGTAATTGTTCGAGAACCCGTATGATAAAGGTAGCGCCATCGGATATGGCTGAAATTAAAAATATTGAAATCAGGGATTTGAGTGCTAACAATTCGGTTAAGGTTGATGTAACAGGTCCCGGAAATTATGTTTATAGTATTACAGATTCAAATGGGCCTTATCAGGATTCAGGTTTGTTCGAAAATGTTACAGCCGGTTTCCATACAGTTTACATCAAAGATTTGAATGGATGCGGTATTGCTGAAAAAGCGATTGCAGTTCTTGGAGCGCCTAAATTTTTTACTCCAAATGGAGACGGTTATAATGATACCTGGAATGTACAGGGTGTAAGTCAGGAATTTTATTCGAAATCTATTATTTATATTTTTGACAGGTATGGAAAACTGATCAATCAGATTTCTCCTTTCGGTTCGGGTTGGGATGGTACATTTCAGGGAAGTCCGATGCCGGCTGACGATTACTGGTATTCAGCAAAATTTGAAGATGGGCGTGAGGCAAAAGGGCATTTTAGTCTGAAAAGATAACTGCTTAAAATTTGAAATTTTTAAATTCTAAATAAAAAGGTGGAAAAAAAATCCCAAACTCCAAAATAAATTGGAATTTGGGATTTTAATATTGAAAATTTAAATACAATTAGATTTTATATCTCTTTCTATCTGTTTCGCTTAAGTAGATTTTTCTTAGGCGTAGAGATTTTGGAGTAACTTCAACGTACTCATCTTTTTGGATGTATTCTAAAGCTTCCTCCAGAGAGAATTTGATAGCCGGAATAATTCTGGCTTTATCATCAGCCCCTGAAGAACGTACGTTTGAAAGTTTTTTCGTTTTAGTAACGTTAACAGTCATATCATCGCTACGAGTGTTTTCTCCAATAACCTGACCTTCATATATATCTTCATTTGGATCAACAAAGAATTTACCACGATCCTGTAACTTATCAATAGAGTAAGGAATTGCTTTTCCGTTTTCCATAGAGATTAACGAACCGTTGTTACGTCCGGGAATTTCTCCTTTATATGGCTCATATCCGATAAAACGATGTGCCATGATGGCCTCACCAGCTGTAGCAGTAAGTAATTGATTTCTTAAACCGATAATTCCACGAGATGGAATGTTGAATTTAATAATCATACGCTCACCTTTACCTTCCATAGAAAGCATCTCACCTTTACGAATCGTTACGAATTCAACCGCTCTTCCAGAAAGATTTTCAGGTAAATCAATAGTTAATTCCTCAATTGGCTCACATTTTACACCATCAATTTCTTTGATGATTACCTGTGGCTGACCAATTTGAAGCTCGTACCCTTCTCTTCTCATTGTTTCAATAAGAACAGATAAGTGAAGTACACCACGACCAAAAACCATGAATTTATCAGCAGAATCAGTTTCTCCAACTTTCATCGCCAGGTTTTTCTCAAGCTCTTTTGTTAATCTTTCACGAATATGTCTGGAAGTAACAAATTTACCTTCTTTACCAAAGAAAGGAGAGTCGTTAATTGTAAACAACATACTCATTGTTGGCTCGTCGATAGCGATAGTCTGTAAAGCTTCTGGATTTTCGAAGTCAGCTATTGTATCGCCAATTTCAAAACCTTCGATACCAACTACAGCACAAATATCACCGGCAATAACCTCTTCTACTTTTCTACGGCCTAAACCTTCGAAAGTATGTAATTCTTTAATTCTTGATTTTATGATTTTTCCATCTCTTTTAACTAAAGAAATTGGCATTCCTTCTTTCAAAGTACCTCTTTCAAGACGTCCGATAGCGATACGGCCTGTAAAAGAAGAGAAATCTAAAGAAGTAATCAGCATTTGTGGAGTTCCTTCAGAAACTTTAGGAGCTGGAACATTAGCAATAACCATATCTAATAATGGCTCAATGTTTTCTGTTTGGTTTTTCCAGTCATCAGACATCCAGTTGTTTTTAGCAGAACCGTAAACAGCCGGAAAATCTAATTGCTCTTCAGTAGCACCTAATTCAAACATTAGGTCAAAAACTTTCTCGTGAACTTCTTCCGGAGTACAGTTTTCCTTGTCAACTTTATTGATAACTACGCAGGGTTTCAATCCTAAATCGATCGCTTTTTGCAATACGAAACGTGTTTGCGGCATCGGACCTTCAAAAGCATCAACCAGTAAACATACACCATCAGCCATGTTCAATACACGTTCTACTTCACCTCCAAAATCGGCGTGGCCTGGAGTGTCGATAATATTGATTTTTGTTCCTTTATATTGAACAGAAACGTTTTTAGAAGTAATTGTAATACCTCTCTCACGCTCTAAATCGTTATTATCAAGAATTAAATCACCTGTGTTCTCGTTTTCACGAAATAGCTGACAGTGATACATAATTTTATCAACCAAAGTGGTTTTACCGTGATCGACGTGGGCAATAATTGCAATGTTTCTAATAGATTCCATCTGTGATTTTTAATGGGCGCAAAGGTACACTTTATTTTTTAATAAAAAACGTTTTGAAGATAGTTTACGTATTGCCAGTGAATTAGTTTAACGTAATGATAATAATTCTATTGATTTAAAAGCATTTCTATTTGGTTCAATCTGGTTTATTTATCTATATTTGAGTAATGAAAAGCAAACCCGGACAAATTACGCTGATATATATTATCATTTCGTTATTTATGGCTATCTTATGTCATAAATTTCTGATTTGTTACGCTTTAAATACAGAATTCTTTTATTTTAGTTTTGTAAAAGACATCTTTTTCATCTTATTCACAGGCTTAATCTTTAATTATATTTTATCTAAAAATGAAAGTAGGAATATTGCCATTTT
Organism: Flavobacterium fluviatile; assembly: GCF_010645065.1. Lineage (GTDB taxonomy): Bacteria > Bacteroidota > Bacteroidia > Flavobacteriales > Flavobacteriaceae > Flavobacterium > Flavobacterium fluviatile. The sequence continues at coordinate 155,676 of NZ_JAADZW010000008.1, read as the reverse complement.
AGAGAAAATGCAGCTCACTAACGAAGAAATTAAAGAGTCTAATGAAAAGTACGATATAGTTGCCAAAGCCACCAGTGACACTATCTGGGACTGGAGAATTCAGGAAGACTACATCACATGGAATAAAGGAATCGAAAATGTTTTTGGATACATGCCGGCAGAAGTAGGGGCAACTTCTAAATGGTGGTTTGATAAAATTCATCCCGAAGACAGTATCAGGATGTCGGTTAAATTATACTCTTTTATTGAACAGAAAACTGAAAAATGGCAGGATCAATACCGGTTTAGATGTGCTGATGGAAGCTATAAATATGTTTTGGACAGAGGTTTTCTTTTAAAAGATGAAAATGGCAAAGCTATCAGAATGATTGGAGCTATTCAGGATATTACAAAACAAAAAGAAGAAGAGCAGCGTCTTAAACTTTTAGAAACCGTAATTATACAGTCTAAGGATTCTATTTTAATTACTGAAGCCATTTCTACTGATGGGAAAATCCCGCGAATTGTTTACGTAAATCCTGCTTTTTCTAAAATGTCGGGGTATGAATCTGATGAGATACTGGGGCAGTCGCCAAATGTTTTTAAAGGGCCAAACTCAGATTCTGAAGCATTAAAAAAAGTATTAAAGGCAATCAAAGAAGAAAAGGAGTGCTTAATCGAAACGATAAGTTACAGCAAAGATAAAAAAGAATATTGGGTTCGTTTTTCCATGATCCCAATTTTTAATTCTGAAGGCATTTTGTCGCATTGGATATCGATTCAGCAGGATATTACTGAGGAAAGGAAACTGGAAACTGAAAGAGAGCATTTAATCCGTGAACTCACTCAGAACAATAAAGATTTAAAGCAGTTTTCTTACATAACTTCGCATAATCTGAGGGCTCCTTTGTCTAATTTAATGGGATTGCTGAACCTGATTGAATACATACCTATAGACAACCCGGAGTTACAAGAGATTCTGAATGGTTTTTATAAGTCTACGTATCTTCTCAATGAAACAATTAATGATCTTGTAAAAGTTATCGTTATAAAAGATAACCCATCGATGCAGAAAGAAATGGTTTCTCTGGCAGAAGTTTTTGAAAATGTATTTGGTCAGCTGTCTTTTCAAATTGAGGCACATAAGCCAATAATAAAACTTAAACTGGATGACGTTCCATTACTTAACACTAATAAAGCATATATTGAAAGTATATTACTAAATTTGCTAACCAATTCTATAAAATACAAATCTGAGAATAGAAAATTAAAAATTTCAATAACTGCTGAGCAGGTTGATCAGACAGTTTTTTTAACTTTTACTGATAATGGAATCGGTATTGATTTAGAAAGAAATGGTGATAAGGTTTTCGGATTATATCAAAGATTTCATAATTATCCTGATAGTAAAGGTCTTGGTTTGTACCTTGTGAAATCTCAGGTTGAAACTATGGGAGGAACAATTAGTATTGAAAGCGAGGTCAATAAAGGAACCTCATTTATCATAACATTTAAAAATTAAGTTATGCTGGAACAAATTTTATGTATTGATGACGATCCTATTACATTGATGCTGTCTAAAAAGGTGATTTCAAAGGCAGGTTTTTCTGAAGTAATCATTACAGCCCAAAACGGCGAAGAAGCTTTGTCGTATTTCAATGCCTTAAAATATAGTAAAGATCAGCCAATAAAAAAGCCACAATTGATTTTTCTGGATTTAAATATGCCGGTCATGGGAGGCTGGGAATTTTTAGATCATTTTACTACCCCTGATTATAATCAATTTAATTCTGTAAGTGTTATTGTTTTGTCATCTACAATTAATCCTGAAGATTTAGCCAAATCAAAAAAATATCCTATTATAATAGATTTCCTTTCCAAACCTATAACATTACAGATGCTTGAATATCTTAAGAATAAAATTCAACAATAAAAAAACGACAATTATGATTAATTGCCGTTTTTTTTGTTTAAGTAAGTAGAGAAATGAATGGCTTCTTAGCTTTTTTCTTCTTTATTGAAATACACTAAGTAATAATACATTTGTTTTTCTTCGTCCCAGCCTTTTTCAACAAATTTTTCTGCACTTTCAGGATTGATGAAATCCATTTTAATCTGAATGTGGGTATCCAGATTAATTACGTTTTTAATTGATTTTCTGGCGTCTGAAACTGCAGCATTTGCGATAGGGAATGAGGTAACATCTTCGATGCTGTATTTTTCTCCTTTATCAACCTTATAATTTTTAAATTCGGGAATTAAATCGGGATTGTCTAATACTTCATTCAGGAAATTCTGTTCTTCAAACTGATCATTTTTAGCGAAATAATTCACTGATCTGTTCATAAACATGACTTCTTCTTTTTTGTCTTCTGCAGGCAAAACTACATCTTTAGCGAAGTTTTGACAGAATTTCAGGTATTTTTTGGTAATGAAGTTTTCATCTTCAAAAGCATCAACAGAAAGAAAGTTCTCTAACCAGTAACGCGCATCATAGCGGTTGCTATCAACGGTTAAGATCTTATATCCTTCTTCTCTTTTGTAATTGAAAATTAGACATCCCTTGTCTAATTTACTCAGATTGATTCCCTGCTGCAAAATCATTTCAAGATTACTGTCTTTTTCTTCAAATTGTAAAAAATCAGATTGCAGCTCACTTTTAAAAATTCCAATCGCATCAACGACATTGTTGTCAATACTTAAATTAGTCAGATATGTCACATAAACCTCTCCGTTTTTAATGTGAGGATGATTTGACTGTTCGTATAAATGCTTTGTGATTTTTTTTGATACTTCCTGAACACTGGATGGATTTGCAAAAATTTCAGTTGCAAATTTAAACATGTCGTTGTAGTCCAGATCCACTTCGTGCGCAAACTGATAATAATTTTCTTCTTTTTCTCTAAAAGGTTTAAAAAAAAACTCTTTAATTAATGGTAGAATTTCATCATTTAAATTAAAGGGCTGCTCCGATAAAAAAATCGCTTCGTTTCGGCTTTTGTTTCCTACGCGGTGTATCGCCAGAGTCTCGATGTGGGTATTGAATAGGTTTATCATTTTTTATAGGTTCAGAGGTGCAAAGGTTCAGAGAAACAAAGGCTACTTGCGATCTTTTATTTTTCGTATAAAGGAACTCAACATTCGTTCTATTTCCCTGCTGTCACCATATATTTTATTAAATTGATTTTCAGTTATAAATTTTAAATTGAAAGAAATTTCGAGTTGTGTTTGTATTTCAAACAGGGACGACATAGAAATATTCAAAAATCGCAAATTATCACTGTCTCCATCTCTTCCGTAACCTTCAGCAATATTGCTGGGAATTGAAACTGAACTTCTTCTAATTTGTGAAGTTAATCCGTAAATTTCTTCTTTAGGAAATAATGCTGTTAATTGGTAAATTTCTGTAACAAAAGCCATAGATTTTTGCCAGACAAAAAGGCTTCTAAAAGTATTATTCATAATTTTATATTTAAAAATAGATTAAACACAAAAGTAGAAAAATACTTGTTTTTAGTCATAAGATTAGAAATGCCTCTGAGCCTTTGTTACTATGAACCTTTGCCCCTTTTTACTAGTTCCAATTCTCCTCAAAACCATAGTCTTCAAAACTATCATCACCTTCAAACATGTCAAGATCGTCTTCATCTAAGTCATCTTCAAATTCACCATAGATATCATTGTGCATGTCATCTGCTTCGAAGTTTTTTTCGATGGCTTCTGCTGGCATTTCACCGTGAGAAAATAAAGTTTCTGGGTAGGTAGCTCCAACTTGTTCGTCTTCTATGGCAGCCAACTCCACTAAAAATGTCCACATACTGATGAAATCATAAACATAGATAATCTTTGTATTTTGTTTGTCTAAAATACTAGATAAAGGATAATCGTTCATGGTTCTGATTTCGCCGGGAACATCCCCTGTATCAAAAAGCGGAATTTCATCTTCCTGATTCCATGTGTCATCACAAGTGTAAAATGAAGCCACTTCTGAGCCATCAAAACCAAAAGCGTTAAAGATTGCATTGTGTAAATCCTCAAGCGTATCGTCTTCAAGAATTGCAATGTCTCTGAAAATATCTTCTTCGGCATCCAGAATTACTCTAAATTTATAAACCATAATCTTTGTTTTTATTGAGAAGTCAAAGGTAAATTATAAAAAACGAAATACGAATTGCGAATCGTGTTTTGTTGAAAAGATTTTAGAAAATTGATTATCAATTAGTTTGTCTGGCTGAGAGGAGTCGAAGCTTTTTCCAATAGTAATGCCCATCGACTCGCTCAGGGTGACAAACGAGACTTGAAAACTTTTACTTTCTAGCCAGTCTTTTTCGAATCTTATGATAATGTTTATGATACGTGCTGTGGCTAGGGTAGCTTCTGCCTGAAGTCATATTGTTAAAAATCAAAGCCGTCAATAACAAAATTAGAACTCCTGTAAAAACCGGAGACAGAACATACAGATAACCCAACGCTTTTACTTTTTCTGTTCCAATAACTGCAATTAAAGCCGTTGCACCTCCAGGCGGGTGAAGTGTTTTGGTAATCTGCATTAAAATAATAGCTATAGAAACCGCCAGGGGTGCCGCTACATACATAACGTCCGGAATCAATTTATTGACTGTAACACCAACTAATGCTGAAATTAAATGACCACCAACCAAATTTCGGGGCTGAGAAAAAGGGCTTTGTATAGTGCCGTAAACCAGAACACTGGAAGCTCCGAAAGAGCCAATTAAATATACAGCATCAGAACCCGAAAAATGAAGCGACTGAACATATGCCAAAATTCCAATTCCGACAAAAGAACCTAAAAAAGACCAAAAGTGTTCTTTGTAATCAACTAAAGTCTCTTTGTAAAGAATGTAGCGCGTTTTACGATATCCTCTTTTTATTTTCTGAACAGGCATTGTATAATATTGTTTTGCTTATAATTGATTTTTTTTTGTTATGCTTTAAAATACACTTTGCTTTGGGTTGCTAATCCTGAAGATTTCTAATCGACGGTTTATTAAGCTGAAATTATTTTATTAAACCTGGAGAATAACTATACACTGTATATGGATAAATCATTTTTGCTGTGTATTTCGAAATTAAACAAACCACAAGAATCGGGAAAAATAAAGTATAATCGTTTGTGAGTCCGCATACCAAGAATATAGCTGTAAAAGGGGCGTGGATACTGGCACTCAGAACTGCAGCCATACCGATAATCATGAAGTTAACCGGAATTACATTTACATGGAAAAAGCTGTTTAAGACAGAAGCCAGTAATAATCCCAGAAAAGCTCCGATAAAAAGACTTGGTGCGAAAACACCACCATCACCTCCAGAAGCTAATGTTATGGAAGTAACAATTGGTTTAAGAAGCAATATGCCAATGAAAGTTAAGGCTAAAGTAAACGTCATTATTTGGTTTGAAGAAACGAAACTGGTCTTAATTGCATGATATCCTTCGCCATATAACTGCGGAAAAATAAAGAGCGAAATACTTAAAACCGCTGAGCCGATTATAATTTTGTAATAATGTGTATCGATTTTTCCGAATTGAGATTTAAAAAACAAAACACAACGAGTCAGGTAAACAGAATTCATTCCTGCCAAAATTCCTAAAAGGATAAAATACGGAATCGCTTTTAAATGCCAGGTTGTGATTGAAACTGCAAACAATGGTTCTTCTTTTAAAATGGTTAATAAACCAAAAGCGATAGAGACTGCAATTAAATTTGAAATAACAAAAGCCCGGGTTACTTTTCTTGAAATAACTTCAAAGGCAAATAAAACTCCTGCAATCGGACTGCTGAAAAGTGCCGTAACGCCTGCCGCAACTCCGGCACAGATTAATTCTGTCTTGTATTGGCGGAAGACATTCTCTTTTTCGTGAGCTACAGAGCCAATTGTTGCAGTGGCCACAACGGTAGAAACTTCGATTCCGGTTGAGCCCCCAAAAATAACAGTTAACAATCCGTTGATGAAGTGAGAAGGAATTTTATAAGAAGGTAAGTTTTTAGATTTGGAACCGGTACTTTCAAAAACTTCTTTAATTCCTTTGTTTTCTTTTTTCTTAAAAAGATATTGTCTCAGAAAATAAATTACAGATAGTCCAAATACGGGAAAAACGATGTAAAAAATAGGATTTACCGATACTTCATGAAAGAATATTTCTTCGTAGTATTCGGTTATTTTTTTTAGTGAAATGCCGAGAAAAGCAGAAAGGAAGCCAATTAAAACAGAAACAATAACTAATTTTCGAAACTTAATAAATTGATGATTTTTTTTGATTTGCGCCGTTTTGTTCATCAGACTATAAAATTTGTAAATCGCATTTTTTTATGCGGATTACAAAATTAGAGAATCAAATTGGGTTTTGATTAAAAAATACTCATTATATTGTGTTAAAATTAGCAATATAAGAAAAATCTTTCAGTATGTTTTTGCAAGCATAGCGATGAAATATCTCACAGAATAATATCATAAAAACATTATCTTTCATAAAATTCTATTGGTAATAAATCCGGATCGGCGATAAAAGTATATCGTTTTTCGGTGTTTTCATCAATACGGATAGGTTCTGATTCGATATTTTCAGAATTCAAAAAAGCAACTGTTTCTTCCAGATTAATAACTTCAAAAGCTAAATGACGTAAACCTGCAGCCTCAGGTCTTGAAGGACGTTGTGGCGGATTAGGGAATGAGAATAATTCAACAACATAAGAACCATTCAAAGCCAAATCTAATTTGTAAGACTGGCGTTCTTCGCGATAGATTTCACGAATAATAGTTAAACCTAAAATCTGTGTATAGAAATATTTCGATTTTTCGTAATCTGAACACAAGATGGCAATATGATGTACTTTATTGAGAGTAAGCATTAGTTTTGAGATTCAGATTCCTGATTTAATTTTCGAATTACTTTAGCAGGATTTCCAACAGCCAATGAATTGTCCGGAATGTTTTTGGTAACAACTGATCCGGCACCGATAACACAGCCTTTGCCAATTGTTACGCCTGGACAAATCACAGAGTTTCCTCCAATCCAGCAATCATCTCCAATGGTAACGGGATAAGCATTTTCCAATGTTTTTCTCAATTCAGCGTCAAGCGGATGAGATGCAGTATAAATCTGAACATTCGGTGCAATAAATACATTTGAGCCAATAGTTACAGGAGCGCAGTCCAAAACAACACAATTTACATTAAAATAGACATTGTCGCCGGCAATAATATTATATCCGTAATCACAATGAAAAGGTGGTTCAATATACAATGCAGCTCCGGCATTTGGAATCAATTCTTTTAAAATTTCTCTTGCTTTTTTGGTAACCCGGTATTCTTTTACATTTAAGCTATGCAAAAGATTTTTTGCAGTTCGGCGGCCTTTTACTAATTCGGGGTCAAAAGCGTTGTAGTATTCGCCAGAGATCATTTTTTCTTTTTCTGTTTTCATAAATTACATTTTCGTCCTGGCAATTTTGTCGTGTATTTTTAGAGTTTCCTGTAATGCTGCAGTTGCATACCAAGGCGTTAATTCGGCTTCAAGTAATTTTGCCCCAATTGCCGGATCAGTCTCTACAAGAGCTTTTGCTTCTTCAATAGTTGTCACATTAAAAATATAAATGCCTCTGTAGTTTTTGTCATTTTTCATAAAAGGTCCCGCAACAACCAGCTTTCCTTCTTTTGCTAATTTATTGATGTTTGCCATGTGGCCTTCAAACAATTTTTTGCTTTCTTCTTTGGAAACCGTGGTGTTGGTTCCTGATTTTAAAAGGCAGAAAACATATTTTTTCATACCATATTCATCGGCATTCAATGATTTTGCTAATTTTTCATCAAATTTGATTTCGGTTTCCTGAGAAATTCCAATCGCATTTATGAATAAAAAAGCGATTAAAAAGAAAGTTTTTTTCATAGTATTAAAGAAGTTTTTTCAAAATAACAATCTGACCCAAATGATAAACATCATGCTGAATGATTCCGTGAATGTGTTCATAATATGTATGATTATTGTTAGCATATATCTTGGCTAAATCAGCATCATCAAAATCTTCAAAAAAAGCATTCCAGGCTTCTTGTGATTTGGCTAAAGTTTGAAGTGATTGTTCCCAGGCTGCTTCAGATGGATCCATTACGGGTACAAAATAATTATGGTCGGGTGTTATAATCGTTTCTCCCTGCATACGATGCAAAATATTCCTTCTCCATTGGATGAGATGATTGACAATTTCCCAAATCGTGTTGAGATTAGGATTTGCTTTTCTGTAAGCCTGCTCTGCGGTAATATCTCTTAAAGTATCTGCCAGAGTGACTTCCAGCCACGGATTTCCATTATAAACGGACTGATACAGATTTGAAATTCTTTTGCTTTCTGACATCATTACTGTTTTTTTCAATTAATAGCTAAAGATACAAATTAGTATTTTACAACTCATCCCCAAAAATCTACAATTGGGTTATTTAATCTTTTTTAACAAGAATAGTTAAAATACATTTGCTTTATCAAAAACCAAAGAAGACATGAAAACCAAATTACTTTTTACAATATCTTTTTTATTTATTACCGCATTAAGTTTTGCTCAAAATACGATTTCAGGAAAAGTTCTGGATCAAAAAGGAAAACCGGTTGCCGGTGCTAATATTTATTTAGACGGTACTTATGATGGAGCAACAAGCTCTGAAACCGGAGAGTTTTCTTTTGAAACTACTGAAACAGGAAATAAGTTCCTTGTGGTAAGCATTTTACTTTTCGAAACTTTCAAAACAGAAATTGATGTTGCCAATTATAAAGATCAGACAATTAAATTAAGAGAAAATATAAATGCCCTTGACGCTGTTGTTATTACTGCCGGTACTTTAGAATCGGGTGAGAAGGCAAGGGTTTCTGTTTTAAAACCTTTAGACATTGTTACTACAGCCGGTTCTGCCGGAAATATTGTTGCTGCTTTGCAGACTTTACCAGGAACACAAACGGTTGGTGAAGACGGACGTTTGTTTGTGCGTGGTGGAGAAGCAAGCGAAACGCAGACTTTTGTTGACGGAATTCGAGTGGCACAACCGTACGGGGCAACCACAAATAATTTACCTACAAGAAGCCGTTTTTCTCCTTTCTTATTCAGCGGAATCGCTTTTTCTACCGGAGGTTACTCTGCAGAATACGGGGAAGCTCTTTCAAGTGTTTTGCTTCTGAATACTCAGGATGAAGCCGACCATGAAAAAACAGATATCGGATTAATGACGGTGGGCCTAAGTTTAGGGAATACACAAAAATGGAGCAAAAGTTCTTTAAGCGTAAATATGATGTATGTGAACTTAGCTCCATATCAGGCGGTAATTCCTCAAAATGTTGACTGGAACAGTCCTTACCAGTCACTTGGCGGCGAAACGGTTTACAGATATAATTTTACAAACGGAATTTTCAAATTGTACGCATCTTTTGATGGAGAAAAATTCGATTTGAACCAGAAAAATATCAATTTTGAGAATCCAGTCAGGACTGACATGAATAATAATAACTTTTATTTAAATTCTTCTTATAAAGGTAGTTTTGGAACTGGCTGGCAGATAACTTCGGGAATTAGTTATGGCTACAGTAAAAACAAACTGAAATATAATATCACCGGAATTGAGAATCAGGAAAATGCGGCACAGCTGAAATTGAAATTGTCAAAAAAAGTTTCAAGCCATTTTAAAATTTCTTTTGGGACAGATTATTTCATTACAAAATATAATGAAGATATTACAGACAATATTTCTATCGATGTTGCAAATGGTTACGATTCTGATATTTTTGCAGCTTATACAGAAGGAGATGTCTCATTTTCTAAAAATTTAGCATTAAAAATTGGTCTCAGATATTCCAATAATAGTTTGTTAAACGAAAATAATATTGCACCCAGAGCTTCATTAGGGTACAAGGTTTCAAAAAGCAGTCAGTTTTCTTTTGCTTACGGAGATTTTTCCCAGACGCCGGTTGTAGATTATATCAAATATTCAAAATACCATCAGTTCGAAAGCGAAAAAGCAAGTCATTATATTTTGAATTATCAGTTTACAAAACCGGGTCAGACTTTTAGGGCCGAAGCGTATTACAAAGATTATAGTAATTTGGTTCAGTATAATACGAGAGATATTCAATACAATTCGGTTTTCAATAATAAAGGTTCAGGATATGCAAAAGGGCTTGATTTATTTTGGAGAGACAGTAATTTGTATGAGAACTTAGAATACTGGATATCATATTCTTATATCGATTCAGAAAGACAGTATAAAAACTTTCCGAACATGGCGACTCCCGGTTTTATTGCCAATCATAATTTGTCTGTAGTAACAAAATATTTTATTACAGACTGGAAATCACAGGTAGGCTTTACAAATAGTTTTAGTACAGGTCGTCCTTACAATGACCCAAACCAAACGCAGTTTATGAATGGTAAAACAAAATCATACAACAGTCTGAGTTTCAACTGGGCGTATTTATTAACGACACAAAAAATCCTTTATTTCTCTGTTTCAAATATATTAGGGACACAAAATATTTTTGGCTACGATTATGCCAGAACGCCTGATGCATCAGGTGTTTACCAAAGACAAGCGATTGTGCCTACTGCAGACCGATTTTTCTTCTTGGGTTTTTTCTGGACGATAAGCGATAATAAAAATGAAAATCAATTGAAGAATTTATAGTTGCTAAGCTGCTCAGAAAAAAACTTAATACATCAGATGGTGGAAGCTCAAAAAAACAATTCAGTCGCAAAATTCGACAACTCGGTATTATTTAATTTTAAAACAGTAAAATCTGACATACTTTTGAAGTATAATCATAAAGAAAAATAAATCAGAGTTTTAATCATCGATTCAATCTATTAACTAAAAAAAAATAAAATTATGGCCAAAATTATCACCCTAGTTGCACTTTTTATCTGTAGTCTGTTGTCAGCACAAAATGTAAATCTTACAATCTCTGTTTCAGGTGTCAAAAATAATACAGGAGTGGTAAGAGTAGGTTTGTACAACTCACAAAGCACCTTTCTTAAAACGGCTTTCAAAGGCTCAAGTTCAGAAATTAAGAACAACCAGGTAACCGTAACATTTGCTAATCTTCCTGCAGGAGAGTATGCAGTTTCAGTGTTTCATGATGAAAACAACAACGCAAAACTGGATAAAAATATAATGGGAATACCTTCTGAAGATTATGCGTCCTCAAACAACGCCAAAGGATTTATGGGGCCGCCTTCGTATAAAGATGCTAAATTTAGCATAGAAAAAGACACTAAAATTAAAATTGAATTATAAGAGTAACCAGAAAATTAAATAACATATAAAATGAAAAAAATAATCACAACAATCGTATTCTTTACAGTAGTATTATGTTCAGCTCAGACACAGTTTGAAAAAGGAATGGAGAAAGCTTTCGGACTTTGGAAAGAGGGAAAAAATGCAGAAGCTTCTGCAATGTTTGAAAGAATTGCTGCCGCTGAAAAAAACAGCTATCTGCCAAATTATTACGTAGCCTTAATCAATACAACATCAGTTTTTATGGAAAAAGATAAAACAAAAATCGATTTGTTGTTGACAAAAGCTCAGGATGCATTAGATATAGAATTGATAAAAGATCAGGCAAATGCAGAATTATATGTCCTGCAGGCTTTGATTTATACAGGATACGTTGTTGCAGACCCCATGACAAACGGTATGAAATATTCGGCAAAAGTGATGGAAGCTTACGCCAAAGCAAAAGCCATTGATCCAAATAACCCGAGAGCTGTTTTTGGAGAGGCTGATTACCAGTTAGGCGGGGCAAAATGGACAGGAGTTGATACAAAACCGCTTTGTGTGCAGGTTGATACAGCTATTGAACTTTTTGCTACTTTTAAACCAGAAACACCTTTTTCTCCAAAATGGGGATTAGACAGAGCTTTGGAAGCACAAAAAAACTGCAAAAAATAAAAAAATAATTTAAGCTGATTATAATGAAAGATAATGGAAATACATTTTCTGATTTGAGAAATGGAACAATTGTATGTTTCCGGATTTCTATGGTCTTTACAGTTATTTTTTCAGCCTTTTTAGGTGCAGATTTAACTCTGAGAAATGTCTTAATTACGTTCTTGTTAAGCTGTCTTTATTCTTTCGGATTGGGTTTCGGAAACGGTTTTATCAATATTTTTTTAGATAGAAAATGGGACTGGCTGGAGCAAACAAATCTAAGGGTATATTTTGGGATTTTAGTTACTGTTTTATATACTGTTCCAGCTGTTTTAGCAGTTAACTATGTTGTTTTTGTGATAATACAAGATTCGCCTATTGATAATTTTTTTAGTGAAAGAATGATCTGGGTTCATTTGTTTTATATCATCTTGTCTTTAGGAGTTTCTACTTTCATGCAGGCAAGAAGTTTTATGGTAAAATGGAAACAGGCATCAAAATTTGAAATCACTCAGCAAAAGATCATCGCAGGAACCGCAAATGCAAAATTCGAAAGTTTAAAAAATCAGATCGATCCGCATTTTCTTTTTAACAGCCTTAATGTACTAAGTTCTTTGATTGAAGAAAATCCGGACAATGCTCAGCGATTCACCACTTCATTATCTAAAATTTACAGATATGTTTTAGAACAGAAAGATAAAGAACTGGTTTCTGTAGAAGATGAATTGTCGTTTGCAAAAACATATATGAACCTGCTGAAAATGCGTTTCGAGAACAGTTTGTTTTATGAATTGCCAACAGAAAATATCAATCCTGAGGCAAAAGTGGTACCGCTGTCATTACAGCTTTTACTCGAAAATACAGTAAAACATAATGTAGTAAGTGAACAGAAACCATTGCATATACGAATTTTTATTGATGGGGATTGTTTAGCAATTCAAAATGATTTTCAGAAGAAAGAAGTTTTACAGGACAGACAGGGAGTTGGTCTGCAAAATATCGTAAACCGATACGGAATTGTAACCAACAGAAAAGTATTGATTGAACAAAATGAAAAAACATTCACGGTTAAGATTCCTATTTTAACGAAACAAATAGCAGTTATGGAAACAAATGCAGACTATAGCGATGAAAGCAAAGCTTATTTCAGAGCAAAAAAAAGAGTAGAAGAATTAAAGGGATTTTACTCAAATGTAATTTCATATTGCTGTGTGATTCCGTTTTTAATCTTTATAAATTTGAGGTATTCTCCCGGATTTCAATGGTTTTGGTTTTCGGCTTTGGGCTGGGGATTTGGAGTAGTAATGCATGCTTTTAAAGTTTTTGGTTACAGCTCAGACTGGGAAGAACGAAAAATCAGAGAGATACTGGAAAAAGAAAATAATAAACAAACCTGGAAATAATTATGGAAACGAACTATGCTGAAGCTGAACGTTACTATCAGGCTCAGGAAAAAGTGAAAAACATCAGGAAATTTTACGAACATTTGACTGTATATCTGCTTTGTAATCCAATTATAATAGCTGGAAACCTTTTGTTTTCTCCGGGATATTTATATTTCTGGTATTCTTTGTTAGGCTGGGGAGTGGCGGTTGTTTTGCATGGATTGAAAACCTTTGACCGTTTTCCTTTTTTTAGTAAGAAATGGGAAAAAAGAAAGATTGATGAGATTTTGGAAAAAGAAAAAAACAAACAAAAATGGGAGTAATCATGGATGCAAATTATAGCGAAGAAGACAAGTACAATCAGGCAAAAAAGAAAGTCGAGAATATAAAAGGATTTTATGGTAATTTAGTTTCCTATATAGCAGTCAATATTTTTTTGATATTTATTAATTTATACACAACGCCAAATCATTTATGGTTTTACTGGCCTTTGATATGGTGGGGAGTTGGAGTTGTTTTTCATGGTCTAAAAGTATTTGAGGTATTTCCGGTATTGGGAAAAGGCTGGGAAGAGCGAAAAATCAAAGAACTTATGGATAAAGAAAAAGAGAACCGAAATAAATGGCAATAACCTTTAAACAGAACAAGGATGGGAAGTTGTAGAAAACGCTTTTACGAAGAGTACAGGCAACAGTTTGAAAATGATGAAAGTTTTGAAATAGCATACAAAAAAGTAAAAAGAATCAAAGACTTTTATTCACACTTAAAAGTATATTTAATAGTAAATGCAGTCATCATTATTTCAAATATAAACAGAGATTTTATTGGAAACAGATTTGATGAAAGCGGATTGTTTGACTGGCATACGTATTCGACATCATTCTTTTGGGGAATTGGTTTATTGATTCATGCATTTACTGTTTTCGGAACTGATTTCCTCTTTGGATCGGCTTGGGAACAGAAAAAAATCCAGAAGTATATGAACAAAGAATCTCAGAACACCAATAAATGGGAATAATTTTACCAGACCATAACCAAAAAAAACAGACTTTAATTTTTCAAAGATAATAAATGACCACCTTAATTATAGAAGACGAAAAACCGGCAGCAAGATTACTACAGCGAAAGCTTGAAAAACTGGAAATTACCGTAGAAACAATGCTGCATTCTGTTGAAGAATCCATCGATTGGTTTGGCAATAACCAACATCCGGATTTAATTTTTCTGGATATACAGCTGTCTGATGGTTTATCGTTTGAAATTTTTGAAAAAATCCACATTAATAGCGCCATTATTTTTACAACTGCTTATGATGAATATGCTCTAAAAGCATTTAAGCTAAACAGTATTGATTATCTTTTAAAACCAATTGATGAAGATGAATTAGAAGTGGCAGTTTCCAAATTTAAAACACGTCTTCCAAAATCAAATGCTGATAATCAAAATCTTCAGCGTGATTTTGAGCAAATACGACAAATGCTTTCCAATCCTTTTGAAAAGAGTTACAAAAAGCGTTTTACGGTTAAAATAGGCCAGCATCTGAAAGTTATTACTACTGATGAAATTGAGTGTTTTTTTAGTGAAAACAAAGGAACTTATATTCATACTTTCGACAATCGAAATTATTTAATCGATTCGACTTTAGAAATTTTAGAACAGGAATTAGATATGAAAGATTTCTTTCGCGTAAGCAGAAAATTTATTGTTCCATTAAAAGCGATTAAGGAAATTCAGGTATATACCAATTCCCGTTTAAAAGTGATTTTGCCTACTTACAAAGATGATGAGGTAATTGTAAGCCGTGAAAAGGTTCAGGATTTCAAAGGCTGGTTGGGATAGATTTTTTAAGGTTGTATGATGTATGATGTAAAATATGTTGTTCCTAGAGAACTCTAAAAAATGCAAATTTTTATAAATTCAACGGATTAAAATCAGTCGCTACAATATATTTCATTCCTGCGGAATTTTTTTGTTTGAAGAACTTTGCAGATAAACAAGAGCCATCGGCCCGGCCGATATTGTAGGGTCGGATTTCAATCCGACCAAAAAAATTCCGTTCAGAATAGAGCCATCGGCTCGATACATATTATAAGACCTGATTTTAACCCGGTCTTAATTATATAAAACGCACCAAATAAAAAAGAGCCAAATATTCGGCTCTTTTCTGTTTATAAAAATGGTTTTTTATTTGCTTAATCTATGCAATGTAAACGTCATCGCACTCAAAAGGAAAAACGCCATAATCTGGTGTATTAACCCTAAAGCCAAAGGCACACTGTACAATAAAGTGAAGACACCAAGGGCAAACTGGATAAAAACAAAAATCACTAAAATGTTAATTCCTTTTGACTGTGTATTGGTAAGAGAATATTTTTTGCTTTTGAAATACAGAAAAAGAATAATAGCCACAACTACATACGCAAAAGTTCTGTGTACAAACTGAACTCCGCTTTTACCTTCTATTAAATTTTTTACTAAAGAAGACTGCTCAATGAAAACCGATTCATGAATAAATTCTCCGTCGCTCATCAACGGCCAGTGATTGTGAATCAATCCGGCGTTCAGTCCGGCTACAAATCCACCATAAATGATCTGGATTAATAAAGCAACTAATGCATATCTGGCGATAGTGCGAAGCGGAAGAATTTTATTGATGTTTCTTTCCGGATAAATCAAATCAAGCGCAACCCAAAGTGTGTAAGCGAATGTAATAAAAGCAAAAGTCAGGTGTAGTGAAAGTCTGAAGTGGCTTACATCCGGATTGTCTATTAATCCGCTTCTTACCATAAACCAGCCCAGGAATCCCTGAAAACCACCCATTGCCAAAAGAACAATACATTTTTTTATTGTTGGAGTGTCTAATTTCTTTTTGATTAAAAAGTAAACGAAAGGCACCAGGAAAACCAGTCCAATAATACGCCCAATAAAACGGTGAAACCACTCCCAGAAATAAATGAATTTATAATCAGCTAATTGAAAATCATTGTGAACGTTGATTTTTTGGTATTCAGGGAATTTTTTGTATTCGTCAAAAGCAGCCTGCCATTTTGCTTCCGTTAAAGGAGGAAAAGTGTCTGTTACCAAATGCCAGTCGGTCATAGATAAACCTGAGTTGGTTAAACGCGTGATACCGCCCACGACCACCATTAAAAATAATAAAACACAGCCCGATAGTAACCAGATGATTACTGATTTATTCTCTTTTTTCATTCTATTAAAAATACTTATTTCTCAACTCTCTTTAAGCCTAATTTTTCAGCTCTTTTAATCACAAAATCATAAGCAGCCTGATATTCATTTGGAATAACGCCTTCTAAAATGGCTTCTTTTACCGCTTCTTTCAAAACGCCAATTTCACGTGAAGGTTTTAAATCAAACATTTCCATAATTTCTTCACCTGTAATTGGCGGCTGAAAATTGCGTACCTGATCGCGTTCTTCTACTTCTACAATTTTCTTGCGTACAATTTCAAAGTTTTTGTGATACTTTTTAAATTTTGCCGGATTTTTGGTTGTGATATCGGCTTCGCACAAAGTCATCAAATTTTCAACATCTTCACCGGCATCAAAAACCAAACGACGAACAGCGCTGTCAGTCACAACATCCTGTGCCAGAACAATCGGACGCGAACTCATTATGACCATTTTCTGAACGAATTTCATTTTGTGATTCAATGGCATGTGCAAACGCTCGAAGATTTTCTTAGCCATTTTTCCGCCCAGAAATTCATGTCCGTGAAAAGTCCAGCCTTGTTTTTTATTGAAACGTTTTGTTGGCGCTTTTCCAATATCATGTAATAATGCAGCCCATCTTAACCAGACATCATCCGTATTTGGACAAATATTATCCACAACTTCTAACGTGTGATAGAAATTGTTTTTATGTGTATGACCTTCAATTTCTTCCACCTGATTTAATGCTGTTAATTCAGGCAAAATTAAGTCTAAAAGTCCGGTTTTATATAAAAGTAAAAATCCGGTTGAAGGTTTGTCTGTAGAAAGAATTTTGTTTAATTCATCAACGATTCTTTCGCCAGAAATAATTTTGATACGATCTGCATTTTTTGTAATCGCATTCAGTGAATTTTCCTCAATTTCAAAATTCAGTTGAGTTGCGAAACGAATCGCGCGAAGCATTCTCAAAGGATCATCAGAATACGTAATATCCGGATCCAATGGTGTTTTGATTATTTTGCTTTCTAAATCGGCTAAGCCATCAAACGGATCTAGCAGCTCTCCAAAATCATTTTCATTGAGTGACAAAGCCAGTGCATTGATCGTAAAATCACGACGGTTTTGATCGTCCTGCAAAGTCCCGTTTTCGACAATCGGATTTCTGCTGTCACGGGTATAAGATTCCTTTCGCGCTCCTACAAATTCAATATCAGTATCTCCAAAACGAAGCATTGCTGTCCCGTACGTTTTAAATACCTGAACTTTTGGTTTGTTCGGAAGCAAATCAGAAACCTTAAGAGCTAATTCAATCCCGCTTCCAACAGCCACTACATCAATGTCTTTTTTTGAACCCCGGTTTAAAAGCAAATCACGAACAAATCCGCCGATTACATATGAGTCAACTTTTAATTCCTGAGAAGCTTTCGAAATGATATCGAAAATTTTATTATTTAAAGCTTTTGTATAATTCATTTTTCAACCGCAAATTCGCAAATTAATTTTTTGATTTTACTATTCGTTTATATTCTAATGATTTCAGGTTAAAATGGGCAAGCATTTTTATAAACAATTTCAGAAAAACCTTTTCCCAGATTTTTATGAACTTCATAAAGAATCCCGACAATAGAATAACTTTCATCTTTTTGTAAGTAGTCTTCCATAAATTTTAAAATAATTTGCGAATCTGCGGTGATTTTATTTATGAATCATTTTATCTGATAATCATCCAATAATTTGATGATGATTGTTGTCTTGAGTTTTTCGGTGCAAATTTACAACATAGAAAATGCCTTTTATAATCTAGAGACCACTTTTTTGAACAATTTCACATTTTGTGGTATTGAATTTTATTAAAATGGGAATGGTTGCCACGAATTGCACTAATTTCCACGAATTTATTTTTTGAATAGATTTTTTTCTCCACATATTAAAAAAAAGATTTTCACAGATTTTTTAATCATTTTAATCCTGTAATCTGTGGCTGTAAAAAATAGATTATTCGTGGAAATTAGAGCAATTCGTGGCAGAAAAAAAATACAGCGATAGAACAAATCAATTGCAAACGATTATTTTTTAGAATTTCAATTTGTATTTTTGAATCATACAAAAACAAACAAATGAAAATTGTTATATCTCCTGCGAAATCATTGAATTTCGAAAAAGAATTACCAACATCTCAATATACCGAACCTTCATTTTTGAAAGAAGCCAGAGTGGTTCATAAAGTGGTTAAGCAAAAAAAGCCAGCTGAATTATCAGAGTTAATGTCGATCTCAGACAAACTTGCCGATTTAAACTGGAAACGTAACCAGGATTGGAAAACACCTTTTACACCAGAAAATGCACGTCCGGCGGTTTATACTTTTGATGGTGATGTTTATGCCGGATTAGATGCTTATACAATTCCGTTAAATAAATTAGATGCGCTGCAGGATAAATTAAGAATCTTATCAGGGCTTTACGGTCTTTTGAAACCTCTTGATCTAATGCAGGCATATCGTCTGGAAATGGGAACTAAAATGCCGGTTGGTGAATCTAAAAACCTGCATGAATTTTGGAAACCAACAGTAACAAAAGCTTTAAATAAAGAATTAAAAAAAGATGAACTTTTCGTGAATTTAGCAAGTAATGAATATTTCTCTGCAGTTGATGAAAAAGCATTGAAAGTCCCCGTAATTACTCCTGATTTTAAAGATTATAAAGATGGAAAACTAAAAATAATCAGTTTTTTTGCGAAAAAGGCGAGAGGTATGATGGTTCGCTACATTATTGATACTAATGCAGAAACAATTGAGGATCTGAAAGGTTTTAATTATGATGGGTATCAGTTTGATGCTAATCTTTCAAAAGGAAATCATCTGGTTTTTACAAGGTAGTTTTTTTGAGGTTAAAATGACAAAGTTATATAGTGAAAAGTTGGCAGTAATGTTGCTCAAAAAACGAAATAATGAATAAGGGAAATTAAATTTGAAGTAAAATAATTTCTCCGTTTTAAAGCTTTTCTGCCAACGAAAAGAATCTGAAGAATTTTGGCGAAAAATGGAATTCAGAAAAATTCCTGACATTCAATATTCTATTCCTAAACGGACATATTATAGAAAAAACACTACTGCAAATATACACCTTGCTCCATTTGTGAATTTAGTGGAATTACCGTTTTTATTCGTATTTTCGTTTAGTGGAAAACACTTGTTCTCGTAAGTCGCAAAGAGCACAAGGGGCGCAAGGAGCCCGACGGTTAGGCGTAATACTGCCAGAGACCATTCAAGGCATCATCAGACTAATAAATGACAGAAAAAATAATTGAATATGTGGAAAAGTTTGTAAAACTGACTGACGATGAAAGACAGCAGATTGGTCATTGCTTTAAAGAAGTAAAAATCAAAAAGCGACAATTCATTGTTCAGCCAAACTTTACAACAAAACACAGAAACTATGTTTACAAAGGTGCATTTAGAGCTTTTGTTGTGGGAGACGGAGGACAAGATCACACCATTAATTTTGCTATAGACGATTGGTGGATTACAGACTACAACAGTTACATTTTTCAACAGCCAGCGACAATGTTTGTAGTAGCACTCGAAGACAGTGTCATTTTGCAAATTGACTACGAAACAGAACAAGAACTTAAAAGACAAAATCACAAGTTTGAAACCTTTTTTAGGATAATTGCAGAACGCGGGCTTGCTTTTCAGCAACGTAGAATAATATCAAATCTTATCCATACCGCGGAAGAACGATACGAAAATTATGTTTCAAAATATCCGCAAATCGTTCAGAGAGTTCCTCAATATGCTTTGGCTTCCTTTTTAGGAATGACAACCGAATTCCTGTCCCGAATACGAAACAAAAGGGTTACAAAAAAAAGTTGAACTACATCAACCGAATTTCTTAAACTACTTCATTTTTAATAGTTGTATGCTGCATCATTTTTGCATCGTCAATAATGACAAACAACAATTTAAAATAAAGTAAAATGTCAACATTGGAAAAAAGAACTTTTTCAGTTCCAACAAGAGCAGAAGTATCTGCAAACAATCAAGGTATTTTTGATAACCTGCAAAAAGGTTTGGGTTTTATTCCAAATCTTTATGCCTACTATGCAAAAAATGAAACTGCATTAGGCGACTATCTGACTTTGCAAAATCGCAAAAGCACTTTGAAAACAAAAGAAAGGGAAGTAATTAACTTAGTAACCAGTCAAATTAACGGCTGCCACTATTGCCAGTCTGCACATACAGCATTAGGCAAAATGAATGGATTTACAGACGAGCAAATCATAGAAATCCGCAAAGGTTCGGCATCATTTGACAGCAAGTTAGACGCATTGGCAAAATTCACAGCATCGACAGTTGAAAACCGTGGCAGAGCAACCGAAGAAAGCAAAGCAGCATTTTTTACAGCAGGATATGACGAAGCAAATATGATTGACGTGGTAGTGGTAATAGGCGATAAAATAATAAGCAATTACCTCCACAACCTGACCCGTTTTGAGATTGATTTTCCTTTGGCTCCAGAACTTTAATTAAAAAGACATTTTAATGAAAATTTGGTTTATTACAGGAATTTCAAGCGGTTTTGGCAAAGCACTTGCTCAAACCGTTATTGAACAAGGGGATTTTGTCATTGGCACATTTCGCAATCAATCGCAAACAGACACTTATAATATCAAATACAAAGACAAAGCATTTGCCTTGACTTTAGATATTAGCAAACCCAACGAAATTAGAAGAGCAGTAAAACTTGTTACCGACAAATTTGGACAAATTGATGTCCTTGTAAACAATGCAGGTTACGGACTTGCGGGTGCTATTGAAGAAATAAGCGCCGAAGAAACAAAAGCTATTTTTGAAGCCAACTTTTTTGGGACTTTGAATTTAACTCAATCTTTTTTGCCAATTTTCAGACAACAAAAAAGCGGACACATTATTCAAATTTCTTCTCACGGTGGCTTTAAGGCCTTTGCAGGTTTTGGTATTTACAACGCAAGCAAGTTTGCATTAGAAGGTTTTAGTGAAGCATTGGCAGAAGAAGTTGCTCCGTTAGGAATTAAGTTAACAATTGTAGAACCGGGACCTTTCCGAACCAGCTTTGCAGGTAGCAGTTTCAAACTTACAAAATACACTATTGCTGATTACAATACGACAGCAGGAATTTTCAGAGAGAAAATTAAAGCTATCGACGGCAAACAAGAAGGAGACCCCATAAAAGCATCACAAGCAATTATTGGTATTACAAGACTTGACACGCCACCATTGCGACTTCCGTTAGGAAAAATTGCAATTGCTTCCTTAACTGCAAAGGTGGAGAGCGTTCAAAAAGACCTCAACTCATACAAAGACATTGCTGAAAGTGTAGTATATTAACAGTGAACAAGAATGCACTACACCTAACCAAGGTACAAGCAATTTGGTTTAAATATGATTTTATATTTAATGATTTGGCTAATTCCAGGATTAGGTTTAACTGCTTGTAGTGCGAGAACGGTTAAAAAAGAGTCGGAGACTTGGAATATATTGTAGGCATGGATTTCAATCCCTGTTTTTTTAGCATAATAAATGCAAGTAAAAAACAACGCCGAATTCAATTAAGAATTCGGCGTTTCTGTATTATAAAATTATTATTATTAGCATTAATGCATTGCGTCGGCTGCATTAATTTTGTTCTTCCCTTTTTTGATAAAGAGAATAATCGGTATGCAACATAAAAACATAACTCCTAAATAAAGAAAAATATCCATATAAGACATTACAGTACTTTGCTTCATTACTGAAAGATCTATAGCCTGATAGGCTTTTTTTAAGGCTTCGTCTGCTGTAAATCCTTTTGCCATAAATGCGTGCTGCATCCCTGTAAGGCGTTGTTGAACATCATATTTTGCCGGATCTAAGTTTGTAAGCAAATTAACCCTGTGTTCCTGACTTAATCTTGTTATGAACGTTGTAATGATGGCAATTCCAAATGAACCTCCCAACTGACGCATCATTCCGGTAAAAGCTGCTCCTTCACCTATTTGTTTGCCTTTTAAGGTCGAAAGCGAAAGCGTGGTAATTGGAACGAAAAGCAATCCTAATCCGATTCCCCTTAAAATCAACGGCCAGAATAAATGTTCTGCTCCCGTATCAGGCGTCATTCGGTTATGCATTAAGAGCGTAAAGAAAAAGAAAATTAAAAATCCAACTCCAACCATATACCCCTGAGGGACTCCTTTCTGAATCATATTACCAACAAAGGGCATCATAATCGCTGTTGTAATCGATCCCGGAATCAATAATAATCCGGCATCCATCGCTGTCCATCCTAGAATTGACTGAGTATAAATCGGAATAATTAATGTCGATCCGTACAAACCAAAACCAAGAATAAAACACATTACGGTTCCGATTCTTAAATTTCCATCTTTTAAAACACTTAAGTTTACAATTGGATGTTCGTATGTCAGCTCTCTCCAGATGAATAATATTAAGCCGAGAACTGAAACAACGCTCAAAGTAATAATTAGAGAGTCGTTAAACCAGTCGTCCTGCTGACCGTGCTCTAATACGAATTGTAACGATCCGATAAATGCGGTTAGTAATATAATTCCCCACCAGTCCACCTGATTGGCTTTTAATTTTTCGCCGTATTTTGGACTTCTCACAAAACTAATCGCCAAAATGGTAGCAATAATTCCCAGAGGAATATTAATATAAAAAATATAAGGCCAGGAATAAGTATCTACTAAATATCCTCCCAAAGGCGGTCCCAGGGTTGGTCCAACAATTACGCCCATTCCGTAAATAGCCTGTGCCATTCCGCGTTTTGCAACCGGATAACTTTCGGTAATAATGGTTTGTGCCGTTACCAGCAAAGCGCCTCCACCCATACCCTGTACGAAACGGAAAGCAACAAGTTCCCATATATTGGTGGCATTTCCGCATAAAAAAGAACAAACAGTAAATATTATAATGGAGGCCACAAAATAATTACGCCTGCCAAATTGCTGTGAAAGCCAGCTCGTCATCGGAATTACAATCACATTCGCAATTGCGTATGCTGTAATTACCCACGCCACATCGGTTAAGGTAGCACCAAGGCTTCCCCGCATGTGCGTTAATGCTACGTTTACAATCGTGGTATCTACGATTTCCAGCAATGCACAAAGTACTGCCGTAATCGTAATGATGACACGTCTGTAGCCATATTCTACTAAATCGTCGTCTGCTTGTACTGCTGCTGCCATTTATTTTATTTCAAATGTACATCTACATCAACATTCATTCCCGGTCTCAATAATTTTACTTTTTCCGGATCGTTTGAAGGATCTAAACTAATTTTTACCGGTAATCTCTGAATCGTTTTTACGAAGTTTCCTGTTGCATTGTCAGGTGGTAATAAAGAAAAGCGGGATCCTGTAGCAGGAGAGAAAGAAGTTATAGTACCTTTAAATTCATAGTTTGGATAAGCATCAACTTTTAAGCTTACTTTCTGACCCACAACCATTTTATTCAATTGCGTTTCTTTGAAGTTTGCAACAACCCAGGCTTCGTTGTTATTGATAATATAAAATAAGGACTGACCAGGCTGAACCAGTTGTCCCGGCTGAATATCAACTTTAGAAACCTGACCGTCAATTGCAGCAGTTACCACGGTGTAAGTAAGGTTCAGTTTAGCTACCTCAAGCATGGTTTGTGCTTTTTTGATATTGGCAGCAGCAACTTCTGTTTGTTTGTCAGAAACTTTAGATTTTGACTGGATAACCGATTTTTGGTAAGAACTTGCTTTTTGCTGCTGCTCTAAAACGCGAACCTGATTTTCGGCTTCTTCTTTTGCTGTTAATGCCTGCTCGTATTGTTGTTTCGTAATAGTATGAGTTTTATATAAATTATTGTAACGGTTGTAATCGTTTGTCAATTGTCTGAGTCTGATTTTTGCACTTTCGATAGAACCGCTGGCAGATTTCATATTTGCATCAGAAACACTGATGCTTGCGTATGCACTTCCAATATCCGCTTTTGCAGCTTCGTACTGACCTTCAGCTCCTAACAAAGCGGCTTGTGCTTCATCAATTTTCAACTGATAATCTCTTTTGTCAATTGTAAATAAAGTATCTCCTTTTTTTACAAAATCATTATCTTTTACATACACTTTACTAATGTATCCTGATACTCGCGGAATAATCGGATTCATTTTTTTCTCTATCTGTGCATCATCTGTTTCTTCATGAGCCTGTGAATGTAAGTATTTTGAAATTCCGTAAGTTCCCCCTACCAGAATCAAAACAGTTAGTATGATGATGAATTTTTTATTTGTCTTTTTCTTTTCCATGAGAGCGAGCGATTATATTTTAGAAAGATTGAATGATTGAGATAATTGTCCTGATACTGAAAGCAGTTCGTAATATTTTTGAATAATAGTTGCTTTTGATAAAGCAGTATTGATTTTAGCACTAAGATTTTCAACATCTGCCTCTACCAAATCATTAGTGTCGGATAAACCATTATCAAATTTATCTTTTACTAGCCGGTAGTTTTCAGTTGCCTGCTGTAAAGCTTCATCATAAACCACACTTTGGTTGATGGCTAAGTCATAATCTTCAATAGATTTTTGAACTTCAACTTTGATGCGATCAGTCAAAAGTGCTTCAGAATTTTTTACTTCAAGTGCCTTGCTTTCAGCTTCTTTTACGTGAGAGTTGTTTTTTAGAATTCCCGATAAATCATAAGACAGGCCAACGCCAAAATTCATGGCATATTTTACAGTAATGAAATCTTTAAGATCAAAAGCTGTGTAACCTCCCAATAAGGCTAAAGAAGGATAATAACCCGCTTTTGCAACTCTAATGTTTGCCTCACTTGCCTTTGACTGCATACGAATTGCTTCTAAGTCTTTTCTGTTTTCTAAAGCCAATGCGTCAGATGTTGGGGCATTGCTTGTTTTTAAATTAAAGAAATCCTCCTCATTGACCTCAAGTTTTACCGAGGGGTCTAATTTAAGCAATGTCGTTAAATAGAAATTGATGTTATTGATGTTGTTATTCGCTTCATCAATAGATAATTGCGTTTTTGAAACTAATAATTGCGCTTTCAATAAATCATTTCTCGGAATGATTCCGTTTTTTTCTAATTCTGTAAAATCTGTTACACGCTGTTTCGCCTGTTTCTGGTTTTCGTTTAAGAGATCTAATGTTTTTTGTGCTTTGTATAATGCAGTATAATAGTTAATTACACGAAGTGCAACATCTTCTTTCGTTTTAGCTGCATTTGCAGTTTCTGCTTCGTATAAACTTTCGTAAGTATCAATACTGCTTTGAATTTTAAATCCGGAGAAAATTGGCAGACTAAGATTTGCCATTCCTAACAAAGCGCGGTCTGGAGAAGCCATTGACTCAGAGCTTGCCTGATGATTATGAAGGTCGATCGAAGCTTTTCCTAAACGCTGGTATTGCCCGGAAACTTTCAGGTCCGGATATTGGTTATTCTTAACCGACTGCAATTCGTATTTTTTTGTGTTTACCTTAGTGTTGGCAAGCGTAACTTCGTTACTTTTTTCCCAAGCCATTTTCACGGCTTCATCCAAGGTTAAACTTGTTTTTTGTTGTGCTTCTGTTGAAGATATTCCGATAAAGAAAACTCCAAAGAGCATTAATTGACTAATTTTCATAAACAAGTAGTGCTTTTATAGTTTGTTGAATGTGCTTTTTAAGAGTTGTTGTGATGTAATTATCATATAATTCTTCGGTATTTAAATTCAGTAATTCAACGAAGAAAGGTTTGTTCATATGAAAATGAAAAAAAGTTCCGATTATTGTAGGGGTGATAAGCGGAATGATAACGTCTTTTCGAAAAACGCCTTTTGCCTGACCCTGGGAAATAATACTTTCAACAGATTTTAAATTTCCCTTTTTTAGCTCTGTAAAGGCGGTCATGCTTTTCTCTCTCTCTTTTGAATTGAGTTCAAAATGTAACACCCTGAAAATTCCTTTGTTACAATTAATTCGGGTAATGTAAATTTCAATTAATTTATTGATTTTCTCGAGGGGATCGATATTTTCTTGTAGTAAATTTTCAAGTTTTAATTTTAAATCAGAAGTTTTGTAAATAATCAGTGCTTCCAGAAGACGGTCTTTTGAGCCAAAATAATACGAAATCATTGCCACATTAATTTTTGCGATCTTGGAGATATCCCGAATTGAGGTGCCTTCAAATCCTTTTTCAGAAAATAGCTTTTCAGCCACTTCCAGAATCTGAATTTTTTTATCGTTTAATTGGATGTTCGACATGGAATTTGTTTTGTAATCGAATGCAAAATTAAACACTTGTTTAATTTAAACACTTGTTTGATTTTGTTTTAACTTAATATTAACATAAAACGGTTTCGATAATTTATGTTAATAGTGCTTTAATTAGTTAAAATAAAAAAGCCTGAAAACTCTATTTTCAGGCTCTTTTCGCAATCTTGTCATTTCGACGAAGGAGAAATCTCCACAAGTAGCTCCGTAAAGTGAAATCCAATCTTTGTCGATTTTGCAACGAAGATTTCTCCTTCGTCGAAATGACAAATTAGATTTCTAATATCTATTTTACATACCTAAAAGCTCTTTTTTCTTTTATATTTAATAATTCCATTTCTGAATTATTCAGTTTTAAGACCTTAAAATCGTATGGATTTTGATTCTTAAATTTTACAGTAATTGTATTGTTTTTTAAACTATAATTAGCAACTTCTTTATCAATAATTTTTCCATTCGATATTAATTCAAAAATCAATAAACTATCTTTTGTAAAAGTCGTTTTGTCTTCTATAGTTTTCCAGTCGTATTTACTAAATCCTTCATCTTCCAACTTCCGATAAGTTTTTCGGTTTGGATTTTTTGACATGAAATTATTGAAATAAGAAGAATTATTGCTGCTGAATATTTTGCAACTTTCATTTAAATCTATTTATCGAATTCCTCCAATAAATTCTTCAATTTTCCCGCTTCCGCTTTCGCTTAAATGTTTAATAAAAGCACTTCCAATAATCGCTCCTTTTGCATATTTGGTAGCCTGGCTGAAAGTTTCTTTGTTTGAAATTCCGAAGCCAACGATTTGAGGGTTTTTCAGATTTAAGTTTGCAATTCTTTCGAAATACGTTTCCTGAGTATTTCCAAAACCAGCCTGAGAACCTGTAACACTTGCTGAACTTACCATATAAATAAATCCGTTAGAAACACTGTCGATAAAACGGATACGTTCGTCTGAGGTTTGTGGTGTAATTAAAAACACATTGATCAAACCGTATTTTTCGAAAATGGCTTTGTATTTTTCGGCATAAACATCAACCGGAAGATCCGGAATAATTAAACCGTCTATACCAATTTCTGCACATTTCTGGCAAAAAGCTTCTACACCGTATTGCAACATCGGGTTGAAATAGCCCATAATAATCAACGGAATTGATACGCTTTCGCGGATGTTGCCCAGTTGATTAAATAAAATCTCTGTAGTCATTCCGTTGTGAAGTGCCTGAGTGGAACTTCCCTGAATCGTTGGTCCGTCTGCCAGAGGATCACTGAAAGGCAAACCAATTTCGATTAAATCAACACCGTTTTTTTCTAAATCCTGAATAATCTGAACGGTATCGTTTAAGTTAGGATATCCTGCAGAAAAATAAATAGAAAGGATCTTTTTATCTTCTTGTAATTTTTGAGTTATTCTGTTCATTTTAGTATTTTTATTTGCTTCTGCAAGGTTTTTTAAACCCTTGTAGGTATTGTCTTTTATTAATATAAACCTACAAGGTTTTTAAAACCTTGCAGGACTAAAATTAATCTGTTTTTCCAGATTAATTTTCAATGTAAATCCATGCAACAGTTCCTGACTTCAGTGTTATTTGGACTCTTTTGTACGCATTAGATTCAAATTGATCCGCTTTTGCCAAATCAGCACTGGAAATACTGTAAACGATACCGTCAACTTCATCTGATGGATTATCACTTGGCGTTGCTACAAAATAGTCTTCAATTCCAAATTCTTCTTCTATCTGAAGGTCTTTTAGCTTATAACCTGTTAATTGGTCCGGTGTTCCGGTTAACAGCTTATTGAAAACCTGCATCTGAATTTCTTTTGACTGTAATGTTCCGTAGGAGAATATCTGTTCCATAAATCTTAATTTTTCTCGTTATTTTGTTAGCGTTAGGGATGGGAGCGGCATCCTTTTTTATGGCTTTTTCTGCCATAAAAAAGATATAGCAGACAGCCCGACCGTAGGGAACGCCCAAATTACGATTTTTATTACAATTTAAAATAATCAATGTAATTATCTAAATCTTTATCACCACGGCCCGAAAGGCTGATTACGACAACATCTGTTGGTTTGAATTTCTTTTGATCTAAAACCGCAAATGCGTGAGCGCTTTCTATAGCCGGAATAATTCCTTCCAATTTAGTAAGCTGTAAACCGGCATTCATCGCATCATCATCGGTAACCGAGAAAAATTCGCCTCGCCCTGATTGTGCCAAATGTGCGTGCATAGGGCCAACGCCAGGATAATCCAATCCTGCAGAAATCGAGTACGGTTCTGTAATTTGTCCGTCAACGGTTTGCATCAAAAGGGTTTTACAACCGTGAATAACCCCCACTTTTCCTAATTTACTGGTTGCAGCACTATGTCCGCTGTCAACACCTTTTCCGGCAGCTTCAACAGCGATGATTCCAACTTCTGGCTCGTGCAGGAAGTGATAATAGGTTCCGGCAGCATTACTTCCTCCACCGATACAAGCCACTACATAATCCGGATTTTCACGGCCTTCTTTTTCTTTTAACTGCCATTTGATTTCTTCAGAAATGATGCTCTGGAAACGGGTTACCATATCCGGATAAGGATGAGGTCCAATTGCCGAACCGATGATATAATGGGTGTCAACCGGATTGTTGATCCAGTCACGGATGGCCTCGTTTGTAGCGTCTTTTAGTGTTCTGGAACCTGAAAGTGCCGGACGGACTTCTGCACCCAGCATTTTCATACGGGCTACGTTTGGAGCCTGACGTGCAATGTCAATTTCGCCCATATAAACAATACATTCTATTCCCATCAAAGCGCAGACTGTTGCTGTCGCCACACCGTGCTGACCCGCTCCGGTTTCGGCAATGATTCTTTTTTTGCCTAAGCGTTTCGCAAGTAAAATTTGTCCGATTGTGTTATTTACTTTGTGTGCCCCTGTATGATTTAAATCTTCTCTTTTTAGATAAACTTTGGTATTGTATTTTTCAGACAAACGTTTTGCAAAATACAACGGACTAGGTCGTCCTACATAATCTTTTAGTAATTGGTTGAACTCTGCCTTAAAATCAGGTTCGTCCATGATACTTAAATACTTTTGGCGTAATTCTTCTACATTTGGATACAGCATTTCAGGGATGTAAGCTCCTCCAAATTCTCCGTAATATCCTTTTTCGTCAACGTTAAAATTCATTTTTTTAAATTTTAGATGTTTACAATTTCAAATTTGCTTTTAAAATTGCTTAATAGATTTTTATTTTTCAGCCCCGGTTCAATCTCAAATTTACTATTTACATCGACTGCATAAATAGGTAATTTGGTTTTTGAGATCTCTTCAATGGCTTTTAATTCATTCATTCCGATGCCACCGCTTAAAAAGAAAGGCTTTTTCGAATTGTATTTTTTTAAGATATTCCAGTCGAAAGTAGTTCCGTTTCCACCCGGTAATTTTCCTTTGGTATCAAACAGGAAGTAATCGCACACATCTTCAAAAGGGTTAATGATTTCAAAATCAAAATTTTCGTCAGCCGAAAATACTTTAATAATTTCGATTTTCTCTGGCAATTGTTTTTTTAATTCTGAACAAAATTCAACCGATTCATTTCCGTGTAACTGAATGGCTTGTAAATCGTGTTTTTCGACTTTCTCCAGAATTTCTTCCTGACTCTGATTAACGAAAACGCCCGTTTTTTTGATGGTTTTGACCAATTCGGGTACATTTTCGTTGCAATATCTCGCGGACTTTTCCCAGAAAATAAATCCCATATAATCGGGCAGGAGTGCACCTACTTCGAGGATATTTTCAGGATATTTCATGCCGCATATTTTGAGTTTCATTTCGTTGTATGTTTTACCGCAAAGTGCGCTAAGGTTTTTTGCTTTTGAGTGTGCTTAAAAACGCTAAGTTCGCAAAGCTTTGTTTTAATTTTTTTGCCACGAATTACTCGAATTATACTAAATTAATTCGCGGAAATTTGTGTAATTAGTGGCAAACTTAAATTTATAGTTTATTAATAAATTCTGTTGCTGCCTGTCCGGCATTATCAGTTTTCATGAAGTTTTCTCCAATTAAGAAGCCTTTGTAACCGTAAGGCTTTAATTCCTGAATTGCTTCTAAGGATGAAATCCCGCTTTCAGAAACTTTTACAAATTCATCCGGAATTTGAGAAGCCAGCTGTTTGCTGAAATCCAGGCTTACTTCGAATGTTTTCAGGTTTCTGTTGTTCACCCCGATCATGTCTAAACTCGGCATAATCGATTTTTGCAGTTCTTCCAAATTGTGCACTTCAAGTAAAACTTCTAACCCTAATTTTTTTGCAAATTCAGATAGGGATTTGATTTCTTCACGCGTTAAAACCGCTGCGATTAACAGAATCAAATCGGCTCCATGGGATTTTGCTTCCAGAATTTGATATTCGTCAACAATAAATTCTTTTCGCAAAAGCGGAATATTTACTGAAGCTCTTGCCAGAAGTAAATCGTCCAGTGAACCTCCAAAATATTTTCCGTCAGTTAGAACTGAAATTCCGCAGGCTCCGGCATCTTCGTAGCCTTTAACTACTTCTTCAACCGTGAAATTGTTATTGATGATTGATTTAGAAGGTGAACGGCGTTTGTGTTCTGCGATAATTCCGGAGTTGCTTTCTCTTAATTTCTGACTAAGAGAAATAGTATGTTTTGGAAAGAATACTGAAGCTTCTAATTGCGAAACCGGAATAATTGATTTCTTTAGAATTACTTCTCTTTTTTTGTCTATTATGATTTTATCTAAGATGTTCATTATTTTTATTTGTTTCAAGTTTCAAGTTTTTTTAGTTTCACGTTCCAACAACTTGAAACCTGAAACCTGAAACTTGAAACTAAAAAATTATTTACTTAATTCTTGTAATTTATTCAAAGCTACTAATCCTTTTCCGGATAATAAACTTTCTTTTGCCAGTTCAAATCCTTCCAGTGGAGGACATTTTGTAACCGTTGCAATCGCCATTCCGGCATTAGCACAAACAACATTATTTTGTGCTTCGGTTCCGTTTCCTGAAATGATTTTTGTGAAAATTTCTGCCGATTCCGCAACAGTTTCACCTCCTTTGATGTCGCTTTGTTTAATTAATTGAACACCAAAATCTTCCGGATTCAGCATACCTTCTGTGCTATGTGTAATTATTTTGGTCGGTCCTGTCAAGGAGATTTCATCATAACCATCCAATGCGTGTACAATTGTAAAATTACTATCCGTATTTTGATAGAGATAAGCATACATTCTCGCCAATTCCAGATTGAAAACTCCCAGTAATTGATTTTTCGGAAAAGAAGGATTTATTAGCGGACCAAGGATGTTAAAAATGGTTCTGACTGCCAGTTCTTTACGAAGTGGTCCAACATGTTTCATAGCAGGGTGGAATAGGGGTGCGTGCAGAATACAAATACCCGCCTTATCTACACATTTTTCAAGGAAACTGGGATCGTTGCTAAATTTAACTCCCAGTGCTTCCATAACATTACTTGAACCTGTAATGGATGAAACCCCGTAATTACCATGCTTTGTGACTTTTATTCCGGCTCCGGCTGTTACAAATGATGCCAGAGTCGAAATGTTGAAAGTATCTTTTCCATCCCCGCCGGTACCCACCAAATCTATAGTGTTATAATCGGATAGGTCAATACGGATACACAATTCAGAAAGTGCTTCCCTGAAACCGATTAATTCTTCAATCGTAATGCTTCGCATCATAAATACGGTCAAAAAAGCCGAAATCTGACCTGGATTGTATTGACCGCTTGAAATATTAATCAATACGTTTTTTGCCTCTTCTTTTGTAAGCACTTCGTGATTGATTAATTTGTTTAATATTGTTTTCATTTTTTTATTTTAGTTTTTTTTGTTTCAAGTTTCAGGTTCGGTGCGAACTTGAAACTTATAAATTGAAACCTGAAACTTTTTTAATGTTCATTACCCTGATAAATCCACATGGGTTCTGTTTTTCCGGCTCTTTCAAAACCGTTTTTTCTGTAGAAATCAACTGCTCTTCCGTCGGCCGTTAACATCTGCATGTGAAAGTGACTGTATTTCTCCTGCATTTTATCCATAATCAATTTGCCGATTCCTTTTCCCTGATATTCCGGAAGCACTAATAAATGCGGATAATAAACGGTTAAGAATCCATCTGAAATAGCGTTCCCTAATCCAACCAGCTTTTTCCCTTCCCAGGCAGTCACTAAAGTTTCAGAATTTAAAAGGCCATTGTACAGTTCATTTGGTTTGCTGGCTGAACTCCATTCATTGGCTTTGTATAAAATCAAGATATCTTCGATGTTGATTTGTCTGGTTTCTGATATAGTTATTTTCATTGTTTCGTTTGTTTCAGGTTTCAGGTTTCAAGTTTCAAGTTTCACGTTAAAGCAACCTGAAACCTGAAACTTGAGACAAAAATAATTAACCCTTAATCCAGTTCTCTAAAATCCTTTTTCCGTTAGGTGTTAAAACACTTTCCGGGTGAAATTGCACGCCTCGGACATCGTATGTTTTATGGCGTAGGGACATCACCTGGCCATTTTCTTCAAATGAAGTTGCTTCTAAAACCTCAGGCAAGTCGGCATTCACCACCCAGGAGTGATAACGGCCTACTTCGAATTCATCTTCAAGACCTTCAAATAATGATTCGTCTGTAACTGCTTTTTTTACATTTGTAGCAACACCGTGGTAAACTTTATCAAGATTTGAAAGTGTTCCTCCAAAAACTTCTCCAATAGCCTGCTGTCCTAAGCAAACACCTAAAATGCTTTTTGTTGGGGCATATTTACGAATTACATCTTTCAGTAAACCTGCTTCATCCGGGATTCCTGGTCCTGGAGAAAGTAATATTTTATCGAAAGAAGCAATTTCGTCAATATCAAATTCATCGTTTCTGTAAACGGTTACTTCACATTTTAAATCTTCCAGATAGTGTACTAAGTTGTAAGTGAAACTATCATAATTGTCTATAACTAAAATCTTTTTCATAATCTTATTTGTTTCAGGTTTCAGGTTTTCTTTGTTTCACGTTTCAAACTTGAAGCCTGAAACTTGAAAACTGAAACTAATTTTTATTTATTTTTCCCGAACGTATTTTTCAGTGATAATCCGGTTTATTCCTAATTTTTCTAATTTTTCGATTCCTTCCTGAATTAAGGTGTCATTTTGGATTTTTACCACAAATTCAAACTGGTTGTTCTCCCATTGGCGGTTATTGAAATATTCAAGGTTTTCGGTGTAAATACTGTCTTTTAATGTGTATTTTCCACCTCCGCCAAAGAATACAGCATTTGTTGAATCTTTACCATTCTTTAAATCATGATTGAAAAAAGCAAAATGCGTTTCATTTATAATTTTAATCATTTTTGTCTTTGGATTGAAAGTCGAAAAAGTGGAATCATTTTCGGTTGTTTCTGCTGATATAAGGCGCCAGGTTCCTGTTAACGGAATTGTTTTTGAATTTTCGCAAGAAACAGAAAGCAACATGACAGCCAAAAAGTAAATGTATTTTTTCATTTTATTTATACGTTAATTTTATAATTTAAAATAAGTTCATCAGCACTTTTACCGCGAATTCCCCAGTTATGCATTGGAGTTTCAAATAGTGTAATCTCCACATCCATGGGAGTAATATTTAACAGCGTTTCAAATTTTTCAAAAATCAACTGATATAATTTCTTTTTTGATTCGATACTCCTTCCTTCAAAACAACTAATTTCTATAATGGTATGTTTGCTTGTTCTTCCTTCAAAATAAAAAAAGCTGTCTTCTTCAATATAAATAAAACGATGTGCCTTTTTTTCTTTTGGAAACTGAAATGCTTCAAACATACATTCGCTTAAAATTTCTGATACTTTCTCCCTTATCGGATGAAGTTCCTTTCGGATACCAAATATTTTAATTTGTCCCATTTTTTAAATTCTTTCAGCCATTTCCAAAGCTGTATTCAATGCCCTTAATTTATTGTAAACTTCCTGCATCTCACTTTCTTCATCAGAACTTGCTACAATGCCTGCTCCGGCCTGACAATGCAACTGATGGTTTTTTGAAAGAAAAGTACGAATCATAATCGCATGGTTGAAATTGCCTTCAAAATCCATAAAGCCAATTGCACCGCCGTAGAAATTACGATTTGTTTTTTCGTAGTCTTCAATCAGTTGCATCGCTCTGTGTTTTGGGGCGCCGCTTAAAGTTCCTGCCGGAAAAGTGTCGGCAACTACCTGCATTGTTGTAGCTTTATCGTGTAAGTGCCCCGTAACTTTTGAAACAAGGTGTATAACGTGTGAGAAAAACTGAACTTCTCTGTATCTTTCTACGTTAACATCATGACCATTTCGGCTTAGATCGTTTCTCGCCAGATCAACCAGCATTACGTGTTCGCTGTTTTCTTTTTTATCTTCGGATAATTTTTTTGCCAGTTCAGCATCTTTTTCATCATTTCCTGTTCTTCTGAAAGTTCCGGCTATAGGGTGAATTTCGGCTTTTCTGTTTTTTACAATAATTTGGGCTTCAGGCGAAGAACCAAATATTTTGAAATCCCCATAATCAAAAAAGAATAAATACGGAGATGGGTTGATGCTTCTTAAAGCACGGTACACATTAAATTCATCGCCTTTGAAGCCTTGCGTAAAACGACGCGAAAGAACCAATTGAAAAACGTCTCCACGGAAACAGTGTTTTTTGGCTAAGGCTACATTGTGTTTAAATTCATCATCGGTTAAGTTCGAGAAACCTTCGCCTTCTTTAGTAAATTTATAAGAAGCAATATTTCGGGATTGCAATAGCTGTTCGATTTCTGAAATATTGTTTCTTCCGTCAACACTATGGCAAAAAATATACGCTTCGTTTTTGAAATGATTGATGGCAATAATGTTTTGGTAAACCGCATAAAAAACATCCGGAATTAAGGTTGCTGAATCCTTTTTTGCAATTTCTACCTTTTCGAAATAACGGACAGCATCGTAAGAAATATATCCGAACAAACCATTGTTAATAAACTTAAAATCGTTTTTCTCGGATTTAAACTGACTCGAAAATTGCTGTATTACTTTCGGAATATTGGTTGATGCATCAATTGAAATTTGTTCCGCTGCTCCGTCAGGGAAAGTTTTCGTAATAATTTCGTTTTCAATTTTAATAGTGGCGATCGGGTTGCAGCAGATGTATGAGAAGCTATTGTCATTTCCGTGATAGTCACTACTTTCCAGTAAAAGGCTATTAGGGAATTTGTCCCTGATTTTAAAATAAATGCTCACCGGCGTAATAGTGTCTGCCAGAATTTGTTTATAGTGCGTATTAAGAGTGAAATTTTTCATTTTTTTCATTTTTTTATTTTTTGTTAATGGTAGGTACAGACGGGTTTCAAACCCGTCTGTACGAAATTCCCGTCTGTATGAAATTCCCGTCTGTATGAAATTCCCGTCTGTATGAAATTCCCGTCTGTACGAAATCCCGTCTGTACGAAATTCCCCGTCTGTACGAAATTCCAAGTCTGTACGAAATTTTCCGTCTGTACGAAATTTTCCGTCTGTACGAAATTTTTCGTCTGTATGAAATTTTTCCGTCTGTATTTTGAAATTCCTGGTTTTTTTAAAATAAAAAAAAAGGCCTGTCGTGATGACAAGCCTTTTATATTTATAGTTTTACAATACCATAGGAAGCTTTGTTCACGACGTCTGACGTAAATTCTTCCACCACCAAGTATTGTTCATTGTAATTTTCATAATCTTATTTTGATAAGGCAAATATATAAATGTAATTTGAATTAGAATGCATTCAAATCAAAAAAAAAACTTTTCTTAATTTATAAATTTGTTAAATATCTAAAAACAACAAATAGATTTTAATTGCTTATTTCCCGCTTGCAACAGCATTGTTTATTTTTGTTCTAAAGTCGGGATTTCCTTTAATATTTGGCATTATGAATAATTCGTTGCTTTTTATTTTTGTAGATTCTATTGCAAATTCATGATTGCTGTACCAGTTTTTAATTCCGGCATCATTGCTTGAAGATTCGCTTAGGATTGCACCATTACAGTTGTTGGACATGATGTTTTTTAATGTAATTTTTGATAAATTCTCATTCCCGTTTCCAATATTTCCATTTAAAAGCACAAAAGGGCTAAAACCTGAAACAACGCTGTTGGTTAAGCTGAAAAAAGTATTTTCTCCAATGTAAGCAGATTCACGAACCAATCCCTGATTGTTTTCTTCAAGGTTCACCAGTGTGATGTTGGCGGCATTAATTTTAGTCATTTTTTTAGTCATGTCCGTGTTTTCAATTTTGTCGTATGAATCAACTTCAAAACATCTTGAACCTGAAATATCAGACGAGAAAGGATGACGGATAGCGATACTGTTGCTGATATTGATTTGTGCTCCCTGGGTAAAATCAAAATCATCATCTGTAGTTCGGTACGAAATCAAGTTATTCATATTAAGATCGCCTCCGTAGCATTCAAAAGAATCGTCATTAGAATAGCTGATCTGGATATTGCTTAAAACTGTTTTTCTTCCAACCCCGGCTAATGAGAGTCCGTTAAGTTCTTTTAAAGCACTTAATTTTCTGCCTGAATATTCAATGCGTACATATTTTAATATTCCTGAATTATCTTCTGCATCCTGTCCTCCATAATGGTTTAATATCGGATCTAAGTTGAAAGGCAATGTACTTATTCCGCCTAATTTATTGATAGGAGCCTTTCCCAGAACAATAATTCCGCCCCAGTCACCAGGTCTTCTCTCTGTAATTTCTTTGTTTGAAGTAAAAATAATAGGATCCGTTTCTAAACCTTCTGCCATAATTTTTGCACCATTTGTAATTACTAATGTTCCGCAGGTTTTGTCATCGCCTCTGATAACTGTTCCGGGTTCGATGGTAAGGACAGCATTATTGGTTACGTAAACAATGCCAACAAGCTGATAAGTATTGCGTTTGGTTAGTTTGGTGTCTTTGTCAATTGTTCCTGCAATTATATTTGTAGCTTCGTTATATTCTGTATTGACTGGTTTAAAATTGGTCCAGTTATTCATCCAGTTTGATGTTCCTGTAATTCCTTTTTGCTGTTGTGCCTCAAGAGAAAATGTGCTGATAAGTGTTATAATGGCAATGAGTAATTTAGTTTTCATAACTACAATTTTTGATTTCTAGTTTTTGACTTTTAATGTTTTTTAATACGGCCAAAATTAGAGGCTGAATGTTAATCAAAATGCAGTGCTTTGTTACGAAAGGGTTACCTGAGTATTAAGAACATTATTATTATGTTGTAAAAAAAGAACCCCGGCAGTTAAATTGCCGGGGTTTCCTGAATTTCTACGTTAGTAAGCCTGAAATATTAGAATTTTAAGGTTACATCCAGTTCGAAATCGTCATTGATAGTTTTGTCTCCTAAATTTTCGAAGAAGTTACCAGAGTTGTATTTGATATCGTATTTAGTTCTGTCAACTTTGAAAGCAGTTGTAGCGGTATTTCCTTTTACAGTCATATCAAAAGTTACAGGTTTTGTAATTCCTTTGATCGTTAAATCTGCAGTTACTGTATAAACATCAGTTGCTTTAGCTCCTATAGTTTTGAAAACTAATTTTGCCGTAGGATATTTATCTGTTCCAAAGAAATCTTCATTTTTTAAATGCCCGTTTAATTTTTGCTGGTATTCTCCAGTTAAATCAGTAGCGTTTATAGAAGTCATATCTACTGTAAAACTTCCTCCTTTTAATTTATTTCCTTTAAGTACTACAGCACCATCCTTGAAGTTTACAGTTCCAGAGTGCTCTCCTGTTACTTTTTTACCTACCCATTTGATAGTAGATGCTTTTACATCGATTTTTTTTGTTTGTGCGTTTACTGAAACTGACGCTACTGCTACAAATAATGCTATTGCAATTGTTTTTAAATTTTTCATGTTGTTAAAATTGATTTTGATTGTTATTAATAATTATAATGTAATAAATAATTCTTCCTGAGATTTTCTGACTTTTTTATAATGCTGAGCATCGTCCTCTTCATGTCTGTAACCAAGAGTTGCTATTACCGAAGCATTTAATCCAAGTTTGTCAAAACCTAATATTTCATTAAAAGCAGGGGCACTAAAACCCTCCATAGGTGTAGCATCTATTCTTAGTTCTGCGGCAGCACTTAATAATGTTCCTAATGCAATGTAAGTTTGTTTTGCTGTCCAGATATTTTTGTCTTCACTTGACAGATTTGAAATAACATTATTCATCATTCCGCTGAATCCTTCCAGAGCCTCTACCGGTACACTTCTGGTTTCGCTGATGTTTTTAATGTATGCTTCAACTGATTTTGAATCAAGATTTAAGTCATTGGCAAAGATAAGCAGGTGAGAAGCTTCTGTAATCTGAGTTTGTCCCCACGCTTCAGCTTTTAATTTTTCTCGTAATTCCGGGTTTTCTACAATAACCACTTTGAATGGCTGTAACCCGTATGAAGAAGCGCTTAATCTTACAGCTTCTTTCAAAGTATTTAAATCTGCTTCAGAGATTTTTTTGGTTGCATCAAATTTTTTGGTAGCATATCTCCAGTTAAGATTGTCTAATAGTGTACTCATGATATTAATTTTTTTGGGTTCGGTACTTTTCTAATAATTGGTTTAATAATTCTAATTCTTCAGGGCTTATGTTGTCAGCAAATAAACGCTCGTGTTCATCTACCTTCGGGTCTAATTCTTTTAAAACGTCCAATCCTTTCTGGGTAATGAGAACCTCGATTTTTCTTCTGTTTCCCGGACATACATTTCGGGTTACATACTCTTTTAATAGCAGTTTGTCAACCAGTCTCGTTGTATTGCTGGTTTTGGCCAGCATACGTTCCTGTATTACACACATATTGGCAGGATTTCCTTTTTGTCCTCTTAATATTCGAAGTACATTATATTGTTCTCCGGACAGATCATACGGTTTTATCAACTCGTTGAAATGATCCAGAATCACATTTTGCGTGTACATGATATTCAGAATAACTTTTTTCGCATTATCCATCTTAACAGTGCTTTTTATAACCTCTTCAATTGTCATAGTTGTAAGCGTATAATTTGTATATACAAATGTATAACTTTTAATTGTTGTATATACAAATGTTTTATTAATTTTTTGTTAAGATTTAAAAATGCAGTTAGAACACTATGAAATAAATGCATTTTCGTACGGTTAAAATTAAAATATTTTTAGGTGTAACTACTTGATAATTTAATATTTAACTATAAATTAATGTGAATGAGTGTTACTTTTCTCTTTAAACTGAAATCTCGTTTTTTTGTAAGTCAATTTTTGTGTATAAATAAAACAAAACTTGAAAAATCTACTGTTTTGAGTTGCTTAGAAAATTTTTACCGGAATTCTGAAAGGAAAAATCCTTTAGAAATCGATTTGAAATCTGCAATCTCTTTAGAAATCCAATTTTCGTCGTGACCTAATTCTTTTGCAATTACCCTTGCTGTTTTTTCAGAAGATTCAATTGCGGCAGTCGCATCTAAGAATAATAAGCGTACGCGTCTTGCTAAAACATCATCAACGGTTCTTGCCATTTCATAGCGAACAGCCCAGACTACTTCAGCCATTGTAAATTCGTGATCAGGATGCAATTTTTCGTTTAATTCAGGTTCGTTTTGTTGTAATTCGGTTATTTTAGGAATATCAGAACCATAAATATAAAGATGATTTTCGCGATCAGCAGTAGTGGTGGGTTTGTTACCGTGAATTGGCAGATGCTCAGTTATACATTCTTTTTTAGGTAATTTTCCTGTTTTGATAGCTATATCGATAATTTCCTCAGCCATTTTTCTGTAGGTGGTCCATTTTCCTCCTGTAATGGTAATTAAGCCGGTTTTAGAAACTAAGATTTTATGACTTCTGGAAACTTCTTTAGTACTTTTTCCTTCTTCTTTTGGTGCAGCCAGCGGACGTAAACCTGCAAAAACAGACAATACATCGGCTCTGTCTGGTTTTTTTGCTAAAAATCGTTGCGCTGTTTCCAGAACAAATTGAATTTCGCTTTCCAGAGCGACAGGTTCCAGACTATGACTTTTGATTAAGGTATCTGTTGTGCCTACGACAACCCGATTATGCCATGGAACGGCAAATAAAACCCTTCCGTCTTTTGTTTTCGGAATCATGAGTGCGTGATCACCGGGTAAAAACGATTTGTCAAATACTAAATGGATTCCCTGACTCGGAACGATATATTTTTTATATACTTTATCATTGAGCTTCATTATGGCATTTGTAAAAACGCCTGTAGCATTTATGATGGCAGAACCTTTTATGTCGTATTTGTTTCCGCTTTCCTGATCTATTGCCTGTACGCCAATAACCAATCCTTTATCATCTTTTAGCAGATTGATAACTTTTATATAATTAATGACACAAGCTCCTTTTTCTACAGCAGTTTGGGCGAGATTAATTGCTAATCGTGAATCATCAAATTGTCCGTCATGATAGAGTACACCGTTTACCAATCCGTTTTCCTGCACATTCGGCAGCATTTTGATTGTTTTTTCTTTTGAGATATATTTTGAAGCACCTAAACTTAAGCTGCCCGCCAGTAAATCATAAATTTTTAATCCGATTGTGTAAAAATATCCGCTCCACCGATTGTAATTCGGAATAACAAACGATTGATTTTTGACCAAATGACCGGCGTTTTGAGCCAGTAAACCTCTTTCTTTTAAAGCCTCCATGACCAGGCTTACATTTCCCTGTTCCAGATAACGAACGCCACCATGAACAAGTTTTGTACTTCTGCTTGAAGTTCCTTTTGCAAAATCGACTGCTTCGAGTAAGATTGTTTTGTAACCTCTGCTGGCTGCATCAAGAGCAGTTCCCAGGCCGCTTGCTCCTCCGCCAATGATTATAACGTCCCAATTTTGTTTTTTTTGTAGTTTTGATAATTGTTCGGAACGGTTCATACTTTGGCTTTTATGTTTGTTTTTGGGAAAATGATCTTTAGAGCAAACTTAGCGAAAGGAAATTAAAAATTGATGGAGAAAAATGTTTAACCGCAAAGTACGCAAGGTTTTTTATAAAGAAGACTTTTATAAAGCGGAAAGTTCGCAAAGCTTTGTAAATAAACTTTGCGAACTTTGCGTATATCTTAGCGTGCTTTGCGGTTAAATCAATGAGGAAGTTTGTCCTTAATCAATCCGTAAAACCAGGTTCCGGCAATGGCGCTTATTAAAGTAACTACTATTACTGTAGCTCCAGTACCAATTTGAGCAAAAAGCGGTCCAGGACAAGCTCCTGTAATCGCCCACCCGAAACCGAATAATAGTCCGCCGTAGATTTGTCCTTTGTTGAAAGTTTTGGGCTGAATTTCAATTTTTTCGCCATCAAGAGTTTTGATATTTAATTTTTTTATCAGAAATACGGAGATCATGCCAACTGCAACTGCACTTCCGATTACGCCATACATGAAGAAAGATTCTAAGTTGAACATTTCCTGAATACGGAACCAGCTGATGATTTCGGCTTTTACGAATACAACTCCGAAAAAGATGCCGACGATTAGGTACTTAAGGTTTCCCGATACGGATTCTTTTTGCTGACTTGCGTTGATTCCTTCGCTGTCTGTATTTTTATTTTCTAAATGATTCATTTTCTAAAATTTTAAAGTGAAAGAATATGCGGCAAAATCAAAAGTGCCATGACAAAACCGCCAATCATAAAACAGATGGTGGCTACTAATGACGGCCATTGCAGGTTTGATAATCCCATAATTGCATGTCCGCTCGTGCATCCGCCGGCATAACGCGTTCCGAAACCAACTAAAAATCCCCCCACTACAATCATAATAAATCCGCGAAGTGTCAATAAACTTTCCCACGAAAATAATTGTGAAGGAACTAAACCTGAGTAATCTGTGATTCCGTAAGTGGCTAATTTTGCTGACAATTCGGGTGTGATGACAACATCATTCGGATTGGATAGGAAAAAAGCACCAATCATGCCTCCCAGAAATATTCCGAGAACGAAGAATAAATTCCAGCTTTCTTTTTTCCAGTCGTATTTAAAAAACGGAATATTTCCCGGAATACAAGCCGCACAAATATGTCGCAATGACGAACTGATCCCGAAAGATTTATTTCCGATAATTAATAAAATTGGAACAGTCAATCCAATTAACGGGCCTGCAACATACCATGGCCATGGTTCTTTTATTATTTCAAGTATACTCATATTTGTTTTAAAATTAATGTGTTTTTTTTTCTCACCATATAAGTGATGTAAGTAAATATAAGTTGGAGCTTAATTGCTGAACTTATATTAGCTCATGTAAGCGTTTATTTTTTTTACCATATAAGTGATGTAAGTAAATATAAGTTGGAGCTTAATTGCTGAACTTATATTAGCTCATGTAAGCGTTTGTTTTTTTTTACCATATAAGTGATGTAAGTAATATAAGTTGGAGCTTAATTGCTGAACTTATATTAGCTCATGTAAGCGTTTATGTTTTTTTACCATACAAGTGATGTAAGTAATTATAAGCTGGATTTTAGATTGAGCCGAACTTATATGAACTCATATAATAAGTTTAACTAGCTTATACTTAAAACGCACCGAAATTAAATGAACTTATATAACTTATATGGTAAAAAAATATGTTCAGTCTTTATGCTTTCAAAATTTTGCTCTGACAAACGAAATCTGATTTTGGGACATTTGTTTTTGATATTGCTCCAAATCCGCCTTCAACTTCAGAGAAATTTCTGAAACCTCTTGCCTGCAAAATTGAAGCGGCAATCATACTTCTGTAGCCTCCTGCGCAATGTAAATAAAAATGTTCATTAGGGTCAATATCTTTTACCCAGTCATTAATAAAAGCCAGAGGTTTGCTATAAGCATCTTCGATATGTTCTGCTTCGTATTCGGTTTCTTTGCGAATGTCGATTATTTTGTCTTTTTGAATGTCTACTTCGTTTGCAAATTGTTCAGCTGAAATTCGGTTTACATTATCTGTTTCAAAACCAGCTTTTTGCCAGGCTTCAAAACCGCCTTTCAAATGTCCGATAATTGTATCAAAACCAACACGACTTAAACGCGTTACAGTTTCTTCTTCCATACCGATTGCAGTAACTAAAATAATGGGTTGTTTTACATTGGCAATTAAAGTTCCAACCCAGGGAGCAAAATCGCCGTTGATTCCGATGTTAATGGATTGTGGAATATATACTTTACTAAAATCAGCAGCACTTCTTGTATCCAGAATTAAAGCTCCGGTTTCTTCAGCAACAGCTTCAAAATCTTTTACGTCAATCTCTTTCAGGCCATTGTGTAAAACCGATTCGAAGGTTTCGTAACCCTGTTTGTTCATGGCAACGTTCATGCTGAAATAGGCAGGGGGAGGCAACAAACCATCGGTAACTTCTTTGATGAATTCGGCTTCAGTCATATTGGCGCGCAGAGCATAATTGGTCGCTTTTTGATTTCCGATAGTTGAAACCGTTTCTTTGCTCATGTTTTTTCCGCACGCACTTCCGGCACCGTGCGCAGGATAGACAATTACATCATCAGCCAAAGTCATGATTTTATTTCGTAACGAATGAAACAAAATTCCCGCCAATTCTTCCTGAGTCATTCCGGCTGCTTTTTGAGCAAGATCAGGACGGCCTACATCACCAATAAATAAAGTGTCTCCAGAGAAAATAGCATGATCTTTTCCGTTTTCGTCAATCAGTAAAAAAGTAGTACTTTCCATAGTATGACCGGGAGTATGCAACGCTTTTATAATAATTTTACCAACTTTAAATTCCTGTCCGTCT
Source organism: Flavobacterium fluviatile (assembly GCF_010645065.1). Lineage (GTDB taxonomy): Bacteria > Bacteroidota > Bacteroidia > Flavobacteriales > Flavobacteriaceae > Flavobacterium > Flavobacterium fluviatile. The sequence continues at coordinate 111,193 of NZ_JAADZW010000008.1, read as the reverse complement.
TTAGCGACAATACATTCAAATTCAGGTTTGGCATTTGGTCCGTAAACAATAGGTGCCTGGGTTTCTTTGCTCAAATCAAGATGTCCGGAAACAAAATCGGCGTGAAAGTGCGTTTCAAAAATATATTTTAACTTAACTCCGTCACGGTCTAAACGATCCAGATAAGGCTGAATTTCCCTAAGCGGATCAATAATGGCAGCTTCTCCGTCTGATGTTAGATAGTAAGCACCTTGTGCGAGGCATCCGGTGTAAATTTGTTCGATTTTCATGATTCAAGTAATAATAATGGGATAACAAAGGTAGTTTTGTTTTTTGGTATAGTAGGTGACTAATGTTACAGAAATATGAATTTTCAGAAAAGCGTTTGACGGTTTTTACCTAAACTTAGTCAAAATTATATGAGTAGATATAAGTTATTCACCTTCAAAATTTAAATGAACTTATATAACTTATATGGTGAAAAAAAATCTGCGTAATTTTGCATTTTCCTAAAATCGTTTTTATGAACACACAAGATTTATTAGATCAAATCGCTTTTATAAAGGAAATTGATAAAGTAAAATACATCCAGCGCAAAACAAAACTGTTTAACAGTGACCGATGTGAAAATGATGCAGAACACAGCTGGCATCTGGCTTTGATGGCAATTGTTTTGTCAGGACATTCCAATGAGCCAATAGATATTTTGAAAGTCGTAAAAATGGTTCTGATTCATGATATTGTGGAGATTGACGCAGGAGATGTGTTTATTTACGATACAGCAAAAAATCATTGTAATACTGATGAAGAACGAATCGCAGCCAATCGAATATTTGGTTTACTTCCTAAAATTCAGGCCAAAGAACTAATTGCAATCTGGGAAGAATTTGAAGCCGGAGAAACCAATGAAGCCAAGTTTGCAAAATCGATGGACAGATTAGAGCCTTTATTACAAAATACTTCTAACAATGGCGGTACCTGGAAAGAGTTTGGAGTGAATTATGATAAAGTTTATGAAAAGAAAAGCGTGATAAAAGAAGGTTCAAAATCAATATGGAATTACGCTGAAGGTTTGATTAAAGAAAGTGTTGAAAAAGGAATTTTGAAGAAATAATTTTCACCATATAAGTGATATAAGTTCATTTAAAATATTTACGTTCAACTTATATTTACTTATATCACTTATATGGTTTAAAACTTTACAAATAAACTTTTTTACAGGACAGCAATTCGGGTTATAATCGGTAAATTTGTGGAACTTCATAAATAAATTACCTTATGGAAGAAATGCTCTTTTATGACCGAATGCAATTTGCCTTCACCATTACTTTTCACTATCTTTTTCCACAGCTTACAATGGGTTTATCGCTCATTATTGTGTACTTCAAGTGGAAATACCTCAAAACCAGTAACGAACAATATAATCATGCCACGCATTTCTGGATGAAGATTTTCGCCCTGAATTTTGCAATGGGTGTTGTAACCGGAATTCCGATGGAGTTTCAGTTTGGAACCAACTGGGCTAAGTTCTCAGAGTTGACCGGAGGAATTATCGGGCAGACGCTGGCAATGGAGGGAATGTTCTCTTTCTTTCTCGAATCTTCTTTTCTTGGAATCTTTTTATTTGGAGAAAAACTTCTCGGACATAAATGGCATTTTGTAACCGGATTATTAATTATGATTGGTTCCTGGGCAAGTGGGTACTTAATTATCGCCACACATTCGTGGATGCAGAATCCCGTTGGCTATGAAATTTTGGAAAATGGAAAATTTGTATTGACGAATTTTAAAGCGTTGTTCCTAAATCCGTGGTTATGGCCTTCGTATCTGCACAATCAGGCAGCTTCTCTGGTAACAAGTTCATTTGTTGTGGCCGGAATTGGCGCTTTTTATATTTTAAGCAGAAAGAATGTTTCTTTCGGAAAAATGTTCCTAAAAACCGGAGTCATTTTCGGATTGATTTCGAGTCTTGTGGTTGCAGTTCCAACAGGAGATTTGCTGGCTAAGAATGTGGTGAAATACCAGCCTGTGACTTTTGCGGCTATGGAAGGAATTTTCCATACCGAAAAGAAAGGTTCAGAGATTGTCTTAATCGGGCAGCCCGATGTGAAAGATAAAAAACTGGATAATAAAATCGCAGTTCCCAATATCCTGAGTTTTCTTACTTATGGAAACTGGGATCAGGAAATTCAGGGACTGGACCAATTTGAAGAAGACCTGCATCCAACCAATATTTCAGGATTGTATTATGCGTATCATATTATGGTCGGACTCGGAACGGTTTTTATTGGTTTGATGGTCATTTCGCTTTTTCAGTTGATCAGAGGAAAATTGTTTGAAACCAAATGGCTTTTGTGGTCGCTCATGTTTATGATGCCGTTTCCTTATATAGCCAATACAACAGGTTGGTACACTGCCGAATTAGGAAGACAGCCGTGGCTGGTGTACAATTTAATGCGGACAGCATCGGGTGCATCTCCAACAGTTTCATCCGGAAATACCTTATTTACCTTATTGGGTTTTATAGGTTTATATCTTTTGCTCGGAATGCTGTTTTTGCTTTTGGTTGGGAAAATTATCAATAAAGGACCGCATCATGTGGAACTTTCAACAGAAAAAATATAAGTATGGAATTTTTTTGGTACGTAGTTTTAATGGGAATTCTGGCTGTCTATCTGGTATTGGACGGCTATGATTTTGGAGCAGGAATTATTCATTTGTTTTTTGCGAAAACAGAGAGGGATAAAAAAGTCATTACCAATTCGATTGGGCCTTTTTGGGATGCTAATGAAGTCTGGCTGATTGCCGCCGGAGGTGTTTTGTTTTTTGCTTTTCCAACTTTGTACGCCTCGTCTTTCAGCGGATTTTATTTGCCTTTGATTATGATTTTATGGCTGCTGATTTTCCGTGCAATTGGACTTGAAATGCGCGGGCAGGTACACAACCATATGTGGGAAGCGATTTGGGACAAAGCTTTCGGAATCGCGAGTTTGCTTTTGGCGCTTTTCTTCGGAATGGCGTTGGGAAATATCGTTCGAGGGGTAAATCTCGGAATGGTAGAAAATGGTGTTTCGACACAGGAAGCGCATTATTTCTTTTTACCATTGTGGAATGCAACTTTTAGCCCGCAGGCAAATGAATTGGGGATTATAGACTGGTTTACGCTTTTCCTCGGAATTGTGAGCGTCGTTGCTTTAACGATTCACGGAGCCAACTGGATAATCTATAAAACCAATTCTGCATTGAACCCACAACTTAAAAATGTGGTTTTTAAATTGAACTTTGTTTTGCTTATTTTGGTTTTTATTTCGCTGGGAATCTGGCATTTTATAGAACCAAAACCGTTTCATAATTTTATTGAAAACCCGATTTTGTGGTTTTTTCCAATATTGACTTTTATTGGAATTGCCGGATTATTCAAAGTGCGTTCGTTTCAAAAAGACGGTTACGGATTTCTGTTCTCAACCCTGTTTTTATTAGGCGGATTTGCTTCAACAGCGGTTTCTATTTTTCCGAATGTTTTGCCTTCAACTAATAAAGTGAATCCGTCATTGACGATTTACAATACAGCTGCCGGAGAATATGGTTTAAATGCCGGTTTAAGCTGGTTTTTTATCGCTTTGTTTTTGGTAATTGTTTATTTTATTATTCAGTACCGTGTGTTTAGTGGGAAAATGGATGATGTTGGGTATGGGGAGCATTGATTTTTTTAGTTTGCCTCGAATTCACGAATTTCAATAATATGAATAGCCTCCAGTTTTAACTGGAGGTTTTTGTATGCATTTGTATTAACGCTTTAGCCAAACTTTACGATTTTGGCTAAAGCCTTTTTTTGTATAGATTTGTTAACCTCCAGCTGAAGCTGGAGGCAATTAAGATCTTGAAATAATTGTATTTTCTGATTTTGCGTTAAGGATAGAAGCGATATCCTTTTTCTTGCTTCTGTAGCAAGGAAAAGATTTAGCGTATAGCCTGGCCGTAGGAAACGCCAAAAAAAACTAAATCAGCTTACTTAAAATTTAGTTTACTAAAAAAGAACACAAAAAAATACCTTATGATTCGTCAATCAATCTTACTTACAATTTTTATTATAGCCTCTGGTTTTAATCTTCATGAAAGGAATTCAAATATAGATCTAGTCAAGTCAAACATTTGGCATATTGCAGGTCCTGTAAACGAAAATTACGAAACAATAAACGCTGTCAGACAAAAAGAAGGTGTTGTAAGGGTAACGGCTAAAGAGAATCCGGTTGGCGAAATTGAGCTGAATGTACTGATAGCATCATCAGCATTGAATGATGGAGTTCCGACTAATTTATCCGATAATTCACGTTTTGTAAAAATTATTTATAAATCAACTCAGCTTATTAAATTACAGGCACGCGAAGGAAATGAAACAGGAACTGGCTGTGTTCATGGAGGATCTCACCCAAGAGTTGATTTACCTGCATCTCCCAACAAATTCAAAACCATAAAAATTCCATGGACCCATTTCAGGCAGGACGGATTGCCAGACGGAAAACTTTTGAATATCCACAATCTTTGTAAATTCAATTTTGTCAATTATCACCCGGTTTCAGGAACTGTGCTGGAAATAAGATCTGTATTAATTGAAAACTGATATCTTGTAAATTACAAGCCTGAAAATTTCTAATTTGCCCATGTGTGCGTTAGGGATTACTTCACAATGATTTTATTTTTTCATCGGAGTTCAGTGAACTTCGTTTGAAGCTTTATCTCCCGATTTAGAAAAACCAGGCTTTTTCAACCGTAGTTTTTGTTAATTGGGAATTTAGCCGATGAGCCTCCCGATAGCTATCGGGATAGGTAACGCCCAAGATATAGAAGTTCGATGATTAAGAATAGAAAGATTTTTTAGTTTCATCTTTGCCAAAATTTAGAACTTTGACAAAGACTACTCTACAAGTGAAACTAAATTCAAAATATTTAAATAAAAACTATTTAAATCCACTGGAAAAACTGAAGTTTAAAGAAAAACCTCTTTTGCAATAATATAAACGCCCATTACCAGAACAAACCACCCGAAAAGAGGCTTCAGTTTTGCTCCGTCTATTTTTTTAGAAAGCTGGCTTCCAATTAACATTCCAACAAGTGCCATTGCTGAAATACCGAATAAAAAAGGATAATTTATGGGTGTTCCAATGTATAAATCGCCTGCGAAACCTATGGATGAGTTGATGGTTATGATTAATAAGGAAGTTCCAACGGCCTGTTTCATTGGTAAATTGGCAAAAAACAACAAGGCAGGAATAATCAAAAATCCTCCTCCGGCACCCAGAAAACCCGTTACAATTCCGACCACAAAACCTATTAGGCTTAATTGCAGGTAATTGGTTTCGGTGTTTCTTATTTCGGGCTGTTCTTTTTTAATCATCGAAATAGCTGCCGTAATCATCAGTACTGAAAAGACAATCATAATAAGGAAGTCTTTTGAAACTGAATAGGACGCGATGGAGAATAATGTGGCTGCTATTTGTGGAAAAATAACTTCACGTATTATCAAAATTGAAACTACAGACGGGATTCCAAAATACAAAGCCGATTTGAGTTTCAAGTTGCCCATTGTGTAATGGCTGTAACTTCCGGACATGGCTGTCAGTCCAACAATAAACAGGGAGTACGAGGTAGCCTGCTCAGGATTTACCTTAAACAAATACACTAGTATAGGAATAGTAAGTATAGAACCGCCACCGCCAATTAAGCCCAGCGAAATCCCGATAATTATTGAAGCAAAATAACCTGCGTATTCCATTGCATTTGTTTTGATGCAAAGTTGGTTTGGAATTTAGAAACCTACAGTAACATTTATCACATAAGCACTAGTAAACACGAATTTCGCCAATTATCACTATTTTTTAGATGTCGTATAGACAGTAATGGAAATGCTTTGAGGCTCCCGACTCTTGTGAACGAACAAAAGTGTTCGCGCTAATTTGTGAAATTTGTGTTTAATAATTCTATCTGGTTTCGGTTTAGTTTGACCAGTCCGCGTTGTTCCATTTTTTTGAGCAATCTGGATACGACTTCTCTTGAGGTATTAAGTTCGGTTGCAATTTCCTGATGTGATAATTTGACTTCAGAGCAGCCACAGGCATCTGAATGACGTTTCAGGTAAAATTCCAAACGCTCATCCATAGAACGGAAAGCGATATTATCTACGACTTCCAGGACTTCTTCAAAACGGCTTCGGTAAGTTTCGATAACAAATTCGTACCAGGTGCGGTGTTCCATCATCCACTTGTCCATCATTTGAAGCGGAATCATCATTACTGAGACATCTTCTACAACTTTCGCCATAATCTTGCTCTTTTCGCTTTTTGCTGTACAAATCATCGAGATAGCGCAGGCTTGGCCAGGTTGTAAATAGTACATTAAAAACTCACCGCCGTCTTCGCCTTCTCGGTAGATTTTGATTTTTCCTTTAGTAATCAAAACTGTGTTTTTAATATATTGCCCCGTACGCATCAGGATAGTTCCGGTTTTAAAATCCTGCAGAATTCCATTTTTTTCAATGGTTGAAATAAGTTCGCTGGAGAAATTAGGGAATATTTTTTTTAATGAATTTTGCATTTCATAGTAATGATTTTGTTTCATCAGACGGATAATTGGAAAGCTTCCTTACTCTGATATACCTTAGTTTTGTATCTTAAATTTTATCAAAAGGATTAAAAAATATATTTTTTGTAAAGATAAGATATTGAATTGTTATAAAATATCAGAAAACTATTTTTAAGAAAGGAATTACTGAAATGAAAATATCCTATTTTCTGTCGCCATTACAGTATGTTTTTTTGAAAATAGTGAGTAAATTTGTAAAAAACTAAGTATTATACTTCTTCTAAAACGTTTTCTGTGAATAATAATCGAAATCGTATTTTGTACGTATTTTATTTAGTAAAAACATTTAATTTTACAAAAAACACAATGCTATGAATTTATCACAAGAAGATTGGGTTGCACAATTAGAGTCTGATGAAAATGCAGTTATACTTGATGTAAGAACTGAAGACGAGTTTAACGACGGCTATATTGAAAATGCTGTTAATATTGACATCAATAAAGGTCAGGCTTTTATTTATGAAATAGAAGAACTGGATAAAAACAAAAATTATTATGTGTATTGCCGCTCCGGGGCGAGAAGTGCAAAGGCTTGTCAGATCATGAATGAATTAGGGATAGATAATGCCTATAATTTACTTGGCGGAATCCTGGATTGGGAAGGTGAAACCGTAAACCCATAAAAATGAAAGAGGCGGCAGAGCCTCTTTTTTCATTTAAAGACGAATAAATAACCAAAATTAAAATTACCAGATTATGAGTTTTATACCCGAGGAATATCAAATGAAAGACCTTCTGAATCAGGATACTTATCTTGTAAACGGAGAATTAAAAAATTGGACAGGTCAGACAACACCTGTATTTTCTACCATTTCTTCTACAGAAAAATATGCGCCGACATTATTAGGATCTATTCCGTTCATGGCAGAAAAAGAAGCTGCTGAAGTTGTAGAAGCTGCTACTGCGGCTTATGATAAAGGACAAGGTTTATGGCCAACTATGAAAGTGATTGACCGTATCAAATGCATGGAGAATTTCGTTAAGCAAATGAAAGAAACCCGCGAAGAGGTGGTGAAACTTTTGATGTGGGAAATAGGAAAAAACCTTGGCGATTCGCAAAAAGAATTTGACAGAACCGTTGAATATATTCAGGATACTATTGACAGCTACAAGGAATTAAACGGACGCAGTTCCCGCTTTTCAAAAGTTCAGGGAGTAAACGCAATGATTCGCCGCGGACCTCTTGGGGTTGTGTTGTGTCTTGGACCTTATAACTACCCTCTAAACGAAACTTTCTCACTATTGATTCCTGCCCTGATCATGGGGAATGCAGTAATTTTTAAACCTGCAAAATTTGGGGTTTTATGTATTTCGCCATTATTGGAAGCTTTTAGAAGCAGTTTTCCAAAAGGAGTCATCAATATTGTGTACGGAAGAGGCCGTGAAGTAGCTTCTCCAATTATGAAATCAGGAAAAATTGATGTTTTGGCATTGATTGGAAACAGTAAATCGGCTATTGCTTTGCAGGATCAGCATCCAAATAAAAACAGACTGCGTTTGATTTTAGGTCTGGAAGCTAAAAATCCTGCGATTATTTTACCCGATGCCGACTTAGATTTGGCAATTCAGGAATGTATTACAGGTTCATTGTCTTTTAACGGTCAGCGTTGTACGGCTTTGAAAGTATTGTATGTTCATGAGTCTATAGCTGAAGAATTTAATAAACGTTTTTCTGAAAAAGTAGATGCTTTGGTATTCGGAAATCCATGGGAAAAAGGAGTTTCTTTAACTCCGCTTCCTGAACCTGAGAAACCGGAATATATTCAGGGATTAATTGATGATGCTACAGGTAAAGGAGCAAAAATCCTTAATGAAAAAGGAGGAAAGCACTCAGAAAATTATATTTTCCCTGCTGTTCTTTATCCTGTAAACAAAGAAATGAGAGTGTACCATGAAGAGCAGTTTGGACCGGTAGTGCCAATTATTTCTTTTAAGGATATCAGCGAACCTCTTGATGATATGGCCGAATCAAATTACGGACAACAGGTAAGTTTATTCGGAAAAGACATCAAAACTTTAGCACCGCTTATCGATGCTTTGGTAAACTTAGTGTGCAGGGTAAACCTGAACAGTTCCTGTCAGAGAGGTCCGGATGCATTCCCGTTCACAGGGCGTAAAGATTCTGCTGTAGGAACTTTGAGTATTCCGGATGCATTGCGCTCGTTCTCAATCCGTACTTTTGTGGCTTCAAAAGATATTGCTTATAACAATGAAATTCTTCAGGAGTTATTAAACAGCAAAGAATCTAATTTCATCAATACCGATTATATTTTATAATTTTTTTAAGGTTATATATTAATTTCAAAACCGTCTTTTTCTTTTTAGAATCAGACGGTTTTTTCTTTTCGATATGTTTGAATTGGCTCTCATTGTTTACTCTTTAAGATCTAAAAAAGTGTGTATTGTTTCGGGAAAGTGTGTAATAAATATACATTTATAAAAGTGAATTTTTGTTAAATGGCTTATTGTCAGCTGTAAATTCAAATGGCACACACCTTGCTCATTGAGATTGTAATTAATTTACTCAAGATAAAGAATTAAAAAATAATGCCATTTAGATAAAAATACAATCCAGAATGAAAAGCGAAACAATTACTTCAGGACAGCTTTACGACTCAGGTCTTAACGAAGCAAATAAAGAGCAGTACTCAATAAATAATAAAACGACTAGTGCAACTGGTATTGCAATACTTACAGGTACTTTTTTAATGATGATTACCGGAGGTTTTCTGGTTTTTAAATTCCAATCCGAGTTTGATCAGTTTCATATTGACAGAATAAATTCTGCATGGGGTTATCCATTTTTAATTGTGGCCACTATTTTATTTCTTTTTAAAGCCGGAGTTTTTCTGTACAAGTCATTTCTTTATTTTAAATACAAGCCTATAGAATCTGTTTCAGATGATTTACTGCCAACCTGTACAGTTATAGTTCCGGCTTATAATGAAGGGAAACTGGTGTGGGAGACTTTACTAAGTTTAGCAGATAGTGATTATCCAAAAGATAAAATGCAAATTCTGGCTGTTGACGACGGAAGTAAAGACGACACCTGGTATTGGATTCAGCAAGCCAAAATGCAACTTGGTGACCGGTTATCAATTTACCAGCAACCACAAAATAAAGGAAAACGTCACGCCCTTTACAGAGGATTTAAATTAGGTACTGGAGATGTTTTTGTAACGGTGGACAGCGATTCGATTGTAAAAAAAGATACGTTGCGAAATTTGGTAAGCCCTTTTATTCACAATGAAAAATGTGGTGCCGTTGCCGGAAATGTTCAGGTTTTGAACAATAAAAAAGCTTTGCTTCCCAAAATGCTTAATGTGAGTTTTGTAATGAGTTTTGAGTTTGTACGTTCTGTAGAAAGCGTATTGGGGTCTGTATTCTGTACTCCTGGTGCTCTAGCTGCGTATCGAAAAGCTTCCGTATTTGCCTGCCTTGAAGAATGGATCAATCAGACTTTTATGGGAGAACCTTCAGATATTGGTGAGGACCGTGCGATGACCAATATGATTTTGAAACAGGGATATAAGGTTTTATTTCAAAGAAATTCAGTGGTACTTACAAATGTTCCGGAAGGATATACCGGACTGTATAAGATGTTCATCAGATGGGGCAGAAGCAATGTAAGGGAAAACCTGATGATGGCAAAATACGTTTTCAAAAACTTCAGAACCGAATCTAAATTAGGAACAAGAATCTTATATTTAGACCAAACTGCAAAAATTATAATGTCTTTGCCATTTTTATTCTTCATGTTCTTTTTTATATCAATCCATCCGCTGTTATTTTTTAGTTCAACGCTTTTAAGTATATTCATAATATCAAGTTTTTCGGCTTTCTTTTATGCTAAAAAGTATAGCTTTTCTGAATCAATGTGGGCTTATTCATATAGTGTGTTTTATAGTTTTAGCCTGTTTTGGATTACTCCGTATGCTATTATTACTGCACATAAAAAAGGATGGCTGACCCGTGGTTTGTCTGAAAAGAAAGTAGAAGAATATGTTACTTTAGAACAATACAGTCCGTTAGCTAAATAAAGCAGAAAATAAACTAATTTAGAACCGTCTTTTCCGCATGGATCAGACGGTTTCTTTTTATTTTGTATATGGTAATAAAATCAATCAGGCCCTCAGACACCTGGCAAATCAGACACGAAGTTATGTGGCCGGGTAAGCCTTTAGAATTTGTTCAGCTGGATGAAGATGAATCCGGACTGCATTTTGGTGTTTTTACATGAGAAAAACTGGTTTCAATTGTATCTTGTTTTATTTTTGATGATGAAATGCAGTTTAGAAAACTAGCCACTTTGCAGGAGTTTCAGGGTCGTGGAATAGCCTCTGAATTGTTAGAATATATTTACGAACTGGCAAGGAAAAAAGATTTAAGAAGAGTTTGGTGCAATGCAAGATTAGAAAAAAAATATTTCTATGAGAAATTGGGTATGAAAGATACTTTTGAAATATGTATTAAATCAGGTCAGGAATATACAATCATGGAGATGTGGCTCTAATTTTATAAATGTGAAAAAAATCCTAATTGAGCCTGATTTATAGAAAACTTCAATTAATTATAGTAATTTAACCACAGACAAATTAATACTTTAGTTTACTATGGAGAATTCAAAAATTAAGGCTTTTATACCACTTTTATACCTTGTCTGGTCAGACGATCTTTTAACGCAAAAAGAGTTTTCGACTTTACAGGAATTTATTATTTCTCTAACCCTTCTTTCGCCCGAAGAACAGCAGTTTCTGCTTTCGAAAGTAGATATTTCGAATCCGCCTTCGCGAAATGAACTCACACAATGGAAATCGGATATTGAGAAAAGTATTAAAGATAAATCGGCTATAAAATCGATTTTTGATATCGCTGTAGCACTTTCGGACAAAGATTTGAATATTTCAGGATTAGAATTAAATTTCACAAAACTCGAAAATGATCTGGGAGTTTTAGGCGAAGAATTGATTCAGAACTTCAAAACGAAAGCAGGTTCTTTTACTGCCAGTTCCCAAACTCACGATAATTTTGATGTTCAGAAAATTACTGAGCTACTGGATGGTAACGAAGCTGCCATTATTAATAAAGTAAAATCGGTGATTTCAAGACCTGAATTTGCCTATGAAACTTCTACTGATATTAACATCTATCGTCAGACAGTTTACAATTGGTGTAAAATTTTAGCTGATGAAAACCTGGGCAATATGGCGTATCCAAAACGATATGGCGGAGGAGAGAATATCGCAGATTATTTTGCTATTATGGAAACCCTGAGTTATCATGATTTAAGTCTGGTGATAAAATTCGGAGTACAATTTGGACTTTGGGGAATGAGCGTTCAGTCGCTGGGAACCGAAAAACATTATTCAAAGTACCTTAAAGATATTGGCGAATTAAAAATCCCGGGCTGTTTTGCAATGACCGAAACCCATCATGGATCAAATGTAAAAGGACTTGAAACAACAGCAACTTATAATCATGCCGATTCAACTTTTACGATTCACACTCCCCATAAAAATGCTCAAAAAGAATATATAGGAAATGCAGCTGTTCATGGGCAGATGGCGACCGTTTTTGCCAAACTGATTATCGATGGTCATGATTATGGTGTAAATGCCTTTGTGGTTCCGCTGCGAGATACAAACGGAAATACTTTAAAAGGTATTACTATTGGCGATTGCGGTCATAAAATGGGACTGAATGGTGTTGATAACGGGACTATCAGTTTTGATAATGTGGTAATTCCGAAAGAAAATATGCTGGATCGTTTTGCTTCTGTAAATGACAAAGGAGAGTTTGAAAGCCCGATTCCGAGTGATAACAGGCGTTTCTTTACGATGTTAGGCACTTTGGTTGGAGGTAGAATCGGAATCCCGCGATCGGCTTTGGCAGCAGCCAAATCAGGACTTACAATTGCCATTCGCTACAGTGACCAGAGAAGGCAATTTGGTCCGGAAGGAGGTTTAGAAGTGCCTATTTTAAATTACAGAATGCACCAGCGCAGATTGATTCCGCATTTAGCAAAAACATATGCCGTCCATTTTGGATTGCAATATCTGACAAATCGTTTTTTAAACAAAACCGAAGCAGAAATGCAGGAAATTGAAGCTCTGGCTGCCGGAATGAAATCGTACTCTACCTGGAGTACAAGAGATATTTTGCAGGAATGCCGTGAAGCCTGTGGAGGAAAAGGTTATCTGTCTGAAAACAGAATTGACGCTTTGAAAAATGATACTGAAATTTATACCACTTTTGAAGGTGATAATACTGTTTTAATGCAGCTGGTAGCCAAAAATCGTTTAGCCGAATTCAGAAAAGCATTTGGAGAACTCGGATCTTTCGGCATCATCAATTATGTGTATGAAAATGCTAAAACGGCTTTCGCAGAAAAAAATCCAATTGTAACCAGAAGAACGGATGATGAACATCTGCTGGATTCAGAATTTCATCTACAGGCTTTTATACACAGGGAAAAAACAATTTTGGCATCTGCAGCAAGACGTATTAAAAAGTTAGTAGATGGCGGTTTAGAAGCTTATGATGCCTTTAATGTGGTACAGCATCAGATGATTGAAGTTGCTGAGGCGTATCTGGACCGATTAGTACTGGAGCAATTTCAAATTGCAGTTTCTAAAGTAGGAGATGAAAAAACAAAAGCAATATTGGCAAAATTAAATCAGCTTTTTGCGCTTTCGCAGATTGAAAAAAACAAAGCCTGGTTTTTGGAAGACGGATACATGGAGGCTGTAAAAACCAAATCGATTCGTAAAATGGTTAATCAGCTGTGCTGGGATATAAGACCGGATGCGGTTTCTCTGGTAAATGCTTTTAATATTCCGGAAAGCTGCCTGGCCGCGCCAATTGCCAGTTATAATTAAAATCGTTAGCATTTAATGTAAAATAAAAAATGAGCAATAGAGCAATTAAAATTTATATCTAAATTTAAAATAACCTATTAATAACTAATAATTCCTAACCCATTGACCATTTCATGACCGATATTAAACCGAAAAAACATTATGAAATTTTAGACGGCCTTCGTGGTGTAGCTGCGATTTTAGTGGTTGCTTTTCATGTGTTTGAAACATTTGCATTAGGAAACCGTTTTAAGCAAATTATCAATCATGGTTATCTGGCTGTGGATTTCTTTTTTCTTTTATCTGGGTTTGTTGTAGCGTATGCCTATGATGACCGGTGGGGGAAAATGACACAATGGGAATTTTACAAACGGCGCTTGATTCGTCTGCAGCCTATGGTAATTATGGGAATGGTCATTGGAGGCGCTTTCTACTACTTTCAGGCTTCAGATGAATTATTTCCGGAAATTGCAGAAACTCCGGTCTGGAAGTTGCTTTTGGTAATGCTGATTGGTTTTACTTTGATTCCGGTTCCAAAAACGATGGATATTAGAGGCTGGGGCGAAATGCATCCGCTTGACGGGCCAGCCTGGTCTCTTTTTTTCGAATACATAGCGAATATTTTATATGCATTGTTTTTTCGTAAATTTTCAAACAAAGTACTTGGTTTTTTTGTTTTACTATTTGCTGCGATGCTGATTAATTATACTGTTTTTGGTCCAAAAGGAGATGTTATTGGAGGCTGGTCCCTGAATCTGGAACAAATGAATATTGGGTTTACACGTTTGTTGTATCCTTTCTTCGCCGGAATTCTGCTGTCACGTTTAGGAAAATTAATTCACATAAAAGGAGCTTTCTGGATATGTAGTGCATTGATCACGATAATTCTGATGATGCCAAGAATTGGAGATGCAAACAGTCTTTGGATGAATGGTTTATACGAATCTTTTTGTATAATTCTGTTATTCCCTCTAATAGTTTCAATTGGTGCCGGTGGCGAAATAAAAAGTCCGTTCTCACTCAAAATCTGTAAAGCTTTAGGCGACATTTCATACCCACTTTATATCACACATTATCCGCTGATCTATTGGTACACAGCCTGGGTTGTAGATAATAAAGTCCCTTTGGAAGACGGATATCCAATGGGAATCGGCGTTTTAATTGCAAGCATTGTACTTGCTTATTTATGTTTGAAATTGTATGATGAACCAGTCCGTAACTGGTTGCAGAATAAATTTCAGAAACGAAAAATGATTTTATCTGAAAAGTAGTTTTAAATTTATAATCTAAGATGTTTTTTCAAATATAAAAATGGAAGAATTAGACGAAATACATAAAATGCCAATCTATCAAAAGGCAGAACAGATTTTTAAACTGACTGAAGGATTAGTTCAGATCATTCCAGAAGAAAATGTTTTTTTGCAGGAAACAACAGTTCGTTTTATGATTGAAAACGCATTTACGATTCCTTCAAAGATTGCAGGAGCAGAAGGAGGAGATTTGTACGATTTAAGAATGGAAAATGCGGCAATTATCCGCAAAGCTGCACGAGAATTATCTGTTTATGCAGGAAGTTTGCGTTATGAAGAAGTCGTTGCGAATACAGATTACATTGATTTATTAAGAACTACAATCGATGAATTTCGTTTGTTGTTTATTGATTGGGTGGCAGGATTTGATAAATGGAATTATATTAAAGACAGTTGGGGTTTGTTTAATCCGCCGGGAGTAGATGCACATGATAAAGATCCTGACAGTGATATCCCTTTTGATCCAGATGAATATTTTGAATCAGGAGATGAGGATGATGAATAATATAAAAGTGATGTTTTTTTTATTCATCCCTTTTATTTTAATGAAATTTATCTGTATAGGCATCCGGAAGTGTTTAAACATATATGATTGAGTATATTTAAAAAATATAACTATTGACTTTCAGCCATTCTTTACAATCATTAGTCCAAAACTGACTTGTGTCTTTTGCTCCTAATCCAAAGCCGTGGCCTCCTTTTTCATAAATATGTAGTTCGGCTGATACATTGTTCTTTTTTAAACCCAGATAATAATTGATACTGTTTTCAGGTAAAACAGCATTATCGTCTGAGGCATGGACTAAAAAGGTAGGGGGAGTTTGTGGTGTTATTTTTTTGTCGTTAGAAAAATTCTCAATAGCAGTCTGTGAAGGTTCTTTGCCTAATAGATTTGCCTGGGAACCTTGGTGGGTAATATTGCTATCCATTGAGATTACCGGATAAATCAATATTGAAAAGTCTGGGCGCGCACTATTATTAAATTTTGATTCATATACTTTGTCATCAAAATGTGTTGCCAGGGTTGAGGCTAAATGCCCTCCTGCTGAAAAACCTATTGTGCCAATTTTATTAGGATCAATATTCCATTTTGCTGCATTAGCGCGAACGTAACGAATGGCTTCCTGAGCATCCTGCAAAGGACCAACGGATTTGTTTTTCATGATTAAATCGCTGGGTAATCGATATTTGATAACAAAAGCAGTAATTCCAAGCGTGTTTAACCATTCTGCGACCTTAGTCCCTTCTTTTTCCATTGACAAATGTGCATATCCGCCACCCGGAAAAATAAGAATTGCAGTATGGTTAGGTTTTATTTCTTTTGGAAGAAAAACACTTAATGTGGGTGCAGTAACGTGACTTATACGTTGGATTTTACCTTCGTTTACAACTACTTTTTCCTTATAATCAGGAGTAGTTACTTCATTTGGTATTTTGTTCCAAAGAGGTAAGACTTCATTTTGACAATGTATTTTAGTAAAGATTCCAAATAACAAAAAGAATAAATAAAAACTCTTTTTAAAAGAAATGTTTAAGAATGTTTTCAATTTTATATGGTATTAAATTTTTAATTACTTAAGTACGTTGTGACGATATATGAATAGTTGAAATATTATTCAATTCACGGATTATTTGTTGAGAAATCAATAAAATAATTTGTGAATAACATATTTTAGATGCAATTATATCAATGTTTTAAGTGAACTTCAGGGAAGCTTGATTTAACAAAAGTATTATTTATTATGTAATATTATATGTGTTTTTTTGATATATCTATTTTATTTATAGTCTGAAATAATTTTTTAAGTAATTTATTTGGAATATAAGTATTTAAACTTATATTTGTGCAATCGATTACATTTTTAGGTTTTTATTATAATTAATTATACTTTTGAAATTTTATAATTAATTAACGAAATCGATTTACATAAATTAAAAAAAATACCAGTTTTTAAATTAATTAAACGGTTTTTATAAACCAAACAAACATAGTTACTATGAGTCAAACCAACAAATCTATTGGAAATTATCGCTGGAGTATATGCGCATTGTTATTTTTTGCAACAACCATTAATTATTTAGACAGGCAGGTTCTTTCATTGACATGGAAAGATTTTATCGCTCCTGAATTTCACTGGACTAATAATGATTATGGAAATATTACAGCACTGTTTTCTATTTTTTATGCTGTTTCTTTATTATTTGCAGGAAGATTTGTTGATTGGTTAGATACAAAAAAAGGATTCTTATGGGCAATCGGAATATGGTCTATTGGTGCTTGTTTGCATGCATTTTGTGGAATTGCAACTTCTGGAATCATAACAGGAGAATGGTTTGTGGGTTTTGAAGGTGCGAAAAATGCTATCCATACTGTAAACGATACAGCAATGGTTATTAACGTGAGCGTTACCTTATTTATTTTTGCCCGTTTTGTTTTAGCAGTTGGTGAAGCAGGAAACTTTCCTGCAGCAATCAAAACAACAGCAGAATATTTTCCTAAGAAAGACAGAGCGTTTTCAACAAGTATTTTTAATGCAGGAGCTACCGTTGGAGCTTTGGCTGCTCCAATAACTATTCCGTTCATTGCGGAGGCTTTTGGATGGGAAATGGCTTTTATTATAATCGGAGCTTTAGGTTTTGTATGGATGGGGTTTTGGGTTTTTATGTATGACAAACCAGAGAAACATCCAAAAGTTAGTGCTGAAGAACTGGCTTATATACAGCAGGATGATATTGCAGACAGTAAATTAGAAGGTTATGTGGCAGAAACTAAAACAAAAGTTTCTCTTGCTGATTGTTTCAAATACAAGCAGACCTGGGCTTTTGCTTTTGGTAAATTTATGACAGATGGTGTGTGGTGGTTTTTCTTATTCTGGACTCCTGCTTATTTGAGTTCTGTTTACGGAATGGATTCTACAGAAGCAGCTTTCCCGCTATTTGTTTTGTATATGATTACGTTATTGTCAATTATAGGGGGATGGCTTCCAACTTATTTTGTTGAAAGTAAAGGTATGAATCCGTATGAAGGAAGAATGAGAGCGATGCTTATTTTTGCTTTCTTTCCATTATTAGCTTTAGTTGCACAGCCATTAGGTTATATTAGTTACTGGGTACCGGTAATTATTATAGGTATTGCAGGAGCTGCTCACCAATCCTGGTCTGCCAATATTTTTACTACTGTTGGGGATATGTTTCCTAAAAAGGCAATTGCGACCATAACAGGAATTGGAGGTTTGGCAGGAGGTATTGGTTCAACTTTAATAAACAAAGGCTCTGGAGTTTTATTTGATTTTACTCAAAGAAACTGGAGTTTGGTCAACGGACAGTCTTTTTTAGAAAAATATCCTCAGTTTTTAAGTCCGGAAACAGAAGCTGCATTTTTAAAAGAAAAAGGTGTTGCTAATTTAGGTGATTTTTTAAAATTACTATCAGATTCAGGAGATACAGTAGTTAATGGTATAAACTCAGGATATATGATTATTTTTTCAATATGTGCAGTTTGTTATTTAACAGGATGGATTGTAATGAAAATTTTAGTGCCAAAATACAGACCAATTACGGATCTTTAAAAGATTTCATGCTAACTATTAACCAACCAAACCAAACCGCATTATGAACGAAACCAACGCAGCGATAGGAAAATATCGCTGGACCATCTGTAGCTTAGTTTTCTTTGCTACAACCGTAAATTATTTAGATCGAAATGTAATTAGTTATTTAAGACCTTTTTTGGCAGAAGCCTTTCATTGGACTCCGGAACAAGAGGTTATAGATTACTCAAATATAGAAATAGCTTTTAAAATCGCCTATGCATTAGGTATGCTGGTTGCAGGGGGGATTATTGATAAATTAGGTACAAAACTAGGTTACGCATTAGCAACTGGGCTGTGGAGTTTAGCGGCTGTTGGTCATGCACTTGCAACGGGTACTGGAGGATTTATAATTGCCCGTGTATTCTTAGGGATTACAGAAGCAGGTAATTTTCCTGCGGCGATAAAAGCAACAGCTGAGTGGTTTCCTCAAAAAGAGCGTGCTTTAGCTACCGGAATTTTTAATTCAGGAAGCAATATTGGGGCAATAATTGTTCCTTTATCGGTACCATTTATAGCTGAAAATTATGGTTGGCAATGGGCTTTGATAGCAACTGGTGTTATAGGGTTTATATGGCTGATTTTGTGGTTTATTTTTTATGAAGTGCCCGAAAAACAAAAGAGATTATCACAAGCTGAACTTGAATATATAAATGCTGATAAAGCTGATGTAATTGAAGCAGAAAATACTGAGAAAGTTTCCTGGCTGAAATTATTGAGTTTTCGTCAAACTTGGGCTTTTGCAATTGGAAAATTGCTAACTGATCCAGTTTGGTGGTTTTATTTGTTTTGGCTGCCTGATTTCCTGATGAAACAATATAAGCTTTCGGCTACTGAAATTATTTGGCCTTGTGCATTGGTTTATATAATTGGAAGTGTTGGTAGTATTTTTGGAGGCTGGCTTCCTTTAAAATTGATTGAAAAAAACTGGCCCGCTTATAAAGCTCGTAAAATAAGTATGCTGCTTTATGCATTTGCAGTTTTACCGGTTTTATTTTCGCAATATTTAGGAACTATAAATATGTGGTGGGCTATTTTGGTAATTGGATTAGCGGTTTCAGCCCATCAGGCCTGGAGTGCTAATATCTTTACAACTGTGTCTGATATGTTTCCTAAAAAAGCAACTGCTTCGGTTACAGGAATTGGGGGAATGTTTGGAGCTGTTGGCGGAATTTTATTAACTGCGTTAGTTCAAAAAAATATGTTTGTTTATTTTACCAAAATAGGTAAAATTGAAACAGGATATTTTATAATGTTCTGTATTTGCGGATCTTCTTATTTATTGGCCTGGCTTATCATGCATATATTAGTTCCAAAAATGAAAAAAGTAGAAGTGTAATTATTACACAAATAATTTTCATTTCTATTATGATATTTAAATATAAAAATATAATTTTGTGCAATCGATTACATTAAAAATTAAATTATGACAAAATATAGTTCCAGATACGCATCAAACCCAGAAGCTGTAAAAAAATATGACACTCAGGAGTTACGAAATGAGTTTCTGATTGATGATTTGATGCAGGAAGATGAAGTGGTATTGGTGTATTCTCATTATGACAGATACATTACCGGTTCTGCTGTTCCTGTAAAAGGAGATTTGATTTTAGAAACTATTGATCCTCTTAAAGCACCTTATTTTTTAGAGCGAAGAGAGTTAGGAATTATAAATGTGGGAGGAAGTGGCTCAGTATTGGTTGAAGGAACATCTTATGAGTTAGGTTTTAAAGATGCTTTGTATATCGGAAGCGGAAATAAAGAAGTTGTTTTTAAAAGTGATGACAAAAACAATCCTGCAAAGTTCTATATAAATTCTGCTCCTGCACACACAACTTATCCAACGGTAAAAGTCAGTCTTGCTGAAGCAAATAAACTGCATTTAGGAACTGTTGAAACTGCAAATCACCGTACTGTTAATCAAATGATTATCGGTAGCGTGGTTACGACTTGTCAGTTACAGATGGGGATGACTGAATTGAAGCCAGGAAGTGTATGGAATACAATGCCTGCACACGTTCACGATCGTCGCATGGAGGTTTATTTCTATCTGGATATTCCTGAAAATCAGGCCGTATGCCATTTTATGGGACAGCCTCAGGAAACAAGACATATCTGGATGAACAATCATCAGGCAGTAATTTCTCCGCCCTGGTCTATTCACTCAGGTTCCGGAACCAGTAATTATACTTTTATCTGGGGAATGGCAGGTGAAAACTTAGATTACGGAGATATGGATGTTTGTAAAATCACAGACTTAAGATAAGAATCATGACAAGTTTATTTGATATAAAAGGAAAAGTTGCCCTTATAACAGGAAGCACTCACGGATTGGGAATGGCAATGGCAAAAGGATTAGGTCAGGCCGGAGCTACTATTGTGGTTAACGGAAATTCTTCTCAGGAAAAAATTGACAATGCTGTAGCCGAATTAAAAAGTGAAGGGATTAATGCAGTCGGTTACAAATTCAATGTAACAGAGGAAAAAGAAGTTAGTGCGGCTGTATCTAAAATTGAAAGTGAAGTTGGACCTATTGATATCTTAATCAATAATGCCGGAATCATTAAAAGAATCCCTTTACTGGAAATGGAAGTTGCTGATTTCAGAGAGGTTGTGGATATTGATTTAGTAAGTCCGTTTATCGTTTCTAAGCATGTAGCTAAAGGAATGATCGAAAGAAGACAAGGAAAAATCATTAACATTTGTTCGATGATGAGTGAATTAGGAAGAAATACGGTTTCTGCTTACGCTGCTGCAAAAGGAGGTTTGAAAATGCTGACTAAAAACATGGCAACTGAATGGGCAAAATACAATGTTCAGATCAACGGAATCGGACCTGGGTATTTTGCTACTGAACAAACCAAACCAATCAGAGTTGACGGACATCCGTTTAATGATTTTATCATTAGCAGAACTCCGGCTGCAAAATGGGGAGATCCTGGTGATTTAGCCGGTGCAGCGATATTTTTATCATCTAAAGCCAGTGATTTCGTAAACGGTCACATTTTATATGTTGATGGTGGTATCCTTGCTACAATTGGAAAACCCTCAAACGAAGAATAATTCTCTATTATATTAAAAGACATGAGTTCTAATAAAACATACATAAACGATAATTTTTTACTTGAAAATAAATATGCTGAAGAGTTGTATCATAACTACTCCAAAAATCAGCCTATCATCGATTATCACAATCATTTGAATCCACAGTTTATTGCAGAAGATAAAATTTTCAATAATATTACAAATGTGTGGATAAACGGTGATCACTACAAATGGCGTGCAATGCGTACATTAGGAATCAATGAGCAGTTTGTTACAGGAAATGGTTCTGATAAAGATAAATTCCTAAACTGGGCAAAAACAGTTCCGTACACAATGCGTAATCCTCTGTATCACTGGACACACTTAGAATTAGCACGCTATTTTGATATTTACGATTTGCTGAATGAAAAATCAGCTGAAAGAATATATGAGGAAGCTTCTGCAAAAGTAAATTCAGCAGAATACAGTACACGCAATTTGCTTAAAAAAGTAAATGCTGAACTGGTTTGTACTACTGAAGATCCTATTGATACTTTAGAGTTTCATCAAAAATTAAACAGTAATCCTTTTGAAACAAAAATGAGTACGGCTTTCAGGCCTGATAAAGCAATTTTGATTTCAAATGATGGTTACAATGCTTATCTGGACACATTGGGGGATGTGTCCGGAGTAGCAATCAATACTTATGCTGACTTACTTTCAGCTTTAAGAATAAGAATTGATTTCTTTAATGCAAACGGATGTAAGTTAAGCGATCACGGTCTTGATCAGATTTATTTCGAAAGCTTTACTGAATCTGAAGTAAATGCAATCTTCAAAAAGAAAAGAGAAAACCAAACCATAACTCCGGAAGAAGCATTGAAGTTCCAAAGTGCTGTATTGTTGTTTTTATCTGAAACATATCATGAATTAGGGTGGGTTCAGCAATTTCACTTAGGAGCTTTGCGTAACAACAATGCCCGTATGCACAGAATTTTAGGGCCGGATACAGGTTGGGATTCTATCGGGGATTATCCACAGGCTCAAAAACTATCTGCTTTCTTAAATGCATTAGATAGTAAAGATAAATTAACTAAAACAATTATTTATAACTTAAATCCTGCTGATAACGAAGTAATGGCTACCATGATTGGTAACTTTAACGACGGAAGTGTGAGAGGAAAAGTACAGTTCGGTTCTGGATGGTGGTTTTTGGATCAGAAAGACGGAATGACTAAACAATTAAACGCCCTTTCAAACATGGGATTAATCAGCTGTTTTGTTGGAATGCTGACAGATTCAAGAAGTTTCTTATCTTTCCCAAGACACGAATATTTCAGACGTATTCTGTGTAATCTTCTTGGAGATGAAATTCAGAGAGGTGAACTTCCTGCTGATATGGAATGGATCGGGAAAATGGTTTCTGATATTTCATATAACAATGCAAAAGAATATTTTAAATTTTAATTAAATATCGACAATGAGTAAAATAGTTGCATTCGGCGAAATAATGTTGCGTTTTTCAACGGAAAGACATTTACGTTTTTCTCAGGCTAAAGCATTTACAGCGTCTTACGGCGGAGGTGAATTTAATGTTTGTGTTTCTTTGGCGAATTACGGAATTAATGCTGAATTTGTTACCAGATTGCCTGAGAACGAAATTGGTTACTGTGCAGTGCAGGAGATGCGTAAAATGAATGTTGAATCTAAAAGTATTGTTTATGGCGGAGAACGTTTAGGAACATATTATTTAGAAACCGGAGCAGGAACCAGAGGAAGCAATGTGGTGTACGATCGTGCGCACAGCTCTATGGCAACTATTCAGAAAGGAGATATTGATTGGAAGAAAGTACTGGAAGGGGCAACCTGGTTCCATTTTAGCGGAATCTCTGCTGCAATTTCACAAAGTGCTGCAGAGGCATGTCTGGAAGCGGTTCAGGTGGCACATGAATTAGGACTAACTATTTCTTGTGATTTGAATTACAGATCAAAATTATGGCAATATGGTAAAACTCCAAGTGAAGTTATGCCTGAGTTATTAAAATACAGTCATGTTATTTTAGGTGATATTGACACAGCATATTTTATGTTGGGGATTCCTAAAGTAAATCCGGATTATCAGGATGAAAAATCATTACCGGCTTTATATTCTAAATTATATGAACTTTGTCCTAATTTACAAACTGTAGCGACTACGTTGCGTTATTCAGTTAGTGCTTCACATCAAAGAATTGGCGGTGTTTTATTTGACGGAAAAACTATTTTTAATGCGGCTGTACAAGAAGTTACTCCAGTAATTGACAGGGTAGGTAGCGGTGATGCCTTTATGGGAGGATTGATCTATGGATTAGTTCAATATAAAGAGGATAAACAAAAGGCATTAGATTTTGCAGTAGCTGCTTGTTGCCTGAAACACACCATTGCCGGAGATTATAATTTAGTTACATTAAAAGAAGTTGAAAATATGGCAGGAGGAAATTCTGCGGGATTAGTATCAAGATAAATTAAGTATGGCAAAGTATTCAAGAATTGAAGTAGCTCAGACAATGAAAGATAATGGAATGGTTCCTTTGTTTTTTCATTCTGATATCGAGTTAAGTAAAAAAGTATTAAAAGCATGTTATGATGGCGGCTCCAGATTAATGGAATTTACCAGCAGAGGTGACTTTGCTCATGAAGTCTTCGGAGCTTTAAATAAATATGCTTTGGCAGAATTACCCGGAATGATTTTGGGTGTTGGTTCAGTAACCGATGCTGCTTCAGCTTCATTGTATATGAGTTTAGGGGCAAATTTTATTGTAACACCAGTTTTCAGAGAAGATATTGCTATTGTTTGTAATAGAAGAAAAGTATTGTGGTCACCTGGCTGCGGAACTCTTACAGAAATTGCAAGAGCTGAAGAATTAGGCTGCGAAGTGGTAAAATTGTTTCCTGCGGATACTTACGGACCAGAGTTTATTAAAGCAATAAAGGGACCATGCCCATGGACGACAATTATGCCTACAGGAGGTGTTTACCCAACTGAAGAAAGTTTGTCTTCATGGCTGAATGCAGGTGCTACATGCGTAGGACTCGGATCTCAGCTGATTTCTAAGGACTTGCTTGAAAAACAGGATTTTGAAGGTTTGAAAAATAAAGTAAGTGATGTTTTAAACATCATAAAAAATATTAGAAAATAATAAATAAGGAATAATCAGTTTGTTTCTTATTTGGAAAGCAGTTTTTTTTAGAGTTTTAAAGGTTGTAATTGAACATTACGCTTGAAATAAAACTTGTCACTCCTCACAGCAAGTTTTGTTTGTTTTTTACAAGTGTAATGTTTCTTTTACAATAATAAAACAGGTAAGGAATTAATGAAGTTATTTATAACACTTTTAGAGAAGGTTTAAATATGAAAAAATTAAATAGAGTAAATACAGGATTAGAAAAAAAATACCCAATTAAGGTAGTACAATTTGGTGAAGGTAATTTCTTAAGGGCTTTTGTTGATTACGCTTTTCACAAACTGAATAAAGAAGTTGGTTTTAGTGCGGGAATTGCAATGGTTCAGCCATTGAAAGACGGTATGGTAAACATGATTAATGATCAGGATGGTCTTTATACCTTGTTTATGAACGGAATCAAAAAGGGAGAAAAAATTCAAGATATTGAGTTAATAGATAATATTGTAAAAGGTATCAATCCATACACTGAATTTGCTGATTATTTAGCATTAGCTAAAGAAGAGGAACTTCAGTTTATAGTTTCAAACACTACTGAAGCTGGAATTGAATTTATCGGTACTGACACTCCTGATATGCAGCCACCTGTTTCATTTCCTGCGAAGCTGACTGTTTTGCTATACGAAAGATTTAAACATTTCAACGGAGATGCTTCTAAAGGTGTAACGATAATTCCTTGTGAATTAATTGATTATAACTCAGAAACTCTCAAAAAAATAATCTTGCAATATGTTGATTTATGGAAATTGGAAGATGAATTTAAAACCTGGGTTTCAGAAGCTTGTTCTTACCACAGTACTTTGGTTGACAGGATTGTTCCTGGATATCCAAGAGCTAATATTGAGGAATACAATAGCAAATTAAATTATGAGGATAATTTAATTGTTGCTGCTGAACCATTTTTCCTTTGGGCTATTGAAGGCGGAGATGATTTGAAAGCAAAATTGCCATTCCATAAAACAGATTTGAATGTCAAGATTGTTGACGATATCCGACCTTTCAAAATGATCAAAGTTCGAATCCTAAACGGTGCACATACTGCAATGGTTCCTTGTTCACTTTTGTTCGGTAACAAATTGGTAATGGAGACTGTCAATGGAGATTTTACCGGAAAATTCGTGGACAACGTTATTAGTGAAATTAGCGAAACCCTTGCTATGGACAAAAATGAAATAGTTGCCTACTGTGAAGAGGTAATGGATCGTTTCAAAAACCCATTTATCAAACACGCATTAGCTGATATTGCCCTAAATTCAATCTCAAAATTCAAAGTAAGAGTATTGCCAAGTTTATTAGGGTATTATAACACAAACGGAAAACTTCCTGTAAATTTAACTTTTTCATTAGCTTGTTTAATCCAATTCTACAAAGGAACCTGGAACAACGAGACATTGCCTGTAAAAGATACTCCTGAATTAGTTGAAGCATTCAAAAATGCCTGGCAATTAGGAACTTTGGATTCAGTTGTAGCTGCTGTGTTAGGTAATACAGAATTCTGGGGCGAAGATTTAACAAAAATTAAAGGTTTATCTGAAGCATTAGTAGTAGCTTTAAATGAAATTGAAGCTAACGGAATTGAAAAAGGCTATGCTAATTTTAGCTCGAAATTCTAATTAGAACCTTTTTAAAATTATTATCATGCAAAAAAAATTAATAAAAGTAAATCCAGCTGATAATGTAATTGTCGCTTTAACCGATTTGGTACAAAACGAACAAATTGCATTTGAAGGAACTACCGTCATACCAACAACTGATGTTAAAGCAAAACATAAAATCGCAGAAAAAGATTTTGCAATTGGTGATGAAATTATTATGTATGGCGTTTTGGTAGGAAAAGCTGTAAAACCTGTAGAAAAAGGAGGAGTGATTACGACCGAAAACGTTAAACATCAAAGTGAAGAAGTTTTTCGTAAAACTGGAAATTTAGGTTGGACTCCACCAAATGTTGATCGTTGGAAAAACAAAACTTTCAACGGATATCATCGTACTGATGGACAAGTTGGAACCAAAAACGTTTGGTTGTTTATTCCATTGGTTTTTTGTGAAAATAAAAATATCGAAAAACTAAAAGATATTTTCGAAAATGAATTATTGCCAAAAAAGGATGTTTCGTATAAAAATTTATTACGCTCTTTAATTGAAGAAAAAAGCGTTGAAGAGGTTTCCGATAAATATAGAAATGAAAATCTTTTAAATAATATCGAAGTAAAATTTATCAATCACCAAGGTGGTTGTGGCGGAATTCGACAAGATTCGGAATTGCTGGCAAAATTACTTGCAGGATATGTGAATAATCCAAATGTTGCCGGTGCTACTATTTTAAGTTTGGGCTGTCAAAATTTGCAGGTAGATATTTTTAAAAATGCATTAAAAGCGATTAGTCCAAATTGTGATAAAGAGATCTTGATCTACGAACAACAACAAATTGGGACAACTGATGAAATGTTTCAAATGGTGATTAAAGATTCTTATGAAGCCATTAAAAGAGCCAATAAAATAGAACGTAAACCTGCACCTATATCAAAATTAAGTATTGGTTTGGAATGTGGCGGATCTGACGGATTTTCTGGAATATCTGCAAATCCGGCTTTAGGAGTTGTTTCAGATATTTTCGCAGCTTTGGGAGCCAAATCCATTTTGGCAGAGTTTCCGGAATTATGTGGTGTTGAACAGGAATTGATGAACCGATGTGTGACCGAAGAGAAAGCAGACAAGTTTTTATCTTTGATGAAAGCTTTTGAAAAATCAGTTGTGGATGCAGGTTCAGGGTTTGATATGAACCCGTCTCCGGGAAATATTAAAGACGGATTAATTACCGACGCCATGAAATCTGCTGGCGCATCTAAAAAAGGTGGAACTGCACCTATTGTAGATGTTTTGGATTACGGCGAATACATTTCACAACCGGGTTTAAATCTTTTAAATACGCCAGGAAATGACGCGGAATGTACTACAGGATTAGTTGGAGCGGGAGCGACTGTTGTTTTATTTACAACAGGTCTAGGAAATCCGATGGGAAATCCGGTTGCACCTGTGGTAAAAATTGCTTCTAACACGGCATTAACCAACAGGATGTCGGATATTATCGATTTCAATGCCGGAACTGTAATCACTGGAGAAAAAAACATCACCGAAGTTGGTGAAGAACTAGTTGATTACATTATAGAACTGGCAAGTGGAAACGTTGAAACAAAAGCAGATCAGCTGAAACAAGATGTATTTATCCCTTGGAAAAGGGGGGTTTCTTTATAAAAATTTTTCACCATATAAGTTATAGAAGTAAATTTTATAAACTATACTTAGTAAAAAAGCAGCTCATTTATGTGCTGCTTTTTAGTTTTGAATACAACTTAAATTTACTTTTTAAGCAGCACTGTAATTAAATTGCGCGCAAAAGTAAAATAAACTTATATAACTTATATGGTGAAAAAAATTAAAAGGCAGTTCTTGTAGAAGATTTACGGATATGTAATTCAGGGGCTAGAACTACTTTTTTTTCTATTTTAATAGTATCAGTTTTGCCAACTTGTTCTAAAAACACACGAGCTGACATTCTGCCCATTTCAAGAGGTGATTGATCAACGGAAGTTATAGATAGTTCCATAAATTTAGTGAAAGGCTCGTTACTAAATCCGGCAACACAAAATTCTTGCGGAATGTTGATGTTTCGTTCTTTTAGTTCCTGAATTGCTCCTAAGGCAGCAAAATCACTCGAAGAAAATATAGCATCTGGAGGAGTTTCAAGTTCTAATAAAATGGTAATTGCGTTTTTTCCTGCTTCAACACTACTTTTACACTGGATAACATATTTTTCATTATATGGAATTCCATTGTCTACTAGTGCTTGTCTGTATCCTAAAAATCTATTTTTAAAAATTTCTAATGACTGATCTCCGGATAAATGTGCGATATATTTACATCCCTGATTGATTAATTGTTTTGTGACAATGTATCCTCCTTTAAAGTCATTGATGGTTACTGAGCTTACACCGTCTATGAGCTTGCTCCTGTCAAAGAAAATCAAAGGCACGTTCTTTTTTAATACATTTAAAAAAGCGCCATCATTTTCATTATTAACAGCGGTAACAGACATTAAAATGCCATCAACCTGAGCATCAATTAAAGCATAAAGATTTTCATTTTCTCTTTTTGGATCT
This sequence comes from Flavobacterium fluviatile, assembly GCF_010645065.1. Lineage (GTDB taxonomy): Bacteria > Bacteroidota > Bacteroidia > Flavobacteriales > Flavobacteriaceae > Flavobacterium > Flavobacterium fluviatile. Next base: position 82,416 of record NZ_JAADZW010000008.1, on the reverse strand, counting down.
TCATGAGTCTGACAAATAATAACCTGATAACCGTGGGGATAAAGCTCTTCTTCAATACCTCTGATTACAGATGCGAAAAAGTTACTGTCAACGCGAGGTACAATCACCCCTATATTGTTGCTTCTTCCACTTTTTAAAGCCAATGCAAGTTTGTTTGGTTTGTAACCCATCAAGTCAGCTGTTTCCTGAACTAATTCTCGTGTGCTTTTTTTTATTTTCGGACTTTTATTTAAAGCTCTTGAGACAGTAGCAGCAGTTATGTTTAATCTCTTGGCAATATCGTAAATAGTGATTTTTTCGCTCATTCAAAAAATATTCCTTTTGTTATTTGGCACAAAAATACCTTTTTTTTGAATAATCAAGTATAAAATGTTTTCGTTTGAAAAAAACTTATTATTATAAGAATAATATAGCTTTAATATAAGTTTTTTCTTTTTTCTTTTAAGGTTTATGGTAATTGCTTTATTGTAATTATAATTACAAAACCTTTAATAGAATTAAATAATACGCAGTCAATTATTGCTAAAATGTTAATGCAGGAATAGAATTTTTAATCCCATAGGAATTATGAATTTATTCTGGATGTGGATTTACGTATATGTAATTCTGGTGCTAATACTACCTTTTTTTCTATTTTAATAGTATCTGTTTTGCCAACTTGTTCTAAGAAGACGCGAGCTGACATTTTTCCCATTTCAAGCGGAGACTGATCAACGGAAGTTATGGATAGCTCCATGAATTTAGTAAAAGGCTCGTTACTAAAACCAGCAACACAAAATTCTTGAGGGATATTAATATTTCTGTCCCTTAATTCCTGAATTGCTCCTAAAGCAGCAAAATCACTTGATGAAAATATAGCATCTGGAGGTGTTTCGAGCTCTAATAGAATGTTGATTGCGTTTTTTCCTGCTTCAACGCTGCTTTTGGACTGAATAACATATTTTTCATTAAAAGGGATTCCGCTATCCAGTAAAGCTTGTTTGTAACCCAGAAATCTGTTTTTAAAAATTTCTAACGATTGATCTCCGGAAAAATGTGCTATGTTTCGGCATCCCTGATTGATTAATTGTTTTGTTACAATGTAACCTCCTTTAAAGTCATTGATGGTAACTGAGCTTACACCATTTATCTGTTTACTCCTGTCAAAGAAAATCAAAGGCACGTTTTTTTCTAATACATTTTGAAAAGCATCGTCATTTTCATTAGTAACAGCGGTAACAGACATTAAGATACCATCAACCTGTGCATCTATTAAAGTATAAAGGTTTTCATTTTCTCTTTTTGGATTTTCGTGAGTCTGGCAAATAATAACCTGATAACCGTGAGGGTAAAGCTCTTCTTCGATACCTCTGATTACAGATGCAAAAAAGTTGCTGTCAACACGGGGTACAATAACACCTATGTTGTTACTTCTGCCACTTTTTAAAGCCAGAGCCAATTTATTTTGTTTATAGTTCATTGAAGAAGCTGCTTCCAGAACTAATTGCTTTGTACTTTCTTTTATTTTCGGACTGTTATTTAATGCTCTTGAAACCGTAGCTGCAGTGATATTTAGTTTTTTTGCAATATCATAAATAGTTATTTTTTCGCTCATTCAAAAGTTACATTTTGATTATTTTAACACAAAAATACATTTTTTTTGCACACTGCAATATAAAATGTTATCGATTACCAATAAATCTTTTGCTTATAAATAAAATATCACAATAATAAAAAATTGTGTTTATTTTTATAGTAAGTGTAATTAATTCTTTAATAAAAAATAAATATTTGATTTTTTTAGAAATTAATTTGTTGGTTTGATTCTATTTTTCTACTTTCGTGTAATCGATTACATAGTTAATGAAATCTTAATTCCTAAATAGTAATACTGCAAAATGAGTGTATATAAGGCTTTGAAGGCGAATTTAGCATTGTTGGTTATAACAGGTGCCCTGGTTGTTATGTCCTGTGGTAGTAAAATATCAGGCAAATCAGTTGGTAATCCATGGGAAAAAATGGATTTAATTGTTAAAAGTATTCCTCAGGTAAATTTTTTAAATAAAGATTATAATATAAAAGATTTTGGTGCAGTTGCAGATGGTGTGACTTTTAATACAGTTGCTTTTGAAAAGGCAATAAAAGTTTGCGCTGTAAACGGTGGTGGGAGAGTGGTTGTTCCTGAAGGCAAATACTTAACCGGGCCTATACATTTAGATAGTAATGTGAATTTGCACTTGGAGGATAATGCAGAAATTTTGTTTAGTACAAATCCGAAAGATTATCCCATAGTTCACACTTCTTGGGAAGGAACAGAGTTGATGAATTATTCTCCTCTTATTTATGCTAAAAATAAAACAAATGTAGCTATAACAGGTAATGGTACTTTAAATGGTCAGGCCAATAGTACTAACTGGTGGGTTTGGTCAGGTGGTAAAAGCTACGGTTGGCAAAAAGGTATTCCTTCTCAGAACGATCCAACTAACCGGGAAGTTTTGGTTGATATGGCCGAAAAAGGTATTCCGGTTTCACAAAGAGTTTTTGGTGAAGGGCGTTATTTAAGACCTAATTTCATTGAATTCTTTGAATGTAATACTGTTCTAATAAAAGATATTAAAGTAATCAACGCTCCTTTCTGGATTCTGCACCCAATAAAATCTAATAACATAACTATTGACGGTGTTACGGTAAATAGTCATGGTCCTAATAATGACGGGTGCGATCCTGAATATTCACAAAACATAATTATTAAAAATTGTGTGTTTAATACCGGAGACGATTGTATCGCTATAAAATCCGGGAGGGATGCAGATGGAAGACGAGTTGCAATACCGAGTAAGAATATCATTGTACAAAACTGTAAAATGGTAGATGGTCACGGTGGTGTTGTAATAGGAAGTGAAATATCCGCTGGTGTAAATAATGTTTTTGTTGAGAATTGTGTTATGGATAGTCCAAATTTAGACAGGGCAATTCGTATCAAGACAAATTCCAGACGAGGAGGGATTATTGAAGACGTATATGTTAGAAATCTCGAAGTTGGAACGGTTAAGGAATGCGTCTTGAAGTTAAACATGTTTTACAATGTATACGGCTCTCAGACAGGAAATTTTATTCCGGTTATCAGAAATGTGAGTTTAGAAAATGTAAAAGTAAAAAAAGCAGGTAAATATGGCGTCTGGGCCGAAGGATATAAAGAATCTCCAGTGGAAAACATTACACTGAAAAATGTAGTTATCGAAAAAGCCGACTCCGTTTACTTATTGAAAAATATTAAGAATTTTAATTTTATAAATACCTATATCAATGACAAAAAAGTAGAATCAATTAAAAACTAAAAAAAAAATAACTATCAATTAACCATTAAAAACAAATTATGAATATTAAACAATTATTGAAAAAAAGAATAAAATACAATCTCGTATTTTTGTTCTTTCTTAATTTTCTGTTGGGTAATACTATGTATGCTCAGTCAACAGTTATAGAGGGTAAAATTACAGACGCTACCGGGCTTTCCCTGCCAGGGGTGAATGTTGTGGAAAAAGGAACTAAAAACGGTACGTCAACTGATTTTGAAGGAAGCTTCAAAATAAATGTTTCAAACAGTAAAGCTATTTTAGTAATAAGTTATCTTGGTTTTAAGACTCAGGAGGTAGCGGTAGCAGGAAAATCTAAAGTGAATGTTAGTCTTGCAGAAGAATCAAACACACTTACAGAGGTTGTTGTTGTAGGGTATGGTACTGCGAGAAAATCTGATGTTACAGGCGCTATCAGTACCATTAAACCAGAAACAATTACAGAAAGGAATACAACTAACCCTTTAGAAGCAATTCAAGGAAGTACGCCAGGGGTGCAAATTACATCTAGTACAGGTCGTGCTGGAGACGGATACAAAGTTGTAATTAGAGGTAGTAACTCTTTGTTGTCTGACGCTACTCCTTTATATGTGGTAGATGGTGTGCCTACTGATAATATTGATTTCTTAAATCCACAAGATATAGCCAGAATGGATGTTTTGAAAGATGCTTCTTCTGCTGCAATTTATGGTTCTAGAGGAGCAAGTGGAGTTATTATAGTAACAACTAAAAGTGGTGTATCAGCAAAAAGCGGTGTTAGTGTATCATTAGAATCATCTTATGGTACTAAAAACGCTGTACGATTACCTCAAATGATGTCGGGAGCTGAATGGTGGAAATTTCATCAGGTAGCATACATGAGTGCAACACCATTAACTCAAACTCCTTCACAACTTGCAGCATTGGCAGGGAATCAAAGCCCTTTATTAGTGTCGAGAGCTAATAGTGGTTATGATTTCGATTGGTATGATGCTGTATTAAAACCAGGTATGACCGCAAATAATTATATTAATCTATCCGGCAGAGCTGATAATGGCTTAAGCTATAATCTGGCATTTGGTATTCAAAATGATGAAGGGTTAATAGACAAAGATTCAATGGATAAATATTCTTTCAAGTTAGGAGTTAATCATAAAATAAATGACAAATTTTCAACAGGAGCGAATCTTACAATAGCTCGAGTTGAATCGGAGCTAGGAAGTGATTTGGCAATGCAGGAAGCATTTAGATTAAGTCCGCTTATGTCACCTTATGCGGTAGATGCAGCAGGAAATGAAACGAATGAATTGTTTTTTCAACCAGGTAAATTAACATATCCTGATGGATCATGGGCAATAAATAAAACAAGTTCAGTGAATCCATTGGTTGAAATTAAAAACTCTTCTCAAACTGAAAAAAGCTGGCAGACTATCGGAAATGTATATTTTCAATACCAGGCTTTAAAGTGGTTGTCATTCAAAACTACTTTTGCTGCTGGTGTCCTTAATGGTGTGAATAGTACAGCTTTTGGAGCTCAATCTAATGCAGGGGTTGCACTAACTAATAAAAATTCAGCTTCTATTAAGAATATTCAAAACTTCAATTATACTTGGGATAACCAAATTGATATGAAACATACTTTTAATGAAGATCACAGTGTAAGTGCGCTTTTATTACAAAGTTTTTATTCTAATACAGATGAAAATTCATTTATGTATTCAAATAACCAACCTTTTGATGTAGGTTCAAATAATATGGGATCTGGAGTACAAACAAGTTATCAAATTACCTCTTTTTATGCTAAAAACACTTTAAATTCATATGCAGTACGTGTAAATTATGGATATAAAGATAAATATTTAATTACTGCATCAAGTCGTTGGGATGGATCATCTGTTTTATCAGAAGGTAACAAATGGGAAAGTTTTCCATCAGTAGCTTTAGGCTGGAACATTAGTAAAGAATCATTTTTAGCAAACGGTAATATTGTTTCTAACTTGAAATTACGTGCGAGTCTTGGTTATACTGGTAATGATAATGTTGCACCGTATACTTCACAAGCTTTATTAGATCAACAAACATTTTATGCTAATGGAGCAAATGTAGTACCTGGGTGGCAATCTAAAAACTTAGCTAATACGACTTTGACTTGGGAAAAAACCAGAGAATTAAACTTTGGATTAGATTTTGGTTTTTTATCTAATAGAATTACCGGTAGTGTAGATGTATATGATCGCTTATCTGATAAATTGATTTATTTGCAAAAGTTACCTTATGAGACTGGTTGGAATAATACCTATTCTAATGTTGGATCAGTTAGTAACAGAGGGATTGAAGTTGGTCTTACAACTAAAAACATCAAATCAAGTTTAGTGGATTGGGAAACAACTTTTACCTTCACAAAAAATGAAAACATGTTAGAATCGATATATAACCAGGATAGAGTAAGTGATATTGGAAATAAATTAATTATAGGTTCAGAATTAAACCCTAACTACAATTATGTTTATGATGGAGTTTGGCAAGAAAGTGAAGCGGCAGAAGCAGCTACTTTTGGCAATATGAAACCTGGAATGGCAAAACCAAAAGACATTAACGGAGACGGTAAATTTGATGCAAATGACAGAACTGTAATTGGTAATGCAAACCCTGAATGGCAAGGAAGTATGTATTCCAAGCTGAAGGTTGGACAATTTGATTTTAATTTTTCTGTGTTAGCAAGTCAGGGACAGACAGTATTAAGTACTTTTCATCAAAACTTCGGGGATACAACTGATAGAGGGCGTCAAAAATTGGCCATGGACTATTTTATTCCAACAAACGGATCCGGAATAGAAGCGAACGCTAATAATACTAATCCACGTCCTGGTCCTGCTGCTACTGGTGCAGGTACTTTTTGGGCTTCAGGAATGGCTTTTTACAGAGAAGTTGATTATATAAAAATTAAAAATATCTCTCTTGGTTATACACTTGATAGTGAGTTGTTAAAAAAGATGAAGCTAAGTAATCTTAGAATCTATGTAAACGTTTTAGATCCATTTGTATTTACAGACTTTGATGGATATGATCCAGAATGGGCTGGCGCTTCTTTTGGAGTTAATCGTCCGGCATCAGTCACTACACAGTTAGGTATAAGTGTTAAATTTTAATAAGTTTTAAGATGAAAAAAACAATAATATTATTAGGGTTAATCGTTACTTTATTTAGTTCTTGCAACGATTATATTGAAGAAGAAAGTCTTTCAAATGTTCCAGCAGATCCTACTTATAAAACAGCTTCTGGATTTCAATTATTAATTAATTCGAATTACGCATCTCTCAAAAATATTTATGGTGGAGCGCCATGGTTATTTTGTTCTGGTACAGATATGTATGCAGAAGGTAGAACACCAGAACCAGCAGGTCTTGCAGATTATACACTTTTGATACCTTCTTCAGTGGGTGTTGAACAATTATATCAATCCTGTTATCAGGCAATTCAATCGGTAAACAAAACAATTTATTATTCAACAATGACGGAGCAAAATGCAAATGTTCCAACGTTAGTAGGTGAAGCAAAATTCATTAGAGCGAATGCTTATTTCTTGTTAGTGCAAACTTATGGAGGTGTGCCAATTGTTGATGATAATATCACTTCAGCTATGCTTACTTTTGATAGAAATACTGCTGAAGAAGTTTATACACATATCATCAAAGATCTTGAAGAATCTCTTGCCAGTGTAGGAACTGCTGCTTATGCAACTGCCGGTAAAGTAAATAAAAGAGCGGTAAATGACTTGTTGGCAAAAGTTTATTTAACAAGAGGATATGAGACATTTGGAACAGCTAGTGATTTTACAAAGGCTGCAGCTTATGCAGATGCAGCTATAGCTGGACAGGCTTTAAATATTCCTTTCGCTGATTTATTTAAAGCAACGACTACTTCAAATAATGATTTAAATGCTGAAACTATTTTTTCAGTACAATATTCTGTAGCTTCAACAAGCACTAGTCCTACTACACTTGGTAATAACCAATTTTATTATTTTGGACCATACTTAGGAGGGTCAGAAACGAATGGTGCTCCTTTGAGAAGTTATAATTTGTGTCCAACAGGATATGCTTTAGGACTTTATGAAAAAGGTGATACCAGATGGAATGCAACTTTTATGACCGAAATTTTTGAATATAAGAGGCCGACTGATGGTAAGATTGTATTATATACTCCTTATTATGATTCCTCAATTCCTGTAGCTGATTTAAAAGTTAGACATTTCTATGAGCCTAAATGGTTTACCGCCACAGATAAAACTAATTATTTGGCCACAGCAAAACTTTCTGCAAATTTTGTTTATCATCCTTGGGGCGAATATACTGCTGAACATACTTTAATAGATAACAGAGATTGTTATACTATCCCTGTTAAAAAGTTTGATGACCCTACGCCTACAACTCCTAATACTGCAGGAAATGTAAGTACAAGGGATATCATTTTAGCACGTTTAAGTGAAACTTACTTGATAGCTGCAGAGGCTTATTTAAAATCAGGTCAGCCAGGAATAGGATTAGATCGTCTAAATGAAGTAAGAAGAAGAGCTGGTGTAGTAAATGCTACAGCTGGACAATTTAATATCGATTATATCTTAGATGAAAGAGGAAGAGAGCTTTTAGGAGAATATAAAAGATGGTTTGATTTGAAACGTACTGGTACTCTTGTGGCAAGAGCTTCTGCTCATAACTATAAAGTTAAAGCGGCTAATTTTGTTGGAGTAGGCGGTCAGCTTAAAATATTAAGACCAATCCCACAATTGGCTTTAGATTTAAATCAGAACAAAGATTTTCCACAGAATCCTGCATACTTTTGATTTTGAATGAAATATTGTTTTTTTTGAATTAGTTTTAAAAAGGAGTTTGGCATTTTGCCGGACTCCTTTCTTAACTAAATTTAGGTACTGTTTTATTTATGAAAAAGATCTTTTTATCCGGATTGCTTTTTTTATCAAATACTATTTGCGCACAAAGCACTTATAGTATTGATTCTTCGTACACTATAACAAGTACCTATACTAAACTGATAAAAAAATATCCTTTTATAAAAGTTGCAGAAGAAGTAAAAAAGAAAAATGTCGCAGAAATTAGTGATGTTGTTTACCAGGATAAAAATAGAGCCTTACATTTAGATGCCTGTTTTATTGCCGTAAAAAAAAGAAACCCTGCTGTAGTCATGATTCATGGCGGAGGCTGGAGATCAGGTAATAAGAGTCAGATGAAAGCAATGGCACAGGAAATTGCCTCAAAAGGGTATTCTTGTTTTGCAATAGAATACAGATTGTCGCTTGAAGCTAAATATCCTGAAGGGATTTATGATGTTAAAAATGCAATTAAGTTTATAAAAGATAATGCAGGAAAATTCAATGTAGATCCAGACAAAATTGCTGTTTTAGGATGCTCTTCGGGAGGTCAAATGGCTGCTTTGATTGGTACTACAAATGGAAATTCATCTTTTGATGATACTTTGAATAAAAGTAAATCTTCATCAAAAGTAAATGCAATTATTAATATAGACGGCGTTTTAGCTTTTAAACATCCTGAATCGTCAGAGGGTGAAATGGCTGCTTTTTGGTTAAAAGGAACTTCGGCAGAGAATCCTGAAAACTGGAAAAATGCTTCAGCTTTAACTCATACAGGCAAATACACACCGCCAATATTATTTATAAATAGCAGTGTTCCCCGATTTCACGCAGGAAGAGACGACATGATTGCAATATTAACTCAAAATCATATTTATAGTGAGGTGCACACAATTAACGATTCTCCTCATTCCTTTTGGTTTTTCAATCCGTGGTTTAGTGAAACAGTTGTTTATACAGTTAACTTTTTAGATAAAATTTTTAAATAAACTACGTTGCAACCAAGAAGTAATTCGAATATTTATTCTCAAATTAAAATCTGAAAAAACATGATATTTTTTCTAAAAATTGATTTCTGTAAAAAGATACTGGTTCTGCTACTGCTTTGTTATGGTAAAACAATTGCACAGAATAGGGAGCAAAGTCAGGCTGTTATTTCTGATGAATTAAAATGGTCAGAAAGAATGGCACTGTCCATAATTAAAAGACATCCTGAAGCATGGAGAATTGATAATCACGAAGCTCCAAAATGGGATTATAAAATTGGTATGATTTTGACTGCCTATCAGAAGTTGTATAATAAGACAAACAATCCAAAATATTATGATTACGTAAAAGGATATGCGGATGTGTTTATTGATGAAGCAGGTACGATTAAAAAATTTGATCCTCAAAATCATAGTCTTGATAATATAAACGCAGGAAAAATACTTTTTGACTTATACTATAAAACAAAAGAAGAAAAGTACCTGACTGCATTAAAAACACTAAGAAATAATTTTGACGACTACCCAAGAACCCCATCTGGCGGATTTTGGCATAAAAAAATCTATCCTAACCAAATGTGGCTTGACGGATTGTATATGGGAGAACCTTTCTACGCAAGATATACCGCTGAATTTGAGGGTGGAGAGAAATTAAATGATGTTGCCCATCAATTCGAACTTCTTCATAAGTATACATTTGATAAAAAAACAGATTTGTATTTTCATGCATGGGATGAAAGCAAACAAATGGCATGGGCTAATAAAGAAACGGGAACGGCTCCTCACATTTGGTTGAGAGCACTTGGATGGTATGGAATGGCTTTAGTCGATGCGTTGGATTATTTTCCGGAAGAACATCCAAAGCGAAATGAATTGATTGTATATTTGAATGAATTAGCAATTGCGGTGAGTAAGTATCAGGATAAATCCGGGTTATGGTATCAGATTCCGAATTTGCAGAAGCAAAAAGGAAACTATCTAGAATCTTCAGGTTCATCAATGCTGGTGTATGCTCTTGCTAAAGGAGTACACAAAGGCTATTTGCCTGCAAAATATGAAAAAGTTGCCAATAAAGGCTTTGATGGATTAATAAAGAATATTATTAAAGTAGATAAAGATGGTGAAGTCCATATTACTCAGGTATGTGGAAGCGCAGGATTAGCAGGGCATCCTTATAGAGATGGTTCATTTGAATATTATATGAGCGAAAAAATCGTAACCGACAATTCTCATGGATTAGGAGCTTTTTTGCTGGCAGCAATAGAATTAGATAAATAAATTTCAATTAAGTCAAAAATAAATTACTATGTCAAATAAAACACTAAACAGTTTAAAAGTCGCAACACTTTTTGTTTCATTCGCATTTTTTAGTTGTAAAACCGCTTCTCCCGAACCTGCAAAAACTGCTGATTCGCAAAATCAGACTATAATTTCAAAAGACCTAAAGTGGTCTGATAAAATGGCGTTAACATTAATGAAGCGCCATCCTGAATCCTGGCAGATTGATGATGCAAAAGCCCCAAAATGGGACTATGTACATGGTCTTGTTTTGTATGCATTTCAGGAATTGAATAAAACAAATCCTGATGTAAGGTATTCTGCTTATATACAAGGATATTTAGATACATTGATTCAAAATGACGGTAACATCAAAACATATGAAATAGAAAAACACAATATCGATATGATTGTTGCCGGGCGTTTGCTATTTAATGCTTATGAGAAAACAAAAGAAGATAAATATTTAAAAGCAATGCAATTACTGCGTCAGCAGTTAACAGAGCAGCCTAGAACGCAATCCGGGGGGTTTTGGCACAAGAGAATCTACCCGAACCAAATGTGGTTAGACGGTTTGTATATGGGAGAACCTTTCTATGCTCAATATACAGTTACTTTTGAAGATGGAAAAAATCTTGATGATGTTGCGCATCAATTCGAACAAATTCAATTGCATGCAACAGACCCGGCAACAGGCTTATTGTATCACGGTTGGGATGAAAGCAAACAAATGCCATGGGCTAATAAAGAGACCGGAAATTCACCAAACTTCTGGTCAAGAGCTCTTGGCTGGTATGTAATGGCTCTTGTTGATGCGTTAGATTATTTCCCTAAGGATCATCCAAAACAAAAAGAGCTGGTTGGCTATTTGAATAATGTTTCGGAAAGTTTAGCGAAATTTCAGGATAAATCGGGTTTATGGTATCAGGTGACAGATAAAATGGGTAAAGAAGGAAATTATCTTGAAGCTTCAGGTTCGTCAATGTTTGCTTATGCATTTGCAAAAGGGGTTAATAAAGGTTATCTGCCTTCAAAATTCAAAAAACTGGCAAACAAAGCTTTTGACGGATTAACTACTCAATTAATGAAAGTTGATGCTGACGGAACTATTACCCTTACTCAGGCGTGTCAGGTAGCAGGACTTGGAGGAAATCCTTACAGAGACGGTTCTTATGAATATTATGTAAATGAAAAAAAGAAAGACAATGATCCTAAGGCGACAGGACCATTTATATTAGCTGCATTGGAATTAAACAGATAAAAGCAGAATACCTTTCAAATGAAATTTATAAAAATTACATCTCTTTTTCTTTCCCTTGCAGCAATACAAACCTTAACAGCACAGGAAAATAGCGAAAACAATTATTCGAATGTATGGGTTGCAGATCAGGGAAACGGAACTTATAAAAACCCTGTTTTATACGCAGATTATTCAGATCCTGATGCAATCAGAGTGGGTGATGACTATTATATGACAGCTTCATCATTTAATTGTATTCCTGGTTTGCCTGTTCTTCATTCAAAAGATTTGGTGAACTGGAAATTAATTGGACATGCGCTTTCAAAACAAAAACCTTTAGATGTGTACAATAAAGTTCAGCACGGAAACGGTGTATGGGCTCCATGTATTCGTTTTCATAAGAATGAATTTTATATTTATTATCCTGATCCCGATTTTGGAATTTATGTGGTCAAAGCCAAAAAAGCAGAAGGTCCCTGGTCTGAACCGGTTATGGTAAAAGAAGGAAAAGGGCTGATCGACCCAACGCCATTATGGGATGAGAATGGTAAGGCATATCTGGGTTATGCTTTTGCAGGCAGCCGCGCAGGAGTAAAAAGTGTGTTGATGGTTTGTTCGATGAATCCGGATGGTTTATCTGCAAATAATGATGATGTTATGGTGATCGACGGACATTTGGATGAAGCTACTATTGAAGGTCCTAAATTCTACAAACGTAACGGTTATTATTATATTTTTGCTCCGGCTGGAGGAGTAGCGACTGGCTGGCAAACGGTTATGAGATCCAAAAATGTTTTTGGTCCTTATGAAAAAAGAAAAGTAATGGATCAGGGAAAAACTCCTGTAAACGGCCCTCATCAGGGAGCCTGGATTCAGACCCAAACTGGTGAAGACTGGTTTATTCATTTTCAGGATCAATTTGCTTACGGAAGGGTTGTTCATTTGCAGCCTATGAAATGGAAGAACGACTGGCCGGTAATTGGAATCGACGAAGATCAAAACGGTACAGGTGAGCCTGTTATGGTGTATAAAAAACCGAATGTGGGTAAAAAAATATTTCCTGTTGCAACACCGCCTGAAAGTGATGAATTTAATAGTCCTAAGCTTGGGCTGCAATGGCAGTGGCATGCAAATCCGCAGATAACATGGGGACTTCCTACGTCAATGGGGTATTATAATTTAAATTGTATTCCTGTTCCTAAAGAGTATAATAACCTGTTTGATGTTCCCAATTTGCTTTTGCAAAAATTACCTGCAAATGAATTTACTGCTACGACAAAAATTACGTTCAATTCCAGATTCGATGGAGAATATATGGGCTTGGTCATTATGGGCTTGGATTATAGTTTTTTATGTCTGAAACAGGAGGAAGGAAAATTATTTCTTTCTCAAAAAACTGCTTTAAAGGCTGATAAAAAAGGAATTGAGTCCGAAAGTAACCGAATTGCAATAAAGGACAGAACACTATATCTGCAGGTAAAAGTGAAAGCGGGAGGAATCTGTAATTTCTTCTATAGTGAAGACGGACAAAAATTCAATCCTGTAGGTGGAAGTTTTACGGCGAGAGAAGGAAAATGGATTGGCGCTAAAATAGGATTCCTTGCACTTAGGGAAGGAATTATAAATGATGCAGGAAGCGTCGGGATAGACTGGTTTAGAATAAATAAATAACTAAATACTGAATAAAACTAAATTAACAAACTAAATTAATGAATCAACTTAAAAAAACCGCTTTACTATTTTTAATTACAAGTAGCTTTTGTGTAAATGCTCAGGAAAAAGCCAAAAAATGGCCCGATTTAATTGTAAAAAGTTACTCTGCCTGGTTCGGTTCTGAAGAAGGAAAAAAAATAGGTGAAAATGTCTTGCTTTACCAAAGAGATATCGGGGGCTGGCCTAAAAATATTCCGATGCTGAATGAATTGACAGAAGAAGAGAAAGCAAAACTATTAGCGCTAAAAACTTCAGGAAAAGATTGTACAATTGACAACAGGGCTACGACGCAGGAAATACTTTTTGTATCTAAAATGTATACGCAGACAAAAGATGAAAGATATAAGGATTCATTTTTAAGAGCTATTGATTATTTGCTTTCTGCACAATATCCTAATGGTGGCTGGCCTCAATACTTTCCATTAAAAAAAGGATACTATACACATATCACTTACAATGATAATTCTATGGTTGATGTTTTGAATGTATTGAGAGAAGTAGCAAATAAAACAGAATATTACAGTGTAAAACCTGCGCAGGAAACTGTGGATAAAGCTAAAATTGCTTTTGAAAAAGGAATTGATTGTATCTTAAAAACCCAATACAAACAAAACGGTGTCTTAACTGTGTGGTGTGCGCAACATGATGAAGTTACGTTTGCACCTGCTAATGCCAGAGCTTATGAACTAGCTTCATTGAGCGGAAAAGAATCTGCAAAAATAGTGCTGTTATTGATGTCAATTGACAACCCTTCACCGGAAATTAAAACAGCCGTTAAAAGTGCTTACGACTGGTTTGAAAAGACAAAAATCACCAATCTGAAAGAGGAGCGTATTTATGATGAAAATGGAAAAGTTATTGGTAAAAAAATGTATCCAATGGAAGATGTAGCTCCAATTTGGCCAAGGTTTTCTGAGCTTGATACGAATGAACCTTTCTTTTGTGACCGTGACGGAATTAAAAAGAAATTTATAACTGACATTAGCGAGGAAAGAAGAAATGGTTATTCATGGTATTCTAATGAGCCCAAAGAAGTCCTAAAAAAATATAAAAAATGGGCAAAAAAAAATAGTTTAGAAAAAACAGATTCAGAGTAATCTATTTTTCTTAGTGTAAATCAGGATCTGACCTGTAAACATATAAATCATGAATATTAGACTTCTCTTCTTTGTACTCTTTTCAGTAGTGGCTTTTGCTCAGGAAAATGATTTTCCGACAGCGAAAGTAAATTCAATTATCAATGACATTCAGTTACCAAAAATCACTTCGTATCAGATTAATGTAGCTAAATTAGGTGCAAAAGGGGATTCAGTTTCAAACAGTAAGCCTTTTTTCGATAAGGCGATGGCGTTGTGCAAAAAGAATAACGGTGGTACTATTGTGGTTCCAAAAGGAGTTTATTTTTTAAAAGGGCCAATTCATTTTGTCAGCAATGTAAATTTGAAGATTGAAAAAGGGGCAAAAATTAAATTCAGTGATACCCCGGAAGATTATTTGCCAATGGTACTAACCAGCTGGGAAGGAACAATGCTCTACAACTACAGCCCCTTAATTTATGCCTATGATTGTACAAATATTGCCTTAACCGGTGAGGGAACTATTGACGGTGAAGGAGGCAAAACCTGGAAAAGTTTCAAAGCACAAGAAGGGAAAGGCAAAGAGCTGAGCCGCGAAATGAATCATAATGGAGTTTCCCTAAAAGACAGAAAATTTGGAACAGGCTACTTTTTGCGTCCGCAAATGATCCAGTTTTTTAACTGTAAAAACATTTTGGTCGAAAATATTCGTATTGAAAATTCTCCTTTTTGGTGTTTGCATTTATTAAAATCAGAAAGTATAACTATTAGAGGAATAAGCTATAAATCATTAAATTACAATAATGATGGTATAGATCCTGAATATGCAAAAAACGTTTTGATTGAGAACGTGACTTTTAACAATGGTGATGATAATGTAGCCATAAAAGCAGGAAGAGATCATGAAGGAAGAGCGAATGCGGCTACTCCAAGTGAAAATATTATTATTAGAAACTGCAATTTCAAAGGGCTTCATGGAGTAGTTATCGGTAGCGAAATGTCTGCAGGTGTAAAAAATGTATTTGTTGAAAACTGCAAAACTGTTGGTTATCTAAAAAGAGGCATTTATCTCAAAACCAATGCAGACAGAGGCGGTTTTATAAAAAATATTTTTGTTCGAAATATTCAATTAGATGAAGTAGAAGATTGTCTTTACATCACGGCCAATTACCACGGTGAAGGAAAAGGATACCAGTCTGAAATTTCAAATGTGTCTTTTTCAGATATATCTTGCAACAAAGCATCTGCTTCGGGAATCGTCATCCAGGGTTTTGCGGATAAAAAAATCAAAAACATCTCTTTAAATAATATCGAAATTAAAAGGGCTAAAAATGCCATATCAAGTACAAATGCTGAGAATGTATTGATGAATGAAGTTTTCATCGGAGAAAAAGCTACAGTTCCTTCAGCGGCAAAATAGTTTAGTAAATAATAAAAAATGAAATATTATATTTTAATCTTGTGGCTTATTTCAGCTACTTGTTTTGGACAAAAAACCACAGTTTATACCATTGGAGATTCAACAATGGCGAACAAAAAAGACCCTGATAAAAATCCGGAACATGGCTGGGCACAGGTATTACAATCATTTTTTAAAGATGATATCGTTATCGATAACAGAGCTCTAAACGGAAGAAGTACCAGAAGTTTCATCGCTGAAAAGCAATGGGATGCGGTATATAACAAGCTTAAAAAAGGCGATTATGTTTTTATTGAGTTTGGACATAATGACCAGAAAAATATGGATTCCCTGCGTTATACCAATCCGCATACTGCCTACAGACATAATTTAATCCGTTTTGTAACAGAAAGCCGTGCAAAAGGAGCAATTCCAATTTTACTGACTTCAATTGCAAGAAGAAATTTCAATGAAAAAGGTGTGTTAATTGGTACTCACGGAGATTATCCTTTAGAAACAAGACTGGTTGCACAAGAATACAAAGTTCCGTTTATAGATTTAGAATATTATACAGAACTATTGGAACAGTCTTACGGTCCTGAGAAATCGAAACAACTTCATTTGCATTTTAAAGAAGGAGAAAATTCTTTTTATAAAGAGGCAAAAGCTGATGACACACATCTTTCATTAAAAGGTGCAACAGAAATCGCACAAATAGTGGTTAATCAAATAAAGCTTTTGGAAGACCCTTCTGTTGCAAAACTTAAGAAAGGAATTAAATAAGCTAATCTATCTTCTGTTAAAAGCAAAAAAACGTATCCGGAATATCTTTTTGGATACGTTTTTTTAGTTTAAAAAAAATCTACAGATGTTTAATACCTGATTATTTTTTTTGTAAAGGGCTTATGATCTGAACATTCTGAAAAACTATTGCCCCTTTTACCACACCTGCAATAGTGCTTCTTAAAGCGTCAATAATCTGCATTTTGAGTTCACTTTTCGGATAAATTAAGCTCACCTCTCGGGCTGGTTTTGGCTCTTTGAAGTTGCGAAGTTTTAATTTGTCTGAATCTTTTAAATCCATAGTGTGCAGATACGGAAGCAGTGTTGTACCTAAGCCTTCGTCTGCTAATTTTATGAGCGTTTCGAAGCTACCGCTCTGAATCTGAAAATTGTTTTGGTCAATATCAGTTCCGTTTTTGCATAAATTCAGGATACCATCTCTAAAACAATGTCCATCCTGCAAAAGCAGAATTTCATTGATATTTAAATCAGAAACTTCAATTTCTTCTTTTTGAAAACTCGAATGATGTTCAGGAATGTAGGCTACAAAAGGTTCAAAGTACAACACAATTTCCTTGATTTTTTCGTCCTCAAGTGGGGTTGCAGCAATAGCAGCGTCCAAATGGCCGTTTTTTAATTTTACAATAATCTCATCTGTATTTAATTCTTCAATTAAAAGCTTCACTTTAGGATATTTCTTTATGAAATTATTTAAAAACATCGGTAAAAGCGTAGGCATGATGGTTGGAATTATTCCAAGACGAAACTCGCCTCCGATAAATCCTTTTTGCTGTTCCACAATATCCTGAATTCGGTTTGCTTCATTTACTATATTTTTAGCCTGATTTACAATTTTATGACCAATATCTGTAAGCTGGATGGGTTTTTTGCTTCTGTCGAAAATTAAAATATTAAGTTCTTCTTCAATTTTCTGTATCTGCATACTTAACGTTGGCTGAGTAACGAAACATTTTTCTGCTGCTAATGTGAAATTTTTATGTTCAGCTACTGCCAAAACATATTGCAATTGAGTAATTGTCATTTGATAGTATTTTGTGATGCAAAAATAAGAAAATATAATTTTTAGCTATCTTTTTTTCGGATAAGTTGTTTTAAATTTGTAAAAAACATACTATAAAATGGAATAATATGAAGACAAATATTTTAGGATTACCAGTTAAAGAATCAGAATTACTAGTGAAAGAGCTTAATGTTTTATTAGCCAACTTCCAGGTTTATTATCAGAATCTAAGAGGAATTCACTGGAATATCCGGGGAAAGCGATTCTTTGATTTGCATGTTAAATTTGAAGAATTATATACAGATTCTCAATTAAAGATTGATATGATAGCAGAAAGGGTTTTGACAATTGGAGGAACGCCATTACACACTTTTGAAGATTATATTAAAAATAATAAACTTACGATTGGAAAGAATATTTCAAATGATGAGAAAGCAGTTCAGTTAATTGTAAATTCATTATCCGATTTGTTAAAAATTGAAAGAGATATTCTTAATCAGTCAGCTGAAATCAATGATGAAGGTACCAATTCTATGATGAGTGACTTCATTTCAGAACAGGAAAAAACAATCTGGATGATGAATGCGTGGCTGGAAAAAGAAATGTAAAACACTAAAAAGTTAGTTGTTTAAAAGGCTGGATAACCGATAATGGTTATTCAGCTTTTTTGTAAATGTTAAAATTCTATAAAATTTTTCCCATTAAGACTTTGAATTTACAGGTTTAAGAGTATTTTTGTTTATATGAAACAATTGGCTCGTATATTATTATTTATATTTATCGCCTTTTTAGCTACACCAACTGTTGTTGCGGTAATTAAGAAGAGTAATAATACGGCTATAAACCTAAATATTGCAGAAGAGGAGAAATCTCATAAAGAGGTTAAAATTGCGGTTTATACAGATGCTTTTGTTCATGAGTTTCTTTTATCAGTTTCTACAGAGTCAAAAATCATATTATCCGGTAATATTGTTAAACTGGATAATATTTCTCCAAGCATTTTCGCACCACCGCCCAACCTGGTTTAATACTTCCGGTTCAGACTAAACTGTATTCATGCGGATGCAGTAAATTTAACGTATCAATTTTTTAGTATTATGTCAAAAAAAATTAATCTTTTTGCCAACCTCAAGTCTGATTTTGCTTCAGGTTTAGTGGTTTTCCTGGTGGCTCTTCCATTGTGTTTAGGTATTGCAATGGCTTCAGGTGCTCCGTTGTTTTCCGGAATTATTGCAGGTGTTATTGGAGGTATTGTGATAGGTTCTTTGAGCCAGTCACATATTAGCGTATCGGGTCCCGCAGCTGGTTTAACAGCAATTGTTTTAACCGCTATAACTGATTTTGGGGCTTTCGACGTGTTTTTAATGTCTGTTTTTATTGCCGGATTAATTCAGTTAGCATTAGGATTTTTAAAAGCAGGAAGTATTTCAAATTATTTTCCAACAAATGTCATAGAAGGGATGTTGGCGGGTATTGGTATTATTATAGTCCTGAAACAAATACCTCATGCTTTTGGTTATGATGCAGATTATGAGGGGGATCAGGCTTTTATTCAAAATGATGGGAGCAACTCTTTCTCCTTTTTATTTGATGTGGTTAATCATATTCAGTTAGGAGCTGTCGTAATTTCATTAGTGTCGCTGGTTGTACTGATTTCATGGGATAGAGTTCCTTTTTTAAAGAGATTAAAATTGATTCCGGGAGCTCTTGTAGCCGTTGTACTCGGAATAATTTTAAACGAAATTTTTATTTCCACAGGAAGTTCATTAGCTATTGGAAAAGAACATTTGGTTTCATTACCGGTCCCAAAATCTTTTGAAGATTTTAAGTCTATTCTGATTACTCCAAATTTTGCAGCGGTTTCTAATCCACAGGTTTGGGTAGTAGGAGTTACAATTGCAATTGTTGCCTCAATCGAAACATTGTTATGTATTGAAGCAACAGACAGAATGGACGTCCAGAAACGTTATACCGATACCAACGTCGAGTTAAGAGCTCAGGGAGTAGGTAATCTGGTAAGCTCTCTTATTGGAGGTTTGCCAATGACATCAGTAGTGGTTAGATCGTCTGCAAATAATAATGCGGGTGCAAAATCTAAAATGTCTGCTATTATTCATGGAGTACTTTTATTAATCAGTGTATTGTCAATTCCGGCAATATTGAATAAAATTCCTTTGGCTACATTGGCTACGGTTTTGATTTTAGTGGGATATAAACTGGCTAAACCTGCAGCATTTATACATTTTTGGAAAAAAGGAAAATATCAGTTCATTCCTTTTATTGCCACTTTAGTCTTTGTTGTAGCTACAGATTTACTTAAAGGTGTAGCATTAGGAATCATCATTAGTATTATTTTCGTATTGCGAGGAAACTTAAAAAGAGCTTATATCTTTAAAAAAGAAGAATATGAAGATGGCGACATCATCCACATCGATTTGGCTCAGGAAGTTTCATTTTTGAATAAAGCAGCTATAAAACAGACGTTGAATGATATTCCTGAAAATTCAAAAGTAATTATAAATGCCCATGATACTGAATATATTGCACACGATGTCCTCGATCTGATTCGCGAATTTAAAGAAACACGCGCTATTGATGAAAATATCAAAGTAAAACTGAAAGGTTTCAAAGAAGCGTATGAGTTAGAAAATACACCTGATAATAATAACCATGTTTCTATCGAGCATTATTATGATGTGGCTAAAAGAGTTTTAGTTAAAAAAGAAGAAGTCAAAGAAGATTTTTAAAACAAATTAAATCAATAAAAGTATTTCTATGACTTGAGAAGTATCAAAATTTAGATAACTTTACATGGAAATGCCATTCAAAAAAAATTAAAAAAATGAAAGAATTTTATAAGCAGTTATTAGAAAACAATAAAAAGTGGGTTGAAACTTCATTAGCAAAAGACCCTAACTATTTTGCTGATTTGGCAAAAGGACAACAGCCACCATTATTATGGATTGGATGTTCTGACAGTCGTGTTCCGGCAAACGAAATCGTTGGCGCAAAACCAGGAGAAGTCTTTGTACACAGAAACATTGCTAATATGGTTGTTCACTCTGATATGAATATGTTAAGCGTTCTGGATTATGCAGTGAATGTTTTGAAAATAAAACATATTATTGTTTGTGGACACTACGGATGTGGTGGTGTAAAAGCAGCAATGGGTAACCAGTCTGTAGGGATTATTGATAACTGGCTGCGTCATATTAAAGATGAGTACCGCCTACATGATAAATATCTGAATTCTATTGAGGATGAAGATGCACGTTTTAATGCATTTGTCGAAATCAATGCTAAAGAGCAGGTATATAACTTAGCTAAAACTTCAATCGTTCAGGGAGCCTGGAAAAGTGGTCAGGACTTAATGCTTCACGGCTGGGTTTACGGATTAAATTCAGGTTTTGTAACAGATTTAAATGTAACCATCAGTTCAAATTCAGAACTGGATCAGGTTTACCAGTTCAATAATTTATAAAAACAAAAATCGCCTCAAAAGGGCGATTTTTTTATTCATTTTCGTCAAGATTTTCATTGAAAGCTGACGGTAACATCGTTGGTATGAACTTTATTAAAATTGGCAATAGCAGACTCCCTCCAGGAAGTAAAAAGATCGTAAGAGACGGAATAGTTTTGCAAATATCCAAAAGCTGTTTTTTTACTTTTTTCTTTTCTTTGGCGTCCAGATCCCTTGTCGTAGAATAAGCTAAAAGCACCATTAATTCTTTGCTTTGGACAATTTCCTTAACCAATCTGTTTTTGTTTCTAATAATCAGTTGTACAACCATGTGGGTCATCTGATCATAGAAATGTTTTACCGGATTTGAATAATTGAAATACGGTATTTTATTTTTATGCGTTGTTATAAAGGTGTTTGTGGTTGTAATACTACTAGTTACAAATTCATCCGGGACATTCATCATGGAACCTAACGAATATAAAAAGTAGGCTTCTTCATTTTCAACAATACCGTCACTCCATAAAGCCATTCCGGCCATGTCGATCAAATAATATTGCTCGAGTTTGTTTTTGAAATAATCTAGATTTAAGGTTTCTAAAGTTTCAACGGTAACTTTTGAGAATTTCGAATATCGTATAGAAGCTTCAAAAAGTTTAATCAATAAATCATCATGCTGAGATTTTATGGTTTTAGTTTTTAACGCCAAACCAACTATTCCCAAAACAGTTTCTTCAATTCTTTTAAGATATTTTTCAGGAATTTCTCCTTGTTCCAAATATTTTCTAAACGCAAGGACATCAATAAACAACAGCGCATTGGTTACCAAATGTGAGAAGTTTTTGCTAATGATGCTGTCATTGGTTTGTACCCTTTGATCAATTATATTTTCCAGCGAAAGCGAAGGAGTATCTTTTGGAAGCAGTATTTTAAATAAATTGAATCCTTCGGGACTCATTTCTTTATAAAATTTTAAAACCTCTGTCAGAAAATTAGCTGGTTCAGAATTCTTCTTTTCCAGACAGAAAACATTGTATAAGGTATTTAATAAGGCTGTTTTTGAAATCTCGGTTTTAAACCAGCCTTTTATCTGAATTGGAATTTGTGTATTAATGGAAATGATATGACCGTAAATAAAACCGGTTTCCCTTACTTTATAGTAAAACGAGTCAGCTGTTTCAAAAGGAATTGCTTCTGAAAATTTTTGTTCACTAAAAAACTTATCTATCCAGCCTGGTGCCGATGGGTTAATCATTAACTTTAATTTGAGAGTACAAAGCTATATCTTTTTCTTATGGAAAGATTATTTTTTAAATGAAATAACCACTAAATTTTGTGAAAATAGTGGTTATTGAGATTTTATGTTTTTTGATTATTTGATAATTCCGGCACAAGCAACACGTCCTCCCGCATCTCCTGTAGGCTGAGTAGTGAAATCGTCAGCTCCCTGATGAACAATCAATCCCTTTCCTAAGATATTTTTGGTTTCGTCATCACCTCCAATAGCCCATTCGTCTGTTGTCAGGGTAATAGTTCCGTTGCCATTTGCATCTGCTGTAAAATTCCCTATATCACCTTTGTGGTATTCTCCAGTTCCCCATTTTCCATGTTTTTTGAAGGTTGGGTTCCAGTGACCTCCGGCAGAACTTCCGTCAGCAGCAGAACAATCTGATTTTTCATGGATATGTATAGCGTGAACTCCTGGCTGTAAACCGGCTATTTTTGCTGTAAAAGTGACTTTACCGTTTTTCTCTGTAAAAGTTGCTGTTCCGGTAACTGTGCTATTGCTTTTTGGCTCTAAAGTCACTGTTAAATTTTTTGCATCGTTTGATTTGGTACTTGTCTTACAACCAATTATTAACGCTGCAATTATTGCGAAAGAAACAATTATTTTTTTCATAAGTGAGGCATTTAAATTAAAATTCAAGTAAATTTAACTTAAAACCTATGAAATTCGTTAACTGTTTACGTTAAAAAAATCTAAAACTATTTGTTTTAATTTAATTCACTTTAGAAGGTGAACTCGAAAATAATCTTTAAATTAGTAGTGGTATTTAATAAAAAATATCCGCTTTTATTTTTTCTAATTCATTAATATTTAAATTTTTAAGATATGTTAAAGAATATTTATATACTTACATTTTGCGGTTTTCTGTTAATTTCCTGTAATGTTTTCAAAGGCAAAAAAAAAGATACAGTTTCTAAACTGGAAGGCACGTGGGAATTAAACTACATTACCGGACCAAGAATTGCCTTTGATGGTCTTTATCCAAATAAAAAGCCAAGTATAAATTTTGACACTAAAGAAAATCTGGTCTCAGGGAATAACAGCTGTAATTCTTATACAGGAAAACTTAACGTAACAGATAACAAAATTGATTTTACAGAACCTATGGCTGCAACCAAAATGATGTGTCTGTACGGACAGGGAGAGCAGGTTTTTATGAGCACTTTATCAAAAGTGACATCTTATAGTGTTACTGACGACGGAAAAACTTTAAACCTTATTTCTGGTGATATCGCAACAATGCGATTTACAAAAAAATAAGCACTTTTTTCTTAAACTGTAAATATTTGATGTATGAAAGCTAAAATATTCATTTTTTTAGTAGTACTGTTTTCTTCAAGTTTTCCATTATTGGGACAGGAGAAATCTAAAAAAGAGCTTAAAGCAGAAAGAGAACTACAGAAACAAAAAGAAATTGAAGGACTTATCAATTCTAAAAATTTTGTTTTTGAAGCACAGAAAGTTATGCCTCAGGGAGGCAGGATGCTGAATTTAGATTACAATACCTATTTTTTGAAATTCAGCGAAGACAAGACTACCTGTGATCTGCCTTTTTTTGGACGAGGCTTTAATGTGCCATACGGAGGAGGAGATGGAGGTATAAAATTCGAAGGTGTTCCTGAAAATATCCAAATTGAAAAAAAGAAAAAGTCCTATAATATAAAAGCAGTTGTCAAAGGTAAAGATGATGTTTACAATCTCTTTTTATCTGTTTTCTTTGATGGAGGAGCATCTCTTTCAGTGAACAGCAATAATAGGGCATCGATTTCTTATGATGGTGAAATTCATGCACCAAAACCGGAAGAAACCAAAGAATAAAACGAGGCTGTAGCTTATTATTTGTCCTGAAAACCCTAATTTATGCCGGAAAAAATATTTAGTACTTTATTAGAAAAGCATCTTTTTATATTATTCTCTTTTTTGTTTGTAATTTCTGTTCATAGTCAGGACTTAGAGCCCAGAGTTTATGCTAATGTTCCTGAAAAATTAAATGTGGTTGCAATTGGATATGCTTTTATAGATGGAAATGTATTGACAGAGCCATCATTGCCTATTTCTGATTTTAAGCTTCAAAGCCATAATCTGGCATTCACTTATGTAAGAACATTTGGTTTAGCTAACAAACTGGCACGTGTACAGGTTGCATTGCCATATTCTTTTATGGATGGATCGGCAAATATTAGCGGATCACTTACGACAGGTTCAAGGACAGGTTTTGGTGACACAAAAGTTAGGTTTGGAATCAATTTGCTGGGATCTCCGGCTCTTGATAAAACCGAATTTAGGAACTATGAGCAAAAGACAATTTTAGGGGTGAGTTTGGTAACCTCAATTCCAACAGGGAAATATTATGGCGACAAACGAGTCAATATAGGTACAAATCGTTGGGCTTTTAAACCTGAGATTGGTGTTTCTAAACGTTTTTCACAAGTATATGCAGAGCTTTACGGAGGAATATGGTTTTATACAGATAACAATGATTTTTTAGGTAAAAAACTGGAGCAGAAGCATACTTACAGTTTGCAGGGACATGCAAGTTATTACTTTAAAAATAGTATGTGGCTAGGTTTTAATACGAATTGGTTTTTTGGAGGAAAAACAATAACAGACGGAGTCTCAGATGATAGTGAAATTGATAATTGGAGGATTGGCGCTACTTTTTCTACGCCAATTGCAAAAGGACAGTCGCTCAGATTTCAATATCATGTAGGTGCCTATACCAATAACGGACTTAATTATTATGCTCTGACTGCGGCTTATCAATATTCTTTTTTTAAATAATTTAGATAAAATTTTAAAAGGTAATTATTTATATTTCAATGTATTCTGAAAGCAGATTTAGATAAATGAAAGGGGAGGAAACAATTGTACAGCCACAACAGCTCCCTTCAACATTAGGGAAGCAATTGTACGGGTAAAACCGGATCCCTCAGTTTGCGGGAGAGTATCACAGGGTTACGACAGGTCCCCTCAACTTTCGGGAAGCAATTGTAGGGTTATGACAAGATCTGCCAGTTTAAGGGATAGAATCGCAGGAGTATGACAAGCAAACCATTTGGTAAATAACTAAGTTTATTTTGTGGATAATTCACCTTGTAAAACCTACTGAATTTTTGTACTATTGTTTTTATTACTTCTGGCGTATAATATTCTATTTTGGATGAGAATAGGAAGGGAATATGCGGTAATAGAGAAGTTAGCGGTAATTTTGGCACCCTAGAATAAACCACATGAATATAGAAATTTTAGACAATTTAATAGCTGAAGGAGAAACTTTTACTCAAACAATAAGCTTTGTTCCAGCAGGACATAATGTTATTAGAACATATTCAGTTTACACGACTCCTGACAAAGAAAAGTACCAAAATTGGCAATCTTCAGTTTTAAGGTTCGTAAAAACATACCATTCGAGCGATTTAGAAGAAGTAAAAGAAGTTTCGAAAAAATTAAGCCCAGAAAATCATAGAAAAATGATGGGAATTTTAAAAGCTATCAAATTACTTCCAAATGAACCAGAAAAATCAAATGAAACTAAAGGTTCTAATAATATAAATATTACTAACACTCAATCTGTCTCGCAACAATTGACATTGAATATATTTCTTGATTCTATCAAAGATGAAATTACAGGGAAAGATTTTAAAACTTTAAAAGAAATAATGAAAGATTATGAAAAAGAGCCAGAAAAGACAAAAAGTAAAATAATTGAAAAAATTAAAGGATTTGGCGGAGATGTTTTATCCAATATTGTCGCAAATATTTTGACCAATCCAACAATTTATAGTGGTTTATTTTAAAACAAAATACCGCTAACAGCTAGTAACCGCAAGTTAGGGTTTTGGTGACTATTGAAAGTCGATTTTGTATTTGCAAAATTTTTGTTTAATGGAAATAAATCGCATTTTTAATCCCAAACTGCGCCTAATAGCGAACGTTAGGGGTCAGTTGAAACCGAACTTACACAGAAAATATTTTAATTAAAAGATGATAGAAAATATTAAAATTCCTGATATTCTGAAAGAAGCCGTTGGAAGCGAAAAATAGAATTTTTTGTAAAAGCCAAAAAAGAACAGCCAACTAAAAATTGTCTTTCTGTAATTTATTTTGGCATATTTTGGGGTTTAGTAATATGTTTAATATTTTCAGGGTTCGTTTGGAAATTGTTTTATGGACAGTGTACCACACTTTCAATTGACGGAATTCCAACAAAAGTCTGTCCTAATGATTTATCGCCCTTAAAGATTTTATTTGTCTATTTTAGTTTTTTTATATCTCCTGGGATTATTTGTCTTTTACTTGGTTTTTTTGGTTTATTTAAATCAGGAAGCTATTTTATTGGAACTCAAAGTAAATTAATCTGTTATCGATGGGGTAAAATACAACTTCATCCGTGGAAATCCTTTACTAATGATATTGAAGTTTTTGGAAATAAAAATAGTGGCAATATAATATTCAAATTGAAAACCGGAGTTTATATCATCCTTAATCATAAAAAGTATTGTCTAACACGAAAATAAACATTGGAGACATTATTTATGCATTCGAAATTGAAAAATATTGTCGCAATAGAATATTAGAAATGGAAAGTGTAGAAATTATATAACTAAAAACATAAAACGAAAAATCCCCCGCTCGTGAACACAATCCAAAACAATATTTTTAAGCAAAGTTTCCAGATGGTATAATAAATGCGAAAATAACACGAGCAAGATGCTCGCGCCAGCAAAGGGATTTAGTGGAATTATCGTTTTTAAACACTATTTTCGTTTAGCAGAAAATACTCTGCTTCGTAACCCGAAAACCGCTTGTAGCATCAGAACGTGACAAGCTTTTGGAAAATCTGCCGACAGAGAATGAACATTTAAAGTTTATTCGTAATTTTGAAAAAAAGAAAGAAATGGACTTGCAAACTCGAAAATTAAACTTCATTAAAGATTTTCTCAAACTAGAAAGTGAGAAGGCAATTTCTCATTTAGAAAAGCTATTACAGAAAGAAACTCAAAAGAGTTCCGGACTGAAACCAATGACTATGAACGAGTTTCAGAAACGAATTGACCAATCAACTGAAGATTCTAAAAAAGGAAGATTAACTGAGAATGATGACTTAATTTCCGAAATAGAAAAATGGAGTTGAAAATTTATTGGACTGATTTTTCAAAACAAGAGCTCAAAAATATATTTGATTACTACAAAGAGGAAGCTAGTATAAATGTTGCGAAAAACATTGTTCTTGGAATTACAAAAGAAGCTGCAAAACTAAAAAAGCATTCTATAATTGGACAAGAAGAAGAATTATTGGACAGAGATCCTAGAGGTTTTCGCTATCTTGTTTATAAAAATTACAAAATTATTTATTGGATAAATTCAGAGGAAAAGAGAATTGAAATTTTCGATGTTTTTGACACAAGACAAAATCCAACAAAATTGATGAGAGTTAAATAAAACTATCCCCTGCTGGCGCGAGCGCAATGTCATTAAGTTAAGGGATATTGTCGTCAGTTCGAGTGTTTTCTTTAAAAATGCGATAGTTTTTTTTAAAGAAAATGTATCGAGAACCTTAGTATTAGAAAGCTTCTCGATACAATTTTTAATGATAAAGCTATCGCATTATGATTAAAAATCACTCGAAGTGACGTTAACTTAATGACATTGGGCGCGAGCGTCGCGTTCGTGAACAAAATCCAAAACAATATTTTATAAGCAAAGTTTCCCAATAACGCAGATTTGCAATCCGTGCCCACAACAGTAAAACACAAAACGAATCATTAAAAACAAAAGCGACAGAAATTGATTTGTTTTTTTATATATTTTCAAAGAGAATTAACCATTCTATCATGTTCTAAAACAATATGCTTTTTAAAATAATATTATAATTAAAAAAGCCGCATTTGTTTCGGGACAAATGCGGCTTTAACAAATTAAAAGCTAAAAAACTATCTTTGAATTAGAAGCAATATGAATTTTCGGCTACTAATTTTTCTGCAATTTTTTCTCTCAATGCCACAACATTTGGCAGGTTCGTATATTTAGTGAAACGTTTCAATCCCATTAACATCATTCGTTGTTCGTCTCCTTCAGAGAATGAAGCAATTCCTTCTTTTCCTCTTAAGTTTACAATGTCAACTGCTTTGTACAAGTATAATTTTGCCATAGCAATTTGCTCTTGCACTTTATCTTCGCCTTGAGCTTTTGCTAATTTCTCAGTTCTCAGGATAGTACTTTCAGCCATGTAGATTTCGATTAAGATATCGGCAGCAGCCATTAATAATTGCTGGTGAGAATCTAATTCAGGGCCGTATTTTTGAACAGCACTTCCGGCAACCATTAAGAAAACTTTTTTCAGGTTAGCCACCATTACTTTTTCTTCAGAGAATAATTCAGAGAAATCAGGCGTATCAAAAGACGGAATTCCCATTAATTCTTCCTGAACTTTCATTGCTGGTCCAAGTAAATCAACGTGTCCTTTCATTGCTTTTTTGATCAGCATCCCTACAGAAAGCATTCTGTTGATTTCGTTTGTTCCTTCGTAGATACGAGCGATACGGGCATCTCTCCAGGCACTTTCCATTGGAGTATCTTCTGAGAATCCCATTCCACCGAAAACCTGAATACCTTCATCAGAACAGTTTTGAACGTCTTCTGAAACCGCAACTTTCAGGATAGAACACTCGATAGCATATTCTTCAACACCTTTCAACTCTGCTTCCTGGTGAGAAGTTCCTTCCGCTTCACGGGCAGCGATTCTGTCTTCGATGTCTTTTGCAGCACGGTAAGAAGCACTTTCTCCCGCGTAAGCATTAGTTGCCATTTCAGCTAATTTAGAACGGATAGCACCAAAAGTTGCAATAGGAGTATTGAACTGAATTCTTTCGTTAGCATATTTTACAGCTCCGGAAGTAACCCTTCTTTGAGCATCTAAACAAGCTGCAGCTAATTTAATACGTCCAACGTTTAACGCGTTCATAGCGATTTTAAAACCGTTTCCTCTTTCAGACAACATGTTTTCAACCGGAACTTTTGTTTCGTTAAAGAAAACCTGACGAGTAGAAGAAGCACGGATTCCTAATTTATGCTCTTCTTCATTCATAGAAATTCCGTTTGCTGGATCGTTTTCTACGATGAAACCTGTAATATTTTTATCATCTCCAATACGGGCAAAAACAATGAAAACGCTGCAGAAACCTGCATTCGAAATCCACATTTTTTGTCCTGTGATAGAGTAGTATTTTCCATCTTCAGATAAAACCGCTTTTGTTTTTCCTGAATTAGCGTCAGATCCTGCGCCTGGTTCAGTTAAACAGTAAGCACCAAACCATTCTCCGGAAGCTAATTTTGGAACGTATTTTTGTTTTTGTTCTTCGGTACCGTAAAGGGTAATTGGCATCGTTCCAATTCCTGTATGCGCACCAAAAGCAGTAGAGAATGAACCCGTTGCTCCGGAAATGTAGTCGCAAACCAACATGGTAGAAACAAATCCCATTCCTAATCCGCCGTATTCTTCCGGAACTGCAACTCCAAGAAGTCCAAGTTCACCGGCTTTGCGCATAGAAGCTTCTGTGTATGCGTAATCTTTTTTCTCAAAACGATCTTTATGCGCCCATAATTCTTTGTCAACGAACTCTTTTACAGAGTCACGCATCATTAACTGCTCTTCTGAGAAATCTTCCGGAGTAAAGATATCCTCGCATTTTGTTTCTTTAACTAAAAACTGACCACCACGAGTCACGTTTTTTTCGATTGTATCTGCCATGATTATATTTTTTTATTTTTTATTTATGCTCAATCTTGTCATTTCGACGAAGGAGAAATCACACTAGAAGCTCCGCAACGTAATGTGCCAATCTTTGTCGATTCCCGAGTGCGATTTCTCCTTCGTCGAAATGACAAATAGGAGAGAATACTTTCTTTATAACACCTCGTAAACCCCTGCAGAACCTTGCCCGGTACCCACACACATAGAAACGATTCCGTACTTATTACCTCTGCGTTTCATCTCATCAAATAACTGAACAGATAGTTTAGCACCTGTACATCCCAGAGGGTGTCCCAATGCAATTGCACCACCGTTTACGTTTACGATATCAGGATTTAAGCCTACTTCGCGAATAACTGCTAAAGACTGAGAAGCAAATGCCTCGTTTAATTCCACTAAATCAATATCATTTAAAGTCAATCCTGCTTGTTTTAACGCTTTCGGAATCGCCTTAACTGGTCCGATACCCATGATTCTTGGTTCAACGCCAGAAGAAGCAAAGTTTACTAATCTGGCAATTGGCTCAAGGTTTAATTCTTTAACCATGTCCTCACTCATGATTAAAACAAAAGCAGCGCCGTCACTCATTTGTGATGAGTTACCGGCAGTTACACTTCCGTCAGCAGCAAAAACCGGTTTTAAACCTGCTAAAGCTTCTTTAGAAGTTCCGGCTCTTGGTCCTTCGTCTTTATTAACAACGTATGATTTCGTTTCTTTTTTGCCGTTTTCGTTGATAAAAGTCTGCTCAACAGTAATTGGAACGATTTGTTTGTCGAATTTTCCGTCAGCCTGCGCTTTCAAAGCTTTCATGTGAGAGTTGTAAGCAAACTCATCCTGATCTTCTCTGGAAACATTGTATTGTTTAGCAACCGCTTCGGCAGTTAAACCCATTCCCCAGTAATAATCTTCGTGACCTGCAGCTGCCACTTTATAATCCGGAGTTGGTTTGTAACCTCCCATCGGAATATAACTCATACTTTCTGCACCACCCGCAATGATACAATCGGCCATTCCAGACTGGATTTTAGCAGTTGCCATTCCGATAGTTTCTAATCCGGATGCGCAGTAACGGTTTACTGTAACTCCGGGAACATCTTCTACTTTTAATCCCATTAAAGAGATCAAACGACCAACGTTAAGACCTTGTTCTGCTTCCGGCATAGCATTTCCTACCATAACGTCATCGATACGTTTTTTGTCAAAATCAGGCAGTTCATCCATCATAAACTGAATGGTTTCAGCAGCTAATTCATCCGGTCTTTTAAATCTAAAAACTCCTTTTGGTGCTTTTCCAACTGCTGTTCTGTATGCTTTTACTATATATGCTGTTTTATTCATCGTTTTTATTTTTTATGTTATCAAGTTCAAATTGAACCCTGTCTTGGTCAATAAGTTGTTTTAATTCTTCTTCTTTAGGTAAATACAAAACATATTTTGAAGCAAAAAGATTGTTTTTATCATTCAAAACGGAATACTTTACGATAGTTTCATCTTTTTCGGTACATAATAGTAATCCAATTGTTGGGTTATCATCATCAGATTTTTTTAAGTCATCGTACATTCTAACGTACATATCAATTTGTCCGATATCCTGATGCGATAGCTCTGTTGTTTTTAAATCAATAATTACAAAACATTTTAGTATATAATTGTAGAATACCAAATCAATATAAAAATCTGAAGTATCAGTAACAATATGCTGTTGTCTTGCAACAAAAGCAAAACCTTTTCCAAATTCTAATAGAAACTTCTGAATGTGTTCTAAAATTGAAGACTCAATTTTGTTTTCAGTATTCTTAATATTATTTTCTAACCCTAAAAACTCAAAAATATAGGGGTCTTTGATTATATTTTGAATATTTATTTTCTCTGAAACCTCGTTACTATTCTTTAAAACTCTGTCAAAACTTAAAGTATTAATTTGTCTTTGTAAAGTCCTGCTGTTCCAATTTCCAGTAACACTTTCGTTTAAATAATACATTTTCTTTTCTTCAGAATCGATTCTTGAAAGCAGTCTATAATGCGTCCAGCTCAATTCTTGACGCAGTGCGTCAAGAATTGGAAAAGCCAAATAAAAGTTCCTCATATTGGTTAGGTTTGTATAATCAAAACCTTTTCCAAATTCAAAAGTCAGTTCTTTTGATAAGTTTTTCAAAGTCGCTTTTCCGTAAACCGCTTTTGCATTTCCGTTTTGCTCATGTTCAATAATTAATCGTCCAATGTTCCAATAGGTTTCCAGTAAAACTGAATTTACCATCTTATAAACTTGTTGACGAGATTGAATAATAATCTCTTTAACAGAAAGTAAAAGATTTGGATTATTGATTTCCATAATTAGTTTCTCAGCGGTTTACCTTTGGTCAACATGTATTGAATTCTCTCCAAAGTCTTACGCTCTGTAGATAAACTCAGGAAAGCTTCACGTTCTAAGTCAAGTAAATATTGTTCAGATACTAAAGTTGCTTCAGATAAATCACCACCAGCCATTACGTAAGCCAGTTTGTTGGCGATTTTCTTATCGTGTTCTGAGATGTATTTTCCAGCTTCCATTTGGTCTGTTCCTACTAAGAACATACCAAGAGCTTGTTTTCCTAACACTTTAATATCGCTTCTTCTGATTGGCTGTGTGTAACCTGCTTCTGCCATTAGTATGGCGTGTTTTTTAGCTTCGGCAATCTGACGGTCTTTGTTTACTACGATAATATCTTTACCATGCTGAAGAAGTCCTGTATCAAAAGCTTCATAGCCAGAAGTCGAAACTTTTGCCATAGCGATTGTTAAGAAATACTCCTGAAGAACGTTCAATTCCACATCATTTTTGCGGAATAAATCTGAAGCTCTTAAAGTCATTTCTTTAGAACCCCCACCACCTGGGATAACTCCAACACCAAATTCAACTAATCCCATATAGGTTTCTGCAGCAGCAACCACTTTATCAGCATGTAAGCTCATTTCGCATCCACCACCAAAAGTCATTCCGTGAGGCGCCACTACAACCGGAATAGAAGAGTAACGAACACGCATCATGGTATCCTGGAACAATTTAATTGCCATATTCAATTCGTCGTATTCCTGCTCAACTGCCATCATAAAAATCATTCCGATATTAGCTCCAACAGAGAAATTCGCTGCCTGGTTTCCGATAACTAACCCTTGATATTCTTTTTCAGATAAGTCGATTGCTTTATTGATAGCCTGAAGCACATCCCCACCAATGGTATTCATTTTAGACTGGAATTCTAAGTTTAAGATTCCGTCTCCTAAATCCTGAATAATAGCGCCGCTGTTGCTCCAAACTTTTTTGCTTTCGCGAATGTTGTTTAGGATAATAAATGAATCTTGTCCAGGAACTTTTACTTGCGATTTTGTTGGAATATCATAGAAATAAGTTGCTCCCTCTTTTACAGAATAGAAACTTTCGCTTCCGGAAGCCAGCATTTCATTTACCCATGCAGCAGGCTCTAAACCTTCTGCTTTCATGATTTCGATTCCTTTTGCAACACCAATAGCATCCCAGATTTCGAATGGACCATTTTCCCATCCAAAACCAGCTTTCATAGCATCGTCAATTTTATATAATTCGTCTGAGATTTCAGGAATTCTGTTTGAAACGTAAGCAAACATTCCGGCGAAACTCTTACGGTAGAATTCTCCCGCTTTGTCTGTTCCTTTTACTAGAACTTTAAAACGATCAATAGGTTTGTCGATGGTTTTAGTTAATTCTAAAGTCGCAAAATTTGCTTTTTTGGCAGCCCGATATACTAATGTATCTAAGTCAAGAGAAAGAATGTCTTTATCTACTTTTTTGTAGAAACCTTGTCCGGTTTTAGAACCAAGCCATTTGTTTTCCATCATTTTGTTGACAAATTCAGGAAGTTTGAACAATTCGTGTTGCTCGTCCTTCGGGCAGTTTTCGTAAATACCATTGGCAACGTGTACCAATGTATCCAAACCAACAACGTCAACCGTACGGAAAGTAGCCGATTTTGGGCGGCCAATAACCGGTCCGGTCAATTTATCCACTTCTTCAATCGTTAATCCCATTTCTTTAACTAAATGGAATAAACTCTGGATTCCGTAAATCCCAATTCTGTTTCCAATAAATGCCGGAGTATCTTTGGCAACAACCGAAGTTTTTCCTAAGAATTTAGATCCGTATTCGTTTAAGAAATCCAATACTTCTTTTGAAGTTTTTGGACCAGGAATAATTTCAAATAATTTTAAGTAACGCGCAGGGTTAAAAAAGTGAGTTCCGCAGAAGTGTTGTTGGAAATCTTCGCTTCTTCCTTCACTCATAAAGTGAATTGGAATACCAGAAGTATTAGAAGTAACCAAAGTTCCCGGTTTACGGAATTTGTCGATTTGTTCGAATACTAATTTCTTAACATCCAAACGCTCTACTACCACCTCAATAATCCAGTCCACATTAGCAATTTTAGCCATATCGTCTGTCGTATTTCCAGTTGTGATTCGGCTAGCGAATTTCTGACTGTAAATAGGAGACGGTTTCGATTTTAATGAGTTCGCCAAATGGTCATTTACCAAACTGTTGCGAACGGCCTTGCTTTCAAGCGTTAATCCTTTTTTAGCTTCAGCTTCTGTCAACTCGCGCGGAACGATGTCAAGCAGTAAAACTTCAACACCAATGTTGGCAAAATGACAAGCTATACCTGAACCCATGATTCCGGATCCAATTACAGCAACTTTTTTAATTGTGCGTTTCATATTTGTTAATTTTTTTTCTATTGGTCAAATATGTTACCGCCTTTTTATTAATTAGAAAATACTTTAAGGTTGGCGATTTCATATTTGTTTTGTTTGTATGAGAATTAGAATCTCTTATGATTATTCTTCTATATTTTCTGTTTGCTTCGCCAGTTCGCTGGCACTCGTGTGATTAAATATGTTTTTATCCTGAATTAATTCGTTGATGATTTCAGAAACTTCGATAAAATGATTCAGTTTTTCGTCTGAAACATGTTTTCTAACCGTCTCATTAAATTTCAGAACAGTATTTTTAGATAATTCTCTTTTTTCTTTTCCAAATTCGGTCAGGTAAATCAATACGCCTCTTCCGTCACTTGGATTTTTCTTGCGAACAATCAAACCTTTGTCTTCCATTGATTTTAATGTTCGTGTCAGGCTCGTGGCTTCCATACCCATTCTTGGTCCTAAAGCGGTCGATGGAGTTCCTTCTTCCTTGTCAATACTCAACAGAGCAAATCCCGTTGCCATTGTAGCATCGTATTTTGCAGCTTCTTCATTATACATTCTGGATACAGCCTGCCATGTTGCTCTTAAAATGTAATCTATCGTTTTATCTTTCATAAATAACTATATCGATTTCAAATATAATGAAAAAATACTATGCATGCATATTATTTTTTCATAAATTTTAGGTTAATTAGAAAATGTCTTTGAAATTATGGGGGCTAAAGCAATTCTTTTTAATTGAAATATACTATTCTTTTTTTATGTTTTAAAGAATTACTGCTTTAAAAAGTAGCATTATAATAAAATGGAGTAAAGAAATGTTGTTTTGTAAATAAATCTTTTTCATTTTGCTGAATCCGGTGCATCATATTTTGCCAGCGCTTTTTGCAGTGTTTCCTTCATTCGTTTTCTAAAACCTTCAGGACGCAAAATTTCGATTCCACAGCCGAATCCCAATAGCAGACGCTCCATTTCATAATTCGGAATAACAAACAGATGAATAATAATACTTTTATCCTCATTTTCCAGAATGAGCCTTTGAGTTGGATGCAAAGGCTTGGTCAGGACATACGGTGCATTATCAGCGTCAATCCAAAGTTCGATTCGTCTCGGTTGCAAACCCGAATTGACTGTAACCCCAATTACATTTTTATAATAGGATTCGGCATCAAAATCTTCTTCCAAATATAGAAGATTAAAATCGTAATCAATCGAGATGATTCTGTCCAGAGCTAAATTGGTAATAGCCTGTGATTTTTTCTTCTTCCCAACTAAAAACCATCGATTATTGAATTCCTTCAATATAAAAGGATGAAAATGAAATTTGGTTTCTTCTCTCGATTTAAAAGATTTGTACGTAATAATCAGTACCATTTTCTTGATAATCGCCTGATATATTTCATCTAAATAATGTAAGCCCTTTAGATTTTCGTTTTTGTCCAGATAAATAACCGGTTTGGTATGCGATTTTTCAGAATAGATTTTATCTTCCAATCGCTGTAAAATATCCGATACATCATTAAATAAAGAGAAATCTTTAAACTGCTTCAGCATCGAAACCGTTTCGGTCAAAACATTCATGTCGGTTTCTGTAAGAGGAATATCAGTTATCGAAAAATCTTCGTCTTCATATTTATAATACTTTTTATCGTAAACCACGATTGGCGCATTATAACCCAGTTTTTCACTTCGCATTAGCTGAATATCCATTTGAATGGTTCGTTTGCTGATCGGAATTTTACGACCCTCATATTCTTCTAAAGCCTGTGAACAGCATTCGATTAAGTCCTCCAATGTCCATTGCCTGTATTTATTCTGCAGACATTTGTCAATTGTTTTGTAGCGTATTAAGGCGTTTTTGTTTTGTGACATAAGAGTTTTGTTTGTTGGTTTTGTATTGTAGAGACGCACTGCAGTGCGTCTACGCAACGAATATCCACAATACGTTAGACGCACTTCAGTGCGTCTCTACAGATATGCTTTATGTTAATAATGAAATCTCTTTTTCAATGTTTCGCCTGGCTTTCTCATCATATAAATTCCTAAACTCATTCGTTTGAAAAATAAATTCATTTTCCAGAAAATGTTTCAAAGCTTTTGCTCGTCCGGGTTTGTATAAAAAATCGGGATAAATGCGATATTCTTTTCTGATTTGCTCAAAATAGGTTTTATAATCTTCCCAGTCTTTCGCTAAAATTTTCAAATCAAAATCTATTAGCCAGTTAATATCTTCGTTTATATTGTACGCATGAAGCTGTGTCGCACAGATTGCATCAAAAACCAATTGTTTATTTAGATTGACATTTTCAGGTAAAACCGACAAAGCATATTCAGCACTTTTCAATTCATTATCTTTTTTTGAAGCCGAATACACAAAATCATGATAAAAAATAGAGAATAATATTTCGTTTGGATTTTGAAGTCGATCACGATAGGTTTCAAAACACTCAATCATTTCTTTTAAATGTGTTAGATTATGATAATGTCTTGATTTCTTGGAGTATGATTTTTCTAAATTGATCCAGTTTTTCTGGATTTCATTTGCTGAAAAGCCAATTTTTGAGAGTAAATCAGAATAAATTTCCTGTAGATTCATCTTGTTTTTTACTCAAATTTAAAATTCTTTTTTTACTGCGCAAAATAATTGCGTAGTGGTTTTGAAATCTTTGTCATGTTAAAACGAAACAATTATGAGAACTATTAAAATTTATTGTAGAGAATGCAAAATAGAGCTGACTCAGGAATTATATGAAATTCCTGAAATGAATTTATGCTGGGAGGAGAATATGGATATTATGCCAAAAAGTAATTTTTCTCTTGTCATTAATGAACAAGGTAACAAAAAATCTATTATGGTTGCGATTGATAATTATAACTTAAAAAATCATTCTGATAAAACGAGATTTACAGGATGTTGTGGAAGTTCAAGTTTTAATAGCTTAAATAAAGTATGCCTTTGCGGAAATGAAGTTGCTACAGAAATTTCAGATTGTTGGCTGAGCCATTATATAGAATTTGATTTAAACAAAGTAATTGTTAAGGGCAAAATAAGTAATATTTATAAAGAACTACTATTATAATTTTTACTACGCAAAATAACTGCGTAATAGTTTTAAAATCTTTGTTGAGAAATAAAAAACAAACGTTCATACAAATAAAAAAGAATAAACAGGTCAAGTTTAAGTTACTTCACGAAACCATTTAAAGTCATACTTAGATCATTACCTTTTATTAAACTTTTAAAGGAAGCAGTAGCTCAGCGGTTAGAGCAGGTAGTTTTGAAATTATCCTTCAAAGGTCAATTAAAACTTACTTCGTACACTTCTAATGTCCGGGTCGTGGGTTCGAATCCCATCTGCTTCACAATTAAAGGTCAATTAAAACTTACTTCAGAACACGGCTACTTTAGGTTCGAGTCCGAAATATAGTTTTAAAAACATCATTAATAAAAAAGAGGGTCAAGATTAACTTACTTCTTTCGCGGTAGCCCGCTCCATTTTAGCTTAGTTAACTCATTACACTCCAATTTCAGGTCAAGTGTTTCTTACTTCAAAAATCTTTTAGGTAGAACTCAGAAACACCATTATCTAAATTTTAAAAATTAAAAAAAATGAAAACAACAGGATTATTAAAAATCAGTTTGCGTCAGAACGGTATTTTCATTCCGTCAGAAATGATTACGAATGACGTTAAGAATTTATCAGGAACAACCTCAGTTTTGTTAGCTAATGTTTCAAAGCTTGGATTTACATTTTCTGAATCATTATTGCATGCTTTAAATAATGTCAACCCAAATTATAAAGTTGAGGTTTTAGAAGTTTTGAAAGCAATTTTAGGAACCGATAAAAACTGGACGCCACTGGTAAAAGAATGGAATATTCCAACAAATGAATCTGTTATCGATCATATCATGACGTTTTTTGGAAATGTTTTCCAAACTAAAAACGGAACAACTTTACAATGCGGACATACAATTCCGGATAACACTTTTCCATTAGAAAAATATAATGGGTGCCCTTTCTGCGGTACTCCGTTTGAATTTGGAAAACTGGAAAAAATCGGTCAGGGAAGCAAATTGAAAGTCCTTGAATTATGGAATGAAAAAGATTTAGAGAATTTCTATATTTCGTTATTGCAGTCAAAAACCGCTTTAGACGCTACTCAGGCAGATAGTTTAAAAATAGCGATGCAATATTTGCCTTTACCAAAAATAGAAGTTGCAATGAAGGAAACTTTAATGCTGGTGATTGATCTTTTGATCGAAAATGGTAAAGAAGAAGACGCTTCTCAGTTTTTGAAAACGCCAACAGATATCTTACGATATTTGTGGTATAAAAATACAGGAATGCTTCAGATTATTGAGCCAAAAACGATTATCAAAAGAGCGGCTAAAAACGGTCAGCATTTTCATATTTCATTGGATACAAGCGTACAAACTAGAATTGCATCTCAAAAAGATTTGAAACTAAAATATTCCCGAAAAGAATGTTTGATGGTGGCAAATTGGTTGAATAATATGGAAATGGATGTAGAAACAATGTGCGAAATCATGCATCCAAAAAGAGGAATGTGGGTTCGTTTTATCCGGGCGTTGCGTTTGGCGGAATATAGTAAAAGAAAAGGATTTGAGAAATTGAATTTTTTGATGGATGTATTCTACAACCAGGTGTACGATGTCTGGCAAAGCAAAGTGAATTCGTCAAGATTGAAATTTGATGCCGATAAAACATTTGCCTTATTAAAACAGCGCCCGGGATTGTTTGCTCGTTCGTTATTTTCGAATATGCTTTGGTTTGGTGCGAAAGAAACAATCGCTCATTTTGAAGAAGTTATCGATAAGGTTCCGGCAAGACTGGTATTTACATTAAACATGTATGCCCAAAATTACTTTGATGTCAACATGCAGAGAAGCGTGAAGCCTTTGGGCGGAACTAACAAACGTGTGGGATCAAATCCGTTGTTGAAGTTGTACGATGATGCTCAGTTGGAAACAATGAAAATTCAAAGCGAAGACTTAACTATTTTGGCGATGAAAAAACGATTTGAGTCGGTTTCAAATCCAAATAAAACAATGTATATCGATCCGCAATTGTTTAATGTGCCGGTTGCTATAGGAGATCGAAGCGAGACAATTCAGGATTTACCGGTTGCTTTAATGGGAACACGTTTCCCGGTTGAAGGTAACGAAGTGCGATTGTTTATGCAATGGGGTAAGGATTTGCCAATGCAACATTTAGATATGGATTTGAGTTGTCAGATAGCATACGATGACCGTTCAGATTTTTGTTCTTACAGCCGATTAACAACTACAGGTTGTCAGCATAGCGGTGATATCAGAAGTATTCCGAGTAAAGTTGGAACTGCTGAATACATCAATATTAACATCGATCAATTGGCAAAAGCCAAAGCAAAATTTGTAACTTTTACCTGCAATGCGTACAGCAACGGAAGTATTACGCCAAATTTGGTTGTAGGGTGGATGAACAGCAAATATCCGATGAAAATTTCGGAACGAACAGGTGTTGCATACGATCCGTCGTGTGTAGATTATCAGGTCCGTGTGACGCAAAATGTTGCCAAAGGTTTGGTTTTTGGAGTGTTGGATGTAGCCAAAAGAGAAATCGTTTGGTTAGAGATGACTTTCGGAGGTCAGGTTGTAGGCGGATTGGACTTCAAAGGCGTTCAGGCGTTATTGTCAAAACTAAACAGCAAATTGAATATTGGTAATTTATTGCAACTAAAAGCTGAAGCTCAGGGTTTAACGATTATCAAAAATGAAATCGCTGATGAGGTTTACACAGCGCAATGGGCTATGAACCCAGCGGTTGTTACGCAATTATTAATTGATTAGGTACAGAGGTTCAAAGTAACAAAGTGACAAAGGTTTTGTAGAGGCGAACTGCTGTGCGTCTCTGCAAAGCTTGGTGAATTTAATCTCGCAAAGGCGCAGAGTAGCAAAGATTTTAATTTTTAAGACACAGATTATGAGGATTAAAATGATTAAAACAAATCACTTAAATCTGCGCAATCTGCGAGAGGAAAAAACTTCGCGACTCTGTGACTTTGCGAGAAAAAAAAATCTACGCAAAATAACTGCGCAGCACAAAACAACCTTTGTTACTATGTTACTCTGGAACTTTGTTCCTTAAAAAAAGAAAAAAATGAAAACACAAATAAACGGTACAGATATACTAGAATTAGGATTCCCTGAAGGAAAAATAATTGGGATTGCCTTAAAAATAAACAGTAAAAGAAACGGATTCACAAGAGACGAAATGATCACAAATTTCAAAAACGTCTTAGCAACTCCGGAAAATTATATAGACGATAAAATCTTCAGCAAACTGGCTGTGGCTTTAATCGAAAAATCGAATGAAAAGCCAGAAGATTTCATCGCTTTAAACCAAAATCCGAATGCGTATTCGGCTTACGGATTAGATCATATCGAAGATGGAGCCAGAAAACAAATGGAAGTTGCCATGAAATTGCCTGTTACGGTTGCCGGAGCTTTAATGCCAGACGCACACCAAGGTTACGGACTGCCGATTGGCGGAGTTTTAGCGACTAAAAACGCTATTATTCCGTATGGTGTTGGGGTTGATATTGGGTGTCGAATGGCGTTATCGGTTTATGATATTCCGGAGGATTTTTACTTTGAAAACGAAGCTAAATTCAAAAAGGAATTAACAGGACATACCAAGTTTGGGGCTGGCCATGGTTTTCAGGGACAATACAAATCAGATCATGCGGTTTTGGAGAATGAAACTTTCAATATGAATCCGTTTGTGAAAAATCTGAAAGATAAAGCCTGGTCGCAATTAGGATCTTCTGGTGGTGGAAATCACTTTGTGGAATTCGGAATCATGGAATTTGCCAAAGATGATGCGGTTTTAAATATTCCAAAAGGAAAATACGTCGCTTTGTTAACGCATTCTGGTTCACGCGGAATGGGAGCAACCATTGCCGGACATTATACTAAAATCGCCAAAGACGAATGTAAACTTCCGGAAGTGGCTAAAAACTTAGCTTATTTGGATATGAATTCGCAATTAGGTCAGGAATATTGGCTGGCGATGAATTTGGCGGGAGATTACGCATCGGCTTGTCACGAGATTATCCATAACAAAATGGAACGCGCTTTGGGTGCGACGATTTTAGCTAAAGTCGAAAACCATCATAATTTTGCCTGGAAAGAAATCTGGAACGGCGAAGAAGTAATCGTGCATAGAAAAGGCGCAACCCCGGCCGCAAAAGGCGTTATGGGAATCATTCCGGGAAGTATGACCGCACCGGGATTTTTGGTAAGAGGAAAAGGCGAGGAGAACGCCATTAATTCGGCCTCACATGGTGCGGGAAGACAAATGAGCAGAACTCAGGCAATAAAAAACATTACCAAAAATGAAATGAAATCCATCCTGAAAAATCATGGCGTTACGCTGATCGGTGCCGGTCTGGACGAAGCCCCAATGGCGTATAAAGATATCAATCAGGTTATGGAAGCGCAGAAAGATTTGGTAGATGTTGTAGCGAAGTTTACACCGAAACTGGTTAGAATGGCAGAGGATGGGACCCGAGAGGATTAGTGGTCAGTGTAGAGGAGTACTGCAGTGCGTCTAATGCTTTGTGGTGATTTTAACCGTAAAGTTCGCTAAGATTTACGCAAGGATATTTTCACGCATATTCAGCAGATTTTAAAATAAGGCTTTTAATCTTAATAATCTGTGGCTGAAAAAAAAACTTAGCGACTCTGCGACTTTGCGAGATTAAAAACAAAAAACTTTGCGTCCTAGCACCTTCGCGGCAAAAAAAAAATAATTTAAGGCAATAGAGAGGAAAAAACCTTAGCATCTTAGCCTCTCAGAACCTTAGAAACTTTAAAAAAATATGAATTACATAGACATAGGAATTAATTTAACCAACAAACAATTCCAAAACGACATAGACGATGTCGTACAATACGCGCTCGATGCCGACGTATCGCAAATGATACTCACAGGCACAAGCGTACGAAACAGTGAAGAATCCGCAAAGATTGCCAGACAGTATCCGGGCGTGTTATATGCGACTGCAGGAATACATCCTCATGACGCACAGCGTTTCGACGCACAGAGCATTTCGAAATTAAAGAATCTATTACAGCAGAAACAGGTTGTTTCTGTTGGTGAATGCGGACTCGATTTTGATCGTGATTTTTCGCCCCGAAACAAACAGGAAGAATGTTACAGAGCGCAGTTAGAGCTGGCGACTGAAGTTCAGAAACCGTTGTTTTTGCACGAAAGAAGCGCTTTTAGTTCGTTTATGAATATCACAAAAGACTATCTGCCGAAACTGCCAAAAGGTGTGGTGCATTGTTTTACGGGAACGCTGCAAGAAGCCAAAACCTATCTCGATAACGGATTTTATCTCGGGTTTACGGGAGCAATTTCAGATGCCAAACGTTTCAGTCATTTAAAAGAAGTCCTTCAGTACGTACCGCTCGACAGAATGATGATTGAAACCGATGCACCGTTTATGCTTCCTAAAAATGTCCCGAACAGCCTCTTGAAGAAATACCACGAACGCCGTTGCGAACCTGCTTTTCTGCCGTATGTTGCCGGAACAATTGCACAGTTTAAAGGGATTGCCTTGGATAAGGTTGCGCAGGAAACGACTAAAAATGCTAGAGGTTTCTTTGGGATTTAGGCTCAAAGAGACAACGGTTCAGAGAAACAAAGGATAAAACTTAAAACGTTCGCATAAAAAACTTTGCGCCTTTGCGTCTTTGCGCGATTAAAAAAAAAAATTAATTAGCTTTTAAATCACGTATTATTACTTGGTTTAAAGCTTTTTTGTTTATTTACATTTGAAAGCCATCATGAAAGAAAAAATACTCCAAAAATTAAAAGAAATAGTACTACAAAAAAACGTAGAAATACTTTTTGCGGTAGAATCAGGAAGCCTTGCCTGGGGATTTGCTTCTCCGGACAGTGACTATGATATCCGTTTTATCTACAAACACAAACCTGAGTATTATTTGTCGCTTTGGGAAAAGCCCGATGTAATCGAATTCATGACCGAAGACGATCTTGACGGTTCCGGCTGGGATTTACGGAAAGCCATAAAATTATTAGCAAAATCTAACGCACCTTTGTTGGAATGGCTGTTTTCGCCAACTGCGTATTTTGCAAATGATGATTTCGCAAAACAAATGCAGGAGATAGCCGTAAAATGTTTTTCGCCAATAGCGGTTTTGCACCATTATTTAGGAACTACAAAAAATTTCATGGAAGTCTGCGAAATGGAAGAAGTAAAACTAAAAAGTTATTTCTACGCCTTACGCACCGCTTTGGGAAGCGGGAAGAAGATGAATGAGGAGTTGGATTTGTTTTTTAGGGAAATGATTATTAACAAAATAAAATTACATGGAACCAATTACAATGTCAGTTATCACACCTTTTTTGATAGAATTAGGTAAGAAAGGAATTGAAAAATTTAGTGAAAAAGGATTTGAAAGCATTTCGGAGAGTACTATAAATTGGATTAAATCATTGTTTTTTAAAGATGGTGAACCAAAGAAAGTATTGAGAGAACT
Organism: Flavobacterium fluviatile; assembly: GCF_010645065.1. GTDB lineage: Bacteria > Bacteroidota > Bacteroidia > Flavobacteriales > Flavobacteriaceae > Flavobacterium > Flavobacterium fluviatile. The sequence goes on along the minus strand of NZ_JAADZW010000008.1, from coordinate 37,933 downwards.
TCAATTAAATCCAGAGAATAAAGAAAAACAAATTGTAGCTAAAGCTATACTTGAAAATTCAATTGAAGATAATCCTGAGTTTATGACTAATTTAAATGAACTCATTGAAAAACTTCCAAAAGTTGAAAATACAATTACTAATAGCAAAAATGTGATAGCTGGAAATGTAAATACAGGAGGAGGAAACTTTATAAACGGAGACAGTAATCAAATATCTTAATTTGTGGAAGCAGGTAAAAACATAATCAGTTATTCAACAATTAATACCGAAGGTGGTGATTTTATAAATGGCGATAATAATTTTATCCAAAAGATAATTATTAACCTTGAAAATAAGGAAGCACGTCTAAGGAGCATAATCGAGCAAACTAAAAACGTTTTAAACAAAATTCAATCTGATATATCTGGAATAAAACTTAAAAGAAATTTAATTGACCATCCTGTTACAGATTTGATGAACGAAAATCAATTTATTTTTATTGACGGAGAGGCTGGTTCTGGGAAATCTGCTTATGCTAAACAAATTTTAGAATCGCTTGATGATACTTGTGTAATTTCTTTTGCTGCTGACCAATTTTTAAAAAGTTCGTTGATTAATACTTTACATGAAGTTAGTGTTGATTTAAGCATTCAAGAAATATTCAGTGAGTTTAAAGAATTTTCAAATCAGTTAATTTATATTGACAGTTTTGAAAAATTGTTAGAGGGCGATGCAGAAGCTTTTAGAGAGTTAATAGCGATTCTTAGAGAAGAGAAGAATATAAGATTGATTGTTTCCTGTAGAAGTTATGCCTTAGAGATTCTAAAATTCAATTATTTCGATAAACAATTATTACAAAATAATTCAACCGTAGTAAATGTACCTCAACTCGCAGATGAGGAATTAAATTACTTTGTTGAAAAAATTCCGGAACTAAATGGTATTGTCCACAATGCGAACTTGTTGGAAATTATTAGAATTCCTAAGTATTTAGCACTATCGCAAAAACTTATCTCAATACCTCACAATGATTTATCTGATATTGACATCGTTACATTTAAAAACAAACTTTGGAAAAACATCGTTGGTGGAACTAATGGATTATTAGAGCAAAAAAGACAAAACACGTTCATTAATCTAGCTGTAAAAAGAGCTAAAAACCTGACGCTTCTAACTTCAGCAAATGAATTTGATTCTGAAATTGTTTATGTGCTAAAGGCAGACAACATTCTTTTCGAGGAAAATGATCTATTTGCCCCATCTCATGATATTTTCGAGGATTGGGGTTTGATTAAATACATTAATTCGTTGAAAGTTGACAATCCTAAAAATGACAATTTTTATAACGCATTGTCTAACGAACCAGCGATCAGAAGAGGGTTCCGATTGTGGGTAGAATCTAAAATAGAAGAGTCTGAGAGTTGGATTTATAATTTCGTCATTGAAACTATCAACAATAAATCAATAGAAAATCATTGGAAAGATGAAGTTTTGATAGCAGTTATTAAATCTAATCTATGCGACAAGTTTTTCACGGAGCATAGAGAGGAATTATTGGAGAATAAATTAAGGTTGCTTAAAAAAATCATCCATCTGCTCAAAATCAGTGGGAAAGACTTTAATCAATCTCCAAATAATAAGGGATGGGATGTAGTTATAAAATTTCTGTTCGAGAATATTGAAGAATTGATAGAAATAAATACCCAAATCCTAAGGTTTTTGTATGACTGGGAAAACATCCTGTATTATGGTAAAATAACAAACTTAGATACTCCTCAATATGTTGGAAAAATAGTCTATAAAATATTAGAAAGTTTTGATGAAGGAGTGGACTGGATGAATGCAGGAGAAAGTAATTCGTTGACCGAGAAAGGAATAAAATTACTTCATCAACTAGCAGAATACATACCTGACGAAATTAAGATATTACTTGATAATCTATTCGCTAAAGACGAAGAGCAGAATTATAAAATCAGGAATGAAAAACGGAAACAAATAAAATATGCTCTATCTAATTTTCATTCAGGAACACTACCAAAAATTTTTCCAAATGAATTGATCGCATTAGCGAACTTAAAATGGAAATACAAAAAAGTGAAATCCAAAAGTCGATTTGGTTTTGAGCATTCAAGCTACGGAATAGATCACCATTTCGGATTAAAAGATAAGCACGACTTAAGTTATTTTCCTCAAAGTGCTTATCAGACGTTCATTTTTAAACTCCTTAAATTTCATCCCTGGAAAGCGTTAGATTTTATAATCGAGTTGACAAATTATTGCACGGAGCATTATGTTAAATCAGATTTTCTAAAAGATGATGGTTTTGGAAGAACATCTGATGATATTACTACCATAGATGTTCTGTATAATAAAAAAAGTTATTCAATTTATGGATCTGCATATCTATGGTCAATAAATCGAGGAGGGCAAATTAGTGTTCCTAATTTATTGCAGTCGGTAGTTGTTGCTCTAGAAAGATATTTATATGAGTTGGGTAAAATTGAATCAGAAAAAATTGACGAAATAATTCAATCATTTTTTGATCAGATATATACAAAAAGTAATTCTGTTGTTCTTCTTTCCGTTGTTGCAAGTATTACGCAAGCTTATCCTAAAAAAGTTGGCAATAAATTCTTACCTCTGCTAACTGACAAGCATTTTTTTGAATGGGAAAGTCAACGATGGATAAGAGAATATTTTGCCGGTTCTTTACTTGGATTACCAAATGCTTCTTGGGAAGCAGATTTGTGTGACGATGAAAGAAAAGAAGCATTGAAATGGGAACATAGACAGAAATATCATAAAGGTCTAAATGGTTTCTTAATCCAGTACCAGCTTTTCTATGGAAATCTAAATGGTGAGCTTTTTGAAATGTTTGATTATTTGGAGAATAAACACGATAAAAAAGATGTCTATTTTCTCAAATTATTATCAGAAATTGATGGAAGGAAACAAAAGGTAGAAGAAGTTGAGCATGATGGAAAAAAAGTAATTCAGATTGCACCAAATTACTCGGTTGATACTGTTCTAGAAGCTAAAATGCAACAAAATGAAGATGAAAGTAATTTCAGAAATGAACACGCTAAATATAGCTTGTGGGTTTCGCAAACTTATCAAAAAAAATCAGAAGAAAATAAAACTTATGAATATTGGAAAGAATGCTTAGAATATTATCTAAATGTTGATGAATCTAAACTAACTTTTATAGATAGTTTCCCTGTTGGTACTTTAGCCTCTTTAGGGTTTGATTTGTTTGGTGAAGAATTAAATGATTCAGAATTTGAATTTTGTTTTAATACTATTTTAGAAATTGCTGAAAAACTTTATTCTCGTAAAAGAAATGAACGTTATGATTTTGAAAATTTAGACTTTTCTATAAATATTTATGATAATGATTCCGTTTATAGTTTGTTGCCAAAATTGTTAGTATTCAAAGACAAATTGACCAGTGATCAATTAGACAATGTTAAAGCGCTTGTATTTTTCTTTTTAAGAGATATTCATACCGAATTGGATATTCATATAAAACATTTTTATGATTCGTTTAAAAGATATGTCTGGAGTGCTGATTATCAATTTGCATACAATTGTTTTATAGGCTTAATTTTATATGCTACTTTGAATAAAAAATATCCAAGACATTTCAGATATTCAGAAGAAGAAATTAAAGAGATTGAAAACGAAGAAAACGAAATTTTAGGTTTTATTGAAAATAATAAAGATGATTATGAATTTTCAGATTTGTCATATTCAAATTATTCACATTGGAATTTACATAAAGCAATACATATTTTCCCTATTAGAAAAGAATATAATTTTTCATATAGTTTTTTGAAAGCTATTTTTAACGCTCAAATTGAATCTTATTCATTAGAAGAGGAGAGATATAAATCAACTGATTATTATAAAATTGGTTCGGCTATTAGAGAAATGATTATAAATTTTTTATTTGGAATTGAGTTTAATAAAGAGACAAAATCGTTTTTTGAATTTATAATAGATACGGGAATTAATTACGATTCGAGCAAACGCAATAGTCATTACGCAATAGAATATATTGAAAATATTGTAGAATGGTTTTATTATAAAGTTGATAGCAACCATGGTGATGAAGTAATGTTAAATAATTTCTGGAATTTTTGGAATACTCTTTATGATAAAATAAATTCAGGAATCTATCTGTTTAATAAAGAATTTTTATTTTATGGAAATTATTGGAAATCAGAAGCAGAAGATTGGTTTGTGTTAAAACAAGATCACCAAGCTGATATTTATTTAAAGAAAATTAGTAAACTTGATTATATTAATATCGAAGCCTTAATGCAACTTTTATCAGGTATTGGATTTCAAAGTTTAAATCCTCAAGGGATAAAAACTCTTACTAAATATTTAAAATCTGACATTGAGCAATTACTAAGTATAAATTATTATTATGGAGAAAAACTAATTATGAGATGTTTTAAAAGCAAAATCAAGGAAATTAAAGAAGATGATTTGCTATTAGAAGAATTTTTGTGGTTCTTGAATTTAATGATTAATCTTGGTTCTTCAAAAGCTTATTATATGAGAGAGAATTTGATATTATATAAAAAGTAGAATGATTATCCAAACCTTAAAATCCCAAAACCTAATCCTTCTCGAAGTAATTTCGGGAAGTAAATCTTTTGGGTTAAATACACCAACATCTGATACTGATATAAAAGGCGTTTATTATCTGCCAAAAGAAAAATTCTTTGGGCTGGATTATATTCCGCAGATCAGTAATGAAACCAATGACGAGGTGTATTACGAAATTGGTCGTTTTACAGAGTTACTGCTCAAAAACAATCCTAATATTCTGGAGATTCTGGCTTCTCCGGAAGATTGTATTTTGTACAAACATTCGCTGATGGGACGCTTAAAAACCGAAGATTTTCTGTCGAAACTTTAGATTCTTTTGCCGGCTATGCCGTAACGCAAATCAAAAAGGCGAGAGGTTTAAACAAGAAAATCGTAAATCCGCTGCCAAAGGAAAAGAAAAGCCTTTTGGATTTTTATTATGTTTTAGAAGGTTATAAAACCGTTTCGGTATTAGAATTTCTGACGGAAAAGAATTTAAAGCAGGAACATATTGGTTTGGTCGATCTTCCCAACTCAAAAGGAATGTTTGCAATGTTTTATGATCCAGAGAAAACATTGCGTTATAAAGGAATAATTCAGAAAGAAAACTCCAATGAAGTTTCGCTTTCGTCGATTCCAAAAGGTGAAAAACTAATCGGTTATTTTTCCTGCAATCAGGACGGGTATTCAAAATACTGTAAAGAATATACCGAGTACTGGAATTGGATTGAGAAACGAAACGAAGATCGCTACGATACGAATCAAAAGCACGGAAAAAATTACGACAGCAAAAATATGATGCACACAATCCGTCTTTTGCAAACGGCAGAACAAATTCTGTCAAGCGGAAAATTAAATATTCGGGTTTCAAATCGTGAGGAATTACTCGATATCAAAGCCGGAAATAAAGAATACGATGATTTGCTTAAAATGGCAGATAATCTAATAGCTTCAATCGAAAAGCATTATCAAACATCAACTTTACAGGAAAAACCGGATGAGGCAAAAGCCATTCAGACTTTAATTCAAATTAGGGAACAATTATATTCTTAATACAACAGCCCAAAGAGGAAAAGAGAAGATAAAATTATAATCTTTATATTTGCATTATTAATGCATGAAACATGAACTACAAAATATCATTTCAGGAAAGAGCCAGGTTAGGCATGGAGATACTATCCAAACAATCTCCGGTTACCTTAGAAAAAGCAAGAGCCCAAGCGGAACGTTTGAGTCAGGCAAGCAAATCAAAAGCGAAGAAACAGCGTTAATAAAACAATTTTGTAATCGAAATAACTTTTGGATTACTTCGATAAATATCAATACTTTTATTTCTTCAGGCGCTGAGCAAAAAGTTTATCTTCAAAATAAGCATAAAGTAATCAAGTTAAACGATAGCATATATTATGAATGCTGGAAAGATTATTTAAACAATTTATTACTCAATAATTATTTTTTTTCCGATACGGCTTATCAGTTAATTGGATTTTATGAAGAATCAGATGTACTTTATGCCGTTGTGGAACAAAAATTTGTTGAATCTGATAGTGATACCGAACTCGAAAATGTAAAATATTTTCTAACTTCAAACGGTTTTGTCAATACTAGAAATAATGATTATTTCAATCCTGAATTAGGAATTATTCTTGAAGATTTACATGATGAAAATGTTTTGACTTTTCGTGGCGGTTTATTTTTATCGATACCGTTTTCTATCTTACAGAGGCATTTTACAATTCATAACCGGCGTAGAAAACTATACTAATAAAAAACGGCTATTCTAAAAAGAACAACCGTTTCCGTTTTTTGGTTATATTATTTTGATTTATTTAATTCTGACCATATATTTTAGCGTAAAGATCTTTATAGATTTCTTTAATAACTTTTCGTTTTAATTTTAGGGTTGGGGTCAATTGACCTCCATCGATAGACCAGACATCCGGAGTAAGCTCAAAACGTTTGACTTGTTCCCAGTGTCCAAATTTTTTGTTGATGTTTTCAATTTCTTCATCAATACGTTTAATCACATCAGGGTTTGAAGCAATTTCAGCAGTAGAATCCCCTAAAGAAATTTTATGCATCTTTGCCCATTCTTTTACAAACTCAAAATTCGGCTGAATAAAGGCTGCCGGCATTTTTTCGCCTTCGCCAATTACCATAATCTGATCAATAAAACGGCTTTGTTTCATGGCATTCTCAATCAACTGAGGTGCAATGTATTTTCCGCCGGATGTTTTGAACATTTCTTTTTTACGGTCGGTAATTTTAAGGAAGCCATCGCTGTCAATTTCTCCAATATCTCCCGTATGGAAATATCCGTCGATAATTGCTTCGGCAGTTTTTTCCGGATCTTTGTAATACCCAACCATTACGCTTGGTCCTTTGCAAAGGATTTCTCCATCTTCAGCAATTTTTACTTCTACATTCTTGATTACTTTTCCGGCAGTTCCAATCTTAAAGCCTCTGTTTCTGTAATCGTTTACAGAGATTACCGGAGAGGTCTCAGATAATCCGTATCCTTCCATAATATAGATTTCTGCAGCAGCAAAAATTCGGGCAAGCCTTGGCTGTAATGCGGCACTTCCGTTAACAATCAGATCTAAGTTACCCCCCAGACCTTCTTTCCATTTGCTGAAAATTAATTTGCGGGCTATTTTTAATTTTAATTCATACCAAAAGCCATTGGCACCATAAGGTTCATATTTTAAGCCGATTTCGACTGCCCAAAAGAATAACTTCTTTTTGATTCCGGCAAGATCAGAACCTTTTGCAATGATTTTATCGTAAACTTTTTCAATAAGTCTTGGAACACCTGTCATTACAGCAGGTTTTACTTCTTTAATGTTATCGGATATTTTTTCAATAGATTCTCCAAAGTAAATCGAACATCCGTAAAATTGATAGATGTAAGTGACCATTCGCTCATAAATATGACAAATAGGAAGGAAACTTAAAGCACGGCTTACACCTGGGTCAAAAGGAATTCTGTCAGCACTGTTCAATACATTTGAGACAATGTTTTTATGCGATAGCATGACACCTTTTGGTTTTCCTGTCGTTCCTGATGTGTAGATAATTGTTGCTAAATCGTCCGGGTCTATACTTTTTTTTCGTTCTTCAACTTCCTTCTGGTTACTGTTGTCTTCGCCAAGTTTCAGTAATTCACTCCAGTTTTTGCAGGAATCGATTTCATTAAAAGAAAATATTTCCTTCAAAGAAGGGACATTTGCCTTAATGTTGTTTATTTTTTCTAATAATTCAATATCGGATACGAATACGTATTTTGCTTCAGAATGATTTAAAATATATTCATAGTCTTCTTCTGTAATCGTTGGATAAATCGGTACGGTTTGAGCAGCCGTCTGCAAAATACCAATATCCATGATATGCCATTCAGTACGGTTATTAGAAGTAATTAAGGCAATTTTATCATCTTTCTGAACACCCATTCGCAATAATGCTCTGGAGACTGCATTTGCTTTAGCAATATACTCACTGCTGGATGTTTTTTCCCAAACCCCGTTTTTTTTGGTAGCCAGAGCAACCTGAAGATTGTATGTTTCTTGTTGATGATAAGGAAAATCAAAAAGACGTGTAATTGTAACCATTATGCGATATATTGAAGTTTATTGCAAATTAAATAAAAATAAGGTATGATTTTTAATTTCATGAAATAAAAAACTAAATTTTCAGGTGTATTTATAAAATCAGCGCAAACGTTTTCATTTTTGCTTTAACTTCAAATAAAAAAAATCTTAATTGGATTCCTGATTTTTTGCTTCAACGTCTCCATAGTCTTTTACACGATCCCCCATAAGGTACATTTTTTTCTTGTTTGGAAGAATCAAAAATTGCGTATAAAGCCATTCACCGGTTCCTACTAATTTGTACCAAAATGTATAAGCAGAACTGTCATATCCTTCTTTGTAGATTGGAATACCTTCGTCACTGCATTTGATTCCCCAGACCATTTCTTTTTTAGACAGATTTTCCAATTGAAAAATACCTGTACCATCAGCATTAATCTGGATAATAGGTTTTTTTGTTCCTTCAATCAAATAAATTCCTTCAATTGGCAGGCCAATGTCAGTAGTCATAAAATGTTCGTGGAATTTGTAGATAATTGAGGTAACTTTAGCTTGTGCATGTAATTGTGATGAACCCACAAAAAGGGTAAGGAGTAGTAATTTTATAATCTTCATGTTCGTTGGGGATTTACTATTTGTCTCTTTGGTCTTAGATTTTATTTTTTGCGAATATAGTTTAAATTGGAAAAGTTATTCTATAAAATTGTAAAGCTTTTTAAAATTTTATCAAACTCTAGAAAAGTAAAGTATTAACTGCTTTTTATTATTTTTTATACATACAATAAAAAGTCTTTCTGAGAATGGTTATACATTTGCAAATAATAAAAAATAATATTTGTTGTTATATACAAAAAGTAAATATGAAAAAATTTTTGATCTTGTTTCTCATAAGCGCAGCAGGTTTTGCTCAGGATTTTAATAAACTGGATGCCAACGGAAAAAAAGACGGTGTTTGGAAAGGTATTTATGAAGTTTCGAAAAGACCACGTTATGAAGGTACATTCAGCCACGGAAAAGAAATTGGAATTTTTAAGTTTTTTGATGATACTAAAAAAGGTGATGTAATAGCAACCCGCGATTTTAGTGCTAACGACGGTAGTGCATATACCATTTTTTACGATCAGAAGAAAAATATTGTAAGCGAAGGAAAGGTTGTTGGGAAAAATTATGAAGGAGAATGGAAGTATTACCACAAAGCATCTAAGGTCTTAATGACCGTTGAAAATTACAAAAACGGAAAGCTGGACGGCAAAAGAACCGTTTATTACCCAAATGCAAAAGTGGCAGAAGAAGTAACCTATAAAAATGGACTGAAAGAAGGTGTTTATAAAAAAATCGGACAAAACGGAATCATTCAGGAAGAGACTACTTATTTAAAAGACCAGTTTAACGGAGAAGCTGTTTTTTATGATTCAGATGGGGCAGTGGCTTCGAAGGGTAAATTTCTAAACGGTAAAAAAGTCGGGATGTGGCAATTTTATTTAAAAGGGAAATTAACGAAAGAAGTTAATATGAGTGATCCTAAAAGTAACTATCAGGCAGATTCAAAGCCTAAAATGCAATAGCATTTTGTGATTTTAAACAAAAAATCGTAATACAATAAGTTTTATCTCTTCTGTGATTGTATAAACTAATCAAAACACCCACAATTATCTATAATTTGATTTATCTTTGCACCCTTGTAAAAACATAAACAATTTAGAATGAAACGTGTAGTTGTTGGACTTTCCGGTGGAGTAGATTCAAGTGTTGCGGCTTATTTGCTGCAGCAGCAGGGATACGAAGTTATTGGCCTTTTTATGAAAAACTGGCATGATGACTCGGTTACTATTTCAAATGAATGTCCGTGGCTGGAAGACAGCAATGACGCTTTGTTAGTGGCTGAAAAACTTGGCATCCCGTTTCAGACCGTTGATTTAAGCGAAGAATACAAAGAAAAAATCGTTGATTATATGTTCAACGAATACGAAAAAGGGAGAACTCCAAATCCTGATGTGCTTTGTAACCGTGAAATCAAGTTTGATGTTTTCATGAAAATTGCCTTAAGCCTTGGTGCTGATTATGTGGCAACGGGACATTATTGTCAAAAAAGTGAAATTGAAGTTGATGGAAAAACTGTTTATCAGTTAATCGCCGGAACAGACAACAACAAAGATCAGTCGTATTTTTTATGTCAGTTGTCGCAGGAGCAATTAGCTAAAGCATTATTCCCAGTTGGGGCTTTGACTAAACCTCAGGTTCGCGAAATTGCAGCTGAAATGGAATTGGTAACGGCAGAGAAGAAGGATTCTCAGGGATTATGTTTCATTGGAAAAGTGCGTTTGCCTGAATTTTTACAACAAAAATTACAGCCTAAAGAAGGCAAAATTGTTCAGATTGATAAAAATGATCCCATTTATACAGTTGAAAAACCAGCTGGATTATCTTTGGAAGAAGAATTAAAAATCGAAGCTCAAAGACTGGATTATCGTCCGGAAATGGGGAAATTTATGGGCAAACATCAGGGGGCGCATTATTTTACTGTTGGTCAAAGAAAGGGATTAAATGTTGGAGGAACAACAGATCCCTTGTTTGTTATCGCTACAGATGTAGCAACCAATACAATTTATACAGGACTAACAAGCAATCATCCCGGATTGTTTAAAAAAGCATTATTTATAGAAAAATCCGAAGTGCACTGGGTCAGGACTGATATGACTTTGAAAGCGGGGGAAACTATGGAGGTAATGGCGAGAATTCGTTATCGCCAGCCTTTGCAAAAAGCAGTATTGCACCAATTTGAAGATGGAATGTATGTTCGTTTTGAGGAGCTGCAATCTGCGATTACAGAAGGACAATTTGTTGCCTGGTATTTAGAAAATGAATTAGTAGGTTCGGGAGTAATTTCATAGCTTTATACTTTTAATAAAGGTGTTCTCCCCTTAAAAAGTAAACCGTTATGAGGATTCAGTACTCTGTTTTGTTTTTATTGATTTCATGTGCAATGTTTTCGCAGGAAGATGCCTGGGTATATTTTAATGCCAAGCCAAATGCACAAACCTTTTTAAATTCACCTTCATTAATACTCTCACAGCGAGCTCAGGATCGAAGAACAAATCAAGGTATTGCTTTGAATTTCACAGATGCGCCTTTAGAAACAACATACATTGCTCAGATAAAATCAAGTACCGGGATAACTGTTCTGACTAAGTCAAAATGGCTGAATGCACTTCATGTTCAGGGAAGTCAGGCTAATATTTCGGCTTTAAAATCAATTTCATTTGTCGATAAAGTAGTTTTCGCAAATAAATCTTTGAATTTAACCGGGAAAAAAGCTGCAGAAACTAAAACTTTTCAAACAGGAAAAAAACTAAAAAAAACAGTTAATTATAACTATGGCTCTTCGGCAAACCAAATCCAGATGCTTAACGGACATCTTCTGCATCAGCAAAACTATACAGGTGCCGGAAAAATAATTGCTGTTATGGATACAGGTTTTCCGGGTGTCAATACAGCACAGCCTTTCAAAAAACTCAGGGATAATAATCAAATTCTGGGCGGATATGATTATGTTTTGCGAAATGCCAATTTTTATGCAGGAGGAAGTCACGGAACTTCTGTGCTTTCTACAATGTGCGGATATAAAGAAAATGCTTTGGTAGGAACAGCTCCAGATGCTTCTTATTATTTGTTTAGAACCGAAATTGATGCTACAGAAGAACCTTTAGAAGAATCTTTATGGGTCGAAGCCGCTGAAAAAGCAGATAGTTTAGGTGTAGATATTATTACCACTTCATTAGGATATTTCGGCGACCGGGATAATCCGGATTATAATTACACTTATAGTGATATGAATGGAGTTACTACTTTTATTTCACGTGGTGCTGAAATTGCCTTTAGCAAAGGGATTATAGTTGTTGCTTCTGCCGGTAACGAAGGTAATGCAACAGAAAAACATATTGGAGGGCCGGCAGATGCTGTTTCTGTGATTGCTGTAGGCGCTGTGAATAGTGCAAAAGCCAGGTCGTCTTTTAGTTCAGTTGGTCCAACTTATGACGGAAGAATAAAACCTGATGTTATGGCGCAGGGTTCGGCTACAGTACTTTCGGATGCTTCTGGAAATATTGTTACCTCCGAGGGGACTTCTTTTTCATGCCCAGTTATGGCCGGCATGATTGCCTGTTTATGGCAGGCTCATCCTGAAAAAACAAATCAGGAAATTAGAAATATGGTGATCCAGTCTTCCGATAAGTATTTAACGCCGGATAACAATTACGGTTACGGAATTCCTAATTTTAGTACTGCATTGTCAGTTGATGGTTTTGTAAATAAAGATTTTACGGTTTATCCAAATCCTGCCAAAACAACTATTACATTCTCGTTTTCTGATGAAATAAATAATGCATCAGTTGTTGTTTACTCAATTTTAGGCCAAAAAGTAATTGACAAAAAGATAACGGGTCAAAATCCAAATCTTTCGGTAGAATCATTAAAAAGCGGACTCTATTTTTATACTTTTGATGCAGATGGCTTACATAAAACGGGAAAAATTATAAAGCAATAATAGTTTTTGAATGAATAAAATCACGCAGCTTTTTAATATAAAATATCCAATCATTCAGGGAGGAATGATTTGGAACAGTGGCTATAAATTGGCTGCTGCAGTAAGTAATGCCGGTGGCTTAGGACTTATTGGAGCAGGTTCAATGTATCCGGAGGTTCTACGGGAACACATTCAGAAATGCAAAAAAGCAACAAATAAACCCTTTGGGGTCAATATTCCGATGATATATCCCAATATTGAAGAAATCATTAATATTGTGGTTGAGGAAGGGGTGAAAATTGTCTTTACTTCGGCTGGAAATCCGAAAACATGGACTTCGTTTTTAAAATCAAAAGGTATTACGGTTGTTCATGTGGTCAGCAGCAGTATTTTTGCTTTAAAGGCACAAGAAGCCGGAGTTGATGCAATTGTAGCTGAAGGTTTTGAGGCTGGAGGACATAACGGTCGTGATGAGACCACAACATTGACTTTGATTCCGATGGTAAAAGAAAAAATTCAGATCCCGATTATTGCAGCGGGGGGAATCGCAACCGGAAAAGGAATGCTGGCAGTGATGGTATTAGGTGCAGACGGAGTTCAGGTTGGAAGCCGTTTTGCAGCATCGACAGAATCATCTTCACATCCTGATTTTAAGAAAAAGATAGTTGATACAAAAGAAGGAGACACACAATTGACTCTTAAAGAATTAGCTCCTGTACGGTTGATTAAAAATAAGTTTTATCTGGATGTTCAGGATTTATATAAAAAGTGTCCATCAAAAGAAGATTTAGTACAACTTTTAGGAAGAGCAAGGGCAAAAAAAGGAATGCTTGAAGGTGATCTTGAGGAGGGCGAACTCGAAATAGGACAAATAGCAGGATTGATTCATGAAATTTTACCTGCAGAAAAAATAATTAATGAAATGATTGCCGATTTTAAGGCTGCTTGTCAGGAAAAAACTAAATTTGAGTTTTAATAGCCCCTATAACTACATTATGACTATTCTACGCAAATACATAATACTATTTTTTCTCGGAATCGGAATACAGCAATCCTATAGCCAGTCCTACCGTTTTAAGACTTCAGGCGTTAGTGTTCTGGAAAAAAACGATAAAGGAAAATGGGGCGAATGGTCAAACCTTGACCTGGTTAATCTTTCTGTTGTATTAGATACAGAAAAGCATCGGATTGTGGTGTATTCTCAGGAAATACAGCTCTTTAACATTACTGAATATATCGAGCGTGAAGAAAATGATACTGATATTGTCTATTCATTTGTTTGTAAAGACAATAGTGGCATTGACTGCAAAGTTTCGATTATTACCCGCAAAAAACAGGATTACCGTAAGCAATTATATATTAATTATGATAAACACATTATTGTGTATAATATTTTTAATGTGTAAATAGTCAGGTTTTATCTCAAAATAATTGATGAAAATGTGGGGCAATATTTAAATCTCTTTAAAAAATAAATAAAGACCCTTTAGTATGTCAGACTTAAAAAATTTTTTAAATTTCTCATCAGAATTTCAAAATACAGAAAAGATTATTTTGCGGGATTACTTGTCTCTGGAAAGAACAAAATTAGCGAACGAGAGAACCTTGTTGTCTTATATAAGGTCTTCTTTTTATTTGCTGCTGAGCGGAATAGCTTTGGTTCAGTTAGAAGACCTTAATCAAATTAACTTTTTGGGTTATGTTGCTTTTTTATTATCAGGTATTGCATTACTGATAGGAATCTACCGGTTTAGAAAGCTTAACAAACAACTACTGATATTTTATAAGCAGGTAAAAGATTTAGAGAAACAAGATTTAACTTAGGTGCAAAAAAAATATTCCCTGTAGCCTGTTAAATATCCTTAATAAACTCATCATACTCCAGATAAAACATTTCCAGAGCATTCATTTTTTCGAAAAAGAAATCAAAAATAGCATCCCAATTGTTTCGGTTGCTGAAGCCAACTCCAGGTTTTTCAACCCAAATCCGGCTGATCGTTTTACCGCTTTCGAGGGTATAATTTTTTTCAAAAACCAAATCACGAATAAACTCTTCTTCTAAGATATTTTTCAGTGCTTCTAATTTTTCAAAATAGGCCATTCGTTTCTCATCGCTTCGGTGTTCAATATCAATTAAAACCTGCGCTTTTTTATTATCTAAATAAAATTTAAAAGAAAAGTCTTTGATTTTAGTATCGTAAAGCACCCATTTTCTTGGATATTTTTCGGCAAAAGCCACCCAGAATTCTCTTTTTAGTTTTTGTGATTCTTCTCTGCTGTACATTTTCAGGGGTTAGATTATAGAAAACTTGTGCAACCGCGTTTTCTGGACTATATTTATATTTTCTAATTTGAAAAATACAAAAATAAGCTTTGATTATGAATTTTCAGGATTTTTTACAACATGTTCCTAATTTAATTCCGGTAGAACTGCCGGCTGAGAAAGCACATGTAAAAATGGCACCTGCAGAAAGGATTCAGTTAATGAAAAACCTTGATTTGTCAACTAAAATCCCTAGAATTGCGGCAGTCATGATGCTGCTTTATCCTAAAAACAATCAAACACATTTAGTTTTAATTGTGCGTAATGCTTATAACGGCGTGCATTCTTCTCAAATTGCTTTTCCGGGCGGAAAGTATGAAATTTCAGATGCGGATTTTCAGGAAACGGCTATGCGGGAAACACAGGAAGAAATTGGAATTTCATCTGAAAAAATAAAGATTATAAAACCATTTACATCAGTGTATATTCCGCCAAGTAATTTTTCGGTATATCCATTTTTGGGAATTTCATTGCAGGAATTATCATTTTATCCCGATGTAAGGGAAGTTGCTGATATTATTGAACTTCCACTGTCTGTTTTTTTAAGCGATGAAATTATAATTGAAGCCACCTTGTCAACTTCTTATGCTACAAATATTTCGGTTCCGGCTTTTAATATCCAGAATCATGTAGTTTGGGGTGCAACAGCGATGATTTTAAGTGAATTAAGAGAAGTTTTGAAAATTACTTTTGAAGAAAAGATTTAAAAACGTAAATTTAATGATTTGATATTCATTGCAATAACTGTTTATTTGTGGAATTGTTTATGATGATTGCCCAAAAAATAATTTTTGTATGTTTGCGACCTGACAAAAACTACATAATTCACTGCTATGGGATTGTTTAAACGAAATCCTTTCGGACATATATTATTCATCAAAAAATGGCTCATCCGCATTTTGGGTGCCATTACACACAGAAGATATAGAGGTTTTAACGAATTACAGATTGAGGGATCTGAAATCATTAAAACGCTGCCGGATACCAATGTTTTGTTTATATCCAATCATCAGACCTATTTCGCTGATGTGGTAGCAATGTTTCATGTATTTAATGCAAGTTTAAGTGGTCGTCAGGATACTATTAAAAACATTGGCTACTTATGGCAGCCTAAAATGAATATTTATTATGTTGCTGCTAAAGAAACAATGCAGGCTGGTTTGCTGCCAAGAATTCTGGCATACGTTGGAGCAATCACTGTAGAGAGAACATGGCGTACAAAAGGCGTTGACGTGACTGAAAAACGAGATGTTAACCCAAACGACACTGAAAACATCAAAATTGCCCTTAATGACGGCTGGGTCATTACGTTTCCCCAAGGCACAACAAAATCATTTAAGCCAGTTCGAAAAGGTACTGCCCATATCATCAAACAGCACAAACCAATTGTTATTCCAATTGTTATTGACGGTTTTCGCCGTTCGTTTGATAAAAAGGGGTTGCGGATGAAAAAGAAAAATATCCTGCAATCGTTTATCATCAAAGAACCTCTGGATGTCGATTATGAAAATGATACCATAGAAGAGATTGTTGAAAAAGTTGAATATGCAATAGAACAGCACCCATCATTTTTAAAAGTTATTCCGGCAGAAGAAATCAAAGCTGAAGAAGAGCTTAATGAAATGAGAAGATGGAGCTACAAAGCTCCAGAAAATGAAAATTAGATTTGTGAAAACCTTCAAGGCAGCGCCTTGAATTTTAGTTGATTTTTATCTTCTTAGAAATCTATCTTCTTTAACTCTTGGTAGTTAGCATATAACCTGCGGAGTAATGTCCCGTAAAGTAATCTGTAAAAGCACCAGAAAATCCCCAGAAATCCTAATATTACGACAATTAAAATAGTGACAGTTACAAACATTGCTTTTCCGTTTCCTGCTATTTTTTCTTTTAAAAATGCCATGTCTGGATTGTAAACAAAGGCTGCAAAAATGCTCAGTATCGTTGTTATTAATATCATGCCCAAATTATACCATACATAGTACTGTACTGTTTTTCGGGTTTTCAAAATGGCGCTCATTAGTAATTTGGTAGCAACTGTGGTCGAAATTGTCCTGTAGTTTTTATAAAAAATCCATACAAAAATAAGTACTACTACATAGTTGAAGTAGGTTAGAAATTCTAATGCAAACACAATCTCAGGATGATTTATTTTTTGTAAAACATCATCAGTATTAATAAATATATTCGAAAAAGTCCAGAACGAAATTTCCAGAATACTTATAATTAAAATCCATTTTACAATCGAAGATGATTTTCTATGAATCATATTATAAATTTCAACTTCTGAAATTTGTGCAAAAGAATTAGCATTCTTTTTCCAGTCTTTTTTTAATAAATCCAGTTCTTTCATGGTGGTATTTTAAGGATTTAATATTTTTTTAAGTTTCCCTTTAATTCGGTTCATTTTCACTCGCGCATTCACTTCACTGATTCCCAAAGTTTCGGCTATTTCCTGATAATCCTTATCTTCCAGATACATAAAAACCAATGCTTTTTCGATATCGTTTAATTGATAAACAGCTTTATACATCAATTTAATCTGCTCTTCTTCTTCATAATTATAATCAACATCTTTTACAAAATGCTGGTGGTTTTCATATTCTACAGTAGATACAGATCGCTTGGTTTTTCGGTATAGTGTTATGGCAGTATTTAAGGCAACGCGATAAGCCCAGGTCGAAAATTTGCTGTCGCCCCTAAATTTTGGATATGCCTTCCAGAGCTGAATGGTAATTTCCTGAAACAGGTCTTTATGTGCATCCTCGCCGGCAGTATACAATCTACAAATCTTGTGGATTATATTCTGGTTTGCCTGCAATTGCACAACAAAAGACTGTTCTAGGTTTTCGCTCATAGCATATTAGTAGTGCTGCTGTTTATTTTGTTACATACTTCAACTGAAATTATTATTTTTTTGAAGCAGAAAAATGAGGCACTTTTAGTAAAAACCCTCCCGCTTTTCGCTGCAATCTTAAACCCCGAACCCCGGGGCTTAAGGATTTCCACTGCAATCGGGGCTAAAAAGGGAATATTGTGTTTTTTTGCCATCATAAAAAAAGCAGCTGTTTTAACCGGTAGATAATGCGATGAATTCTTGCTAAAATACAACTCTCAATTCACAAAGACCTGGTTTTATAATAATTGACCATCAGGTCAATGAATTTGCTGTAACTTTCCATACCGTCTTTTTGATTGTTTGTTTTTAGAAAATTATCATAAAATATATGAAAACCTTCATCTATAAAAGTGTCATATTTTTTCCAGAAATCGTGGCTTTCCTGATAATTTTTTAAAATTCCGGTGTGAGTTTGCTTTTTTAACTTTTCGAAAATCTTCTCGTTTTTATATTGCCAGATTCCAAGACAATAACGCAGGGCAAAACTGTATCCGGAATATTGGTAGTACAAATTATCATTTTTTACAGATGCCAGAACGCCAATAAAATTACATTCGCTCTCGCTCGCAAAACCCATTTGATGTGCCATTTCATGCGCACTAGTCAAAGGAAAATTATACATAGGCAGCAAATCATTTACCTGGGCTTCATTGGTAAACGGATTAAGATAACCGCCAAACCCCATGTAAGTCAGAGGAATACTGAACAATGATTTTTTAACACTCAGTGTTTTGTATTTAAAATAGGGATATTCTTTAGCCAGATTATTGTAACCGTTCAGATTCATCTGAAAAACTTCTTTCTGCGTATAGGGAAAAATCACTTTTGAACTCTCATTTTTGGTAAGCTGTAGCTGAATCTCATTCGTTTTGACGATTAATCTTTTAGTGAAAGCCAGCAATTCAGTATCTGTATATTCTTTTTTAATTTCCATTTTCTGAAAAAGTGGTTCACGGTAATAATTAAATGCCCAAAGAAGATGGAAAAAAAAGTAGAAAACAGAAACTTTGCCTAAGATTGTAAGAAGATTATCCTTCCAGTCTGTCTTCCAGGTTTTTCTGATTTTCCAAAACCAGCTCACTATTGAAATAATTAAAATAGCATAAATACAATCGCCAACAGAAAACGGAATTTTGCCTAAAGCCGTTCTCAGGAAATTTGAAATTCTAATGTAAAAATTGTTGCTGTAAGCTCCTTCAACAAAATCCGGAAAGAAAGGCAGGATTTTCAAAAAGATGATCTGAATTAAAAGAAATAAAGGTAAGATGTATTTTGATTTCACTGTATGTTTTTTGGATATGTAAATATAAATACAATATTAATTAGTATCGAAAAAGAATTTAAACTTTGTAACTTTGGAGCTCTTAATTGTTAAACATCAAACAAAATATATGAGTCAGGAAATAAGAAATCTGGAACCAAAAGCACTTTGGAACAAATTTGCAGATTTAAATGCCGTTCCGCGCCCTTCAAAAAAAGAAGAACGTGTAATTGAGTTTATGAAAAACTTTGGAAACAGCTTAGGTTTGGAAACTTTCGAAGATGAAATTAGAAATGTAATCATCAGAAAGCCAGCCACTCCGGGGATGGAAAACCGTAAAAATATCGTAATGCAGGGGCATCTCGATATGGTGCACCAAAAAAACGCAGATACAGTTTTTGATTTTGACACTCAGGGCATTGATATGTACGTGGATGGTGACTGGGTACGTGCGAGAGGAACAACTCTTGGGGCTGACAACGGGCTAGGAGTAGCTACAATTATGGCTATTCTGGAAAGCAAAGATATTCCGCATCCTGCAATTGAAGCTTTGTTTACAATTGATGAAGAAACCGGAATGACAGGTGCTTTAAATTTGAAGGGCGGAATTTTGCAAGGTCAGATTTTATTGAATCTGGATACGGAAGAAGATGATGAAATTGATATTGGCTGTGCAGGAGGAATCGATGTTACGGCTACAAGAACGTATCATGAAGAAGAAGTTCCGGAAGGTTCAGTTGGTTATACCATTACCGTAAAAGGATTGAATGGCGGACATTCAGGAATGGATATTCATAAAGGTTTAGGGAATGCCAACAAAATTATGAACCGTTTGTTGTTTGATGCTTTTGAAAACTTTGGACTCCAGATTGCTGAAATCAACGGAGGAAGTTTGCGAAATGCAATTCCGAGGGAAAGTGTTACAAAAGTGATTATTTCTGAAATGTTTGATGAGGCCTATATTTTTGATATGCAGGAAATCATCAACGATATTAAAGCTGAATATAAAACAACTGAACCCAATTTGTCCATTGAGATTGTAAAAGGAGATTTACCTGAAAAAGTAATGGATTTAGGTGTTCAGGAAGGAATTGTAAGAGCTATTTATGCTGCTCACAACGGTGTTTACAGAATGAGCGCTGATATGGCTGATTTAGTTGAAACTTCAAATAATATTGCCCGAGTAGTTATCAAAGACGGAGAAATTTTGGTGGGATGTTTAACCCGTTCTTCTGTTGAATCATCCAAATTTGATTTGGCCAATTCTTTGCGTTCTGTTTTTGAATTAGTAGGTTGCGAAGTCGAGTTTTCAGGGGCTTATCCGGGCTGGAATCCAAATGTAAATTCGGAAATATTAGAAGTGTTAAAAGATATTTACGAAAAACAAAATGGTGAAAAGCCAAAAGTCGTAGCTTGTCACGCTGGTTTGGAATGCGGTATTCTCGGAACTAATTATCCTGATATGGATATGATTTCTTTTGGGCCAACAATTCACGGTGCTCATTCTCCTGATGAGCGTGCAAGTATTTCATCAGCTCAGAAGTATTGGAAATTTATTTTGGAAATTCTGGAAAATATTCCGTTTAAATAATCGTTTAAAGCAGTTTTCATTCACAGTTAATTGATTGAAAACTGTTTTTGTTTTTTTTAATAAATCCACTGAATCCTAAACTGCAGGCTATTGGTTACTCCGGTAACATCGTTTTTGTCTAAATTTCCAACTCCATAAATAAATCCTGTTTTCCAGTAGTTGGTTGCCCACCAGTTTAGTCCTAAAGAATAATGATTGTTTATGCCTCCTTGAACATCTCTAGTCTCCAAATCATTTGAACCTACACGGCCAATAATCTCCCAGGCGCCATATTTTCCTGTTGGTTTAATTCTTCTTGCGTAAGCTGCTTTTTGGTCATAAGGGCGTTGTTCACCACTAAAAATATAACTTCCTGTTACATAATAACCGCTAAACTGCTGCATACCTAAATCATAAGTAGGAGTCCAGTTATGTACATATTCCATTAATACAGAAAAATTGTCCAGACTCCATAGTTGTTCAAAGCTAAGATTAAATTGGTGTGGGGCATTTAAAGTCCCTGTATCAACATAATAGCTGGATATATTGGATTCGTTTTTGCCTTTCAGCCTGACAATGTTATTTTTTACATCTACATAGCGCATACCAATTGCTATATGTACAAATTCCTTACCTTCATTATTCCATTTTGGAAGTGCGGTTATTCTTGCTGTATAAGTCGCGTCACTGTCTGAAAAGCTTTTTTCACTTGTAGGCCAGCTACTGTAGGCACCGGCAGAAGCAGATATCCTGTTGTTTAAAAAAAAGTGACGATAAATAAGGCCATTATTTCGGCTATTAAAAAAAGGATTTAAAATTCTTTCAAAATGCGGTAAATTGGCAGCGTCTCCAACCATTTCATATATAAAGGTTTCTTTTATTTTTCCCACAATTATGTCGCTGTTTTTGGTTATCGGAATTACAAATTTTAAATCTGTTATTCCAATTTGATCAGCATCTTCTGGGCGGTCAAATCCTTTGTACTCAACACTAATTAAATATTGCCATGGATTTTTAAAATTTATTTTACCGCTTAGCATTACTCTGGCGCTTCTAATATCAAATCTGCTTTCCTGAGTACCAACCTGGTTTTTGCTGTCTTGATTTTGAAAATTAGCGTTATAATCTAAAATCGGAGCAAATCCTAATTTGGCAGTAAACCATTTGTTTTTAGTTCTTGACCATTTCATTCCTTTGTGAGAAGGATCAGGAATAAAATAACTTTTTGTGGTGTCTGGTAATATTTGAGTTTGAGAATCATCAACTAAATCGGTATGTTGAGAAAAACTTTTGCTGCTCATTAGAAAGAAGAGCAATAAAAATACAATTTTGAAAACGTAATTTTTTTTCATAATCGCGTTTAATTAATACTTGTAATTTGTTTTAAAGGTCTGTTTTTTAATATTTTACATCTATTAAAGATAAATACTATTTTTATTATAAAGGCTAAAAAAGATAAATTATTTGACCTTTTTTGATTGTAAATTTTAACGGAAGTATTTTACAGTTCTTTAGGGGATTTGAGTTAAATCTTTTTTGCAGTGATAAACAATGATATGCTGCCAATTGCCCGATTTCATTATAATTCATTTGGCTTTTTAAATATGAATTATAAAAAAAATCCTCAACTTTTTAAAAAATTGAGGATTATAATATTTTATTTTTTAAAGTAAATTAATTCCTTTTCAATACTTTATATTGCTCATAACAAGCGCTAATGGCATCCATAATCTGTAAATCATTTGCTTCCTGAATAAAAGCTTCAGAGTAACTGCAGCGTTCCAGAATTTGAGGGATTTCATCTTTGCTGATGCCTAAAAGTACAGCTACTGTTTCCCGGTCATATTTTGATTCTAATAAATTCCTGACAGTATCATCTTTCCTCATTTCTTTTAGTTTCTTGAGTTCTCTTCCATTCTTTCCAAAGAAATTATAGAGCATATCGGCCGGATTAAAAATAGAACCCAAAACTTTTCCGAAAGCGTTTGGAGAATATTCGCCTGCTTCATAACCTTGTGTAAGCCCGGAAATACTGTAACGATAGTTTTCTTTAGTTGGAATCAGTTTAGAATCTACTTCAAGATAACCGGTTAAATGAAATGGTGCAATAACAACTTCTTCAAGGGCAATTGCTTTTTCTGTAAGCTGAATTCTTGTAACTTTATTTTTTACCCAGTCGTTTGTTACCCTGATTCTTAACGATTGAAATCCTAAAATAGAAAAATGAAGTGTATCATTAACCTGTACATCTATTTCAAAATATCCTTTTGCGTCAGACATAGCGCCACGCACTTTGTTGGTATTGATAACATTAACATTAGGAATAGGCTCTTTACTATTGTCGTTGTAAATGTAGCCGGAAACCCTTTGAGGTATCGCCGATGTTGTTTCCTGAGCGAAACCTATGGCTGACAATAATGTAAAAAAGAAAATTGCGAAATATTTCATATCCTGATTTAAAGCACTAAAAGTAGTAAATCGGGATTAAATATTTTGCAGAATCTAAATATAATTATCAGAAAATTAACAAAGACAGGAGTAAGTTTCTGATATAATAAAAAAATCCCAAATTCCAATTATATCTGGAATTTGGGACTGTATTTTAGAAAATCAAATTATTTAATCTCTTCTTGGTCTTCTTGGTCTTGGCGAATCACCAAAGCTTTCAGAACGTCTTGGAGCTCTTTCTGAGCTTCCTTCGCTTCTTCTGAAACCTCCTTCTCTCGGAGCAGCATTTCTTTCGCTTCTGAATCCTCCTCCTGAACCTTCACGTCTTGGAGCTGAGTTTCTGTCGCTTCTAAATCCGCCTTCACGTCTTGGAGCAAAGTTTCCGTCTCTTCTTCCTGCATCACGTCTTCCGCCACGGTTGTTGTGGTCACGTCTTCCTCCGCCGTCATTTTTAGAGATTTCAACATTAATACGACGTCCTTCTAACTGAACGTTGTTTAAGATATCCATTACTTTATCAGTGTGCTCAGGATCTGTGTTGAAGAAAGAGAAACCTTCTTTTACATCTACTTTGAAAACGTCATCACGACCTAAGTCTAATGTTTCTTTCAGGTAGTCTTTTAGTGTCATCCAGTCAAAATTGTCTCTTGAGCCAATGTTTACAAAATAACGAACTGCTCCGTTATTATTGAATTCCCTTGGTTCAGAATCACCTCTTTCACGTCTTTCGTTAGAAGACTGAACAGAAATATCTCTGTTCTTTTTGTAGTAAGTAATGAAACGGTTGAATTCTACTGAAACCATTTTTTTGATCAGTTCTTCTTTAGATAAATCTTCAAGAACATTGTTGATTGCCGGTAAGTAGTTGTCAATTTCGTGATCAACCTCAGTATCTTTAATTTTGTTAGCTAAGTGTAATAACTGAATTTCGCAGATTTCAATTCCGGATGGAATAGATTTTTCTTCGAATTTTTGTTTGATGATTCTTTCGATAGAAGAAATTTTACGCAACTCACTTTTTGTAACAATTACAATAGAAGTTCCTAATTTTCCTGCTCTACCGGTACGTCCAGAACGGTGGTTGTACGTTTCGATTTCATCTGGTAACTGGTAGTTCACAACGTGTGTTACGTTATCAACATCTATACCACGTGCAGCTACGTCAGTAGCAACAAGCATCTGGATTTGTCTTCCACGGAAAGATTTCATTACACCGTCACGCTGAGCCTGAGATAAATCTCCGTGTAACGCAGCGGCACTATAACCGTCTTCAATTAATTTTTCAGCAATAGCCTGAGTGTCTCTTTTCGTACGACAGAAAACTACAGAGAAAATGTCCGGATTAGCATCAGCTAAACGTTTCAGGGCTTCGTAACGGTCACGTGCGTTTACTAGATAAAATTCGTGAGAAACCGTTGCTGATCCTGAGTTTTTAGTTCCGACTGTAATTTCTAATGGCTCGCTCATAAATTGTTTTGCAATTCTGGCAACCTCTTGTGGCATAGTTGCAGAGAACAACCATGTGCTTTTCTCATCCGGAGTATCTGATAAAATAGATACGATATCTTCATAAAATCCCATGTTCAGCATTTCGTCTGCCTCATCAAGAACACAGTAGTCTATGTTTTTAATGTTAACCAAACCTCTGTTGATCATGTCCTGCATTCTCCCGGGAGTAGCCACAATAATTTGTGCCCCTCTCTTTATTTCTCTTGCCTGCTCTGTAATACTAGCTCCTCCGTAAACTGCTACCACATTAATACCTTTTTCGTATTTTGAGTAGTTTTTAAGTTCGTTGGTAATCTGTAAACAAAGCTCCCTTGTTGGCGATAAAACTAATGCCTGTGTATTTCTGTTGTCAGCATCAATTTTTTGGATTAGCGGAAAACCGAAAGCTGCCGTTTTCCCTGTCCCTGTCTGAGCCAACGCAACCATATCTGTATCTTTTTCCAATAATAGGGGAATCGCTTTCTCCTGTACTTCCGACGGATTCTCAAATCCTAGATCTAAAATCGCCTTCAGTAACGATTCATTCAATCCTAATTGTTCAAATTTATTCATATGTATTTTTAAAATAGGGTGCAAAATTACTGTTAATAATTCATATAAACTAATGCAATTTTAAGATTTGTGTTTTTGTTATGATTTGATTGTCAAAAAGTTATGTTTGTGGTGTGAAACATTTTGAAATAAAATAGAAAAAAACACGTCTTAAAATATAAATTTTATCTGTTTAAATGTTTTATTTTAAACAATTATTTTGTTGAATTCAGGAAATCAATTAGTTGCTGAGTTGCTTTAGCCCGATGACTGATTTTATTCTTTATTTCAGAATCCAGTTCAGCAAATGTTTCTGCATAATTTTCAGGCTGAAAAACCGGATCGTATCCAAAACCATGGTTTCCTGCTTTATCCAAAGTAATATTTCCTTTTGCAATTCCGGTAAACAAATGTTGTGAGCCATTTAAATTTAATGCAATAACGGTCTTGAACTGTGCGCTTCTGTCTGACTCCTTTTTTAATGCCTCCAAAAGCTTATTAATATTGTCATTAGAATCTTTGTGTTCTCCGGCATACCTAGCCGAATAAACACCCGGTTCTCCGTTTAAAGCTGTCACTTCTAAACCGGTATCATCTGCAAAACAATCATAACCATATTTTTCGGTTACATAATTGGCTTTTAAAACAGCATTTCCTTCAATGGTGTCTGCAGTTTCAGGAATTTCTTCGTAACAGCCAATTTCTTCCAGACCTAATATTTGTATAGATCCGTTTAGAATACTTTGAATTTCTTTAATTTTATTTTTATTGTTTGATGCGAAAACTAGTTTCATATGTATGGTTTTTTAATGTATTTTTTTTCAATGATAAAAGCAAAAGCAGCTCCAAAAGTATAAGCTGCTAGATCTGTCCATAAAAATCCCTGACCCAGAACATATTTCCCCAAAAGAGTTTTTCTAATTGCTATAATCCAGTCTGATTGATAAAGCTGAAAGAATTCAATGCTATAGCAGATAAATAATGAAATAATGGCAATTTGAATCGGTTTTTGATTAATCAGAAAGATTCGGGTTAAAATATAAATCATAACTCCGTAAAGAAAATCTCCAAAACATAACGGAATGAAATCAATTTTTCGTGAAATGATTCCAAGAAAAATAACAATAATCAAAGAGATGAAATAAGTTATTCGGGGATTTTTCAAAGGAAATGTTTGATTGTTTTAAAGAAAATTTGCCATTCACAAAGTTACAAAGAAGTTGTAATTGATTTACTAAATCAGATAATTTATAGGGATTGAAATAAATTAAATCCTATTTTTATAAGAAAAATCAACTCAAATAACAATCGAATTATGATTATAGATTCTTTAGAGAATGCAGCAAAATACGAAATTTTGCATCCGTCCTTCAAAAAAGCTTTTGATTACCTGCGTGAAAATGATTTAGAAAATCTTTCCGCCGATTTTAAACATGAAATTGAAGGAGTAAGATTTTTCGGATTTCAGGGAAAAGGGAAAACAGTTGAAGAAAGCTTAAAAACTTTTGAATGTCATGATAAAAATATTGACATTCAGTTTTGTATAAGTGAAACGGAAACCTTTGCGTGGAAACCAAGAGCAAATTGTAAAATTCCAAACGGTACTTATAATGATGAAAAAGATGTCTGTTTTTTTAATGATGCACCTGATATGTTTTTCAAGTTAAATAAAAATCAATTTGTAATTCTTTTTCCGGAAGATGTTCATGCTCCGATGATTACAGGCGGTATGCTGAATAAAATTGTGATAAAAGTTGAAATATAGCATCATTAAACCACATCGAAATGATTAATAAACTATCCAAAATCGTATTTGCCATTCTTGCTGTAATGGTACTGATCGGCTGTAAAAACACTAAACAAAAACTCCAGGAGTATGTGGTTACATACAACAATACTATTGCTCCGGGTTTTAGAGCCGAAAATGTAACGCTGACTACAGCAAGAGGTTATATTAATGATAACAAAATAGAATTGCGTTTTGAAACTGATTTAAAACAAAGTGAAGCCAAAAAAGCTGCTGTTTCTGTAGCATTTGCAAGAATGAGACAATCCATGATTAAAAAAGATCAGATTCCAACAGAATTAATAGCAGAAGGAGTAGAATTTCACCTTTACTATTTAGCTGATGATAATACTGTTTTAAATAGGGAAGTACTTACAAAGGAATCGCTTCAATATTTAAAATAATCAATCATTTTTTTTAAAATATACACCGACTAAATTCCAAGCACTTTGAAATTTTATTATTGAGATTTTTTCGTGATCTTTCGGCTAAAGTTTTGTTAATCTTATTCTTATATATTATTCCGGGCAGTAATTTCTTGTTTTTGTTAAAATTGTATAAATGTTGTTTTTGTGTTAATATTTTATTATGTTTGAGTGAAATCGAATAAAAATTAACCTAAAAACCTAAAAAATTATGATTAAAATTACCCAAATCGCATTTGTGTTTGCGGCTGTACTAATGTTAGTAAGTTGTAAAAATACAAAACAAAAAATTCAGGAACATGTAGCTACATACAATACTTCAAGTTCTATAAAAGGTTCAAATATTACCAGTACAGCTGCAAAAGCATTTTTAAGCGAGAATAAAATTGAGATTAGAATTGAAACCAATCTGGAGGAAACAGATGAGAATAAACAGACTTATAGCGAGTCATTTCCGGATTTGTTGAAAGGAATGATTGACAACGATCAGATTTCTAAGGAGTTGATTGAAGAGGGGGTGAAATTTGATGTTTATTTTTTAGCTTATAACAATTCCATAATAGCACAAAAATTAATTGGTCAGGAAGAATTAGCAGCTTTAACAGGTTCAGGAAGCGCAGATGAAAATAAAGTAACAGCAAAACTTTGATCATTATTTTTTGGACAGCTCAAATAAACGAAGCCTCTTTGTCAAATCAAAGAGGCTTTTGTATTTAATTTCATCTGGTAACATTTTTCAAATTGTCCGGAAAATATAATTCTGATAGATTTGTAAATTCATCTCCTCTCATAAATATATTAATATCTACATCTCCAAAAGACGTTTTGCCGGCTGCAGCCAAAAGTTCGTTTGCGGCATGAAGTGTGTTTTTATGAAAATGGTACACCCGTTCGGATTTATCGGTAACAACCAAACCTTTCATCAGCATTTTGTTTTGAGTGGCAACTCCGGTTGGGCACTCGTTATTATGACAGCGCAACGCCTGAATGCAGCCGAGTGCAAACATAAAGCCTCTTGCACTGTTGCACATATCTGCTCCTAAAGCAATGGCGTGAAGAATAGAATATCCTGATATGATTTTCCCGCTTCCTATAATTCTGATTTTGTCTCTGATGTTTAAGCTAACCAAAGTTTTGTTTACAAAGATTAAAGCCGGTTCGAAAGGCATTCCGACTCCATCGGCGAATTCTAACGGAGCTGCTCCGGTCCCGCCTTCAGCACCGTCAATGGTAATGAAGTCGGGATAAATATCTTCAGCGATCATTTCGTGACAGATGGCTTCAAATTCTTCAGTGTTTCCAATGCATAACTTAAATCCGATTGGTTTTCCGTTTGATAAATCACGTAATTGTTTTATGAAATGAACTAATCCTTTCGCATCTGAAAAAGCATGATGGCCTGGAGGAGAAAGTATCATGGTATGTGGTACAACGCCTCTGATTTTAGCAATCTGCTCAGTGTTTTTAGCTGCCGGAAGTACACCTCCATGACCTGGTTTGGCACCTTGCGAGAGTTTGATTTCGATCATTTTTACGGTTGGAAGATTGGCTTTTTCAGAGAATTTTTCAGGACTGAAATTCCCTTCCGCATCACGGCATCCAAAATAACCGGTACCAATTTGCCAGGTAATATCGCCGCCGCCGGCCAAATGATATTCGGTCAATCCGCCTTCTCCTGTGTTTTGGTAAAAATTGCCTTTTTTGGCTCCAATGTTTATGGCACGAACGGCATTTTCGCTCAAAGAACCAAAACTCATTGCCGATACATTAAATAAAGAAGCAGAGTAAGGCTGTTTGCAGTCTTTTCCTCCAACCAGTACACGAGGTAATTCTTCGTTTACTTTGGCCGGAAAAATAGAGTGTTTGATTCCTTCGTAACTATCTGTATTTAAGTTTTGCTGTGTTCCAAAAGGTGTGTTAGAGTCTATGTTTTTTGCTCTTTGATAGACCAATGAGCGCTGATTTCTTGAAAAAGGCTTTCCGTCTGTGGATCTTTCAATGAAATACTGCTGAATTTCAGGTGCAATCGTTTCAAATAAATATCTGAAATACCCTAAAACAGGAAAGTTTCTTAAAATTGCATGTTTTTTCTGAACGGAATTAAAAATTCCTATAACCAATAAAACAGGCAGGATTATCAATAATAAAAAGCCAACTTTGAAATAATAATAAATGGCTGCAACTAATAGAAAGAATAAGATTCCGTAGACAAAGAATTTTTTTCTCATGTTTTTTAATCTTTAATAATGTAATAATCTGAATTAATTGAATCTTAGCCGGACGTAAACATGTTTGATTCCTTTTTTATCAGACTCTCTTTCGTCTATTTCCAGAATGTCGGTTAAGGATTTCAGCATTGGTGTTAATTTTGAAAATCCATAATTGCGGGGATCGAACTCGGGTTTTTTCTTTACAATTAAGTTTCCCACATCACCTAAAAATGCCCAGCCATCATCATCTTCAATGTCTTCAATAGTGGCTTCTATAAGTTCGATAGTTGCAGCATCGATTTTCGCCAAAGCTTTAGCAGCTGGTTTTTCGATAGGTTTTTTAGAATCGGTTGTTGTTGTAACAGCTTTCGGTTTTTTCTTCTGAATAGCACCATCCAGAACTTCAATGTAAATGAATCTGTCGCAGGCAACAATAAACGAATTGGGAGTTTTCTTTTCTCCAATACCAATTACTTTCATTCCTGATTCGCGAAGACGTATAGCAAGACGCGTAAAATCACTGTCGCTTGAAACGATACAAAAGCCGTCCAGTTTTCCTGAATAAAGCAAATCCATGGCGTCAATAATCAAAGCCGAGTCAGAGGAGTTTTTGCCTACGGTATAGCTATATTGCTGGATCGGAGTTATGGCGTGTTCTAACAAAACGCCTTTCCATCCGTTAGAATTTGGCTTGGTCCAGTCGGCATAAATTCTCTTTGTGGTAGGGGTTCCAAATTTGGCTATTTCTTCCATCATGCCTTTTACATTGCTGTAGGGAACGTTGTCGGCATCAATAAGAACGGCTAGTTTTAGGTCTTTAGTATTGGTTAAAGCCATTATATCAGGTATTAAGATTTTTTATATAAAGTGTTTTAAAATTAGTAAAAAATAAACAATTCTGAGTGATAGTGCTGAATTTATAACTACTTTAAATTGTTAACCCGGTTTACTTGAATTTTTAAATTTTACGAGGAATTTTATTTCAAGTCGGCATATTTCACTTTAAAAGTTTATTAAACAGCCATTTTTGGATACGAATCATTTTTAAATTATTATGATACCATAGAATAAATATTTATTTTTGCTCGCTGTTTAAGTTAAAATTATTACTTCACTATATTATGGTAAAAGATTTATTCGAAAGAATCCAGAACAATAAAGGACCATTAGGAAAATGGGCTTCGCAGGCAGAAGGTTATTTTGTATTTCCAAAATTAGAAGGAGATTTGGGACCAAGAATGAAATTTCAGGGAAAAGAAGTTTTAAACTGGAGTTTAAATGACTATTTGGGTCTTGCAAACCATCCGGAAGTTCGTAAAGCAGATGCTGATGCGGCGTTAGAATTCGGTGCTGCTGCCCCAATGGGAGCACGTATGATGAGTGGTCATACTAAATTCCACGAACAATTAGAAAAAGAACTCGCTGCTTTTGTAATGAAAGAATCTGCTTATTTATTGAATTTTGGTTATCAGGGAATGGTATCAATTATTGATGCCCTGGTTACCCGAAATGATGTAATTGTATATGATGTAGACGGGCATGCCTGTATTATTGATGGAGTTCGTTTGCATAGTGGAAAGCGCTTTACGTACAAGCACAACGACATTGAAAGCATGGAAAAAAACCTTCAGCGTGCTACGAAATTAGCAGAGGAGACAGGCGGAGGAATTCTTTTTATCACTGAAGGTGTTTTTGGGATGCGTGGTCAGCAAGGAAAGCTGAAAGAAATTGTAGAAATGAAAAAGAAATACAATTTCCGTTTATTGGTTGATGATGCTCACGGTTTTGGAACACTTGGTAAAACGGGTGCAGGAGCAGGTGAGGAGCAGGGTTGTCAGGACGGAATAGATGTTTACTTTTCTACATTTGCTAAATCAATGGCAAATATTGGTGCTTTTGTTGCAGCTGATAAGGATATAATTGATTACTTAAAATATAATTTACGTTCTCAAATGTTTGCTAAGGCTTTACCAATGATTCAGACTATTGGTTCATTGAAACGTCTGCAATTATTACGTGACAACCCGGGATTAAAAGATAAATTATGGGAGAATGTAAATACTTTGCAAAATGGTTTAAGAAGCAAAGGATTTAATATTGGAGATACCAATACTTGTGTAACGCCAGTTTATTTGGAAGGAAGTGTACCGGAAGCAATGGTAATGGTTAATGACTTAAGAGAAAACTATGGTATTTTCCTATCCATTGTAATTTATCCTGTTATTCCAAAAGGGATGATTTTATTACGTGTTATTCCTACGGCATCTCATACTCTGGCAGATATAGAAGAGACCTTAACTGCTTTCGAAGCTATTCGTGAAAAATTAGTTAACGGTACATACAAAGAGATTGCAAGCAAAACTACAGTAGATTTAGACGCTTAAAATTTCCTGTATGGGAATTATATAAAAAGCCATTCTTACAAAGAATGGCTTTTTATTGTTTAGAGGTTACATTTATAGTGTAAAATAACTAAAAAAGAGTAGCATGAAAAAAGTAATATTAGTATCAGCAATTGTCCTTTCAGTTTTTATTTCTTGTAAAAAAACAACTACCACTTCTACCGGCTCTACAGAAATTGCTCCAAGTTCACCAAAAGAAGCAGAAATAGTTGAACCTTCAGGAAATCAATGTTTTGCTTCAACGGCAAACAATAACACAATTGAATTAAATTTTAATGTTAATTCTCATCAGGAAGTTAACGGAAATTTACGCTATAGTTTATATGGAAAAGATAAAAATGAAGGAACTATAAATGGAAATATGGTTGGCGATACATTAATTGCTGATTATACTTTTAACTCAGAAGGTACATCTTCCGTTAGGCAAGTTGTATTTTTACAAAATGAAGGGACTTTAATAGAAGGTCACGGAGATGTTGTTGAAGCAAATGGAAAAGTTAGCTTTAAAGATAGAAAAACACTTAAATTCGATCCAGGAAATACACTTATAAAAGTTGATTGTGATAAAACGATTAACAAATAATAAAAGCCAAAAACGTCCGAAATTTTTTTCGGACGTTTTGTTTTATAGCTATTCTGTGGCTGATTATATGTATAAATAGCTTTTTAAAAACTACTATTGATGCCAGATCTAAATGGCTGTTGACTTATTTGTATTTTTACTCCTAATGTAGTTTTAATTCTACAACAGCAGAAATTTTATTCGGTTGAAAAGCCTCTTCTTTTTGGCTTATAAAAATTAAATTTGCGTCTGTAAATCCAGTGTAAATCAATGTTGGTGGATAATTTTTATGAGTAAATTAAATGATGTATTTGAGATTACCGCTGCAGATTTTGATTCGGTAAAAGATATTATTTATGAATCTAAACTAATCGATGAAAAACTCCTTAATTTAGAAAATGCGGTATTGTTTATTAAAGATAAATTAAGCCGCAATAAAGCAAAGATTTTTGTAAAAAAAGAACAGGATCTGGTAGTCGCTTTTGCCGTATTGCATTATAAAATAAACCCATTGTCTATTGCTGAATTCAATTGGCATATATCGTATCTCTATGTTAAAACAGATTTTAGAAGAAAATCTATTGGAAGGGAAATTATGACAAAATGTTTTGAGAATGCCCGTGAAAATAATGTCAGGCAAATTTCATTAAATACGGATACTGAAAATTTTGCCGCCCATCATCTTTACGAAAGTTTTGGTTTTGTCAGGAAAAGCTTTATTTCAAATTATTATTACTATGAAATCAAGTTATGACAATTCAATGTTTCTTAATAGAAAGCAAAAACATTCAATTTAAAATTCAGAATAAATACAAGTGCTAAACATATGATACTAAGATTATTTAAGAATTATATTAAAAATTTCACCCAATTTTCTGTCGAAGTAAAAGTTCTGGCTGTGACCACATTTGTTAACAGACTCGGCGCAATGGTTGTACCCTTTCTGTCTAAATATATGTTAGAAGAATTACACTTTAGTTATAGCCAGATCGGCTGGGTCATGGTGTTTTTTGGTATTGGTTCTTTTACCGGAACCTGGATAAGCGGTAAGCTCTCAGATAAAATAGGTTTTTATAAAGTAATGGTTTTCAGTCTTTTTATCAGTGGTTTAATCTTTATTCTGCTTCAGTTTCTGACTACTTTTTACAGCTTTTGTTTTGGGGTTTTGGTTCTCACTACAATTTCAGATATGTACAGGCCGGCAATGCTGGTTTCATTAGATACTTATGCAGATAAAAAAGAACGTACAAAAGCAATATCCTTAATTCGTTCCTCTGTTAATTTAGGTTTTATGTTTGGCCCTTTGATTGGCGGAATTATTATTACACTTTCAAATTACAGTTTTTTGTTTTATATCGACGGATTAACCTGTATTTTAAGTATTTTGCTGTTTGCTTTTTTTGTAAAAGAGAGAAAGCTACCATATAAGCTGAATGCATTTAAATACTTAAAAGAAGAAAATTCATTACTGGAAGACAAACCATTTTTAATACATCTGGCAGTTACGCTGATAACTGGTATTTTGTTTTTTCAAATGTTTACAACGTTATCGCTTTATTATAAAGAGGTTTTTAATTTTAGCAGTATCGAAAGCGGGTTGTTTCTGGCTTTAAACGGAGTACTAATATTGCTTTTTGAGCTCTCAATTGTGTCGTATGTTGAATCGCGAAATATCAACAAACTTTTAATGGTTTCGTATGGTATCCTTGCGATGAGTATTAGTTATTTATTTCTGTTGATTGATCATAGTGTAGGCGCATTAGTTGTAATGATGATTTTTATGACAATTGGTATCATGTTCACTTTTCCGTTTGCAAACTCATTTGTTAAAAAGAGGTCGCTTAAAAAACAGGAAGGCAAATTCATGGCTGCTTTTACAATGAGTTATAGTGTGGCTCATATATTAAGTACCAAATCCGGAATGGCAATTATTGAGCAATACGGGTATAAAGCGAACTGGATATTTTTATCATGTCTTGGTTTTGCCGGATCTGTTTTGGCATACCGGCTGATCTTTATTGTAAAAAAAGAAAAAGAACATATTAAAGCTAAGATTATTCAATCATTATTTTCTGAATCATAAATAGATTAGGAAATAATCCGTTGGGTGAAATTATTTTTCTTCAATACTATTAAATCAGCTTAGATATAAATCTGTCTAAATCTGCTTTAATCTGTATGAATCTGCGCGAAAAATTTATAGATAAAAGTATTTCACGCAGATTTTAAAGGATTTCAGCAGATCAAATTAGATTTTTAATTCTTGAATGAAGCTATTTTATTCTATTTCATACAACGGGTTAGGAAATAGTATTATTATAGCAATTCTGAATTTATTAAATGCAGTACAATTAAAAAAAAGCTTATTGAAATAACTCTCAATAAGCTTTTTAATTTACAAGGCAATTCTCAATACATTTGAATGAGAACTTAGATTCAGTTTCATCAGATTTAGTAATCAGTCATTGCAAAGAATTATAATTTCCCTGAAATCTCTTTTTTGTATTTGTTCAGTAAAGCTCTGGTTAATCCTAAATTTGCTTTAGTAGAATCGACTGCCAGATAAATAAAATATTCATTGTTTTCTGAAATATCAATGATGTGAATCTGTTCTGTAAGCGAAATCATAATTTCATCTATTGACTGGGATAATCCTAATGCATTTATAGCATTTAGTTTTGCTTTAACTACCTCAAGATTGAAAGCAGAAGCTAATTCAGGATCAAAACCTATAACTGCAGAGTTGCTGTAATAAGAAATACCACTTTTAATTTCGGTTATGGCAATTGCAATATAACCTGGAACGTTTTTTTTGATTTCGTCCCCAAACTGTTGTAAAAAATCTGACATATAAATTGTTTTAAATTATTATTGATTGAAATTTACTTCTAATTGCTAAAAAACATTCTTAATCTTTTTTGAACGGTCAACTACGTACGATACTAGCCATGCAATTTGCCCTTCTTTCGCAAAATATATTTTTTTTGATTTCAAATTAGGGATACTTTCCAGACTGGCTATCAAAATAGTATTGGCAGCAATCAAATGCTTCTGACTATAGGTATTTATAACCTTATCCGCATTTTTGCTGGTTTTAGCTAAGTTTTCAAATACGGTAAAATTGTTTTTCAAAATGGCATCATAGTCAATGATGTCCTGCAATTGCAGAGGTACATAATGATCATCCTCATTGTTTTTGTTGTAAAAAAGAGTAGTAAAAGCCCAAAGAGCACCGCCGGACAAATAAATTTTCTTTTTATTTAAAGACATTGGTTTCGAGTCCAGTATATTCTTTATTTTCTCTCTCAATATTGGGGCATATTCAAATGTTTTCTCGTTATAGACAGACATATTATTGATCTGTCCGGGAATTAAAATGGTCTTATTTATGGCTTCTGTTAAGGTAATCGTGCCATATTCCAGGTTTAAGGGAAAGAACTCAAATTTATTTTCCAATACATTTACGTATCCTCCTTTTGTATTTCCTCCGCCAATGTCAAGAATCAGGGCATCAGCATATTCTGTGGGAGGTATAGAACCTTTCAAAAGCATTTTGCCTTCAGTATCAGCATCAATAAAATCAAGATCTTTATTCGTTAGGGATTTTATTTTATTGATTAAATCTATAGTATTATTCGCCATCGCCACTCCGGATGATCCAACTATAAAAATATTTTCATCAGGAACATTATACTTTTTTTTAATGGTCAGCAAATTTCCGTAAACAATGTTTGCTGCATTATTTATATCGTCCTGAGCAAGGCTGCCATCGATAGAAATATTTTTGGCAATGCCAATATTTTCCGTCCAGAAAGCAAGAATGGTGTAGTCTCCTTTTTTAATGTTATCTACATCAATTACCGAAAATTTTATTCCTTTACTTCCAATTTCTATTCCCGCATAAATATCCTTTTGAGCAAAAGATTTCAGGGAGAAAAAAAGAACAGCAATTAACAGATAAAGGATTGATTTTTTTTGCATTGTGTTTCTTGTTGAAAAATTTAATAATCGAATTATTTTTAAATGCAGGTTATCAATTAGTGAAGTGTTTTAAAACTGCAAATTTCACCATTAATTGTTAAGAAATTTGTAGTCAGTCAATTCATCTTGAGTAGAATTAATTCTACAATATTTTGGTTTCTTATTTTGTAGCTTTGATAAGTAAAATGATTCTAAATAAAACATTTAATTTCCAAATTGTCAAATCTGCTTTAAGATGACGAGATTTAAAAACTTAAAACCTGAAAATTTCGTATGTGTTATTAATGAATTTAAAACCCAAAGATGTTTGTTCAGGAACAGGATGCTTACTACGAGGTTTATTAACTATTAGTTAAAGTTAAAGTAACTCACTCAGTAATTCAATTGATAAATTATTATAGAAATTTGCAGCAGTAATCATTTAGAATTTTGAGATTAAATTAAGAACAATTTGAATTTCAGAATTATTTTAGCCCCATGAAAAATAAATTTAAAGTTTTATTAGTTGACGATCATAGCGTAGTGAGACATGGTCTTACTTTGTTATTACAAAGCATTTGCAAAGAAGTTGAAATCACTCATGCTGATAGTTTTGAAGATCTTACTAATAAATTAAAAGAAAAGCAGGATTTGATTTTTTTAGACATCAGTATTCCGGGAGGAAATAGCACAAAAATGGTCGAAGAAATCAGGTTAAATTATCCTGATTTGTTGATTATGATGTTTTCCGCTTATGATGAATCGCACTATGCATTGCGTTATATTCATGCCGGAGCCAATGGATTTTTAAATAAATACAGCAAAGACGAAGAGATTATCCTGGCTGTAGAATCTGTGATTAAAACAGGGAAATACATAAGCAATGTTGTAAAAAACAAAATTATCGAAAACGCTTTGTATAATCTTCCGGTAAACCCGTTAGAAAAACTGTCTGAAAGGGAAATAGAAGTGGCGGAGCTTCTGGTAAAAGGTGATGGAAATCTCGAAATATCCAATAAATTAAACATTCAGATGACTACTGTTAGTACCTTTAAAAGTCGAATTTTTGAGAAACTCGGAATCAATAATGTAGTTAAGTTAATAGATATTTTAAAGATCTATAATAATTAATTTTTGCAGCATTATTGTTAAAAATACTCATTAAAACATCATATAGTGAAATGAAAGTACAGAGTAGTGCTGTTTATTTCTATAAAAATAATTATGCGTAATTCGGGATTACCAACGATTGAAAAAGTGGATAATCATAATGTTTTAGATTAGCGACACTATCCCAAAAAGTGTGTAAGTTGAAAAGTTTAGGCTTCGGTTTTTATAATCGGAGCCTTTTTTCAAATATAA
>NZ_JAADZW010000088.1 GCF_010645065.1 Flavobacterium fluviatile | reverse complement strand
TAATTAATTCAAGTTGCTAGTTGGGATAGCATAAAAAAACAAAGCAGAGGTTAAGTAAATTTGTTTTGCGAACCAATAAACAGAACCAATGCTTTGTAAAGACAAAATTATATCAATTTTTTGTTTAATAGATGATATTTTGCAAGGAATTAATCATGTAGAAGATGTAAGAAGACAGGTTACCGATAGTGAAATCATTCTGACAGCGATTGTTTCATCGATAAGTTTTTATGGCAATCATTCGTCATCGATAAAATTTATGAAGCAATACGGGTTTATTCCCAACATGGTTGATACTAGCAGGTTTAACAGGCGATTACACAAGGTTGGTCATTTGCTTTATGAATTATTCGAGATAGTAAGTTCATATTTTAAAGATTTTTGTTGTGAAATGGAATACATCATTGATTCGTTTCCTGTTGCCGTATGCAATAATATGCGCATAGCCAACTGTAGGATTGTCACAGATAAAAAATGGAGAGGTTATACGGCTAGCATGCGGAATTATTTTTATGGGGTCAAAGTGCAGTTGCTCACGACAAAAGATGGAATTCCAATAGCATTTCATTTTACGCCTGGAAAAACTGGTGATGCAAAGGCATTGGGAAAAATGATCGATAAATTGCCTGTAGAAGCATCATTGTACGGAGATAGTGCATATACTGATTATGGATTGGAAGACATTGCATTAGAGCGAAAATGTATCTTTCTGAAAATTCAACGTAAATCAAACGCCAAGAGAATAGATACTTTGGAACAAAAAAAAGAAAAACTCAAAATGAGAAAAAGAGTAGAAACAACAATAAGCGACATAAAGAAAATGTTCCCAAGAACAATACATGCAGTTACGCTAGAAGGCTTTCTGATAAAGCTTACTTTATTTGTCTTTGGACTTCAGTTGAACAAATCGATTAACTAGCAACTTAAATTAATTA
>NZ_JAADZW010000087.1 GCF_010645065.1 Flavobacterium fluviatile | reverse complement strand
AACTCTGGATCAATCATCTACAAGCGATCTTCTCAGCCGATGAAGCGTTACGATTTTACGTATTGGTCCTCGCCGGTAGCAGGCCAGACGCTTTACAGCCTTTCTCCTAATACGCGTTGGGACAAATATTTGTCCTATACGGGCGATGTCTGGAAAGAAGAGCTTTCTTCGGGTGTTATGCAGCCCGGAATCGGTTATATCATTCGTGTTCCGGAGCCAAATGTCACTTATCCAAACGGCGAGTCTTGGAGTGGTGCAAGTTATGCCCAGACGCTCTCTTTTACAGGCAGGCCTAATAATGGGGTGATCACCAGCAGCCAGTACATGGAGAAAGATAAATATTACCTGATCGGGAATCCTTATCCTTCGGCCATCCATGCCGATGCCTTTTTGTATGATAATGTTAATAACAGAGGTATCTTAGGAGGGACAGTCTATTTCTGGACGCACAATACGGCTATCAAATTAGTTGGTCCAAAGTATGCTTATGTTTCAGACGATTATGCGAGCTACAACCTTACAGGAGGAGTTGCATCGGCTCCGAGTGATCCGAACCATAATGTTAGCGGAGCAGATAACGGATTAAAGCCAACGGGTTATATAGGCGCAGGCCAATCGTTTTTTGCCAGTGCAGAATCCGGATCGGGGAATGTTGAGTTCACCAATGAAATGCGTTATGGAGGAACCCGCAATTCTCAGTTTTTCAAACCGGGCAAAACTTCCAAATCTGCATCGATGGAAAAACACCGTTTATGGCTTAACCTGACCAATGCAGGGGGCGCATTCAAACAAACGCTGATTGGCTACATAGAAGGGGCGACCAATACCTATGACAAAATTTTTGACGGACTGACTTATGACGGGAACAGTTATATTGATTTCTATAGTATTAATGAAGCTTCCGACCTGACTATCCAGGGACGTGCCCTTCCATTCACCGATGCTGATGTAGT
>NZ_JAADZW010000086.1 GCF_010645065.1 Flavobacterium fluviatile | reverse complement strand
GTAGATATTTTAGGTTTTCCCATTTATGTTGAACATACAACTATTTGCGAAAACCAAAGAAGTCATATCAAAACAAGGAAACTTTTAACGGTTTTGCAAAGAATCATCAAACAACATTAAAAATGTTAGTACAACCATCAGAATTAAATACGGAGCTATACCCGGAAGTTATTGCAGCAATAACCCGAAGCAATCCAGGCGAAACAATTTCACAGATTAAAGCAGCAGAAGACTTTTGCAAATCATACCTTTTTAAATACGATTTAAAAGCGCTTTTTGGTGATGATACTGTCGAACCGGTAGTAGCTCCAGCCGTTGTCGATGAGAATTTAAAGAAGACTATAAAAGTCATTGCCTCTTATTGGCTGGTACGAAAAGCAAACCCAAATGTAAACTTAGATTTATTTCGTGAGGATTGGGAGTTAATGATTGGCAGCAAAGAAGTTCCCGGATGGCTCTACGATATTAAAGAGGGAAATATAAATCCTGACTGGCCATACAAAGCCGATGATCCTGAAACGCCAGAAGACGAAAGCCAATTAAATGACGGCGTTTTTTGGGGTTCTAACCCAAAACGCACACAAAGATTTTAGAATATGGAAAATAAAGAAAAAGAGCCTTTTATCATACACGACTTAACACTCGTAGCTCCTGACCGTAGCAGTAAAGACATTGGAAAACTAAAAGAAAGTGTCGTTACTGCTGAAAGTATTTATTATCCAAACCGTGTAACGCTTTACGATTTGTATCACGACATCCTTTCAATGGATGGTTTTTTGCGTGGTATCATTGAAAAAAGGATAAACTCTGTCCTGAATAAAAAAATAAAGTTCATCGGAAAAGATGGCAAACAGGATGATGATCTTACCGACCTAATCAGAAGCCAAAAAGGACGTGATTTAATCACTTTGATGATGGAATCCAAAATATGGGGTGTTTCAGGTGTTGAGTTTGTTATTGGCGGTGATGA
>NZ_JAADZW010000085.1 GCF_010645065.1 Flavobacterium fluviatile | reverse complement strand
GCTGCACCGACAGCCACTGCTACACAATCTTTCTGTAATGCTGCCACTATTGCAAATTTATCAGCCACAGGAACAGCCATCAAATGGTACGCTGCCTCAACACTTGGTTCAGAATTGCCGACTACAACTGCCCTGGTCAGCGGTACGACTTATTACGCATCGCAAACACTGAATTCGTGCGAAAGCACGAATCGTACAGCAGTCACTGTAACAATAAACACTACAGCAGCCCCGACAGCAACTGCTACACAATCTTTCTGTAATGCTGCCACTATTGCAAATTTATCAGCTACAGGAACAGCCATCAAATGGTATGCTTCCTCAACACTTGGTTCAGAATTGCCAACGACAACTGCACTGGTCAGCGGAACGACTTACTACGCATCGCAAACACTGAATTCCTGCGAAAGCACGAATCGTACAGCAGTCACGGTAACGATCAACACTACAGCAGCACCGACAGCAGCCGCTACACAATCTTTCTGTAATTCGGCTACTATTGCGAATTTATCAGCTACAGGAACAGCCATCAAATGGTACGCTGCCTCAACGCTTGGCTCAGAATTGCCAACTACAACGGCACTTGTCAGCGGAACGACTTATTACGTATCGCAAACACTGAATTCCTGCGAAAGCACGAATCGTACAGCAGTCACGGTAACGATCAACACTACAGCAGCACCGACAGCAGCCGCTACACAATCTTTCTGTAATTCGGCTACTATTGCGAATTTATCAGCTACAGGAACAGCCATCAAATGGTACGCTGCCTCAACGCTTGGCTCAGAATTGCCAACTACAACGGCACTTGTCAGCGGAACGACTTATTACGTATCGCAAACACTGAATTCCTGCGAAAGCACGAATCGTACAGCAGTCGCAGTAACGATTAACACTACAGCAGCACCAACAGCAACTGCTACACAATCTTTCTGTAATGCTGCAACTATAGCCAATTTATCAGCTACAGGAA
>NZ_JAADZW010000084.1 GCF_010645065.1 Flavobacterium fluviatile | reverse complement strand
CGTTGGCAGAAATTTAACCCAAAAAATAATGAGTACTTTTAATTTTAATAAAATTTACGTTATAGAATCTTTAGATTTAAATAAAGAAAAACAAACAGGAAAAGAATTATATAATGATTTATTAAGATGGAAAGAGCAAGAACATAACGGTAAATTGCAAGCTGAATTAATACAGATTGAAAATAAAAAAGAATTCTTTAAAAGCTTAACTTCTATTGCAGACGATTGTGAGAAAATGAATTTAATGCCTATTCTTCATATCGAAATTCACGGGAATACCGAAGGGCTTTCATTAATATCTGGAGAGTTTATTTATTGGTCAGAATTATGCGATAATTTATCTCGTATTAATTCAATAATAGGTAATCATTTATTTATGACATTGGCAGTTTGTAATGGTGCATATTTAATGTCACAAATTAAACTAGCAAAGCCAGCACCCTTTTTTGGATTTATTGGTTCTTTTGACAGCCTTAAAGCTGAAGATATAATGATTCGCTATAGTGAATTCTATAAAGAATTTTTTACTTCATTCAATTTCAATCAAGCAATTCAAAACCTTTTTAATGCTAATCCAACGGTTCCTGCTGATTATAAATTTATAAGCTCCGAAGAAACTTTTAATGAAGTATATGGTAATTATCTTCGTGATAATTGCTCAAAAGAAGGTGTAAAAAAGAGAATAGAACAAGTTATTATTGATGAGAAAATGGAATTTCCAAGTCGACAAGCTAAAAGAAAATTTGGAAGAACATTTGAGAAATTATTATTACAGACAAAAGACTCTTACAAAAAAGAACACATGTCAATATTCTTTATGCTTAAAGATTTTCCCGAAAACTATAAGCGATTTAATTTAGTAAATAAATAAACTTCTGCCAACACACGTCTTGCGCCATTTGCGAATTTAGTGGAATTACCGTTTTTTAATCGTATTTTCGTTTAGCCGAAAATACTCGTCTTCGTAAGTCGCAAACGGCGCAAGGCGCGAGAACGT
>NZ_JAADZW010000082.1 GCF_010645065.1 Flavobacterium fluviatile | reverse complement strand
GTTTTTAATTCCTATTTTCGTTTAGCCGAAAATAATCTGTTTCATAAGTTGCAAACAACTAGAGGCGCAAAACGTTAGCCGTCATTGTACAACGATACTACAAACATTGACCAAATAGAAAATGATTGACAATTTACCGACATATATTTCACTGACTTTTGGACTGACAACACTTATCACGTTGCAACTTTTTATTTGGACAATCAGAAATTCAAATTCTGAACTGACACGAAAAAAAGCAACACCAATTTTTATCGGTTTGACAATTTGGTTGACAATTCAAGCGGTTTTGACATTCAAAAACATTTACAACTCTAACACAAATTCCTTTCCACCAAAAATAATGTTGATTGGAATTTTACCGACAATATTGACAATTATTTTATTATTCGCAACTTCAAAAGGAAGACAATTTATTGACAGTTTACCACTTAAAAACTTGACTTACCTAAACATTGTGAGAATACCAGTTGAAATAATTTTGCTTTGGCTTTTTCTCAACAAAGCAATTCCAGAATTGATGACTTTTGAAGGTCGAAACTTTGACATCATAGCTGGAATAACAGCACCAATTATTGCATATTTCGGACTGACAAAAAGCAAATTGAATAGGCAGACAATTTTAATTTGGAACTTTATTTGCCTTGGACTTTTAGTAAATATTGTAGTGAACGCTTTATTTTCAGCACCTTCACCAATTCAAAAATTTGCGTTTGACCAACCGAATATTGCAATTTTGAATTTTCCATTTAGTTGGTTGCCGACATTTATAGTTCCAATTGTTTTATTTGGACATCTAACATCAATCAGACAATTATTGAAATATAAAATAGAAATTAAAACGAACGAAAAAACAACGAACGGCTAACAAGGGTTTTGCAATAGTGGGGCGAAACTGCAAAAATCAACGGTTGCTCTTCGGTTCAACCTTTGTGCAAAATTGAAGATTTTCGCTTCGATTGCCCCACCATCGCAAAGCCCCAAAACGTTATGGTGTATAGCTCCGCCGACGAGAATCAGCTGATTTTAATTTGGCGTTTTAGCTCTGAAAACAAAATGAA
>NZ_JAADZW010000081.1 GCF_010645065.1 Flavobacterium fluviatile | reverse complement strand
CATTTTGTTTTCAGAGCTAAA
Organism: Flavobacterium fluviatile; assembly: GCF_010645065.1. Lineage (GTDB taxonomy): Bacteria > Bacteroidota > Bacteroidia > Flavobacteriales > Flavobacteriaceae > Flavobacterium > Flavobacterium fluviatile. Next base: position 1,064 of record NZ_JAADZW010000081.1, on the reverse strand, counting down.
ACGCCAAATTAAAATCAGCTGATTCTCGTCGGCGGAGCTATACACCATAACGTTCTGGCGCTTGGCGAGGTTGGGGATTAAAGATGCGAGATTTTTCGGTTAAACACAAATTTTCCAAATACAAAACCAACTTTAAATTCAGCCTAAAACCCCAATCTCGCCAAACGGCTGTTACCAGCAGTTTTTATTACACATCTTCAAATATTATTTTATAGTCTTTTGTGTCTATTGTTCCTTTGAAAAATTTTGTTTGGCTGTATTTCTCTTGTCCCTGAACTAATTTTTTGATTGTTTTAATTTGTTCATTTGGTGTCCGTACACCAAAATAAATGCCAGTCAAACATTCGGGTTTGAATGTATATAGTCCGGTTTTCTTTTTTATCAGCCTAACTTCTTTTTCGTATTTCCAATGGTCGGACTTATGAAGCATAAGCTGTCCAACAACATTCTTTTTGTCGTTATAATAATTATATGTTGGGTAAACTTTGTCATACTCTACTTTTTTAAAAGGTCGAAAGAATTCAAGGTCTTTCGAATGGTCAAATTCCAAGCAAATTCCCTTATGGTCTTCTGTGTAATGAGCCCACATTAAAAGATTGTCTTTTGTCTGTGTGAAGCAAGTAAGTCCGAGTTTGCCTATTACTTGTTTTGAAATCGAATTAATTTTCTTCTGAAAAGCTTCTTGGTCTTGGAAGTTAGTTGCTATTAGTTGTTGTATCGTTTCATCAATATCTCTTGACTTATTCCAATTTGCGATTTTAAAATAATTCTTTATTTGTTCTGGAGTATTGTTCCCGTCAATTGTCAAATTACAATCAAATGGGTCGTTAAAAGAATAAGGGTCAGAAAACCAAATTTCGTTATTGATTAAAAGGTCATAGAGAAATTTGTTTATACGATGATACTTATAGACACTTTTCGTGGTCAGTTTGTCGTTTGTCAAGTTGTCTAATATGCTATGTATTCGGTTTTCCATAAAATTGCTGGTAACGTTTTGCCGCTACAAGCGGTTTGCGGGTTTTGAAACTGAGTATTTTCTGCTTAACGAAAATATGAATAAAAAC
>NZ_JAADZW010000080.1 GCF_010645065.1 Flavobacterium fluviatile | reverse complement strand
CTTTTACCAAAGGATCAACCGCATTGTTAGCCCAGTCACTATCAAACTCCTTACTTAAGTTTCTTGCGATACCTGGAATAATTGTACAACGGCAACCCCAAGCTAAAGGAGTGTACAATCGAAGCCAAATTTTGTCTGTTTTGAGAGCTGTAAACTTGTCAAAAATTCTATGTTCTGGACGTACTGAGCTGTCACCTACAGTTGAAAACTGCAAGTATTCTGCATCCATAGTATGCCACTTACGAGCCATTATTGAACTCTGAGTGACGTGTTTCACTTCAGCTGATAAATATGATTTGTTAAATACTTCGCCAGTATCAGCAACGATTCTTTTAATAGCTTCAAAGCTTCGCTGTTGTCCTTTGAGGTTGAAAACCGCATCTTTAAATAAATTGAATTGCGTTAACGTTTTAGCGTAACTAAATTGTTCAATATTTAAGATGAAAGCATCTTTCAAGGCTTTACGGCTTTCGATGTCGTCAAATGAAACACCAAGACCTTTATTAATTGCCTTTGATAATTGCGCTACAGTTCTATTGTAAACTGCATCGGTGTTCAGGTCTTCCCCCTCGAATAATTGTCTTGCAATTTGGGAGTAAATATCATCCCAATTATTGGCTGCAAGGTCTTCCAGTTCCAGATCATCACAACAGGCGCAATTTGAACTATATAAATTGTTTAATTGCCCGACTATGGTCGGGCTTGGTCGAAAAAATCCGCTAAACCTTTAAAAAGTAAATCCATAAGGTTCTGCTTTCTGGTTTCGGTTAGCTGTGTTTTTTTGGCTTGTTGCTCTGGTGTTTTTTTAGGATTGGTTTCGGTTGGTTCCGGTGCCGGTTCCTGCTTCGCTTGCTCCATTTTCGCTTTTAGCTCATCATAGTTGTCAGGTTTTGGAATACCGTATGTTTCATACCAATAATCGTCACCAATAGGCACCTTTTGACTAACAAAGGTGTCAATCTCCATACGAAGTTTTAATTTTCTTAAATCAAGATCAAGCTCAAATTCAAATTTACCGTCAATGTTATAACCGTATGACTTTAAAATCTGTTTAAACTTTTTACTGTTCAACAGGTTTTCAATAAATATCAA
>NZ_JAADZW010000007.1 GCF_010645065.1 Flavobacterium fluviatile | reverse complement strand
TCCTTGCTGTTTAATAAGTCGTCTTTGTCAATCATAATATGTAAGGTTAAAAATAACAAAAAGTTATTTCCGAAAAATATTTTTTGAGCTTTTTAAAAGAGCTCAAATATTTTTCAGAATAACTTTTCAACTTACACAGTTAGTGAGACACTACCAAAAAACTACAATTTAAAGGTCAGAAAATAGTTGTCCTGCTCTACGAAGTGTTCTTCTTTACGCTACACAAATATTAATCTTTAGTATATTACAAATATTTAAAGATTTCCATGAGAAAACTTATTGGTAACCAAGTACTTAAATACAGTTGCAAAATCCCATTTTCATAAGAAAACATATAGAGATTGCAAAGCCTCTGTTTAAAAAAGCTACAACTATGCTGATTTTAAGAAGTCTTAATAATTATCGACGCAACTGTTCTTTAAATAATATGTCAAATTCAATCAATCCTTCAGCACAAATTTTTTCTAAATTAAGAAAATATCTTTCATAGGAAGTACAATTAATATTTAATTCTTTAATATAATGAGGGAGTAAATTATCAAACATTTCAATGTCAAATTCTTTTGTTTCTTCATTTTTGTAATCAATATTTGCTGAGGCAAAAACGGGGTTAAAATATTTTTCCGTCAAGTAGTGATATTTTTCAATTTCATCTTGAGAAAGTTTAGAAAGCTGTTCTTTAAAAAATACCATACAACCGACACTGACATAATCGTATAAAGGCTGTGTTGTCTTAGAAATTGCAATCAATTTTTTTCTGATCCATTCTGCCCTAAAGGTATTTGCAAATTCAGTCCAATTAACTAATTGAACATTGGTATTTTTAATTGCGTCAAATGCCCCGCTCTGAAAACCCATCTTTGAAATTATAAGTCCATAATTGGCTCCGTAGTCATTAACTACTGTACGAAAGGAGTGTACAACATGTTTTGGTACTTTTTTTTTCCAGAATTTACATTCACAGATGATTACACTTCGAGACATTTGGTTATTTATTTCTGCCAACACGTCAACGTTAACTTTTTCCCTTACAGTAATTATCTCTTTTTCTGTTTCACAAACATAACCGCATATCGCTAAAATCTCCGCAGCTTTGTTTTGTAAATCTTTCCATGTTTTTGGTTCATTTTCGTAGATAGTCATTTTTAGGATTTAATATTTTAAATTTTATAATAAAAACGATAAGAAATAGTCAATGTAAATTATTCTTCCCAAATGACACTTATAATAGTTTTCAGCTGTTTGTAAGGAATGCAGTATTCGAAGAAATCACTGTCCTCCTCCCCATCCTTTAATTCGAACCATGTTGATTTATAGATAGACTGGGCCTTTTCTTTTCCCGAATAGAGAAACTCGTATTTGCCATCAATGTATTCCTGGGCAACAGAATCTTCAGGCGGAGGTAATTTAGTGATTTCTTTAATTTTTATCCAATAACTATCTGATTTACTCCAATATTTAACTTGGCCATTGTTAATAAAAACTACAAACAGAGGATAGACATTTAGTGATAGTAATTTGTAAATAATAGAAGTCAAACTGGTTTTAAATCTTGCAGATAGTTCCTTTACTAAATCAGGAGAGAATTTTTTTCTAAATACAGCTTTTCGTATTATAGCTTCAGGCATTAAGAGTTCTGACGCAAAATCATTAGCTTCCCATTCTTGAATTCCTTTTTTTGCCTGGCTCTCAGCAGTGTTAAACCAATTCAAGGTATTGGATGTTTCATTATGAACTTCTAAGTCTAATTTGTCATGAAGTAGATAATGTCCAATTTCATGCGCAATTGTAAAACGCTTTCTTTCTTCGAACTCAATATCCGAATTCACTTTTATTAATGTTTTAGAATTACCTCTAATGATTTTACCGTCTGAGTTTGGTAATTTTTCTTCTATTAATGTTGCTCCAAGACCGGCAACAAAAATATCCATCGGAATGTCAGTAATCTCATCGAAGCCAATTTCTTCCAATAAAGCTTTAGCTCTATTAGAACCGCGCCTATTTCTGATCATTTTCCAATTGCTCCAGAAGTTCTAATAAATTCTGGTCTTTAATTATTTCCTTAATCTCATCAATTCCCAAGCTGTCTAAATTTCTATATTGAACCTGAAATTGATTATTGGCAATTAAAGATTTTAAATAGCTAATAGGCTTGTCAATATTTTTCGTAATTGCATTTTGCAGTAATGCAGAAGCTTTTTCTAATAAATCAGTATCTCTCTGTTTATTAATATATCCTTTTAATAAAAATGAGTGCTTGCGAAAATTCTTGAGAGCATAAGTTTCAATTTCATTTATATCAAAACCTTCCTCTTTAAGGATTTCATCATAAGTACTAGAATCACCTTCAATAATTTGGGAGATAATTGCCTCGTCTATCTTTTTGATGAAGTTATTTTTCATAATTCAACACTTTCAGTTTTTCTTTTATATATGGTAATTTGCGATCAAGTCGCTTTTTTATATTTGTCAGTTCTTCGTTGCTGATTCCTAAGAGTTCTGACAAATCATTTCTTTTCATGCCATTGATTATGTATGGTTCGAACAGTAATAATTCATAATCCGTTGCACCCATAGCGGTTAATTCATCATGGCATATAGATAGTAATGATTGATAGTCAGAATCGTCAAAAGACATTTCAATATCATTCTCTAAAATTTCAAATGTTTCGTTAGCCTTGTCAAGCTCACCATTTAATGTATTTGAAATAACACTATCTAAGGCACTTATTATCTGCATTCGGAAATCAGGGAATTTCTCTGGATACCAATTTCTGCCACCATCTTTAAAGAAAGCTTCAATAGTATCATTGATCATATCTTCAACCATAATGCCTCTAAATCCCTTGTCATGGTTGTACTTGATTCCAAAAACAGTTTTAAGTCTTACTATAGCGTGCTTGAAAAGATCAGCATAAAATTCAGGAGTATAAACCTCCTGAATTGCTTTGCGTTTCTCATCAAATGATGCAACAATTCTATTATCTGACTTCATTTATATATTGTAATGCTTAAATTTTTTTAAAAATTTCCATATCAATGGCAATTTATGAAATTTATGTAGCATTACAATGTATAAGAACGTTTTAACTAAAATATATATTATGAGTAAATCAGCAAATTATGTAATATCCGGTGTTTGGAAAGATTCGAAGGACAATATTACGCACGTAATGTTACATCCAGTAAATGATGGTGATACATGGAGTATGGGTGATAAAACTACAGAAGCCAATACAATAGAATTATTGAAAAAAGGATACATTATTAAAACAGTCGTTTGGAATTATCCAAGCTGGACTATTAGATCGAGAGTGACATACATACAAGGAATTGGAAAAGAATATTTAAGGAGTGAAGCAAATGCCACTCCGAAAGATAATCTAGATAATTTAATATCAATGAAAGCAATAAAATAAAAATATTATGGATAAGAGTTTACATTTAGATTCGGTAATTAAAACACATCAAATTACCAAAGAAGAGCAGCTTTTAAAAAAGCATAAAGACAAAAATAAAGAAGTTAAGGAATCCTTGGAGAAGAAATATGAAGATAATATTTATTCACCCTTTAGCTCTGGTTCCTACGCAAAAAATACGGCCGTGAATATTAAGTTTGATTTTGATATGGTCTGTCCTTTCAAAAGAAATGCATTTGGTTCAAATGGCACATTAAAGCAGATGTATGAAGATGTTTTTGATTTTTTATATGATAAATATAAGGATGAAGCAAGTGTTAGAAAACAAAAAGTTTCCATTGGGATTGAGTTTTTTGCAGATGAAGACGGTGATGTTGTAAAGATTGATGTTGTGCCTGGACGTGAATTAACACAGGATCAATATAAAGATGATGAAAATCTTAATCTATATGTTTACTACAAATATGGAAATTTTGATCAGGGAAGTGAGAGGATTAAAACCAATGTACAGGCTCAAATAAAAAATATTAAAGATAGGGCAACTAAAGAAAAAGATTCCATTAGAAAAATTATTCGTCTACTAAAAGTCTGGAAAAACACCAAATATAATTATCCTACGAAATCTTTCTTTTTAGAGTTGATTACTCTTAAAGCTTTTGATAATAAAGATATATCGGGGAATTTGTGGAGTAAATTAGAAACGGTATTGGAATATATCCGTGACGAAGTTACCGGCGAAAGTTTTACATTGAAGGATCCAGGAAACGGCTCTAATGATTTAATTGATACTCTGACTGTTTCAGAAAGACAGACTCTCTCCGATGATATGAAGAATATGCTTGAAAGAATTGAAGATAACGAGGAAAATATCAAAACTTATTTCCCAGAAAATCCAAAATTTATTGAGGAAGAAGAAAGTGATAACAAATATGAAAACAAAGGAAACGGGTTTTATTCTACTCCTCCTAAAACTGAACGTTTTGGATAATTATGGAAGATAAGTTAAAGAAAGTTCAGAGCATTATTAGCGGTCTCGACAGGGTTCTTATTGAAGAGACTTTTGTTGTTGACCAAGATTTAAATGCTGTTGGAAAGGTTAAAGTTATTTACAATGAAATTGGAGATGCTTTGAGCTTTGCTGTAAAAGTTCTTCCTGAATATCCTCTGAAAAGATTAAACGCAGAAGCTATTACTTTTTATAATAAAGAATTAATAAAATATGGGCATGTTATGGGTGATGGTTCAATTTGCATCCACACGGCACATAGTTTTGATGTAAAAAAGAAGCTCGAAATAGATTTTTCCTCATTGAAGAGATGGATTCAGCGGTATTTTGTGAATAAAGAGCATGATGACCATTATGAGCATATAATTATGCAACCTGTAAAATATAAAGATGAACATCACTCATTTATCTTTACTGATACAGAGCACACATTCCAATATGGTGATTTTGGTTTTTTTGATTTTGCCCAAATTCATTCAGGGTTATTTTACGATACAAAAATTAATAACCGCATCATCCTGAATTTTAAGGACAAGTACAGCAAAATAATAGCATCTTCAAAGTGGAGCTCAACTTATGCTAATTTACCTTCAGCTAATACCCAATTTGGTGTATACGTATTCATGGAAAAGCCTCCAGCGGTTCAAACCCGTTTTATCATAAATAACTGGAAGGATCTGCAAGGTAAAGTTCCGGCAGGATTTTTTACATTTCTTCACGGATTGGAGCGAAATAATCAAAAGGCAATTGGTGCGCCGATTCCATTAATTATTGGATATAAAATTTCTGAGACTGAAATACATTGGCAGGCAGCAATGCTTGAATTTGGCAGATTCCCAATCGGGCATGAAAAAATAAATCAGATGTGGGGAGGTTTTTTTATAGATCAGAAAATTGATTGGATGATGACGAGGAATAGCTCCTACGAATATTTTTTTGGAAGAGGGAAATTCACTGATGAGATAGCAAATGCCAAAATATTGATAATTGGAACCGGGGCAATCGGCAGTATGGTCGCAACAACGTTAGTAAGGGGAGGATGTAAAAATATTCATGTAATTGATCATGATGTTAAAGAGCCTGAAAATGTTTGCCGATCGGAGTATGCTTTCTCCAATGGGATAACAAATAAAGTGGACGAGCTAAAAGAAATTCTCACTTCAATTTCTCCATTTGTAGAAGTGCAAATTATGGATAATCAATTTTTTCATGTACATACTAAGGTTTTTAACCGCCCTCAGAATTTAAAAGGCCTTGAGAAAGCATTGGATAACTATGATTTAATTTTCGATTGTTCTACTGATAATGATTTGATGCATATATTAAGCCAGCTGTCCCTTCGCCAATTAGTAACGTTGTCAATTACAAATAATGCAAAGGCATTAGTATGTGGTACAGAATCCAGCCACTACTCATGGGTAATGAATCAATATGAAAACGTACTGCAGAATGATATTGAGGATGTTTATAATCCGACGGGATGCTGGAGTCCAACATTTAAAGCTTCTTATAACGATATTGCGGTTTTAGTGCAGTATGCTTTAAAAAATATTAATGTAAAGATGAGGCACGGAAAAGCGCTGAGAAATTTTGTTTTACAAACTAATGAAAACGATGCGTTTTCAATAAAATTGGAAGAGTTTTGATGTATAAAATTAAAGAATTAGGTTTGACGCTTGATATTGATGGCGATTTAATAAGCAATTTAGTATATATTGGGAAAAAACATTATCCAAATGAGTTTGGAGGTTTTTTAATTGGTTATTATTCAGAAAGTCAAAATCATCTTAGAATAACAGATACAATTTTACCAAATAAATATAAAGGTACTCCCTATATGTTTGAGAGAGATGCAATAGGTATTGAGGATAAATTGAATCAATTCTATAAGGAAGAGCCCAAAAAATATTATGTCGGAGAGTGGCATACTCATCCAAATAATTTAGCAATTCCAAGTGCTATAGATATAAAAACTGTTAATTCCATCGCAGATGATCCTGAAGTATCAATCAAAAACCCAGCACTGCTGATTATAGGTTGCGCTAATAATGAGATAGAACTTGGTTTTTATGTTCACTTTAAAAATAAAATTTATAGATATGAATAATAAAATTAATATAGGAGATTTATTCAACGGGTTGCAAAAACAAATGGTTGCCCAGCTAAATACCAACAGAGAATTTATTTTACATCCCGGATCAAAAGGAGATTCATTAGAAAATGTTTGGATAGAATGGCTTAGAAAATATCTTCCTAATAGGTATTGTGTTGATAAAGCAATAGTAATTGACAGTACAGGAAGTTTGAGTCATCAATTAGATTTAGTTATTTATGATCAGCAGTACACTCCTTTTGTTTTTACCCAGAATGGAATTCATTATATTCCTGCAGAAGGAGTATATGCTGTTTTTGAAGTAAAACCTGACTTACAGGGAAAAGTAGGAGATGATAATTTTTTTGTATATGCAGGTAAAAAAATTGAGAGTGTCAGAAGTTTAAAAAGGACATCTGTCAAAATAATTAATGCCGGAGTGGAAGTACCTGCTCGTCCATTAACAAAAATCGTCGGAGGGATATTATCAAGTACCAATTCATTTACTCATGCTAATAACAACACCATTGAAAATCATCTGAAAAATTTAGAAAAATTGCAGACAATCGAGATGGGCTGCGCCGTAGATTATGGCAGTTTTTATGTTAATTATACTGGTTCAGAAGATACCGGTAGTAAAGATTTTGACAATAGAATAAATGATTATTATTTAAACAGAAAATTTGATAGCATTACATTTAGCGACAAGGAAAATTCATTAGTTACATTTTTCCTTCAGCTTACAAGATATCTACAGCAGTCCATTGGAACAGTTGCTGCAATTGATTTAAGTGCTTATGCAAAAACGATCGGGTTTGAAATCGACCAAAAAATTTAATAAAGTGAAACTAATGCTTCGTTCAAATTTGCCAAAAAAAAAGTTAAGGAAGTGCTTAAACATTATGTTTTAAAATTATGGACACATCTGATAGTCCTGAAACTTTTTACCTATATAAAATTGAAAAAATCAAGCTCACAAGGCACTTGGAAATTATGAAATCTCTTCTGGAGGAATCACCGGAACTGTTGTAGATCTTAGATTAATATTTTCAGTAGCTCTTAAGGCAAATGCTACATCACTTATGATAATTCACAATCATCCTTCAGTAAATCTTACAGCATCTGAATCTGATAAACATATAACTAAAAAAGTAAAAGAAGCTGGAAGACTTTTTGAAATTACATTACTGGATTTATTAATTATACTGAATCATATTCTCCTTTGCTTATGAAGGCGCTTATAAAGCGCCTTCAAAATTATTTTTCATCTCCAAAAGATTCCCAAAAATGTAAAAGATTTTTCAATAAATATTTTAAGAGGCAAGTGCAATTATCCGGTAATAATCTTCAATAAAATGGTTAGATAATTGAATGCTTCCCGCTACTAAAATAGCACGCTCCTTTAATCTTACAGATAAGCTCTAGGCTTTAGATTTACTTCAAATATTTTCTATTTGTAAAATGCAATTATTTATTATATCTCTAAGATAAAAACACTAAAAATATCTCATCTTCATAAGCCTTTAAATATCACTAAAAGTTGGTATTGTTAAGTAGTTTTAATAAGTATAGTTTTGCTCATATATTCTAAAATCTATCGGAAAATGAGCAAATTTATTACATTACTAATGTTATTGTGTTGTTTTTTATGTCAGTCGCAAGCAGCTGACCGCATTATTTTTTCTTATGATAATGCAGGTAATCAAATTCAAAGATTATTATGCATTAATTGTGCAACAACTTCAAAAATGTCCAAAAAGATAACAGCATTAGAAGAAGAAGATTTGCAAAAATTCTCTTCACAAGATGTTATTTCATATTATCCGAACCCTGTAAAGGAAGAATTATATCTTCAATGGGAACTTATCGATGAAAATTATGTTTCTTCTATAAAAGTATTTAGTTTGAATGGGCAGGTACTTCAGTCAATCTCCAATCTAAATAAAAAAAACAATCAAAATGTAGCTTTTCAAAGTTATCCAACAGGAATGTATTTCGTGCAGTTGCAGTACAAAAATGGAGATGAAAAGACAATTAAAATAGTTAAAAAATAAGATATGAAACAACTTTACTTTACTATAATCTTTTTAGGATTTTCTTTGTTTACATTCGCACAAGAAATGGGAGGTACGCCAGTCAAAGGCCTAGTTACAATTAAAAGAGCGGACAATCCAGAAAATAATATTACGAATCAACTGAGCTCGACTTCTACTGCAAAGAAACTTTCAGCCACTGCAATAACGCCTACCGGAAACTCGACCGAAGTCGGATCAACTGAAGGGCAATTGTCTGTTTCACTATCTGGAGGAGCTACCTACGATATTCCAATTCTAGTCCCGACCGGAATCAATGGAGTTGCTCCCAAAATAAGTTTAGCATACAATAGCCAAGCATCAAATGGTATGGCTGGATATGGCTGGAACATTACAGGAGTTTCTAAAATAACAAGAATACCTTCGACAAAATTCCATGACAACGTTATCGATGGGGTAGATTTTGATGAATTAGATCGCTTCGCTTTAGATGGAGAGCGCCTAGTAATAAAAAATGGTACTTCAGGAACATATGGAGGTAATGGAACTCAATATGAAACCGAAAATTTTTCGAATATAAAAATTACATCTTATGGCGTGAATTGGGCGGGATCAAATTATGGTCCGTCTTATTTTAAAGTAGAATATCCTGATGGCTCTACAGCTTGGTATGGATATAATGCATTAAATTCAAGCTCTAAAACCGAATGGTCAATTACTTATTGGGAAAACCCTCAAGGTGTTAGAATTTCATATGAATATTTAACTGATAACGGTATACTCAAAATAAAGAATATAAAATATGGAAATGTCAGCACTAATACTGCTATAAATAGTATCGATTTCGTATATAAAACACGTGTAAGACCAGAACAATATTACATTCAAAATGAAAGTTTTATCAATAACACAATACTTGATAAAATTCAAGTTAGTAGTTCCGGTATTGGTTTTAGAAACTATCAATTAGCTCACAATACAAATTCATCAGGCTATGAACGTTTAACAAGTATAACGGAGAAAAGCGGTGACAATACAAAAAGTTATAATCCTACTATTTTTACTTATCAAAATACTCTAGATTGGTTAAATTCTGGTGATCTTACAACAAGTTTAAGCGTTGGAAATATAACATCTTCAAATGCTGCAACTATATCAGGAGATTTTGCCGGTAATGAAAAAATGGAATTTTTACTCTATCCAACCACTGGTACTGATAGCAAAAAAAAATATTGGTTTTTTTCTGATCTTGGTACAGGAAATTATACAAATATAGGTTATGAGCATAATGTAGGAGAATTTGAAACAATTTTCCCGATGAATTGGCTTACATGGAATAACAAATTATGGGCAAAACAAGGGTGGTCGGTAGCAAAAAAGACAGATACCAACTATACCTTTACAGTATATAGCGCAGGAACAGTATCGCCAGTCTATTATCAATATGAACAGGTGGCCAGTTTTCCTACCCAATCTGTTGGAATAGATATTAAAAGCTGTAATGTAGTGTATGCCAATCGAATATTTCCAAAAAAAATACTTTCTGGCGATTTTAATGGGGATGGACTTACGGATGTTATTGCCATTGACCAAGAGCTTTCCAGTATAGTCAAGGGTACCCTATGTTCACCCAAACAGGTGAAATTTACCTCAAAAAAGGTCTATTTTGTAAATTTAAAGAGAGATGTTACCTCAGATATTGTAACTTATTCCGGAGAATTATTACTAAGTCTATCTTCAGATTCCAGGGTTGAAGTGGCTGACTTAAATGGGGACGGAAAATCAGATTTTTTGATTTTTGAAAATGGAAGAGTTACATCTTATACATTGAACAATGAAAATCTACTGGTTCCATTAGGGGTTTATACAGATACTAATATTTCGGTTGATACAAGTAAAACAATACTTTTGGGAGATTATAACGGAGATGGTAAAACTGACTTTATTGTTCCAAAGGTATATGATTCTTCTGAATGGTATAAATATACTTCAACAGGGAATAGTTTTTTTAAAGAAGTACAAAATTACATAGATATTCCTTTTAAACAAAGTACTACTACGTCTTCGTACAATTATACTATTTCGGACTATGATAAAGATGGAAAATCAGATTTAATTTTAATAAATACATTATTAAATGCTGCAAAAACACAAGGAAGTATTTTTCTAAAATGCCATATAAATAAGAACGGAAGCTTTAGTGGAGGTTTAAATAACGGTTCAAGCGTTTCCGAATATTCTGTTTTTAGTCCTGATATTAAACTTAATACGCTCCCTATTTATTTACCAACAGGAAGAGGTATTATGACAAAATACAAGCCATTAGAACCTACCATGGAGATAGCGTTTTTAAGCAATAACAAAATTTTTTATTTTAATACTGATAAAGACCATGCCCAAGACCAATTATTACGATCAATTAGGACCGGAAATGGTGTAACGGAATCTATTACATATAAGCCTCTAAATAGTGATTATGACGATGAATATAATACTATTTATGGTAGCTCCTATTCAGAAACCTATCCTAATTCAAATATCGAGTCTGCCTCGAGCATGCAAGTAGTTTCAATGCTGGAAAAACAAAGTGCTACGGACTATAAAAAGCAGTTATTCTCCTATTATGATGGAATTTCCAATGTTAATGGGTTAGGTTTTTTAGGTTTTAAGGCTGCCGCTAAAACGAATTGGTTTGATGATAATAACCCAATAATAACAACTGTATCCAAATTTGATACCAATTTACGTGGTGCTAATATTGAAAGCTATAGTGTCTTGGGACATTATAATGCCAGCAATAATGCCGCTCCAAGCAACTTTATTACTAAAACAACATCAACTTACAGCAGCTCTACAGAAATTAATAAAGTTTTCAATCTTAAACTTACCACTTCTCAACAGTATAACGGTCTAAACAATACCAGTAGTGAGAATAGTGTTGTATATGATACCTTTAATAATCCAACTCAATCAACCACTCTTATAAAAGAAGGCGGTACAACTCAGCAAACCACAGTAAGAAATTTAACTTATGCTACGCCGACGATTTCACCTTATGTAGTGGGAAGGACTGTAAATAAAACAGAAAGTGTATCTATTTCAGGAGATACAAAGACCTCTGAAGAACAATATACATATAATACAGCCGGTCTACTAACTCAAGTAAAGAAAAGAGAAAACACAACCAGCTTTATTACTGAGGACAATATTTATGATACATTTGGCAATATCACTAGAAAAACTATTTCAGCTGCGGGATTGACTCCAAGGATAACTAATTATGAGTATGATCCATCAGGAAGATTTTTGACTAAAAGTATTGACATAGAAGGATTAGCTACTTCTTATAATTACAATACGGCTAACGGGTTATTAAATTCGGAAACTAATCCTTATGGATTAACCACCACCTATTTATATGATTCCTGGTTTAAAAAGACAAAAGTTACTGACTATTTAGGAAAGAGTAATATTTATGTCTATGTACGAAATAGCGAAAAAACAAAAATAACAGTAACGGGAGATGAAGGCAGCTACAGCGAGGAACTCTACGACGATTTAGGACGTAAAATAACCTCCGGTGTAAAAGATATATCAGGAAATATTTCTAATGTTTCCTATTTGTATGATATCTATGACCGTAATATAAAAGTAAGTGAACCATACTATGGAAGTAGTGCTACACAATGGAATGAAACTCGATATGATGCCTATGGTAGGAAAAATCAAAATATTGCTTTTACTGGAAAAATTAGCAGCATAAGCTATTCTGGTTTGAATACTACAATAAATGATGGTGCTACCACCAAAATTGTTACCAAAAATGCATTGGGTAATACAGTTGCTATGACTGATAATCCAGGAGGAACAGTTAATTATACGTACTTTGCTAATGGAAATTTGAAAAGTACAGATTACAGCGGAGTGATAACTACTATTGAGCAAGATGGTTGGGGCAAGAAAACCAAATTAACAGACTCTTCGGCAGGCGAATACAACTACACTTATAATGATCTTGGAGAAATTTTAACAGAAAGCGGTCCTAATGGAACCACAACTTATACCTTAAATGCAGAAGGTAAACTAATTCAGAAAACTATTGTAGGGACCAATACAAATAGTTCAACGAGCTACACATATGACAGTTCAACTAAATTATTAACATCAAGCACTTTTGTGGATAATTTCGAGAACAATGCCACCATCACGACAGTTTATACTTATGACAGTAATAAAAAACTAGCTAGTTATGTTGAAACTACACCTTACGCAATATTTACTAAAGAAATGAACTACGATGCTTTTGGCAGATTGGATACTGAAACCTCTACTGCTAATGCTGCGGGGAAAACGAGTGTTAAAACCGTTCAACACACCTATAAAAATGGACGGCCATGGCAAATTATAGATACTGCAAACTCTCAAATATTGTGGCAAACCAATACAGTCAATGCAAGAGGGCAACTTACAGAGGCAACAATGGCCAATGGGAATATAGGAGTTAGTAATACATATGATTCTAATGGTTTAATAACCCAAACCAAACATGATAGATTGATTGTTTCACCAAACAATATTATGACCTTTAATACGGTATTTAATCCGCTAACAGGTAATTTAACCAGTAGAACCAACAGTTTATTTAACTGGAGTGAAAGTTTTATCTACGATTCTTTAGATCGACTAATTTCTTTTAAAAATACAGCAGGGGTGACCGAAACTCAAAATTATGATGATCGTGGAAGAATCACACAAAATGCAGTGGGAACTTACAATTACAGCAATAATTCTAAGGCATATCAAAACACTTCTATAACTGCCACTGCAGATGCTTTGGCACATTATCAAGCAAACCAAGAACAAAATATTACCTACAAGGCTTTTAAAAGCCCATATCAAATAGAAGATGTAGGAAAAGATAAAATTAGCTTTACTTATAACGATGAAAATAGTCGCAGTACTATGTTTTATGGTAGTTTAGATAATGAAAAACTACTTAGACCATTACGCAAATATTACTCAGCTGATGGGAGTATGGAAATTAAACATAATATTACAACAGGAGCAATAGAGTTTGTAACCTATATAGGCGGCGATGCATACACAGCCCCTGTCGTGTTAAAAGGTGATGGGTCAATCCAAAATTATTTATATTTACAACGTGATTACCAAGGTAGTATTGTAGCAATTAGCGATGATACAGGGCAAGTATTAGAAAAACGCCTTTTTGATGCCTGGGGAAATGTGCTTGTACAAGATGGAGCCGGCAATGTTTTAAACGGACTTTCTTTATTGGATCGCGGTTATACTGGACATGAGCATTTGCAAAGTGTGAAACTAATACATATGAATGGACGTCTGTATGACGCTAAGTTGCATCGATTCTTGGAGCCAGATAATTATGTCCAAGATCCTAGCAACACGCAGAATTATAACCGATATGGATATGTATTGAATAATCCATTGAAGTATACCGATCCGAGTGGGGAAAAATGGAAGATTGGCTGGAAAGATGTATTTGCAGGACTTGAGATAGTTGGTGGGACTTTGTTAACAATATTTTCAGTTGGAACATTGGCTGTAGTTGGTGCTGGATTAATTGGTGCCGGGGTTAGCCACTTTGCTGCTGCTTATAACGAATATAAACAAACAGGTGACTGGGCTTCCGCTTCCAATAATGCAGGCGTTTTTTTTAATGTTTCATTTAAAACCGATTTTGGATATGATAGTAAGATACAGATTAAAGGTGTTGAACAAAGCGAAGTTGCTGTAAAACCTATTGCGGCGGATGATGTAAGAAATATGACTAACGCGAAAGTCTATTATGATGCTTTAGATGGAATTCAATTTAATGATGGATCAATTAAACACAGAAGTGACTTTGTGCTTACATTTAAACCTAGTGAGTCTGCAAATGCTACTTATTTAGGATTCAAAGGTGGAAAATATCATATAAATTTTGATATATCAGATTTTGAAGTTACAAAATCAAATATACGTGCTTTAACAATTCATGAAGCATATGGTCACGGAGATATGAATTATGGAGATGATAATAAAAATCATTACAAGGCATATACAGCAACAATAGATAGTAAATATTGGCAGACAACGACCTATGAATTCAAACACAATACAGTTTATAAAATGTGGTATTATTTTTATAATGAAGTAGGTAATAAAAGAATGCAAGAAAAGTATATGAATGAATATGATAAATACATTAAAAGAAGATGATAAAACAACTATTAACGCTGTTATTACTGGTAGTATCGATCAATTCATACTGCTGTGATTGTAAGACGATTTCAAAAGAAGCTGAATACGCTACTTCTGATTTCATATTTTTAGGAGAAATTATTACTGTTAACGATCAATTTTTTGAAATAAAAACAATAGAAGTTTTTAAAGGAAAAACAATCAAAAAAATAAAATCTTATATTAGTGATTGTGGCATTCATCCAAACAAGGGCGAAATTTGGCTTTTATATTCAAAAAAAAATGATAAAAATATTTTTTTTATTAGTTCCTGTGGAAATTCAAGAAGCTTTACAAAGCCATTTGTTTTAAGCGATGTAAATTTGCCATCCCCACCACCACTTAATAGTACTACTCTTTTAAATGAATTAAATCAAAAAAAATATTTTAAAATTGCCTTATTACAACTAAAATTAGATATAGAGAAGCTGAGGCAAATTAATGCCCAAAACAAATTAAAAACTCTTAGAAGCAGTTATGATAATCTACAAAACCAAATAAAATTATTAAAATTAATTATAATATCAATAATTTTCGTGTTTCTCTTTTTTATTTTTAGATGGCTAAAAATAAGACAATTGAAATAAAAAAATACAATACCCAATAGTTCCTACTTTAATTTTTTTACTATTGAAATCGTCAGTCTCAATATTTTATAGATATAAGATATACAACATATAACGTATAAAAATTAATCATAGAAAGCTATCTTTGAATGCTTCTCGTTTATTAATTAAAATAAAATATTTTGAGAGGAAAATATTTCATATAATGTGGGTTGTTAATTTTGCCCTAGTGATAAATATAAAGTCTACTTGAGCTTTTTTATTTTAATTATTTTTCGATAAAAGCTTCTTCAAGTCTTGGAAAAAAAATCGTACATAAACAGGTTCGTAAGAATCACTGTAAAGACAAACAACGCCATTGGAATCCAATGGCGTTGTTTTTTGCTAACAATACTTCACAAATTGCTTAGCTTAAATTTTTATAGTCTCAAAAAACAATTTTTAATTTATCACAAAATGCTTATTATAAAATGTTAATTGTACTGTCTGTTTTGTAGTATTGTAAACCACTACATTTGAATTTTTAATGCATATAAATCTTGCAGGGGCAGATATGTAATACAAATTAGACGTATACAAAAAAGTAGTGAGAAGATCATCAAACCTATATGAAATGAAGTAAAAACGGAGAGCAACGGTATAAAAAGACTTTCTAGACTTACAGCCATACTAACTATTCTACACACAAAGAGAATTGTTACGGCATCACTCTTGCCAAAAAGTTTTGATTCAGTTTTTTGAGGATGTAACCGCAACCAAAGCCAAATGGGCAACAGATGACCTTGCAGAGGTTGAATCCGGGGCTTTTACCTTGGCAATTGTAAGTACACGAACATTGGCCTTTTTTGGGGATGGTGTTGCAGAACCAGCGACTAACAAAAGCGTTATCATAGAATTCCTTGTTGAAAATGTAGATGATAATTACAAAATCATTAAAAACTTAACAACTAAAACTGTTCAGAAGCCCACTACAATGTCTTGAGGCAATCGTTCTTTACTATTTCGCGACCCAGATAGGAATTTGATAAACTTTTTACTGCCGTAAGTGATGAAGCAAAAAAAAAATTCGCATAAGGTATGTCTATCCGCTACACACTTTTTACAAGATTGCGGATTTCTCTGGTAAATTTATATTTGCGTTTAATATTATCTTAAGAAGGTAAAGGTTTGTAAAGTTCGAATCGTCAAGTAGTAAAACGTTATAAAATGCTTCATTTTATAGTTTCAAAAAATGTAAAAATAGTTATTAAGTGTTCGATTGTGACCCCTGACACTCCACCAAGAAACTCCTTAAGAAATTAAGGAGTTTTTTTTATGGTTTATATTTCCCCACAACTTTTTGACTTGATCCTTGATCCCCCTTTTTGACTTGACCCCTTTTTGACTTGATCCTTAACTTTCTCATCTTTTATAATAAAAGTATAGTTTACGATTTACATCTTCTCCCTGATTGACAGCTATACTGATACTATTTTTATCCCGTATCTTATTTATTGCATTGCAGATGTCTGTAAAAAATAAATTACCACGCTGAATATTAACGATTTCTGAAGTCCAACGACCTTTAATAGATACTGAATACTCATGAAGATCCATATTTTTAGTTTGGGTATTTTCCATTTTAAAACTTTTAAAATGAGTACTTTCTTCTGGAATCGAAGCTGTTCCGGTATAAAAAACATAATATTCATTGTTGCCGGGTTCGACAAGAATGGCTGTATCAGGATTGTGGATAACTTCGTTCAAAATGAATTCAATCTTAAGTACATCGGTAGTATATATAGCAGCTTCATACTGAGCAGCTACATTTAATTTTTTGTGTTTCATAATTGTTTGATGAATGTTTTTTAATTTTTTTAAGAGATTATCTATTTCTGGTTTCCATTTAATCAAAAAATAAGAATACGTTTTTTAATTATTTACTCCTTAGCATTTACATTTTTGTACGTTACCATAAAAGGAGCAAATTTTAAAAGTTATGGGCTGGCTCAGTGTTACAAAAAAACATCCAAACGTTTTCCAGGCTCCAGGTTCTAAAGTAAAGGGAACATGCTCTAAAACCTCTCTTCCTTCATACAGCCAGCTTTTTGTGACACAACCTGTAATTACACTTGTATTGTGCATGTTGGTAAGCCTGTAATAACTGTATCCATGCATTACGCATGAAAACTGATCTACGTAATAATTATCTGCTCTTAAATAGTTTATAGATCCGTCCGAAGATGCATCAGCATTTATTTGCACAAGATTTAAGTCGTTTGATTTCAGAGAACCCGTTGTTCTACTTTCAATCATGTGATACGAAACGAATTTCTTTACAGGAGTTCCATTAATCTCTGTTAATTGATTGCTCCATACTAATTGATACAATTTTTTTAAATCCTCAATGTCGCTGTTTTCTAACTTACTTTTCTCACCATAATTCATAATGGAGAAAGGAGTGTCTGTTCCAAATAATTCGCTTTTCCATCTCGTTTCACTAATGTTGGCGAAAAAATGTCGTAGTCCAAAAATGTGTCCCATTTCATGCTGAATAGTTTCTATTTGTTCCTGATAAGATTGTTTGAACATGGTTGGATATATGTAGAATGTGTTTTGGCCTGCTCCGGGGAAAAATGCTGATGCCAACACACAGCCTGATTGATCACAATCTTCTATGTGCATTTCTATTTCAAAATCCCAGCCGTCTTTCACTTCATGAAATTTAACAGGACATGCATCTTTCCACCCTATTGCTGCCTGCAGAAAAAGATCTCTGACGCCATTTTTTGCAGCTTCCGGATTTTTAAAATAACTATCAAATGATTTACTGAATCGCCAGTTCAGTATCACTCCTAAATCCCAAAGTGGAATAAATCCATCTGTGGCATCTACCCTGATTTTATTCGGGCTGCTATTATGTGGCTCAGGATAACCTTTAGAATCTGTAACGCAGATTACTTTATTGTTGTAAACATGTCTATATTCTTCAGCTGGTAAAAATGTTGATGTATTTAAATCAAAAGCCGACTCTGTTGTGGTTTTTTTCTTTGTTTCCATTTTTATTTTATTACTAATTTAGTTGTCACATTTCTATAAAAATTGATGAGATAAATCAATACAAAAATAAATTATCAAATAAGTACAATTGATAAATATTATTTTTCTATGAAGTTTAACTTGTTTACTATATCACTGTATGAATTTGCCAAAAGTAAATCCGACATTAACTCCAACAAAATGTTGTTTATCAACTTCTTTCCACGCAACTTCAAAATTGACAGATGGTTTTCCTTCTTTATCTTTTAAACTAAATGGTATTCCAAGTTTCCAGTTTAAGGTATCGTATTTCCCAAAAGTTTTATCTGCTCCGCAACTCAAACCAAATGTACCATCCAGGACAAAAAAACTAACAAATTCAGCACTTATAGAAGGGGTTATGAATTGTTGAAAATTACCTCCATAAACCGTTTTATTTTCTTCAATAAGAGCACTATTCTCTGAACTATATACAGGAAAAGTGTATTTGGTAAGTGCTTCCGTTTCTATATTATTATTGTTTTTAATATTCCCAAATCCACTGATGTAACATGACTGTCCACTGCTCCATTTCCAATATTTTGTAGCGCCGGCAGTAATATACCATGGATAAAAATCTTCTTTTTTGCTTTCAGTTGTTGATATATCATTTATTATTTCATACTGACGCGGTGAAACAGGTACATATGATTCAAACGAAAACCAATGATCTGTACTTAGGGTGTATAATCGAAATTTTCGTATATAATCCACTTCTTCCTTGGCAATTTTTTTGTAAAAATCTGTTTCTTTTTCCTTAGCGGTTTTGTCATCTGGAGCATTATCATAAACAGTTTCTTTAATCAGTTTTTCAATAATATTTTCACGGAAAGTGCTTATTTTTTTTTCTTGTTCTTCTTCATAGTAAATACTGCCATTGCCTATACAATGAAACTTTATGTTAATTCCTAAATCATTTTGTAATTTTCCATTTTTATAAATTGCTGTAAAATCATCATCAACTTTGCCTTTGATCCCCGTAGTAATTAAAAAACTGACAGCATCTGTTTCTTTTTTCCGGGTATCAAATGTGCCTCCTAAAAACAATGTTTTGTCAGAAGTACTTAACACTGCATAAGCTTTTTGGAAAGTAAGATCTTTTGAAGACGTCACATAACTTGATATTTCTGAAGCAAAAAAATGATTTAATGCAGATGGTGTTAATAGTATTTTATTATTTTTATCATCTTGCTGCCTTGTACGGCTAGTTATGAAATTTGATATCCCATCTGCCATAATAATGAATTCGGGGATCATTGTAGTATCTGTAAAAATAGGATTGATACTATTATTCTTTTTTTTTCCGCCAATATCTTCATAATATTCAGCAACTGCTTTTTTCATATATTCGGGCGGATCATTTTGCCCGAACATTACAACACTAAAAGAAGACAGTAAAAAGACAAATAAATTTTTCATAGTTTGTGATTTAAAAGTTTATGTTAATATATATTAGAAAACAAATTATGTAATATTGTCTATTGTCCTTTATATAAAAGTGGTATCAATAAAGTATAAAGAATCAATATCACGGAAGTAATTAATTCAAAGGAGCAAATAGATCTTGTGTATAAGGCGACGCTGTTGCAAAAGCCCAAATTAAAAAGCCAACAGCTGAAAAAATGAGTTAACCTTTCTTCAAAACTCCTGATATTTTCATCAAATAAACAGGCGTGAAAATCATTAATATAAAAATAATAATCCACAATAATTGGACTTGTCCGCATTTGGCTTATTCTTTGCGGAACCTTATAGTAACGTAAGCTGCTATAATTTCTGCGGGGAATTAGCTTTATTAATCGGTTTTAAAATCATTTGGGATAGCATCTTGTATTTGCAATTGCTGATTTAATTTCTCTAGGCATAATTTCTAATGTTTATTTCGCTTACTCTATAATACCCTTTTCAGCTGCCTGGTTGCATTATTAATAATTTCTATTCCAAAACTACTTCAGCCTTTAATTTTATTACTTGGGTAAACACCTAAGACATATATAGTTTTATGCCTAATAATTTGGATTTTAGCCGGATGTGAGTTATTTAGAGGAAAATTGCTATTTTAGCCGGTATGTTGATTAATAGGGTTAAAATCTGATAAAATAGGGTTTAACCCAGGTAGATGAAATTGGGTAATTGCAAAATTTGAAATATAAATTATTAACCCCTTAAATAACTTTAATCATGAAAAAATGTACCCTAATTTTAATGGCTGTTTTGACCATTGCAGCATGTAAAAAAGAAAAAGAAGACAGCCAAGAGGCAAATAGTAGTGTTGAACAGAAGACAACTCTAAATCCTGAATGTATAACTTTAGCGGATTATTATGCCAAAACTACTTTAGATGAGAAAATAGCATGGCTGAAAGAGAAAGGTGACAGTGTCTGTAAAGATACACTAGAAAAAGCTGTTTTAAAGATTCACCAAGTAAAAGGGAAAGTTACTAATCAAAAAGGAAAGTATTCTATAAGCTGGAGACATCTAAAAGATACCATTAAAGATTACGGATACAATAAGTATCTCAGATTGATTGTTGATACTACAAAGCAACAAGTCTTGGGACTGAGCATGGTACCAGATTATAAAAAGGGGACTTATTGTTTTTCTACAGCTTTAATAAGAAGTCTGGCTAAAAACTATGCTAAGGATGATAATAATGTCGAATTTCATTTCAGTTTTGCCATAATTGATAAATCTGAAGACCCTGTTATTGTCATTCAGGTTATTGACCCTAATAATATACAATCTGTCAATGAATCATATTTTGACTATTCAACAGATCCATCAAAAAAGGATCTCCTAAATAGTATTAATATACCATTATAACGACACCCAATTTGAATATACTAGATATCATAAATCCGATAAAAGCATGCGTTTTAATAACGCTGCTTTTTGCTTTATGGAATTTACGAAGGAAAATTAAAATGCATCGCTATCTGCTGTATATTCTTTTTGTGGTTTTTTTTACGGAATTGGTAAATTCTATATTAGTATATAATAACAGGCCAATTCGAATACCATTTAATATCAGTATTGTATTTCATGATATTTGTTGGATGCTGGCTTTTAAAGAAACCTTAAACAGAAAAAAAATATCAAATATTATACTGTCCATTTTTATTCTTTTTTCTGTTATCAATTTTATAGTTATAGAAATAACAGACGAATATAATTATTACACCTTTGTTTTTGGTGCTCTTTTATATGTCTCACTTTTCATTTATGAAAGTTATAAGCAGTTGAAAGAAGAAAATTTAATGTATTTTTTATCTAATAATTATCTGCTTTTGTTTGCACCCGTTTATTTCTTTTTTGGTATGGGATTATTACTGGGATTCAAACCCTTGGGGGTTACAAAAATAATTTTATTTGGTCAGGTTACATTATATGTCTTCATTGTTAATATAGTTTGTATCGCCTATTATACTTTAATCAATATTTACATTTACAGAGAAAAAAATAATTACAAATGAATCAAGTCGTAATAGGAATAATAATAGCCTTTATCTTTATTGGTTTAATACTATTTTTTTGTGTTATTCTGATTCGTCTTTATTTTAATAAGATAAAAAAATACACAGAACTTCTGCATCAGAAAGATCTCGATTTCCAAAAAGGAATTACCCAAACTGTAATTGAAACGCAGGAGCAGGTACTCAATAATATTTCTCAGGATCTTCATGATGATGCCGGACAGCAATTGACCTACATTAATTTTCAGATAGAAAATATTAAACTAGATTCTCCTGAGTTGCAAAAAACATTAGAACCATTGTCACAATCCGTTACTAATTTATCACAATCAATAAGAAGTATCAGTCATGCCTTAAATGGTCAATTGTTGTTACAGCAAGATGTGATAAAAGCTATAGCTGCCGAAATAAAGCGATTGCAAAAAAATACCAAAATTGACATTATATACTCCTTTGAAGAAATCGAGGTTAAGAAATTTGATGACAATGAAAAGATAATTATTTACCGCATTTTTCAGGAATGTATCAATAATGTTTTTAAACATGCCAAAGCTTCTAAAATGAGTATTTTGATAACCACCAGTCCTGATTTTAAAATGATAATTGGAGATAATGGTAAAGGATTTGATTTTGCAGATAAAAAAAGTAAATTGTCTTTAGGATTGCTAAACATGATTAACAGAGCCAATAGCATAAACTATGTTTTAGCTGTAGAAAGCCAAATAGGATCTGGAACTAAAATTACCCTTTTTGAAAATAAAAGAATTTAAAGCATGGAACATACTACTATTTGCATAATTGATGATCATTCTATTGTGAGACAAGGCTTAAAAGAATTGCTGTCTAAAATGGGCAACTATAAAGTAATACAAGAGTTTGATAATGGTGATGATTTCCTGCAGGCTCTACCCATAAATCCGCCTCCACATATCTACATTCTGGATTATTCCATGCCACACATGAGCGGTATTGAAGTATTGCAGGCACTGGAAGAAAAGGAGGAAGAGTTTAAAGTATTATTGTTGACACAGCATCTTGACGAACAAATAATCGATGCTGCTTACCATCATGGCGCCAGAGGGTTTCTGCATAAAAATTGTACAGCTCACGATTTGAAATTTGCTATTGATAACATTATTAAAATAGGGTATAACAACGTTTCTGAAATTCTTAAGCGCGTGCGCAATTATGATAGCAATAACGAAAAAAAGGAAAATATTGTTTTAACGCATCGAGAATTTGATTTCCTGAGATTAGTTTGTGATGAAAGAGAATTAACCTATGAACAGATGGCCGAAATTATGAATCTGTCAATAAAATCCATTGAAGTTTACAGGGCTGCTTTATTTGAAAAATTCAATATTAAATCAAAAGTAGGACTTGTGTTGTTTTCATTTAAACACCGGCTAACGGAACCGTTTTTATAATCCCTGACAGCAACCAAAAAAAACTTAAGAAATTTATTTTATAAATTTTTTTTCCGGTCTTCTCATTTTTGGCAAGTGCAACAAATGAATTCCTTATCTAAATTTGTTTAAAGCAAATGGATGTTATCGATAGAAATGAGTTCACTAGTTAAATTTAATAAAGCTAGAAATATAAATAAAAATGTTTTCGCTTTCCAATCAACTTGTTTTTGAACTCTAATTCACTATCAAGTGAACTTATGAAAACTCCTAAAATCCCTATAATAGTTTTTTACTATATTTGGCATATATATTGTTTGGTTGTTGGTTTTAATGAATCTATAATTTAGCCAGTTTTTTAATTTAAATATTAGATTTCCATTTCAAATAATTCTACCCAAATCGAAAATCAAATCTGAAAAATGAAAAAAAATATAATCCTACTAGTTGTATTTACTGTTGTAAATGTATTTGGACAAGTTCCGGCAACACCAAAACCTAATGAAACTCTTGATCCTGCAAATACCGTTTCAGCTGCTGATGTTTTCACTAATAAGACATTAAGGCCGGTAAAAAAGGTTCCGTTGGATGAAGCTTTAATCCTGATTTATGATTACGATGGCACTCTTTTTACATTTGATTTAGAATCTGAAACAATTGCCTGGACTGTAAAAGCTACAGATGCTTTTACTGAAATGTGCGCAAACGGAGTAACGCTTCTTGATGGGGTTTTGTATGTTCCGTTTATAAACGGCGAAATTTTTGCGATTGATAATCAAACCGGTGAAATTTTTTGGAAATCCAGATTTGGTAATAGTACAGATCAAATTATATTAAAAAATCAAATTCCGGTCATCAATAATGGCAAACTGTTTATAACGACTCAAAGTCCAAATAATAGTATTTATGCTCTTAATGTAAAAGATGGCAGTCTGGCATGGAGCTACAAGTTAGATTCCGCAAATAATGATATGCCGGTTCTTTTTTTTGACAACAAAGTTTTTACCCAGGGTGGGTCAAATGTTTATAGTTTTGATGCAAATACAGGAAAACTTCTTAGCCAAAAAAGTTTTGAAACAGCCATTTCCGGAAAACCTGCCACTGACGGGGAAACTATATTTATAGCTAATGAAAAAAATACAATTTATGCTTTAAGCCCGGATAGATTAGATGTTTTGTGGGAATTTAAATTTGATGAAAACCAAAATAATGTAGGGGAACATATATTTGGTAAAGACAAAAAAGTATACTTTGCAGCACAAGGTTCTGAAGTTACTTCAATCTACGCTTTGGATGCAAATACAGGAACACAATTATGGAAAACAGATTTTAATGCGGATAATATAGGTTACATGATTGAAGAAAGTGATAACATTTGGGGATATACCCGCAAAGGAAAACTTTTTCAAATAGACTTAACGAATGGTGAGATAGCATCAGAAGTTAAATTAACCACCAGACCAATTTCGAATTTTGAATTTGCCAGCGATGATGAATCCTTGTTTTATTTTTCTGATGCTGCTTTAATTCAGTTTGAATTTAAAACAAAAGACGAAAACGAAGTTTACCTGCGGACCTCTATCAAAGACGACGCCTACAGTGCCTATGTAAAATTGATCCGATAACAAAAAATAGGAGGCTGCCCATGCTTTTTGGACAGCCTCTTTTTGTTTTATAAATTTGTTTTAAACAATTTTACTGTTGCTTATTGGAGGTTTCAATTTCAAAAATCAGGGTTGCATTTGGCGGAATTACTCCTCCGGCACCTTTCTCTCCATAGGCTAAATTTGAAGGAAGAAAGAAGATGGCTTTATCTCCGTCTGTCATCATATCTAGCGCTTCAATAAATCCGGGAATCATACCATCTTTTTTACCTACAGTAAAAGGAAATGATTTGTATCCTCCCTGTGCATCTCTGTTAGGATTATATTTTCCGTATGCTTTTTCTACAGTAGCCATACTGCTGTCAAAAAGATTTCCGTCTTCAAAATATCCTGCATAATGAAAATAAATTGTAGATCCTTCAGCTCCTTTAACGCCAGTACCTTTTTGTGTAATCACATATTTCAACCCAGATGCAGTTGTAGTAGCTTTTGCTTTGTTGGCTGCAAAATAAGCCGCTTTGTCTTTAACTACTTTTTGAGCTTCTGATTTTTTTGCTTCCTCTTTTTTAGCATCATCAGCAATAACTTTTAATGCATCAAATTTTTTGGCAGCAGCGCCTTTGCGTGTAATAGTTATTTTGTTCATGATATCATCCTGAACAATTTTATTCACATTCTCCATTCCTGAAACGACATGCCCAAAAATCGTGTGTTTTCCGTTTAACCACGGAGTTTCTTTGTGTGTGATGAAGAACTGACTTCCATTCGTTGCAGGACCAGAATTAGCCATAGCCAAAATACCGCCTTTGTCAAATATTAGTTCTTTTACGAATTCATCTTTAAAAGAATATCCCGGACCTCCTGAGCCGTTTCCATCAGGATCACCACCCTGAATCATAAAGTCATTGATTACTCTGTGGAATTTTAGTCCGTCATAAAATGGTTTGCCTTTCAGTTTTTCTATTTTAACATTTGGATTTTTACCTTCTGCCAAAGAAATAAAGTTTGCAACTGTTACAGGTGCTTTTATATATTCCAAAGTCAAAACAATATCGCCTTTTGTAGTTGAAATAGTAGCAAAAATACCTTCAGCAGGATTATTTGTCTTAGTCGTTGTTTTTGACGCTGGCTTTGTTGTAGCGGCTTTTGGCCTCTGTGCAGGTTTTTTAGTAGTTTGCGCTTGAATATTAAATATTGCCAGGCAAAAAAGAAATAAAAATTTAAGCTTCATTGTATATTGATTTTAATCAATGTTGGTTAAAAATAATTATTGTGGCTTTTCTAATAGTTGAATTTCAAAAATAATATTTGCATTTGGCGGAATTACACCTCCGGCTCCGGATTCGCCATATGCCAGATGTGACGGAATAAAAATAACCGCTTTATCTCCAAAAGAGAGCTGCTCAATTCCTTCAATAAATCCAGGGATCAATCCTTGTTTACTTCCCGCTGTGAAAGGTATTGGCTGATATCCGTTTGCATCCGCTTTTGCCTGAATAAACTTTCCAAATGTTTTTGATATATCCGGAGAGCTTGAATCAAATAAAGTTCCGTCTTCTAAAAAACCTGAGTAGCTAATGTAAACTTGTGTGCCTGCAGCCGGCTTTTTTCCTGAACCTTTTTCAGTAATTACATATTGTAAGCCACTATTTGTTTTTGTAGCTTTTGCTTTCAAGGCAGTCAATGAAGCTGCTTTTTCTTTTTGAATGCCGGCATACTTACTTTGTTCTTTTGCAATCTCTGAAAAATAATCATGAAATACTTTTACAGCATCGAACTTTTTTGCCTCTTCACCATTTCTGATAATAGTTACAGAAACAATGGTATCATCCTGAAGTACTTTGTTAACGACTTCCTGATCTTTTGCATCAACAACATGCCCAAAAATAGTATGTTTATTGTCAAGCCATGGAGTTTCTACATGTGTAATGAAGAATTGGCTGCTATTTGTCCCCGGACCGTTATTGGCCATTGCCAGAATACCAGGTTTATCAAATTTTAAATCTGAGAATTCATCCTTAAATTTATAACCGGTATCTCCAGAGCCTGTTCCTTCCGGATCCCCGGTCTGAATCATGAAATTTTCAATAACCCTGTGAAATTTCAATCCGTCAAAGAAAGGCTTTTTTTTCAGGTAATCTTTCGTTACAAATTCATTTTTTCCTTCTGCCAGTGTTACAAAATTAGCAACAGTTACCGGGGCTTTTTTATAATCTAATGCAACTATAATATGTCCTTTGTTCGTTTCAATATCAGCATATAAACCATCTGGTAAATTGCTATGCTCGTTTTTACAGGAATAAAATGAAGTAACGGCTAATAGTAATAGTAGAATACTCTTTTTCATTTTTTAAAAAGTTGTTTTATGGGTTTATTGTATCTTTTTTAGCTACAGCCGCTGGTTTTACCGCTGTAGGTTTTGGAGTTTGTTTCGTTGTAGTTTTTACGGTTGTTGTTTGTCTTGTCGAGTCTGTAGCAGGAGATTCTGTTGCATTAGGATCAGGAACGAAATTACGTAAAGTAACTGTACAGATTAGGGATTGATTGGTTCCGATTTTTTTGTTGTCTCCATGATATCCATACGCAATATGTGATGGAAACAAGAAGGTGACAGTTTCATTTTTGTGCATTAGTTTGATTCCGTCTCTCAATCCCATCATGATGTCTTGTTTATCTACATAATAGGTTTGCGGACCAAGTTCAGCTTCAGAATAGATGATTTTGCCTTTAATATCTTTTATTTCTAAATTAAAGTAGGCAATATCTCCTTTTCGCGGAGTACGGGTATCGGTAGTATTTTTTTCGTCATAGTATAGCCAGTAGCCTTTTCTGGTGGCGTAATATTTTACTTTCGGATTACTTTTGATGATTTTTTTTATCACATCCTCTTCATTTGCTACCAGTTTTTTGTTTCTGTCGGCCGATTTCTTCATGAATGTTCCTGAAGCCTGAGAAATTGGTCTTCTGGCTTCCTCGTGATGTTTGCAACTAATAAATAAAACAGTAAAAAGCAACGTACAAATGCTTAGTTTTAAGTAGTTCATATTGGGTTATATTTTTAGTTTAGTTACTAAATCTTCAAACTTTTGCAGGGTTTCTTCCATTGAAACTTCTGATCTTCCACCAGCGGCGTTTATATGACCTCCGCCATTAAAATGATCCCTTGCAAACTGATTTACATCAAATCCGCCTTGTGAACGGAAAGATATTTTGATAATGTTCTCTTCTTTGTTTTCAATAAAGATAGCTGTGAAAACAATATCTTTTATGCTTAATCCGTAATTCACTATTCCTTCTGTGTCCCCTTTTACATATTTAAAAGAATCAAGTTCTTCCTGTGTCAGGGATGTATAGGAAGTTTTATGTTCTGATAATATTTTCATGTTCTCCAAAGCTCGTCCCAATAATTGCAAACGGCTATAGGAACTGTTGTCGTATAATAAAACCGGAATTTCGGTATTGTCTGCGCCTAAATCAATTAATTCTGCTACTATACGATGTGTGTTTCCTGTGGTTTTAGGAAATCGAAAGGAACCTGAATCAGTTAATATCCCTGTATAAATGCAGGTTGCAATAGTTTTGTCTATGTCTTCTTTTTTGTTTAAAAACAATATGAAATTATAAATCATTTCGCAGGTAGAACCAAAAGCAGTATCAGAATAGGTATAAGCTGCGTAATCATGTGGTTTTTCATGATGGTCGATCATGATAAATGGCGCTGTCAGTCTGGCTAAAGTATGTTCCATTTCACCCGTACGATGAAAAGCATTAAAATCAAGTGTAAAAATCAGTTCAGCCTCTTCTAATATTTTGGTACAGTTTTGAGTATCTTTTTCGAATATTTTTACAGTTTCAGAACCCGGAAGCCAGGCGAGAAAATCAGGAAAATCATTCGGGGCAATCACGGTTGGCTGATGATTGTTTTTTAGTAAAAAGTGGTATAAACCTAAGGTTGAACCCATAGCGTCACCATCAGGACCTCTATGCGGAATTATTGCAATTTTCTTTGGGGTTGCGAGTAATAATTTTATCGCCTCAATATCTTGTATTTTCATAGTGTGCGAATTTACATTTTTTTAGTGTAATGCTGAAATCATTTTGTAGATTAACACACTTTTATAGGTTGGAAGTTATTAGTTAAGAGTTATAAGTTTTAATGACCGAAATTGTTTTCGCATAAATTCGCCAAGAATTAAAAGATTTGAAAAATTCACTTTATTGAGTGGTTATTCTGAGCTTTGAAATTTGGAATTTAAAAATTGGAATTTAACTTCTGATATAACTTATACTTTGGACCTTTCGCAATCTGAGATTTATAAATCCCAACAGAACCCGAAGAGAAATAAGCAATTGTACAGGCTATAGCAATAAAAATTCCCGGCTGAATTCCGAATAATTCCATTCCCATAAAAGTGCAGGCGATAGGAGTGTGGGTAGCGCCGGAAAATACAGCTACAAATCCCAGACCGGCCAAAAGTGCAATAGGCATTGGGATAACGATTGACAATGCGCTTCCTAAAGCAGCACCCACAAAAAATAAAGGTGTTACTTCGCCGCCTTTAAAACCGGCACCCAAAGTGAATCCGGTAAACAATATTTTAAGCAAAAAATCATACCATGGATTAGGATTCGAAAAAGAATCCACTATTACCGGAATACCTAATCCTGAAAATTTTGTGTGTCCGAAACCTGCAAATGCAATCGCTAAAATGATTCCTCCAATAAAAGGCCTTAATGGCGGGAACTTTATATTTTTCGAAAAAAAAGAACCCCAAAAATGGGCATTCTTGGAAAAAAGTAAAGCAGCTAAGCCAGATAAAATTCCAATTAAAATGGTGTAGAACAAGATGGTAAAATTAAATTCAGGAACAACCGGAATGCTATAATGTGTATGTTTTACCTGCCAAAACTCAACGGTAAAATAAGCGAAATATGCCACTAAAAACGACAAAACAATGCTTTTAAAATTGATTTTACTGAAATACAAAACTTCAAGCGCAAAGATGGCGCCTGCCAATGGAGTTCCGAAAACGGATGCAAAACCCGCGCTGATTCCAAGAACAATCAGAATTTTTCTTTCGGAATTATCTAAGTTGAAAATTTTTGTGAATTGATCGGCAATAGCACCGCCCATTTGTACAGCAGTGCCTTCACGGCCGGCAGACCCCCCAAATAAATGAGTAAGTAAGGTTCCTAAAAGTACTAAAGGAGCCATCTTAAACGGAATTACTTTCTGAGGGTTTTCATATTCCTCAAGGAGTAAATTGTTGCCTTTTACAACAGATTCTCCCCAATAATGATAAGTCAATCCAATGATTAATCCGCCCAGAGGCAAAAACCAGATAATCCAGTTATGCTGAATTCTAAATTGTGTAACAAATTCCAGTGAAACTAAAAAGAAAGCTGATGCAGATCCTGAAAAAAAGCCAATTAATACACAAATGAGAATCCACTTGGAGATTGTCAGAAATATTTCTTTTAATTTTTGAAGACACATTTAGAGAAATTTTGCCACGAATTTCACCAATTAAAACGAATTTTAAAAGTTATAAATGAAATTCGTGACAAAAAAATTATTCCTGTATTACAGCTGTAAATTCAATTTCAACTAAATATTCAGGTGCAACCAGTTTGCTTATTTCATAAAAACCGGTCGTTGGTTTTACATCTTTGAAAAAAACAGCATGTGCTCTGGCAACTTCTTCAAAAGTACCAATATTGGTAGTGAAAATTCTTGTTCTGATAACGTCTTTCATTCCTACATTTAGATCTTCTAATACTTTTTCAATGCGTTCCAGAATATTATAAGTTTGTGCGTAAGCATCATCGGCTTTCACTTTTTCGCCATCAACAATAGCCACAGTACCGGAAACTTCAATAATATTGCCAATTCTTACAGCACGACAATATCCCATTTTGTCTTCCCACGGCGATCCTGTTAAGATGTTCTCTCTTTTCATTTCTTCTGTTTTTATTGAATTTGCTTTTTAGTTTTATAGGCAAATTCAGGTTATTAAATACGCTGCAATTTATAAAATACGTCAGTTAAATGAGAGGAATTTTTTTGAAATCACGCTGTAATTTGCCCTTTTTTGTGATATTTTAAAGTGATTTGTTTTCAGGATTCTGTTTCATGCTGTTCAAAAATGCGAAGTTTATTTTGTACAATGTTTAGCTTTTGCTGCAGGGCTTCAATTTTGCTAAGTAAATGTGTAATAGCATCAATTCCTTCTAAATTAATTTTCAGGTCATAATGCAAACGCATCATTTTCTCTACAATTGGCAGTTGTTCCGGCTGCAGATATTCATCTTCGTCTAAAATAACAATTTCAACCAGACCATAATTATTCAGTTTTGTTATAAAGGTGTTTTCGATTTCGTGATACAGACAAAATTGTTTTATCTGAATTAAATTTTTACTATTCATGATTTCTTATTTTAGATAATTCTTTAAATAAATCTTTTTCTTTTTCGGATAATTTTGTCGGAGTTTTTAATTTATAAGTAATGAATAAATCGCCAAACTGATTCTCTTTTTTATACATAGGGAATCCTTTTCCTTTCAGCTTGACTTTTGTTCCGGTTTGTGTTTCAGCCGGAACTTTTATTTTTACTTTTCCATCAAAAGTGTTAACATTGATCTCGCCTCCTAAAATTGCTGTGTACAGGTCAAGATCTACATCAGCATACAAATTATTTCCTTCACGTTTAAAAACAGAATTGTTTTCAATCAGGAAAGTAATATATAAGTCACCATTGGGACCTCCGTTTGCACCAGGTCCGCCATGTCCCGGGATTTTGATGATTTGGCCGTTTTCTACACCGGCAGGGATTGTAATCCGGATATTTTTTCCATTAACAGTTAAACTTTGTTTGTGAGTCGTATATGCCGAAACCAGGTCTAATTGCAATTCAGCATTAAAATCCTGACCACGATATTTTGACTGGCTTCTGGAGCTTCTTCCCGAACCATACATGGAATTGAAAAAATCTGAAAAATCACTTTCGGAGAAATTCCCTCCGCCAAAACCTGAAAAGTCCTGACTGCCTTGCTGTCCTGAATATCGCTGTTGCTGATTCGGATTATAACCTGCTTTTTCAAATTCATCTGCATGTTGCCAGTCTTTTCCATACTTATCGTATTTTTTACGATTTTCAGGATTACTTAAAACTTCATTGGCTTCATTTATTTCCTTAAATTTTTTCTCAGCTTCCTTATCATTTGGATTCAAATCAGGATGGTGTTTTCTTGCCAGTTTTCGATAAGCTTTTTTGATATCGGCTTCCGTTGCCGATTTTGTTATTCCTAATATTTTATAATAGTCGATATAATCCATTTTTCTGAATTTTTGAAATATAATAAATAGACAATCAAGTTAAGAATAAGTTGTTAATTATCAAAGCAATGTGGTTATTTTTGAATGAAAAGAATATTGTTTTTGAATCATTTTTGGAGTTTGGATTTTTTTAATTGAATTATAAAAATGGCAGGTTTTTTGATTGCAAAAATTAGCCTAATATATTGTTATAAAAGTCATAAAGTTCTACCTGCAAATTAAATTATACTATTTTTGCGATACGATATTGTTGATTTTATAAGATTTAAAGCCGATTTCGATAAATACTTTTTCAATGAAGCACATTTTATTTTTCATATTGTTTTTTACAGCTTTGACAGTTTCTGCTCAGGAACTTAATTCGGGGTTTAAATCGATACCTGCTCCAAAGTTTGATGCTAAACCGAAGAAAATACCTGCTCCTGAAATTAAGAACCCACAGACAGAAAATACGGATATTCCAGGTATTAAGACACCAAATGTTTTTGATAATACAAGTATCACTCCAAAATCCAGATTTACTATAGGGGAGGAGAAAAGCAA
The DNA here is from genome assembly GCF_010645065.1 of Flavobacterium fluviatile. Lineage (GTDB taxonomy): Bacteria > Bacteroidota > Bacteroidia > Flavobacteriales > Flavobacteriaceae > Flavobacterium > Flavobacterium fluviatile. The sequence goes on along the minus strand of NZ_JAADZW010000007.1, from coordinate 163,934 downwards.
TTTTTCTATGTCAACAGAGAATAAATTTGCCAATCCTGGTGATCGGTATATTCCTAAAATGGAAAAAGATCTGGATAAAGCTTTGAGAGAAGCCGGATTAAAAGAGGGAAGAGGAGAATTGATTAAAAAGAATATTTCTTTAGGAGATTTTAAAACCAAATCAGCTTATTTTATTGTGAAATTCAGGGATTTTGGAGCCATAGACGGTGATTTGGTAAAGGTATCTTCAAATGATCAGATCATTCAGAGCCAAATATTTTTAGATAGTAATTTCAAGCAAGTAAAAATTATACTTTCAAATGGTTTTAACAAACTTGATTTTGAAGCATTAAATATTGGCTCTCTTGGAGGGAATACTGCTGAAATTCAGGTTTTTGATGACAAAGGTACGTTAATTACCAATGATTATTGGAACAATCTTGCGGCAGGTTTTAAAGCTTCAATTATTGTAACAAAAGAATAATTTTAAGGCTCAAAGTTGAAAAGCAATTTTAAAATCTGAATCTTTGCAACTTTGAACCTTAGTGCCTAAAAATCGGAGCAATGAAAAAAAATAAATTTTTCATTGTTCCGATTTTTCATTTTCGAATATAAAAAGTATTTTTGCGCATGCAACATAACGTACTTATTTTAGATTTCGGATCGCAATACACTCAGCTTATTGCGCGTAGAGTTCGCGAATTAAATATATTCTGCGAAATTTTTCCTTACAATCACTTTCCTAGTGATTTATCACCTTACAAAGCAGTAATTTTAGGAGGAAGTCCTTTTTCTGTTCGTGCAGAAGATGCTCCACATCCTGATTTATCGCAAATAAGAGGTAAACTTCCAATGCTTGCCGTTTGTTACGGAGCCCAATATTTAGCACACTTTAGCGGAGGCGAAGTAGCGGCTTCAAATACCAGAGAATACGGTAGAGCGAATTTATCTTATATAAAAGACAATGAAACTTTCTTTGAAGGAGTTTCAGAAAACAGCCAGGTCTGGATGAGTCATAGCGATAGTATCAAAGCGCTTCCAACAAATGCTGTAAAGTTAGCAAGTACGCACGATGTAGAATTTGCAGCTTACAAAATCGAAGGCGAAACTACATATGCAATTCAATACCATCCGGAGGTTTTCCATTCGACAGACGGATCAAAAATGCTGGAGAATTTTTTAGTTAAAATTGCTGAAGTTCCTCAAAACTTTACACCAAATGCTTTCGTAGAAGAAATGGTGGGAGAGTTAAAAGAAAAACTTGGTAACGATAAAGTCGTTTTAGGACTTTCCGGAGGAGTAGATTCTACTGTAGCAGCAGTTTTATTAAACAAAGCAATCGGACAAAATTTATACTGTATTTTTGTTAACAATGGTCTCTTACGTAAAAACGAATTCCAAAATGTATTAGATCAATACAAAGGAATGGGGTTGAACGTAAAAGGAGTAGATGCCGGAGATCGTTTTCTTTCTGAATTAGCCGGAATCAGTGATCCTGAAACCAAACGTAAAACAATTGGTCGTGTATTTATCGAGGTTTTTGACGATGAATCACACTTATTAGAAGATGTAAAATGGTTAGCGCAGGGAACAATTTACCCAGACGTTATCGAATCTGTTTCGGTTAAAGGTCCATCCGCTACCATTAAATCACACCATAATGTTGGTGGATTGCCGGATTATATGAAATTAAAAATTGTAGAACCGCTTAGAATGCTTTTTAAAGATGAAGTGCGACGAGTAGGAGCTACATTAGGAATAGATCCTGAATTATTAGGAAGGCACCCTTTCCCTGGACCTGGATTATCAATCAGGATTTTAGGAGATATTACTCCGGAGAAAGTTAGGATTTTACAAGATGTAGATTCTGTTTTCATCGAAGGATTAAAATCCTGGGGATTATACGATAAAGTATGGCAGGCCGGAGCAATTTTGCTTCCTGTAAATTCTGTTGGTGTGATGGGCGATGAACGTACGTACGAAAAAGTAGTGGCGCTTAGAGCTGTTGAATCAACAGATGGTATGACTGCTGACTGGGTTCATTTGCCTTATGATTTCCTGATGAAAGTATCAAACGATATTATCAACAAGGTAAAAGGCGTGAATCGTGTTGTTTACGATATTAGTTCAAAACCACCTGCAACAATTGAGTGGGAATAGTAGCATAATTTAAAATTAAGGTCTTACATTTGTAAGGCCTTAATTTTTTATAACCTACTATTTATGAGAGAACTTTTAACCATTTCTCTTGTGTTTATTTTGTCTTTTAACAAAATAGCTGCGCAAGATTCAATTATTGAATACAAAATTCAAAAAGGGGAAACTGCTTATTTTATAGCCCAAAAATATAAGGTTTCGGTTGACGAAATCTACAAACTCAACCCCGAATCACAAAACGGAATCAAAGACAACCAGATTATTAAGATTCCGGTTCATTCCTCAGAAAAACCAAAGTCAGACCAGCAAATTACTCATGTTGTTGGAGAAAAGGAAACACTTTACGGTTTGTCAAGAAAATATAATGTTTCTGTAGAAGCACTTCAAAATGCAAATCCAATTCTTGCCAACGGACTTCAGGTTGGGCAGGAATTAGTTATTCCGCAGAAAAATTCAAATTTTACAAAAACTGAAAGCACAAATTCTTCTAAAACAACACATTTAGTTGTTGCCAAAGAATCGTTGTTTAGTATTGCCAGACAATACAATGTTTCGGTTCAGGATCTTGAAAATTTAAATAAAGATTTACTGCAAAACGGATTGCAAATTGGTCAGACAATTTCAATTCCGAACAAAAGAAAAACGCTCGACGGAAGAGTTCGTGTGATTAATAAAGAAACGGTTTTTCATATAGTAGAACCTAAAGAGACTAAATTTTCTATTTCTAAAAAATATGGTATTACAATTGAGCAGCTGGAATCTCAAAACCCAGAAATTGTAAACGGATTAATTGTTGGAAATAAACTGGCAATCAATACTACAGCAATAACACCAGCCAACGAAAGCGAAGAACTAATGCTTGCTCTTGCCGAAAAACAAGTTGTGGTTGAAAAAACTAAAGCAAAAACGGTTGAAATTGATGATTTAAAAGACAGATTAATTGTTCAGAAAGAAATGAATGAGAAAATCATAAAAATCAATGATCTAAAAATGAATCTGAATGATCTGAACGGTTCTAAAGAGAATTCGGTTGAGAAACTTAGACTGGTTTTAGAAGCTAATAAAAATGTGCAGGACATCCTGATGGTAAAGCTGGATTCGTTGATCAATACGATGAATTATGATTTGGTTGAATTAAAAAGAATGGATATTCTCAATGTTGAAGAATCGAAACGTTTAGAAAAACAATCGTATGAGAGTATCGGAAAAACCAGTGAGTTGTCTTCACAGTTGAAAAAGGAACTGTCTGAAAACAGAAAAGCATACGCAGGTTTGATGAATAGAGTTGAAGAGATTGCTGTTCAGGAAAATCAGGTATACAAGAAAAAAATCCGAGAAAGCGAAAAAAAGAATAATGTTACCTCAATACAGCAAAGACTTTCATTAGAAGAAATCAAGCGATATAAAATTGAACAGGAACGAGGAGATGCAAAAAATCAGCTTTTAATTGCGAAAATGGATTCGTTAGATGTTCAGAAAAAAATTGAGGTAAAACGACATATCAGCAAAGCTTCTTATTATAGTATGGAAGCCAGAAAATTTGACGATAAACTGGCTTTGGTAAAACTGAAAAAGTATCAGGATGAAGCAATAAAAAAATCAGGATCTGCAGAAACTTCAAAAGCAGTTTCACTGGAAGAAATGAAAAAGGAACTCAAAGAAAACCCGTTTAAGAATGAAAAAAACATAAAAATTGAAGTTTTTGATAATCTTAAAGAAGTTCCTAATGGATATTATCTGGTTTTAGGTACATTTACAGATGCAGCGCCAAGAGACCAATTTATAATGAAACTCATTGATTCAGGCGATTTTAATGCGAGTTTCTTTTTTAACATCAACAGTCTTTCATATTATGTCTATTCAGGGAAATACAATACTATGGAAGAACTCATTTATCAATGCAAGAAAAAGGAAGAAAATGAGTTATATAAAAACATCATTATTGCGAGGGCAGAAATAGATCTCAGGTAATAATTAGTAAAGAATTAACTTTCGGACTGATTTTTGTTTTAAAGAGAAATTAGTATCTTGTTCGCATTAAAAGAATAATTGTTTTTAATATCTATTATGAAATATTTTTTCACCACATTTTCTTTTGTTTTGTTTATAACATGTTCTGCTTTCTCTCAGGGGAAGGTGGTTAAATACACTGTTTCAGCCGGAGAAACAATCAATCAGATTGCTCAGAAATTTAAAGTTACTCCTTATGATATTTACGAGTTGAACCCTGATGCGAGAACTTCCCTGAAGCCGAATACAGTTTTATTGATTCCGAGCAGCAGCGGTAAGACTGCATCGGTAAAAAAAGATGAAACTTCTGTCAAAAAGAATGGAAATACTAAAGAAGTCATTCATGAAGTACAGCCCAAAGAAACTTTTTTCAGTATCGGAAAAAAATATGGTATTTCTGCCGAAGATTTGAAAGCTGCTAACCCTTTTTTAGAAAAGACAGGTATTCAGATTGGACAGAAATTAGTAATTCCTGCAAAAGGCTATGCTTCTAAAAGTGTTGCTGCTGCAAATAAAAAAACGAAAGATAAAGGTTCTGAAAAATATGTTTATCATGATGTTCAGCCTAAAGAAACCAAATTTGGTATTGCTAAACAGTATAATCTGACTGTTGAGGAGTTAGAAAAACGCAATCCGGAAATTGTTTCGAATTTACCTGTGGGATACAGATTAACAATAAAAGGTACTGCTCCAAAAACAGAAACTACAGCTTCAGCTTCAGTTCCTAATACTGTAAAACCTGCGGAGACTTCAAGAAAACTAACAACATACATGGAGTATCAGGTAAAACCAAAAGAGACTTTTTACAGTTTAGGAAGAACATTTCATCTTACTCAGGAGGAGTTGACAGAATTAAATCCGTCCCTTTCTGAAGGTGTAAAAGAGGGAATGGTGCTTAAAGTTCCAACTGGTTATTTAGCTCCGGTGCCAATTATTGCAAAAGAACCAGGACAGACTGAAAAACAGGTAGAAAATAAAGATGGGATTCAGATACTTGAAAAGGTAAAATCAGAAACTGTTTCTGCTGATCCGGAAGTGGTTGAATTAAATAAAAAGAGAGGTCATAATGAACGTAAAAAGCTGGTTCTGTTATTGCCTTTTAATATAGCCAAAATACAAAATGACACAGTAGGTTTCGCGAACCGCGTAAAAACGGATAAGTTTTTGAATATGACACTTGATTTTTATTCAGGAGCAATGATGGCTATTGATTCGGCAAAAACGTTGAAACTGCCAATTGATATTTCAATTTATGATTCGCAGGAGACAAAAAATACTTCAAATATTCCGAGTCTGATTACCCAAAATAAACTGCAGGATGCGGATGCAATCATAGGGCCGTTTTATCAGACTAATGCCGAAACAACCGCTAATACACTGCGTTTACATAATGTGCCCGTAATCTCGCCATTATCTAAAGATGCTGCTAACCCTATTGATAATTTGTATCAGTCAATACCAACACCAGACATAGTCAGGAATACGGTTTTTGATTATATGCGTTCTAAAAATGGTAATATTGTCGCAGTAGTTGATAAGAAAAAAGAATCGGTTATCAATTACATCAAGCAAAACCAAAAAGGGGTTGCCTTCGCATCTTTAACCGAAAACGGAAGTTTGGATGTTGCCAGTCTGAAAAGCTTATTAATGCCAAACAGAATGAATTATGTGGTAATGGAAACAGCCAGTACCGCGATGATAAAATATACGATTAAGGCTTTGATTGATGCGCAAAAAACCTGTCAGATCCAATTGGTGATTTTAGAACCAAACAGTACTTTGGATACGGATGAAATTTATTTTGAAAATTTAGTTAAATTAAAATTGATGTATCCGTCAGTTTCCCGCGAAAGCGACGAATCGCGAGTGTTAATTTTTGAAAAAGAATACAAGTTAAAAAACAAAATAGATCCTAATACTTATGCAACCCGTGGTTTTGATGTAACTTTTGATACCATGATGCGTTTGGTTCAGGGAAAAACCTATCAGGAAACAGCTGATTTAATGACAACCGAACAAGTTGACAATAAATTTCAATATTATAAAAAAGAAGATGGCGGACACGCTAATAAAGGTGTTTACATTTTATATTACGATTCAGACTTAACTTTAAAAGTAGCAAATTAATGACATCAAAAGTAACCTATTTAGGCGATTTAAGAACAAAATCAATACATGTGCAGTCAGGAAGCGAAATCATTTCGGACGCACCATTAGATAATAACGGAAAAGGAGAAGCGTTTTCTCCAACAGATACAGTGGCTAATGCTTTAGGAAGCTGTATGTTCACCATTATGGGAATCAAAGCCCGTGATTTAGATGTAGATTTAGTTGATTCCACAGCTGAAGTAACTAAAATTATGAATGCTGAACCAAGAAGAATTGGTGCTATCGAAATTGTTTTTGAGCTGATAAGTAATGCTGATGAAAAAAACAAAACAATCTTAGAACGAGCTGCTATGACTTGCCCGGTATTTTTGAGTCTTCACCCGGATATCGAAAAAAGAGTTACTTTCAACTGGAAATAAAAACACAATTACAGAATTTAAAGAGGCAAGAAAGAGGATAAATCAATATTCTTTTTTCTTGCTTCTTTTTTCTTTTAAAAAAATGGAACAGGACAAAAAACAACTCATAAAATTAGCACATACCAAAATGCCTTTCGGGAAATATGAAGGACGTTTTTTGATTGATTTACCCGAATATTACGTGGTCTGGTATCATAATAAAGGTTTTCCAAAAGGAGAATTAGGACAGCAGCTTCAGCTTGTTTATGAATTAAAACTAAATGGACTGGAAGAGTTGATACGTAACATTAAAAAACAATATCCAAAACCTTAAAAATTGGATAATGGGAAAATTAGAAAATTAGATAATGTTTAGATAGATAGCTTTATAATATTGGTTTAAAATGAATTTAATTCATTGTTTTCTAATTATCGCTTATGTATTTCTTAAAATTTTCAATTGACACATTTTCTAATTTTCTAATTAGCAAATTGTCTAATTTAATTTGTACTTTTGCCAAGTTTTTTACACAACTACAATACAAACAACTACAGAATGAATCAAACAAAATATATTTTTGTTACAGGAGGTGTGACCTCTTCATTAGGAAAAGGGATTATCGCGGCATCTTTGGCAAAATTGTTACAAGGAAGAGGATACCGTACAACTATTCAGAAATTTGATCCATACATCAACGTTGATCCGGGAACACTAAACCCTTATGAGCACGGAGAATGTTATGTGACAGATGATGGAGCAGAAACAGACTTAGACTTAGGACATTATGAGCGTTTTCTGAATGTTCCTACTTCTCAGGCTAATAATGTTACTACAGGAAGAGTTTATCTTTCGGTTATTGAAAAAGAAAGAAGAGGGGAGTTTCTAGGAAAAACGGTTCAGGTTGTCCCTCATATCACAAACGAAATCAAAGACAGAATGCAATTGCTGGGTAAATCCGGTGATTATGATATTGTAATTACTGAAATTGGCGGAACTGTAGGTGATATCGAATCATTACCTTACATTGAATCTGTTCGTCAGTTGGTTTGGGAGTTAGGTGAAAACAACGGAATTGTGATTCATCTGACTTTGGTTCCATTTTTGGCTGCAGCGGGAGAATTGAAAACAAAACCAACCCAGCACTCTGTAAAAACGTTAATGGAAAGTGGTATCAAAGCAGATATTTTAGTTTGTAGAACAGAACATGAATTGTCTCAGGAATTGCGTCAAAAACTGGCTTTATTCTGTAATGTGAAAAAAGAAGCGGTTATTCAATCTATTGATGCTTCTACGATATATGAAGTTCCAAATTTAATGCTTGAAGAGGGATTGGATGTTGTGGCTTTAAAGAAATTAGATTTACCTAAGAAAGCTGCTCCGGATTTAAAAACATGGAATACTTTTTTACGTAGATTAAAAACGCCTAAACATACCGTAAATATTGGTCTGATTGGGAAATACGTAGAAATGCAGGATTGTTACAAGTCTATTTTAGAGGCATTTATTCATGCAGGTGCTTCAAATGAAACAAAAGTAAATGTAATTTCGATTCACTCAGAACACATTAATATTGATAATGTGGCTGAGAAATTAGGGCCACTTGATGGAGTTTTAGTTGCTCCGGGATTTGGCGAAAGAGGAATTGAAGGAAAAATTGAAGCAGTTCGTTATGCACGTGAAAATAATATTCCGTTTTTCGGAATTTGTTTGGGAATGCAGATGTCTGTTATCGAATATTCAAGAAATATTTTAGGTTACGCTGAAGCGAATTCTACTGAGATGAATGAAAAAACAAAACATCCGGTAGTGAATTTGATGGAAGATCAAAAAACAGTTACAGACAAAGGGGGAACAATGCGACTTGGAGCATGGAAATGTGAAATTAAACCAAACACTCTGGCGCACAGAATTTATGGTGAAAAAACGATTTCTGAGCGCCACCGCCATCGTTATGAATTCAACAATAAATACAAAGATGAATTGGTAAAAGCAGGTTTGATTGCTTCCGGAGTTAATCCTGATACTGGTTTAGTAGAAATTGTAGAATTAGAGAACCACCCATTCTTTATTGGCGTTCAATACCACCCTGAATACAAAAGTACGGTTGCAAACCCACACCCAATTTTCGTAAACTTTGTAGCTGCTGCTGTAAATTTTCATAAAAAATAATATTAATATTCTAAGAGGATGTAACTTTTGAGTCAGACTCATAACTAATTTCCTTTAACGAATAACCTTTTTTAAATAATAATGGAAGAAAAAAAATTAGACCTTAATTCAATTATTGGTTTTGTATTGATATTCGGAATTTTGATTTGGATTATGTACCAAAATCAGCCCTCTGAAAAAGAAATTGCTGCTGAAAAAGCCAGGAAAGAATTAGTAGCTAAACAAGAAGCTCAGGCAAAAGCTGATAAAGCAAAAACAGCAGCGCTACCGGCGAAGGCTGCAACTCCTGGTGATACAGTTCAGTTGGCTCAATTGCAAAAAACTTTAGGCGGTTTTGCTTATTCTGCAACACTTCCTTCTGCAAAAGAGTCTTATACTACAATCGAAAACGAAAAGCTTAAACTTAAAATCGCTAATAAAGGTGGTTACATAGTGGAAGCAACTTTAAAAGAATTTGAAAAGTTTAAAAAAGGTTCGGGCCAGTTAGTTGAATTAATTAAAAACAACAACTCAAATTTAAATCTACAGCTTCTTACTACAGATAACAGAACACTAAATTCTAAAGATTTGTATTTTGAACCAACATTAGAGAAAATTGGTGTAGACCAAGTTTTATCTATGCGTTTAAAAGCAGGTGCAAATGAATTTTTAGAGTATAAATACATTCTGAAACCAAACGATTATCTGGTTGGTTTTGATATTCGTTCACAGGGGTTGAGCCGTGTTTTAAATTCTGCTAAGCCATTAGATTTGCAATGGGATTTAAAAACATACAGAAACGAAAAAAGTATTTCATACGAAAATCGTTATGCCGAAATTTATTACGAACATGAAGATGGTAAAATCAATTACGCAGGTCTGGGTAGTCACGAAGAAGAGACAATTGAAAAAGTAAGCTTCATTGCTTATAAACAGCACTTTTTTACTTCAATTTTAGTTACAGAAAAACCATTTGCCAATGCTAAATTAGAATCAACTAATTTGGTTAATGACGAAAAAATAGATACTGTATTTACAAAACAGTTTAAATCAAACATTCCTTTGGCGTTTTCTAATGGTGAGATTGATTATAAAATGCAATGGTATTTTGGACCGGCAGATTATAAGGTGTTAAAATCTTACGATAAAAATTTCCAAAAAATTATTCCATTAGGATGGGGAATATTCGGGTGGATTAACAAGTTGATATTCGTTCCGTTGTTTGGATTCTTAAGTTCAACTATTGGATTATCGTTAGGAATTGCAATCATTATTTTTACGATTATCATCAAATTGGCCATGTCGCCAATTACATATAAGTCATTCCTGTCTCAGGCCAAAATGAAAGTTTTAAGACCTGATATTACAGAATTGGGAGAAAAATACAAAAAAGACCCAATGAAAAAGCAACAGGAAACTATGAAACTGTACAATAAAGCAGGAGTAAATCCAATGGCAGGATGCATTCCGGCATTGATTCAGCTTCCTTTTATGTATGCATCGTTTCAATTTTTCCCTGCAGCGTTTGAATTAAGACAAAAAGGTTTCCTTTGGGCTGATGATTTATCTTCTTTTGATTCTGTTGCAAAATTACCATTCAATATTCCTTTGTATGGTGATCATATCAGTTTGTTTCCAATTTTGGCGGCAATTGCAATTTTCTTCTACATGAAAATGACTTCTGGAGATCAGCAGATGGCAGCTCCGCAGCAGGAAGGTATGCCGGATATGGCAAAAATGATGAAAATCATGATTTACGTTTCGCCGTTGATGATGTTAATTTTCTTCAACAGTTACGGTGCCGGATTAAGTTTGTACAACTTTATTTCGAACTTAATTACAATCGGAATTATGTTTGTTATTAAGAATTATATCGTAGACAGCGAAAAAATTCATGCCCAGATTCAGGAAAACAAACAAAGAGAGCCTAAAAAGCCAAGTAAATTTCAACAGCGTCTTCAGGAAGTAATGGAGCAGCAGGAGGCAGCTAAGAAAGCTCAAAATAAAAAGAAATAATATTTCAGGAATAATCCAAGTATAAAAAAGGTCGAAATTTTAATTTCGACCTTTTTTTGTAATTACATAATTAAGATAAATTTCATGTCCATTGAGACAAGTCTTTTCGATAAGTTTTTCTTTGACAATGAATTATAGGGTCAAAATTTTTCCATAATAGATGAATGGCATTGTTTTCAAGTAATTCAGGAGTCCTGATGCAGTTGCGAATCCCTTTTTCAGAGAACGTTTTATAATATTCGTCAAAAATAATTGCTGTAACGCCTTTGTTCTGATATTCTGGGTGAATTCCTATAAGATAAAAAACAACATCCTTACTGTGTTTTTTTGCTCTTAATAAATGAAGGAAACCAAATGGAAACAGTTTTCCTTTTATCTTTTGTAAAGCTTCGGTAAAACTTGGCATTACAATGCTGAAGGCAATTAATTTATCATCTTTATCCACTACAAACTTGATATATTCAGGATTGATAAAGCCGATATATTTCTTTTTAAAATAATCTTTCTGAACATCAGATATGGCTACAAATGAAGCTAATTTTTCGTATGATTCATTAAACAAATCAAACATTTTGTCCACATGTGGCATAATGTCTTTTGTCTTTGTAAAAGTTAGGGATTTTAAGCCGTATCGCTTTTTAATCAGTTCCTGTGCTTTCTGGAAAAATTCAGGCTTTACGTTTGAAAAAGGAAAAATGCTTTCTATATATTGCTTTTCTACCTGAAAGCCTAACTGTTCAAAATGTTTGACATAGTATTCATTGTTGTACCAGGTAATCATGGTTCCTACCTGATCAAAACCTTCTGTTAAGACTCCAACCTTATCTAAATTAGAAAATCCCATAGGGCCTTCCATGTGTTCCAGATTATGCTGTTTTCCTAATTCATATACTTTTTCAAGCAAAGCTTTCGTTACTTCGATATCATCAATAACATCAAACCAGCCGAAACGAACTTTTCTTTTATGCTGATTATTAACTTCTGACCAGTTTATAATAGCTGTAATCCTTCCGACAGCTTTGTCATTTTTATAAGCAATGTAAAAATATGCTTCAGCATTTTCGAAAGCCGGATTTTTTGTTTTGTCAAATGATTCTAATTCATCTGAAATAATGGGCGGAACCCAATATGGGTTGTCTTTATATAAAGCAAAAGGGAATTTGATATATTCTGTTAATTCCTTTTTTGTTTTGGCCTCTTTAATTGTAATCATCTAATTTAAATTTGAATTCTCATAGTATTGGGAGTAAAGATACTGAGGTTATTCGTATTTAGCTTTTCTTTCACGTTCTTTTTCCTGATAGTCTATTGTTTCTTCTTCAGGCTCTTCTACTGCATTTTTGTCTTTTTTCTTTTTATCCTTACTGCTTTTTACCTTTTTCTTTTTACCATAATTGACAAGTTTATCCTGATGTTTATCGTCATAACGGATAGAAAAGCCAATTCCTCCATATAGTAATGAAGGTGAGTTTTTTAAATTTTTGCTAATTGATGCATCTACTTGTACATTTCTTGATAATAAATAAGCTGCACCTCCTCTCACAATAGCATCGCTGTACAAATCACTTTTGTAGCCCTGATTCTCAAGAAAACCGGACCATTTGCTGTTAAATCCTCTTGTAAGTGTTATTACATAACCGAATCCTGAATTGTCGCTTGCAATATAATCTGCTATAATATTTGTCACTAGTACCCATCTTCCATCACCAAAATGGTTTTGTGTAATCAGCATTAGCTTAGGAGAGATATTAAATTCGTTTGAATAATAATTGAGTATATTGGTATTATAGGCATATGGATTGTCTTTAAATACGAAATTAGCACCTGCAAAGATTGAAACCGCAGGGATCAGTTGACTCCATCTGAATTTTTTATTTGCATTATAGCTGTAAATATTAATGTCTTTGTTATATGTTTTAAAAGGATCATAAATCAGGTATTTTGCTCCGAAAACGGTTTGTCTGAGGTTACTTTTTCTAAAAGTGGTGGCTGGAGTTGTAAACTTTTCATTTTGATACTGGATATCGGCAATAAATTCTAGTTTTTCATCAAAGAGTCCCCAGCGAGCGGTAAAATCGGTACCAAAACCCGATGCCTCATAGTTTTGGGCATCATGCTTTTCTGTTATGCCATAAAAACCAACTTCGGCCTGAATAACACTTTTTCCAACAGAGAAAGCCGACATAGTTTCTCCGGGGCGGTTCGAATTAATTACATCAGTATGCTGGGCAAAGAAAAGTTGTGAGATGAAAAAAAGTACCGGGGCAAGTAAATTTTTAATTTTTAACATAAATATCTTTTTAATTTAAAAAGTAATAACGTATTTCAAATGTACATATTTTATTATTTATTTAAGATTCATATTTTAATTTTGAACAATGGTTTTATTAATTTTGAAAAAAATTATACGATTATGCAAGAAGCATCATTTTCAGGGTTCCTTAAAACCATAATGTGGGTAATAGCTTTTTATTATATTTTTAAATTTCTGGCTAAAATATTTTTGCCTGTACTTGTGAAAAAGGCGGTAGAGAAAGCAGGGGAAAATTTTCAGAGACAACAGCAATACAGTCAGGATAATTCATGGCAAAGAGCCCCAAACAACAATAATGATGAGATAATCATTAATACCGCTAATGCAAAAAAGCCACGAGAAACCAAAAAAGTTGGCGATTATGTTGATTACGAAGAAATAGATTAAGTTTGTGTCCTAAATAACAGGATTCATCATTTAACCAAACCAGCCAAAATTGAAAATAGTAAATAAGTTCTATCCGCATGCCCTTGTAATTCTGGGCTTTATTCTCGTTTCATTAATTTATTTTTATCCTGTTTTGCAGGGAAAACAAATTTTTCAGTCTGATATCGCTCAATATACCGGAATGGCAAAAGAGCAGAATGATTTTAGGGCTGCTGAAAACACGGAGCCCTATTGGACAAATTCTGCTTTTGGAGGAATGCCAACTTATCAGTTAGGAGCTAATTATCCAAATGATTTTGTGGGTAAATTAGATGATTTTTTACGCTTTTTACCACGTCCTGCAGATTATTTATTTTTATACTTCTTAGGTTTTTACGGTTTGCTTCTGGTTTTAAAGACAGACCCGCTAAAAGCTTTTATAGGAGCCATAGCCTTTGGTTTTTCAACTTATTTAATTATAATTCTTGGTGTTGGGCATAATGCAAAAGCACATGCAATTGCATATATGCCGTTGGTTATTGCCGGATTTATACTCGTTTTTCAGAAAAAATATATTTGGGGAGGTTTGCTCACCATGTTTGCGGTTGCACTGGAAGTAAATGCAAACCACTTTCAGATGACTTATTATTTATTGATTTTCTTATTGATACTTTCAGGATATTTTGCTTTTATTTTCATTAAAGAAAAACAATTTAAAGAACTTGGGACAGCAGTTGGAGTTTTGGCTATTGCCGGAATTTTTGCAATTGGAGCAAATGCTACTAATTTGATGGCAACAAGTGAATATGCTAAATTCAGTACAAGAAGCAACAGTGAGTTGACTTTTAATCCGGATGGCTCTAAAAAGACCGATGAAAATGCTTTAAGCCGTGAATATATTACAGAATACAGTTACGGAATAGCTGAAAGTTTTAACCTGATTGCACCAAGGCTTTTTGGTGGTTCAAATCATGAAAATGTAGGGACAGACAGCCGTATGTATTCGTTTATGATCGAACAGGGGGGTCCATCTGCACAGGCTAAGGATTTTGTATCAGGAATGCCTACTTATTGGGGCGACCAGCCAATTGTTGCAGCACCGGCCTACATTGGTATTGTGGTTTTCTTTTTAGGTGTTTTGGCTTTATTTATTGATAGCAGAAAAATAAAATATGTATTTCTGGGTGGAGCACTATTCTCATTAATGCTTTCCTGGGGAAAAAACTTCTCATTATTAACGGATTTCTTTATTGATTACGTTCCGATGTATGATAAGTTTAGAGCAGTTTCTTCTATTCAGGTGATTCTTGAATTATGTTTTCCGGTTTTGGCTGTAATGGGTATTCAGTCGTTTTTTAAAGCGAAAGAAGAGCCAAAACTGCAGCAAAAAGCCCTGATGCAAACTGGTGTATTCGGTTTGGGGATAATTTTGATTTTGGTAATTGCCAAAGGATTTTTCCACTTTACAGGAAGCAGCGATAATTATTTTTTAGAAAGTTATGGTCCAGGTTTTGTTGATGCTTTGAAAGAAGACAGAATGACTTTGTATTCTGCAGATTTATTACGCTCAGGATTTTTTATTGTAGTGACTTTTGGGATTTTATGGCTATTCATCAAAAATAAACTGGCTCAAAATACTACTCTGATTCTGGTTGGGCTTTTGATGATTTTTGATTTGTTTTTTGTGGATAAAAAGTACGTTTCTGCTAAAGATTTTGTAAGTCCGGTAGAAATTGCCGCCCCATTTCAGGAAACGCCATCTGATGCCCAGATCTTAAAAGATACTACCCACTACAGGGTTTTTGAGGTCAGCGGAAACATGTCAAGTGCACGTGCTTCTTATTTTCATCATTCATTAGGGGGATATCATGCTGCAAAACCAAGAAGAATCCAGCAATTGTTTGATTACCAGATCGCAAAAAACAATATGGAAGTTTTGGATATGTTAAACGTAAAATACATTATTCAGACTGATAAAGAAGGAAAAGAATTTCCAACAATAAACCCGAACACAAATGGAAACGCCTGGTTTGTGAGTACTGTAAAACTCGTTAATAAGCCGGATGATGTCATGAAAGCTTTAGATGATTTAGATACCAAAGAAGTTGCTGTTTTTAATGTTCATGAATATGAGGGAAAATTTAAAAGTGCCCGACTGAAAAAAAAGTGGGATACTACCGGTACAATCAGAGTTGTAGAATATAAGCCAAATTATATCAAATACCAGTCTGAGAACGGAAAAGATGGTTTGGCTGTTTTTTCTGAAATGTATTATAAAAACGGCTGGAATGCTTACATTGACGGAAAATTAACAGATCATTTCCCTGTTGATTATGTTTTAAGAGCTATGGAAATTCCGGGCGGGAAACATACTATTGAATTTAAATTTGAACCTCAGGTTGTTAAAACCGGAAGTACAATTACACTGGTAAGTTCAATTGGGATGTTATTGCTTTTAATTGGAGGGTTTTATTTTGAAAACAGAAAATCTAAGGATAAAATTCATAATTAAATTGATTAGCTATTGAGTACTATATCGTTTTGTATCTTTGTTTTAGAATATTACAAAAGTTAAAGTAATGAAAGATATTGTTTTAAAATTTGGTACTCCAAAAGAATTGGAAGCTAGAAGAATTTTAGAAATAAAATCGCTTTCTTATATAGAGCGATTAGAGCGATTGATGGCTATTATTGAAATTTCCCATAAATTGAAAACTGCTAAAATAATTCAATCTAAGAAACGATGAATGAGCAAATAATTGCTATTTGGAATAGTTTCTTTCAAAATAACGTTAAGTATATAACGATTGGAGGTTTTGCGGTAAACATTTATGGTTATAATAGAAATACCGGAGACATTGATATCTATTTAGAAGACACCATTGAAAATAGACTTAATTTACGAAAAGCATTAAAATCAATTAATTTAGGAGACTTTGAATCAATTGAAACAATGCAATTTATTCCCGGCTGGACAGATTTTACATTAAATTATGGACTCAGGCTGGATATTATGACCGCCGTAAAAGGTTTAGAAGATAAATCTTTTTCTTCTTTGCTAGAAGACGCAACAATTGTTATGATTGATGAAACTCCTGTTTATTTTATCGACTATGAAAATTTAATTATCGCTAAGAAAGCTTCTAACCGGCCAAAAGATATTCTGGATATTGAAGAATTAGCGAAAGTGAATAACAATAATGAAGAGGATGTATAATTCCACAATTAAGTTTTTAATATTGAATAAAAATTGGAACCAAAGAAACTTTTGATAATTACCTATTACTTCCCGCCAGCAGGAGGTCCAGGAGTACAGCGCTGGCTAAAATTTGTAAAATACCTGCCGGAATTTGATGTGCAGCCAATCGTTTATGTTCCCGAAAACCCAACCTATCCAATTGTTGATGAAGGTTTGATAAGAGAGATTTCCGATAAAGCTATTGTTTTAAAGCATAAGATTTGGGAACCTTACCAGTTGGCTTCTTTTTTTTCGAAAAATAAAACGAAAAAAATTGCATCTGGTATTGTACCCAATAAAAGAAAACAGTCTTTTTTGGATAAAACTTTTCTTTGGATCAGAGGGAATCTTTTTATTCCGGATGCCCGTGTTTTTTGGGTAAGGCCTTCTTTGACTTATCTGGAGGGGTATATCAGGGAAAATCATATTGATACAATCGTAACTTCGGGACCACCTCACAGTTTGCATCTGATTGGCTTAGAATTAAAAGAAAAACTAAATATTAAGTGGTTTGCCGATTTCCGGGATCCATGGACCACGATTGGTTATCATAAATCCCTTCGATTATCTTCTTATGCTGAAAAAAAGCATAAAATTTTAGAACATAAAGTGCTTAATTCGGCAGACGAAATCATTGTGACCAGTAAAACTACTAAAGCAGAGTTTCAGTCAATAACTGATAAACCTATTTCTGTTATTACAAATGGTTATGATACTGAGAATGTAGAGAAACAAGTTTTAGATACCAAATTTACTCTCGCACATATTGGTTCTTTTTTATCAGACCGAAATCCAAAGTTTTTATGGGAATGTCTGGTTGAATTATTAAATGAAGCCCCTGATTTTAAATCACATTTAGAAATTAAACTAATTGGTGCCGTAAGTCAGGAAGTTCTTGATTCAATTACAGAATTTGAACTAAGCGTCTATTTGAATCTTCTTGGTTATGTTTCTCATCATGAGGCAATAGCACATCAAAAAAAATCTCAGGTTTTGCTTTTGATCGAAATTAATTCAGAAGATACCAAAAGTATTATTCCCGGGAAATTATTTGAATACATGGTGTCAAATCGCCCAATAATAGCAATAGGTCCGCAAGGTTCAGACTTTGCAGATATTATAAAAGAAACAAACACAGGAGTATTTTTTGATTATTCTGAAAAAGCGAGGCTAAAAAGTGTAATTTTGGACTTTTATAATCAGTTTTTGTCTGGAAACTTACAGGCTCATGGAGTTGGTTTACAGCAATATTCAAGAAAAAACCTGACTAAACAACTGGCCCAATTGATAAAATAATAAATTTTACAAACCAAATAATCTAAATTCTACAATTTAAACTCAAACATGGGTATTGTCTTAAACCAGTCTTTCAAAAATACTATAATAACTTATATTGGTTTCGGCATCGGAGCTATTAATACACTTTATTTATATCCAATTTATTTAGGTGCAACTTATTATGCCTTAACAAATTATATTCTTTCGGCAGCAAATGTTATCATGCCTTTGTTTGCTATCGGAATGCAAAATACATTAGTCAAATTTTATTCACAATATGATACAGAAGAGGAGAGAGAGCAATTTCTGTCTTTTACAGCATTATTTCCGGTATTAATGTGCATTCCTTTAGGGATCATCGGAATCTTTTTCTTTGATGATATTACGGCTTTTGTTTCTAAGGAAAATCCGGTAGTAAAAGAATTCATGCTTTTAATTCCGTTTATCGGAATCTGTATGGCTTATTTTGAAATATTTTACGCATGGGCGAGAGTACATATGCATTCGGTTTTTGGAAACTTTATTAAAGAAGTAGGTTTGAGGTTGTTCTCCAGCTTTGCTTTAATTGGTCTTTACTTTAAATGGATTTCATTAGTCGAATTTGTTTATTTAACTGCTGCGATTTATTTTATTGCTTTCCTTATAACAATGTTTTATGCATTTTATATCAAAAGGCCCAATTTTCAAATTACAATTCCTGACAATGTAAAAAGCGTTATGGAATATACTTTTTATATTATTTTGTCAGGAAGTGTTGCTAATCTGCTATTGGACGGCGATAAACTGATGCTGAACCAATACATGGAAATCAAGAATATTGCTTATTATTCTGTAGCAACCTATATTGCGTTGGTAATTTCGGTTCCAAGCCGCGCTATGCATCAGATTGTATATCCGATTACAGCTAAATTGATGCACGAAAATAAACACGATGAACTAAATATTTTGTATAAAAAAACATCTATAAATCTGCAGATTGTAGGTGGTTTTGTTATGTTGTGCATCTTTGTCAATATCAACCAGCTGTACGAAATAGTACCGGACGAATATAGAGGAGGAATTCCGGTAGTTTTTATGATTGGCCTTTCTAAATATTTTGATTTGATTTTAGGAAATAATAATGCGATTATTTTTAATACTAAATATTACAAAACCGTATTGTTTCTTGGATTAGGATTGGTTGTATTGACGTTTATTTTAAACGTAATTTTTATACCTCTTTATGGTATTATGGGGTCAGCATTTGCCACTTTATTGTCTATCACATTTTATAGTTTGGCTAAATTACTTTTTGTTGTTAGGAAACTTCATTTATACCCATTTACAAAACAGAATTTATATTCTTTGGCGGTTACGACAGTTTTGTTTCTGGCTTTTTATTTTTGGGATTTCCCGGTTTACCCTCTCATTGGTATTGCTTTAAAATCTGTTCTTGTTACGGTTTTGTATCTTTATCTGAATTATAAATTCTATATATCTCCAGATATAAATAAGGTAATTGATGGTATTTTAATAAAATTTGGAGTTAAAATTTAAAATGATTTGATTCAGAAAGTAAAGACTAATTTAATTTTGAAGCGATTTTGTTATTATATTTGTTAGAAGGATAACTAACTTATTATTAATAAAATGAGAAAAAAAATACTTTGTTATTTGTCATTCTTTCTAGTTCTATTTTCGATAGCAGGTTTTGCTCAAAAAGAGAATTTAAAAACAAAAACACCTGTTATTGATAAATCCATTATAAAAGGATATCCTGTAAATCCTTTTAAGGACACTCTTTTCTATGTATTCAATAAAGTGGGGTCTTTTTCTGCAGAAAACAGAGCCAAAGCTATTGAGTCAAGAATAAAATTACTTTATGAAAATCATGTATTTGATGCCGGCTCTTTAAAAATTGTCCGATCAGATATTAGTCTGGATATAGTTTATGAAGATGATTTGGTAATAATGTCAGTTTTAAATTCGGATGCACAATCTGAAAACAAATCTGTTCACGAAATTGCAAACCGAAACTACAAAGCAATAAAAAAAGAAATTATCTATCAAAATGAAAACTTTTCATTACTGCCTAAACGTATAGGATTTACAGCATTATTGATCATTATTTTGGGATTTGTTCTTTTTGTGGTATCTAAAGTTTTTAATAAAATAAAAAACCGCATATCCATACACAAGGAAAAATATTTTAAGGGGTTTAATTATAATAATATCACCATTCTTAGCCCTGAAAAACAGCTGTTTCTGGCAATTCGTATGTTGTGGATTATCAAGTTATTTACTTTATTGTTAATTGTGTATTTTACTCTGCCTGTACTTTTTTATATATTTCCGGCAACAAAAGTATATACCACAACGATTTTAAGGTGGACACTTACTCCCGTAAAATCTGCTTTATTGGGAATTATTGATTTTCTGCCTAATTTATTCAGAATAGTTGTTATTGTTTTGATTTTTAGGTACTCGCTAAAAATAGTTAAATTCTTTGTCGACGAAATAAACAAGGAAAACATAAAGGTTGATGGCTTTTACAGTGATTGGGCAAAACCAACTTTTAATATTATCCGTTTTTTAGCGTATGCTTTTATGTTGGTGATTATTTTTCCTTACCTGCCAGGTTCTGATTCTCCAATCTTTAAAGGAGTTTCTGTTTTTGTAGGCGTTTTATTTTCATTGGGTTCATCAAATGCTATAGCGAATATGGTGGCCGGTTTAGTAATCACATATATGCGTCCTTTTAAGATTGGTGATTTTATAAAAATTGGTGATGTAAGTGGTGAAGTGATAGAAAAGACTGCATTGGTAACCCGGATCAGAACACCAAAATTTGAAGACATAACAATTCCAAATGCAACAGTATTGTCCAGTACCTCTACAAATTATTCTGCTAACACAAAAAATGATACGCACGGACTGCTAATTCATACAACAGTTACAATTGGTTATGATGTTCCCTGGAAAGATATTTACAAAGCTTTAATTGATGCAGCATTAAAAACTGAAATGATTCAGCCTGTTCCTGCGCCATTTGTCCTGCAAACCAGTTTAGATGATTTTTATGTTTCATATCAAATAAATGTATATACTAGAGAGCCTAATAAACAGTCCCTAATCTATTCATCTCTCCATCAAAATATTCAGGATTCTTTTAATGAAGCAGGTATCGAAATAATGTCACCCCACTATAATGCATGGCGGGATGGAAATAAAACCACTATACCTGAAAACTATTTTAGTGCAGATAAACCCTCCGGCTATTTTGATAATGAAAAAAAAGATATAATGCATTGATAATTAACTTTTAGTAAAAAGTTGATGCTTGTTTATTTTGTATTTTATAATATAAAAACTATCTTTATGTTCGCAAATTAATAACAAATCTGCTTTTATGCTGAAAAATTATTTACAAATCACTAAAAGTGGGTATTGTCATAAGTATTGGATTTATGTAATTTTGTTAAAAATTAAGTAAGATTAGTTTTAATTTAATGATTATGAAAAACAATCAATTCAGCCAGGAAGAAAGTCTTCAGGTATTCTCTAATATGATTTCTAAAAAGGTTCATAACGGATTTGTCCTTGAAGAACGCAACGACAAAATGCTTTTTGCGGTACTTTCAAAAGGAGGAAAAGCAGTAGATCATGGATTCAATTTTATTATCTTTTGTTTAACATTAGGTCTTTGGTCAGTAGCATGGTTGTATCTTACAGTCGAAGCATCTAAACAAAAAAAGATTTTAGTTGCTATAGATGAAGATGGCGTTCCTTTTGAAGAAAGATGTTTGGTTGCTTAGGATTAGCAATTTTTAAAAAAAATAGCCACGAGTTATTTCTTATTACAATTCGGTAAAAAAGAAATAATTCGTGGCTAAATTATTTAGTTTAGTTTTTCCTTTAAATAAATTCCTGTAACAGATTCCTTAACTTTCATAATTTCTTCAGGAGTTCCAGCAGCTAATAAATGACCTCCATTTTCTCCTCCTTCAGGACCTAAATCAATAATCCAGTCAGCACATTTTATGAGGTCAAGATTGTGTTCAATTACAATAATAGAATGACCTTTTTCGATTAAGGCATCAAACGACGCCAGTAATTTCTTTATATCATGAAAATGTAATCCTGTTGTTGGTTCATCAAAAACGAATAAAGCCTTGTCTTTTGTAGCACCTTTTACTAAAAATGAAGCCAGTTTGATACGTTGTGCTTCCCCGCCCGAAAGGGTAGAAGAAGATTGTCCCAGCTGTACATACCCTAAGCCAACATCCTGAAGCGGCTGTAGTTTTTGGGTGATTTTGGTTTGTTTGTTTTTTTCAAAAAAAGCAATAGCATCATCAATAGTCATTGTTAGAATATCGTTGATGTTTTTTTCGTCGAAATTAATTTCCAGAATCTCTTTTTTGAATCTTTTCCCTCCACAGGTTTCACATGGCAAAGAGACATCAGCCATAAATACCATTTCGACGTTTATAGAGCCTTCTCCTTTGCAGGTTTCGCATCGGCCACCGTCAACATTAAAAGAAAAATGTTTGGACTGGTAGCCTCTTATTTTAGACAGTTTTTCTTTAGCGTACAAATCACGGATGTCATCATAAGCTTTAATATATGTAACAGGATTGGATCTTGAACTTCTTCCAATAGGATTCTGGTCAACATATTCTATATGCCTTATTTGAGAAA
The DNA here is from genome assembly GCF_010645065.1 of Flavobacterium fluviatile. Taxonomy (GTDB): domain Bacteria; phylum Bacteroidota; class Bacteroidia; order Flavobacteriales; family Flavobacteriaceae; genus Flavobacterium; species Flavobacterium fluviatile. The sequence goes on along the minus strand of NZ_JAADZW010000007.1, from coordinate 141,243 downwards.
AAGATCCTTTTAAATCGGTAAACTGACCTGCTTTTTCGGAAGCGTTTTCCAGTTTCTTCTGCATAGCCGGAAACAAAATCTTTTTAATAAGAGTACTTTTTCCGCTTCCTGAAACTCCTGTGACTACGGTTAAAACATCCAACGGGAAAGTAACATTAATATTTTTCAAGTTGTTTTCCCTGGCGCCAATGATATCAATATAATTTTTGAATTTGCGTCTCTTTCTGGGAACAGAAATTTCTAAATTGCCATTTAAGTATTGGGCTGTCAAAGACTCAGATTGTAAAATTTCATCGTAGGTTCCCTGAGCAACAAGGTTTCCTCCAAAAGTTCCGGCTTCAGGACCAATATCAATAATCATATCTGCAGCCTTCATAATGTCTTCATCGTGTTCGACCACAATTACTGTATTGCCTAAATCACGAAGCGAAAGCAAAACTTTTATCAATCGTTCAGAGTCTTTTGGATGTAAACCAATACTTGGTTCATCAAGAATATACATCGATCCGACTAAACTGCTTCCCAATGAAGTGGCTAGGTTAATTCTCTGTGATTCGCCTCCGGAGAGTGACGCCGAGTTTCTGTTTAGAGTAAGATAATCTAAACCAACTTCTGTCAAAAATGATAAACGATTGTTGATTTCGACCATTAAGCGCCTGGCTATTTGCTGTTCGTAAACATTTAAATCAATGTTTTTGAAAAAAGCAACAAGATGTTTAATTGGTAAATCAACTAAATCAGAAACGGTTTTACCATTTATTTTTACATAAGAAGCTTCGTCTCGTAAACGTTTACCGCGGCAGGCATGACATTTGGTTTTCCCACGGTAACGGGATAACATGACACGATTTTGAATCTTATAATTTTTCTCCTCAAGTTCTTTAAAAAAGCTGTTTAATCCCTGAAAGTACTGATTGCCTTTCCATATTAAGTCTTTTTGATTTTCTGTGAGTTCGAAATAAGGCTTGTGAATTGGAAAATCAAATTTGTAAGCATGTTTAACCAATTCATCCTTATACCAGCTCATGCTGTCTCCTCTCCATGGATAAATAGCGCTTTCAAAAACAGATAATGCTGTGTTTGGTACAACCAAATCGGCATCAATACCAATAATGTTCCCGTAGCCTTCGCAAACAGGACAGGCTCCATAAGGATTATTGAAACTGAATAAATGAACATTGGGTTCTAAAAATGTAATGCCGTCTAATTCAAAATTATTAGAATAAGAGAATCTTTTATCGGTACCTAATTCCTGAAGGTAACAAATTCCTTTTCCTTCAAAAAAAGCAGTTTGTACAGCATCTGCAAGACGATTATAAAATTCTTCTTCCTCTTTAACAACAATTCTGTCAATGACCAATAAAATGTCTTTATTATCTAATTTGTGAATATCTGTAGGTGTAAACTCATCTAAACGAACCATTTCGTTATCCACTAATATACGTGCAAATCCTTGCTGCAAAAGAACTTTAAGTTTGTCTTCAAGTTGTCTTCCTTCTTCTAAATGAATAGGCGACAATAAAAGCCATTTGCTGTCTGTTTCTAAAGTTTTAACATCCGCAACAACATCGGTTACCGTGTTCTTTCTTACTTCTCTGCCGGAAATGGGAGAATAAGTACGGCCAATTCTGGCGTACAATAGTTTGATATAATCGTAGATTTCAGTCGAAGTTCCTACCGTCGAACGTGCATTAGTGGTATTTACTTTCTGCTCAATTGCAATTGCGGGAGCGATTCCTTTGATATATTCAACTTTTGGTTTATCTAATCGTCCTAAAAACTGACGTGCGTACGATGATAAGCTTTCCACATAACGACGCTGTCCTTCGGCATATAAAGTATCAAATGCAAGACTTGATTTTCCAGATCCTGAAAGCCCTGTGATGACTACAAGTTTATTTCGCGGAATTGCAACATCTACATTTTTTAAATTATGTACCTGAGCGCCTTTAATGATAATATTATGTTTTGGGTCTAATGTCGAAAGATCAATCTGCATAAAAAGTCAATTTCTACAAAAGTAATCAATTTTAAGCTGAGTTTTGTTAAGGTAGTTGTCTCAAATTTTAACAGAATCAAGGCGAAAGTGTAAGTGTTAGTATTCAAATATTTACATTACAATTTGCTTGTTTGATTTGAAGTAACCTATTTTACAACTGTTTATAAAAAATAAAATCTTTACCACCAATGATTAAATGTCCTTCGGCTATTCATGCAGGATAAACAAAATATGAGGTAATTTCAATATTATGGTGTTTTTGGAATATAAATCCAACGATTGGGATATATCCAACTCCAAAACGAACATCTACAAATGAAGATTCCTTTGAAATCGAAGAAAAGGGAAAGTTGGTTTGAAGCCATTTAGTTCTTTTAAAAAGCAATTTTCAAAACAAAAATACTTGCTTTTAATATTTCATTGTATCATTACTGAATTTAGCGATAGGAGGTAATTTGGATGAACCGGCTGTTGAAGATACAGTTTTGTCTAATATATTCTATGTTGGCTATGTTTGTGTTTTATGAATAATATAAAATAACTACTACTAAAAATAAGAGCTGCAACTTGCTTGTAATTAATAAATTATAGAATTGTATTAATTTTTTTAAACTGTTAAAACATTCCAGTTATTGAAGATTTAACGTCTCTTTGTCAATAAAATTTTAAATTAATTGATATTATTTGCAATTTTCTTATCTATTATTATGCTATTCATTTGCTTTTTAAAATAAAAATTTGTTAAATTTGGACTGATTATTAACAAACCAAAAACGATAAGCCTATATAATAAAATTACTTTTTAGAAAAATTATTTCCAATTTTAAAATAAAACTAAAAAAGTAGTATTATGGCTGATCTTCATATTCCTGACGCTCTATTGGTTAAAAATTATGTTGAAGGCAATGAAAATGCTTTAGCAACATTAATAAAAAGGCACGAGTCCAAAATATATGGATTCATATATTCTAAAATTGCTGATAGAGATATTTCAAACGATATTTTTCAGGATACATTTATTAAAGTGATTAAAACTTTAAAATCCAATTCATATAACGAAGAAGGAAAATTTTTACCGTGGGTTATGCGTATTTCTCACAATTTAATTGTGGATCATTTTCGCAAAACCAAAAAAATGCCAATGTACAGAGAAACAGAAGAATTTTCGATTTTTTCGATTATGTCTGATGATTGTTTAACTATTGAAGGCAAAATGATTGTGGATCAGGTCGAAATTGATCTTAAAAAACTGATCCAAGAACTTCCTGAGGATCAAAAAGAAGTGTTAGTAATGCGAATGTATCAGGATATGAGTTTTAAAGAAATCTCCGAACTGACGGGTGTCAGTATCAATACAGCATTAGGCAGAATGCGTTATGCACTAATGAATTTGAGAAAAATTATTGACAAGCATCAAATTATTTTAACCAACTAATACTATTTTAGTTATTGCTTCGTTATACTGGTATAAAACATTTTCATAGTATGGCGAAAATTTACTCTAAAAAGACATTAGCTTCTAAAGATTTAAAACCAAAAAAAGAAGTCGTTTCTTTTTTATTAAGTTATTCACAGGCACTAAAAGTTGTGAAAATCGATAATAAAAGTTTTGAAGTTATAGCTAATTAAGCAGCCCACTACTTTTGTCGGATGTTTATTCCAAAGAAAACCAAATGGTCGTTTTGGTTGAAAGCTCACTATTCGTATGCAAATACAAATAGTGAGTTTTTTTTGGAAGCTATATCTCGGGTTAATCTCATCTTACGGATTGCCTGGAAAATTTTGTAATACAGAATTATTTCTCTTAGAATGTCATATAAAAAATACTTTACATTTTATTTGCATATTCATTTTTTAATTCTATTTTTAGATAAAAAATAAATTGTCTTTAAAAAAATACATCAAAAAAGCATTTATAATTTCAATTTGAGTAAAAAAAATGATTTTTGTATAATATTGAAAAAAGTGTTTAACCCTATTAAAACTAATGAATATGATGAAAAACTACCCTAATTGTTCTATTTAGTTTGAATAAGCTTTTAAATCGAAACCAGATTTATAAGCCTACATTAGCATCCATATGCTGCCTAAAATCTTCTATTAACCATCAAACTAACTTAAACATGAAATTGAAATTTATAATGTTATCAATAGTATTGATAAATGCTGGAGTATATTCTCAAAAATCCCAGATAAAAGATGCTCAGTCTTTGTATGATAAAGGAAAATCAGATGAGGCAATTGTAATTTTAAAAAAGAATGAATACCTGATTCTGAATGCGCCGGATGAAGAAAAATCAGATTTTTATTTTTTAAAAGGAAACGTATTAAAGGATCTTGCTGTCAAAAACATTGATGCCGCCAATAATTTTTCTGCAGCATCACAGTCTTATCAGGATGTGATTTTATACGAAAACGAAGCCGGTAAGTATAAATTTTCCGTAAAAGCAAACCTGGCTTTAAAAGATATGAAGGCAAAGCTTGTAAATGGAGCAACAGCTGACTTTAAAGCAGGTAATTTTAAGGAAAGTGGCGAAAAGAGCTATAAAGTATATTTATTCGATAAAAAAGACACGTTGAATTTATTCAACGCAGCAGCTGCTTATTTAAATGCAAAGGAATTTGGTTTCGCAATCCAATATTATGAGCAGTTAAAAAAAATGAATTTTTCAGGAAACGGTATTATCTATTATGCAACTAATAAAAAAACAAAAGAAGAAGATGGTTTCATTTCTCCAAAAGCCAGGGAATCTTATATCAAGGAAGGACTTTATGAGAAACCAAGGAATGTGGCCATTCCTTCCAGGAAGTTTGAAGTAAACAAGAATCTGGCTTATGCCTATTTGGAAAGAAAAGATTTAGCCAAAGCAGAAGCTGCCTATAATTATCTTCTGGAATTGAACCCTAATTTTATCGATTCGTATATAAATCTGGCCTATATAAAGCTCCAGTCAAAAAAAGAAATAGTTGATAAGATAGATGCTTTGGGAAATTCTAAAAAAGAAATGCTGGAGTATGATAAATTAACCGCTAAAAAAGATGAAATAACAAAAAGTGCTATACCATATCTTACAAAGGCACTTGCTATCGAGCCGAAAAATCCAGAGGTTACCAAAACCCTTTTGGGAATTTACAGGTCTCTTGATATGACCAAGGAGTATAATTCTTTAAAAGCAATAAGTAATTAGAGATTAAATTTTTCAAAGGTTTTGATATGTCCGTTAAAACCTTTGTTTTTTTTGCTTTATAGAATCAGTATTAACTTTACTCATTTCATCAATAATAGATTTTTTTCCTATAGTTCGGGTAATAATATCTTTCTCCAGACTCCATCCTCTGGCAGGTGAGTATTCGCGTCCATACCAAATAATTTGTAAGTGCAGGTCATTCCATAATGCTCTTGGAAATAATCTTTTAGCATCTTTCTCTGTCTGAATGACATTTTTTCCGTTCGAAAGGTTCCATCTGTACATCAGCCTGTGAATATGCGTATCAACCGGAAAAGCAGGAACTCCAAAAGCCTGTGAAATCACAACACTGGCGGTTTTATGCCCAACAGCCGGCAAGGCTTCAAGAGCCTCAAAACTCTGAGGAACTACTCCATTATGTTTTTCAATTAAAATTTCTGATAATCCATGAATTCCTTTTGACTTCATTGGCGACAGTCCGCATGGACGGATAATCTCCTTAATCTCCTCTACAGACATTTTCACCATATCATACGGATTATCAGCCTTTGCAAATAATAAAGGCGTAATCTGGTTCACACGTACATCCGTACACTGAGCCGAAAGCAATACAGCGATCAATAACGTATAAGGGTCTTTGTGGTCAAGCGGCACAGGTATAGTCGGGTAGAGTTCTTTTAACGTATTTATAACAAATTGCACCCGGGCTTCTTTATTCATTTCCGTATTTTTAATGCCGTAAAAATAGCATAATTTTGATGATGTGCCTAATCCGGCTTTACGTTTCAACTCCTCATTGTCAAAGTAACATTTTTGAGCATTAACAAGAGCTCCCGCTGGTCGCTTTATTAATACAAAAAATGTAAACTTTGACAACTCCGGGGTTTTCACTTCAATCCGGGGCAGAAAAAAAATAACAATTGATAATTAACAATAAAAAAAATGACAAAATTACAAAAAGGAGATAAGGCACCCAATTTTTCCGGAACAGATCAGGACGGAAAAAACCATACGCTGGCTGATTATGCAGGGAAAAAATTAGTGGTTTTCTTTTATCCAAAAGCCAGTACGCCTGGCTGTACAGCTGAGGCCTGTGATTTAAGAGATAATTTTGAGCGCTTTAAAGCTAATAATTACGAGCTTTTGGGAGTAAGTGCTGACAGTCAGAAAGCACAAAGTAAATTCAAAGACAAATACGAATTTCCTTTTCCGCTTTTGGCAGATGAAGACAAATCAGTAATCAATGCATTTGGTGTTTGGGGACCAAAGAAATTCATGGGAAGAGAATATGACGGAATTCACAGAACGACTTTCGTAATCGATGAAAACGGAATTATTGATGAGGTTATTTCTCAGGTGAAAACAAAAGAGCATGCAGCTCAAATTTTGAAATAACAGTAAAGTACAATAAAAAATGCCCTTTTTCAAGAGGGCATTTTTGTGTATAATTTAAATATTATTCTAACACCAAACCAATCTGACCGTCGTCATCTAATTCGGTTTCTACTGAATCATCTTCAGAGATTTCGGGTCTTTCCGGAATTTCTTCAACAGGCTCTTCGTAAGGCAGCGGTTCTAATAAATTGACTTGTCTTAGCTTATCTGTAGTTAATTGATTTCCTAAAGCTTTAAAACCTTTTACGGCTATAAAGTCTTCTACATCAATATGCAAATCTTCTTTCTGAACGCCTTTTACTTTCGCAAAAACCAATTGCGCTACCGGACGATAATCTGTTGAAACTATTTCTAACTGTGAATTCGGGTGGTCTGTGATAAAACTTTCTTCTTTCCCTTCATTTTCAACAAGGAAACGTTTTAAGAAATAACGTTCTTTTTCACCATCATAATAAATTGCAGAAATCGGTTTTTTCGGCTTCCATTTTTCCAGTACAATCATATCTTCTTCGAAGTGAGTCGATAACTCCGGAATAATAACTTTTAATTTACCGGACTGGCTGATGACCAAAATCTTATCTGTTGGTTTAAATTCACCCAGTAATTCTCCTCTTCCGTCAACATTTAGACGTTTTACAGTGTCATCAAACCAGACTTTTCTAGGCAGTAAGGTCGAAATTCCTTTTTCTTTTAATTCGATTTTTTTGATTGGGTATTTGGTTACCAGATTTCCTTTCGAACCACGGCCTTTGATGGCTAATTTGGCAAAATCGATATCGAATTTGAGTTTCTTGATTGTTCCTATTTGGCGTAATAATATCGTCACAACTTCAGCTTCACCATTTGGATTATGCGAAAAATAAACGACCTGAGAACCTTTGGTGCCATTCGTTAAATCATATGCTTTATCTCTGGTAACACCGGTAACGTTAAAACGTTTGATGTAAGACGGACCCGATTTTCCATCCCGATAAATCATATTGTAGATGGTTCGTTTATCGCTCTTGTCAAAAACGGCAACGTGTATAATATCTTTACCCACAAATGTTTTGGCATCCACTTTTGTAATCATCATTGTACCATCTCGTAAAAAGACAATTACATCATCTATATCAGAGCAATCTCCAACGTGTTCGTCTTTCTTTAAGCTGGTTCCCACAAAACCTTCTTCTCGGTTTACGTATAATTTGGTGTTTCTCAAAACTACTTTTGTAGCTTCAACGTTATCAAAAACACGAAGTTCGGTCTGACGCTCGCGCCCTTTTCCGTATTTTTCTTTTAATTTGGTAAAATACGCAATCGCAAAATCTGTCAGATGTTCCAGATTGTATTCGACCTCTTTCATTTCCTGTTCTAATCTCGAAATCAATTCATCGGCTTTATCAGAGTCGAAGCGGGTAATACGAATCATCGGAATCTGAGTTAGTCTTTGCAAATCGTCATCGTTGATTTCTCTTACGAATGATTTTTTGAAAGGTTCAAATCTGTCATATAAGTATTTGTATAATGATTCTCTGTCCCCGTATAATTTGAAGTCAATGTACATTTCTTCACGAATGAAGATTTTCTCCAGAGTAGAAAAGTGCCATTTGTTTTTTAACTCTTCTAAATGAATTTCAAGCTCCTGTTTAAGCAAATCAACCGTTCTTTCTGTTGAAATTTTCAACATTTGAGAGACTCCAATAAAAAGCGGTTTATTATCTTCGATGACACATCCCAAAGGCGCAACCGAAGTTTCGCAAGCTGTAAAAGCAAACAAAGCATCAATGGTTTTATCTGGAGAAACACCAGGAAAAAGGTGTATCAAAATCTCAACATCGGCTGCAGTATTGTCTTCAATTTTCTTGATTTTGATTTTGCCTTTTTCGTTCGCTTTCAAAATACTGTCAATCAAAGTCGAAGTATTGGTAGAAAACGGAATCTGTGTAATCACTAATGTATTTTTGTCTAACTGCGAAATTTTGGCACGAACACGTACACGACCGCCACGCATTCCGTCGTTGTAGTTCGAAACGTCAGCAATACCCTGTGTCATAAAATCAGGGTAAAGCGTAAACGGTTTTCCTTTCAGGATTTTAATCGAAGCATCAATTAATTCATTGAAATTATGAGGTAAGACTTTTGTAGAAAGTCCAACTGCAATACCCTCAGCTCCCTGCGCTAAAAGCAATGGGAATTTCACAGGAAGATTAATCGGTTCGGCTTTTCTACCGTCATACGATAAACCCCATTCGGTAATTTTTGGAGAATACAAAACTTCCAAAGCAAATTTAGATAAACGTGCCTCAATGTAACGGGAAGCCGCAGCTCCATCGCCGGTTAATATATTTCCCCAGTTTCCCTGACAGTCAATCAATAAGTCTTTTTGACCGATTTGCACCATTGCATCACCAATACTCGCATCTCCGTGTGGGTGATACTGCATGGTGTGTCCAACTACATTGGCAACTTTATTATACCGACCATCATCCAGCTCTTTTAGCGAATGCATAATACGACGCTGAACCGGTTTAAAACCGTCCTCGATAGCAGGAACAGCACGTTCCAGAATCACGTAAGATGCATAATCCAGAAACCAGTCTTTGTACATTCCGGTTACTTTCGTAATAACGTCTTCGCCTTCTTCTTCCTGATTTTCGTAAAAATGCGAACCTTCAAAATGTTTAGCATCTACGTCGATAATCTCATCGTCGTCTCCATTTTGATTGTCATCAATCTGGTTCTCGTCGTGATTCTCGTCGTCGTTTGGAATTATGTTATCGTCTTCTTCGTCTTTCATATATTTTGTTCAGTATAAATACTAAATGTTTTAAACTTTAAACAATTTCATTAATCACTTTGTTAATGTAAACATCTAAACAATCGGGAGTTTCTGCATAATGCGTAAAAACAGAAATTGCTCTCTCGTTATTCAATGCACCTCCAAAAGAAAATTTAATTTGCTCATTATTTTTTTTTCCTTCAGATATCATTAAATCAATAAATTTCAATAAAAAATCCATTTCATATTTACCTCTAAAGCACTTTAATTTATTGCAGTTTTTAAACTCTTCAACTTTTAAGTTCAAACTATCTAATGCTACTTCTGTAGCATCTGGAAAAATACTTTTTAAATCTTCTAAAGTGTAATTTTGCAAAATTTGCTCAATTGACATATTAATCAATCCTTTTGGGAATTTATTATCCAATTTTACCCCAGTTTCTTTGCCTTTATTATTTCTTATCCAAATTAAACATGCATACCAAGCATTGAATAACAAAACTGCGTCGTGAAATTCTTCTTGTCTATTTTTATATAGATTTAAATATTTTTCATGCAATTGATTTGTAGTCTCAGACAAATGAAATTCATTACTCAAAATTTGTTTAAAAACTGTTTCGCTCACAAACAGATTTTCAATTGAATAACATGGAGTTTCGTAAACAATTGGATCTTGTACTGATAATATTTCATTAAAGTCTCTATCTACAAAAAAGGCTTTTTTATTGTTGTTATATACTTCTTGATTTTTTATAAGATTATGCACTTCTAGAACTTTTGATCTGCCGCCACATTTTATTGGATGAAAATCTTCTGTATATTTTTTTATTCTTGGAACATAATATGGATTGTCTTTTCCTTCAAAAAAGCAAAATAAATGATTCGGTAATTTTCCAGTTGAGTCAACAAATTCAGCATAAGCTACAACCGATCTCATTCGACTTTCTCTTAATTCTTCAACACTCAAACCCATACTATAAATTCTCTGAAAGTGAATAATATTCGTTAAGTCCAACAGCATACTTATCCAATTCATTATCAAAAATGAATGGAGAGTGAGTAACTGCTAATAAAAAATCACATTTATTTGAATTTACAATATCAGGTAACAACGCCTTTTGCCACTTCATACTGAGTGAAAGCTCGGGTTCGTCAAATAGGACGATAAATCTTTTATCTTCAGAAGAGAGATAAACTTTAGAAAAAATAGAAACTATTTGTTTTTCTCCAGATGATAAATTTTTTAAATCAATTTTATTGTTAGTTATTTTAGATTTAATATAAATATTAATGTTACTCTCATCATAATACACTTCTTTATTTACAAGGTATTTATTACATGCATCTTTAAATATTTTAATTAATTTATCTAATGGTTTTTGTTTTTCATAACTTTCTACTAATTTATTTAGCAAATGAATAGATAAAGGGTTATTTACTTTTTTTGCAATAACAATATTTTTTATTGACTCCTTTTGTATATCTGAAAGCAAAGAACCAACTCTTGATAATATTAAATTAATATCTTCTTCATTAGTCTTTTCAAGAACATTATTTTCAAACTCATTATCATCAATTACTATATTTAATACATCTTTTGTAAACTGAGTTAATCCTTCTTTTAACAGTTTATCTATTTTATTTTCTAATTGACTTAACTTTCTTTGAACATCATCCATTCCGAACTGAATTAATGTAGCATCTTCTTCAAGAAATTCATCATCATTATATCCTAGATTATGTAAATCTTCTTCAACTCTTCTATAAGTTGGAAAATACATAATCTCTGAATTTCCTAATTCTTTTTGAATTTTTACATCTAATTCCTGAAACGTTGGATTAAATTTAAATTCTTTTTCAAAATCCTCGAAGAATCTAAATAATCTATGGATTGGATACTTTCTAAATTTTGAATTATTCTCAAGCAATCTTTCCAACTCATAAGAATTTCTCTTCTTCTGATTAAATCTTTTGCTCAAAGATTCAAATTGAGCATATCCAAACTCTTTTATGAATTCTTTTGCTTCATTTTCTTTATAAAATCTATCAATCGAATTCTGAATCTCATCTTTTCTAATTTCAATAGAATTTTTTTCTTCATTCTCAAATTCAATAATGAGTTTATAGAAGTTAAAATCATTTAATCTTAAAAAGTTTCTTGTAAGAGTATAGTATAATAAATTAAGAATTTGAGTCTTTCCTAATCCATTTTCTCCTATTAGTATTTTTTTATTCTCATCAAAAAAAATATCAACATCGTTTGTTCCAAACAAACCTACTACACTAAATCTCTTTATATAATTCATAGTCTTAAATATTTTTAAAACAATTACTTTATTGCTTTTTTCAAATTCTTTGTAATTTCTCAGTCAGTGACTGGGGTTTTTCAATTAAATTTCGTCAACACTGATGACGAAATTCAAAATTTGAATTCCAAAGTCAGTGACCGCGTTTTTAGAATTTCCAAAATCCGAGACACTGTCTCCGATTTTTAGAGAATCAAATAAAACTATTTTATCTGTTTTAGATTCCTAATAGAGAAACCCTTTCCAAAGTCTTTTGTTAATTGTTGAGAAAGCCCTTTTAAAATCTGTTTTCCGTATTCGGCTCTCTCTTTTCCATTTTGTTCCTCTTCAACTATAACTCTTCCAATTTCAAAATAAGTATAAACCATTGTTGAATTAACCGTGCACAAAACCTGTTGTCGGGCATTATGCAATAACTCAGCAATTTGTTGAAAAAGTACTTTGTTTTGAAGATTTTTAGACAATGTTATTTTTATTTAACCTGAATATTTTCAATTGTATTCTGACTTTTTTTATAATTTTTTATTAAAACATAAGTGATTGCAAAACTTACAATAAACACCAATGCGGCATAAATTAATTTCTTCTTTTCCATTTTTATATTTCTTCCAGTTCGTCAATTTCAACCTTCAGGTTTTTGATAATAAAATCTTGTCTGTCCGGGGTATTTTTCCCCATATAGAAAGATAACAACTGTTCAATCGAAGTATGTTTATCCATCATAACAGGATCAAGGCGGATCGTGTCTCCAATAAAGTTCTTGAATTCGTCTGGCGAAATCTCTCCCAAACCTTTAAATCGGGTAATTTCCGGTTTTGGCTTTAGTTTTTCGATAGCTTCTTTTCTTTCTTCTTCAGAATAACAGTAGATTGTTTCTTTCTTGTTGCGAACTCTGAAAAGCGGCGTCTGTAAAATATACAAATGCCCCTCTTTGATTAATTCCGGAAAAAACTGAAGGAAAAACGTAATCAACAGTAAACGAATGTGCATTCCGTCGACATCGGCATCGGTTGCGATTACGATATTGTTGTAACGTAATTTTTCTAATCCGTCTTCGATATCCAATGCAGCTTGCAGTAAGTTGAATTCTTCGTTTTCATACACGATTTTTTTGCTCATTCCGTATGAATTCAAAGGCTTACCACGTAAACTGAAAACCGCTTGTGTATTCACATCACGTGACTTGGTAATTGATCCGGAAGCCGAATCCCCCTCGGTAATAAAAAGCGTACTTTCTAAGTTTCTTGGGTTTTTGGTATCCGGAAGATGTGCACGACAGTCTCTTAATTTTTTATTGTGAAGATTGGCTTTTTTAGCACGATCTGTTGCCAGTTTTCTAATTCCGGATAATTCTTTTCTTTCGCGCTCAGCCTGAAGAATTTTGCGTAATAAAGCGTCTGCAGTTGCCGGATTTTTATGCAGGTAGTTATCTAATTTTGTTTTGATGAAATCGTTAACAAAAGTACGAACAGAAACCGCAGGAGTTCCGTCATCAGAACCCATATCGGTAGAACCTAATTTTGTTTTGGTCTGGGACTCAAAAACCGGCTCCATGACTTTAATACTAATCGCGCTCACAATCGATTTACGAACGTCTGATGCTTCGAAATTTTTATTGTAAAATTCACGAATCGTTTTTACAACTGCTTCACGATACGCTGCTAAGTGCGTTCCACCCTGAGTGGTGTTCTGGCCATTCACGAAAGAGTGATATTCTTCACTGTACTGCGTTTTACTGTGTGTAAGAGCAACTTCGATGTCATGCTCTTTTAAGTGTATAATTGGATATTCTAAATCTTCTTCGTTGATTGTTTCTTCTAATAAATCACGAAGTCCGTTCTCTGAATAATATTTTTCGCCATTAAAAATAATTGTCAGTCCATTGTTTAGATAACAATAGTTTTTGACCATTTTTATGACATATTCTAAACGGAATTTATAGTTTTTGAAAATCGTCTCGTCTGGTGTAAAAGTTACTTTTGTTCCTTTACGTTTTGTGGTGTCGATTACATCTTCTTCCAAAACCAGATTACCGGCTGAAAACTCTGCTGCTTTTTGTTTATCATCACGAACCGATTCTACACGGAAATAATTCGAAAGCGCATTTACAGCCTTTGTTCCGACACCGTTCAGACCAACTGATTTCTGGAAAGCTTTAGAATCATACTTTCCACCGGTGTTCATTTTTGAAACTACATCAACTACTTTTCCTAACGGAATACCACGTCCGTAATCACGAACGGTAACCGTTTTGTCTTTAATACTTACCTCAATGGTTTTTCCGGAGCCCATTACGAACTCATCAATACAGTTGTCTAAAACCTCTTTTAAAAGAATATAAATACCATCATCCGGTGAAGATCCGTCTCCCAATTTCCCGATATACATTCCGGGACGCATACGAATATGCTCTTTCCAGTCGAGGGATCTGATATTATCTTCGTTATATTGATTTTGCTCTGGCATAAATGAATTTGGATTTTTGGCTAATGTACCATTTATCGGTAAAAAATAAAAGTGTATTCTTTATTTGTTATGAATAATAACAGTTAAAACTTGTTTCAATTCATTTATAAATAATAAAGTCCAATACAATTTTGAATAAACTGATTTTTCGGCAAAAAAACACTATTTGATTCCGAGTACCTGTCTGGCTAAATCAATCATTTCGGGTGTTCCTGTGTTTTTGTTTTTTTCGTCAGAAAGTTTGACAACCCCTTGCCAATGTGCGTGATCGGCTTTTGTTTCTGTTAGTTTGATAACCATGTTCATCGATGGAAGTCCGACATCATTGGTAAAATTAGTCCCAATTCCAAAAGACATTCTGATTTTATCCCTGCAGGAATCTGCTATGATTTTTACTTTATCAAAGTTAAGGGAATCCGAAAAAACGATTGCTTTAGATTTTGGGTCTATCCCCATTTTGATGTAATGTGAAATTACCTTTTTTGCAAACTCAAGCGGATCGCCGCTATCATGTCGTACGCCATCAAAAAGTTTGGAGTATTTTTTATCGAATTGACTGAAAAATATATTTGTTGTATAGGTGTCTGTTAAGGCAATTCCAAGGTCACCTCCGTAAACCTGAGTCCAGTGTTCCAGACTGATCGAGTTAGCCATTTTGAAGCCGTACTGAGCAGCATGAAACATAAACCATTCGTGTGCGTGCGTTCCTAAAGGTCTGCGGTTGTTGATCATTGCAAAATGTACGTTGCTGGTTCCCAGAAAGCTTCCGGAACCGTAAGTTCTCAGTGTTTCATTTACTAAATAATGCACATCGTAAGAGTGACGGCGTCTGGTGCCAAACTCTAAAACAGAAACACCAAGTTTATTATAATTGTCAATTTTGTTTTTGGTCAGCTCTTTTATAGCCTCATCATTTAAACGGATTAAAAGATTCGATTTGTAAAAGAGTTCAGAAATTAAAGCCATCAATGGGACTTCCCATAAAATAGTACGATACCAATAACCTTCAATGGTAACATTAATATCTGATCCTTCCTGGGTAATATGGACTTCTGATGGATCGTAAGTATAACCTTGCAGGAAATCTAAATAAGTTGGGTCGAGATATGGACAGTTGTGTGATAAATAATTCTTCTCGTCTTTGGTTAATCTCAGGTCTGCCATTGCGTCAACCGATTTTCGAAGCAAATCGGAAAAGCCGGGCGGAAAAATATGTTTGCCACGATTGATAAAACCATAGCGGACTCTGGCTTTTGGAAAAAGCCTGATTACAGCATGCTGCATCGTAAATTTATAGAAATCATTATCTAAAATCGATTTCAAAAAAGTTGTTTCCATAATTCAGGCCGTTAATGTTTTATCACTAACTGCTAAGTTACGCCAATTCAGTAAAATAAGAAAGAAATCTGGTTGGCGATAATTATTTTTGAACTATTTTAAAAGAAGCAATACTATTTGTGTCCAGATAAAATGTAATATAATTCCCGATTGTATTATCAAAAGTCAACTGAAATTCTAAACCGTCTCTTTTTTCTTTTGAGTTTGTTATCCGGACAGGCTGGTTCTTTTTATTTAAGTAATAAAACTGATCTGATTTTGAAATGTTCTTGATCACAAAAGTTATTTTTCCACCATTATTTACTTCAATTATTCCGGATTCAGGCTTTATGATTTTATAGTCTCCTGTAATGGTTTTGTTGTAAATTAAAGGGCCATTTAGATACTCTTCCTTATTTAATTTCTTATTAAGAAAAGAGCCTGAATGAGGAAAATGTTTAGCAAAAAAGTAATCGGGTTCAGTGTCAAAATAGACCGGATCAAAATCCTTCACCATTCTGCCCTTACTACTGTCATAGTAACCTTGTCCCCAGGTAACATCGACTAAGTGCCATTTTCCATCAATTAACACGATGTTCCATGCGTGATTTGAAGAAGTATTTTTTCTGCCAATATCAGCCAGTCTTGTTTTGGAATCCCCTCTGATAATTTCTGATTTAATTCCAACCAATGCCGTCAAATGCTTAAATAAAAGGGTAAAACCTTCGCACACGGCTTTTTTAGACCGGAATGTCTTTTGCAGTATTTGGTTGTTGAACTCTTGTATTTTTCTTTTTTTTTCAGCTTCATTCCGATAAGAAAAGCGCATTGCTTGCGGCGGATTTAAAAATGCTGCATAATCATATTTAATGTTAAATGCGATCCAGCTGTAAATAGCCCTTGCTTTGTCATAATCTGAGTTGAAATCTTTGTCGATTTTTTCAGCCAATTCTTCAGTATTGTCGAAATTTTTAGGATATTTCAGGACGATACCGTCAATAGCATTCAGTTTTTGAGAGTAGGAGAGATGAAGGCTAATGGTATTTATAAAAATAAAAGCAAAAACGAACTGTATAAATTTCATTAATTAAAACTGTTTTTTACAATTGTTTTCAGTTCGTTGTCAAATTCGGGATTCGAGATTTTATTTTTCTCCAGATCAAAATTAGCATTGAAAGAAGGCAGTGAAAAAAGTCCTTTTACCTGAGCGCCATATCTTGGAAAAGCAGTTTTTGCAATTTCTAAAACCGAAGCACCGCCTCTTGGACCAGGGGAAGTTGCCATCAAAAGCATTGGTTTTTGCTGGAAAACATCTTTTATAATTCTGGAACTCCAGTCAAATACATTTTTAAAAGCAACTGAATAATTCCCGTTATTTTCAGCCAGAGAAACCACAAGAATGTCAGCACTTTCTATTTTTTTCAGAAATGATTTTGCGGTTTCATGCTGCCCTATTTCTTTTTCTAAGTCAACGCTGAATACAGGCATTTCAAAATCATTCAGATCCAAAACTTCTATTTCTGCATTTTCAAACTGATTTGCGGCATACGCTGCTAAACGTTTATTGATGGATTGTTGACTGTTGCTTCCTGCAAAGGCTATAATTTTCATGGTTTATTTTTAATTAAAAATACTAAAATTAAATTACAATTAAAAACGCTGCAGATTGAAATAAATTTTACTAAAAAAAAGAGTCCAAAAAGGAATCACTCTTTTTTGGACTTTTATGACTTTGAATAAGTAAATTTTAATTCTGTTCTAATTGTTTTTCCGGATGATAACCAAAAAGATGATGTTCTTTTATAATTTCGGCAACTCCGGATGGAAGCATTGGTTCCCATCCAGGTTTTCCCTGACCAATCATTTTTAATACTTCCCGGGAGAATACATTCAGGATATTAGGATCGTAATCCACAATGTCAACAACTTTTCCGTTGAATTTGAAGAATTTATATAATTCTTTCATTCTTGGATGTACTTTCAGATTTTCAGAAGTTATAATTTCGCCATCTTCACCCAGCATTGGATATAAAAATACTTTCATATCGCGATAGAATAATTTTCCAAAGGCTTCAAGAATTCCTCCACTTAAATGGCGGTAGTATTTCTCGTCAAAGATATCGACTAAATTATTTACTCCCATTGCAAGTCCCATACGGGCTTTGGTGTAATTAGAGAAATATTCTACGACTTTATAATATTCCTGAAAATTAGAAATCATAACGGTTTGTCCCAACGAACAAAGCAATTCAGCCCTGTCCATAAAATCCCGTTCATCTATTTCTCCGTCTGAGCGTAAATTTGAAAGCGTAATTTCAAAAACCACTAAGGTGTTTTCTTTTTCAACCTTATTTTCTTCCAGAAACATTTTTAAGGATTTTCTGTGCATGTCCACATTTACATTGGTAACAGGACGGAAGCTTCCTCTAAAAGCAAGAAGGTTTTTTTTGTATAAAATGGCTGCCGGTAAGATATTTTTTCCTTCCGGATTAAACATTACAGCATCAGTCATGCCATTTTTAACCAGTTGTAAACTCATCAGACGATTATCGACATCTGCAAAACGAGGTCCGGAGAAGTTGATTGTATCAATTTCCAACTGATCTTTATCTAAATGGTCATATAGATGGCGAAGTAACTTCTTTGGGTCGTTGTAGGTGTAAAAAGCGCCATAAATGAGGTTAACCCCTAAAATTCCGAGTGTTTCCTGTTGTAAACGTGCATCGGTTTCTTTAAATCGAATGTGAAGAATAATTTCGTTATATGCTTCGTCCGGTTCAATCTGGTATCGGATTCCAACCCAGCCGTGGCCTTTAAATTGTTTGGCAAAATCTATAGTGGCAACTGTATTGGCATAACTAAAAAAGAGTTTATTTGGGTGTTTTTCACGGCTTAAACGCTCTTCAATTAGTTCTCCTTCAAAGGTTAACATTTTTTTGAGTCGGTTTTCAGTAACATATCGTCCGTCGCTCTCAACACCATAAACCGCATCACTAAAGTCTTTATCATATGCAGACATTGCTTTTGCAATTGTTCCGGATGAACCGCCTGATCTGAAAAAATGTCTCACAGTTTCCTGGCCTGCGCCAATTTCTGCAAAAGTTCCGTAAATATTTTCGTTTAAATTAATGCGTAATGCTTTGTCTTTTATGGAAGGAATCTGAGCGATGACCTTGTCACCTTTGAGTTTTATTTCTGTGCCCATTTTATTTTGAATAGATTTGTTACAAAGTTAGTAATTTAGCATTCTAATGAAAGAGAAATAATCCCTATTTTTGTAAAAAAAACAAGTTCAGTTGAAGATTTATTTTTTAGGTACCGGTACTTCTCAGGGTATTCCCATTATTGGGATTGATCACCCTGTTTGCAAGAGTTCAGACGCTAAGGATAAAAGGCTTCGTGTGTCGATTTGGATCACATGGGACGAACATTCTTATGTCGTAGATTGCGGACCTGATTTCAGGCAGCAAATGCTATCCTGCGGCTGCCGAAAACTCGATGCAATTTTATTCACACACGAGCATGCTGATCATACTGCTGGTTTAGATGATATTCGCCCTTTTAATTTCAGACAGGGAGAAATTCCGGTCTATGCGCATCAGCGTGTGATTGAGAATTTAAAAAAGCGTTTTGATTATGTTTTTGAAACGGTAAACAAATATCCGGGCGCACCAAGTGTGAAAACTATTGAGGTAATCAACAACCAGCCTTTTGCTATTGGAGATAAAATGGCTGTTCCGATAAATGTGATGCATGGCGACTTACAGGTTTTTGGATACAGAATTGATGATTTTGCTTATCTGACTGATGTAAAAACCATTGACAAAACTGAAACTGAAAAATTAAAAAACCTGAAAGTTCTGGTTGTAAATGCACTTCGTGTAGAACCTCACGACACGCATTTTAATTTGCAGGAAGCACTTGATTTTATCAATTTAGTAAAGCCTGAAAAAGCTTACCTGACACATATCAGCCATGTTTTGGGATTTCATGAAGAAGTTCAGAAACAGCTTCCTGAAAATGTTTTCCTTGCTTATGACAACTTAGAAATTACAATTTAATTATACCTACAAAATGAAGAAATCCTTAATGCTTTATCTTTTTTTATTAGCAATTCTAATGAATATTTTTACTTATATGTTTTACAGCAGAGAAGTAAAATTTGAAAAAGAACGATATGATAAAACGACTAAAAAGCTTAGAGACAGCATTAATCTGGTTTCGACAAAACTGGCAGAATCAAATTATTTTTCGCTGGAAAACAATGAAAATGCACAAAATTATTTTGATAACAGTGCTTCTGGCGGAAAAGTAATTTTATATGAAAAGCTGATTCCGGCAGTGACTGAAAAATTATTGGATTTAAATGCTAATCCAAACGGAAATCCTTATACCGGTCAGGATAAAATTGGCCCAAATAAGTTTATTATCAATAAAGTAAAAGTATTGAACCACAGATGGATTATTGCTGATTTCAGTAATGGAGAATTATGGGGTGAAGTGCTGTTGAAATACTTTGTGAATGATGATGAATCGATTGATTTTGAAGTGAATCAGTCGCTGTTGTATCAAAAATAAATAGTTTTCTGATATAAAGATTCAATTTTAAAGTAGAAAAATTTTAAAGTAAAATGAGATGTAAAATGGTAAAACCAAATCACATCTCATTTTTTTATTTTTGCAATATAATTATGCTATAAAGCTAACCAATTCTTAAAATCAAAGAAATTCTGAGGAGCCACGCCATGACCAACAGGATATTCCTTATACGTAACCGGAATATTTAGTTTTTCTAAAACAGCAGGTGTTTTTCTCGCCCATTCAATAGGAATAACCTGATCTACAGTGCCGTGTGAAGCGAATATTTTCAGGTTTTTGAAATCATTTTTGGTATAACCTTCTTTTATAATTTCATCATTAAAATAACCGCTCATTGCCACAACCCGTTGAATTTTTTCAGGATAGGAGAGTGCTGCTGCATAACTTAGTATGGCCCCCTGACTGAAACCAATCAGCGTTACATTGTTGGGATCAATTGGATAATTTGATGTCAGTTCATCAATGAATTTAGCGATTAAATCCCTTGAAATTTTAGCTTGTTCGTTGTCTGAAAACTTATTCTGGTCTGCATCAAAGTTAATCGCATACCATGCATAAGAGCCATATTGCAAATCATAAGGCGCTCTTGCAGAAATCACATAATAATTATCTGGAAGTTCTGTAGCAAAAGAGAATAAATCTGCCTCGTTGCTTCCGTATCCGTGTAATAAAAGCAATAACGGATTTTTATCTAAAATTACTTTTGGTTCTTGTATTTTATATTCTAAAGATAAGTTCATTTCCTGAGCAGTTATGAGTTTAGTGTTATAAGTTGTGAGTTTTCCCCGAAGCCCAATTTTGAAAAATTTTTTTGGAATTTGGAATTTGTTTTTTGGGGTTTTTATCCAATAGATTTAAACCATTTCTGATATAAACCGCCAACTAAAGGTACGGGTCTTGTCTGTCCCTGTATGGCGCTAAAAATTCCGTAAGTCCACAAAACAGACATACAGATCCACATTGGAAACGTAATCAGAAAACTGTCAAAAGGACTAATAATTAATGCCAGTGAAATAAAAGTAATTGATAGTCCCAAAGCCTGGCGAATGTGAAAAGAAGCAAAACTGTTTTTGTTTTCCGAATTCATACTCATGGCTATCAGCACACCAACAATCAGGATATAACTGGTAATGGCAATTGATTTTCCGTCTTCTACTGAATTATTCATTTTGTTATTTTGTGATGACAAGTTGGTTTTGATTTAAAATTCCGTACACAGAACCATTGATTTCTGTTCCTAAAAAAGAAGAATTTTTAGATTTTGAAAGAATATTTTCTTTCGTAAATGTTGATTTTCCTTCAGGGGTAAAGAATGTAAAATTAGCTTTTGCACCTTCTTTGATTGTGTTATTTTCTAAACCGAAAACGTCTCTTCCTGAAGTTAATTTTGCTACCACGGTTTCTAAGGGCAAAACCGTCAATAAAGCTCCGAAAGCACTTTCTAAACCAATAGTTCCGTTTTTTGCGGTATCAAATTCCATTTTTTTGAATTCAATGTCAATCGGATTATGGTCTGAAGTAATCATATCGATAGTTCCGTCAGCAATTCCGTGTAATAAAGCCTGTCTGTCAGCTTCGGTACGCAATGGAGGCGTAACTTTAAAACGGGTGTCAAAACTTTCTAATTTTTCATCGGTTAAAACCAAATGGTGTACAGAAACACTGCACGTTACTTGTAAGCCTTTTGCTTTAGCTTCTCTGATTAAGTCAACCGATTTTGCTGTAGAAATAGTTGGAATGTGAAGTTTTCCGCCGGTGTATTCTAATAAAAATAAGTTTCTGGCAATTTGCAGTTCTTCGGCTAAATTTGGGATTCCTTTTAAGCCTAATCTTGTCGAAACGATTCCTTCATTTGCCACTCCGTTTCCTTTGATGTTTGAATCTTGTGAGTAAGCAATCACTAATCCATCAAAATCCTGCACATATTGTAAGGCGATTTTAAGGAGATTGGCGTTGTCAAGACTCTTGTTGTAATCTCCAAAAGCAATGGCTCCGGATTTTTTCATGTCAAACAACTCGGCCATGTCTTTTCCTTCGCTGCCTTTAGTTAAGGCGCCAATAGGAAACAATTCTGTAGCAAAACCATTTGCTTTGTTTTTTACAAAATTTACCTGTGACTGATTATCGATTACAGGGTAGGAGTTAGGTTGTAAAGCAACGGCAGTAAATCCGCTTTTTGCAGCTACATTCAGTCCGTTTGCTATCGTTTCCCTGTCTTCATAGCCTGGTTCTCCAAATGAAACACAGCTGTCAAACCAACCCTGGGAGAGGTGTAGGTTGTTCAGCTTAACCTCGGTTGTATCGTCAATATCAAGAATGGATGTTCCTATTTTTTCAATTAAACCATCTGCAATTAAAAGATCAACAGTCTGGTTGTGAAACGGACTTTTTGGATCGATAATTTTGGCGCTTCTGATGATTATTTTCATATATAGATAAATTTATTTTAAATTGGAATTATAATTCTAAAATTTTTAGTCATACAGTTTGTCATTTCGACGGAGGAGAAATCTCCGCAAGTAACTCCGCAACGGAAAGCCAATCTTTGTCGAGCTTCTAGCGGAGATTCCTCGTTCCTCGGAATGACAAACTAAAAGCAAAAAAGAAAAGATAAGTTTACTTCACAAATTTAATAATAGCCATTTCTAATGCTAAAAATAACAGTGCAAAGATAACAAACCATTTCCAAATTTGGCTGTCAGTTCGTTCTGTTTGTAAAGTGTTAAATATGGTTGCAATCGTATCGGCAGTTTTAAAATCGGAAACAACATTTGTGTTTACCTGACTCAAATCACTTTCGCTTCGGTTGTAATTGAAACTTAGGTTTTCCACAGCTTCTTTTTTATCAAAAACACTGTAATTCCCGGCTGTGTCAGGGAAATCATTGAATGTTAATTTGACTTTATTGTTTAAAATCTGCTGAATCGGTATAAAAGAATCTTCTGTTCCTTTTACTTCTAAAATGGCATCTTTACTTAATAATACATCTACAAAATAAGGCTGATTATTGCCAATTGTTAAGGCATTTACACCTGTTTTTTGATTGTTTTGCCCCATTTTATAAAATAAAGGCACAATGAGCGGAGATTGCTGGAAGTTTGAATTGGTGCTATTTAGTGGTGCTGAAAAAACAGTAATCCCCGCAACCGGATTCTGAATCATAGTTACAAAAGGACTTTGATCTTCATAAGATAAAACTGCAGGATATGGACTGGAAATATCAAAAGAAGAATTGGTTTTTGGATACTGGAAATTCGTGATTTTATTTTCAAAAACACCAGAAAACAGAGGATGATCAAAATTGATTTTTGTAATCAGTTTGCTTGCTGTTTTTAGATTGCTGAATTGAATTTTTCCAAAATTCCCTAAAAAAGTATTTAGATTTGAAACTGAACTTTTTTCTGAAGGAATAACAACCAGATTACCGCCTTTTGAAACAAAAGCTTTTAAAGTAGTCTGCAACGCTTGTGGAATTTCAGTTAATTCATTCAGGATTATAGTATTCTGTTTTTCTAAACTATTGTAATCTAATGAACTGATTGGGTAATTGCTGAAATTGAATTCTGCCGGAGTATAAATTCTGGACAAGAAGCCGCTTTTTTCCGGATCTCCGATACTGATCACATTTGTTTTTTTAGCTTTCGAAATACTGAAATAAAGTGTATTGTCATAAGAAAGACCGTTGTCTTCGATTGTCACATAACCATGGAAAGCTTCTTTTGGAATTGTAAAATTGACTATCTTTTTCTTTGAACCAAAATTGATGACCGTTTTGGCAATTAGCTTTTTCTGATTGTACAATGCCATTGAAACCGGTTTGAAATCTTCACCGTATGCGGATAAATTAATTCCTATTTCGTAGAAGTTTTCTAAAGTCTGATTGATAAAAACGCTGTCAACAGAAATGTTGTTTTTTTGTTCTGCTTCCGGAATGATAAAATACGGTTTTTCTTCAAAATCCATATTTTTCACCTCTTTTCCGGCTAAACCAACAGCATCAGTAATAATAACTACATCCTTTTTATGTGCTGATTTGTGTGCTTTTATCTTTGCTGTTATGGCAGAAAGCTCAAATGGAGTTGCACTGTATTTTAGATTCTGCAGTGAACTTTTAGCCGATTTGATATCTGTGTTCCATAAGTTTTCGGTATTGGTCAGCAATGAAAATTTAGCTGTTTCAGGCGTGTTTTCTAAAAGCTCCTGAACCGCACGTTTTAATAGTTCCCCTTTTTTGCCTTTGGCCTGCATACTGAATGAATTATCCAGTACAATGTACATTTCGTTTGAAGCATTTTTACTGTCTTTCGCTTCAAAAAAAGGCTGCGCAAAAGCGATAATTGCACACGTAAGAAGCAATAATCGTGTTGCCAGCAATAGGCGCTTTTTGATTTTTGAACTTTTACGGGTCTGAACCGCAAGTTCTTTTAAAAAGCGAACGTTTGTGAAATAAGAGGTTTTAAAACGTCGTAATTGAAATAAATGAACCAAAATTGGAACAATCAGTAAGAAGAGAAAGTATAGAATTTCGGGATGTTTAAAATGCATTCAGGCCTTGATTTATTTCATTACTTTATATTTTTTTTGCGAATCTGCCTGCCAAAAATACAAATTTGTTGAGAGTTAGAAGCTTCAAAGAATGATTTTGTCAAAAGATATTTGAATCATATAACTTTTCGAAATTCATTTATAAGCCAAAAATCTGCAGTAAAAGATATTATTACTTATTTTAGCTAATTCAAAAAACCACTTTAAAATATGAAAAAAATGTATTTAATACTATTTTCAGCTTTGGCAGTAACCACTTCAAGAGCTCAAAATAAGTTTAATTTGTTGGTAGGAACCTATACCAATACCTGCGAAAGCAAGGGAATTTACGTGTATGAATTTGATGCCGGTTCAGGAGAGTTTAACTTGAAAAAATCTTCGGAAGGTGTTGTAAGTCCAAGTTATTTATCGGTTTCTGCAGATAATAAATTTGTTTATGCTGTAAATGAAAACGGAAAACAAAGCACAGTAAGTGCTTTTAGCTATGATTCAAAATCAGGTGCAATAAAATTAATTAATAAGAATGATGCTTTGGGTGCAGATCCATGTCATTTGATTAATGACAGCAAAAATGTAATTACGGCTAATTATTCCGGTGGGAATATTGCAGTATTTAAGAAAAATGCTGACGGGAGTATTACAGAAGGACAGCAATTAATCCAGCACGAAGGCAAAGGCCCTAATGAAGCGCGTCAGGAAAAAGCGCACATGCACATGGTTGCTTTTTCTCCTGATAAAAAGTTTGTATTGGCAAGTGATTTAGGCTTAGATAAAGTTTTCATTTACAGCTATAATCCCAGTGCGGCGCACGATGTTTTAAAATTAAAAGAAAGTGTAAATGTAAAAGCAGGAAGCGGCCCAAGGCATTTGACTTTTAGCAAGGATGGTAAGTTTGTGTATGTAATTCAGGAATTAGACGCAACACTGACGACTTTTAGCTATGATAAAAGCGGTAGTTTAAAAAAGATTGCCGAAACAAGCATTCTAGCTAAAGATTTTAGAGGCGGTACCGGCGCTGCTGCAATCAAGATTTCGCCTGACGGCAAATTTTTATATGTAACAGATCGTGTCGATGCGAACAATATTTCTGTTTATAAGATCCTTACCAACGGAAGTATAGAATTGGTAGAACAGCAGAGCACATTAGGAAAAGGACCAAGGGATTTTGCGATTGATCCAACGGGTAATTATCTATTGGTGGGACATCAGCATACTAATGAAATTATTATTTTTAAAAGAGATAAAACTACCGGGAAACTTACTAATACAGGGAAGAAAATTGAGTTATGCTCGCCGGTGGGACTAGTTTTTACTAAAATATAGTTTTATCAAATTCCAAAAAATAAAAATTCCAAATTCCAATTTTAGACTTTAATTGAAATTTGGAATTTTTTTATTGGAATTTATTACCTGTTGCTATTTTTTTTTCTTCTTCTCATTTCTGGTCTTCAGCATATTTCGGTTAACAGAACCGTGGGTTTTCTTTTTTGTTTTTGAAGGTCCGCCCAAATTGACTTTTTGGTTCTTTTTAGATTTTTCGTGAAAAGCACCGTCACCCTCAAGTTTTACTTTTTTCATCAAAAACTTAATCGGCTGTTTGTCTTTTTCAGGTTCGATCAGCTTGGCTGAAATTTCAACTTCTTCAGGGAAATCAGTGATTTCAAGTTCCTGATCCATTAAAAGTTCAGTTTCGATTTTAAATTCTTCTTCTCTTGGAGAAACAAAACTAATTGCCGTTCCTGTAGCGTCTGCACGACCAGTACGACCAATCCGGTGCATGTATAATTCAGGTTCTTCCGGAAGTTCAAAGTTGATTACGTGAGTGATATCAGAAATATCCAGACCTCTCGCCATAATATCAGTTGTAATTAATCCGCGAAGATTTCCTTCCTGAAATTCAGCCATGGTACTCAAACGGTAATTTTGAGATTTGTTGGAGTGAATTACACCAAATTGTCCTTCAAAAAGCTCATCAATACGATTGAAAAGCATGTCAGAAATCTTTTTGTTGTTTACGAAAACTAAAATACGGCTCATGCTTTCGTCGTTTTCGAGCAAATGTTTCAAAAGATTTACTTTGGTATTGAAATTCGGAACGTTATAAGTAATCTGAGTAATTTTTTCAAGCGGTGTTCCGGAAGCTGCGAGGGTAACTTCTTCAGGGAAATCAAAATAATCATTTAAGATATCATCAACTTCATCTGTCATCGTTGCAGAAAACAAAATATTCTGACGTTTGGTTTTCATCATGGCCAAAAGTGAAGTCAGCTGTGGTCTGAAACCTAAATTCAGCATTTCGTCAAATTCGTCAATAACCAGTTTTTGGGTTTCATCAAAACGAACAACAGCGTCAAGCGCTAAATCCATCGTACGACCCGGAGTTCCTACTAAAATGTCAACGCCTTCGTAAACTGCTTTTTTTTGTGTATTGATGTTTACACCTCCGTAAATCCCAAGAGTTTTAACCGACATATAAGTGGTTAATTTCTCTACTTCTTCAACAACCTGTACCACTAATTCACGGGTTGGAACCAGAATTACGATTTTTGGCGTATTGGTATTAGTGAATTTATATAATTTTAAAAGAGGAAGTAAATAGGCAAATGTTTTACCGGTTCCGGTTTGTGCAATTCCCATCATATCACGGCCTGACATAATTACAGAAAAAGATTTTTCCTGAATAGGAGTAGGTGTTACAAACCCTAATTCGTCAACGGCTTTTTGTAATGATTTTGGGAGATTGAATTTTTCGAAAGTACTCATTTGCATTAATTTTTTGCAAAGATAGCATTAAATCCACTTGGTAAGAGAGAAATA
Organism: Flavobacterium fluviatile; assembly: GCF_010645065.1. GTDB lineage: Bacteria > Bacteroidota > Bacteroidia > Flavobacteriales > Flavobacteriaceae > Flavobacterium > Flavobacterium fluviatile. The sequence continues at coordinate 113,850 of NZ_JAADZW010000007.1, read as the reverse complement.
CGAAAAACATCGTTATTCAAATATGTCATTTGTAATGAAATACTATTTTAAATATCTCTTTACACGCAATAATAATTCGTTAGGGCTAAAAGGTTTTGCGATGAAATCATCAACGCCTAATTTAAAAGCATCCAAAACCGTAGCTTCTTCTTCACCCAGAGAAGACAAAGCAATTACAGGTGTTTCAGAAAAGTTGTCTTTAATGAATTTTATCACTTCAAGTCCTGATTTCATAGGCATCAGGATATCTGTCATAACCAAATCAGGTTTTTCTTCCGGGATTCTTTCGATAGCATCTAAGCCGTCTCTGGAAATTACGATTTCATACCCTTCTTTAGAGAATATATATTTTAATATCTGTATGGTCATGTTATCATCTTCAATAATAAATATCCTTTTTGGCATGGGGCTAATTTTTACGTCTATTTGAGTATTATTTCATCTAGCATCAGCATGGGCTTTTTATTTTTTCTTTCCCGCCACGCAGGCAATTTTTTTTCTGGTACTAAAATGACTTTGATTTTATCAAAATTACGGAAACTAATGTTGCTAAAATTGTATTTTTTTATAGTAAAGTCATAATTTTCAGTTAAATATGGTTCTTTTTCTTCCTTTAAAGTTTTCCATTTCTGATTTTTGAATCCTTTTATGATAATTTTTGAGGGTAGAAAAATCCAGTGGCGCTGATCTTCCAGACATTGAAATTCTAATGAGGTACAATCTGTATTATTGACCGAAATGATTATTTCTGCATTTTGGCCATACCAGCCTGTCCAGTTCAGATTAAAATCCTTATAGCCTTTTATACCGTCCTGCAGTCCATTTTCTTTCTTTAGATTGAATTCCGGTTCGGGCTTTGTTGCAAATTCATATTTCAGGCTTTCGCCTAAATGATCGACAACATTGTTCTGAGCAATGAAGTTCCATTGAGTACCATATTCTTCTGGGCTTAAACCATCTTCACTAAGTTCGTAAATTCCGAAGTCAGTACAATTTTGTACAAAATTCGAAACCCTCTTCTCCAAATGATCTTTCACGGAAAATGAAGCACCGTTTTTTTGAAACATACCGTGAGCTTCTTTTCCGTAGAATTTTGCCTGTTCGAAATAAACGTATTCTAATGCTAATCGAAGTTTTAAAATACGTCTTGCGATTACAGGATCGTTTTTGGAAATCATTTCTGCCTGACTTATCAACTGATCGTATTGATTCATTGCTTCAGGGGAGAGAAATGTGTTTCTACTTTCTATTGGGCTGGTATAAATATCAAGATAGCGGTCACTTTTTTCCTGATTTTGAATAAGGAGTTCAATATATTTTTTTACAAAAGGGGCAGCATTTCCGTAAAAGCCATTTAGGAAATCATTCGTCACGGCTTCAACATCAGTATTGGTGTCCCAAATTATTTTTGCTAAAAGATACTGGCGCAATTCGTATAAATCTCCGGCAATATCAGCATAACCCTGTACAAATACTCCTTTAACCTTATTTTGTTTGTACAATTGATAGTTTTTCGAAAAAGTATGAAAGTTTGGAAAAGGAGAAAGATAATTAGTAAACTCAACCGTATAGTCCCATAAATAAAAATGTTCTGTAGTAGTAGTCCATTTGTTTAGGATATTCAAAAAGTCTTTATTGTCTGATGTTTCTCCGATAGCTTTGCCGCGATTCATTTCTATTGGACAGAAAATCGTATAAATATTAGGTTTGATTTTTATGTTTTTGGGAGCGTGACAGGTATGAAGATAGGCTAAAGTTGTGATTTTAGTTTTTGGGAATTGTGTTGCAATTTTATTTAGGAAATAATATAATGATCCTTGTGGTCCTCCATGTTTTTCATTTAAAGCTTTACATTTATCGCATTCACAATAAACCACATCGTCATTTTGACTTATTGAAAAGAAACGGGCATTAGGATTTTGACTTATAAGGTCAGCCATTTTTTTTGAGATAATTTTTACGACAGTATCATTGGTCATACATAATGATTCGGCATTTCTCTTGCCTTGGTATAGGGCAAAAAAGTCAGGGTTTGTTTTAAAATATGCTTTGGCGCTTAATAATTTATAAAATGAATGTCCCCAAATGCCAAAATCATCGGGATGCCAATCCAGTTTGTGCCATTCCCTAAAATTTTCATCGTAACAATCCGGATAAAATAATGCCCGATATTCAAAAGAAGGTTTGTAGGTTTTATTGAAGTTTTTTAGAAAAGTTACTTCTGTCAGCTTCGGAATAAAACTGTCTTTTGCAGTGTATTTTCTAAAGCCCCATGTTTCGAGTAAAGTATAAATGGCATAACGCAAGGTCTTTTCATTTGAACCAATTAGATAAATGTTTTTTTCATCACTTTTGATTATAAACGAATCGTTTTTACTGACAATTGCTTTATTAATTTCAAGAATAATTTTTGAATTCTCAGCGTTTTCTGATTTATCATTTTGAATTAAAAATGGATTCTCGAAAGCCTGATCTAAGTAGGTTTTTAAAAGAACGGATGCTTTTTGAGCATTTTCATCAGAAGAAATAATAATCACTTCCTGTTCTTTCGTATTTGCTAAATGTAAGGAGTTTTGAGCCATAATTTTGCAGTTTAGAAAAGACAAGAAAACAACAATATATAAAATAGTGCGCTGTTTGATTTGCATTTTTTAGGATTGATATTGAAAACTTCGAATGAGCCCCTGATTTCTATTATTTCTTTTTCTTATTACAAAATTGACTTCACACAGTTTAGATATAAATGATTCTCTTTTAATTTTTCAAATTCCAATTACCTAAAGCGAATTTCCCAGGACAGTGCAAGGGTTGAAATCCAGAAATAATTTCCCTGGTCAAAAGGAATTTCCTGATGGATAATTCCGAGTTGTGCGCCCCAGGCATTTTTTTTATTATGGGTAGAAAAATAATACGCCACATTCAGTTTTTGAGATTGCAGATTTACAATCCGGTCATCATTTTCAAAAAAGTAATTCTGATTAAGTTCAGGCGAAATTCCTGCCCCAATATTAACGCCAAAATAATTATCAGCGTCGCTCCTGTATTTTCGGTAGGTTAAAGTACCCGAGGAACTCAAACCATTGTCACCCGGAGTAAAATAAGGGCGGAAAGACCAGTAATTATTTCCGTTATACCAGGTTACAGAACCCGTATAGATCATGGTGGTGGTATCGTATTGCAAACCTCTGAGCCCCGCCGAAATTTCAAAACTTCTGGGCAGCGATTTAAAAATTTCTGCACCGTATCTGTAATCAGGGAATAAAGAAGAACCTGATACACCAAAGTTCAGATACGCATAAGTTCCTTTGGCAATTTTTGGGTATAAATCGACTTCGTACTGAGTCCCGTACTCACCAAGTCTCCTATCGATGTTAACTCTGCCTATGATGCTGCCGTATTTGGTTTGACGCGCATATTTTACAGCATTGTAAAACATAGGATCAAAGACATCAGAATAAATATTCACTTCAGAAGTGACACCAATCGTATTATTTAGTACTTTTTTTCTCAATTCCGATTCAGTTTCTTTGGATATAGAATCATTCGGGATATCGCTGGATATTGTTTGTACCGCACCGGCAGTAGCAGTTGGTATCATAGTGCTTTCCTGGGCACGTTTCTGTAAATCTAATATTTCGGGATCATTTGGGAATTTTTTCAATGCTTTCTTGCATAATTTCAAAGCCAGAAAAGGAAAGTCGGCCCACATTTCATTTTTAATGGCTGCTACCCATGTGGTTTGTCTGTGCTGGTCTTTTGTTAAAACTTTTTGAAATTCGGTTCTGGCTTTTTTATAATCTCCATCCCAGGCATAAGTCGAGGCTAAAAATTCACGAACATCATGATAATTAGGATATTTAGTCAGGATGTGCAATAAAGTATCCTGAGCCTGCTTTCTGTTATTATTAAAAGCCATATCACGGGCCTTTGCAAATGAAACGTCAGGGTCGCCACTATACATTTTTTCTTGTCCGGTCATCTGAAATGACGCAGAAAATAAAGTTATAATGAGAAAAATACAGATCTGAAAATCCCTATGTCCATTTTTTATAAGAGTACCCATTACTTTTTTGTATTTGAATTGTTTATTTTTTTTTGAGATCTTTCGATCTTTATTTTTATTTCCGGGTCTTTTACACCGTTTGAAAGTGCTAATTTACCCGTTTCTATAGCTTTTTTATTCTGATCAGACCACCAGTACATATCCATCAGCGCCAAATAAGCATCATCATACAGAGGCATCCTTTTGATGACAATCAGTAACTCATGTTCTGCTTTTTTATACTCGCCGTCCCAACCCAGTATTCTGCCTTTTAACGTACGTGCATCTGAATAATTGGGCAATTCATTTAATAGATAATCGCAAAGCAAAATCGCTTTTTTGTGTTTTTTATTGAATGCCAGCTCCCTTGCTTTGAAAAAAATTTGTTCGGGATTTAATCCTTTTGTTAATTTGTCAATCTCAATTTGCTCCTCTTTAGTAAAATGAAATCCCTGCTCTTTGTGTAAATCCAATGATTTAGGAATAATTTTATCTTTCTGTGTCAAATACGCATTAAGCTGTTTAAAAGCATTAAATTCGCTGATAATCTTTTCCAAAACAACATCGTCACTGATTTTTTCTACATCAAAATTGTCTTTTATTTTGTACAATTCTCCACCTGAATACAAATATTCTTTATACACATAATCATCAATTGTTCCTTTGTTGCGTGTCAAAGGAATACCCTGAGTGTTCCTGAATTCTTTTGCAGTGTCAAGTCCTTTGCCCATCCAGGCGGTCTGATCCAGTCTGTTGAATTTATAATTATTAAACAAAAAGGAAACCAAACTTGGCGTCACATCCCAATGTGAAGAAACCGACTTAAACGATTCCGTTTTTTTCAGCATCGGACTAAAAATATACAAAGGTACATGAAAGCGGCATAATTTGTCTTTTTGGGCAATAGGAATCAAACGGTGGTCACCTGTAATTATGAAAATAGTATTTTTATAATCAGGTCTTTTTGCGTAAGCTTCCATGTAATTTTTAATTGAATTGTCGGAGTAATTCAGGCAGGCAAAAATATCTTTATAAGAGCTAATATTTTCTTTTTGCGATTTTAGATTTTGATGGGAATCAATAATTCCGTCAATTTTTTTCAAATATGCATTTTTTTCCGGAAATTCAAAAGGCTCGTGATTGGTAAGGGTTTGTATGATGTCCAGTCGGGAAAATTTCATTTTGTTAGTTTCAATAAGTGCTTTCCTGAAAATTTCAGCATCAGGATATCCCCAGGAAAAGCCTCCTGAATTGGCCTTCGTCTGCTTATATTCGGGACCATAATTATTTTTGTCTATTATATTATCAATGCCGTTTTGATCCAGAAAATTGATTTTCCTGTCAAAGTTAGCGTTATCACCAGAATAGAAAGAGGAAGTGTATCCATTAGCTTTTAACACATTTATGAGTGAAAGATGCCTCGGAGAAGGATTTAATTCCAAAAAACCTTTTTCACCATACGTTAAGGAACCCAATAGTGAAGAGAGTACGGCAAAAGTCCTTCCGCCGTTACTCAAAAAATTCTCCCAATACAATGATTTGGGAACCATCGAATCCAGATAAGGCATAAATCCAGCGTATTCATTTTTACCTACAAATTCGGCTCCTAAACCTTCAACCACGATAACAACAATGTTAGGTTTTTCATTAGTGATATTAAAATAAGGAGACAAAACGTCGGGGGTAGATTTAAAAGCTTTTAATATCGGATATTCCGACTTGAATTTGATGTTCTGAACACTTGCGGCTATTTTTTTATCTTGTTCAAAGCGAATAATATCTTTGGTCAAAAACGCGAGTTTGTTTTCGTACTTTGAGTCCGACAGGCCCGAAACAAATAATTTCATACCTCCGGCAATAATAAATAATACAAATGTTGTTGCTAAAATTATCTTTCCCTTACCGAATTTTATAAAAGCAAAATAAATTCCCAAAAATAAAAGCGGAATTATAAAGAAAGGCAAAAAGAACATGAAGGAAAGCGATTCAGATGCCGTGACAGTTGTGTACACGTCTGAAAAAGAATACCCCAGCAAGTCGGCTCCAAGGTTAATAAGTGTTGTAGAACTATATTTTACCAATGCAAACTGTATGAGTCCGACAAGGGTAAAAAGTACGGTCATAAATCGTATGGCAAACGTTTTATTTATATATCCAATGACTATAAACAAAGGCAAAAACACAAAGCTCAATGCTATGGCACATACTAAATCATTCAGTAATTTATACCCAACCTCCATACCCATACTTGGAATTGTAATACCGTTGGCTATTTTTAAATACGTTTCAGAAAAACTGGATAGCCAAAAAATTAGTACTAAAGAAGTGGTGAGATATAAATATTTTGAATGGTGAGTGTGCATTTGTTTTATTTTATATTGTATAAAGTTCTCTTTTTCTTTGATTGTTACTGGTTTCTCAAAACCCTGCCGCTGCATATTTCCCCAGCTTTGTTCTTTTAGGCTAAAAAAATTATAATAGCCTTTTAATGAAGCATAAACACAAACAGGGTGGTAGAAAAAAGGCTCAATGATGGCCATTAATACCAAAATAATAATCTCTTTGGCATTTGCGTAATTTTTATAAATAACATCATCCAGCAGAATGGATATAAAAGTTACGATGATATAAAAGAAATAAACAGTTAATGTCAGATAAAGGAAATTAACATAATCTTCATGAAAAAAAACGAAGCAAAGAATTAATACCACAGCTCCGATTACTTCAAGAATGGGAATTAAAAATTCGAAAAAGAGAAAATAAGGAAATATTAGAAAGGCTGTTCTCTGATATTTTGGATTAAAAAACATGTTTTTATGTAAAAACAATGTCTCGACTAATCCTCTTGACCATCGCACACGCTGGCGTATAAAGACTTCTTTTGTAGCAGGAACCTCCGTCCAGCAAAGTGATTCCGGGATGTATTGTATGGAAAAAGGCAATTTGTTATCATACATATATTTTCTCATTCGGGTTACCAGTTCCATGTCTTCACCTAATGATTTATGAAAATATCCTCCGGCTCCGATTGCAATTTCTTTGTCAAACATTCCAAGAGCGCCGGAAACCAGTAGTAATCCGTTTACTTTGCTCCACGCCATTCTGCCGAATAGAAATGCCCTGACATATTCGAGTTCCTGAAATCGGGGCAGCCAGCCTTTTGGAAAATGAACTTTAACCAAAAAACCATTTTTTACCTGGCAGGAATTGGATATCCTGATACCTGCTCCGGTTGCAATGACTCTTTTTTTTGACTCTATAAACGGTTTGGCTAATTTTATAATCGTATCACTTTTTAGAATGCAATCGACATCTGTGCAGATAAATAATGGATATTGTGTAGAATTTATTCCAACATTAACGGCATCAGCTTTGCTTTTTGCATTTTCTTTATCAACTACCAAAAGTTTATGATAAAGCGGATTCGTAGATTTATAGTGTCCTCGGACAATATGAGTTTTAATTTGTTCCTGATAATAGAAATCGACTTTTACGAGATCAAATTCTCTGATTAATTTTTCTAAAGTACCATCAGAACTCCCATCATTGACTAATACTATTTCAAATTTGGGATAATTTAATGATAAAAGGGATTTGACATTATTTACTACTGTTGCTCCTTCGTTGAATGCAGGTGCCACAATGGAAACCCCGGGAATATAATTCGATTTTATGATAACATTGTCAGGGATGAAGTGTTTGGTATTAAGGCTTTTCTTGATTGCATAATAGGACAAACCTGCCAATACGCAATAGAAGATGATATAAGTGATTGAAAATGCACCTATGAAATTCGTATAGAAGGATAAGATATCGTCTATCATTTCTTGATGGCTTTAACATGTTCAACCATTTTTTGCACATCTTCATTATCTAAAAAATGACTATCAAAATAATTACGGTTTATTTTGTAAAGACAATAAACAGCATCCAGTTTGATGCCTTCATCTGTTTTGGTTTCTAATAATTGTGCGATAAAATTTTCTGATTCTGCTGTTCCTATTTTGGAGAGTGTATTAAAAATTTCCAGTTTATTTTCGGTATCTTCATGGCTGAAGTGTTGTATTAATTCGGTTTCCGCTTCGATAATAAATAAGGAATTAATAGCCAAAATCACTTCATGACGAACTGCTTTATCATTGTGTTTCAGTAATTCTGTTATCTTTTTATTTTCATTAGTATAGTTGTAAAATATCATCAGTTTAATGCCCAGTTTTACAATAGTTGCATTCTCAGACACAATCCAGTCTTTCAAATTTGCCGGCATTTTTGTTTTTTTATGGTGTAGAATATCCATGATATTGATCTCTTCTGCAATTGTAATCTCATGAGAAAAATCAATCAGTGATTCCAGCTTATTGGGGCTCAATGAAATTAATGCCAAAAAAGCCCTGGATTTTATATCCCTGTTTTTGTGGGTTAACAAAGGAGTGATGTAGTGCTTGCCTTTTTTATAATCTAATGTTTCAAGTTGAAATAAACCCAGGCATTTTAAATAAAAACGACGGCTTTTTAAAAGTTTTTGAGTATATCTGAATAGATCAAACTGTTCGTAGATATAATGAAATTTATTAGTAACCTCTCCTTTTAAGTTCTGTTTCAAAAAAATAATCTCGTTGAGTAATAATTTTTTGCACCAGTTTTTTTCAAAAGGAATTGCTTTTTTAAATTGCTCTATTTCAGTTTTGTGATGTGTTTCGTCAAAAGGAGAAAAAATCAGATTAGTCAGAAAGATATCGATTTCATTTTTTGTTGCATCAAATCTTGGGCTAAATGAATCGTAAATGTATCTGTTGATAATTAAAACAACAATTAATAAAACACACCCTATGATTAGTATGGGCAATACGATTCGTATAAAGTAATGAATGAATACTTCCATTTAACAAAAAGGCGTTTGATGTTATTGTAAAAATTAACAAATAATCTATTCTTTCTTTATTTGACTTTACATAAAGATAACTAATATTTTAAAAGTAAAAAATAAAGAAAAAGCTCTTTTTGGGACTGGGATCCGAATTAAATGGATGAAATCCTGAAGGTTTTAAATTTTAAAAGGTTGAACTTTGTGAAGAAAATTTTTCAGAATCCTTCAAAAACTCCTAATCCAAAGAGGGCGAAGTCGTATTTCACAGGGTCATTAGGGTCTAATTCGCGAAGTTTTAAATCTAATTCGGCAAGTGCTTTTGCATCATTTTGCTTACGTGAAAGTAGTCCTAACTTTCGTGCTACATTTCCGGAATGAACGTCAAGAGGGCAGGACAGGGCAGCTGGTGAAATGTTTTTCCAAATACCCAGATCGACTCCTTTTGTATCCTGGCGTACCATCCATCTCAGGTACATGTTGATGCGTTTTGCAGCAGAATTATTTAGCGGATCTGAAATATGTTTCTGCGTACGGGACAAATGTTCAATTTCGAAAAATAACTTTTTAAATTCATGAATGCTTTTTTGCAGGCTGTCTTTTTCCTGATGTTTGGCAAAAACTGCTTCTAATCCATTATGATTTTTGTAAATATGCTGTAATCCTTTAATGAAACCTGCAAAATCTTTTCCGTTAAAGGTTCGGTGTACAAAATTTTCTAATCGTTCCAGATCCGAATCAGAATGCGACATAACAAAATCGTAAGGAGTGTTTCCCATCAAATCCATCATTTGATGCGAATTTTTAATAATCATTTTACGGTTCCCCCATGCAATGCTGGCACTTAAAAAACCGGCAATTTCAATGTCCTCTTTCTGCGAAAATAAATGCGGAATTTGCACCGGGTCGCTTTCAATAAAATCGAAGTTGTTGTATTGATTGACTTTTTCGTCAAGAAATTCCTTTAGCTCAGTTTTATTCATCGTTTTGTACTTTTTTTGGGTAAAACCCATCTTTTAAATCGTTCGTACGCATTTGAGGAATGGTTCCAAAGTATTTTTCAAAATAATCAATTTGTTCTTTATTGACACTTGGAAGATTGCCATCACCGTTTGCCCAGAAAAAATCATTGTTAACAGGTGAATTATAGTTGAAATTGCCTAATCTAAAAGTAACAAATGCAGCATTGCTTTTTGTGTTTTTATGTGGAAAAACTAAATTTTCAAACTTAAAGCTACTTGTTTTGCTCATATAATTGTGATTTGAAAAAGAGCTTACGCTTAAAGGCATAAACAGAATAATTATTGCAGGAAGCAATGATAGGAATAAGAACATCTCAATTGTCTTTCTCTTTCTGACAATACTTACTAAGCAAAATATTGAAAAGAACATCACAAAGTTCATAAAAAACCGGTATTGAGGAGATGTTAAAAGAAACAAAAGCAGCTGGAAAACCATTATCAGATAAAGAATCCAGAGACTTTTTTTATTTTGATTTTTGTAAATAAACAGAGGCACCACTGCTATTAAAATAATAACTGTTTTATTGAAAATACCGTTTAATTTAGGAAGTAATAACCATTTTATAAACAAATCCAAAGCAGACCTTGAGTTGTATTCATTTATATCTGTAAAATATCCGTAAGATTTAATTAAGTTGTAATAAAAGCTTTCAATATCGGGAGGTATGGCATAATCTGTTTTAAGGGTGTAGAAAATTTTTGAAGGAAATAAAGGAGAGCCACAAATAATCATATTTTTTATTACGAAAATGAAGAAAACTAAGCCTGTAATTAAAAATGGCTTAAAAAGATTTTTTGATAAGAACTTAAAATGAATCGCAAATAAAATGATTGGGATTATGGCTAAAGCTAATGTTGTATTTTTAATATAAACTAAAAACAGCGTTAAAATTACAGTCAGATTAAATATTTCCGGAGTTACCTTTTTGAAGTTTTCCAGAAAATAGAAAAAAAGTATAAATGAAAAAACATAAACCGGAATATCAGGAGATGGCGCACTTATAAATTGGAACAGAAAAACAGTAAAGATGGGAAATAAACCTGTAATTAGATGGCTTGTATTATTGTTCCGGTAATATTCATTTAGTTTTTGAACAGAAAAAATGCTGCCTAAAAACAAACAAAAACCACTTAAATCATTGAAGTTTTTATATAAAAACGAAAAATTAAAAATACTCTGTGTAATATGCCAGCCACTTGTTTGACCCAGGTAAATATGCAAATTTGCAATTCCTTTTACAAAACCATATTCGTTAAGCCATTTTATGGTCTGAATGTAATAAGATTCGTTGTCAATTACAAAAGGAGCAGTACTACATTGTGCTATAATTAAAAGAGTAATTAAGATCAGAATTAATTTTAAAACTTTTTCTAGTTTTTTAAAATCAAGTAAAAATTGTTTGTGAATTTTTAAAATTGTGAACTTGTATTTAAGTACCAACAGTATGTTGAAGAACAATAAAACAAGGTGAAATTCAATGTTTATTCTTCCGAAAATTGCCCAGAAACTGGCTAAAATTGTGGTAAAAAAAAGACCTAATATTGAAGTTACGACAAAATTATTATTTTTTATACCGATAATTTTGTCAAAGATAAAACCAAAATTTATTGTGGTGAAAAGAATGTAAATCCAACTTAGAAAAATCAAAAACATCTTAAGATATAATTTGCCCGTCAGACATCACTAATTTTCTATCAGCCATATTTGCAAGTTCTTCGTTATGAGTTACAATTACAAAAGTTTGTCCAAATTCATTCCGAAGCTGAAAAAACAATTGATGTAAATTTTCGGCAGATTGGGTGTCAAGATTCCCTGAAGGCTCATCTGCAAAAATCACATCTGGTTTATTGATTAATGCTCTTGCTACTGCTACGCGCTGTTGTTCTCCGCCGGAAAGTTCGCCTGGTTTATGATTAATCCTGTGAGACAAGCCCAGATAATCCAGCAGTTTTTTAGCCTCTGTTTCTGTCTCAGAAGGCTTTTTGCCAGCAATATATGCAGGAATGCAAACATTTTCAAGAGCAGTAAACTCAGGTAACAGCTGGTGGAACTGGAAAATAAATCCTAAATTCAGGTTTCTAAATTTTGATAAAGCTTTGTCATTCAGACCTAAAATATTTTCACCGTTAATTGTTAAAGAAGTTTCTGGTTTTGATTTTTCAGGTTGGTCTAAAGTTCCTAAAATGTGCAGTAAAGTTGTCTTTCCGGCACCGGATGCACCAACAATTGAAACAATTTCCCCTTTTTGAATATGCAAATCAACTCCTTTTAAAACTTCAAGCTTATCATAGAATTTATGTATGTTTTTTGCGTGTATCATCTGGAAACTGTTTTTTACAAAGAAACAAAGATTCTGCCGATATTAAAATGGTATAACAGAATTTTATGAGTCTAAATTTTATCGTTGAGTTTGCTGGGATGGGAATTTAGGAATTAATTCATCTTAAGAAATAAGGTATTCCAATGCATTATTTTTAATTTTGAATGTAACTTAAATTATCATATCATGCAGGACCTGAAAGTTATTGAAGATAACAGAATACAAAAATTATTAATTGGTTTGCTTTTGGACGGAATTGGGATGATTTCTTTTTCGATTCCTCTTATTGGAGAGTTTTCAGATGTGATTTGGGCACCAATTGCAGGCTTTATTATGGCAAGAATGTACAAGGGAAGGGTAGGGCGTGTGGCTGGTATTTTGACTTTTGTAGAAGAGATAATTCCATTTACAGATGTTATTCCGTCCTTTACCATTACGTGGATTTACACTTACTTTTTTCAGAAACAAAAAGAATTACGATAAAAATGGCAGCTTCTCAGGCTGCCATTTTCAAACTAAAAAAACTAAACTTAAACTTATTGTACTATAATTTTTTTGCTATGTAAAATTGCTTTTGTTTCAGGATCAGAAACTTTTAGGATGAACACTCCTTTTGATTTTAAATTGATGTTTTCTGGTATTTTTCCGTTGATTTTTCTTTTCATCACTTCTTTTCCTAAAATATCAAAGATTTTAAGTTCTGCATTGCTTCCGTTATTTTCCATCAGCACAGTAAATGAACCGTTATTAGGCACAGGCCAAACATTAAAAGATGTGTTTTCTTTGATTGGTTTTTCTACTGATAAAGTAGAACTGTAGCCACTAACGATATTGACTTTGCGGGTCATACTTGCTCCTTCATTATCTGTAACCGTAAAATCGAAAGAACATAAACCTGTTGTATTTGGTGTAAAAGCTACAATATTGCCATTAAGCGTTGCATTACCGTTTACAACATTTGAAAGTGAATAATTTACAACGCTTGTAAATCCTCTTGATAGCTTCTGAATATCAATATCCACTTTATTTCCGGTTGGAGAATCATAATGAGGCAGGGACATCCATTGTAGATATAAATCTAAATTGGTGTATCCGTCTAAGTCTGTATCAGCATTTGAATCTGAAAAATCTCCGATACCCGAATTTAGATTGGTTCCAATAATTGTTTCCCACCAGTTAGGCAATCCGTCCTGATCCGTATCCCAGTTTGCGTCTCTGACAATTTCAGGATATGTTTCGTATCCACCGACATCAGATTCGTTATCAGGAAATCCTGGTTTATTGGTAACACTTCCTCTGTAAGTATAAGTTCCGTTTAATGTTTCTGTAATCATCCTTTGATCGTGTTGATCAAATTCAGGCTGGATACACCCAACATCAGATAGTACAATTTTATAGGCGGTTTTCGCAGATTGTGTGGTTACATACGAAGGGAAAAATGGTGCATTGACAAAATTATCGTAAGTATTAGTAGCGCCATTTTTATAAGTAGATCTTCTTCCGACAGTCTGATTGCTTTCGTCAAAATAGCCCGGCATTACATTTCCGTTAAAATAACAGCGCTGCATTCCTGTACCTACATTTTCGTTATCTGCAGAAAAGGCAACAAATATTTTGGAACCGGCACCCGGCTTATAATAATTATTCACAAAATTAACTTCTTTTGTACCGCCATCAGTTGTTCTGCTTCCCCAATTGTAAACTACATTGTTGGTTATATCCATTCTGCCACCGTAGGCAGCTCCTTCTAAACCTCCACCTAAACTCCAGTTACGTCCATAGCAATGTGCTAAAAGGTTATGGTGAAAACTTCCAATATCACCACCAATTGTAGCAGCATAACCGTGCTCGGTTCCGGCGGGGTAATTTTGATGTCCGGCCGCATTCAATGCTTCAGATATAAGGGTTTTTTGCAATGTGATATTCTTTCCAGAACGGGAACTAAAAGCTTCGTCGATAGTCCAGCTAATAGAACAATGATCAATAATACTGTAATTGGCACCAGTTAAACCCATCCCATCAAAAGTCGCTCCTCCACCTAATCTAACTCTTATATTTTGAACTACAGCATCATTTCCTGTTATACCAAATGGAGCTTTACGAATACAAATTCCTTTTCCGGGAGCAGTTTGACCAGCAATTGTTACATAAGGCTGATTTGATACCAAACGAGATTCAAGTTGAATGATTCCCGATGTATTAAAAACAATAGTTCTTGGACCAATATCGTTTGTAACAGCTTCACGTAAACTTCCCGGACCGCTGTCATTTAGATTGGTCACGGCTACTACTTTTCCGCCTCTTCCGCCACGGGCAAAACGGCCATATCCTTCTGCATCTGGAAATGCAAGCTGTGCAGGACGGAAAAACCATATATTTCCTTTTACAATTTCATTGTTTGCTAAAACCTCGTCTACTCTCCAATAGTAGGTCTCTCCTGTGTATAATCCCTTTAATTGATAAGAAGTATTTGCTTTCGGCTGGTTGCCTTTATATTCAGGTGAGGATGTGTTAGCTGCTTCAACAGCTGCTAATGTAGTACCAAAATAAATATTATGGGAAATCGCTTCTTTGGCAGTATTCCATTGTAATAATTTCGTTCCAGAATTTAATTCTACATGTTCATCATTATGTAATGGTTTAGGATTAGTCGCTTGAATGTTGATATCAGGAGTATTTAATTCAATTCCGTTTATCATGACATTTTTATAGGTGTCATTGGTATTTATATCAGCAGCAAAAAGAATTACAACATCTTGTCCTACTGTGGCTTGTAAATTTAAATAGACAGATTTTGCAGTGTATGGAGTTAATGCTCTTATGGTTGGTATTACGTTGTCCATCACTAAATTTCCATCAGTAGAAATATCGATAGGGCTATAAGTGTTGGTTTCACTATCAACTACATTTAAAAAAACGAGCAATGTATGTTTTCCTGTAGCTAATCCGCTAATACGAAGTTCTATTTGTCCTCCGTCTTTTGCAGTTGTTCCTTTCACTGTAAGTCCGTCACCAACTAATCTTGCATAATTTGGAGATTGAACACCAACTTTATAGTAATTAGTTCCTAATGCATCTCCTTTGTCTCCAACTCTGGTTGCAGTGAATGTTATGCCTTTTTCTGTAAAACTTTCAGTGTTGAGAGCTGGCGTAGCAGATGTAAATGCCCATCTTGAGTAATCAGGATCTGTAACTTCTGCAGTTGGTCTTCCAGTATGATCAAAATCAATTTTCACTACCGGATTTTGAGCAAAAATCTTTGTCGTTGACATTGTAAGGCAAATTGCCGCCATTACAAACGATAATTTTAAGGTATTGTTGAACATGTGGTTTGGTTGGTTTTGTTAGTAAAGAATTTATCTTAAACGTAAAGTTTTAAAATATCAAAAATAAAACTGTCCTGTTCCATCCTGTTCTGGTTGAGGTTTTAATAAGGTAACTTAATTAATTTTTTATATTGCGCATATTAAATCTTAAATAATTATTGATATTGCTGGTGTTCATTGGAAATAGTAAAAAATACATGGCTTACATGCAAAAAAATAGACCGTTCTGTATTGAAATACAGAATTTTATTACATCGAAAAAATATCCTGTCGGTCTGAAAAGAAAATCAGTCTTTAAATAAAAAACCAAATCCCATGCCTTTAAGCATTTTCTTTTCGAAGTTCCAGAAAAAACGGAATTGCCCAAATAGTGTTCCTATTGCAACAAGAAGCACCTGATAAATAGGAAAGATAATTATTAGTCGGATAAGGGTAAACCATCCGCCAAAATCTTCTTTGGTAATATTAAGCCATTCACAAAAAGGTCTGGACAGCCATGCTGATGCCGATCCGGTGATGGCAAAAACAATGAATATGATGATAAGTTGAAAGTTAGAGGTTACTCCCCAGCGCTGCTTTAATCGATTCATTTTTGTTTGGAATGATTACAAATATAGTAACATTATCTGGAAGGAACGTAACCTCCCAGCCTTTGTTTGTAAGTATTTTGAAAATAAATCATATAATTGTAGATCAGATAGTTTACTTCATAGCCGTATCTAATGTGGGGCTGATAGTCTATTGCCATTTCGTATAAATTTGGGTTATATCGCTGAGGCTGTAAAACACGGTTGTTCCATTCAGTTACATAAATCTGATTTTTATTTTCCAGATAGGTTAATGAATAATAATTTCGGGGTAATGCGGTGGATGCCAGCCAGAAACTAAAGCCATTATCTATAATGATAACTTCATATTCTAGAGAATCATTGGCGATACGGACCGTATCGTTTAGAGATGTTTTTACTTGAGCATCAGTTGTTGCTATTGACTTATTAGATGATGTCGAACATGCAATAATGGTAAATAAAATCCCTAATATGTAAACGAAATTTTTCATGGCTTAAATTTGAGTTTTAAATTTACGGAAAAAGGGATGATGCTGTTTATTATTTAACATTGTATAAGGACACTGTTGTAATTAATATTAATAAAAAAAAGCTGCCTACATTTCGATAAACAGCTCCTGAGTATTTTGAAAAAAAATATTATTTACGTCTGAATAATTTGCCTATGAATCCGGCTATTCCACCACTGCTTTTAGTAACAACAAGAACATCAGCTACGTCAACCTTGCCATCTGCATTTTGATCTAACCCAAACTGCATTCCATATTTTGAGATTGTATCCATAATTCCCGAAGCCTGACTGCTGTTTCCTGTGACCGCATTTATAATATCTGAAATTTGAAAACTTCCGTCTTTAGGGTCTTTAGCTTTTTTAACCAAAGAATTTAAAATCTGCGGAATCATATTTCCTGCAACATTGGAAGAAGTATCACTGCTTAGCCCAAATTTTTCACCAAGATTTCCGGATAATTGCTGACTTAGCTGTTGCACTACCGGATTTGAACTGTCAATTGAATTTCCGTTAAACAAGGCTGCTAACTGTTCTCCTCCGCCTTCTGAAACAATTTTTTGAAGTCCTGAAAAAATAGAATTGCCTGTTTCGTTCATTACATCTTCATTCTGTTCATTTGGAATGGCGTTATTTTTTACAACAGCATCTCCTCCGAATTGCTGTACTAACTGGGTTAATTGATCTAGCATGGTTTTTTAGTGTTTAGATTAGACTCAAATTTAAACAAAAAAAAAGGGATTTATTAAACAGCGTTAATAAATCCCCTCAAAATTATTTAGTTATAATGATTAACTCAATAAAGTAATGATTTGTGATGCCAATTCAGTACCAATTCTGTCCTGAGCTTCTCCAGTTGCAGCTCCAATATGAGGAGTCAGTGATATTTTAGAATGCATTAAAATTGCCATTTCAGGTTTTGGTTCGTTTTCAAAAACGTCTAATCCTGCAAATGCCACTTTTCCTGAATCTAAAGCTTTTACAAGTGCTACTTCATCAATAACACCACCACGTGCACAGTTTACGATTCCAACACCATTTTTCATGATTTCAAATTCTTTCTCACCAATGATATAACCATCCTGAGCAGGAACGTGCAAAGTGATGAAATCAGATTCTTTTAATAATGACTCTAAAGACTGAGGAACAATAGTTGTCGTAATAGACTGACCATCAAAAAACTCAACTTTTACATCTACAGACGGAATAAATCCATCGGCAGCAATAACTTTCATACCTAAACCAAGAGCCATTTTTGCAGTTGCCTGACCAATACGGCCAATACCAACAATACCTAATGTTTTTCCTCTTAACTCAGTTCCGTTAGCGTATGCTTTCTTCAAACCATCAAAGTTTGAATCTCCTTCAAGAGGCATATTTCTGTTTGAATCATGTAAAAAACGAACACCGGAAAGTAAGTGTCCGAATACTAATTCAGCAACAGATTCTGATGAAGAAGCAGGAGTGTTGATTACGTGAATTCCTTTGCTTTTAGCATAATCAACATCGATATTGTCCATACCAACACCACCACGTCCGATGATTTTGATACCTGGACAGGCGTCGATAATATCTTTGCGGACTTTAGTTGCACTACGAACTAAAATCACGTCAACATTGTTTTCATTAATAAAGTTAGCAACTTGTTCCTGAGCTACTTTTGTAGTGATAACTTCAAATCCACCTTTTTCTAAAGCTAGAATTCCACTTTTTGAAATTCCGTCATTCGCTAATACTTTCATTTTAGTTTATGTGTTTATTTGGTTAACAGTTTAAGATTACAATTAACCCTGATATATAATTTTTTCTTTTTTAATTAGAAGCTATTCCCGCTATACATTACAAACGAAGTTCACTGAACTCCGATTTAAATAAATATTTTAGTGAAGTAATCTTTTATTTTTTAAAGAAAAACATAAAAGGATTTTCACTGCTATCGGGGCTAGGGCTCTTGTCCTTGAATTAACGTTTGTCTGAAAATTAAACGTTGCTTTCCAAAGCTTTCATTACATCTACCAATACCTGAACACTTTCGATTGGCATAGCATTGTAAATTGAAGCTCTGTATCCACCAACAGAACGGTGTCCGGGCAATCCTGAAATTCCGGCTTCTTTCCACATTTTGTCAAATGTTTCTGTATGATCAGCATTTGTCAACAAGAAAGTTACGTTCATGTTAGAACGGTCTTCAACATTTGCAGCACCTTTAAATAATGGATTTCTGTCAATTTCATTATAAAGCAGTTCTGCTTTTGCGTTGTTTAATTTTTCTACAGCAGCTATACCGCCTTTTTCTTTAATCCATTGTAATGTTAACAGTGAAACATACACAGCAAATACAGATGGAGTATTGTACATACTTTCTGCTTTAATATGTTTGCTGTAATCCAGCATACTCGGAATGGTTCTTCCGTTTTTGCCTAAGATTTCTTCTTTAACTACAACTAAAGTAGTTCCTGCAGGACCCATGTTTTTTTGAGCTCCGGCATAAATTATGTCAAATTTAGAGAAATCCAATTCGCGTGAAAAAATATCAGAACTCATGTCGCATACAACCGGAACGCTGGTTGCAGGGAATTCTTTCATTTGGGTTCCAAAAATAGTATTGTTGCTTGTACAGTGAAAATAATCTGCATCAGCAGGGATTTCATACCCTTTTGGAACATATGTATAATTGTCGTCTTTTGAAGAACCTACGATAACCGTTTCTCCAAAAAGTTTAGCTTCTTTGATGGCTGCTGTCGCCCATGTTCCAGAATCTAAATAAGCTGCTTTTCCGTTTTCTTTCATCAGGTTGTAAGGAGCCATTATAAATGCTGTACTTGCTCCTCCCTGCAAAAACAAAGCCTGGTATCCTTTGCCTGTAAGGCCTAATAAATCTAAAGCCAATGCACGGGCTTCGTCCATAACTGCAACGAAATCTTTGCTTCGGTGTGAAATTTCAAGAATTGATAATCCTGAATTATTAAAATCTAAAACTGCTTTTGATGCTTTTTCAAAAACTTCCTGAGGTAAAATACTTGGTCCTGCGCTGTAGTTGTGTTTTTTCATGGTATAGTTAAAAGTCCAAATTTTAAAAACGCAAATTTCGGGAATACAAGCCGAAAAACCGTTAAATTATTCGCAATAATTATAATTTTTTATCCGATGTTATTAACAAAAACGATATAGTATCGACATTGTCTGCGTAATCCCATAATTGCGGAGTCTGTGTTTTTCCGAAAGAAATGCTGTTTTTAATCAGATTGTTGCTTACAATACATTGAATTTGCTCAGATTCTGCTTCAAGACGATTTTCAAGATCTTCCAGGTTTTCGTAAAATTCATAAAAAACGCTTGAAATAGGAGAAGCATAACTGGAATCTTCTTTTATTGTCAAAAATCCATTGTCCAGTAATTTGAAATTGCTCATTAAAAAAACAGCTTTGTTGTAGTCGTAATTATTGGCGTATTTTTCATAATGAATCACATCCTGATATTTGAAAATGGCCTCAAAAAAAGCATCAAATTTATAATCTTTCGGGACAAAAAGTTTAGATACATTGCGGCATCCCAAACCAAAGTAGCGAAAAATATCCTCGCCTAAAGCTTCCAGGTCTTCTTTGGTTTCCTGACCGTTCAGTACTGCAACAGAATTTCTGTTTTTACGGATAATAGATGGTTTATTTTTAAAATAATACTCGAAATAACGTGCAGTATTGTTGCTTCCGGTAGCAATTACAGCGTCAAAATTCTCTAATTTTCCTTCTGTGAAAACAATCTTATCTTTTAAACTTTCATCAATATAAATTAAATATTTGGCTAAAAATGGTAACAAATGCTGATCGTTTGAAGACGTTTTTACTAAAGCTTTGTTTCCGGTAATTAGTACACATAAAAAATCATGAAAGCCTACCAGCGGAATATTTCCGGCCAAGATTAAGGCTACAGTTTTCTCTTTTCTATTGTTTTGAGAAAATTCAGCTTCATACTTTGAAAGCCATTTGTCAATGTTTTCTTCGGTCAAAGCATCTGCCCATGATTTTATTGAAAAATATACTTGTTCAGGAGTGTACCATCCGTTATGTGATTGCGAAAGCTCAATGAGTTTTATGAAATCATCAAAAAACAATTCATTACCTAAAACAGATTCATTTTGAGTGTTTTTTTCTTCTGAAAACTGACTCAAAAACCGACCAAGTGCTATAAAAGATTGTTTTTTTTCGTTTTGTAACATAAGTAATTTGTTTATGAAAGGTTTTGATTGTAATTTTGCACAAAAATAAGCTATATTAAGTTATAAGGCAAAGCAGAATAAAATGTTTGGCATTTTTTGTAAAGTCTTGTAATTTTTAACCCGTAACCAAGAATAAGATGGCAATAATTATAACCGACGAATGCATCAATTGTGGGGCCTGCGAACCAGAGTGCCCTAATACAGCAATTTATGAAGGAGCTGATGACTGGAGATATAAAGACGGAACAAGCCTTTCAGGAACAGTAATTTTACCAGACGGAACAGAAGTTGATGCAGATGATGCCCAGACACCAATTTCGGATGAAGTATATTACATTGTGCCTGGAAAATGTACAGAATGTAAAGGTTTTCATGATGAGCCTCAGTGTGCAGCTGTGTGTCCTGTTGATTGTTGTGTGCCAGACGATAATCACGTAGAAGATGAAGAAACCTTGTTAAACAGACAGGCGTTTTTGCATGGGGAGTAAACTCCGTAAATTTGTTTTAAACAATCCTATAACCTTTTCTTTATTTTTAGTTTATTGCGGATTTATTTATCTTAAAGTCACAAATCTTGGCAATTATTATTTTTACGAAGGTAAAGTAATTTCTCTTAATGCGGTTTCATCAAGTTATTCCGGAATGAGAGGGCAGTCGGTAAGAATAGCAAGAAAAATTCCAGAAATTGAATATTATAAAAATAATGATACAATTAGGTGTGATCAGGGTGAACTAAGACTTGTAACAAATTTTGAATTAAATGAAAGAATAACAGTTTTAGAAGATAAAGAAGATGAGTATAAAGTAAAAATTTACAGCTTATTTTATTATTGGATTGATTATAATGAATTAATTCTTTGTCTGTTCTTTTTTTTATTCATTTATGGATATATAAGAACTTTTATGAAAATAAAAAAAAATCCTGAAACTAACATTCAGGATTTTTTTTTAATAAATTTTGTATTTGATAAAATGCTATTTGTTTGATTATTAATTATTTGCTATTTAAGTATTAATTTATCCATCAAAATTTAATATATTCGTACGAAATTTAATAAATCTATGAGAGGATTAATACTTTTTTTTGTCTTTTTCTTTAATTTAAACATTTTTGCGCAAAGCACCGAATATTCTATTGTAGTAAAAGATATAGAAACTTTGTTGCCGATAGAAAATGCGACGGTTTTTATTATGAAAACCAAGCAGACTTTAATAAGTAATAAAGATGGAAAAGTCACCTTTGAACTGAATGGAGCTTCAAATGTTCAGGTTTCTGAAACAAATTATGAAAAACTGACACTCCGATGGGCAACTTTAAAGGAAGATCAATTTGTAGTTTATCTTAAAAATAGCCGTAATAAATTGGACGAAGTCGTTGTTTCAAATGAAAATCCTCAAAAAATCCTTCAAAAAATTGTTACCAATTCAAGGCAGAAATTGGCTGCTTCTTACCGCTTAAAGGTATATGTTCGGGAGTTCTTTTTGTTAGATAACAAATACTCTTACTATAATGACGGACTGGTAAATTTTCAGTTTGCAGTAAACCAGAAGAAAGCAACTACAACTTTACTGGTGGAGCAAAACAGATCTTACGGTTTATTGGAAAATGATATCAGTGCTGATTTGATGGGATATAATCTAAACAATATCATGGAAAATTATTGTAATCTAAATTATTTCGACCCTCTTTTGGATTCAAAAACAAAAAAAGAATACAATTTTACAACCAAAGGGCATCCTAATAATAAAAACTATTATATAATGTCTGTCGTACCATTGGAAAGTGCAAAAACAGCATTAGATACTTATGAAATAGTTTACGATCCTGAAAAAAAGTTAATTATAGAATTCAGCGTTGTTATTGAGCCAAAACATTTGGCAGAAATAGCAGAAAATGAACAAATTGGTTCTAAAAACGTTACAAGATCAAATGTAAAAGTAACTTACAGGGCTGATGGTCAGGATTATTATCTTCTGACAGCAAATGAAGAGATAGGGTATGATTTGGTTTTAAAAGAAGAAATTAAAAACATTCAGGTTCGTAATAATTTTATAACAACCAACTTCAACAGACAAAATTTTACATATAAAGAAAGCGATGTTTTTAAAGAAAAGTCACTTTTTAATAAAAAAAATAAAGTCCTTACCAAATATTGGGATATTTCCGGATTTACCGCTACCGATGAAGAAAGAGGAATTATCGATTCTTTAGAATTTAAGTTGTAATTATTTAACAATATTGTACAAAAAATCCTGAGTTTATTGCTCAGGATTTTTTGTGTTTTAAGATATTGAATTAAAAATTAAACCCAAGCCTTGCGTAGTAATAAGCACCGCTGAAACCCATTTGTACAGCATCCCAGTAACCACCGGCTTCGGTGTTTTCACTCTCATCTTGTTTAGTTGGATAAACGTTAAACAAGTTATTGCTTCCAATGCTTAACTTTAGGTTTTTGCATAATTGATAACCTAAAGTCAAATCAGTAACTAATCTTGGGTTGTAAACATCATCCTCATCAGCATAATCAACTAAAACTACTTTACTGAAACGGGTAAAAGCTAATCCGGCATCGAATTTGTTTTTCGAGTAATTTAAGTTTAAACCAAATTTGCTATCTGGTGCCGAAGCAAGTAAAAATGCTTTTTCGCGTTTTCCGAAGAAAGTAGCTTCATCCAGATCTCTATTTTTAACTTTGTCAATTTTCATATCATTAATGTTTCCAACTAATGTTGCAGCAAAATTTCCGAAATCATATGTTTTTTTCCATGATAAAACTAAATCCAGACCATGTGTGCTTGTATCCACTCCGTTTGCAAAAAACTGTGCTTCAGAAACACCAAGGTTTAAAGAACTCGCATCAAAATATCCGGTAAGGACGATACGATCTTTTACTTTAATATAATAACCGTCAACTGTTGCTGTGAAATTCCCAAAAGTAGCTGTGAAACCCAAAGAACCGTTAAGTGCTTTTTCTTCATTTAATTTACCAATTCCAAAAGCCCTTGTAATTTCACTATTATTAGGTGCTAATAAAACCTCAGTAGCACCGCTTGCATTAAAGTTTGTGAAACTTAAATTATAGTAAATCTGAGCCAATGAAGGAGCGCGGAAACCCGTACTAATAGAACCTCTTAAATTAAAGTGATTGCCAAGTTTTAATCTTGATGCTAATTTTCCGTTTACAGTACTTCCAAAATCACTGTAATTTTCAAAACGTACTGCTGCATTTACCATAAATGCATTGGTTACATCCAATTCACCGTCAGCATACAAAGAAAAGTTAGTACGGTTTTCATTAACTTCATTTGCAGGACTGTAACCAGGAAAACCTTGAGAACTTCCAGGTCTTGGTTCTCCACTAATGGGATCAACAGGGGCGTTTTGTGTAGTTGGATCAGTAATTGGCTGTCCGTCTGTATCATAAGTAGTGTACGAACCTTCTTCTCCGGCAAAAATTTCAAATTGTTCTGCTCTGAATTCTGTACCAAAAGCTATATTAAAACCATTCAGAATGCTGTCGTAGCTTTTAGAAATATCAAAATTGGTAGAATTTTGAAGCAAACTATGGCCTCCAGCATCAAATTCGTGTGGAGAATTTTCTTCAAGAGAAGCGTTTATTGTTCCTTTAATGTCGTATTGAAATTTGTTTTTTCCAAAAGTATTACTCAAATCAAATTTCCATCCGCCAGAAGATTGTGTTTTAATTCCGACAGCGACTGAATTATCATTGATTTTTGAAGTAATTCTTGGTGTATAACCACCCGGATATACAGATTCAACAACTCTTTCTCCGTCATTACGGGTAAAAGCATAAGCATCTGTATCTCTAAAATTACTTCCTCCAAAAGCATAAAATTCTGTTTTATCTGAAATTGGAATTGATAAATTAGCAAATAAGTTAACACCTTTCATTTCGGCATCGCCAAAACCTTTTCTAAAACTGTAAGCAGGTCTTAATGTTTTGTTTTTACTTAAAAATTCTCCGGTAATATTGATATAACCACCTTTGCTGCCAATTCCTGTTCCGTAGTTCGCAGCGACTCTTACAGAACCACCATCAAAATCCTGGTCTTTTCCGTATGAATTTCCATTTCCATCCTGATCAAGTCTGTACCCTTCAGTATTTGGAGTTCCTGACAGGAAATCACCCTTTGCATGTGTATTAAAGGCTCCATAAGTAATAGATCCTGTAAGTTCGTCTATAGTATCATTTGTAATGATGTTGATAACTCCGGCAATGGCATCAGAACCGTATTGTGCCGAAGCGCCATCACGTAAAATCTCGATTCTCTTAATCGAAGCTGCAGGAATTGCATTTAAATCGGTTCCTGTGTTTCCACGACCTCGCGTTCCAAATAAGTTGATTAATGACGACTGGTGTCTTCTTTTACCATTAATTAAAACCAGAGTCTGGTCTGGGCCCATACCTCTTAATGAGGCTGGATCAACGTGATCTGCACCATCAGAACCTGACTGTTTGTTGGCGTTAAAAGATGGCGCAACATACTGCAATAATTGATTGATTTCAATCTTCCCACTTTGTGTTGTAACATCTTTTACACTGATAACATCAATAGGAACTGCCGAATTTACAACAGTTCTTTTGGTGCTTCTGGAACCTGTAACAACGACATCATTTAAAACCTGACCCTCGCTTTCGTCTAAAGATACATCTATTTTTTCGTTCGAAACTAATTTCTCAACCGTAGAAAAGCCTACATAGCTAAATATTAAGGTAGCTCCTTCTTTAACGTTTATTTTATAACCGCCTTCAAAATCGGTAGAAACTCCGTTTGAAGTTCCTTTTTCCACAACATTTACACCCGGAAGTGGTGTTCCGGTTTTGTCCTTCACAGTACCCGAGACTTCTTTTTGTGCAAAAAGAAATGCTGAATTCAGCAGAAATAAAAATAATGCAATTTTTTTCATGGTTGTTGTTTTTTTTAGTTTTGTTTTTGTTATTAAGGTTTATAAAATTAATATTTTTTAACAAAATGATAACAAAAAGTTTAAAAATTTATACGAATACCTTTAGAAATACATTAATGCACATTTTTACTTCGCTCCAGAGTTATTAAATCTTATATTTGCAAAATTTTAAAGCCAAAAAATATCAGTTTGGCAAAAACTAACAGAAAAAGTAATACATAAAGAATTAAATTACAAGCACTAAAGTTGGCCTAATGAAAAAGGCAGAATAAAATAAATAGAAACAAACAGATGAAAGCAGGAATTGTAGGATTGCCAAATGTTGGAAAATCAACATTATTTAATTGTTTATCTAATGCAAAAGCGCAAAGTGCCAACTTTCCGTTTTGTACAATCGAACCTAATATTGGTGTTGTAAACGTTCCGGATCCGAGAATCAACAAATTGGAGGAATTGGTAAAACCAGAGCGTGTACAAATGGCAACTGTAGATATCGTAGATATTGCAGGTCTTGTAAAAGGTGCAAGTAAAGGAGAAGGACTTGGAAACCAGTTTTTAGGAAACATTAGAGAGTGTAATGCTATTATTCATGTTTTGCGTTGCTTTGACAACGATAATATTGTACACGTTGACGGAAATGTAAATCCAATTCGTGATAAAGAAACCATCGATATCGAATTGCAGCTAAAAGATTTGGAAACAATCGAAAAACGTCTGGAAAAAGTAAAACGCGCTGCAAAAACCGGAAACAAAGAAGCTCAGACAGAAGAAGCTTTATTAAACAGAATCAGAGAGGCTTTGTTACAGGCAAAATCTGCAAGAACAATTGTTCCTCAAAATAATGATGAAGAAGTTTTATTAGAAAGCTTCCAGTTGATTACTGCAAAACCGGTTTTATACGTTTGTAACGTTGACGAAAGTTCAGCTGTAAGTGGAAACAAATATGTTGATCAGGTTCGTGAATTAGTGAAAGATGAGGATGCAGAAGTTATCGTGCTTTCAGTAGGAGCAGAGGCTGACATTACAGAATTAGAAAGCTACGAAGAGCGTCAGGTTTTCCTTGAAGATATGGGATTACAAGAACCGGGAGCATCCGTTTTAATCCGTGCAGCTTACAAATTATTAAAACAACAGACTTACTTTACAGCCGGTGTAAAAGAAGTTCGTGCCTGGACCATCAACATTGGAGCAACAGCACCACAGGCGGCAGGAGTTATACACACTGATTTTGAAAAAGGATTCATTCGTGCTGAGGTTATCTCTTATGATGATTACGTTCAGTATGGTTCGGAAGCAAAAGCTAAAGAAGCCGGAAAATTCAGGGTAGAAGGAAAAGAATACGTGGTAAAAGATGGCGATGTAATGCATTTCCGTTTTAACGTATAATCTTTTTTAAGAGAATAGAATAAAGAATAAAGAGAATAGATAAAAACTGCTGAGGAGACTTGGCAGTTTTTTTTATGTACAAATCACTGTTTTGTCAGGCTGAGCGAAGTCGAAGTCCACACAATGATTGGAAATAATTTATGTAGTTTCTGGCGTGTCCTTCGACTTCGCTCAGGAAGACAAAAATGAGAATAAATTTGCCCGATCTGCAAAATCTGCGAGAGATAAATTTCAGCATTTAAAAATTTTGGCTCAAAAATTGGTTACAGAAAATCAACCATAACTAAATCTAAAACCAATCAAAATGCTAAAAAAAACTTTCAAATTTCTCGGCTGGACGCTTTTCGGAATTTTCGCTTTTCTTGCCTTGTACACTTCATCAGTTCTTCTAATTTCAAAAATAACTGTGAATTCTGATACCGCTCAGGTAGAAGAACAAAATGCAATTCCAATTTATATTCTCTCCAATGGTGTTCATACTGATATTGTAGTTCCTGTAAAAAACGAAATCAAAGACTGGCGAAACGAGATTCAGTTCAGTCATACACAATCAAAAGATTCATTGATGAATTATGTTGCTTTCGGTTGGGGCGACAAAGGTTTTTATCTCGATACGCCGGAATGGTCACACCTTAAAGCGAGTACAGCATTCAAAGCAGCATTCGGGGTAAGTTCATCAGCGATGCATACCACATTTTTCAAACAGCTAAAAGAAGGAAATGACTGTAAACGCATCCTGATTTCAAAAGAAGATTACCAAAATCTGGTGACTTATATTTCAGACAGCTTCAGCCATGTACATCCTCAATGGATTGAAGGGCACAGCTACGGAAAAAAAGATGCTTTCTACGAAGCAAAAGGAAGTTACAGTCTTTTTTATACCTGCAATACCTGGGCAAATAATGCTTTGAAAGCGGCTAATCAAAAAGCAAGTTTGTGGACGGTTTACGATAAAGGGATTTTTTGTCATTATAAATGATTTTGCTATGAAAAAGTCAATTTTAATTATGGTAGTAATGATATTATTCACTTCTTGTAAAAAAGCTGATTTTCCTGCCTGTGCTGATTGTATGGTTTTGTATTTTGAAAATCCCCAGCCAAATAAAGATTCAGAATTAGATCGTTTCCCGAATAAGTTCAGAGGATTATATATGAATAATGATTCGACTTTTATTAGAGTTGACGAAAGCAGAATTTTAAAAGAATACTATTATAAATTCAAAGTTCATAAACTCACATTAGACTCAACAAAATCAGAGTATAATATTGTTGATGGAAAATTTATAACAAAGGATAAGAAAGATAAATTTGATATGTTTCCCAAAGGCGATTCAATAGAATTAGTTCAAAAACATATTGATACTTTGTTTCGATTCTCACATTATGAAAAAGCAAAACGAATTGATGGACAATTGATATTAAGCAGAAAAGATTCTATATTTTGGAATATTCAGTTTCTTTCAATTGAAAAAAATACATTAAGATTTAAAAATATTTGTGAAAGAGTAGATCTGACAAAACTTGATTCCGTTACTAAAATAAAAGGAAAAAAGCTGGATACAACTTCATATCTTATTAAACCAACCCGAAGCGAATTCAAAAAGATTTTAAAAATTAAGAATTTAGGATTTGATCAGGATTATAAAATGATTTCCAAATAAAACCACATGGCAAAAATGTAAAATTCGATTATAAATCAGAAATTAAAGATTTTTGATTATTGCTTAAATTTGAGAGTATCTCAAAAAATCAGTAAATGAAAAATCATAATATTCTCTCTAAAACGTGGTATCTGCTAAAAAGGACTTTTTTAGAATTTATAGAGGATGACGCTATAAAACTCAGTGCTGCATTATCCTATTACACTATTTTCGCATTACCTCCATTATTGATTATCATTATTACTATTTGTGGTTTCTTTTTTGGCGAAGAAGCCGTGACTGGTCAGTTGTATGGTCAGATAAATGAGTTGGTTGGAAACGAAGCTGCCAAACAAATTCAGGAAGCAATCAAAAATGTGCAGCTTTCAGACAGTAATGTTTTTGTAACGGTTTTTGGTGTGATTATGCTGCTTATAGGGGCTTCCGGAGTTTTTGCTGAGATTCAGAGCTCTATTAATTATATCTGGGGACTGCGTGCAAAACCGAATAAAGGGTTGCGAAAATTTATTCAAAACCGACTGATGTCATTCTCCATGATTGTTTCTGTTGGTTTTTTAATGCTGGTCAGTTTAATCTTAAACGCCACTTTGGATATTTTGAATGCGAGATTAAAAATTTACTTTCCGGAAAGTACTGTATATCTGTTTTATATTATAAATATTGTCATTGTATTAGGGAGTATTACGCTTCTTTTCGCTATAATTTTCAGAACATTGCCTGACGGAAATATTAAATGGAAGGATGCCTTTATTGGTGCCGGATTTACATCAATTCTGTTTATGATTGGTAAATTCGCAATCGGGTTTTACTTAGGAAGTTCTACTATTGCAAGCGTTTATGGCGCTGCAGGATCAGTAGTTATCATATTAGTCTGGGTCTATTATTCGGCTATCATACTGTATTTTGGAGCTGAGTTTACCAAAGTCTATGCGAAAACTTTTGGCGGAAATATTTCTCCCAACGATTATTCAGTAGAAATCAAGAAAGAAATTTTTGAAATTCAGTCCTAACCTAAATATTTAAAAATAGAATCCAGTCTTATTTAAAAAGCTGATTTAGATTTACATGTTTTTTCTCTCTCAGTTTTTTAACAATTTTTAAAAACGCAATAGCTGTGATATAAGCGTCTCCCAAGGCGGTATGACGGTCTTTTTTTGAAATATCAAATTTATCAGCCAGATCATCTAAAGAATAATGGTCTTTACGCTCAAAAAGATGTGATTTTATTAGTGTCTTTTTATACAAAATACCGGTATCCAGCGATTTGTTTTTTAGTTCAGTCAAACCATTTCTTTCAAGGGCTTTATTAATCATTGTGATATCAAAATACGCATGATGTGCAATAATGATGGCATCGCCCAAATAATCTAAAAATTGTTTTAAAGCTTCTGATTCTGAAGGGCGTTTTACAACAAAATCTTTCAGAATCCCATGAATCTGCGCAGTCGATTCATCATAATGATCCTGTTCGATATAAACCTCAAAGCTGTCCTGAATTGAAATGGTACCGTTTTGTAATACTAATGCACCAATACATAAAATGCGGTCGTTTGTATAATCAAATCCTGTGGTTTCTGTATCCAGAACTACAAAACGGGTTTCTTCGATAGTGATATCTTCATCGAAAAAATTTTCTTCTTCCTTTTTCCAAAAATCAAATAAACTCATTTTTATACAATATTAGAAACATTAAAACGTACCGAAATTAATTCCTGTAGTTCTTTGATGGTTTTAAAAGTCCTCTTTAGTTTTATTTTCTCCATTTTTGAAAGGGATTCCAGGGCTATAAACTGTCCGGAATCATGATGTAAAAGCCCTTGTTTGGTTCTGAATTTCAACAAAGCTTTAAACGAATAAGAACACGATAAGTAAAGTTCACTGTTTTGAGGTTCCAGTTCGGCCAGTTTTTCAAAACGTTCCGCTGTGTTACTGATTGATTTTACAGAATGAGACAAAATCAAAACCCTTGCACCATCTGTAAGAGGCATTAATGCTCTTCGTTTAATGTCGAACTGATCTTTATTGGCACCGTCCTGTTCCACTAAAAACTGTCTGAAGAAACCGGTCGGAGAAGGACTCTGCAATGCACCGCTCACCAAGTGAACATAAAAAATAGGATTGGCTTTTACGTTTTCAAATATCGAATCTGATAATTGATCTACAAGTTCACGATTGCCATATTTTACACTATAATCAAAAAAGATAAAAGATAGCAAAACCTCATTTTTACCCGGATTTTTTATCCAGTAAGCCACCTGGTTTTTCCATTCGTCAAGGCTCATACACCATTTTGGATTGGATGCCATCATTTCGGCCGGGCAATATTCGTAGCCAATAGTAGAGAGTCCTTTGTTGATGTGGGTGGCTAATTTTAGGAAATAGGCCTTGGTTTCATCCTTAAAAACTTCCGAAACATTTTCATACACAATCGCGTTATCCTGATCGGTATGCAGCATTTGCTCGTCACGACCCTGACTTCCTAATGCGAGCCATGTGAATTTTACAGGCGGTGGCGTATTCATCTTTTCCAATGAAATATCAATAACCCGGGTTACACAGGCATCATTTAATTCGGTTATGATTTTTGTAATCAGCGTCATCGGGATATTCTGGTCCAGATATCCCTGCAATAGTTGCATGATTCGGGCTCTGATGGGTTTGATTTCCTTTACTTTTGTGGTTCTTTTTAAAGCTTTAATCAAAACGGCCGGATTATTTCCAAGTGAAACCATAAGATCGTGTTTGGACAAAATCCCAACAGCCTTTGTATTTACTGTTCCGTCTTTGGTAAGACACAAATAACTGATATTGCTCTTAATCATCGCTATTTGTGCCTCTGTAACCGTCATTTTTTTAGAATAGGTAATAACAGGCGATGTCATAATCGTTTCGGCAGGCGTGGTAATAGGGTAGTCGCCTGAAACTATTTTGTTGCGCAAATCTTTATCTGTAATAATTCCGATTGGAAGCATTTCATCAACAATCAATATCGCACCGACTTTTTTCCTGGTGAGGATTTTTGCGATTTCTTTTGCCGTGGTTGACCTGTCGCATGTAACAATCTTTTTTGAAAACTTTACAGGTTGCAGATCAAAAACCTCTTTGTCATTATTGTTTTCATGCTGCGCAATAACTTCCCCATACAAATTGTTTTTATGAACTTCAGAATACGGGTTTTTAGTATTCGAAGCATAACTTTCTATCAGGAAATTTCCAATGGCTTTATTCTCTAAAGCATAAGGTTTAAAAACGGCAATCGGAATCGCATATAAAATGCTCTCTTCATAAGCACTGGCCTGCATCACATAATTTTCCTGCGCCAGAAGCGGTCTTAATCCAAAAATATCACCTTCGTCACACATGTCCAGCGTTTTTTGATTCTTCTTAAGGGCAATTGCTCCTTTGTGTACTACATAAAAAGAATCATGCGTTTTTTCATTCTCAGAAAAAATAACAGCGTCTTTTTCTTTATACAGGATAGATATCTGCTCAGACAATTTTTCAAGATCTTTTTGATTCAGCAGATTAAAAGGAGGGAAGTGCTTTAAAAAATCGGCAACTCTATGTGAAATGGTATTTTTCATATTGGATTAAGTTCTGTATTTAGAATTGGAAAACAGTATTGTAAAAGAAACAATTTTCAGCTGCTATTCAAACTATATTTTGTGAAATATCAGGATTATTTGTGAAAAAAAAAGTTCCTGTTGGGAACTTTTAAATTTGATTATGACTTCTTATTTCGAATTCGCATATTAATAAATTCTACTGCCAGTGAAAATGCAATAGCAAAATACAAATAACCTTTTGGGACAGCTCCAATATGTTCTCCCGCTAAAGCAGCATTTGATAAATGCATACTTTCTGTAATCAGCATGAAGCCAATGAGAATTAAAAATGCAAGCCCCAAAATCTGAATCGAAGGGTTTCTGTTAACAAAATTGCCAACCGGAACAGCAAAAAGCATCATAACAACTACAGAAATTACAACTGCTGTAATCATAATAGTTAATGCACCTTCAACACCATTGGTCATACCGACAGCAGTTAAAATAGAGTCAACAGAAAAGATCAGATCAATCAGTAAAATCTGAAGGATAACATTCGAAAAAGATTTCTTTGCAGCTGTCTGAATGTTCTTTTCTTCTTCTCCTTTATGATCCACTTTCTCACTGATTTCTTTGGTACTTTTGTAAATCAGGAACAATCCTCCCAGCAATAAAATAATCGCCTGTCCGGTAAAATCAGCTTCCAGCCTGCCCCAGTGAATACTAAATACGGTAGCTTTCATAGCAATTAAATACGAAATTCCCAGTAACAGGGCAATTCGCATAAACATAGCCAGAAATAAACCAATCCGGGTTGCTTTTTTGCGGTCCTGTTCAGGCAGTTTTCCTGTAACAATCGAAATAAAAATAATGTTGTCAATTCCCAGAACAATTTCCAGAAATGTCAGGGTCAGTAATGCAATCCAGGCATCAGGGTTTAAAAATACTTCCATGTAAATCTTAATTTACATTCAAATTACTATTTTTTATTCGATTTTAAAAACTTTTCCATGCTGTTTTTCTTCAGAACCCACCATGCCGAATTCAAAAGTATATGAATCTTTCGAAGTGGTTAATATCTTCATGCTTATGGCTTTTTCCTCTGCCATGTTTTTCGGGTGTTTTTTCTGCAGGACATATTCGCAGTCACTTACCCAGCGTATGGTTGAGGTATCGGTTTTTCCTTCAAAAGTTTCAATTTCAATACTGTCTTTACGCTCAAAAATCGTTGTTTTTTTTACGCCGTTCACTTCAAACTCAAATTTGAATTTTCCGTTTTTGAAATCTTTGCAGTTGTGTTCTGCGTTATAACATGATACTAAAGCAAGTATTGGGAATAAGAATACAATTTTTTTCATTTTAAATAAGTAGTTTTATAAGAAGCTAATCCTGCTGTCCGCTATATCTTTTGTGGCGAACCCCGCCACAAAAGGATGCCGCTTCCATCAGGGCTAGGGCAGTCGTTTTTCATTAGAAAATTAGAGAGAGAATTAAGTTATTTTAATCTGTTTAATTCATCATCGGTAAAGTTTTTTATTTCTTTTTCTTTGGCAAACTTTTCAGCATTGTAATTCCCGGATTTATTCTTCGGAATCGATAAGCTGTTCCAGGGATTGTTTTTCAGTTGTTTAGCATAAAAAACAATCTGCCCGATGTGATAAGGATAATGTGCCAGTTGTCGATTGATAGCTTCGACAACCGTATGACCTTCATTCCGAATATAAATAATCTGCGAAAGCTGCTCCGGATTCAAATTGTTTAAAGCATCAAAAAATACATTCCAGCCTTCGTTCCACGTTTCCAGAACTTCTTCTTTTGACTGCAAATCATTTTCAAATTCAGCATCCCGATTGCGCCATTCTTTTTCACCATCAGAAGTTAAGAAGTCTGTCCACCGTGACAGCATATTTCCCGAAATATGTTTGATGATTGTTGCGATACTATTGGTGTCTTCATTCAAGGCAATAAAAAGCTGTTCAGGTTCAAGCTGATGCATGGCTTTTTCGCCCAGCATTTTATAATACAAAAACTGCTTTTTAACGCTTTCCAGATAAGATTCGTTCGTTTCCATGCTTATACAATTTTAATGTCGTATTTATCTAAAAGTCCCACGATTCCCTGAGTCGAAAATTGTGCTTTTTTCAGCGGGTTAAATTCGGGATCGATTTTGTAATTGTAAGCCGTTCTGAAATCAACTGCAGCAAGTTGGGTTTCATTAAAAATAGCACCGTCCAAATCACAGTTGTCAAAAACAGAACTGGTTAAATTGGTCTCTATAAAAGTAACTTCTCTTACAGAACAATTGATGAATTTGGTTTTCGGCATTTTCTTATTCGAAAAAACAGCGTAATCCAGTGTGCTTTCTTCAAAATAAACCTGAAATAAAAAGTCATCGCACTCGTTAAAGGCAATTCCTAAAAGTTTACAGTTTTTAAAAGTCGCATTTTTTAAACTCGTTCCTGACAGACTGGTCATAGATAAATTACAGTCGATAAACTCGCAGTCTAAAAAAGTATTGTAAGCAAAATTACTGTTTGAAAAATCACAGTTTTTAAAAACGCAATCCTCAAATTCACGGTTGTTTATTTTTTTATCAATATAAATGACTTTCTCGAATGTTTTCTGAATGTGAATTAAGCTTTCCATGGAATTTTTTTGAAGATATTTTGGGGTGTTATGAGCAAGAAAAAATTTAGCTTGAACATTATTTATTGAGTTTTTAATTAATGGTTTTTAATTTTTTTTTCAATTCTATCGCATCAGCTTAGGTATAAATCTGTCTCAATCTGCGTGAAAAATTAATACGTAAAAGTATTTCTCGCAGATTTTAAAGGATTTTTGCAGATCAAATTAGATGTAATTCTTGAATGAAGCTATTTTATTCTATTCATCCAACAACCAGTTAAAAGTTAGTCATTAAAAATACCTTTCATAATAATTTTCAGTCCCAAAAAAATCAAAACCATAGAACTCAGGCAGGCCACAATCCCGATTCCCAAAACCAGATAATGCCATGCAGTGTGCTGGTTCTGAAAAGCGTTATAAATCAACGACGGACCAATAAACATCAGCGGAAGTGCACCGGTTAAATATTTAATTCCTTTTCCTAATAATTGTTTATTTGTTGCCATTCTTTTTTTTGTTTGAAGTTTCAGGTTTGAAGTTTCAGGTTTTAAAACTTTGCGAACGTTGCGTAAAACCTTTCGTTCTTTGTGGTTAAACAATATTTTACATTCACAGAAAACTTTTTACTTGTTATAATTTTCAACAGCATTTCTCACGCTGCCGTATTTTTTCAATAATTCTGAAGCTTCTTCGTACGAAACGGGAATTTCTCCCATAATCATTTTCACGCCGCGGTCAACCAGTTTGATATTGCTCAACTGCATATCGACCATTTTGTTGCCTTTTACTTTTCCAAGCTGAATCATTGATGCAGTCGAAATCATATTCAAAACCAGTTTCTGGGCAGTTCCGGCTTTCATTCTCGAGCTTCCGGTAACAAATTCGGGTCCGACAACAACTACAACAGGAAATTTTGCTGTCAGTGCCAGCGGGCTGCCTTCATTACAGGTAATACATCCGGTTGCAATATTATTTTTGTTACAGGTTTCCAGCCCGCCAATAACATACGGAGTAGTTCCTGAAGCCGCAATTCCAATTACAATATCGTTCTGATTGATGTTATGTGCCTGTATGTCAGTCCAGGCTTGTGTGGCATTATCTTCGGCATTTTCTACGGCGCGACGAATGGCTGTGTCTCCTCCTGCAATGATTCCGTTTACCAAATCAAAAGGGACTCCAAAAGTCGGTGGACATTCTGAAGCATCCACAACCCCTAAACGTCCGGATGTACCGGCTCCGATGTAAAAAATACGTCCGCCCAATTTTAAATTAGCGACAGTCTGTGTTACCAAAGCTTCGATTTGCGGTAAAGCTTTTTCGACAGCATTGGGCACAGTTTTGTCCTCATTATTAATATTGGTCAGGAGTTCCTGAACTGACATTTTCTCTAAATGTTCGTATTTTGAAGATTGTTCGGTTGTTTTTGTAAACGTCATTTTGTTTTTTAGTATCTAAGTTGCAAAGTCTCAAAGTTACAAAGATTTTGTTTCTTTTTAATGGATGATTTTACCTGATTTACGGTTGCGTGAGGGATAGAAAGAAGCTACCGAAGTAGCCTGGATAGCCCGACCGGATTTGCGAAAGGCGCATATAAGCGGTTTGTTATATAGCGCCTTTTGTAAATGTGGTCACGCCCGGATTATAAAAAGAATGCCAGTAAAATTCCGAGAACAATCATTGAAACTTTGGCTACATTAAATTTGTGTCCTTCGCTGCTTTCGAAAATAATCGTCGATGAAATGTGGAATAATATTCCGATTACGATTGCAGTTATTTCGGTATAATATTCGTTTAGTATCGGTAAAAATTCAGAAGCTATAGTTCCCAGTGGCGTCATAACTGCAAAAGTTAACATGAAAGCAAAAATCGCTTTTTTGTTGAGGTCGGCATTGATGAAAAAGGTTGTTAAAATCACGGCAATAGGCAAATGGTGAATTGCAATTCCGATAGCCAGACCATGATGATGACTTACCGGAAATCCTTCTAAAAAAGCATGGATACAAAGGCTGATGAAAAGCAGCCACGGAATCCGGGACATTTTTGCATGCCCGTGAACGTGTCCGTGTTCTGCGCCTTTTGAGAAAAATTCGAGAATGATCTGGAATAAAATTCCGACCATGATAAAGATTCCGATATTATGATTGTGTGTTTCGTAAACTTCAGGTAAAAGATGTATTACGGTTAGAGACAATAAAAAAGATCCGCTAAATGCCAGTAATAATTTGAGATTGGTTTTGTTTTTTGGTCTCATAAACAAAGCCACAGCATAACCTAAAAGTACAGAAAATAGGGGTAATAGATAATTCATTTGCTGATTTACCAAATTATTTAAAAATCATGATTAGTCGTTCGCTTTCGGTTTTATGAAACTTTTTGAGTTTGTAATCGCCAAAAATATCTAAGAGATAAATGCCGGCTTCTTCCATTAAATCCTGAAAATCTTTTAATGTTAAGGCTTTTACTTTTTCTGTAAAATGATATTTCTTGCCCTGATCTTCAAAATCAATTTCTTTAAAGATATGTCCGTCTTCGACATACCTCCTGATATTGAAATCGATTCCGTCAACGGCTTTTACTTCCTGGGGAACAAGCGTTTCGATAACCTGATTAACGTTCATGAAATCAATTACCGCAAAACCATATTCAGATAAGCTTTGTTTGATTGCTTTTAAGGTCTTCAGGTTGTCATCGTCATTTTCGAAATAACCAAAACTGGTAAACAAATTGAAGATGGCATCGAATTTTTCCTCGAAAGGTTCACGCATATCGTGCACTTTAAAGTGAAGTGTTTCGTTGCTGTTTTTACTGGCTTCAGCAATACTGTTTTCAGAAAGATCGGCACCTAAAACATCATAACCTAACTGATTTAGATAAATAGAATGACGACCTTTTCCACAAGCTAAGTCCAATACTTTTGCCTTATCGGGCAAGTTCAGGTAATGTGTAAGGTTGTCCATGAAAATCTGAGCTTCTCTGTAATTACGATCTTTATACAAAATATGATAGTACGGAGTATCAAACCATGAGGTGAACCAGTTTTCGGTATTTCGTTCCTGATTTGGTGTTGATGAGTTAGGTGCTTCAGACATTTATTCTATTTCAATTAATTTAAAGTCCGGCAAATTTAGTGTATTTTTGCCGAAAATAACAATTTCGCAATCATACCTGAAACATTGTTGCGTTATTTGGAATGTTAATACAGATTTGATTTGATCTGAAATCTGTTTTTAATTCAACTATAAAGATGGAAGAAAACTTTAAAATGATAGCCAAATGTTTTTTTGGCTTTGAAGAAATATTAGAAAAAGAATTACGCGATCTTGGTGCCCAGGAAGTGGAAAAAGGAGTAAGAATGGTAAGTTTTAAGGGCGATAAAGGTTTTATGTACAAAGCCAATTTATCACTTAGAACTGCTTTAAAAATCTTAAAGCCAATTTATTCTTTCAGGGCCAATAATGAGCAGGCATTGTACAAAGGAATTTCGGGTATAAACTGGTCAAAATTGCTCAATGCAAATCAGACTTTTGTAATTGATGCTACGGTTCATTCTACTTATTTTAACCATTCTGAGTTTGTTTCCCAAAAATGTAAAGATGCTATTGTAGATCAGTTCAGGGAAAGAACGGGGCAGCGGCCAAGTATTGATAAGCAGCATCCTGATTTACGAATTAACATTCATATTGATAAAGATCAGGTTTCTGTAGCTTTGGATACTTCTGGTACTTCCTTACATCAGCGTGGATACAGAACCGCTACCAATATTGCACCGATCAACGAAGTTCTGGCTGCAGGAATTCTGTTGTTGTCAGGCTGGGATGGGCAAAGTCATTTTTTAGATCCAATGTGCGGTTCGGGAACCTTTTTGGCAGAAGCTGCTATGATTGCCTGCAATATTCCGGCAAACATCAACAGAAGGGAATTTGCTTTTGAAAAATGGAAAGACTGGGACAATGATTTGTTTGATAAAATTGTTGACAGCCTGATGAAAAAAACAAGGGAATTTCATTATACGATTAAAGGTTTTGACAAAGCACCAAGTGCCGTAAACAAAGCTAAGGACAACATCAGAAATGCAAATCTTGAAGATTATGTAACAATTTCTGAAGATAATTTCTTTGATACGGAGAAAGAAGCAGAGGGGAAGCTTCACATTGTATTCAATCCACCGTATGATGAGCGTCTGGATATTCACATGGAAAGATTTTATGCTAATATAGGTGACACTTTAAAGAAAAATTATCCGGGTACAAATGCCTGGTTTATTACTGCAAATCTGGATGCCCTGAAATTCGTAGGACTAAAACCTTCCAGAAAAATCAAACTTTTTAACGGAAGCCTTGAAGCACGTCTGGTAAAATACGAAATGTACGAAGGAAGTAAAAGAACTAAATTTCAGGTTTAAGCTTCTAAAATCCTAAGTCTCTAAGTTACTAAGGATTTAGAATTAAAGTAAGATATAATTTAGGTTTTTAAAAAGCTGAGTTAAAAAAGACAACTTAGAAACTCAGCAGCTTAGAACCTTAGCAACTCAAAAAAACAATGACAAAATTACAAGTAAGAGCGTTTCTATATCAATTAGGATGTTTCGCAGTTTTATTTATTCTTGGAAGATTTATAATTGCAGAATACACAGGAATAACCGGAATCTGGATTCCGTTGACAGCTTTTATTGTCGCTACATTAATAGCTCCGCAGTTTAAAGCTTTGAAAACCAAAGATGGAGAAAAACTTTTTATGAAATGGATTTTCATAAAAGGAATTAAAGAAATACGATAATTTAAATCAGTAGATTTTCTGATTATTTTACAGAAAATAACAAAAGAAAAACCACCAATTCAGTAGTTAAATTTTGAATTCGTGGTTTTTTGATTTAAATAATTATTTCTTAGGAGATTTTTTTTCTGTTTCAGGAATTATTACCTGTTTTTTATAAAGAGGAATAAAATAAGAAACGGTATAATTGAATCCAACACCGAAACTGCCATCATAAGTTCTGTTAAATCCGGGAATGTAAAGGTTTTCAAAACCATCCGGGTCCTTATTAGCTAAAAGCAATTTCAATTGAACCCCGAATCCCACAAAGATGTTGTTGAATACTTTGGCTTTCATACCCACAGCAACTTCTGCCCAGGCAGCTGTCAGGCCAGTGTATTTTTCACCTTCAGTAATGGGCGGAATTTCTCCCCAATATTGGTCGGGATTATAAATTTTATAGCTGTTTAATTCCTGGCTAAATGTACTAAAGCCTCCTCGTAAACCAACAGTTATAAGATTTTCCATGTCGAGCCAGTTATTGTACATGTTGTAATCAAAACCTCCTTTAAGGTAAGTTCCTGTTGCTGTCGAATTTAATCTGTCATCATCAGTAGTCTTGTCTTCTATACCAATTTCAGCAGCCAGATAATATTTTTTGGTAAGACGAAAATCACCTACAAATTCTACTCCTTTATAGTCTTTGTCATAAAGGCCGCGGGTAAGTTTGTACAAATCGACACCCACACGTAAACCATAGCGGTCTTTTTTTACCGGAACGCTGTCTGTTGTTTTTTCTACAACGGCTTTAGTTGTTGTTTTGGATTTTGATTCTTCCTGCCTGATTTCTTTTTTTACTGTATCAGTAGTTATTTCCTGTGACTGAACAAGAAACACTGCAAATAACAAAAGAATACTAAAAAAATACTTTGACATGTGTTTCATTTTCGAATTCAATGTTTGGATTATATAC
The DNA here is from genome assembly GCF_010645065.1 of Flavobacterium fluviatile. GTDB lineage: Bacteria > Bacteroidota > Bacteroidia > Flavobacteriales > Flavobacteriaceae > Flavobacterium > Flavobacterium fluviatile. The sequence continues at coordinate 73,110 of NZ_JAADZW010000007.1, read as the reverse complement.
TCGAACATCCTGCATCCAGATACCATCATTGCCGGAATCAATTTTTACAAATGGAATTTGTGTGTTTAATTTGTAAATTGTTTTAAAACCACAAGCCCTTGAAACATATACATTTTGTCTGCTGTAATTAAAAGTTATCTGATCAGTATTTGCCAGTTCAGGATTAGTATTGTCGGAATTTAAAATAAATGAAAAAGTAGTACTGTCTTCGTCAGTTTTTAACGGAATAGCAATAGAATCTCCACTTGTCAGATATTTGGTTATATCAGCTCCTCCTTCATTAAAGATTATCCCTTCAGGCTGATCCTTGCCAACAACTTTTAAACGCGTTACATTCTTTTTTACAGAAGGAGTTTTAATATCATAAAAAGAAATAATCAGTCGGGGAGTAGTTGGCGTATTTGCATCACAAATGTCATCTTTCTCACAGCCGGATAATCCAAAAGTAAAGACCAATAAAAAATACAGTATTTTTTTCATTTATAATTTGTATTATCGAAGTTCTAAAAGTACGACATTTTCTACGTGATGTGTCTGCGGAAACATGTCAACCGGTCGGACACGTGTTACTTTGTATTTTTCATCCATTAAAGCCAAATCTCTTGCTTGTGTTGCCGAATTACAACTTACATAAACTACTTTTTGAGGGGCAATTTTTAAAATTTGCTCAACAACATCCTTATGCATTCCATCCCTTGGAGGATCGGTAATAATCACATCCGGTTTGCCGTGTTGTGCAATGAAAGCTTCGTTAAATACGACTTTCATATCTCCAACAAAAAACTCACAATTGGTAATATTATTGCGTTCAGCATTTGCCCTGGCATCTAAAATTGCTTCCGGGACACTTTCTACACCTATGACTTTTTTTGCTTTTTTCGAAACAAATTGTGCTATAGTCCCGGTTCCGGTGTATAGATCATAAACGGTTTCATCCCCAGAAAGTCCGGCAAAATCACGTGTAATTTTGTATAATTCATATGCCTGATCTGAGTTGGTCTGGTAAAATGATTTGGCATTGATGCTAAATTTTAACCCTTCCATTTCTTCCAGAATATAATCTCTTCCTTTATAAAGTTTTATGTCCTGATCGTAAATAGTATCATTTGGTTTTGAGTTAACCACATATTGCAAAGATGTAATTTGCGGAAATTTCTCATAAAGATGATCTAAAATCAATTCACGACCTGCCTTGTCATTTTCGAAAAACTGAATCAAAACCATGATTTCGCCAGTTGAAGCGGTACGGATCATGAATGTCCTCAATAATCCAGAATGTTCTCTGGGATTAAAGAAAGCTAAATTATTTTTGTTTGCAAAATCCCTGATTTCATTACGGATTGCATTTGAAGGATCTTCCTGTAAATGGCACTTGGTAATGTCGAGAATTTTGTCCCACATTTTAGGAATATGAAAACCTAAAGCATTTCTGTTTCCTAAATCTTCAGTGCTTCCAATCTCTTTTTCGGTCAGCCAGCGGCTGTTTGAAAAAGAAAATTCCATTTTGTTTCTGTAAAAAAACTGCTTCTCAGAGCCTAAGATATCCTCAAATTCCGGTAATTCAATTTTGCCAATTCTTTGCAGATGGTTTTTTACTTCATTTTGTTTGTAATATAGCTGTTGGCTATACTTCATATTTTGCCATTTGCATCCGCCGCAAACACCAAAATGTTGGCAAACCGGATCAATGCGGTGTTTTGATAATTCATGAAATTTAACGGCTTTTCCTTCGTAATAAGCCTTACGTTTTTTAAAAGTCTGTACATCAACTACATCGCCAGGAACTACATTTGGAATAAAGATTACTTTTCCGTCAGGAGCCTTTGCAACTGATACACCTTTTGCGCCTGCATCAAGAACTTGTATTTGATGAAAGACGACTTTGTCTGTATTTTTTCTTCCCATAGCGCAAAAATAAGGGTTTGTAAACTTTTATAAATTAAATTTTAAAATATTTTATCAAATTCTATAATTTACTTAGTTTAATCGGCTTTTAAAGCTAACTTTGTTTTGTCAAATGCTTCGATAGCCCCATTTTAAGTCTAAGTAATTGTTTTTTTCTTATGAAGTTGTATCATAATCTTTCGAAAATTGGCTTTTTAAAGAAAAGTTATGCATTCAAATTTTTATTTGTTGCTTTTATAGGTATTCATATTCCTTTAATCGGAATTTTATTTTTTGTACTTTACTTCGATCATTCTATATCACCCACATCCGTTTTAGTTTTTTCGCTGATTATGACTTTGCTGGCAACTGCGATTACACTTTTAGTTCTAAATCAATTAATCAAGCCAATAGCTGTAGCCTCAAAAGCATTAAATGATTACAGAAACGAGAGAAAATTGTCTGTGTTACCTACAGAATATAATGATGAGGCGGGTTTGTTAATGAGCAATATTCAGGAATCTATTTTTGAATCTGAAACCTTTATCAATGAAAAGCAGGATCTGATTTATATGCTTTCGCACGATTTAAAAAATTTTGCAGGCAATCCTCAGGGTCTGGCAAAACTTATTTTAGATGAAAATCCATCCGATTCCATTAAAGACCTGGCTAATTTAATCTGCGAATCAACAAATTTGCAATTTCGATACATTGAAAATTTTATTAAATTATTGAATGAACAGGATCAGGTTATTAAAGTGAATCAGGAAAGCAGGATAATATTGTTCTCCAATATATTACCTTTTATCAATGAGCAGGTGGAACAGCGGCTTATAGATAAAAATATTAAGTTTACTGTTAGTGTAGAAACGGAAGAGGCAAAACTTAAAGTTGATGAAGGGTTATTAATTCAGGTTTTGGTAAATTTAATTAGTAATGCTGTGAAGTTCTCTTATTTTGACAGCGAAATTAAACTTAGGATTTTTACTGAAAATAATAATTTAATATTGACAGTTTCTGACAAAGGAATTGGTTTTAACCAGCATCAGATTGATGAATTGTTTAAGAAATTTACTAAAATGAGCCGACTTGGAACAGCAAACGAATCTTCTACCGGAATTGGCTTGTACTTGTGTAAAAAAATCATCGAAAGGTGTAATGGTAAATTAACAGCTTCAAGCGAAGGCAAAAATAAAGGTGCCGAGTTTAAAATTGTATTGGAATGCTGCTAAACTATTTCCTTTTTATTAATTCATAATTGATAATAGTGAAACAGTAAAAACACAAATCAGCAGCAATTTTCCCAAAAATAATTCCGAAGAAATAATTCCCGAAAAGTATCGGCATCCAGTACATGCAAAAGGGACGAATTATCAAAAAATCTAAAATTGCCGGATATCCAAATTCTAAAATTAAATTTTTTAAAAGTTTAAAGATTTCTAAAGAAGAAGTTTTTTGGCCTGAAAGTTTGTTTTGCTTTGTTAACTTTTTATATGAAGAAAATAAAATCACACTGTAAAAAGCCAGGTATTCAGCAAACGTAATCAAATACGCCGTTGTTAATCCGCTGTAAATTTTGCTGAAAAGAGAAGCCGTAAGTGCAGCACTTGTACTGGCTATCTCAGCATATTTATATCGGTCAAACCATTCTTTAAAATTTGATTTTTTTAGCATTTTAGAAAATTTCCGGGAAAAGAAAGTTCTAAGGTACCACGTTTTTTAAAATTTAAAAATCAAATTGCATGATACCTTAGAATTCTGTAAAATTTATTTATTTGCTATTGAATGAACAAATTTAGGTTTCCCATCGACACATTCAATTCCCGGCGGAGAAAGCATGGGTTGACAGGCCAAAATTATTTTCCATTTTTGATTATAGGCAATCTGAGCATTTAAATACTCGTTTACTTTTACAAGGAATTTAGTCTTATCTATTTTTTTAGAATATATTACATAAGCATTTTCACCGCCACATGAACTTGCACTAATTCTTGTAAAATCCCACTCTTCAGGATTTGTACAGGCTTGAGAAGTGGACAATGAAAGAGCAACAATCTCGTCATGCATTACTTCTAATTTTTTAAAATCTTCATCTTGTGATTCTTCTTCATTGCTACAGGACACAGTGACAAAGCAGATGATAAATACAATAAAACTTAATTTTTTCATGGTTAATGATTTTAAGGTTAATTTTAATGATAAGATGACTTAATTGTAAAAGGGTTGCTTAAATCATGAAAAAAAATAAGATTTTACTTTAAAAATTTTTACTTAAGCGTTTCAATGTTTCACATCCTTAAAAAAGAATTACCACAACTGATGTACAGAAGGCTTTATGTATTCTTGGTAAATTTTATTCATTGCATCAATTTTTTCAGAGGATAATTTAGGTAAATCATAAACAGATAAATTGGACACTACATGACTTTCTTTGGAAGCTCCCGGAATAATACAGCTGATGTCTTCAAAACTCAAAATCCATTGTAAAGCATAGGGAGCTAAATTTGTAGCATCAGGAAATAAAGCTTTCAATTCGGCAACAGCTTTAAGCCCTAATTCGTAATCAATGCCTGAGAAAGTTTCTCCTTTGTCAAAAGCATCACCATTTCTGTTGAAATTTCTATGGTCTTGTGGTTCAAAAGTCGTTTTTGAGTCAAATTTACCGGTTAAAAGTCCGCTTGCCAGAGGAACTCTCGCAATAATTCCGATATTTTTTTTTCTTGCTTCACTAAAGAACAATTCTGATGGTCGCTGGCGAAATAAATTAAAAATAATCTGAACCGTCGTAACGTTAGAATATTCGATTGCTTTCAAAGCTTCTTCCACTTTTTCGACACTTACACCAAGATTTAAGATTTTTCCCTGCTCTTTCAGACGATCAAACAGTTCAAAAATTTCAGGACGATAAAAAACATCAGTAGGAGGACAGTGCAGCTGAATTAAATCGATAGTTTCTAATCCCAGTCTTTTTAAGCTGTCTTCAACATATTTTTGAAGCACTTTTGGCTGGTAGCCTTCACTCACATGCGGATTAATATGGCGTCCGCATTTTGTAGCAACATAAATTCGTTCAGATCTTGAGCGAACAACTCTTCCAACAGCCGTTTCACTTAATCCGTTTTCATAGACATCTGCAGTATCGATAAAGTTGACACCATTATCAATTGCTGTATTTAAAAGTTTATCTGCAGTTTTATTGTCAAAAGCTGATCCCCATTTTCCTCCAACCTGCCAGGTGCCAAGTGAAATTTCGGATATATTAAAATTGGTTTTGCCTAATTTACGGTAGTTCATTTTTTTTATTTAAGGTTCTAAGTTGCTAAGGTTCTGAGTTGCCAAGGTTTTTAAATTAAGTATAAACTTAGAACCTTAGCAGCTCAGAACCTTAGTGCCTTTTTCATTTAATCAAATAAATCAGAAGATAAATAACGATCACCACGATCGCAGATAATTGCCACAATAACGCCTGATTCTAACTGTTCTGCTATTTTCAGGGCTACAGCTACAGAGCCTCCGCTGCTCATTCCTGCAAAAACCCCTTCTTCAAGTGCTAGTCTTTTAGTCATTTCTCTTGCTTCTTTTTCGCTTACATCCACAACAGTATCTACTTTTGAAGCATCAAAAATCTTTGGCAAATATTCCTGTGGCCATTTACGGATTCCCGGAATTTGTGATCCGTCGCTCGGCTGAGCACCTATAATCTGAATTTGTGAATTTTTTTCTTTAAGATAGGATGATGTACCGATAATAGTTCCAGTGGTTCCCATAGCGGATACAAAATGGGTTATAGTTCCTTCTGTGTCTTCCCATATTTCAGGACCGGTGGTTTTATAATGTGCTTTCCAGTTATCATCATTCGCAAACTGATTTAGCATCACGTAACCGCCTTCGGCAACTTTTTTATCGGCATAATCGCGTGAACCGATAATTCCTTCACTGGCAGGTGTCAAAATAACCGTTGCGCCATAGGCACGCATGGTTTGAGTGCGTTCTTTCGTAGAATCTTCAGGTAAGACTAATTCTATTTCAACCTGAAACAATTGTGCAATCATCGCCAGTGCAATTCCGGTATTGCCGCTTGTGGCTTCAATTAATTTGTCTCCTTTTTTGATATCGCCCCTCTCCAGAGCAGATGCAATCATGTTATAAGCCGCCCTGTCTTTTACGCTTCCGCCCGGATTGTTGCCTTCAAGTTTTAATAAAAGTTTTACGTTTTTATTTTTGACCAGACTGACCGTTTCCATTAATGGAGTGTTGCCAATCAGGTTGATTAATTTCTGTGGTTTCATTCCTGTTTCTTTTCTTTTATTTTAACTTCGGTTGTAGTGGTATTCAATACTATTGAATCTGCCGGGATTGATTTGGTAACCCAGGCATTTCCTCCCACAATGCTATTTTTTCCTATAATGGTTTCGCCTCCTAAAATGGTTGCATTTGCATAAATACAAACATTTTTCTCAACAGTGGGATGACGTTTGGCATTTTTCATCTCCTTGCTTACGCTTAGTGCACCCAGAGTAACGCCCTGATAAATTTTTACATGTTTTTCGATTACAGTTGTTTCCCCGATAACGATTCCGGTAGCATGATCTATGAAAAACGGCGAAGCAATATTGGCTCCTGCATGTATATCGGTTCCGGTAATGCGATGTGCGTATTCGCTCATCAATCTTGAAAACAACAACAAATCGAGTTTGTATAATTCGTGGCTTAACCTGTATATTGCAATGGCGTAGAAGCCGGGATATCCAAGATAGACTTCATCTATGCTGTTTGAAGCAGGATCATTTTCTAAGATATATTCGGCATCCTGATTTAGTTTTTCTAACACTTTTGGTAGTTTTTCCAGAAAAAGATCCCACATAGATCCGCACAATTTTTCCGGTTTCTTGCAGGCCATTACAGCAATTTCTTTAAAACGAAATTCAAGTTCATCAATGCTTTCATCTAATACTGCATTTGAATCAAAAAGGGTGTAAAAAAGCTTTTCCGTAAACTCTTCGGTTTTGGTTTTAATACCGTAATTTATGTTTGAATGGCTCTTTAAAGCTCTGATATTTTGTATGATAAGATCTTTTGACACAATTGTAAAATTGAATGGATAATTTGAAGTGTTAAAAGTAAGGTGTTTTTCGTAAATAAAGGCACGAATTAAGTAAAGAAATTTTCTATTGATAATCCTATTTGTGATAAATTAAATAAATTTTGAGACCACTAATTTATAACATTGTTAAGAGGTTAATTGCGTAAATTAGCCTGTAAAATTTAGTGAAATGAAAAATAATTCTACTTTTAAAAGCGCTATTTCTGATCTTTTATTTCCTGAAACCGAGAAAGTTTCCGGTAAATCAATACACGACCCAGTTTTAGGACTTATAATTAAGGATCATCCCTCGTTTTGTGATAGCGATTTTATTTCTTTCAGCGAATTAAATACTTATCGTCAAAAATATATTTCGAATTATTTATCTACAGAGACTGGAGCACTTTCAGATCTTGAAAAAAATGTTATTTCGTCTTTAAAAGAGGATAAATCAATTGTAAGTATTGTGGAAGATGAAGATGAAAGGAGAAGTTTTGGACAAAAAATTGCGGATAAAGTTGCTGATTTTGGAGGAAGCTGGACCTTTATCATCTCGTTTTTGATTTTTATTGTATTGTGGATTGGATCTAATGTTTATATTTTAATGAACAAAGGTTTTGATCCGTATCCTTTTATTTTATTGAATTTGATTTTGTCATGCATTGCGGCTTTGCAGGCTCCTGTGATTATGATGAGTCAGAACAGGCAGGAGGAAAAAGATCGTAATCGTGCCAAAAAAGATTATATGATTAACCTCAAATCTGAATTAGAAATCAGGATGATTCACGATAAAATCGATCATTTGATTATGCATCAGCAACAGGAATTAATCGAGATTCAAAAAGTTCAAATTGAAATGATGAATGATATTTTAGATCAAATCAAAAAGCAAAAGTAAAAAAAATTAAAGATAAAAATGTTTGTAATAATAACCGGCAACCATAAAAAAGCCATTTATGATTCCCGAAGTCCAAATTAATTTGTTATAATTTTTTGTTTTGTCCAAAAAATGTAAAGCTACAAAACTTAAAAAAACCAAGGAGGTGTAGATCGCCGGATACATATTAAATGCGGCTAAAAATTCTCCCTCAAAAAGTAAGAATAAAGAACGTTGGAATCCGCAGCCCAGACATTCAATTCCGAACAGGGTTTTGCTAAAACAAGGCAGCATATATTTTTCTAAATCCACAGTTTTATTTTTTACAATTTACAAAAATAACAGATAAGATTTAAAGTAAGATGGATGTGCTATTTTAAAGTTTCTTATTTTTGAAGCCTTATATTAAAAATATGAAGACTCTTAAAATTCTAATAATGGTCCTTGCAATTTCGGTTGCATTTTACCAGCAGGTTTCAGAAGATAAAAATATCTATATAACAGTAATTGCAATTGCAGTATTTATGTTTGGCATGATGCAGTTAAGCTCAAGTACACCAAGTAAAAATCAAGAAAAACAAGAAGAGGATGCTGAGTAAGGGAGATAAGGTTTCGGTATTGGACGAAGCTATTAACGGAACGGTAGTTTCTGTTAAAAATAACGAAGTTATGATCGAATCTGAAGAAGGATTTATGATGACTTTTTTTGTCAATGAATTAGTTAAAGTGCAAGATTCCAATAATTTAATGAATTCTATTAAAAGAATTGATTTAGATTTTATTACAAAGCAAAAAGAAGAGCCAAAACCACGAAGTTTTGTAAAAGAAAAGAGAGACAAGCGTGAAACAGCTCCCCCTGAATTTGATCTGCATATCGAAAAATTAGTTCCAAATAAACGCGGGATGTCAAATTATGATATCCTGACTTTGCAAACCGAAACAGCAAAGAGACACATCGAATTTGCAATTAAAAACCGTATACCTAAGATTGTTTTTATTCACGGAGTTGGCGAAGGAATTTTAAAAGCCGAACTTGATTTTTTGTTAGGACGTTATGATGGTGTAGATTTTCAGGATGCCAATTATCAAAAATATGGACTTGGTGCTACAGAAGTTTATTTTAGACAAAACAAATAACCCATTTCACTTTAGAAAAATAGCTTATTAAGATTGAAAAAAAAACATCCTTTTTTAAATAATACTTTTAATAGTAAGATTAAAAAAAGGATGTTAAATTTGTAAGAAAAAAAAGTTTTAAAAGTGCAATTTTAAATTAATTAGATTGTGTGACTAACTCTCCCAACAGGAAGTTTTTTCCTAATTTAAAGTTTACATTTCCATTATCTAATATTACATCTTTAAGTACTATAACATGTTTAAAAACTGTTGGTCCTAAGCTTGTGGTAGTTACTTCAATGATGCCGCTTTGCCCACTTACGCCTTCGAGTCCCGTCCAGGTTTGAGAAATGGTGGGTGTTGATGGTATTGGTATTTTGCAAAAATAATCTGCAGTAATTAATCCATTATAAATAGTATAAAATACTTTATTTTGTGTTGCACTAATTAAACCTGTTCTTGGAGTGCCTGAAGGCGTTACCTCATTGGCAATAAGAGTTGGGTCAATATTGTTTATTGTTAAAGACGCTTCATCATTAATATTGAATACGACCTTATCATTTGTAGCAGAAGTACATAAGTCAGCGCTTTCATCAAATGTTAAATTTAAATCATCAACAGTTGTATCAATATCCCCAAAAACAAAATCAGGCCCAACTTGTGTTCCGGCAGGTTTGGAATAGGTAAGGTTTTTAAAAGAAATACTATGAGTATATCCGACTATTCGTGTACTATTTTCGGTAGTGTTTGGTTCACCATATTTTGCTTTGGTTACAATTACGATTGTACCGCCTTCAGCATACCACTCATCAGTTATATTTGGCAATGAAGGTCTAATGGCATTACAGATATTAGCTGTTGCAACAGTTCCATCATACGTTCTGTAGACTAATTTGTAACTGTTGTTGTCAATGTTAAAAGTTTGTTCACCTGCTACATTTCCAAGTTTATCCTCAGGTATTTGCAATAATAAACTTTCTTGATTTTTTAGTTTGTAAAGTAACTCGTAAGTATCTGTACAGGTTTGCACTTTTATACTTGGGTCAGTAAAATCAAAAGTTTCAACAGTTAAATCGCCATCATCGCATCCGTTTAACAAAAGGCCCAATAAAAGCAGGTATGCAAATTTTTTCATCGTATTTTATATTTGCACCAAAAATAGTGAAAAATTTCACAAATGATATTTAAGAATTGACAATTGATATTTCCTAACTTTGCCATAATGAAAAAAGTATATCTAGATAACGCTTCAACTACTGCCATACGACCAGAGGTTATTCAGGAGATGACAAAAATTATGATGGATGATTTTGGCAATCCGTCTTCTACACACAGTTTTGGAAGAAATGCGAAAACAATTATTGAACTTTCCAGAAAAAATATTGCTAAATATCTCAATTGTTCAGCTCAGGAAATAATTTTTACTTCAGGAGGTACCGAAGGAAATAACTGGATACTTCGTTCAGCTGTAGAGGATTTGAAAGTACAGCGTATTATTACATCCAAAATTGAGCATCATGCTGTTTTATATACAGTTTTGGCCTTGCAGTCCGATTATCATATTGAAGTTGATTATGTTAACATAAATCCTGATGGCAGTGTCGATTTAACACATTTGTCTCATTTATTATCTGAAGAAAAAAAGACAATTGTAAGTTTGATGCATGTAAATAATGAAACAGGGACTATTCTTGATATTGAAAGGGTCAGTGTAATCTGTAAGCAGTATAATGCGCTTTTTCATTCTGATACCGTTCAGTCTGTTGGCAAAACAGAAATTGATTTACAAAAAAATAATGTAGATTTTATCGTGGCCAGTGCGCATAAATTTCATGGGCCAAAAGGGGTTGGTTTTGCCTTTGTTCGAAAAAACTCAGGGTTGCAGCCTTTACTTTTTGGAGGGGAACAGGAAAAAGGATTGCGAGCCGGAACAGAAGCTGCTCATCAGATTTCAGGTATGGCAAAAGCTTTGAGTGTCTCGTATGAAAATTTAGAAGCAGAGAGGGAATATATTTCTGGTTTAAAAATATATCTGATAAATCAGTTTGAAATTCATTTTCCGAATTTTAGAATCGTAGGGAATAGGGAAGATTTTTATAATATTATCAATGTAATTTTGCCTTTTTCCCAGGATAAAACTTCAATGCTGTTGTTTAATCTGGATATGAGAGGAATTGCAGTTTCCAGAGGAAGCGCCTGTCAGTCAGGAAGCATAAAGCCTTCACATGTTTTAAAAGAAATATTTTCGGAGACCGATTTAAAATTACCAAATCTCCGAATTTCTTTCAGTCATTACAATACAAAAGAAGATATTGACTTGTTAATAGAGAGCCTTAAAACCATATAACTGTTAATTATTTGCGGATTACTTTTACCTGAGAATCATTAGTTAATTTAATGATTGTTGAAGGTTTTCCTGCCACTTTATCATGATATAAATTCACAACATAATCAACTCCTTTGATAATTTCGGGATTGATATCTTTAAAAGCAATTGGTGTTGGCTGTCCGGAAATATTAGCTGAAGTAGAAACCAGCGGCTTTTTCATTCTTTCTAACAATTTAAAGCAAAAAGGTTCTTTTACCAGCCGAATTCCAAGTGAATTATCCGCAGCAATAATATTTGGAGCTACATTTCTTGGTTCATCTAAAATTAAAGTTGTCGGTTTTTCAGATAAATCAAGAATTTGCCAGGCTACTTCAGGAATGTTTTTAAAAACATTATACATCATTTTTTCGCCATTCATTAAGACAATCATGCTTTGTGTCTCTGCCCGCTGTTTAAGTTTATATATTTTAGCTACAGCTTCAGGATTTGTAGCATCACAGCCAATTCCCCAAACAGTATCAGTTGGGTACAGGATGATACCGCCTTCTTTGATTATTTCGTAAGCTTTGGTTATTTCTTCGTTGAGATTTTCCATTTTAATTAAGAATACAGGTAACAAGTTTATATTGGCAAAGAAACGAAAAATATTTATTGAAATCTTATGGGATTATGAACTTGTAATTGTATGGATAATTTAATAATACTATTGAATTGAGAATATATGGAAGACTACGTATCGAAAATCATTGTGCTCAATTCTAAATTCTGATAAATTTAATAATGTGAGTATTTGCAGTTTTTGAAATAGCCAAAGTCGGTGCCGCTCTCAGTGTTTTTTGTAAAAAAAGAAAATTATATAGTTTCTTGTTTTAGAAAATAGTTACTTTGATCTTAATTTCAATTTTGGTTATTATTAAATCAGATAAAATGTATAAATCAGTTAAGTTATATTTTAGGTTAAAACTATTGGCTCAAAAGCTTAAAAAAGAAAAAAAGCAAATCAATTTTATTAGCGATTTGCAAGATAAAAACTATGTTTTAATTGTAGATACAAAAATACCTGAGTATGATAAAGATTCTGGTTCAAGAAGATTAACTGAAATTATTAAATTGCTGACAGATAATCAAATTGGCGTTTATTTACTTTCTGATTATAAAGAATATCGTTATAAATTGGAGTATGTTTCATTTTTTAAAGAAATGGGTGTTGTAGTTTATGAACCATCATTAGATAATTATGGTAATCTGATTAAAAAAAATGATTTTTTAAAATTAATTCTCCCTAAAGTAACTTTTGCATGGTTACATCGACCGGATATTTTTGAAAAATATTATCCAATTATTAAAAAATATAACCCTTCAATAAAGGTGTTTTTTGATATGGTCGATTTTCATTATTTAAGATTCAAAAGAGAATCTGAGCTCTACGGGAATGCTAAAATTATGAAAAAGGCTCAAAAGTTTCTGGACTTAGAAATTAATAATTGCCAAAAAGCAGATAAAATTATTGTAATCTCAGAAATGGAAAAGCAAAACCTAAAAAAATATTATGATAATGATGATAAAACAATAGCCATAGGGAACATTCATGAATATAGTAAAAATATTGAATTTAAAAATTTTAAAGATCGTAAGGATTTGTTATTTATTGGAGGTTTTGATCATAAACCCAATATTGATGCTGTACAGTATTTATTTGGAGAAATTATGCCCTTACTATGGAAAACCAAACCAGATATCTCAATAAATATTATTGGCAGTAATGTACCACTGGTAATCGAACAATTAAATTCAGAAAAATTTAGAATATTGGGATATGTTGAAGATGTTGCACCATATTTTTTAAATTCAAAGGTTTTTGTAGCACCATTGCGTTATGGAGCAGGGATAAAAGGTAAAATAGGACAAAGTTTAGAATATGGATTGCCGTTGGTTACTACCCATATTGGAGCTGAAGGATTTGATTTTGGTAAAAATGAAAAATTATTAGTTGGAAATAATAAGCAAGAAATTGTTAATAGCATTATCTCACTTTATGAAAATGAAGAACTTTGGAAACAAATAAGCGATGACTCTGAAAAAGTTATTGAACCATTTTCTGTATTTAATATTGAATCAAAAATTATGGGTTTATTCAATTGATTGATGTGTTTTGTATGAATATATTTAATTACGAAAAAATTAACGATTTTTGAGATTAAAAACTCTAAAGCTTTAAAGTTATTAATTCTATCTAATAAAGGCTCCAATATAAAAACTGAAGCCTCAACTTTTCAACGTACACACTTATTTGGGACAGTGTCAATTTTTATTATATTCCAAAAACTGTTTTAACCCAATTGTTAATAGTGTATTTATTATATATTTCATCACTCAAAGGTTTATATTCAGTTTCAAAAAATGATTTCGGGATTTCAGGATTTTTTGGATTAATTACCAAAATATTATTTGGATCATAGAATGCATACTTTTTGACAGATTGATTTGTTGTAATAATCTTTTTTTGATATGCTAAAGATTCAAAAAAACGAAAACTAAGCCCCGTATTGGCAGACCGTGAAATATCCATCATTATCTTTGAATCTTCGATTAGTTTTTTGATATCTTCAAAACCAATATCTTCTCTTGTTATTTCGATTTTTGAATTTAACCACTCTACATTCTTATTCGATTTGACAATAAACTTATAATCAATGTTTAGCTCATCAAATTTTTGCGAAATAGAATTAAGTGTTTTTAATCTTTCATCTTTCGACATTACTATAAAGACTGAATTTTTATAAGTTTTAGTTTCGTCAATTTCTTTTTTAGGCAAATAAATATAATTGGTAATTCTCTTGAAATTATAATAATTGCATTCTTCCCTGTCAAAGGAGAATATGTCGTCAAAGATTCCTTTTGATAAATGCTTTACCGGAAATCTTTTGATGCTATCATATAAATATGCGATGTATCGATTTGTTTTTGTTTTGATTATTTTGTGCGTTTTTCTGTCTAAAAGATCAGGTCTAATCGTTAGAATTATATCCTGATGCCCTAACTTTTCAAGATGATTTAATACAAAATTTTGTTTTTTTACTCTTTTAATATTCTTATTTAAAAAAACTTTAGAAAAGCCGTTTGCAATCCTTATAAAAACATTTGAATATGTGTATTTGAAATCATTTAAATTGATATGACTTGCTTCAATCCCTTTTTTCTTTAGCTCTTCGATAATGTAATAGTCGAAACCCCAGTAATCAAAGCTTATTAAGCAAATTTTCATTTTGCAAGAGTTTTGTAAAATTTATAGTAATTCTCTTTCATCACCTCAAGGTCATGGTTTTTTTTCACAATCTCAAATGCATTAAGTGTTATTTTTTCTGCAATTTCTTTATTTTTCAATATATAAAGAACTTTTTCTGATAGCGATACTGAATCTCTTAAATTGGTAATAAAACCAGTTTTTCCCTCAATCACCACCTCTGCAATACCACCTGCATTTGTTGTTACAACCGGAATTTTTGATGCAAATGCTTCATAAATTGTGAGAGGTAATCCTTCAGAAACCGATGTCATAAGTAAAACATCAAATTCTGGCAATAATTCAGCTACATCATTTCGGAAGCCGGTGAAAAATATAAAATTCTCAAGTTTTTGTAGTTTGATATATTCTAAAAGTTCTGATTTTAGATTACCATCACCAATAACAAAAAATGCGGCAGATAAATCGTCTGGCTTATTTTCGATGATTTTTTTTGCAGTATCAATGAAAGTAAAAATATCTTTTTGTTCTGTCAGACCAGCAATGTTTCCAATTATTTTAGTATTTGCATTAAGATTATACTCTTTGTGAAGCAAGTTTTTGTTGTTTTTGCCAGTAAAATTATTTACGTCAATTGCATCGTAAATGGTTACCAATTTTTGCTTATCGGCAATAATATTATTAAAAATTGCTTCAACGGCTTTTGAGACTGAAATAATTTTTATAATTCTGGGATGGGAATATTTGAACTTGTTTAAGAATTTTTCTTTTATAGGGTTATTTCTTTTTCTGCTTAAAAGAATCTGTATTGATTTTGGAAGAAATAAAAGAGATAAAAGAGCTGCATTTAATGCTGAAGAATCGTGAACGTGGATAATGTCAATTTTATCTGTCTTGCAGATTTGGATAATTTTTTGTGTTGCATGAACAAGTTTGAACATCGTCCTGTCATACGTATAACAAGCAATACCCTCAGTTTTACATTTTTCTGCTAAAACAGAATTTTCCGGACAAAGAATGAATTGTTTTAAATCTTTTTTTTCCTGAAGAAGCTTAAAGATTGTATACATTTGATTATCGCCTCCGCGCCATTCCCGAATTGTAGTTATATTCAATATTTTCATTATCAGAAATATCAGTTTTTTTGCAAAAATATAGATAAATTAATGAATTGGTAACTTAAATCAATAATAATGTTTTATATACCTTCATGTATTCTATGGTAGCATTTTCCCAACTAAAACTGTTTGCTCTTTCTTTATATCTTTCCTGATAAAAATTTTTATTAGATTCATATTTTTTAATTCCTTCATAAAAAACAGATGCCATGTATTCTGGTTGAAATTCTTCCCAATAAAAGCAATTTTCACCGCCAACTTCTTTCAAAGAAGTCCTGTTTGCCAGAAATATAGCATTTCCAAATTTCATGGCTTCAATTGGAGGAAGACCAAAGCCTTCACCTATGGAAGGAAAGACAAAAGCTTTGCAGTTTTTCATATAGAATTGTTTTCCTGTCTCGCTTATTTTTCCCGTAAGGAAGACACGATCAGTGAGGTTTAAATCAATGATGGTTTGTTTTACTTTTTTGCCATACTCTTTATTATGATTTCCGGATATTATCAAATTATAATCCGGAATAAACTCCATCATTGCCACAATTGAGTTGAAATTTTTTTTCTCTAGAAAATCTCCTATCGAGTATAGAAAAGGTCTGTTAACAGGTACTTCAGGCTTATAATCGCTGGTATTTTCAATTTTTGTTATTGGATTTCCATTATAAATTACAAATTCGGGCACATTTGGAATAGTAAAATAAAGATGAGCCTGTTTTTTTGCATATTCTGAAATATAAGTGATTGCATCTGCTTTTTTTAGCTTCTTAAGAAAAAGTGTATATTGTTTGTTTCCAATATTTTGAGGATTTTCCGCAAAGTTCACATCATGAATAGTCAATAGATATTTAGTTGATTTTCGAGGTTCAATTTTTGTGTTTTGGTTTACAGAATGCCATAAATCATATTTTTTAAAAACTCTGAAAGCCTTATATCTGCTAAAGCCGAAAATTCTCTTGTATTTGAATTTATCAGAGAATTCTTTTTTTAAGACACTGGGATTCTTTGCACTAATAGTCAGTTCAATATTGTCGGTTTTAAGAGCACTCAAGCCTTTAATTAATCCATAATTAAAAACACCAAAACCTGTAGTTGGATTTTTAATATTATGTGTCTCTAAAAAAACGGTTTTCTTCATTTTGATAATTTATTGTAAAAGTATGAAAAGCATTGATTATTTTTGTCGATACAATTAAAATTTAGAAAAGAATTAATGAAGCTAATCATTCATCCAAACTATGTTTCTCAGAAAAATGAGATTTTCGAAATAATTGAGAATTTTGATTCCTCCGGAACATTGTTTGGAGATGGAAAACGTAATATTATTAAAGTTTTTTGTGATTCAATCAATGTAAAATCATTTAAGACTCCATCGTTGATAAATAAGGTAGTTTACCGCTTTTTTAGAAAGTCAAAGGCACAACGCTCATTTGAATACGCTGTAAGGCTTCAGGAAAATAAAGTAGGAACGCCAAATCCCATTGCGTACTCGGAATATCGCAGCATTTTTGGATTAGGAAAAAGTTTTTATATAAGTTCTCAGCTTCATCCTGATCTTACATTTAGAGAGTTGGTTACAAATCCGGATTATCCAGATCATGAAAATATTTTAAGGCAATTTACGCGTTTCTCGATTGATTTGCATGAAAAAGGAATTGAGTTTTTGGATCATTCACCGGGTAATACTTTAATTAAAAAGGTTTCTGAAACTAAATATGAATTTTTTCTGGTTGATTTGAATCGAATGAAGTTTCATGATTCGATGAATTTTACTCAGCGAATGAATAATTTGAAAAGACTCACATATAAGTCGGAGATGATTGCTGTTATGAGCGACGAATATTCAAAGTTTAGCGGGATTGATTATCAATTAGTTTACGATACTATGATGAACTTTAAAAATATTTTTCATAAAAAATTACAACGAAAGCGAAAAATAAAAAAAATATTAAAGTTTTGGAAAAAATAAGGACTGATACTAATAAAAAAATGAAAGCATCTGTAATAATGAGCACTTATAATGCTGAAGAGTGGCTCGAAAAAGTCATTTGGGGATTAAGTGTTCAAACCGAAACTAATTTCGAAATTATTATAGCTGATGACGGTTCAGAGCCAAAAACTAAAGAATTACTGGATTCTCTAAGAACGCAGATTTCTATGCCATTAATACACGTTTGGCAGGAAGATAATGGATTTCAGAAATCTCAGATTCTCAATAAGGCAATAATAGCTTCCAGTTCGGATTATCTCATTTTTACAGATGGAGACTGCATTCCGAGAAAAGATTTTGTAGCAACTCATCTGAATTACAGAGAAAAAGGATATTTTCTTTCGGGAGGGTATTTCATGCTTCCGATGGATATTTCAAAAGCTATTACCAAAAATGATATTTTAGAACAAAATTGTTTTAATGCAAAATGGCTGGTAAAGAATGGTTTAAAAAAATCATTTAAAAATGCAAAGCTCACTGCGTCTGGTTTTCTGTCAAAATTTCTAAATTTTATAACCCCCACAAAAGCTACCTGGAACGGTCATAATGCATCGGGCTGGAAAGAAGATTTGGTTTTTATCAACGGTTTTAATCAGGAAATGCAGTACGGAGGGCAAGATCGGGAACTGGGAGAAAGGCTTTTTAATAAAGGCCTGAAGTCAAAACAAATTCGCTATAGTGCGATAGTTGTACATTTAGATCACGCAAGGGGATATGTAAATGAGGCAACCTGGAAGAAAAATTTCGCAATCAGAGAAAATACAAAAAAAAATAAGGTCGTTAAAACAATAATTGGAATAGATTCTAATTAGATTTTAGATATTCTTCTAATCTCGGAATTATTAAATCAGGAGTGAAGGACTGATATAAATCCATAGCCTGTCCTTTCATTTCTTTTGCTGTTTTTGAACCGTATAAGTCAGGCTTAAAATCTTTTAAGTGTACTGAAACATTTTTTATCCCGTCATCAAAACTATTCCAGGCTTCTTTTTTTATCCAGGTAGAAAAAATGGTAAATGTTGGTTTGTTTAATGCTTTAGCCATATTAACGGCTCCGCCTTCATTACCAAGTAAGGCATCACAATGATAAGTAATGGATAAAAACTCCCTGATGGATCTGGGAACAATATCAATTTTGATATTTTTTTGAGTCTCAGGCTGGCATAAATTAAAAATTTCATGTGCTTCTTTTAATTGTGACGGAATATAATTGAATAGTAATGAAGCATTTGTATCTGCAACAATTTTATCCAAAAGTTCGGCCATGTAATTGCCTGGATAGGTTTTCGTCTTTCCGCTTCCCAAAATCCCGATCATGTATATTTTCTTAGAAAAATCAATATGGTTTTGAAAAAGAATTTGCTTTCCGTTTTTAATTTCATAGTCTTTTAAAAAGATTTCCGGCTTAACTTTTAACGGTTTTTTCAGGTCAAACGACTGTAGTAAAAGCATTCTGTTTTCAAGAGCCAGTCCTGCAGTTGTTTTGGGTACAGAAAGTTCTCTTACTGTATAAGTATAAATTAAGTTAGTGTAAGATTTATAAAAACCGATTTTAGTTTTCGCTCCTGAAAAAGCAACTATCATATTACTTTCAAGTTTTCCGTAAGCATCAATAATAATATCATATTTTGATTTTCTTATTTCAAGACAAAATTTTACAAGTTTAATCTTGTTTTTTTTTATTTCATCCTTAAAAAATACAAGATTGTCAATATTCGGATTGTTTTCAACAACCGGGCTGGTAAATGGATAAATCAAATAATCAATCTGTGCGTTTGGATACTCATTTTTTAAAGTATTACAAATAGCTGAACTGGCTAACACATCGCCAATCATTTTTTGTTGAATTACAAGTATCTTCATTTAAAAATTGAGTCATTTAAGAGAGTACAAATTGAAGAAAAAAAAATCAATTTAAGATTAGTTTTAAAATAAAAAATTCCAAATTCCAATCGATATATTGGAATTTGGAATTATAAATATTGAAATTTAAATTACACTGCTACGTCATATTCGCGCAACGCATTATTTAATGAAGTTTTCAAATCTGTAGATGGCTTTCGTGTACCAATGATTAAAGCGCATGGAACCTGATATTCACCAGCAGCGAATTTTTTTGTATAACTTCCAGGAATCACAACAGAGCGTGCCGGCACAAAACCTTTCATTTCAACAGGCTCTTCGCCTGTAATGTCAATGATTTTTGTTGAAGCAGTCAAACACACATTGGCTCCTAAAACAGCTTCTTTACCTACGTGAACTCCTTCTACAACAATACAACGAGAGCCGATAAAAGCACCGTCTTCAATGATGACCGGAGCAGCCTGTAATGGCTCAAGAACCCCTCCAATACCAACACCACCGCTTAAGTGAACGTCTTTACCAATCTGAGCACAGCTGCCCACAGTAGCCCAGGTATCTACCATAGTCCCGGCATCGACATAAGCCCCGATATTTACGTAGCTAGGCATCATAATTACACCGCTTGAAATAAATGAACCATAACGGGCAGAAGCTCCAGGAACTACACGGACTCCTTTGGCTGCATAGTCTTTTTTTAGCTCCATTTTATCATGGTACTCAAAAACTCCTGCTTCCCAGGTCTCCATTTTTTGAATAGGGAAATACATCACTACTGCTTTTTTTACCCATTCGTTAACCTGCCATCCGTCACCCTTTGGTTCGGCAACACGAAGTTTTCCTGAATCTAATAATTCGATAACTTCTCTAATAGCAGTAGTAGTTGTTTCTTCTTGCAACAAAGCCCTGTTTTCCCAGGCTTGTTCAATTATAGTCTGTAAAGAATTCATACGTTTAAATTTTTGGCAAAGATAGTTTATTTGGATAGAATCAAAAAGGCAAATAAGTTTGAAAATGTTACAAGTTTAACTTTTTGTTTTTATATTTTAAATCATTGAAGGTTAAAATCAAAAATTTGTAACTTTAATAATAGTTTTTAGATGACAAAACCCATGAAAGACAATTTTTCAAAACAGGCAACGGATTATTCTAAATTTCGTCCGCAATATCCTGACGAGATGATTGAATATATAATTTCATTTGTCGTTAACAAATTTACAGCACTTGATGTTGGAACCGGAAACGGTCAGGTTGCACATAAACTTTCTGCCTATTTTAAAAAAGTATTTGCAACAGACATAAGTCAAAAGCAGCTGGACAATGCGATCCAGGCAGAAAATATAATTTATCACAATGAATCCGCAGAGAAAACTTTTTTCGAAAATAGCCTCTTTGATTTGATTGTTGTAGCTCAGGCTGTTCACTGGTTTGATTTTGATTTGTTTTATAAAGAAATCTACAGAATATTAAAACCTGAGGGGATTTTTGCAGTACTGGGTTACGGATTATTTTCTACAAACCCCGACTCAGATAAAATCCTGAAACATTTTTATTATGATATCGTCGGGACTTACTGGGATTCTGAGCGAAAGTATCTGGATGAAAACTATGCAACAATTCCGTTTCCTTTTGAAGAAATTCCAGCAGAGAAATTTCAAAATCAATTCATCTGGACATTTGAGGAGCTTGTCGGATATCTTCAAACATGGTCATCGGTACAGCATTATATTTCTAAAAACAATCAAAATCCCATAGATTTAATTTACGACGATTTGAAGATTTCGTGGCAAAAGAATGATATGAAAGTTATATTTCCATTGTTATTGAGAATAGGGAAGTTGAATTCGGAAAATACAGACTGAAAAGTTTTATATTTGTATTGTAAATGATAGTATTATGGAAGCGATTAGATTAGAATTTAAATCAGAAATTAAAGAGAAAATCTTAGAATTATTGAGTTCATTTTCTTCTGATGAATTGAAAATTGTTCAGGAAGATCCTAACTTTGAGGAAAATAAACAAAAGCTCGATGCAGCATTGGCTAAAATTAAAAACGGTACGGCCAAATTTTATACTTTAGAGGAAGTTGATGCTATACTTGAAGAAACAATTTCTAAGTATGGAAATTAAGTTTCAGAAAGAGTTTTTGTTTGAATTAAATAGTCAGGTTTATTACATTTCGAAAGATAAGCCCGCAGCAGCCAGAAAATTCAAAAATGATTTATTAAGAAATATTCGAAAGGATTTAAAATATCCTTTTCACTTTAAGAAATCCAAATATTATAATGAAGAAAATATAAGGGATTATGTTTTTAAGGGATATGTTTCCGTTTATTATATTAATGAAGATGAAAATTCAATTTATGTATTTGGTTTCATAAAATACAAAAACTCACTATAGTTAATGATATTTTCTTTCTACCTTTTCTAAAACTCCAAAAATGCCAAGAATTCTCTCCATAGACTACGGTCAAAAACGCACGGGAATTGCCGTTACTGATGAAATGCAGATCATAGCTTCAGGGTTAACTACTATCCCTACTCATACTTTAATTGATTTCCTCAAAGATTATTTTGCCAAAGAAAAAGTGGAAATAGTTTTAATTGGCGAACCAAAACAAATGAATGGGCAGCCATCTGAAAGTGCATCCATCATAAAAGGTTTTGTAACACATTTTTCAAATATTTTTCCGGATATGAAAGTGATTCGTGTAGATGAGCGCTTTACTTCAAAAATGGCTTTTCAAACCATGATCGACAGCGGACTGAGCAAAAAGCAGCGTCAGAACAAGGAGCTGATTGATGAAATTTCCGCAACGATTATGCTTCAGGACTATCTTTCTTCTAATCGTTTTTAAGTTTTAGGCTAATAAATTTCACTTTATTTAGAAAAAAATGTAATTATCTAACTATTATCTTTCTAAAATTAGTTTTTTTTTGGGATTATAAAAAGTACCTTTGCATTTTAAAATAAATACTGTTATGCCTGACAATACAATACGTTCCAATAGTGAAGTAGTGCTTATTGGAGCTGGAATTATGAGTGCTACTCTTGGGGTGATTTTAAAAGAATTACAGCCTGATATAAAGATTGAAATTTACGAAAGATTAGATGTTGCAGCAGCTGAAAGTTCTGATGCATGGAATAATGCAGGAACCGGACATTCTGCTTTTTGCGAATTAAATTATACACCTGAAAAAGCCGACGGTTCTGTAGATCCTAAAAAAGCGATCAGTATAGCTGAAGCTTTTGAGGTTTCACGACAATTTTGGTCTTATTTAGTTCAGCAAAACAAAGTACCTTCACCTGAAAATTTTATCAAAAGTGTGCCTCACATGAGCTTTGTATGGGGTGAAAAAAATGTAAAATACCTTAAAACCCGTTTTGAGGCTTTACAAAAAAATCCACTATTTGCAGATATGCTTTTCAGTACTGACTTTGAGCAGTTGAAACAATGGATGCCTCTTGTGATGGAAGGCAGAGAGCCTGGCGAAAAACTGGCAGCTACAACAATGGCAATTGGTACAGATGTGAATTTTGGTGCGCTGACAAGAAGCATGTTTAATTATCTGGAAAAATTAGAGGGTGTTTCCTTGTATTTTAATCATGAGGTTAAAAAATTGAGGCAACGTGATGACAAATCATGGAGGATTAAAATAACAGATCTTGGAACTGGTCAAAAAAGGAAAGCCTATACAAAATTTGTATTTATTGGTGCCGGAGGAGGCTCATTACCATTATTAGAGAAAGCAAATGTTCCTGAAGGCCACGGTTATGGAGGTTTCCCGGTTAGTGGACAATGGTTGAAATGTACAAATCCGGAGGTGATTGCAAAACATCAGGCTAAAGTTTACGGAAAAGCAAGTGTTGGAGCGCCTCCAATGTCTGTTCCACATATTGATACCCGTGTAATTGATGGCGAAAAAGCATTGCTTTTTGGTCCTTTTGCGGGTTTCTCAACTCGTTTTCTGAAAAATGGATCTTATCTGGATTTGCCATTATCGATAAAAGCAAACAACCTAATCCCGATGTTATCTGCAGGATATAACAATATCCCGCTAACAAAATACTTAATTGAACAGGTTCGCCAGTCTCCAAAGGACAGAATAAAAGCTTTACGCGAATATTTACCAACAGCAAGATCTAAAGACTGGGTTTTGGAAAAAGCGGGCCAGCGTGTTCAGGTAATTAAAAAAGGAGAAAATGGAGGTGGTGTTTTAGAGTTTGGAACTGAAGTAATCAACACACAAGACGGGACACTTGCTGTTTTATTAGGAGCATCTCCGGGGGCTTCTACAGCAGTTTCAATTATGGTTGATTTAATTGGAAGATGTTTTAAAGATCAGATCAATACACCTGAATGGGAAGCGAAACTCAAAAATATGATTCCTTCTTATAAACAAACTTTAAATGACAAGCCGGAACTTTTGGCAGAAATAAGAAAAAATACTTCTGAAGTTTTAAAGTTAAAATAATTTCAATTTACTTAATTAATATTTGAACAAATCCGGATGAGTTAATCCGGATTTGTTGCTTTAAAGTCCTTTGTAATCTTCAATATTTTTTCGGCTAAATTACTCATCCAGATCAATTGCTCAATGACCATCTGTGCTTCCTGCATTTTCGCCTGCCTCGTTTCTTTATCCAGATCTTCATCTGTTGCAAGGCGGGTAAAGTTTGTACGTTTCATTTCTTCAAATTGCAATGTCACATCTTCTCTGTCAAAAAAAGTATCGGTTATGATGGTTTCATTTCTTAAAATTGAAATTGAATGATCTAAATTCAATAAAATGGTTTTGATGATATAATTAAATGATTCTGATGCCGATGTAGTCTGATGCGCCTGAATATAAGTTGATAATGAGGCTAAGGCTGAAAGCAATGAATGATTTAGAACCACCAGTTTATTTACCAGAGGGAGCGTTTTTTGCTTTGATTTTGGTTCCTGCATCATGCGCTGAAAAGACGTCATTAAATTGCCGATTTCAATAAAAACATTTTTTCTCGCCAGTCGGTAAGAAGTAGGTATTTCTCCTTTTTTGTTGTAAAAATCAGCGATTTCTTTGAGATAAGTCCTGTTGGCACGAATAGAGTTTTCAATATGTATTGGCGTATTAATAAATTCCCAGGCCGGCCATAAAAACTGATTGGCAAGGAAAGCTAAAATTGCGCCCACAAGAGAATCAAGTATTCGGAACTGAATTACCTCAACAACATTCGGAACCAAAATTCCGTAAATAAAAACGACATACATTGTTACGAAAGTAGCACTGATTTTGTAATTGCTTTGTGCAAAAGAAATCCCTAAAAGCATACAGATAATAGAAAAAATACTCAAAGCCACATGGTTTTGCACGAGAGATACGATTCCAAAAGCCAGTAAACCCCCCAAAATTGTTCCAAAAATACGATTGTAGGACCGCTCTTTTGTTAAGCCATAACCCGGACGCATGATTACAACAATAGTCAGTAAGATCCAGTACACATTTTGAAAAGGAAGAAATTTTCCGACTACAAATCCAATTAAAATGGTTATCGTCAACCGGACAGAATGCCTGAAAATAGAAGATGAAAAACTCAGGTTTTCTGTAAGTGTGCGTAAAGGATAATATTGTGGAGTCAGGAATTTTTCGAGCTCCTTGTCTTTGTCCTTAAGTTTGTAAGACGGCATTGCCAGAGAAAACGCTCGTTGTATGATTTTGATTTTCCCAACCTGATTTTTAGCATATTTCAGCATGTTGGTCAGCATCAGAACACCTTCGGCAGCTGCTTCTTTTCCTAATGTTTTTTCGTAGTCAAAAATGGCAAATTCAAGTGCGTCAAGTTCATTTTTTAAATCGTTCTTATCCACGTAAGCTGCAATATGATGTACATTTTTAGAAAGTTTTTTTAAGGTCGAAGCCAGTTTGTAAGCCACATTTTGATAGGTTCTTAAAACATCCGGATGTTTGTCAAATTTTTCATGGATTTTATTATGATCAAAAGACGTGTATAAAGCAAGTTCCTGGATTTCAACCAAAGTAATAAAAACCAGTAACATTTTTCTGTTTTGACTCGTAGCTGAACTGCTTTGGTTTCCAATAAGTACTTTTCGCAAATCTTCATGAATTTCATTTAGTTCTACCTGGATACCTAATTGTTTTTCAATAATTGTTTTTCGGTTTGCTTCCGGACTCCACAAATCGCCCCTGAGTTTTAGATACTTTGCAGTTAATTTAATTCCCTGGGCAATTTCAAGTTCAATGAATTTATAAGGCTGTATGAAGTGGAAAATGAGAGAAACAATTAAATATAAAATTCCTCCTGTAAAAATATAAGAAGAATACGCAAAAGCTTCCCAACCTTCATGTATGTGTCCAAATGATAATGAAATCGAAATTAAAGCAGAAAACGAAACCAAAGTGGCTCGTTGTCCATACACCGAAATCATAGAACATAAAAAAAGCAAAAAACCTAAAAAAGGATAAAAAATTAAAGGATAGGGATAAGCAAAATTGACCAGTAAATTAACTCCGGCGACAATAAATGAAGCTACAATCAGTCCTTTGATTTTATGGCTCAGTGTACTCGGGATATCACTTGGGTAGGTATAAAAAGCGCCTAATGCAATAGTGAAACCAATTTCAAAATGTCCTAAAAAATTAAAAATCAATACTGGGATAACAGAGGCTATCGTAACTTTTGTGGCGTTTAAAAAAGACGTGCTGTTGGTGAATTTTGCAATACGTTCTAGCATAGAAATTGGTTTAAAACAAAGGTAAGATAATTTGGTATAATTATAACTGAGATTTTAAGGAACAGCCAAAATGAGATTTAATATATTATTTTCAAATGGTCATTGACTATTTTTTACTATTTTTGACTGCTAAATGTGAAGAATAGAGTAATTTTTCAGTCAATAAAAATAAATAATACGACATAGATGATTTTACCAATTGTAGGATATGGGGATCCTGTTTTAAGAAAAGTTGGTGAGGTGATTCCACCGGATTATCCAAACTTAAAAGAAACAATAGCAAACATGTACGAAACCATGTATAACGCTTATGGTGTAGGTTTAGCCGCACCCCAGGTAGGTTTTGCAATTCGTTTGTTTGTAATTGATACAACACCTTTCAGTGATGATGAAGATTTGCCTTCTAAGGAGCAGAAAGATTTAAAAGGTTTCAAGAAAACGTTTATCAATGCCAGAATTGTTAATGAAGAAGGCGAGGAATGGAGTTTTAACGAAGGATGTTTAAGCATCCCTGATGTTCGCGAAGATGTTTACAGAAAACCAACAGTTACACTTGAATACTGTGAAGAAGATTTTGTAATGAAAACAGAAGTTTTTGACGGTCTGATCGCAAGGGTGATTCAGCATGAATACGACCATATTGAAGGTGTTTTATTTACAGATAAAATCTCATCTTTAAAGAAACGTCTGATTCAGAAGAAATTAAAAAATATTACTGAAGGAAAAACTTTCCAGGAATACAGAATGAAATTTGCATCTGCTAAAAAAGGAAGATAATATAATACACCAAAAATTCTTAATACTAATATAATAAACATGAATTTAGACAAAATTTTAGCCATTTCAGGAAAACCGGGACTATATGTATTAAAGGTGCAGACTCGTACAGGTTTTGTGGCAGAATCACTATTAGACGGAAAAAAAATTACTGTAAACTTAAAAAGTAACGTAAGTTTATTGTCTGAAATTTCAATTTATACTTACGAAGGAGAGAAACCTTTAACAGAAGTAATGCAGCGTATTGCTGTTAAGGAAAACAAAGAGCAGGCAATTTCACATAAAGAAGATAATGCAAAATTAACGGCTTATTTCAAAGAAATTTTGCCGGAGTACGATGAAGAAAGAGTATATCCGTCTGATATTAAAAAAGTATTAAACTGGTATAACATGCTTCAGGTAAAAGGTCTGGTTACAGATGAGGCACCTGCTGCAACTTCAACATCTGAAGAAATTGCAGTTGAAGAACCGGTAAAAAAAGCTCCCGCCAAAAAAGTAAAAGCTAAAAAAGAAGAATAATAGTTTTTACATTCAAATATATTAATCCTGTTAAGATGTTTTCCTGACAGGATTTTTTACTTTTACAGGATTCTGTTACAATTAAAAACTTCAAAAAATGAGCAAAGAACTTCAGCTTAAAGCCTTCGAAAGATTACTTATTATCATGGATGAACTGCGTGAACAATGTCCCTGGGATAAAAAGCAGACTTTGCAGACACTTAGACATCTGACTATAGAGGAAACTTATGAATTAGGAGATGCTATTTTAGATAATGACCTGAATGAAGTTAAAAAAGAACTAGGGGACTTATTGCTTCACATCGTATTTTACGCTAAGATAGGTTCTGAAACGAATGATTTTGATATAGCTGATGTATGTAACGAAATCTGTGATAAGCTGATTCATCGCCATCCTCATATTTATAGTGATACAGTTGTGAAAGACGAAGAAGAAGTCAAACAGAACTGGGAAAAACTAAAGCTAAAAGAAGGGAAAAAGTCTGTTTTGGAGGGAGTTCCGCAAAGTTTGCCTGCTTTAGTTAAAGCCAGCCGAATCCAGGATAAAGTAAAAGGCGTTGGTTTTGACTGGGAAGAACCGCATCAGGTTTGGGATAAAGTGCAGGAAGAGTTAGAGGAACTACAGGTTGAGGTTAAATCCGGAAATCAGGATAAAATTGAAGCGGAATTTGGAGATGTTTTGTTCTCGATGATCAATTACGCCAGATTCTTAAATATAAATCCCGAAGACGCCTTAGAACGTACCAATAAAAAATTCATAAAACGCTTTCAATATTTAGAAAATAAAGCCGGAGAATTAGGAAAACCATTAATGGAAATGACTTTGGCTGAAATGGATGTGTTTTGGAACGAAGCTAAAAAACTATAATTGCTCAGCTAGTTTTTTTAAGGCTTTTACGTTTTTTAGTATAATTTTTTTACCTGCTAATTCGATCAAATCCAGTTTGTTAAATTCAGATAGTAGCCTGATGCAGCCTTCTGTGGTAGTGCCAATCAAGCTACCCATTTCTTCCCGTGTCAGTTGAATTTTAAGTGTTTTGTCCGGGTTTTCACCAAATTCAGCCTGTAGATGCAATAAGGTTTCTGCAAGTCGTTGCTTTACTGTTTTTTGGACGAGTGCAATTTTATCGTTTTCAGATTCTTTCAGATCTTCACAAACAGATTGCATCAGATTCAGTGAAAACTGGTTGTTGTTATTAAAGAAATGAATAATTTCAGATTTGGGAATGAAACAAACCTCCATGTCTGCGATTGCCTTTGCTGATAAATTTGCAGGTTCATTGCTGATCATAGAACGCTGTCCTAAAAGCTCTCCGGATTTTACCAGTTTTATGATCTGATCTTTTCCGTTGGCACTTAATTTGGAGAGTTTTCCAACACCGTCTTTTATACAAAAAACACCATTAGTTATTGCTCCTTCCTCAAAAATTGCTTCTCCTTTTTTTATTTTGTAGGTCGTTTTACTATTGGCCAACTTCACGACTTCTTCTTTATTAAGGGCTTTTAAAGAAGAAAGTTGGCGTACAATACATTGGTCACATTTATTCATAGCAAAAGTATAAACTGCAAAATTAACCAATAATCGCTTTAGGAGGTGAAAGCAATTTGAAAAACACAGATAAAAGAAAATGAATAAAGCGTTTGCAACGTGGCTGTTTTATATAGATTCGCTGCAAATTTACAATGAACTTTAGTTTTAGTGACAGCATATTGTTTGTTATTGCTGCATTTTGAAGTAATAATCGGCTGAATGTTTTCCGCCGCCATAGAACAGGAAGAATATGCAAAGCAATAATGTTATTATTGCTAAAATAAGACTCTCGGAGTGCATGCTACCCATAAAATTTACAAGTACGGCACCAAATAATATAGGGAGCTGAGCTGCAATTGCCCAACGGGTCAGTAGTCCAAAAACAATCATTATCCCTCCAATCATGTGAGCCGGGGCGATATAATGTAAAAGAAACATTCCGCCGCCATACTGATCAACAGGAGAAATCAAATCATGCAGGTACTGCGTATTTGTGACAAATGAAACTCCTTTCATGAATAAAAAAACACCCAGTACGATACGTACTAAATCCAATGGTAAATAAGTGTGTGCATTTGCCCACTTATTCAAACTTTTTACATTTTCCATGATGTTGAGGATTAAAATTATATACTAAGTTACTGATTTTTAATTGTATATTTATTTTTAACACCTTGAAAATGAGTTTTTTGCTTTTTATTTAACGTATTGTTGAGAAATCCTGAACATTTATACCTGAATTACTCCTAAATTGAATGCTTTTTGAATAGGAGCGTGATTGGCAGCTTCAATTCCCATAGAAATCCATGTACGGGTTTCTAACGGATCAATGATAGCATCTGTCCACAACCTTGAAACAGCGTAGTAAGGTGAAGTCTGTTCGTCGTAACGTGCTTTTATTTTGTTGAACAACTCCGTTTCTTTAGTCTCGTCTACTATTTCTCCTTTCGCTTTAAGCGAAGAAGCCTCAATTTGCGCTAATACTTTTGCTGCCTGAGTTCCGCCCATAACGGCAAGTTCTGCACTTGGCCAGGCAAAAATTAATCTCGGATCATAAGCTTTTCCACACATGGCATAGTTTCCTGCTCCGTAAGAATTTCCAACAATAACCGTAAATTTTGGTACAACCGAATTACTCACAGCATTGACCATTTTAGCACCATCTTTTATGATTCCGCCATGCTCAGATTTTGACCCAACCATAAAACCTGTAACATCCTGAAGAAAAACTAACGGAATTTTCTTTTGATTGCAGTTGGCAATAAAACGGGTAGCTTTGTCAGCACTATCCGAGTAGATAACACCTCCAAACTGCATTTCGCCTTTTTTGGTTTTGACGACTTTTCTTTGATTCGCAATAATTCCAACAGCCCAGCCGTCAATTCTGGCATAGCCTGTAATTAGAGATTGTCCGTAACCTTCTTTATAAGCTTCAAATTCAGAATTATCAACCAAACGTTTAATGATTGCCATCATATCGTACTGCTCGTTTCTGGCTTTTGGCAGGATTCCGTAAATATCATTTGGCTCTAAAGCAGGTTTTTCAGCTTTGATTCTATTGAAACCTGCTTTATCGTAATCTCCAATTTTATCTACAATATTTTTGATTTTATCTAAAGCATCCTTGTCGTCTTTTGCTTTATAATCGGTCACGCCTGAAATTTCGCAGTGTGTAGTTGCACCACCTAAAGTTTCATTGTCAATAGTTTCGCCAATAGCAGCTTTCACCAAATAACTTCCGGCAAGAAAAATACTTCCGGTTTTATCAACAATCAAAGCTTCGTCGCTCATGATAGGAAGATATGCACCACCGGCAACACAGCTTCCCATAACGGCAGCAATTTGAGTTATTCCCATACTGCTCATTTGCGCATTATTTCTAAAAATACGTCCGAAATGTTCTTTATCAGGGAAAATTTCATCCTGCATGGGCAAATAAACCCCGGCACTGTCTACTAAATAAATAATTGGCAGTCTGTTTTCCATAGCAATTTCCTGTGCCCGTAAATTTTTCTTTCCGGTGACAGGGAACCAGGCACCGGCTTTTACAGTAGCATCATTAGCAACAACAATACACTGTCTCCCTCTGATATACCCTATTTTGATTACCACTCCTCCCGAAGGACACCCCCCATGTTCAGCATACATTCCTTCGCCTGCAAAAGCTCCGATTTCAATACTTTTTGAATTTTCATCCAATAAATAAGCAATTCTTTCACGAGCCGTCATTTTGCCCTCAGCATGCAGTTTTGCGATTCTTTTTTCGCCTCCGCCCAATTTAACTTTAGCAAATTTTTGTTTTAATTCTGAAAGGAGTAATTTATTGTGATCTTCGTTTTTATTGAAGTTTAAATCCATAAGATATTGATGTTTTTACAAAAAAAGTGTTGGCTAATTTACAAAATAGAAGTTAATTCTGAAAGATTATAAACGCCCGTAAACAAAAAAAACAGAAGTTTGAGCTTCTGTTTTTTAGATAAATATTTAGTTAAATTATTTTTTAGAATCTGAAACCATTCTTTTTAAAATAGCCCATTGTTTTAAAGCATCCCGGGCTTCAACGGCAGGATACCCCAGCATTGTTTTTCCTGCAGGAATATCTCCGGTAACACCAGAACCGGCTCCAACAACAGCTCCGTCACCAATAGTAGTATGGTCTTTTATTGAAGCGCTTCCGCCAATAATAACCCCGTTGCCTAAAGTTACAGAACCGGCTAAACCGCTATTTCCGGCCATAATACAAAACTTTCCTAATTTACTGTTATGGCCAATTTGAACTAAATTATCAATCTTACATCCGTCCCCAAGAATAGTGGAACTGAATTTTCCGCGGTCAACGCACGAATTTGCACCAATTTCAACTCCGTTTCCTATAATTACATTTCCAATTTGCGGAATTTTTACTAAGCCTTTTTCTTTGCACGGACGAAACCCGAAACCATCAGCACCAATTGTGGCATTTGGATGAATAATACAGTCACTGCCGATATGACAACGTTCACGGATTACAGATCCTGACCAGATAACGGTATTTTTTCCAATTGTACATTCGTCCAGAATAGTAACATTTGGATAAATAGTAACATTAGCTGCAATTTGTACATTTGGTCCAATGTAACATCCTGCTCCAATTTTACTTCCTTCGCCAATTATAGCTGTCTCATCAATAACTGCTGTTCTGTGAATTTCATTATGAAATACCGGACTTGGCGGAGCAAAAAGGGCCAAAATTTGTGACATGGCCAGATCGGCATTTTTTACCTTAATAAAAGCACGATTTGCTCCTGGTTCAATAGAAATATCTTCATTAACAACCGCTACGGAGGCTTTTGAAGCTTCCCATAATTTCTCGTATTTTTTATTTCCTATAAAAGAAATTTCAGAACTCGTTGCCTTTTCTAATTGTTCTGTAGCTGTAATACATTGGGAAGTAGTGCCGTAAATTACACCATTAATGACTTCGTTAATTTCTTGAATTGAATAGGATTTCATCTATTGAATTAAATTTATTAAGGTTAATTTTTGCCAAATAAAATGAATTAGATTTGAATTACCTAATGCTGTTTTGAAGTTTTTTAAATATATTTTTAAATTAAAGTTTTTAAATTAATTTTTTAACATTTATAATACTGAATTAATAATTGTTTTTTCAAAACATAAGTATTTTTTAATTTTTTATTTTCCTTAAGATGAATTTGTCTAATGAATTTTATTTATGTTTATTAGTTAAGATTTTTTTTGTTTAATTATCTGATTTAAAGCATGTTGACATGTGTTTGTGGGCTTGATTTAACCACTTATAATCTTTTGATAAATCTCAGTAAAATTTTTATTTTAAACTTTTTATATAATTCTCGTTCATTCTAAGAATAAATAAGGCGAATTGGGTAATTTTATCTGTAATTTGTAGATTAACATTCTGTATATGAAACATTAATAAGATAAAGTTTAAAAATAATTCGCTAAAAGTGATTTTAGTCTATTTGTGCTGTCTTAAAATTAGTTTAAACAAAAAAGCGACTCATTTTTAGGATGAATCGCTTTAAATTATCAATTTTATTACTCTTTTGTTTTTGAGAGGGAAACAGCATTGATGCAATACCTTAAACCGCTTGGAGGTGGGCCATCAGGAAAAACATGACCCAAATGAGCATCACATGTATTGCAGACTACTTCTACACGAATCATTCCGTGTGATTTGTCAGCATGATATGCAATCGCATTTTCTTTGACTGGCTGGGTAAAAGATGGCCAGCCCGTTCCTGATTCAAATTTTTCAGATGCATCAAAAAGCAAAGTGCCGCAGCATTTGCATTCATAAATTCCAGGTTCAAATAAACTGCACATTTCAGAACTAAATGATCTTTCGGTACCTTTTAAACGTGTAACGTGAAATTCTTCAGAACTCAGTAGCTCTTTCCATTCTTCTTCTGTTTTCTGCACTCTTTTATCCGGAGTTGGATTTCCTTTATTTGTAAAATGAATTACATCTGCCCATTTAATCATAATTTCTTCTTTTTAGTTGAATGTTTCAAGTTTTAAGTTTCAGGTTTCAAATTATCGTGAATACAAAACCTGCGACTGAATACTATAATCTGAACACTAAAATAATATTCACTCTTCCTCTTTTTGTCCCATCATCATTAAATAGGCTTTAAGGAAAGGGTCGAGATTTCCGTTCATAACGCCATCAACATCACTGGTTTCATAGCCAGTACGAACGTCTTTTACCAATTTATAGGGCTGCATAACGTAATTACGAATTTGCGAACCCCATTCGATTTTCATTTTTCCGGCTTCAATATCAGCACGTTGTGCCTGCTGTTTCTTTAATTCGATTTCATATAATTGAGAGCGAAGCATTTGCATAGCACGCTGTCTGTTGTCTTGCTGAGATCTGGTTTCAGAACACTGAATCTGGATTCCGGTTGGTTTGTGAACCAGCTGGACTTTTGTTTCAACTTTATTTACATTCTGTCCTCCGGCGCCGCTCGAACGCGATGTTGTAATTTCGATATCGGCAGGATTAATGTCAATTTCGATACTGTCATCAACAAGCGGATAAACGTAAACCGATACGAATGAAGTATGGCGTTTGGCATTACTGTCAAACGGAGAAATACGAACCAAACGGTGAACTCCGTTTTCACCTTTTAAATATCCGAAAGAATAATCTCCTTCAAATTCTAAAGTTACTGTTTTGATACCTGCAACATCACCTTCCTGAAAGTTAAGCTCTTTTATTTTATAGCCATAACTTTCGCCCCACATCATGTACATGCGCATCAGCATTCCTGCCCAGTCACAGCTTTCGGTTCCACCGGCCCCGGCAGTAATCTGAACGACGGCACTTAAACTGTCGCCTTCATCAGAAAGCATGTTTTTGAATTCGATGTTTTCAATGTGCAGCTGGGCTGTGTTGTAATTTTCATCCAATTCTTCAACACAAAGTTCTCCTTCTTTATAAAAATCATAAGCGAGCTGGAGTTCATCTGTCAGTTCGACTGCTTTGTTGTAATCTTCAATCCATTTTTTCTTGTTTCGAAGATTTTTCACAATCATCTCTGCTTCTTTTGGCTTGTTCCAAAAATCAGGAGCAAAAGTTTTTTCTTCTTCGTTTGCAATTTCGATAAGCTTGGCATCAACGTCAAAGATACCTCCTCAACGCACCAAGGCGCTCCACAATACCTTTTACTTGTTCGGCTGTTGTCATAAATTAATAATAGTTTTATATGTTTTTTTCAAATATTACGTTTAATTTGGTACAAGTTAAAATTTATTAAAACTCGCAGTTAATAACTGGCAGTAATACGTAATTTTGCTTTACAAAAATAAGATATAGTTTTTAGAATATGGAAATAAATTTAATCAGCGATACTATTACCAAGCCAAGCTACGAAATGCTTCAGTATATGTTCAACGCTCATGTTGGCGACGATGTATACAGGCAAGATCCGACGGTTATCGAATTAGAGACCAGAGTAGCTGAGTTTTTTGGTATGGAAGCTGGACTTTTTTTTCCGTCCGGAACTATGGCGAATCAAACGGCAATTAAACTGCACACACAACCTGGAGAACAATTAATTGCCGATAAATATGCGCATATTTATAATTATGAAGGTGGCGGGGTTTCTTTTAACAGTGGGGTTTCCTGCTGTTTACTGGACGGGGACCGTGGCATGATAAATGCTGGTCAGGTTGCCGCAGCAATAAATGATCCCGAGTTTTATCACAGTCCGTTAACAACTTTGGTATGTGTAGAAAATACTACCAATAAAGGAGGCGGTGCTTGTTATGAATTAGAAGATTTAAGAGAAATAAAAAAAGTTTGTGACGCCAATAATTTGAAGTTTCATTTGGATGGAGCCAGAATCTGGAATGCCCTGGTCGCAAAAAGGCAAAATCCGAAGGAATTTGGAGCTATTTTCGATACTATTTCAGTGTGTTTGTCAAAAGGATTGGGTGCTCCAATAGGGTCTGTTTTGCTTGGAACTAAAGCAGATATTCACAGAGCGTTAAGAATCAGGAAGATATTGGGAGGCGGAATGCGTCAGGTTGGCTATTTAGCTGCCGGAGGATTGTATGCCTTAGCGCATAATATTGAGCGTATGGCCGAAGATCATCGGAGAGCTAAGGAAATTGCAGCAGTTTTAAAAACAAAACCATGGGTGGCTGCAATCGAACCAGTAGAGACTAATATTTTGATTTTTTCATTGGCTGACGGATACAGTGACCAGCTTTTAATGGAAAAATTAAAACAGAAGAATATTTTAATAAGTTCAATGGGAAACAATAAGCTTAGGATTGTTACGCATTTAGATTATAAAGAAGTCATGCATACTTATGTGATTGAAACCTTGCAGAAGTTTTAGAAAAAAAGTTAAAAGTTATTGATTAAAGGTTAAGTGATTCAAAACTTTTAAAACTAATAACTTTTAACTAATAACTTTTATTACTTAAACAGATTATCCATTCCCGGAATAGACGGCATATCCATTCTTGCTACGGCATCCAATTCTCTTTCGTTAACGCTGGTTGCTTTTTCGATAGCCTTATTTAGGGTTACAATTAAATAGTCTTCCAGTTGTTCTTTGTCTTCAAGCAAAGAATCATCAATAGAAATTGTTTTAATTTTTCTGTTTGCTGTTAATGTTACTTTCAATAATCCGTCATTGCTTTGCTCATCAATTAAAACAGTGTCTAATCGTTTTTTTGTATCTTCAATTTTTTGCTGGGTTTCTTTAAGTTTCCCCATCATTCCCATTAAATCCATTTTTTGTTTGTTTTTTAATTATTTCATACAAAATTAGTATATTGCTGTATAAAACAATAGAATATTTTATGAAAAAATTAGTTTTCGTTCTGTTGTGATTATGCTATTTTTGCCTCTCGTAATAAAACTAATGCTTAATTAAATCAATGCAAAACGATATAGTCGCACCAAAAGCGAAAGAAATTCCAAAATCACTAAAAAAACATAAAGAAATCCGAATAGACAATTATTTCTGGCTAAATGACAGGGAAAATCCAGAAGTTATTGATTACCTGAATAAGGAAAATGAATATTATCAGAAAATGACTGCGCATACGAAAGATTTACAGGAATCTTTGTATGAGGAAATGAAAGCAAGAATTAAAGAGGATGATTCGTCTGTTCCTTATTTTTATAATGGTTATTACTATATTACCCGTTTTGAAACAGGACAGGATTATCCAATTTTTTCGAGAAAAAAAGGAAGTCTTTCTGCTAAGGAAGAAATTATGTTCAATTGCAATGAATTAGCAAAAGATCATGCTTATTTTAAATTAGGAGGTTTAAGTGTCAGTCCGGATAACAAATTTGCTACTTTTAGTGTTGATGTCATAGGAAGAAGAATTTACACCATTCAGATTAAAAATTTAGAAACCGGAGAGATTCTGCCGGAAAAAATCGGGAATGTAACCGGAGAATCAGTTTGGGCAAATGATAACAGCACCATTTTTTATGTCAGACAGGACGAAATTACTTTACGATCAGATAAAGTATTCAGGCATAAACTGAATTCAGATTCATCAACTGATGTTTTGGTTTTTAACGAGACAGATGATACTTTTAATGTTTCAATAAGCAAAGAAAAATCAAGAAAATATATTGTTATTGGCTCAGGCAGTACTTTGACAACCGAATACAGAATTTTGAACTCAGACAATCCGGATGGAGAATTTGAAGTGTTTCAGACACGCATTCGAGGTTTAGAATATAGCATTTCTCATTATGAAGATTCGTTTTATATTTTGACGAATAAAGACAAGGCAACAAATTTTAAGTTGATGAAAACGCCTGAAAACAGAACTGAGAAAAAATTCTGGAAAGATCTT
Organism: Flavobacterium fluviatile; assembly: GCF_010645065.1. Lineage (GTDB taxonomy): Bacteria > Bacteroidota > Bacteroidia > Flavobacteriales > Flavobacteriaceae > Flavobacterium > Flavobacterium fluviatile. Next base: position 35,693 of record NZ_JAADZW010000007.1, on the reverse strand, counting down.
ATTCCGCATCGCGAAGATGTTTTACTGGAAGATGTTGAAATATTCAAAAATTATTTAGTAGTTGAAGAGCGTTCAGGTGGTTTGAATCATATCAGAATTATTTCCTGGAATGGTGAGGACGATTATTATTTGCCTTTCGGGAGTGAAACCTATAATGCTTATACAACAACTAATATTGATTTCGATACAGATATTCTGCGTTATAGCTACCAGTCACTGGCAACACCGTCGTCTGTAATTGATTTTAATATGAAAACCAAAACCAAAGAAATATTAAAAGAACAAGAAGTTTTAGGAGGAAAGTTTGATAAAAATAATTACATCGAAGAAAGAGTTTGGGTAACAGCGAGAGATGGTGTAAAAATCCCTATCTCAATGATTTATCGTAAAGGATTAGAAAAAGATGGTAAAAATCCGTTATTGCTTTATGCCTATGGTTCTTATGGGATAACTATGGATACTTGTTTTTCTTCTACACGACTTTCCCTGTTAGACCGCGGATTTGTTTATGCTATTGCTCATATTAGAGGAGGTGAAGACTTAGGAAGGCAATGGTATGAAGATGGAAAACTGTTAAAAAAGAAAAATACCTTTACAGATTTCATTGATTGCTCTAAATTTGTAATAAACGAAAAATACACTTCTGCGAAACATTTGTATGCTGAGGGTGGTTCTGCCGGGGGACTTTTAATGGGGGTAATCGCTAATGAGGCCCCGGAGTTATATAACGGAATTATTGCTCAGGTTCCTTTTGTAGATGTTGTTACAACGATGCTGGATGACAGTATTCCGCTGACAACAGGCGAGTATGACGAATGGGGTAATCCGAATAATAAAAAATATTACGATTACATGATGTCCTATTCTCCATATGATAATGTAAAAGAGCAAAAATATCCTAATATGTATGTTTCCACCGGATTGCATGATTCGCAGGTTCAATACTGGGAACCGGCTAAATGGGTAGCAAAACTTAGAAATCTAAAAACAAATAACAATATATTGTTTCTGGATACTAACATGGACGCTGGTCATGGCGGGGCTTCAGGGCGTTTTCAGGCTTTAAAAGACTTAGCAAAGGAATTTAGTTTTTTATTAGATTTAGAGAAAATTAAAAGCTAATTAGATTTTTTTTGTTAAATTTGCAACCTATCGGGGTTATTTAAAAATACCTTTGATTAACTATTTTTTTATGAAAGAAGAAATAAATGCTTATAATAATGTTTTAGAGTTAATAGGTAACACTCCACTTATTAAGCTAAATAAAGTCACCGAAGGTTTAGAAGGAAATTTCTACGCAAAGGTAGAAGCTTTTAATCCGGGACATTCGTCAAAAGATAGAATAGCATTATATATCATTGAAGAAGCGGAGAGAAGAGGAATTTTATCTCCAGGTGATACCATAATTGAAACAACATCAGGGAATACGGGTTTTAGTTTGGCTATGGTAAGTATTATTAAAGGCTATAATTGTATATTGGCAGTAAGTTCGAAATCATCCAAAGATAAAATTGACATGTTAAGGAGTCTGGGTGCAAAAGTTTATGTTTGTCCGGCTCACGTTTCAGCAGATGATGAAAGATCCTATTACAATGTTGCAAAACGTTTACATGAAGAAACAAAAGGATCTGTCTATATTAATCAATATTTTAACCAGCTAAATATTGATGCGCACTACAATACTACAGGTCCTGAAATATGGCAGCAAACCAAAGGACAAATTACCCATCTTATTGCCTGTAGCGGAACAGGAGGGACAATCTCAGGAACTGCAAAATTCTTAAAAGAACAAAATCCAAATATTAAAATCTTAGGTGTTGATGCTTTTGGATCAGTATTGAAAAAATACCACGAAACAAGAGAATTCGATACTAAAGAAATTTACCCGTACCGTATTGAAGGTTTAGGGAAAAACTTGATACCGTCTGCAACTGATTTCGATATTATCGATAAATTTATGAAGGTTACAGATGAGGAAAGCGCTCATACAGCCAGAGAAATTACGCGTAAAGAAGGTTTGTTTGTCGGATATACTTCGGGTGCTGTAATGCAGGCTATCAAACAATATGCAGAAGAAGGAGAGTTTACGAATGACAGTAATATTATTGCTATCTTTCCGGATCACGGTTCTCGCTACATGAGTAAAGTATTCAGTGACGACTGGATGAATGAACAAGGATTCTTTGATAGTGTCAATGAAGAAGAAGCTCAAAAAATTGAATTTGTAAAGTAATAAGTTTACTTTTAAGTATAAAAAAACTCCAGATGAAAATCTGGAGTTTTTTGTTTCTATTATTTATTATGTTTTTATTTAGCTAAAAGCTCTAAAATTTTTGCTCTTAATTCAGATCCCCTTAAGTCCTGTGCAACGACTTTCCCTGATGCGTCAAGTATAAAGGTTGCCGGGATAGATTCAACTCCGTATTGCTTTGCAATTGGTTCGTCCCAGAATTTTAAGTTGGAGACGTGTGTCCAGGTTAAATTATCTTTTGCGATAGCTTCTTTCCAGGCAGACGCTTCCTTATCCAGTGAAACACCAATTATATTTAAACCTTTTGAGTGCAGTTCTTTATAAATGGCTACAACATTTGGGTTTTCTTTTCTGCATGGTCCACACCATGAAGCCCAAAAATCTACAATTGTTACTTTTCCTAAACTTTCTTTAAGCGATACTGTTTTGCCTTCAGGATTAGGAGCTGAAAAATCTGACCTTCATTTAGCGCTGCCAACCGGAGGAGCTGTCGCACCAACTGCAGGCATTTTCATTTGACCAATTTTTTCTTTAGTAGCTTTTCCGGGTTTTGTATTTTTCAAAGACTCATCCAAAGAGTTGTATAATGCCTCTGTTTTTTTGAAATCAGCAGATGGATCATTAGCCAAACTTTGAACAATTAAAACTGAAATAAAAGATTTTGGGTGTGATTCAGCATAAGCTGTATATTTCTTTTTTGATTCAGCCTGAACATCATTCTGAATAGCCATGTATTCCTTCATTAAACCATTGATAACTGCTGTGTCTTGTTTTTGTTGAGCAGTTTGCATAGCCTGAGTATTTTTTTTCTGAAAATCCATTAATCTTTTTTGAACTTTAGTAAGATCTTCGTTGAACTTTACATACTCATCATTGCTATAAGTTCCTGAAATTTTTGATTTATGGATACTATCTTTATCAACTTCAATTTTAATTTCACCTGTTTCTAAGATAAATGGTACCATACCCTGTACGTCCTGAACAATTAAGGTATGAAAAGCAGGTTCAGTAACTTTTCCTTTTATTTCGAATTTTCCGTTTTCAACTTTTACTGTATCAAGTGGCAAAGTAGCCATGGTTGTTGGATCCTGACCCTGAAGAATAATTGTTTTGCCGTTCTCGATTCCTTTTGCAGTTCCAGTAATAAGGAATTCTCCGTCTTTAACTTTGCTGCAAGAAATTATCGCTGCAGAAGCGATAAGTAAAAAAAGTATTTTTTTCATTATAAAAAATTAATTAGTTAATTGATTTGTGCAACAAAAGTATTTAAAAATATAAAACTTCAACAATTTTACTACCTAAAATTTTGTTATAGTTTTTTTGGGTTCAAATGGCTAGTTAATAAGGTATTAATGGTTGTTTATTTATATTAAGAACAACCCTTTGATGTACTATTAAGAATCAAATTGAACAATTTGATGTTTTTTGGGTATAAAAAAAGCATTCTGAGTCCAGAATGCTTTAAAAATATGTATTGTGAAATTTATTCCTGATTTGTTTTCTTTCTCCAGGTAAAAGAGTTTAAAATATGTCTTTTTGCAAATCTTGCTGGAGAATCAGCATTTACCATTTTCACGTAAGTTGCTTTAGGAACGCTAATGTATTCATAAACGCTTCCGTTAGAGAAATCAATAATTAAACGGCCTTCTACAAATTTGAAATCAGTAATTGTACAAGTTGAGATAGTCTCGGTATATTCAGGTAAATTAAGTTTAATGGTATCAGGGTGAATACTTACTAAAAAGTGGTAAGCCTCAATGATCGTTTTACTTTTTTCTTCTGCCTCTTTTAAACCAGCTTCATTTCCCACAAATTTATCAGGATGAGATTCCTTCATCGCATTACGATAAATTGTTTTTAAATCTTTTAGCTCTACAGTTTTTTCTACGTTTAGTAACTTGCGGTATTCAACTATTTTTTTCATAAATAAAAGGTAACTACTTGTCTATTAGTTTGAAATCGATATTAATTAGTTCAAATTGACAAATTTTTTGCAAAGGTACACTTTTTTTTAACTTTTTAGTTTTGATCGAAAAAATATTCAGGAAAGTTGGTTTATTAAAACGTTAACTTTGTTTTTTTAACTGCAAAGCACGCAAAGTTTTTTTAGGATCATTAAAAATTAAAAGTTCGCAAAGCTGTGTCAACACATAACTTTGCAAACTTTTATATTAGGTATGCTTAGATTCTTAATTTTAAAAAACTGCCGTACTTTGCGGTTAAAAAAATACCTTCCGGCAAACAACCAGAAACAAGAAAAACCAGAAACAAAAAACTATTCCGGTTTATGATTGGCCTTGTCGAAGTTTCTGGATTTTTTAGGGTATTTATCGTAGCTTATATCGCTTGGATTTTCAATAATGGATTTTATTGTAATCCAATCACCCTCTTTAAATTTAGCCTGAACCATTTTATAGTCTAAAAGATATTCACCACAGAAATAATTATTATTTTGATCTTTTTCTATAATCCCTGTAAAAACTCCTTTTTGTGGCATTTTTTGTTCTGAATCTTTAGACATAGTTTTTTATTTTAAAATTGAAGCTGCAAAGTTAATCAATTTAGGTTTGTTTTAGGGAGTTCTTGACAATCTGAGTATATTTGTACATGCAAAAAAACTTTAAGCCACATCCAAATTCTTTTAAAAACACCTTTTGTGTTTTTAATGAAGTGCTTCCAGATGCAATTGAAGGTTTGAAAAAGCAATTTGAAAGTAAAGCAGGAAGTACGTATTATTATACTGAAGAAGGAATGTACCGCGTTTCGAATCATTGGGGAAGGCTGGCGAATAGTAAATGGCGTTTAATAGCCCGAAATCCTGAAACGGAATCTAAAACCAAAGTAGGTTTTGCAAAATGGGAAGAATTTTATCCGGATAATGCCGAAGAGAAATTGTATTACCTTAAAGCAGATTTCGAAAATAATCTTGCCAATTACGAGCATAGAAATAATCCTGAATATGATGGAAAGGCAATTTTAAGAACCAGTTTTGGAACCGCAAAAAAGTTAAAGCAGATTCGGAATTTACAGCAATTGACTTCGTGGGCAAAACATTTTGATTACGATAATATTGACGATTTAAGAAAACAGATTATCAACGAATTGATTTTTACGGAGAAAAGTTTAGAAGAAATTAAAAGAGAAATATAATGGGACGCAATAACGAAAAGAACATCAAAAAGCACAATGACAAATTGCACAAAGCCCAGGCAAAAGCTAAACAAGCTGAATTGGTTCGTAAAGAAAAACTGAAAGAAATAGTAAAGAAGTTTAACGAAAGTAAAAACGAAGAGTAAAAATATTTGTTTCAAGTTTCAGGTTTCACGTTACAAGTTGAACCTGAAACTTGAAACCTAAAACTTGAAACCAAAAAAACATGAATACAAAATTCGAAACTTTAAAAGCAAGTGTACAGGAAATTATAGACCTAATTGCTGCAGAAAATAACAGGGAAGCTAATAATAAATTATTGGAAGTAAGTGAAGTGTTGGATGAAATGATCGATTTTGCTGAAGAGGATGAAGAAGTGAGAGAAATCACTCGTTATCAGGTTTTACTGAATCAGCTTCACGTAAAAATTAATGGTGAAGAAGCGGTTGATGAAGAGTAAAAAATGCTTTTGCGACACAGGTCTGCTGTTTGAAAATTGCTGCGGATTATATCTTGGAAATAATAAAAAAGCAGCTACAGCTTTGGCTTTAATGCGTTCCAGATATTCGGCGTATGCAACCCATAATGCTGATTATCTTCTGGAAACCACTTATTTTTCAGAAAGAAAATATTATACTGAGCCTGAAATTTTAAGATGGGCGGTTTCCAATAAATGGCAGAAACTTGAAATTTTGAGTTTTACTGAAAATACGGTCGAATTTAAGGCGTACTTTTTAGATTCAAATAGTAAACCACAAGTTCATTATGAATTTTCTACTTTTAAATTCGAAAATTCCACTTGGTATTATTTGGATGGAAAGTTTGAATAATTATTATATTTAACGCTGTTAGCTCTAGTTTTTGGTTGTTTATTTTAACTAAAAATTAATAAACAATTCGTTTTTCATAATTCTAAAAAAACGTAATTTTAAAAATTATGAAAAACGAATTTAAAAAAGGCTTTTATTTTAAGACTTACGAAGCTCCTTTTCAGTCTCCGTTTGAAAAACTTTTTGGCATTTTCAAAGAGCTGATCACCCATACCTCGGGGGATTTTGACGAAGCTATAGACTGGCTTCGTGAACTGGATAAAGAATACAAACTAACTGATGAGAACTACACAATTGAAGATTTTATCGAAGATCTCAAGAAAAAAGGATACATAAAAGACGAAGTTAAAAATGACGGAAGTCCCGGTTTAGGAATCACAGCCAAAACAGAAAGAGCGATTCGTCAGCAGGCTTTAGATCAGATTTTTGGAAATTTAAAACGTGCCGGAAACGGAAATCACAAAACCAAACATGCCGGAAACGGTGACGAGCATACAGGAGAGTTTCGTGAATTTAATTTCGGAGACGGCTTAGAGCGTATTTCATTGACAGAAAGTTTGCGAAATGCCCAAATCAACAATGGTGTAGAAAGCTTCATGCTGACCGAAAATGATCTGGTTGTGGAGGAAACCCAATTCAAAGCACAAATGAGTACTGTTTTGATGATAGACATCAGTCATAGTATGATTTTGTATGGTGAAGACCGGGTTACACCTGCCAAAAAAGTAGCCATGGCTTTGGCTGAATTAATCACCACGCGTTATCCAAAAGATACTTTAGATATTCTGGTTTTCGGAAATGATGCCTGGACAATCCCAATCAAAGATCTACCTTATCTGCAGGTTGGACCTTATCATACCAATACGGTTGCCGGTTTGCAGTTGGCGATGGATATTCTTCGAAGAAAGCGAAATACCAACAAACAGATTTTCATGATTACCGATGGAAAACCAAGCTGCGTTCGCGAACGTGATGGTTCGTATTATATGAACAGCAACGGTCTTGATGAATATATTGTCGATAAATGTTACACACAGGCGCAGCAGGCAAGAAAATTACATATCCCGATTACTACTTTTATGATTGCAAGGGATCCTTATTTACAGCGATTTGTGAATCATTTTACCGAAGCAAATCAGGGGAAAGCATTTTACACCGGATTAAAAGGGCTGGGCGAAATGATTTTTGAAGATTATGAGACCAATAGGAAGAAAAGGGTTAAGTAAAGGTTCTAAGTTGCTTAGATTCTAAGTCTCTGAGGTACAAAGTGACAAAGGATTCTTTTAAGGCCAAATAAATGCAGCGCATATCGTAGAGAATCACTGTAGTGCGTCTACGCAAAGTGAAGACAAAATGTTTTGCTTTCGGAAAAATAAAAAATAAAAATTTACATCAATACAATGGAAATAAATAACATAAATACATTAGGTCAATTAAAGGCTTCAGGATATATCACAAAATCGATTAAAGACGAATTACGAAATAATCTTCGAGAAAAAATTAAATCAGGAAAACCGGTTTTTGAAGGTGTGCATGGTTTTGAAAATACTGTAATTCCCGAATTGGAACGCGCCATTTTATCTCGCCATAATATCAATTTATTAGGGCTTCGCGGTCAGGCAAAAACTCGTCTGGCCCGTAAAATGATAGAATTATTAGATGAATATATTCCGTTTGTTTCGGGTTCAGAAATTAATGATGATCCGCTAAATCCAATTTCCCGTTTTGCCAAAGATTTAATTGAACAAAAAGGCGATGAAACTCCAATTTCATGGTTACACAGAAGTGAGCGCTTTTTCGAAAAATTAGCAACGCCTGATGTAACTGTAGCCGATTTAATCGGAGATGTCGATCCGATTAAGGCAGCAAATTTAAAGCTGTCTTATGCAGACGATCGTGTTATTCACTTCGGAATGATTCCGAGAGCGAATCGCTGTATTTTTGTAATCAACGAATTACCAGATTTACAAGCAAGAATTCAGGTAGCATTATTTAATATTTTGCAGGAAGGCGATATTCAGATTCGTGGTTTTAAATTGAGAATGCCTCTTGATATGCAGTTTATTTTCACAGCAAATCCGGAAGATTATACCAATCGCGGAAGTATCGTAACACCTTTGAAAGACAGGATAGGTTCTCAAATCCTGACACATTACCCGGAAAGTGTCGCTATAGCAAGAACTATTACAGAACAAGAATCTAAATTAGACCAAAATCAAACTGATATAGTTCATGTTCCAAATCTGGCAAGGGATATTTTAGAGCAAATTAGTTTTGAAGCCCGTGAAAGCGAATATATCGACAACAAAAGTGGTGTAAGTGCGAGAATGAGCATTACAGCTTTTGAAAACTTAATAAGTACAGCAGAACGTCGTGCTTTGATTTCTGGTGTTGATAAAACCACATTACGTTTATCAGACTTTATCGGAATCATTCCGGCAATAACCGGAAAAGTAGAATTGGTTTACGAAGGGGAGCAGGAGGGAGCAGCTTATGTGGCACAGAGTTTAATTGGTTCCGCAATTCGTACTTTATTTTCTGATTATTTTCCGAAGATTGAAAAACTTGAAAAACCAGGAGAAAAAACCCCATATTCAGATGTGATCGAATGGTTTTTTGCTGAAAGCGGATTCGAATTATTAGACGAAGCTTCAGATGCTGAATATTATGCTGTTTTAGATGAAGTAACTCCTTTAGATACTTTGATAAAGAAATACCAGCCACAATTGGATAATAAAGACCAATATTTCATGAAAGAATTTATTTTATGGGCTTTGGTAGAGTATAAAAAATTGAGTAAAGACCGTTTTGCAACCGGACACCAGTTTAAAGATATGTACGGAAGTTATATTAGTAAATTGTAACCCAATAATTTTATTAAACCTGGCAATTGTATTCTTGCCGGGTTTTATTTTAGGGAAAGCTTTCTTTTTTAGTACGATATTTTCAATTCAATCCTTATTTTTGTTTTTCAATACTTATGTAAATGAAATTACTCATAGTCGAAGACGAACCAAATCTGCTTTCTATTTTACGTAAAGGATTCGCTGAAAACAATAACGACGTCAGTGTTGCACTTGACGGTACAACGGCATTAGAAATGATTCATAATTATACTTTTGATGTAGTAATTTTGGATGTAATGTTGCCGGATATCAACGGAATCGAAATTTGCAGGAGATTGCGGGCTGCCAAAAATTTTGTTCCGATTTTGCTTTTGACAGCTTTGGGAACTTCTGAGAATATTGTAACTGGCCTCAATGCCGGTGCTGATGATTATCTGGTGAAGCCCTTTAAATTTGGTGAACTTGACGCAAGGGTAAACGCATTAAACCGTAGGGCTAATCTGGAAACAGAGAAACTGGATAGTATTATAATTGGCGATTTAGAAATAAATACAAATGCCAAAACCGTAAAACGCGAAGGGGAACCGATTATTTTAACAGCCAAGGAATTCAAATTATTGTATTATTTAGCTAAAAATACCGGTAAAATTGTTTCCAGAGACCAGATTTTAGATAATGTCTGGGATATCAATTTTGATATGAATACAAATGTGGTGGATGTTTATATTAATTATTTAAGAAAAAAAATAGACAAACCTTTTACAACCAAACTTATTCATACTATGAAAGGCTTAGGTTACGTTATACAGCCATAAAATGGATATAAGAAAAAAAATTACCTTTACTTATGTTGCTCTTTCTACCTTTAGTACATTGCTATTGTGTGTTATCGTTTTTGTATTGTTTCAGGAAAACAACAGATACCACTTCCTTAAAAGATTAGAAGACAGGGCAAAAATTGTAGCCTCCATTCATTTTCAGAATGACCCCGAAAAAAGCAAATATTACAGCAATCTCAAAAAAAACGGATTAGAAGAACTTATTGAAGAAGAAGAATATGTTCTTAAAATAAACAGTGCCAATAGCTTTGATTATAACACCAGGCTAAATTTGCCCAACAAGTTTTATTCAAATATCTTAAATACTGGAAAAGATTATTTTGAAATTAACAGCAAGTATTATTTAGGTCAGGTTTTTACAGAAAATACCCAAAAATATATTGTAATCGTCGGGGCAAGAGATCGTAGAGGAAAAACCACATCTGTCTATATAGCTAAAATATTGATTTTTGGAGGTGTTGGCTTTATAATTCTAGCTTTCTTACTAGGCAGATTATTAGCGATAAGAGTAATTAATCCGGTGGCAAGAATTACCAAAGAGGTAAACAGAATTAGTGCTTCTAATTTGCATAACAGGTTACCGGAAGTTAAAAACTCAGATGAGATTTCAGATCTTACACATACTTTTAATGATATGTTAGATCGCCTGGAGACTTCGTTTGAAATTCAGGCCAATTTCATCAATAATGCTTCCCATGAATTAAAAACCCCTATAACCACTATCATTGCTGAGTCTGAAATTATGCTTCTGAAGGAAAGAGCTGTGCCGGAATATATTCAGTCATTAGAAAATATTTACAGTCAGGCTTCGAGGTTAGGAAATTTAACCGAAAGTTTATTGAAACTGACACAAACCGGTTACGACGGCAAAAAACAAGTACAGGATATTGCCAGGATAGACGAGTTGTTAATGGATGTAAAATCAGATTTGGATAAAATTTACCCGGATAACCGTGTGAGCGTTAAACTTAATTTTGCTCCAAAGGATTCAAATTTATTATTGATTCCATGTAATAAGCCATTGTTGGAATTAGCTATTAACAATATTATCACAAACGGAGTGAAATACTCTGATAATAATGAAGTTTTTGTAACGCTTTCGGCTACTAACGAATGGATTAAAATTGCTATTAATGATATCGGAATCGGGATTCCGCCAGAAGATATTCCGCATTTGTATGAACCATTCTTCAGAGGTAAAATTGCAGCTAAATATATAGGTTATGGATTAGGACTTCCGTTAGCTTCAAAAATTATCAGGATGCATGATGGAGAGATACAAGTACAGTCCGAGCAAAATAAAGGAACCATTGTAACCATTGTTTTCCAGAAAGAGAATCCTAAAAGAGCTCTTATTAAAAATTCTAATATTGAATCTTAGGAAATTCTAATTTTAGATTAAGCAAGGTCTAATTTGCTTAAACTTAATTTGTATGTATAAACTAAAAGGTTATACATATGAAAAATTTCCTTATACCCACTACTTTAGAACTTGATACGATCAACGCTGTAAAATCGGCAATTAATCAGGCTAAAAACACCAATTGTGAGATTATTTTGATGATGGTCTCTGATACTCCTGATGCTTTTTCTTCTGCGCAATTTTTGCGTGAAATGAGAACTTCGCTTACAAAAAGCCAGGAAGAAGTTCTTGAAACGTGCCGGTACATTATACAACATACTGCAAATTGCAAATTGAAAGTTCACAACCAATACGGGCTTTCTGCATCTGTTTTTAAAGGCATTATTGATGCTTTTGCTGTTAAATTAGTTATTCTGACGCATTCATATAAACAAGAAACCAAACGAATTCACCAATATTTAGTAAAAATGGCAGGAAATCAAAAATGCCCAATTTTACATTTGGGTACCGAAGTAAACAAGGAAGATTTTAACAAAGCCCTTTATATAGAAAATTCAGGTGCTAATATGCATGTTAACGATGTACAGCAATTTTTAAGCGCTAATTTTTCATTTGAAATTGTAAGCCAGACAGCCAGTTTCGACAATAACTACGAACAATTTGCCCCTTATTTGTCTGAGGCTATTTCAAAATATGACATCGATTTATTAGTAGAAACCCGCAAAGGCGAAAAAATTAAATTCAAAAAAAATAAAAAGGAAAATATTAATAACAGAATGGGACTTCCGGTTCTGTCTCTTTACGAAGAATTGGCTTAATTGTTTTGTAAAATAAGTCCTTAGTGATTAGTCCTTAGTAATTAGCTATCCAGATTTTAGCTGTTTCTAAGTTTTTCGCCTGACTCAATTTTATAACAAGAGTAAATATAGTTTAAGGTTATTAGTAGACTAGCGACTAAATTAATAAGAACTAAATATTAATTTAAAAACCGAAAATATGTTATTAAAGAAAAGAATACCAATGAAGTACGTTCTCGGGAAAATTAAAGTAGAAATTGTTCTCGTTTTGGCTTATACCATATTATTCGAAATATTTCATCATTATTTTATAAATCTCCCTGTAGATATTCCAATTGCGATTCCAACCATGATTGGAACTATTATTTCCTTATTATTGGCTTTTAAATCCAATCAGGCTTATGACAGATGGTGGGAAGCACGAATTGTCTGGGGAGCTGTTGTAAACGATTCAAGGACATTGATCCGCCAGATTTTGACGTTTTACAAAGACCCGGATTTTTCTGTTGAGGCAAGTGAATTCAAAGAAAATTTTGCCAAAAGACAAATCGCATGGTGCTATAGTTTAGGCCAGGCACTTCGAAAGAGGGATGCTATAAAACCCCTCAAAGGATTGGTGAATGAAGAAGAAATAAAGTATATAAAAAATCATCAAAATATACCAAATGCCATTTTAATGCTCCATGCACGTGATCTCAGAAATGCAAAAAATGAGAAGCGCATCAATATGTACCAGCAGGTGGAAATAGACAATACGCTTTCGAGATTGTGTGATGAAATGGGGAAATGTGAGCGAATTAAGAATACTATTTTTCCAACCACATACAGTATGTATATTCGATTAACATTGTGTCTGTTTATTTTATTACTGCCTTTTGGACTAACAAGTGTGTTGAGCTGGTTTGCTATTCCTTTGATTACTGCTATTGCTGCAGCATTCTTTTTAATAGAGAAAATGGCAATTCATTTGCAGGATCCTTTCGAAAACAGACCAACAGACACTCCTGTTACAACTATTGCCAATACCATCGAAAAAAATATTAAGCAGATGCTGAATGAATATCAAAGCGAATTTGATATCCTAAAAGAGTTTGATTTAGAAAACGATTCCAAAAAAGTGGACAGCAACGCTTATTTTGTATTATAAAATTAAATTAATTCTTGGTAATTGTTGGCCGGACAGTAAGTAGTTGTACTGTCCGGTTTTTTTATGATTAAACTGAAGGTACATTTATAAAGTCTGCTGGGCAGCCAGTTTGCCTAATGTTTGTATGGAAAGTCTTAATTCATGGGTCCACGGTAAACCGAAACTAAGCCGCATACAGTTTGAAAATTGGTTCTGAAAAGAAAAAATGCGCCCGGGAGCAATGCTGATATTGTGTTTCATGGCGAGATGATAAAATTCGGCAGTATCTATTTTTTTGTCGAGTTCTATCCAAAGGAAAAAACCGCCCTGAGGCTTGCTTACTTTTGTGCCTTTTGGGAAAGATTCTAAAATAGTGTTGATGTAATTATTGCAGTTGTGATTCAGAATCTGCCGAATTTTCCGAAGATGATTCTCATACCGGCCATTTTTCAGAAAATCACCCACAACTTCGTGCGTGATGGTAGGAGAGGAAATAGTATGGTATAATTTTGTCCGTAAGATTTCTTTTTTAAACTTACCCGGAACAACCCAGCCCACACGATATCCTGGGGCTAAAGTTTTAGAAACGGAGCTGCAGCACATTACAATTCCGCTTTTATCGTACGTTTTGCAGTTTGTTGGCCTGGCTGAGCCAAAATACAAATCACCGTGTATATCATCTTCAATCAACGGGATATTGTGTAATTCCATTAACCGGACAGTTTCTTCCTTATGCTCATTAGGCATCATGCTTCCTGATGGATTACTGAAATTACTCATTAATACACAGGCTTTTATTTTTTTAGTCGAAATGGCTTTCTTTAAAGCTTCCAGTTCTATTCCGGTGGTTATATTGGTTGGTAATTCCATTACATGCAAGCCCAATGATTTGGCCAGCTGCAATACGCCAAAATAAACAGGACTTTCTGTAACAATTGTATCGCCTGGTTTTGTTACGGCCATCAAACAATACGAAATAGCACTTACACAGCCGGGAGAAGTAATGATATCATCTTCATTTAGAGTACCTCCCCAGGCAAATGACCAGCGCGCAACTTCTTTTCTAAGATTGACATTACCCTGCATTTCTTCATAACTCGTTCCGCTGTTTGGCAGTTGACGCATCGCCTGAACCATTCCTTTATTCAGTTTAGCTATCGGAAGAAGTTCATTCGATGGAAAACCTAACGAAAGCATTGTAACATTTTTATCTGTCATGTTTCCGTAAACCAAATCGATTAAATCTTCACGGTCAATATTGTGAGTGGTCAGGACAGGAGAGCTGGGAGTTGGCTCAGGAGCAATTCTTGCCGAAATATTACTTACATAATATCCAGACTGGGGTCTTGATTCAATTAACGACCGGCTTTCAATTTCATAATAAGCTTTGCTTACGGTACTCATACTGTAGCCTGTTTCTGCACATACTTCCCTAATCGAAGGCAATTTGTCTCCAACACTTAAAAGTCCCGACTTTATTTGTTTTTCAATAACATCGGCAAACTGCAAATAGAGGTAGTTTGAATTTTTCATAAAAAAAAACTGTTCTGCTGCAATTTACAAAAACTGTATCTGTATTGCTGTTTTATTTTTAAGAAATTTGCTTTATCAAAATTTCAAACAAAAAATCCCATGAAAACAACAAAATATTATCTGGCGGCAGTTACAGCTTACACTACCTGGGGTTTTTTCAGCCTTGTGCTAAAACCAATACATGAATATGCTTCGCTGGATATTTTATTCTATCGTGTTTTTAGCTGCAGCATTTTAATGTTATTGATCGCTTTTGCTTTTAAAAGAAAAAAAGTACAGGAAACAATTGAAATTTTCAGGACTTTATCAGTTTCAGGTAAAAGAAAAACAATTTTATTAAACATTGGAGGAAGCCTTTTTTTAATGCTGAATTGGTTTACTTTTATTTATGTAATGAACCATGTTAGTGTAAAGGCGACTTCGCTGGCTTATTTGGTTTGTCCCATTTTAACAACTTTGCTGGCTTATTTTATTTTGCACGAAAAATTGAAAAAAACACAATGGCTCGCAGTTGGATTAAGTATTTCAGGCTGTTTGTTGTTATCCTATGCAGATATTATGGATATGTTTTTTAGCATCATTATCGGATTTACATATGCCTGTTATTTAGTAAGCCAGCGCGTGAATAAGGGATTTGATACCTTTATAGTACTTACATTTCATATTTCTTTGGCTGCTTTATTGTTAGTTCCATTTTATCCCGCATACAGCGGACCGATACCAACAGAATTTACTTTTTATTTTTGTATCGAAATGATAGCCATATTTTTTACGATTATACCATTGTTTTTGAATTTATATGCCTTAGGCGGAATCAATTCTTCAACAGTTGGGATGTTACTGAATATTAATCCCATGATTGCTTTTGGACTGGCTTGTTTTGTTTATAAAGAAAAAATTACTCCGTTGCAGATTTTGGCCTATAGCATTATTTTTATTTCTGTACTTGTCTTCAATTCACATCATATTTTTTCCAGGAAACAAAAAAGCATTGTAGCAGCTAAAAACTAAAATATGAAAATTAGAATATTGTCCGGAAGATTTATCAACTGTCCGGACTTTTCTTTTAAGAATTTTAAACCTTATTTTTGTATTTAAAAATAAGTATATGTTATTTCTGATTTTAAGTATTATTTGCAGTGTTACAGTAGGTGTAATTTTTAAAATAACCCGTCATTACAATTGCAATCCTTTACAAATAATTACTTTTAATTATGTGTTTGCAATTTTGTTTTGTTATTTCGCTTTCAGTCCTAATCTGGATGAGGTTGCGGCAGATGCTCCGTGGACTCTTTATCTGGCGATAGGTATTTTACTGCCTGTTGTTTTTCTGTTTCTGGCAGCTTCTATCAAACATATGGGAATTGTAAAAACGGATGCTGCCCAACGATTGTCACTTTTTATTCCGATACTGGCTTCCTGGTTTATTTTTAGGGAAGAATTTAACTCTTATAAAATAATCGCACTTGTGATTGGGTTTATGGCACTTTTATTCATTTTAAGAAAACCTTCCCAAAATGAACAAAACAAATGGTTATATCCGGCAGCTGTTTTACTTGGCTTTGGTATAATCGATATTCTCTTTAAACAAATCGCACTTTATAACTCGGTGCCTTACACGACTTCTTTATTTATCGTTTTTGATGTCTCATTCGCGATTTCCATATTTATCGTAATTTATGAATATGTATTGAAAAAAGTTAAAGTTGAATGTAAAAATATACTTTTCGGAGGTTTAGTTGGACTTTTCAACTTCGGAAATATATTATTTTATCTAAAAGCACACAAAGCTTTTTCTGAAAATCCCTCTACTGTTTTCGCCGGAATGAACATCGGCGTCATTATTTTGGGAAGTCTTGTTGGAGTACTTTTCTTTAAAGAGAAATTGTCTAAAATGAACTTTTTAGGTATTTTTTTAGCATTAATTGCGATTGTCTTTATTGTTTTTTCTCAAACTAAGTAAAATTTACCAGTTGTAAAGGTATGATTTACGCTATTCCGACTGGCTTTATGACCCGGGAAGTTAACTAAAACATATACTGGCTGGCAATGTATCAATAGTCTATTGAAGATGTTTTATTGTTTCTCAGGTCTTAAAATAAGTAAGAATCATTTGCATATTTTTTTTTGATTAAACGTTAAAAAAACAATAAAAACAAATTTCTCCCCATATATTAAGGCCGTACCCAAATCTTATAAAAATTTATGCCTAATCCAGAGCCTTAACAACTAAAAAAATTAATGTTTATAAAGCTTAACGTGGTTTCCAAAAGAATAAGTTGCAGATAGGGCAGGACCGTTATAACTCCATTTTAAATATCCGTTAAGTCTTTCCCGCTCAACATCTACCCTTATGTTTAATCCTGAATATCCGGCTGTTAAACTAAAGTTTTTATAAACATTGTATAAAACAGAAAGGTTGTAACTTAATATTCGGCCATCAATATTATCGACCTTAAGGGCAAAATAATTGAAATTGGCATACAGTCCCACTTTTTTTCCCAGTACAAATTCACCCCAAAGACCAATGTCTGGCAGTGGAGCAGTAAAATCAAAATTTTCTCTGTATTCAAATTCTTGTGTTTGTGCCTCAAGTTTTATACCCATATCTCCCAATAAAACGTGAGTACCTATCAGGGCTCCAATTTCATATTTAGGTTTTGATATAAAAGCATAACCATACGATATTCGAACAATCTGATTGTCTGCAAAAGCAGATATTCTTGCATTTATGGGGTAAGTATTATCTCCAAAATCAATTTCTCTTTCGAGTGTTTTTGTTGAAGTTCTTTTTAAATAAAAAAACTCAGCACCGAGCCTTGACCTTCTTGAAATTCTCCATTCAAATGCTCCCATGAATGAGGTTGAGGATTTATCGAATCCGAGATCTTTTTCGAAATCTATCAAATCTCCAAATTCACCATTGTTGCTGCCGTATTGAACTTCTGTATTATTGGAAGGAAAAAACACACCTGCAGTAAATTTAAAGCGTCTTGCGTGCCAGGGAAGATCTTCGGGAATGTCCTGATCATAGCTGGCATTGCTTTCTAATGAAACTAAGGTGTCTTTTGAAGAAGTTTCGGCAACAGTCTGTGCTTTCGAGGAGAAAAAAGAAACGAAAACTATCAACAAATAAAATAATTTTTTCATATCATTTATTTTAAGGTTTTTATTGACAAATTCTAACACTTAAAGTTAACGAAAAAATTCATTCATTATACGTTGATATTGAGATTATTATCTGAAATTCAGTATAATGTGATTTATGATAAAGTTCTGTTAATTCTGAGAGCCGTGTGAGGGATAGAAGCAAATTACCGAAGTAATGCGTATAGCCCGACACCACCCCGGTAAGAGGGCGCATAACGGCAATGTAAAGCTGCCCTTTTACCGGGGTGGTGGCACACCCAAATGAGCTTTATACCCTATTATAATCGCCTTTCCAGTATTTAATTTCTTTTTTTATGGCATCTCCGTCGAGATTTTCCTCAAGCGCCCGTTCAATTAATCCTAAAAACTCGTTATCGGGGGCAAAACGGAATGCAAATAACTGATCGTCTGTGAATTTGTGTTCTATGGATTCAAAACGGTTTCCGCTAAGTGCAAAATAACGATAACGGAGTTCCAGTTTAATAATCCTGTTTTGTAAAGTCAGGGCATAATGCTGACGAAGCATATAAGCCAGACAAAACAAGAATATAAATAGTACAGCTATGAACCCCCAAATTAATTGTTGGGTGGTGGTGAATGTGAAATAAATACTAAGAGCCAGAAAAACAATTAAGACAGGATAATAGATAAAATGATGTGGTGAATAAAATCGAATGTGATTTTGATAAGATTGCACTTTCATGACAGTTTTTGTTTTTGGTGAAACGTAAAAAAGCTATTTAAAAAAATAGCTTTTTTTCCAAAGAAATGAACAACCAATACGGTAAGGTACTGTTTTTATTATTTTTTATCCAGACTCTCTTTAAGTTGTTTTGCGTGCTGAAGATGCGCAGTCAATGCAGTTACATTGTTTGAAGCCCATGTTTTTATTTCCTGGTCAGTAGCATTTTCAGCTGCTTTATTGAATTTGTCGATTGCTTTTTCGTGTCCGTCAACCATCATATCGGCAAATTTCTTGTCAAAATCAACGCCAGTTTTTTCGTTAAGTTTATCATATTCATCCTGACCTTCTTCTGTAATCGAAGCTGGTAGTGAAAAATTACGTTTATCAGCGATGGCTTTTACTTCTGCTGCTGATTTTGTATGTTCATCAACCAGCATTTTACCAAATTTTTTAACTTCAGGATTGGTACTTTTTGTTTGGGCAAGTTTTCCAATTTCGATTTCAGCCAAATTGATTTCAGTTGCATCCACTAAAAATTCAGAATCATCTTCCTTAGAATCTATAGTGTCAAATTTCGCTTCGTTTTGATCCTCTGCAACTTCTTTTGGGTCTTCTTGTTTTGTTTCATTTTTACAGGAGTTTAAACTCAGTAAAACAATTCCTGCTCCTAAAACTACTTTGCTTACTAAAAGTATCTTTTTCATGATTTTTATGTTTTAAAATTTACGAGGATAAAATTATTTAAACATAAACAGGATATTTTACACTTTGATTTAATTATGTTATATCATTCAAACTTTTAGGAAATTTTGGATGATTTTCCACTCACTCAGCTTTGATTCTAAGGTTTTGCCTGCATTGGCGGGACTTGTTGAAGGCAAAGTGATGAGTTTATACTTATTATCTAATGAGACGTATTTTTTAAAGAAGGCAGCCGCTTTCTGTCCATTAAAAAAAATAGTTTTAATATGGGGATGTTGTTTTAAAAATTGTTCGAAGTCATTCGAAATTTCATTTTTGATGGCGCTGTCCAGACTTCCAGCCCTTTCACAAAACTGCAAAACGTCCCATAGGGCAATTCTGTTTTTGATTAAAAGATTTTTCCTCGTTTCATAGTCTCCTGAAAAATCTTCATTTAAAATTTCAAATAGAAAGCGCCAGAAATTATTTTGCGGATGACCGTAATATTGTTGCAGCTCAAGGGATTTTGTACCCGGCATTGTACCTAAAATTAAAACAGTTGCATCAGTTGAAGCGACAGGGGCAAAAGAAAAGCTTTTCATATTTAATAATTTAAAAGAATAATATAGAAGTAATTATAAAACAAATCTGAAGAATTATATAACAAATTTCATGGTCTTTTGAGCGAATTTTGAAGTTCAGATTTTATGGCAGAAACAATTTGTAACTGTTCTTAAATATAAAGATAGTTTTTAGAATTTAAATCAGAGCAAAATGAAAATAGTAACTATACACAACGATAAAATTAAAAACATATTCGAAGAACTAACCCAAAGTTTAGGAGGGAAAATAATTTTTGACTCAGATGAATATGCTTTAGAAGTCAGCAATAATTTTGCCAAAGGTACAATTGTGGGGTCTTCTTTTAGCGATGCTATATCCTGTCTGCAATTTGATATTACTTTTTCTGAAGATGTGAGAATCTGTATTGGAAATCCGGACATTTCACCGGTTTATTTTGCTTATTGTTCGAAAGGAAGCTTATCACATAGTTTTGGTATGTCTGGTGCAGAAAGAAAATTGGAAAAGTTCCAGACCACTATACTTTCGTCGAAAGATAATGACGATAATATTTTATTTTTTGAGAAGAATACCAATACCAGGGTTACCTTAATTGTGGTAGGAACTCAAAATGCTCATGCTGTGGAAAATAATTTTTTCAATCTTAAAGTAAGGGAAACTTTTTTTGAAAAGAACACTTCTGGCAATTTTTTCTATGTTGGTTCATATAACTTAAAAATAGCTGAAAAAATCGAGGAACTAACTGCCGTTACCGAAACAGGAATCGTTCGAAATCTATTAAAAGAAGGTATATTGAAAATTATACTCGCCATGGAAATCCAACAGCATTCTGATGATATGAATAATTGCCTGAAAGAATCAGGCTGCCTTACGCTGAAAGAAATGGAAGAAATCAAAAAACTTTCAGACCTTATAAAAGAAACTCCGGAAGAGCCTTTTACCATAAAATCGCTTAGCAAATTATCCGGGTTGTCACCTAATAAACTGCAGGAAGGTTTTAAAATGATCCATGACAGAACGGTAAACGATTTTATTACACATATGAGAATCTTAAAAGCAGAAATTTTGATTAAGAACTCCGATTTAAATATATCCGAAATTGTGTATTGTATCGGTTTTACCAGCAGAAGTTATTTTTCTAAAATCTTCAAGCAAAAGTTCAACTGCAGTCCGAAGGAATATAAATTCAGTCAAAATCAGTTCGCTATTACAGCATAATAAAGAACTCTGAGAGGCTAAGGCTTATTTTTATTGATTATTTAGTACTTTTTGATAACAGACTATTCATAGTCTAAAAACCTTAGTTTCTCAGTAGTTTTATCGAATTATCCAAATTTGAAAAACTATCAGTTTCAAAAATTCCACACCAAAGGATTCGTGCGAAAGCGGGAAAAGGATTACGCGGGGAATCGGGCGTGGCAGGCTGTACCTTTAAACCTTGCTACAATATTTTTCATATTCAGAAATTTTATCTTTTAATCTCAGTTCCAGATATTCATTTCCGCCTTTTAAATAATCTAGAATTTGTTTTGCCTGCACCTTATAATTATCGATTTTATCTGAATCCCAATGATTTGGTGGCTGTTGTAAATTTGTTATTCGGTCTGCAAGCTTTACTGCCCAAACTTCTTTTGGCTCTTGCTTAATTCGGAATAAGCAATCGGGTATTTTTTCTTCTTTTGGTATATCTGGATTTTTGAATTAACATTCAATTTACTAAATGCCAGCTCTTGCGTAAATGCAGTGTTAGTAGCCTTTTTTTTCCAAATTAATCAGTTTAGTTGAAAAATTAATTTCCTAATTCATTGATTTGGTCGGCATTTATTATCGCTAATGTCCAGTTTCTTTTGCACCAATCGGGAGGTTGAGCCATGAATCAGAACGGAGAGACCAATAATACAGATTGTCACCTGGATTAATTTTGGTGTATCCTCAAAAGTGGCTTCTCCAAGTGCATAAACCAAATAGAAGATAGACCCAATTCCCCTAATTCCGTAGAATGACAGTACTATTTTTTCGTATGTCGATAAATTAGTTCGATTTAAGGCGATCCATCCGCCGAGTGGTCTAATGACAAAAATTACAACTAGCGATGTTACAACAATAAATGGATTCATTAAATCTTCAAAATTTGCACATATATAGATTCCAATAATTATGAAGATGAAGGTTACAAAAATTCTTTCGATTTCTTCAGTAAAGTCGTGAAGACTGTCCATTTGCTTGGCTTGACTTTCGCTGTTACTAAACGTACAAGCTGCAACAAAAACTGCAATAAATCCGTAAGCGCTTGCCATTTCTGTGATAGCGTAAGGTAAAAGGGTGAGTGAGAATGATAAAATTCCTCTGCTGATATTTGAGTGGTGATTTTTTGAAGTAAGTTTAAATATAAGTTTGTAAAGAAGCCAGCCTATTAAAAATCCTATTATTATACCAACGATAATTTTATATAAAACCTCGATATAGAACCATTCAACGACCCATGAGCTTAAATCCGAACTTTTCGTAGCCATATAGATTGCTAAATATGTGAAAGGAAAGGCCAGGCCGTCATTTAAGCCGGCTTCCGATGTCAGGCTAAGCCGAATTTTTGAAAGATCCCTTTTACTGGGCGGCGAAGTTTGAAGATCAGTTGCAAGTACCGGATCTGTAGGAGAAATGAGAGCCCCAAAGAGAATTGCTGTCGCAGGGGCAAAGTTGAGGAACCAATATCCTGTAAGCGCTACAGCAATAATTGTAATTGGCATGGTGATTCCGAGTAAAAGTATTGTATACTTCCAGGTTCGCCAAGAAAAGGGCTTGCTGATTTTTAGGCCGGCATTAACTAAAGCAATGATAACGACGAATTCCGATATACGTTTTATGATTTCTGTATGTTGCAAAACATCAGGATTAGTGTAGTCTTTTCCTGTTAAATATATGAGTATCCCAATCAACAAGTAAATAATGGGTGGCGATAAATGTTTGTTTTGAAAGATATTGGGGATTAGAGCTGCGAGTAAAGTAATTATTCCCGCAATTAGAATATATTGATTGTAGATATCAGGAGAGATTAGCATCACGATTTATTTATCTATATTATGGTAAAAGATAAGTCTTAAAAACTCATCCTAATTGTTATTTTTCAATTGATAATATTCGGGGTATTAATCGGTATAGAAAATGGCTAATTCATTTATATAAGAAAAAATTCACCCCTTCTGTTAAAAATGGGATGTTATATGCAGATTACTACGTATTATCTTCTAAAAGATATTTATTTTTTTCTTACAAATAATCCAAACATTTTGATTATCCAGATATACAGTAATGAAGATTTAAACGAATATAAATTTACCTTCCAAACCGGTAATAGTCTAAATCCTGATTTTCTTTGTCATTAATAGAATCCATAATCGAATTCATTGCCATAGCGCTAAAAGTAATTCCGTTGCCACCGAAACCCAAAACGTAATGTTCATTTATATCGGGATTTGGTTTCCCAAAGTAAGGCAGACCGTCTTTGGTTTCACCAAACGTACCAGCCCAGGAATAATCTGTTTTAAAATTGAGTTTTGGGAATTTCTTTCCAAATTTATACAAAAGAGACTGCTCTTTTCTGGGCAGCATTTTATCCCGTTTTACAGGATCTTTAAAATCTTCATCACCTCCGCCCATAATAATTCGGTTATCAGCTGTGGTTCTAAAATATAAATAAGGTTTAGAGGTATCCCATAAAATAACTTTCTTCAGGGCATCGGGTAAATCAGGAATGCTTTCTGAAATAATAACATAAGTGCTTTTGAGGTTGACAACTTTCTCTTTAAGGGTTTCGGTACTTTCATATCCGCTGCAATGTATAATGTGATCTGCAGTGATTTTGTGTTTGTTTTGGGTACGGGCAATCATTTTTCCTTTTTGATTTTCGGTAGAAACAATATTCGTACGGTCAAAAATTTGCATTCCCTTTTTTTCACAATGGGCGTATAAATCATGTGCAAGCCTATAAGGATCCATCACGGCAGCCGTTTTAGATTCCATGGCTGCTATAGCATTTAATCCATATTTCTCCAAATCCCATCTTTCCAGCCAGTTTACATCAAAGCCATGTTCTTTGCGGGCATTAAATTCATTTTTTAAAAACGGAATATCCTTTTTAAAGGAGCAGAAATAAATACTTTTTTTAAATTCAAACTGGCATTCGCTTTTTACATCGTCAATGATTTTTCTGAGGTCAAAAATGGCTTTTTTTCCATTTCTATAGCTATCAACAGCACATTCTGTACCTCTTAAATTGATGAGTTCATGCAAAGGAACATCAATTTCATATTGCAGAAGGGCAGTGCTCGCTGCAGTACTTCCGTTACCAATATCACGGCGGTCAGCCAGTACTACTTTTTTTCCTTCATTAATAAGCTGATAAGCAACGAGAGCTCCGGTGATCCCGCCTCCAATGATTAAAATTTCGGTGTCAATATCAGAATCTAATGATGGGTAACTAATCTCCATTGCATGTTTTAGGGGCCAGAAACTTTCTGTTGAGCGTAATTTCATGTTTTTTAGTGTTTTGGCAACGATTTTTATGTACTTTTTTATATAAATAGTTTCATTCTGAAAAAATGAAACTTTTTTAAAATTGCATTTATTTAATTAGTTGTCTTAACTTTTTCCTTCCGGATTACCTTATTGCTTCTTTCGTTATAAACGGCATCCTGAATTTCTTTTCCTGTTTTGCTGAATATTTTTATTTTTGGATCTTCATGAGTACCGGTAATGGTAATTGGAAAACCCACAATTCCAAATGGGGGAAGTCCTAACCGCATTCTTAAATCCAGCAGCCCGCTAAAACTGGTAGTCCCTTTTATGGTTGGTTTAAAAACGGCTACATTAAAAGTAAAAGGTTCAATGCGAATCAGGTTATTATCAATCCCAGATTTGATTTCAATGCCTTCCAGCTCAGGATTATTCAGCCCATCCTGACCTGTTTTGGAGCTTATTCCGTCAAATAATTTTAGTCCTTTGATTTTTACATCGCGCAAATTCAGTGTTCCGCCTCCTTCAAAAGATTCGTAAATCGGGCTCATATTGCCGTCCAGATCACCTTTTATTTTGTAATCTACAGAGATAATTCCGTGTGCTTTTTCGGCTGCAGTCACCATGTCGTGAAACATTGGGATTTCTTTATAAGCTCTTTGAACGCTGAAATCTTTTGCACGAAAGTGGGCATCAAAACGGGCAGAAGTAGGAGATTCATCCGTATATGACGCATCAACCACCAGCGCACAATCAATAATAGTAAACACGGCATTTTGCAAATAAAAATTGCCTTTAGAAATCCCTGTTTTACCTTTAAGCTCATTAAAAACAAGACCGTTGTATTCGACTTTGTCAGCATTTGCATTAAGGCTAACATCTAAATTTTTAGGTATAATAACGACACCGCTCATTTTTGGATTATCTTCCCTGGCATATTCCACTTCTATTTTGCGGTCAGTATTTTCACCTTTTTCTAAAGCCATAAATTCATCTACATTGATGAGTTTGGATTTCAGATTGAAATTACCGCTTAAGGTTCCGCGGGATTCAAGGAAATAATTGATTGTATTGAGCAGATAGCCATTAATATTAAAATCAGATTTTCCATAAGATGCGTAAAATTTCTCGAACCACATTTTTTCATTCTGAAACCTGAAGTTTCCCTGTTTAATAAAAAACGCTTTCGGAAAAAGCTCTGATGTTGCCTTGATATTTTTTAAAACGATTGTCCCTTTATTATTCAGTTTGTCATATTGTCCTGTTGTCGCATAACTTTGTTTTCCCTGAAGAGAAAGGTCTGCTTTGGCATATCCGGAAATATCCATTCCTTTTTGTGAGAATACTTTATAAATATTTCCCACATTCAGTTCTCCTTTTATTTTGGCATTATAAGCCAGATCATTAAAATCGGATAGAGCCGCATTTACATACACCGGATTGCCTTCAAATACAAAAGAAGCAGGGGCAACTGCTATAATTAAATCTTTGTAGGTACCGGCTTTATTGAGAGCATTGGCTACAAACGTAATATCTGTAATTGGGTTAGGATAAGAATCTGTTTTAAGCCAGCCGTTTCGTAATGAAATTCCGCCGATGGTTTTTGGAAATAATTTTTTTGAAGTACTAAATGTTCCCTTTGCCTGAATATTGGTTTTTAAAAGTCCTTTCAGTTCTATAGTACTTAAGCCTATTGCAGCATCAACAGTTGCCAGGTCTAATGCACCTTTTACGCTTGCATCAACATTCATTTCATTAAAGCCCCTGCTTCTGAAATAAGCCGTAAAATAATCTTTTTCGCCCACCTTAAATTTGAAAGTTTTCAAATTCACTAAAAGCTTTTCCATATCAAGTGATGGCATAATCGCATTCAGGTTCATTTGAAAATCCGTTAACGGGGCAGGAGCATTCTGATAATCTATAGCGCCTTCATTGACTTTTAAGTTAAAAGCCAAGTCCGGTTTTTGGTTTTTGGAAACGTTATAATTGCCTTTAAAAGTAAAAATTAAATCGCTTTTACCCGAAATTTCAGTTTCTTCAAGCCATGTTAAATATTCGGGAGGCATTACAGATAATAGATCTTTTACTGTGGTATTCTCTGATGCGGCTTTGATATTGATTTTGTATCCGTCTCTTAAAATGGTAAATAAACCTGTGAATTTTAAAGGCAGTTTATTGATTTTTAATTCATTTTTCTGAAGGATGAATGAAAGTGCATTTGTATTGATTCGCGTGATTAAATCGGCACGCAGTTCTTTTTTTCGAAGATAAGCAGTTCTGTTATAATAAAAATCGACATTATCAATTTTTGCATCGGTATTCAGGTCGAAAATATCTTCGCTTAAATTTCCTTTTCCAACATAATTGAAGCCTTTTGCATCCACCATAATTTTAGCAGACCGGTCATTATATTTAATGTGGCAGTCTTCAAAATCAATTCGTTCCAGACGAATTGCAGTTCCTTCTTCAGGCGCATTTTTATCCTTTTTTACATCTTTCGGTGCAATATAAATATTATAATTAGCTTCTCCTTTTTGATTGACCATTACATTTATATCTGCTTTTGAGACATACAATTCATTGATTTTTACTTCATTGTCAAATATGAGTCTTTTAATATTGATACCAAAAGAAACCTGTTCTGCTTTTAATAACGTGTCATTTTTAAAAGGCGCAGAACCTGTAAGCGATAGGTTGTCAAGTGATACTGTGAGCGAAGGAAAATGTGTAAAGAAGGAAAAACGGGAGTTAGAGAATTCCATTTTACTGTCTAATCTTTCATTGGCAATTTTTTTGACTTCAGATGCAACAGTTCCCGGGAAAAGCAGCGGAATCAAAAAAAGTAACAGCAAAATACCTGCTATTACTATTCCTGAAATTTTTGCTGTTTTTAAGGCTATATTTTTATATTTACTTTGCATATAAATAGCTTTAGTTTTCCCCTCAGAATGAATTTCTTAATGATGTGTATTACTATTTTTTTTCTTTTTTAGCCTCTTCAGCCTTTTTTGCAGCCTCTTCGGCTTTCTTTTTATCAGCTTTTGCTTTTTCCTCTCTTTCTTTTTCTAATTTTTCCTGCTGTTCTTCTTTTTTCTCTTTAGCTTCTTCTAGTTTTTCTTCTTTCTGTTTTTCCTTTTTCTTGAAATAGCCTCTTAATAAAAAATTGCTTTTTGCAGCTTCCATATTTTCACTGAAACCTTTAGTTCCTTTTTCCAGATTCTCAATTGTATTATCCATTGATTCTGCCATTCCAGGATCGCGAATTAATTTTGACAGAGCTCCGTTTCCATTATTCATACTATGGCTGAAAATGGCAAGTTCTTCTGAAATGACACTTACATTATCCATACTTTTTTTGACAGTTTTCATGATGTCACTCATTTCAATACCGCTAATCGAGGCAATTTGGCCATTATTTTCAATTATTGTCTGCGACTTTACGCCCGGAGTTATGGTAAGCACTTTGTCACCCATTAAGCCATCAGATCCGATACTCGCCCTTGCATCCGTTTTAATAAATTCCCGGACATCATCTTTAATAACCATTCCTACCACCACAGTAGAATCGTTAACAAGTTGAATTTCATCAATAGTACCAATGTTAATTCCGGAAAAACGTACATTGTTGCCTATTTCTAAACCACTCACTGTTTTAAAACTTGAAGTAATTCGAAATGTAGAGCCAAAAAGGTTTTGCTGTTTTCCAATAAAATATACTGCCAGTATAAAAAGCAGTAAACCAATTGTTACAAACATTCCTAATTTCCAGGTGTATCCAGATTGCTTCTTCATGATCTTTGTTTTTGATTTATTTTATTCAAAGAATGAGCGTACCCATTCGTCTTCACTTTTTTCTAATTCTTCGTAAGTTCCTTCGGCCTGTATTGTGCCTTCTTTTAAAACGATAATACGGTCTGCGGTTAATTTTGCACAAGCCATATCATGTGTAATAATAATGGCAGTGGTTTTTTGCTTATGTTTGATATCCAGTATCAGTTCGCTGATTTCTCTTGATGTAATCGTATCTAATCCGGTAGTTGGCTCGTCATACAGGATAATTTCAGGTTTTAAAATCAGAGTACGCGCCAGACCTATTCTTTTGCGCATTCCGCCTGATAATTCTGATGGCATTTTATCAATTGCATCGGTCAGACCTACATTGTCCAGGGCTTCCATGACTTCTCTCTCGATTTCATCAGCACTTAAATCCCGTTTGTGTTTTCTGAGGGTAAAAGCCAGGTTTTCCCTTACCGACATTGAGTCATATAAAGCACCGCTTTGAAACAAAAATCCAATTCGGACTCTCATTTCATTGAGTTCCTTTTTTTTAAGCTCCAGTACATTTTCATCAAAGACATTTATTTCGCCTTTATCAGGAGTTATAAGCCCCACAATGCATTTTATAGTTACCGATTTTCCGGAGCCTGAGCGTCCTAAAATCACTAAGTCCTCGCCTTTGTTTACAGTAAAATTCACTCCTTTTAAAACATGGTTGTTCTTACCGAAAGTTTTATGTAAATCTTTGATTTCGATTATCGGAGTTTTTTTACCGGCATCGGTTATAGGTTCTGTATTTTCTTTTTCCTTAATCATCTTAAAAAAATAAATCGGTTATCTGAACGGCCAGCATATCAATAATGAAAATTGAAAGAGAAGCTGTTACAACTGCAGAATTCGCGGCTTTACCAACACTTTCTGTGCCATTGGAAGCATTAAATCCTTTATAACATCCAATCATTCCAATAAAAAATCCAAAGAAAAAAGTCTTTATCGTGGCCGGAATCAAATCCAGAAATTCCAATGACTGGAATATCTTTGTGATGTATCTGTAAAAACTCACGTCGCCATGTATATTAATACCTGCATAACCACCCAAAATCCCAATAGCATCAGCAAAAAAAACAAGGATGGGAACCATTAAAGTGGTAGCAAGGATTCGGGTGACAACCAAATAATTATAAGGGTTTATAGCCGAAACTTCCATGGCGTCAATTTGTTCGGTCACTTTCATAGAACCTAACTCGGCTCCAATTCCTGAGGATACTTTTCCGGCACATATCAGAGCAGTAATTACCGGAGCAATCTCACGAATCAAAGAGAGGGCAACCATCCCCGGCAGCCAGGATTCGGCTCCAAATTTTACCAAAGTTGGTCTTGACTGCAAAGTAAGTACAAGACCCATAATAAAACCTGTTATGGCTACCAATGGCAACGATTTATAACCAATAACATAACATTGTTTCAGGAATTGTCTGGTTTCGTACGGCGGAACAAAAAGCTCTTTAAAAAACCGGACAGCAAACACAGTTGCATTTCCTACATCTTCGAATGTATTTTTTAAGGTGAGAATCAAAATGTATAGTTTTAGAGTTATGTCTGAAAATCAGTTTTTTAACAGTTTGTGCTGCTTTTTTAATTATTCATGAAAGTTACTTCTATAGTTGTTAAAATTCTTTACACAACTTTTTCGCAACCTTATATAATTTTCATTCTGTTATACTAATTATAATAAAATGACGTTAAGGGAAGGGTTTAAGTAAAAAAAATCCCTTCTGTTCAACAAAAGGGATCTTTGATTTTAAATATATAAGCACTTTTAAGAATTAATAATTAAATCTGCTTTGGTTTTTATGAGGTCGATAACCTTGCATTCAGCCTCTTTAAAGTTTTCCATGATTAATCTCGCTGTCAGATAGCAAACAGTTGATTCTGCGCCCTGATTGAGGTTTACATTTTCTTTTTCAAGCCCATCGTAACCCCCTCCGCTGACAGGATTATACATAATTTGATTTAAATGGTTTTTACCAAGGAACCAGTTAAAAGCCGTTTTCATATGTTCTTTATATAACGGATTGTTGAACGCGTTATAAAAACCATTTAGTGTCTGGATGATGTATGAAACGTCAATTGGCTGTTCTCCATATTCTTTAGGTTCTGCACCTTTATGATACCAGCCATTATTTGAAATAACTTTAAAGCCATTTTTCGTAAACATTTTTGACAGAAGGAAATCAAGGGATTCCATTGCTATTTTTTTATAAATAGGTTTGTTGGTTACCAAATAGGCATACAGCATAGATTCCGGAAGAATACCATTTCCATACGTTAAATAATTTTCAAACCATTTCCAGTCCTTAGTTGCATGAATTTCGTAATTCGAAACCAGTTTAGCATTTAGTTTGTTGATAATTGCAGAAACATATAAGTTTGGAATTACAGAATTATACAGATACAATCCTTTTGTTGCAAATCCGATGGAGCGAGGGGACTGAATCGTTTCAGCCCATGGCAGGCTTTTCAGAAAACATTCTGAAGCAGTATGTACCATGTTTTCAGGTAAAATATCTTTCATTGCAATTACACTTCCTAAAGCCCAGATGCCCCTTGCATTTGAATCCTCCAGATTAACCTCTGCATTTTGCTCAACATGTTCCCTGTTGTGCTCGTCAACGTAATTAATGAAGCTTCCATCCGGTTTTTGGCAACGATGGATAAAATCAAGATATATAAGCATATAGGGCAGATCATCTTTGTCTCTGGTTAGTTTGTAATGCATACCTATAGCAACCAATGCTCTGGCATTATCGTCCAGAGTATAACCTGAAGATAAATCCGGAATAGAGATGTTGCTAAATTGAATCATTCCTAATTCGGTTGTCAGTTTTTTAACGTGTGCCAATTGAATTTCAGGATAATCAAAGTCAATTACAGTATCGTTTTCAATTAAATCCATGTATCTGTTCATGTGAATGATAGCCACGTTTTCCCAGGTAGATGCTCTCATTTTACGGAAAGCATTTTTACCCATTTCCGCTCTTAAATTATCATCAGAAAGCAATTTGAGTGTAGCTTCAGCAAACTGATCAGCGTTTCCTATATCTACCAAAACCCCACAATCTGAACTTAGAACTTCTAAAGTATGAGGGATTTTTGAAGCTACCAGCGGACATGCACAGCTCATTGCATAGGCAAAAGTGCCGCTCACAGCCTGATTTGGATCTTTTGATGTAAACAAATAAATATCAGTTGCTTTAAGATAATCCAAAAGTTCATTTGTATCTAAATATTGATTGATGAAGCGAACGTTGTTATGTAAATTTAATTCGTCAACAAGCGCTTCTAGTCTGTCGCGATAAAAATCAATACCATCCACAATTAAATTTGGGTGCGTTCTGCCAATAATGAGATAAAGAACGTCTGGCTCTTTTTCTACAATTTTAGACAAAGCCTGTAGTCCGGTTTCAATGTTTTTTCCTTCACCTAAAAGTCCGAAAGTAGAAAGTACTTTTCTGCCTTCGATATTGAATTTCTTTTTAGCCTGTTCAGGAGTTTCATAAATCACAACGTGTGTTCCATGTGGCACGCAGGTAATATTTTCTTTCTGGATGTCATAATCTCTTTCCAGGATTTCCTGTGACTGATTAGTCATTACAAAAACAGAATTACTGTAACTTAAAAGTAATTTTACAAAAGTTTTTAATTCTTTATTCGGATTTTGAATTACACTATGAAAAGTAAAAGTTACCGGTTTTTTTATCGCATTTAAAAATTCTAATAAATAGTCTCCGTAGTCTCCCGCAAATAAACCAAATTCATGCTGAATGTGTACCAGTTTCACCAAATCATCATTATTGATTTCTTCGGCAACTCTCACATAATCTTCTTTATCATTTGTATTTAATGTAAAAGCCTGCGTTGGATTTTCTTTGGGAGATTTTACCAGTTCACAAATTTCACAGCTGATTGAATTTCCATATACATCCATAATCCCTTTGATGGTATCTTGTGTATAAGTGGCAATACCACATTGAGTTGGCGGATAAGTTGACATGAAAATAATTTTCGATTTAATAGTTTGTAGCGTTTTCATTGGGATCATTTTATTTCGTTTAATAAATCATTCGTTTCAGATAAAGTAAGGAATTCAAAAACTGTTTTTGTAACCAATTTCTTTACTTACTTTATTTTAGCATAAAATTATTTCAGAGGCAAGCCTATGTTTAATCCAATCGGCTAAAAAATTAACTCTAATGATTACAGGTGGGAATTATGTAAAATACTCTGGTTGACAGAAAGTGTTTTAAAGTTAAAAAAAAAATCAATAGGATTAATACTATGATTTTAATTTTGGGATATTTATGTTTAGTTTAAAAAACTGTAAATCAAGATATTGATTTTTAAGTATGCCTAAAAAATAAGACCTATTTATTATAGAAATAATATGAATACAACTAAAAAGTCACAGGAGAAATTGATGACACTTTTAATCACTAAACCTGAAAAGGCCATAGAAAAACTTGATCTGGTTTATGTAAGTGATAAGTCGATGCCCATTCAACGATATAAAGAGGGAGATAGTTTTGTGTATAAAAAAAACGGAAGGTATATTAAACAGAAGAGTGAATTAAAACGCATTCACAGTCTGGTACTTCCTCCTGCATGGGAAAATGTCCGAATTTCGGATTTATCCAATGGTCATCTTCAGGCAGTGGGATTAGATCAGAAAAACAGAAAGCAATATCGCTACCATCCAAAATGGAATTTAATCCGCAATCAGACTAAATTTTATAAAATAGCCGATTTTGGAAGAATGCTTCCTTTAATAAGAAAGCATGTTGATGCTGATTTGGATAAAAAAGAATGGACAAAAGAAAAAGTGGTAGCACTGGTAATCCGTTTGATGGAAGAGACCCACATCAGGATAGGAAATGAAAAATATGCGAAAGACAATAAATCATACGGGCTTTCTACTTTGCGCAAAAGGCACATTAATATTAACAGGAATGCAATAAAATTTGAGTTTACCGGAAAAAAGGGGATACAGCATACGATTACAATCCGAAATAAAAAGCTCATTAAATTAGTAAGCAAATGCGAAGAAATTCCGGGCTGGGAGGTCTTTAAATATTACGATGAAAATGGTGAAAAGAGAATTCTGGACAGCCACATGGTCAACGTTTATCTTCATGAAATCTCAGGCGAATATTTTAGCGCCAAGGACTTCAGGACCTGGTCAGCATGTGTGATTTTCTTCGAAGCCTTAATGGAATTAGGTATTGCTGAAGATGATAAAGAAATCAAGAAAAATATTTTAACCGCTTTTGATGTTACCGCAGAAGCTTTAGGAAATACACGAAACGTTTGTAAAAATTATTATGTGCATCCTTTATTGATTTCTACGTACGAAGACGGAACTATCAAAGAATATTTTGAGAAGCTGAAAAAAAGCCGTAGTAACAGACAATATTTCTCTCGTACAGAAACAGTTTTTTTGGAAATGATACAGCATTACCAGCCTTTGTCTGTTTAAACTGCGTTGTTGTTTTTTAGCGCAGAGGAGATATTTTTTAGCTGAAATGTATGTCTTTGGGTATGAAAAACCGCAAAGTTAAGCAGCTCATAAATTGTTAGATTTCCTACACCGGGTATTTCAAAGTCCATACAGGTAAGTGTTAAATCATAATTTTCGGCTATGTTTAGCATTTCATTCCTGATCGTTTCAAGTTTGGATAAAAGATCAGCTTTGTTGTATGCTGCAGTTTCCGGATATATAAAATCAGGAGAATCATATTTGACGTCCAGATTAAGAAATATTTCTTTGAGTGAAGCAATCTTTGCATCAGCTGGCTGATCTAACTTTTTGGTATTTGAATCACAAACTTCAGGAAAGCCGGATGTTGATTTTATAACATGCCGTATAACCTGACCTGGTGTCCAGCTACCTTCAAAAGGGATACGATTAATTTCTTCTTGTGTAAATAAAGAAATCGTTTCGTTTAATTTTTCAAAAGTTGTGGTAATTTCTTCTTTTATTTCCGCTTTCATAAATTTTTAATTTAAGTGGTGATTATTTACAGATGTGATCCACCAGACATTCCCAAAAGGATCGGTTACACCGCAGGTTCTTCCGTAATCCTGATTGCTTAATCCCATTAAAGAAACTGCGCCGTTTGCTATTGCTTTTTGATACGTTTCATCTGCATTAGAAACATATACAAATAGGTTTGCAGTTTGTTTTGCCCAGTCGTCAGTTTCATCCGTTACCATTATTGTGCTGCCATTCAGGGTAATTTCGGCATGCATGACAGTTCCGTCTTCCCGAAGGGATCTTGTATTGGTTTCAGCAGCGCCAAAAACATTTTTTGTAAAATCGATAAATTTTGAGGCGCCCTGCAAAATCAAATAAGGCATAATGGTCTGATGTGCTGCCGGTATGTTCATTTTGTTCTGTTTTAAAGTTGAATCTTAAAATTACAATTTTTATTTTATTTATTTGTTAATCAGTAAATTGTGATTTTATAAAAGCACTTCGCAATGAAAACCATGCGAATTCAGAAGTTCTATTATTTTGTGATTCGAAATCTCAGAGGAATGAACCCGAAGAATTTTATCGCAGTCTTCTAAATCAAAATTGATGACGCTGTTTGGGAAATGTTCAAGAAGCCTCCCCACAATCATTTCTGACTGCGCTGCTTCCTGAACATTTGTTTTAAAAACTTCTATCATCGCAATTTGATTTATATAGAACTGTTTTTATAACGTTCTATTTTATGGTGATAGATATAAGAAGTCATTAAAATTGCCAGAATGATTAAAGGAAAAAATCCCTGAAAATCAACTCCATCAACTGCAAAATGACTTATGGATGCAAATATGAAATCGAAAGCAAAACCCGCATACGCCCATTCCTTAATACGATTGGGTACTTGTGGAATCACTAATGCCAATACCCCCAGTATTTTGAAAACGACTAATGCATTCCCGAAATATTCAGGATATCCTAAATGTCTGATTCCTTCTTTTGCCAGTTCAGTCTGCGAAGTCAGTGCCGGCATAACACCTTCAAACACGAAAATAAGAATGGTTGTGGTCCAGAAAATAATTTTTGCTTTTTTCATTGGTTTGTTTTAAAAATAGTTATTAGTTAATTATCTGATACAAATTTATTATTGTTATTATTTAATGAAACAGGTATTTCTGACTATTTTAGGGGCATTTAAGACATATTGATAGTTTTTTGATTCCAGATTAAAAGAAAAGGATTACAGAATAAAGAATAAAGAGAACAGATCTGCTTAAATCTGTAGAAGCTGCGTGAAATTTTTGACAACGTAATCGCAATCTTTTCGAGTAATGAGAAATTTCCACATGCAGCTCCGCAATAACAGCTAGTCTGTATCGGCTTCTCCCAAAGATACTTCCTTCGCGAGGATGACAAAAAATGAGAATAATTTTGCAGAATAGTACAATAATGGTCTCATGAAAACAACTGCCCTAGGTACTATCTTTAGTTCCTAATTTATTTTACTATTTTTTTTATATTTGTATGACCGAGAGGAAACTTCTTG
>NZ_JAADZW010000079.1 GCF_010645065.1 Flavobacterium fluviatile | reverse complement strand
CGTTTTTAATTCCTATTTTCGTTTAGCCGAAAATAATCTGTTTCATAAGTTGCAAACAACTAGAGGCGCAAAACGTTACCAGCAAGCATAAAGAAACCACAACTCGATGAAGAAATTGAAATTTATGGGAATTTTTGGAAGTATAATGAATTTGTTCGCTCAAGATAATTTAACAATATCTGAAAAACTGGACAAAATAAATTACTTTGGATTAATAACAGATCCAATCAAACTCAAAAAACTGAAGTTTGAAATCGATAAAGACTCGAAACCAGGAACTTACTACAACGGCAATATTTGGTTGACATTTCCGAACGATTATTATTTATCAAGCGTTTATCAATTAGCAGAAAATAAAAATGGTTCATCAACTTCAGATTTTCGAGCATTTGAGGTTTGGGCAGGAGATTTATATGAGCAAAATGTATCATCATATTTAAATTCTGCAAAAGTAGTATTTGAGAAAAATGGTTTAAAATTAAATTGGGCAGACGAAAAAATTGATTGGAAAAAAGAGAGTGACCAAGTTGAAAATATTAATCACACATTGACAATTAATGGCTCAAACTATTTATTGTATTCCGGAAACGTTCGAGATAGAAGCCGAATTCCTGCTTTAGACTACTTGACGAATTTTAGAAAAATGCTAAATCAAGTAGTTGCGAAACAAAACTCGAAACTAAAAATCATATTATTGACTGCACCTGAAAGTGTTTATTTCGTTCTTTGTGACGAAACAATTCAGAAAGGGCTAAAGTCTATAATTAAAGAAACTGACAACAAAATAGAAGAATAAAATGCCAGCTGGTAACAGCCACTACAACGGATTTGGGCATTGGCTTAATGGAAAAATGGTTTTGTATTTGGGATGATTCGGCAAATCCGAAGAATGGGCTTAATTTAGTCCCAAACCCGCTGTAGTGCCAGAACGTTACTGGAGACTTGTAAAAATTACGCAGAAAAAACGCTGAAAAGACAAAGATTTGTTTCCACAGAAAGTATAAAAATAAAAAATTGAAAGCTTGATAATAAAAACTAATAAAAGATGAAAAAATGCACTTACTTTTAATTATTCTACCTTTAATATTTCAAAT
>NZ_JAADZW010000078.1 GCF_010645065.1 Flavobacterium fluviatile | reverse complement strand
CGGTTTTTCGATTTCGGCTGTCAATTAGTTTTCGGTTTTCCGCTTTCCAATTTGGGAGCAATCACGCACAACGTTCTGGCGCTACACGAGGTTTGGGATTAAAGATGCGAGGTTTTTCGGTTAAACACAAATTTTCCAAGTACAAAACCATCTTTAAATTCAGCCAAATGCCCAAATCTCGTGTAACGGCTGTTGGCGGTAGTATTTTTATATAGTTTCAAATTTCTCGTTTCTGTATTCAAACAATTTTGTAGAAACTAAATGGTCTCCGGTTTCGTTTATTTCGCTTATAGTTTTATTAAGTTTTGCTATATGTTCGGTATCGTTTGTTCCTGTTATAAATATTAAATCGCGAGCTGGAATTCCAACAACAATTTCTCCTTTCACATCAAAGTTTTCTTTGTACCAAATGTCAAGCAATATTAAACTAGACTCATAATTCCCATCTGCTAATAAAACATAGTAACCATTTTCTCCGTGCTTTTCAATTTCGATTGATTCAGACAAGTTTTTTATGGCAATTGTCTTTAACTCCTTTTGTTTAATATTTAATTTTTTAAAATCTTCTTGAGTTAAATAATTTATGTTTGTTTCAGTATCTTCAACATAAAAAATGAATAGTTCTTCATTATATTTTTCATAAATATGATTTTTTTCAAAATCTGGATTTATTTCTATTATACTTTGAATGAATCGCTTGTCTTTAATCACAGGTAAAATATAATTAAGACTGAACGTTTCATTTGATCTGTATAAGCTGTCAGAAGTTTTTAAATATTTTTTAAAAATTTCTTCAATATCGTCAGGTTCTCTTAAATATTCAGCATAACAATTATAAAGTAAATGTCTGTATTCATTTGAATTTTCAAATTCCGTTTGGATTTCAAGACCATCTATTGAATATATTTTTAATCCTTCAACTTCTTGAATTAAACGTTTTGCAAATTTTTTAGAAAATTCAGTTTCGTTAAGCATCTTTCTTTAAATTATATGTTCTCGTTTCCGTTCAGCCCAAATATTACCGCCAACGTTCTCGCGCCTTGCGCCGTTTGCGACTTACGAAGACGAGTATTTTCGGCTAAACGAAAATACGATAAAAAACG
>NZ_JAADZW010000077.1 GCF_010645065.1 Flavobacterium fluviatile | reverse complement strand
TCGTATAACTCTTTCATAGAACAAAGTGCCGGCTGTTTCATATACTCGCACTCATCAAATATTAAGTGCGGTTTTTGCCCTTCAAGTCTTAGCTGTTTTAGCTTTTTAGCTATTTCGCCAATTTTCTTGCTTTTAGTTTTTGGTGTTGCAATTTTTAAGGCATCAATAATTTTATCAAGTAAATCGCCAATAGTATCAAGAGAACCAACAACTATTTTAAAAGTATCAACTGGATTTGCTCTTAAGAACATATCAGAAATATAACTTTTGCCCGAACCCGTTTCGCCAATGATAATGTTTGTTAATCCGTTTTCTTTGGCATCTTCAAGAGTTGAAAGCATTCTATACAGCTGAGGCGTTTCTTTCAAGCCCCAATATTCTTTTTTTAATGAGTAGCCTATAAATTCAGCAATCATTAAATACCATTTATCTTTGATCTCTGATTTACCCGCAGTATTTTTACCATGTATGATACTTGAAATGTAACTTTCATTTACTCCTGAGCGTTTTACAATTTCATT
Source organism: Flavobacterium fluviatile (assembly GCF_010645065.1). Taxonomy (GTDB): domain Bacteria; phylum Bacteroidota; class Bacteroidia; order Flavobacteriales; family Flavobacteriaceae; genus Flavobacterium; species Flavobacterium fluviatile. The sequence continues at coordinate 596 of NZ_JAADZW010000077.1, read as the reverse complement.
GGCAGAAATTTTATGCAATTTGATGTAATTGTTAAGTGCCTCAGTAATTTGCTGTTTTTGGGTCGTTGCAATCATAGGTTAGTGTATTTGTTTAGGTTAACTTTTTCTTTTAAATAATTTGTCTGGGCTTCCTGCCAGTTGGATTCTTCTAATACTTTTTCTCTTTTTTCCTGTTTAGCAGCGATTCTTTTTGTTGCCTTTTCTAAGCGTTCCGCAGACTTTTGATCTTTGTGTTGTCCCAGACTATCAGGAATCATTAACTTTTTCAAGGTGTCTAATCTTGGATGGTTTTCGAATAAATCTTCTAAAACCTCTCGTTGTTGTGTACCTCTCAAAATAATTTCGTTGTTCATACGACTATTGTAGTCATATACCAATTGCCTTTGCTGCGCATCGCCTTTCTCCTGATCGTATAAAGCCATTGGCTGAATGTATTTTTCTTGGAGAATAAATTCCATAGTTCCAATTTCTTCAACTAATCGACCATCACGGCTTTTGGCATTACTTACCAATACTTGGCTTAAGTCATCAGCATCATAAAAAACCATCCAATCCTCATGCATGTGCTTTCTAAAATTTAGGTCGAAAGTATCGTA
>NZ_JAADZW010000076.1 GCF_010645065.1 Flavobacterium fluviatile | reverse complement strand
GAACGAAGCGCCTAGAAGTCCTCGTAGTCCGCGAAGCTCTGGACGTAGTCTCCGGTGTCGGCAGGTACTGAGCAGCAGTCATAGATCCCAAAAGAGCAAGCGAGAAAAGAGTGGAAAAAGGCAAGCGTGAGTACACAACTTGTACTCAACAAGTATAACACAAACTATGAGGCTCTAAGGTTAGCTGACTCAACTGCATTAGCTTTTAGTCTTGGCAAGTTTTATTTAAGCTATTTACTACAAGTGGATGAATTACCATAAACCCAGTTATATAATAAATTAATCAGGATTATTATGACTACTGAGAACCATCCGAACCAACCACCCCGGAAAGACCTGCCTCGTCAGTGAGCAGATAATCCCACTAATCAAAAGGAGGATCTGGGCCACTCATAACCGTGAGCACGGCTAGTATACTAGTTTTACACTCTGCAGAGGTGGCGCATCTTCACCCAACAGTCATGAGCTACACCAGTTATTCATCACACTTCCTAGGTGAGATGACTAGCAAACTCACTACGAGGCCGTTACAAAGAATCCCGTTGGTAAGACGTAACCACAAGGTCGGATCAGCAACGATGGGGCTCACCTCAGCGGGCACCAAGCACGGAGCACAGGCGAAGCCGGAGGAGCAAGGACCATTGAAGCTTAACACCCTTGTCCGACACGGATCAGCGATGATGGGGCTCACCTCAGCGGGCGTCAAGCAAAGCACAGACGAGGCCGGAGGAGCAAGGACCATTGAAGCTTACCGCACTAACACATCGGTAGATTACCCCAAACCAAAAAGACCTAATTAATAAGCCAAGACCGTCCCATTCCAGTCCGGTGGTAGCACTGTTGTCCCAGGTTGTCGCTCTTTGAACCGGTCCTTAGGGAGAGTGGCCAACCAGGCACTAAGCACCGTGCTGGCCCCCTATACCATGTTTCTATAAAACATATTTTAAGGAAGCACGAACCACGGAGGATCGGCTTCAGAATTTAGTTGCATAAGTACATTAACAAAACTAATTAATTAAAAGGACCAAGTGAGTGAGAGTGCAGCAATCTAGCACAACTAACCAAAATGCATCCCATGGTACAATATAAAGGATAATAAAGTGGCTAGGAAATCCTTATAGGCATCCAGTATTAAAATGCA
>NZ_JAADZW010000075.1 GCF_010645065.1 Flavobacterium fluviatile | reverse complement strand
GAACGTTATACGCAAGCAACAGAAAACCAACAAGATGATAACAACTTTTCAAATTATAACAGCTATATTTCTGTTCTTTCTTATAAATTTAATTGGAAAATTTGCTCCTACAGATTTGAGATACTTTCAGATTTCTAGTTTTTTGGAAACTGATGAAGCACCTGCATTTAATTTTTCATTTCGCATATTAACTCCAATTGTATTCATAATTCTTTTAAGTGCGTTATTATATTCAATTAATATGGATAATTATGTCAAAGACATATATTTCATAAGCATTTATTATGTGATGTTCAGAGCTATTTTTAACATTGCAATTTCTCGCTCACTCTTAATTAATTGGAAAAAACAATTTTTTTATGCAGTTTGTATAGTTGCATTATCATACTTTCTATATCAAAAAATAATCATTACAAAACATAATTTACTTCCTGATTTTTCTAATATTGCGAATGAGCTTTGGATTATAATTTTAGTTTTTCTATATAACCTAGTTAATAATATTCAGCTTCCTAATGTTGGAGCAGAAAGAAGAAAATATAACTATATTAAGACTACATTTTTAGCCTTAAAAGAGAATTATGGAGAAATTGTAGATTCATTTTCGACTAATATCAGATTTCAACAAATTGCTTATTCAATAATGCTTCACGAAAATTTTAATAGACCTAAATTATTTAGATTAATAGAATACATTAATAGTTTCTTTAAAAAAGAAGGAACTTATGGCATAATGCAAGTGAAATCTAATCAAGTTCTAAGCGATAGTGAAAGTGTTAAATTGGGAATGAATATTTTATTGGAAAACTTTAAAAAATATAAATTAGAATTTGAAAACGAATTTGAAAATAGAGAGAAAAAAGTAGAAGAAAGCTATTATAATAGCGCAGAATATTTAGATCAGAATTTCCAAAGCAAACTAATTAGAAGTTACAATCATTGTGATGATTATTCATATGAAATAAGCGAGTTAGCCGATTATTTAAATGAAAAGTTTTACGAAAAGAATGAAGATAATAAAAGCCTATTTGCCAGCGTATAACAGCCGTTTGGCAAGATTGGGGTTTTAGGCTTAATGGAAAGTTGGTTTTGTATTTGGGAAATTTGTATTTAACCGAAAAATCCCGCATCTTTATTCCCCAACCTCGCCAAGCGCCGGAACGTT
>NZ_JAADZW010000074.1 GCF_010645065.1 Flavobacterium fluviatile | reverse complement strand
TTATTTTAGCATTGAAAGATTCTGCAGAAGCATTCGTACTTCTATTATCAAAATAATTCAAAATAGAATCGTAGTTGATTTTAATGGTATTCATTATCGTATTAAAACTTTTGATTCCTAAATGCTCTACATCGTTATACCAGTGTGCTAATTTGGTAATAGCTATTGCTTTATCAGTATTATTGTTGTAGATGTTACGCAATTTTTGACTTAAAAAGTAAACCGTTTTAATTTCTGGATATTCTTCAAATACTATTGTTGCTCTTTCTTTTTGACTTGAACTCCATTTGTTAGGGCTTTTATAGAGTAGAAATCTACTCCTAGTGAGCAATTGCTTAGCGGTATCTCCATTGGAGAATTCTTTAGAAATAAATGGTGTTTTATTGAGTTTAGCTTCTAATATCCTTTGGTTTTCTTGGTCTAACGCCTCCCATTTTAATCTAATGCGAACTTCTTGCACGGCTTCTAAAGCAAGTTTTTGAACATGGAAACGATCTGTTACTTGTTTAGCTTTTGGAAAAGTTTTTTTAGCAATTAATTTCATGCTATTAGCCATATCAAGAGTAATTTCAATGACCTGTGAACGTTTTTTAAAATCTATTTTTTGTAAATGATCAATAACGACTTCTGATTTTGTTCCAGCAATAATAGCCACAATAGTTCCTTTCTTTCCTTTACCTGCTTTATTGGTCACTACAGTATAAAGCTCGCCCATTGATAAGTTTACTTCGTCTATGGATAAATGTGACCCCATGTTCTCAGGGAAAATTAACCAATCATTAGCATGTTCTCGTTGTTCCCATTTAGAGAAGTTACTGAGGTGTTTTTTATATTGACGTTGTAGTTTTTTGCCATTAACCCCAAAGAAGCAACCAATAGTATGACAGTCGTTGGCTTTAGTATCGATTAATTTCTTTTAAAAAATCCGCAAACTCTTGAGTCATGCGGGTTCCTTGGGCCACAATATTCCAATCGCGTTGGATGATTTTTTGAGATTGTTTATCTGTCCAGCGTCGTCTTTTGATGTGTAGGTAAACAAACTTTCCGCGTAGAGGAAAATCCTGAATTGTAATATCATTTAAGAAGCCTTTAGAGATAAGTTGTTTATCATTATATTCTTTTGGTGGAGTACTTTTTTCTTCAAAAAACAAATGCATTTTCTCTTGTTCAATTTTGGTGTTTACCAAATCAAAATGTTCTACGATTAATTCAGGAAGGATAAGTTTTAAGAGTTCTA
>NZ_JAADZW010000073.1 GCF_010645065.1 Flavobacterium fluviatile | reverse complement strand
GTTTTTATAATCGGAGCCTTTTTTCAAATATAAGGGTAAATTGGTTTAAAACAATACCCCAGTTTTGAATAGGCATTGACCATTTCTTGGTTGCTTCTCTTAATGCCAAAAATACTGATTTCAATACTGCGTCATCTGTTGGGAAAGACATTTTATTTTTAGTGTATTTTCTAATTTTTCCATTAAGGTTTTCAATTAAATTTGTTGTATAAATGATTTTTCTAATTTCAATGGGGAAGTCAAAAAACACAGTCAATTCATCCCAGTTATCCCGCCAGGATTTAATGGCATAGGAGTATTTAGCTTCCCATTTGTGGGCAAAATCGTTTAAAGCCAGCTCTGCTGCTTGTTTTGTAGGTGCGTTATAAATATGTTTCATATCGGCAGTAAATTGTTTTCTGTCTTTCCAGACTACATATTTACAAGCGTTTCTGATTTGATGAACAACGCAGATTTGTGTTTGGGATTCTGGAAAAACACTTCGGATTGTTTGAGTAAATCCGTTTAAATTATCGGTAGCTGTTATGAGAATATCCTCAACGCCACGTGCCTTTAAATCAGTTAAAACGCTCATCCAAAAGCTGCTGCTTTCATTTTTTCCAAGCCACATTCCTAAAACATCTTTTTTGCCTTCTCTATTGAGTCCTACTGCCAAATAAATAGTTTTGTTGACCACTTTGGATCCTTCTCTGACTTTGAAAACAATGCCATCCATCCAAACAATCAGGTAAAGGTCTTCCAATGGTCTGTTTTGCCAAGTAACAACTTCATTGCTAATAACACTGGTAATTCGAGATATAGTTGAAGAAGATACTTCAAAATCATAAACTTCTTTTATTTGTTCCTCGATATCGCTAACACTCATTCCTTTGGCGTAAAGAGATATAATAACATTTTCAATGCCTTGAGCTATGTTTTCTCTTTTAGGAACCAGTACCGGATTAAAAGAAGAATCTCTGTCGCGGGGAACTTTGATTTCTTGCTGGCCAAAAGAGGTCTTTATTTTTTTTGTCCCATGACCGTTGCGATAATTGCCATTGGCTGTTTTATCGTGCTTCTCATTGTCTAAATGAGCATCTAATTCAGCTTCGAGCATGTGTTCTACTGCTCGTTTGTGCATCGTTTGAAAGAATGAGGTCAAGTCTTCCGCATTCTTAAAGGATTTATAGAAATCCTTGCTGTTTAATAAGTCGTCTTTGTCAATCATAATATGTAAGGTTAAAAATAACAAAAAGTTATT
>NZ_JAADZW010000072.1 GCF_010645065.1 Flavobacterium fluviatile | reverse complement strand
AAGGGTTCGGCCGAACCCCCTGGTTCGGCCGAACCGACCCTGGTGCCCGGTTTGCTAGGGGGTACCCCCCTGGTCCCTTGGCGGTTACTCCAACTCCAACCGCCTATGGACAGTATAAATAGAGGGCCATAGCTGCTCATTTCACACACACTCAAAGCCAAGGAGCTTCCACTTCATTTCTAGTAGAGTTAGGATAGTTTAGTTGGGAGTTAGAGTCGAGTCGAGCTGTGCCTCGGAGGTTCCGGAGTCGTCTTCAGAAGCTCTGGTAATAGCTCTTGTATCTTTTACTTTTCCTTTTGTAAGACATTGAGTTTCAATATAGTTATCTTTATCACTTTGCCTTTGTCATTTATATCTTGCTTCTACTTTATCCTAGTTGCAAGTATATCTTGTTTAGACTATAGTCAGTTATAGTTCTAGTGCTTGTAGTCTTGTTTAAGTCTTTGTCTTGGCTGGTTCTTCGATCTCGCTTGATACTGGAGGTGAATTGTCACTAAGAGTATTGACAAGGTTGCTTGCTCTTGCTAGCAGAGTAAGTAGTCGTTGCCTAGTGTAGGAGTGGTTCCTAGACTAGTCAGTGGCCTTAGTTTATTCCCGTCGCAACGGAGGTGGTAGCCGGGAGGTGGTGACAGCCCTTTCGGTCTTCGTAGCCCATCACGTTAGTTCCAGTCCGTAGGATTCCCTAGTTGGGAAATAGTGGCACCCCTTCTCATCCCTTTCTGTGTGTCACGGGTTCCCTTGTCCCGAAGCTAAGACACTAGAGTTAACCCAGATCTCCTAGTGCTGGCTCCGTAGCCGCTGTATCTCTAAGCTAGAGTGACATAGGTAGATAAAGTATCCAGGAGTCCTCTATCTCTTCTCGTTGTCCTCCCAGCTATCTATCTCTTCTCTCCCTTACCTGAGTATCCCTTGAGCTGTGTGTCCGGTATATCCACTCCTATCCAATACCGTTATCCCCTGTCTTGTCTAGTCGTGTACCCTCCTCTGATAGTCTATAATACCTGTTCACTAGTAATCTTGCCAAAGCTTCCCTGCGGAAATATAAATTATGATACCTCGGGATACTCCCAGGTGAAGTGCTACAGCGGTGATTCTGTGCTCTTATAGAATATTTCTATATTTTACTAAGCCATAAGGAAAACCACTGAAACACTCCTTACCCAGTACTAGGATTCTCAATTCTGATATTGGATCGTAAGAAGTGCCAACAAGCATTTCTGGCGCCGTTGCCGGGGAACGGTAGCTATTCTGATTCCGAACCCAAGTTGTCCGTGTATCCCACCACCATCC
>NZ_JAADZW010000071.1 GCF_010645065.1 Flavobacterium fluviatile | reverse complement strand
GGGGCTATTTTTTTCAAAGGTGTCTTCTACGAAGCCAATTGACCGAGAGAAAACTCATGCTCCTCTTCTTGGATATTTATTTGATAATTAGAATTATACTGCTCGTTTTTATTCCATAAATGATAAATCATAGTCAATAATTTCTTTTGAACAGCAACGTAACTCTTCATTTTTATTCCATGCTTTTCATAAGTTCTTTCAAACAAATCTTTAAAAGGCTTTACTTGACATTGAATTACTACTAAAGAAGGCATATGCATTGCTCTTCGGATTCTAGAGTTTCCTTTTTTTGATATTTTAGTTTTGCCAACACGCGTTCCTGATTGTGCTTCAACAACATCATAACCTGCATAAGAAACCAATTGCTTATAGTTTTTAAACAAAGTAAACCCATTGGTTTCGGCCAAAACGGTACTTAATGTTAAAACCCCTAATCCTTTCATTTTTAATATATTTTCAGCCTTTTCAAAGACTTCTTTATTAGATTTTAAGTGTGCTCTTATTTCCTTATCTAACTCTTTGAGTTGTGTTTCAAATAAAGTTATGGTTTGCTTTAATTGATTTGTGACTGAATCTAAATGATGCATTGCATAACTCAAGGCATCTAATTGATTCTTTAAAACCGTTTTTAATTCGGTTACATTTTGATGCTGTCTGGTCAATAAACGCAACTCATAGAAAAAAGTCCCCATTGGTTGCCATAATTCTAAACATTGTTCTGCTCCCATTTGGGACAATCCTTTTGCGTCAATGCTATCATTTTTAGATTTCAAACCTATCGCCTCCAGGTATTTCTTTGCTTTATTAGGCAAAATTATGGAAACGTTAAATCCTTTTCCATACAAATAACAGGCACAGTTCTCATGATAAATTCCTGTGGCTTCCATACAGACAACTACTGGAATTGATTCTTTTTTATGTTTGATAATCCAATCTTCTAAAATTGCAAATCCTTTTAAAGTATTGCTGATTTCTGTACTGGATTTACAAACAACCTTTTGCTTTTCATCAATAATACTAATACAAACATTGATCTTTTTGCTTGAAACATCAAGTCCTACAGAATATTTTAAATTCATAACGCTTTGATTTAATATCAATAAACAAAATATCACACAAATCTTTGCTCATTTTTTATACAAGATCCAAATTCTAAATAAGGTCTTTAAGTACTATTGTGATTCGAAATGTAATAAAAAACGAACTGGATTGACCTAGTGTGTACAATATCATCTGTCGATGTATTTCGCCCCGATAGAATTTTGCCAATTCGTTTTGTTTATTAATTGTTAGTATTTCAAAGATACATTTTCATATTTTTAATCTATGTCAAAGATATGAGCCC
>NZ_JAADZW010000070.1 GCF_010645065.1 Flavobacterium fluviatile | reverse complement strand
GAATTATCGTTTTTAATTCCTATTTTCGTTTAGCCGAAAATAATCTGTTTCATAAGTTGCAAACAACTAGAGGCGCAGGAACGTTGGGCGTGATTTTCGTCTTCCAGAGAAAAATTCCGGTGGAATTTACTCTCTCTCTTGTTTTGAGGTTTAATAATTGAAAAGCAGAAACTTGAAAGCAGAAACTTGAAAGCAGAAACTTGAAAGCAGAAACTTGAAAGCAGAAACTTGAAAGCAGAAACTTGAAAGCAGAAACTTGAAAAACTGAATCTGAAAGGCGTAAACTTGAAAAGGTAAACGGAAAAACAGAAACTTGACAAACTGAATCTGAAAAGCAGAAACTTGAAAAACGAAACGAAAAAACAGAATCTTGAAAAGCTAAAAGGAAAAGCAGAAACTTGACCAAATGAATCTGAAAAGCAGAAACTTGAAAAGCTAAACGGAGAAAAAAACCACGCCCAACACACGTTTCTAGACATTTGCGAATTTAGTGGAATTACCGTTTTTTATCGTATTTTTGTTTAGCCGAAAATACTCGTCTTCGTAAGTCGCAAACGTCTAGAAGCGCGAGAACGTTAGCAGTAACTTTATGAAGAATATACTTACTAAAGAAGAGATTGAAAAAGCATTAGAAAATAATGTTTGGGATTATGGTAATGAAATCCTTTATAAAATGTGCAAAGATAACTTTGAACACATAAAGGATGAATATGTATTAGCAAAGGTTTTATTTATTGGTCGTATTTATGCTGCGGCTATCGAAAGACGAAAAACAGAAAATAATGACATTAATGATAATTTTTACATTGACTCAGTTGGACCGACTTTCAAAAATTCCGAAATAGACAGACTCTTGAAAGAATTAAAGTGTTTTAAAACAGTTGAAAATAGTAATATTAAAGATTGCCTAGAAACTCACTCCTATTTAACAAAAACCATAAAAGAAATTACGAATCTCAACAAACGTTCTTTTGTTTCTAAATATCTACACTTTCATTTACCTGAATTATTTTACATTTACGATACGCGCGCGGTCGAAGCGCTAAGAAAATTTATAAAAAAAGTTCCTAAAGAATTAAATCATAATCTTGATACTGAAAATGTTGATTTAGAATATGCGAAATTCTTTTGTAAATGTTTTGAGCTAAAAAGACAAATCAAAACTGAATTCAAAATTGAATTGACAAATAGACAACTTGATAATTTACTTATTGAAACAGCAAATCTGAAAAACTCAACTTTAAAAAAACTGAATAAATAAAAAAAAGCTACTGCTAACACACGTCTTGCGCCATTTGCGAATTTAGTGGAATTACCGTTTTTTAATCGTATTTTCGTTCAGCCGAAAATA
>NZ_JAADZW010000006.1 GCF_010645065.1 Flavobacterium fluviatile | reverse complement strand
TTGGGCTTTTTAAAAGAGCTCAAATATTTTTCAGAATAACTTTTCAACTTACACAGTTAGTGAGACACTACCAAAAAAAAGGAGATTGTTATGTAAAAAACACTAACGATCTCCTCTTTTTTTAAATCGGGGATCATGTTTTGAAATAAATCCTGATCTTCTTGCAGCAGGTTCAGGTTTAGGGAAACTTGCTTCTTCAGTTTTGCTTGAAGGTTCGATTAACTGATTTAATTCTTTGATTTCAGCATCTGTCAAATCTCTGTAACGGCCAACAGGAACATCCAGTGAAATGTTGATAATACGGATGCGTTTCAGTGCCGTAACTTCATAACCTAAATACTCCGACATTCTTCGTATCTGGCGGTTTAAACCTTGCGTCAGGATGATTTTGAAAGTGTATTTGCTGATCTGCTCTACTTTGCATTTTTTGGTAACAGTATCTAAAATCGGAACTCCGTTTCCCATGCGTTGTATAAAACGATCCGTTATTGGTTTGTTTACGGTTACGGTATATTCTTTTTCGTGATTGTTTCGGGCTCGTAAAATCTTGTTCACGATATCGCCGTCATTGGTCATGAAAATCAATCCCTCACTGGCTTTGTCCAGTCTGCCGATTGGGAAAATACGTTTTGGATAATTGATATAATCAACAATGTTGTTTTTGACTTCCAGATTGGTGGTACATTCAATTCCGACTGGTTTGTTGAATGCCAGATAAATCATTTTTTCGTTTTTCTCAACGATTAGTTTTCCATCTATACGAACTTCGTCATCCGGTGAAACTTTGGTTCCCATTTCAGGTACGGCGCCGTTTATGGTTACGCGGCCTTCTTCGATGAGTTTGTCGGCTTCACGACGTGAACAATAACCGGTTTCTCCAATGAATTTGTTAAGGCGTTTTAGATTTTCTTCCATGATACAAAAGTACGTATTTTGAAAATTAGATAAAGATAATTGAAGGCAAAAATTAAGATTGCTGCTCTTTAGTCCCGATTGAAGCGGTATCGCCCAATTTTAAAAACAAGGCTTTTTTGCCGTAGTTTTTTTATCGGGAATATAGCGGAAAGCGGGAAACCTGCCGGCAAAAATGAACTATTGTTTCGCTTCAAACAAAAACTCAATCACTTTTTTATACAAGTCATCATCGTGCATACCGTGACCTAAATCTTTGGTTTCGATAAACTGACTGTTTTTCCAGTTGCTGGCGATTTTTTTTCCTTCTTCAAAAGCAACAATTTTATCTGTAGTATCATGAGCGATTAAACCCGGAATGCTAAATTGGGAAGCAAATTTTTGTCCCGAGAAATCATCAAATCTAAAGTTGAAATGCATTAAAAAACGATTTTCGAGGAGTGAAAACATTCTGCTATTTAAACTCAGCATCGATACGTAATTGTTAATCAGCGTCTTTAAATCTGATGGAGCGCCCAGGATTACCATTTTGGTGATGCTGGTATTTGGAAACAAATGCTGATGGTACACGCATGCTGCACCGCCAATAGAATGGCCAATAATAATATCTGGCTGGTATTTTTCTACTGCTTTATTAATGAATTCGGCATAAAGCGGAACATTAAATTCCTTACCGCTGCTTTGTCCGTGTGCAGGGGCATCAAGTGCAATAATGGTACTTCCTGATTTTTGAAGATGAGGCAGTGTTTTTTTCCAGCGCGATGAATTACTCTCCCAGCCGTGAACCAGAAGTATTTTGGTTTCGTTTCCTTTCCAGATATAGGTCTGAAAATGGTGTTCGTTGTGGTGAAAAGTTTCGGTTTGGGTATTTCTTAGAACTTTGGGCAATTTTTCTTTTAGTAATCTTCCATCTCTTGGCTGGCTAAAAAGGGCGTATGAAAGTTCGACGGCTTTTTGCGGGCGAACATAACTCAGAAAGTTAATGTATTGGCCAACGGATTTTAATGTGATAAAACGAATTCCTTTTTTAAGTCCCAAAACCAGTAATTTTATGGTAAAAAAAAGTCCCGATGTTGATCGGGACAATTTATTTAGATTTTAGCAAACAATTGCTCCATTTTTTCTTTCTCTTCATCAGCCAGTACGCTGTCAACTAAGATTCTTCCTGAATGTTCATCAGTGATGATTTTCTTTCTTGAAGCAATTTCTACCTGAGTCTGTGGCGGAATCGTGAAGAATGATCCTGCAGAAGCACCTCTTTCGATAGAAACTACAGCTAATCCGTTACGAACACTGCTTCTGATTCTTTTGTAAGCTGCCAATAATCTGTCTTCGATTTGTGAAGCGAACTCAGCAGATTTCTCAGTTAAGAATATTTCTTCTTTTTGAGTTTCAGCCATAATAGCATCTAACTCAGACTTTTTATGTTTTAAGTGTGAACTTTTAGCTTCTAATTTTTCTTTTAGATTTGAAATTACTTCCTTCTTGTGCTCGATAGAAGCTTTCATCTCTTTGATTTGTTTTTCAGCTAATTGAATTTCTAATTCCTGAAATTCAACTTCTTTTGTTAAGGAATTAAATTCTCTGTTATTACGAACTGATTCTTGTTGTTTTGTGTACTTTTTAATTACTTCTTTGTGCTCTTCAATAGCAATTTTCTTTGCTTTGATTTGCTCTTCAATCACTTCAAGTTCACCTTTTAGTTTCTCTGAACGAGTGCTCAGACCCGCAACTTCATCTTCTAAATCTTCTACTTCTAATGGAAGTTCCCCTCTTACGTTTCTGATTTCGTCAATTCTCGAGTCAATAAGCTGTAAATCGTATATTGCTCTTAACTTGTCCTCAACACTTAATTCTTTCGTATTCGTCATATTCTATAAGTACTTAACTGGATTTGTATTTTCTTCTGATAAAATGATGGCAAAATTAAGGATTTTTTTTCTAAGATAATCAACAATATAGTTTTTTGTATAGCGTTCGCTCTCAAAATGACCAATATCGGCCAAAAGTAATTTGTTTTCGGCTTCATAAAACTGATGGTATTTTAAATCGGCTGTTAAAAAAGCATCTGCTCCGGCCTGAATGGCATTTTTTATGGCAAAACTTCCGGAACCTCCCAAAACGGCAACTTTCTTTATTTTTTTTCCTGTAAAGTCAGAATGACGAATACCATCGGCAATCATTTTATCTTTTACAAAATGAAGGAAGTCTTTTTCATCCATTTCGGTTTCAAATTCACCAATCATTCCCAAGCCGATATTTTGATGCGAATTTTGTAAATCATAAATTTCATAAGCTACTTCTTCGTAGATATGATTTGCAAAAAGAGTTTTTAAGATTCTCGATTGCAAATGTTTCTCGAATGTAACTTCAATTTTTATTTCCTCAGCTTCTGTAAGTTCATGGCGTTCACCAATTACAGGATTGCTTTCAGAATTACCTTTGTAAGTGCCTGTTCCGTTAGAATTAAAACTGCAGTTTTCATAATTGCCAATTGTTCCTGCCCCGGCATCAAACAAAGCCTGACGTATTTTTTGTGCATTTTCAGGAACAGTATAGGTCACAAGTTTTTGAATAAAATTCTGCTTCGGAATCAAGATTTTAGTATTGGTTAAGCCTAAAGCATCGCAAAATATTTTATTTACACCTTGGGAGTGATTGTCTAAAGCAGTATGAACGGCGTAAATAGCGATATCATTTTTTATGGCTTTTAAAATGGCACGTTCCACATAATTTTTGCCGGTGATTTTTTTGATTCCGGAGAATAATATTGGATGAAAGCAAACCACCAGATTGCAGTTTTTAGCAATTGCTTCTTTGATTACAGTTTCCAAAGCATCATGGCAGACCAAAACGCCTGTACTTTCGGTTTCAGAATTTCCGACTAAAAGCCCAACGTTGTCAAAATCTTCGGCGTAAGCCAATGGAGCCATTTCTTCGAGAACTTCTATTATATTTTTGATTTTCATTATTAATTATTTCGAGTTTTGTACTTTAGTGTAAATAATTTATACTAAAGTACAAATTTAGTACATTTGTAATTCTAAATTTAAAATCATGACTACAATAAAAATTAATGAACACACAAAGACAGGCAAAGCATTTATGGCGATGTTTGAGGCTTTTTTTAAAGGTGTTGAAGGAATTGAAATTGTTGAAACAGATGATTATGGACAGGTTAATGAGGAAGGAAGTATTTATAGTTCTGAATTTGTTGAAAAAGTTAAAATAGCGGAAGAAAATATTAAAAATGGCGAAACAACAACGCTAAATCCAGATGATATATGGGGAAGTTTAGGGTTGAAGTAACTAAGATCGCAAATCAGGATATTGAAAAGCATAAAAAATCTGGAAATAAAATTTCTATTAAAAACATTGCTAAAATTTTAATAGATCTTACAGAAAATCCATACGAAGGTTTCGGGAATCCAGAACCATTAAAATATGAATATTCAGGATTTTGGTCAAGGCGGATTAATCGAAAGGATAGATTAATTTATCGTGTAGAAGAGGAAGTTGTTACTGTGTTTATAATTTCTGCAATGGGACATTATTCTGATAAATAACTTTATGAACTTACTTCGAAAAATACTTTTCCCTTTTGCCATTTTATACGGATTCATTACTTCAATTCGGAATTTTTTGTTTGATAAAGGGATTCTGAAATCAACTTCATTTGATGTTCCGGTAATTGCTGTTGGAAATCTAAGTGTTGGCGGAACCGGTAAAACACCTCAAATAGAATATTTAATCCGACTGTTATCGGATAATTACAGAGTTGCCACTTTAAGCCGTGGTTATAAGCGTAAATCAGAAGGTTTTGTTCTGGCTGATTCAGCTTCAAATGCCGAAATTCTGGGTGACGAACCTTTTCAGTTTTACCAAAAATTTCCCAATATTCAGGTTGCAGTTGATGCAGACAGAACTAACGGAATTACACAATTGCTTTCGCAGAAAACAAAACCGGAAATTATTTTATTAGACGATGCTTATCAACACCGAAAAGTAAAAGCCGGGTTTTATATTTTACTTACAGCTTTCGATGATCTATATGCTGATGATTTTATGCTTCCCACCGGAAATTTGCGTGAGAGCAGGAGTGGAGCCAACAGGGCCAATATTGTTGTGGTAACCAAATGTCCGAAGAATCTATCTGATGAAAAACAGGAAGAAATTCGTTTGAAATTAGAGTTAAATTATTCACAGCAAATCTACTTTACTTTTATAGATTATGATGATGCAGTTTATAATAAGGAAGAGGGAATTGCTGTAAGCCAAATTGAATTAGAGTCAAAACTGCTTTTGGCAGGGATTGCCAAGCCTAAACCCTTTTTTGATTATTTGAAAAACGAAAATGATGAGTGTTTGATTTTTCCCGATCACCATCATTTTTCTGAAGCTGATTTAAATGATATTAAGAATAAGGCTCAGAATAAAAAAATCATTACAACTGAGAAAGATTATGTCAGGTTAAAAGGATCCGGCCTGATTTCTCAATTATATTATCTTCCTATAAAAAGTTCATTCATCAATTACAGGCAAAATTTTGATGCTTCGGTTTTAGAGTATGTAAATAATAGTTTTGAAAAATAATCTCTTCTGGATTTAAAGTGCTGTTTCTAACGATTCTGAATTTTGGATATTCATTTTTACAGAAAGCAAAATCAAATCAATTAGTCTTGAAGAATAGCCAATTTCATTATCATACCATCCCACTACTTTTACCATTTTATCAATTACAGATGTAAGTTGTGAGTCGAACAGGCATGAATGTCTGTTGCCGATGATGTCAACTGAAACGATTGGATCTTCTGTATAATCTAATATACCTTTCAGGTTTGTCTGTGAAGCGGCTTCAAAAGCCTTATTTATTTCTTCAATCGATACAGCTCGTTTTACATTAAAAGTAATGTCTGTCAGTGACCCGTCAGGAACAGGAACACGGATGCCGCATCCTCCAATTTTATCCACAAGTTTAGGGAAAATCTTAGTCAGGGCTTTGGCAGCACCTGTTGTCGTTGGCACAATAGACTGGCTCGCTCCTCTTGCTCTTCTTAAATCTTTATGTGGCTGATCATGTAAACTCTGATCTGTTGTATAAGAGTGGATAGTAGTGATGTAAGCTTGTTCAATACCGCATAATTCATCAATGATTTTTATCATGGGTGCAGCATTGTTTGTTGTACAGCTTGCATTTGAAATAATAGATTCGCTTCCGTCAAGAATTGATTCATTTACACCCAAAACAACTGTTTTTATGGTTTCAACTTCTGATGGGGCTGAAAGAATTACCTTTTTAGCACCTGCTTCAATATGTGCATTTAATTCTTCGTACGTTTTGTATTTTCCTGTAGATTCAATTACAAAATCGATATCATGAGCTTTCCAGTTTAAACTTGAAATATTTTTTTCGTGAAAAAACAAAAAAGGTTTGCCATCTACAATAATTCCCTGGTCATTATGACTTACCTTAAAAGGTAATACCCCATGAATACTATCGTATTTTATCAGGTGTGACATGGTTTTGGTATCTGCAATATCATTTATAGCAATAACATCAATTTCTGGATGATTTAAAAGTAATCGAAATAAATTACGACCAATTCTTCCAAAACCATTTATGGCAATTCTAGTTTTCAATTTCAATCTGTTAATTTTTTTATTCGGTTAAACTCAACAACCCAATAAACTTTTTATAATATATGTTTTTGTGCTTTATAAGATGAACGAACAAGAGGGCCACTCTCTACATGACGGAACCCCAGTTCAAGTCCAAATTTCTCATATCTGGCAAATTGTTCCGGTGTAATAAACTCTTTTACAGGTAAATGTTTCTTGCTCGGCTGTAAATACTGGCCAATGGTTACAACATCAACGTTGGCTTTGCGTAAGTCAGTCATGGTTTGAAAAACTTCTTCTTCTGTTTCTCCAAGGCCTAACATAATTCCTGATTTTGTTCTGTTAATCCCCTTTTCTTTTAGATATCGTAATACTTCTAAACTACGGTCATATTTTGCCTGAATACGTACTTCGCGGGTCAAACGTCTTACTGTTTCCATGTTATGGGAAACAACCTCAGGATTTGCTTCTACTATTCGGTTCAGATTTCTTTCAATTCCCTGAAAATCCGGAATTAAGGTTTCAAGCGTAGTATTTGGGTTCATACGGCGAATTGCTTTTACAGTTTCAATCCAGATGATTGAACCACCGTCTTTTAAATCATCTCTGTCCACACTTGTGATTACAGCATGTTTAATGTTCATTATTTTGATCGAACGGGCCACTTTTTCAGGTTCGTCCCAGTCAACCGTTTCGGGTCTGCCGGTTTTTACGCCACAAAAGCCACATGAACGGGTACAAACATTTCCTAAAATCATAAAGGTTGCGGTTCCTTCTCCCCAGCATTCTCCCATATTAGGACAGCTTCCTGAAGTGCAAATGGTGTTTAAGCTATATTTATCAACTAAGCCTCGTAGTTCTGTATATTTTTGTCCAATCGGAAGTTTAACTTTTAACCATTTAGGCTTTCCGGCAGGTATATTTTCGACAGCAGTTTCCATATATTAAAATTGAAAGTACAAATATACGCAAAGTTGTATAAGTTATTGATATGACTAATTATTATCTTGTTGAGTTTATACGTTAATTACCGATAATTTGTTAATTTTAAAGGGTGTATTAAGGGGTAATTTTAATAATGTAATGGATTTTTTCTATAAGGCTAAAAGGAAATAAATATTAAAATAATTTATAATTTTAGTTCTAAGTATATTTTCTGTGTAATTAAATTAAAAAAGATGAAAAACAAATTTATAGTTTTAGGAATTCTATTCGCTTCTTTGAGCTTTACAAAAATGCAGGCACAAATTAATTTTGGTGAAAAGGCGATAGGAGCACTTCAGAAGGGTGTGACCAGTTTTACTCTTACAAATGCTGATGCGGCCAAATTATCTAAAGAAGCTGTCGATAAATTAGACGCTGAACATGAAGTAGCCGGACCCAATGATCCTTACACATTAAGACTGAACAGGGTTTTTGGAAAACATACTTCTGGTGAAGGCTATACGCTGAACTATAAAGTCTATAAAATAAAAGAAGTGAATGCATTTGCAACGGCAGATGGAAGCGTACGCGTGTATTCCGGACTAATGGATATTATGGATGACAATGAATTGCTGGCTGTCATTGGTCACGAAATTGGTCACGTTGCGAACAATGATTCAAGGGATGCAATGAGAGCTGCTTATCAAAAAGAGGCCTTGATAGATGGCGCCTCTTCACAATCTGCAACAATTTCAAGTGTTACCGACAGTCAGTTAGGCAAAATTGGAAGCGCTATGATTGACAGTAAGCACAGCCGTAAACAAGAAGCTGAAGCTGATTTGTTTGCTTATAATTTCATGAAGAAAAATGGTTATAATGTTAATGCTGAAGAATCTGCTTTCAGAATCCTGGCCAAAATGAGCGAGGGTAAAGAAGCATCGTTTTTAGAAAAAATGATGAGCTCGCATCCGGATTCAAAGCAAAGAGCAGAAGATGCCAAAAAGAGAGCTGAAAAAGATGGTGTCTATAAAGCGTATGTTCAGCAAAAAATAGATAACACAGCGCCTGTAGTTAAAAAAACAACAACTAAAAAAACGACCACAAAAAAAACAACTACTAAAAAGAAATAATTGTTTTTAAATTAATCGACCCGACAAGTTTTTAAAATTTGTCGGGTTTTTATTTTTAAGATTAACCCAAAACGTGATGTGCCAATACTTTTTGGACATCATATACATTTACCGATTTATTAAATTGTTTTACAATACTCGGCTGCAGTTCACTTGAAACCCAGATTTTTAATTCGGCGTCAAGTTCAAAAGTTCCGGCGGTTTCAACGCTAAATCGTGTAATGCTTTTATAAGAAATAGATTTATACTCGGTTTTGCTGCCTGTTAAGCCTTGTACATCAACTAAAATTAATCTTTTGTTTGTGAAGATAAATGTATCTCTGATTAATTTGAAACCCATTTCGATTTCTTCTTTATCGGTTAAAAGCTGTCCGTATTTTTTAATTAAATCTTCCTGACTTACCGCGCCGGCGTTGCCAAGAATAGCTGAAAATATTCCCATTTTATAGTTTTTAATGTTGTACAACTAATATGTTTTTAAACAGTTGTAAAAATAGTCAAAATATAAGGAATGAGTTTTTTAGTGATCAGGATTTAATTGATAAAAAAAGCAGAACCTAAATTCTGCTTTTTGTATTACTCCATTTCTGTTTTTATCGTTATCGGAAGATTGTATGCAGTCCTTACCGCTTTTCCATCTAATATTCCCGGAGTCCATTTTGTTTTTAATGATTTTAGAACGCGTATGGCTTCTTTGCCTAATCCGTAACCGGGATCATTTTTTACTGTAATATCAGTCATTGAACCGTCTTTTTCGATAACAAAAGAAACATATACTCTTAATGTTTTTTCTGCATCAAGTTCAGGTTTGTTGAAATTGTTTCCGACGTAAGTGTAGAACTTAGCCATTCCGCCCGGGAATTCCGGCATTTTGTCTAATATGGCTGTGTTTACAACCGCATTTCCATTTCCAATGTTGGCTGCTGGGTTGGTTCCATCTCCAGTTCCATTACCTCCGGTTGCTGGCAATGCATTAACTGTATTCCCGGTTCCTGTAGAAGTATTATCTACGACAGGAGTATTGTCTTTGTTTGCAGCAATATCCTGCACTGCCAATTCTGTAGGCGCAACAACAGGATTTACCAACTGACTTGCTTCTGTTACTTGTGCAACTGCTTGTTGTGTTTGTGCAGGTGGCGCAACAGTTTCTTCTGTTTGAGGTTGTACTATTTGTTCTAAATCTATAGGCCTCATTACTTCATTGATCGTGGGAATGGTTTCAGTGATAGAAGAAGTTGTTGTGAATTTACCAATCAGCATCGATATACTTCCCAGCGATGCAATTATTAACAACGCAGTAAAAAGTGCAGTGATAGTTGTTTTGGTATTCTCCTGACGTAATTGGTACGCGCCGTACTCTTTGTTTTTGTTTTCGAAAACAAGGTCAGTCCATTTGGTTTCGTAAAGGCTTAATTTAGACATAGTAATTAGATTTAAAAGGTTAAGTAACATTAAATCATAAGCATGACAGGTTTTTAGTTTGACTAATAACGAAAACAAAGAACTTTTGGTGTATGGAATGTTTATTTTTTTAAGAATAAAATCATCAATATGTTATTCTTATTCTAAAGATAGTGAATTATCTGTTACGTTCGATAATTTCTGCCAGTAATTTTTTAGCTCGAAGTAATTTTACTTTGACATTGCTTAAAGGCTCATTTATTTTGAGTGAGATTTCCTGATATGTCATTTCCTGAAAATAACGTAACTGAATGACTTCCTGATAATGGGGTTTTAATTCTTTGATGCACAAAAGCAAACGCGATAAATTTTGCTCTTTAATCAGCGCATCTTCTGCAGATGGAGTAGGATCGGCAATGTTATATGCCTGCTGGTCTTCGTTGTCCGTGATTTCAATAAAAAGATTTGTTTTCTTTTTACGAAGCAGATCGATATAAACGTTTTTTGCAATACTGATTAGCCAGGTATTAAATTGAAATTCAGGATTATAAGTTGCAATTTTATCGAAGGCTTTTGAGAATGTTTCGATAGTAATGTCTTCAGCAATCGTTTCGTTTTCTGTACGTTTTAGCATAAATCCGTACACTTCGTTCCAATAATAATCTAATAAAAAAGTAAAGGCGATCTGATCGCCTTTTTTTGCTTTTTCTATTTTAGAATTTATTTCCAATTTACCGGTTTTGAGAAAAGATTAGTTATAAAGATATTGATTTGTGTGAATATAAGCACTATCTCTATAATAGGAAACCATATTTTCAGGTCATTTTCTTTTAATTTTCCGGCTGAAAATCCAATTACAATCCACGCAATTGTATATCTTGTTGCCAATAATGCCAATACAGCAATCCATTGAAACTGAAAAGCTAATAAAAGAATAACCAGTAAAAAGAAAAATAATTGTGAACTGTAGAATAGACCTAACTGAATTTTGTCAAAAAACTTATAGTAATTCGCTGTAGCAACGTGTCTTCTTTTTTGGGTAAACCATTCTTTATAGGTTTCTTTTGGTTTTGAATATGTGAAACTTTCAGGCGTGTAGGCAATTGTAGTGTTTGCTTTGTTTGCAGCCTGGTTTATAAATAAATCATCATCACCGGAACGAATCTGAATATGCTCTATATAGCCATTAACATTAAAAAATTCTTCTTTTTTGTAGGCTAAATTTCTTCCGACTCCCATGTATGGAAGTCCTGCTTTTGCCCATGAAAAATATTGCATCGCCGTAAGTACTGTTTCAAAACGAATGATTTTATTCAGTAAAGAACGTTCTGCTTTTTCATAAGCACCATATCCTAAAACAATCGTTTTATTCATTGTAAATTGAGAAGTCATAGCAGTAATCCATTCTTTTGAAGTTGGATAACAATCGGCATCAGTAAATAAAAGGTAGTCTTTTTTTGAAGCTTTGATTCCTAATGTTAATGCGTATTTTTTATTTCCCCAGAAAGCCTCATTGTTTTGAACTTTTACTAAACGTATATTGGAATATTGCTTTTCAAATTCTTCAAAAACTTCTAAGGTTTCATCACTTGACGCATCATCAATCAAAACAATTTCAAAATCAGGATAGTTCTGTTCTGCTAATAAAGGAATATATTTTTTTACGTTTTCTTCTTCATTTTTTGCACAGACAATTACAGAAACCGGAAGTTTTTTTGGTGTAATAGTCTGAGGTTTGGCAAAAGCGAACTTCCCGAAAATCCCTAAGTAGTAAAAAATTTGTATGAATACAACAGCAATAAAGAAGTAAAGTAAAAATATAAGCATATGTTTTAATGTCTTTTAATTTCTGAATCTTGCGAGTGCAAATGTAGGTATGAATTCCTAATTTTCCATAGTCAATACCGATTTACTTTCCGCATTTTGACATTTCTTTTGCAACGGCAATAGCCTGAGGGTTTTCGGTTTTCGCTAATTCTGAAATTATGTTTTTATAATTATGTTCATCGCGGTTTTGTGACAGTTTTCTGGTGGCCTGAATTTCATCTATTTCTATTTCAAAACCAAAAATTCCTCTGGCTTCACGCATTGTTTTTTCGGATAAACTATCAATGCTGACGGGATTTTCAGAATTTACCTCGTATTTATCTACTAGTTTTTTAAGTTGTTCAACAGACGTTGAATAATCTACAATTTTAATGCTGCCGTAAACATGTACGGCTATGTAATTCCAGGTTGGTACATTTTCATGATCGTACCATGAAGAAGAAATATAAGCATGAGGACCAGTAAATACCGCCAGTACCTGATCGTTTTCTGCAAAGCCTTCTGCCTGTGGATTTAATTTAGAAATATGCCCCTGTAAGATTTCTTTTCCGTGAGGATTGACATCAAGTTCAATCGGAATATGTGTAGCGCATAGTTTTCCGTTAGTCTGATTGATGAGGATTCCAAAACTGTTCTCTTTCAAAAAAGTTCTGATTTCTTCAGGGTTTTCGTTTTTATAGATTTCAGGTGTGTACATTTCACTGGATTATTTTGTAACCGCTATTTTTCTAAAATTAAATAAATTTACATTAACACTTGCCCATAAAATAAAAATTCCAATAAAAGTAAAACTAACACCTCCAATTAAACATTGTGTTTTAAAATCATTAGAAAATAAATCTCCAAAAGAAGATAAAGATCGTGAAATCGAACTTTTTCTGAAAAATTTAAACCTTAAAAGAATATATAGTATAGTTGATACTAAAATGGTATTTAAAGCAGAGAGTTTGTTTTTCCAATTCAAAAAAGAAATGAGAATAATTCCTGCCAACAGGCCTAAAAATATCCATACATAAACATCGGGCCAAAAATTAGAGCCCCCTCTTATTGCCGGAAATAATCTATTCCAGCATTCTGATTTTTGATCCCGAAAATTGTTTGCGGCACAAATTATTTCGTCAGCTACAGTATAAAATCTTAATTGGAGGATACCATGAGTCATGAAAATCATTCCGAGTAATTGAAATAAAATTACTCTCACATTGAGTTTTTTCATTTGGAAATTTAAGTTGTAAATCCGGAATTAAATTACATTCACTTCAGCCTCAATATGGATGCCGAAAATTTCAAAAACCGTTTTTTGAACCTCTTTTGAAACTGCCAGAATTTCCTGCCCGGTTGCATTACCGTAATTTACAAGTACCAAAGCCTGATTTTTATGCACTCCGGCATCACCAAAACGTTTTCCTTTAAAACCGGCTTGCTCAATTAGCCACCCGGCCGGAACTTTTACTTCAGTTTCTGAAACTTCGTAATATTTCATTTCAGGAAACTTTTGATGAATCTTTTCAAAATCAGATTTCAAAACAATCGGATTTTTAAAGAAACTGCCGCTGTTTCCGAGTTCTTTCGGATCGGGTAATTTGCTTTGTCTAATGGCAATAACTGCATTGCTGACATCTTTTAAGGTTGGTTCCGTAATATTGTTTTTTGCAAGTTCAGCCAAAATATCCCCGTAAGAAGTATTGATTTTATGATTGTGTTTGGTCAGCTTAAAAACTACTGAAGTGATAATGTACTGATCTTTAACTTCATTTTTGAAAATGCTTTCGCGGTAGCCAAAATTACATTCTTCATTGGTAAAAGTTTTCATTTCCTGAGTAGCAATATTCATGGCTTCGCAGGAAATAAATGTGTCTTTGATCTCCGTTCCGTAAGCCCCGATATTCTGGACCGGAGTAGTGCCCACGTTTCCGGGAATCAGGGACATGTTTTCTAAACCTCCAAAATTATTTTCAATGGTATAAAGAACGAAATCGTGCCAAACTTCACCAGCCTGACTTTCAACCCAGACAAAATCATCATCTTCTTTGGTTATTTCTTTGCCTTTTAAATCGATATGAATAACCAAAGCATCAATGTCTTTAGTTAAAAGCATATTACTTCCGCCTCCCAAAATGAATTTTTTCTCGTTTTTGTTTTCCTGTAAAACTGTTTTTAATTCAGAAATAGAATGAACGGCAACAAATTGTTTAGCACTGGCTTCAATGCCGAAAGTGTTATATTTTTTTAAAGAAAAATTGGATTGGATTTCCATGTGTAAAAGGCTTTTTAATCTGGGTAAAAATATGAATTATAATTTTTGGTTGAACCGCAAAGACACAAAGTTTGCGCAAAGTCCACTAAGATTTGCGTTCATAGCGTAAATCTTAGCGATTAAATGGTTTTCGAGAATCCAGCAACTCATGATATTTTTCTGAAATAACCTTCATATTAATATCATAATTAGCATTCTCCTCTACAAATTTTCTATTTCGAATAATCGCCTCATTTCGCAATTCAGGATTTTCAAAAGACCAGATTAATTCATTTGCGAGCATTTCGATATTATCAATTTCGATTAACTGTCCGTTTTCGCGATGTGTGATCCAACTTTGATTTCCTGGAATGTCTGAAACAACCGGAAAGCAATTACAGGCCATCGCTTCAAACAAAGAAGCAGAAACGCCTTCAGTAATGGGCATGCTAATGTAAATATTGGGTTGATGTAATAATTTTGGAAGCTCTGTGTTTGGAATTCTTCCTGTAAAAATTACTTTATTTTCGATTTGAAGTTCTTTTGCTAAATCTTTTAAAAATTGCAATCTTGTTCCGTTACCAACTATTGTCAACGAAAAATCAATTCCTTTTTGGTTTAAAATTCCGAAAGCTTTCAGGATAGAATCGTGTCGATATTCCGGCTGAAGCGAACGCGTTACAATGGCTTCAATTTTGTTTGAATTATTTGTTGAAGGAGTAAAAAGCGATAAATCAATTCCTTTTGGAAGAACCAAAACTTTGTTCATGTCAACGCCGGTTGCTTTCATGTGAATTGCCATGACAGGTCCCCAGGCGTGAATTAAATGTGCTTTCGTAAAAGCATATTTCTGAATGAATTTCTTAAAAGGGTATAAAACAGAAGTTTCCGGCCATAAATCGGTTCTTCCCTGCTGTGCAATAGCAATAGTTTTAGATCCTGATAAGGCTGCTAAGAAACCATAACTGGTTGTTCTTTCGGCAATCACCATATCGGGTTTTTTATTCTGAACTATTTTTCGAATAGAAAGGGGAGAGAAGAGATATTCTAAAATACGTCTGAATCTTTGGTTGTTTGATGTTTGAAGTTCCCAGGTGGTAATTTCAAAATCACCAAATTCTTTCAGGCCTTTCATCCAGGTTATAGCGTCGGCCCGATATGATTCTCCAAGAAAAAGTATTTTCTTTTTCATTATAAAGGTTTTTTCGCCACGAATTTCGCCAATTTTCACAAATTAATTCGTGTCAATTTGTGAAATTCGCGGCAACTTTCTTTTTTAAAACTCTTCAGTATCCAAAGCACGATTGATGAATTCATTCAGGGGTTTTAGAACAATGAGTTTCTGGCTCATTTTTTTTACAAAGTCTTTCTGGGTAACTTCTGTAATATCAAATTTTTGAGAAGTTGTAAAACTCTTCAGTTTTAAGAACTCTATTGCAGGATGATCTTTTTCATAACCACGCGGCATGCTTTTAAGTGAGTTGCTTTCATTTATATCAAAACCACCGAACTCTTTTTTGAAGTTTTTGTCTGCTAAAATGGCTTCTAAATCATCATGAAAAAAGGCAATTTCTTTACGTACCTTTTTTAACTGATCCGCATCAGGCGAATAAAATCCACCGGCAATAAAACTGGCTCCTTTTTCAATATGAACATAATATCCGGAACGATTGGCGCCTTTTGCACCAGATGAAAGCCATACACCTAAATGGGCTTTATATGGAGATTTGTCTTTAGAAAACCGAATATCACGATTGATTCTGAAAGTACAATCTTTAATTTCTAACAATTCTAACGAAGGATCAAGCGGTTTCATCGCATCCAGAAAATCACTTACCAGCTGATGATAATCTTTCTTGAAAACTTCATATCGTTTTTTATTATCCTGAAACCAGTCACGGTTATTGTTCTTTTTTAGATCGTCTAAAAATTGCAATGATTCTTTTGTTAGCATAATCCGTTTTTTATTGCAGTTGGTTTTTTAATTTTTGAATTCTTTATAAAATTACAAATTAAATATCTTATAACTCTGATGTGTTGATTTAACAATCGCTTCAGTTCGTTCCGGATGTGTGTCAGAAATAAATAGCTGGCCGAAAGTTTCACTGTTTACCATTTCGACAATTTTAGCAACGCGGGTTTCGTCCAGTTTGTCAAAAATATCATCAAACAAAAGAATTGGTTTCACGCCGCTTTGCTTTTTCAAAAATTCAAATTGTGCCAGTTTCAGGGCAATCAAAAATGATTTTTGCTGTCCCTGCGAACCGAATTTTTTTATTGGATGTGAATCAATTTCAAAAGACAAATCATCTTTATGAATTCCTGAACTGGTATAATGCAGTGCTCTGTCTTTATTTATATTTTCCTGAAGCAGTGTCAATAAATCTTTTTCGAATAAATGACTTTCATAAACCAATTGTACTGATTCCTCAGAACCTGTTATGGCGTGATGATGTGCATTAAATATAGGTATAAATTGTTCCAGGAAATCTTTTCTCTTTTCGAAAATAGATTTTCCGTATTCATTCAGCTGCTCATTATATATAGATAAGGTGTCGTTATCAAAAGTATGGTTCAGTGCAAAATATTTTAAAAGCGCATTTCGCTGTACAATTACTTTCTGATATTGAATAAGCTGATGGAGATAGGCTGAGTCTAATTGCGAAATCACACTGTCCATAAACTTACGTCGTGTTTCGCTTCCTTCAACAATTAAATCACGGTCTGCCGGAGAAATAATCACAAGCGGAATAAAACCGATATGATCTGAGAATTTATCGTACGCTTTTCCGTTTCTTTTTAAAACTTTTTTTTGCCCTTTTTTTAAACTGCAGACTATTTGCTCTGTTCTGTCATTCTTTTCTAATTCGGCATCAATTACAAAAAACTCTTCTCCGTGTTTTATGTTCTGAACCGCCAGCGGATTGAAATAGCTTTTACCGTAAGCCAGATGGTAGATTGCATCCAGTACATTAGTTTTGCCAATGCCGTTTTTGCCGACAAAACAATTGATTTTGCGGTCAAAATCGAAATTGATTTCGGAGAAATTTTTATAATTGAATAAAGAAATTTTGTTTAAATGCATTTTTAAGCAGCTCAGCAGGTAAAATATGATGTTTAAAACAGCAAGTATTTGAGGGTGCAAATTATCGAAAATTATTGAAATATTAGGCTTTTGCTGTGTTACAGGATGAATTATTTTAGGTCTGAGACAAAACTAATTATGAGTACCGAAAATATTTTTTTTAAAATAGTGATAAAATTGATTTTTTTTACTTCAGTTTCAATAAAAATTTTATTTTTGCCGTTCACTAAATTAATTTTAAATGGCTACTTACAATAAAAGAGGATATAAAGCACCAAAGGAAAAGGAAGTTAAAGAAGTAACTGAAGATACACAGGTAGTAATTGACGAAAAAGACAGTACAACAGCTGGTGTTTTTTCAAAATTAGATGAAACTGCTTCAAAAACTGAGGATTGGGTTGCTAAAAATCAAAAAATCATTATTGGTTTAGTTGCTGGTATTGCTGTTTTAACTATTGGGTATCTGGCTTACCAAAAATTTATTGAAGCACCTAAACAGGATGAGGCTGCTAACGAAATGTTTGTTGCACAGCAAAATTTTCAAAAAGCCACTGATGGAGTAGCAAGTGATTCATTGTATAAACTGGCGTTGAACGGTTCTGAAGGTAAATTTGGATTCGTAAAAATTGCTGATGAATATTCCGGAACTGATGCAGGAAACTTAGCAAATTATTATGCAGGTATCGCTTATCTGAATACTGGTAAATTTGATGAGGCGATTAAATACTTAGGAGAATTCAAGTCAGATGATATGATATTAAGTGCATTGGCGAAAGGTGCAATTGGAGATGCTTATTCTCAAAAAAACAACCAAAAAGAAGCTCTTGATTATTATGTAAAAGCTGCAGAATCTAATAAAAACGATTTCACAACACCTCGTTTCTTATTAAAAGCCGGAAAAACAGCTTTGGCTTTAGGACAAAAAGAAGATGCTTTGAAATATCTGACGGACATCAAAGAAAACTTTGACGGCACTCCGGAGGCAAATTCAGTTGATGCTTTGATTGGATTAGCGCAATAATTTTATTTTTAGAGTTCAGATTTTAGATTTTAGATTCGTATTTTAGCAATCTGAAATCTATATTATAAAATCTAAAATATAAAGATGGCTACCGAAAATAAAAATTTATCAGAATACGATAAAAACACAATCCCAAATGCGAAAGACTTTCGATTTGGGATTGTTGTTTCTGAGTGGAACGACACTATAACTGAAGGACTTTATAATGGTGCTTTTGAAGCACTAACTGACTGCGAAGTTCCGGCACAACAAATTATCCGTTGGAACGTTCCCGGAAGTTTTGAACTGATTTATGGTGCAAAAAAAATGCTGCAGACGCAAAATGTTGATGCAGTTATTGTAATTGGCTGTGTAATCCAGGGGCAGACAAAGCATTTTGATTTTGTTTGTGAAGGTGTAACACAGGGAATTAAAGACCTGAATGTACAGACTGATATTCCGGTTATTTTTTGTGTTCTGACAGATAATACGATGCAGCAGTCAATTGACAGAAGTGGTGGGGTTCATGGAAACAAAGGAACAGAAGCTGCAATTGCTGCCATAAAAATGGCTTACATTCGTCAGCAGGCTTCTATTTCACATCCTTTTAATCAGCCATTGCTGTCTTCGGGTGCGATTCAAATTGAAGAGACTCCGATAAAAATCGAGAAGGAATAAAAAAAAACATACTCGTTTAAAGTACTAAAGCCTATACTGTGTAAAAAACAGTATAGGTTTTTTGTTTTTTTTATGACTCATGAAATTCTGAAAGCCAATAGAAATTCATTAAATTTGTACACCTTGGATAAGATTTCAAAACAAAAATCTTAAAACGTTAATCTACAACCTAAAATTTTCAATGTCGAGTATTATTCAATTGCTTCCTGATCATGTTGCCAATCAAATTGCCGCCGGGGAGGTGGTTCAAAGACCTGCTTCAGTCGTCAAAGAACTGTTGGAAAATGCTGTTGATGCTGGAGCAACCGACATTAAATTAATTATTAAAGATGCCGGAAAATCATTAGTTCAGGTTATTGATAATGGTAAAGGAATGAGTGTTACTGATGCGCGTTTGTGTTTTGAACGTCATGCTACCTCAAAAATTCGTCAGGCGGAAGATTTATTTTCGCTTTGTACAAAAGGTTTCCGTGGTGAAGCCTTAGCTTCTATTGCTGCGATTGCACACATGGAAATGAAAACCAGACAGGATCAGGACGAACTGGGGACGCATATCGTTATAGAGGGAAGTAAATTTATTTCGCAGGAAGTGGCGGTTTTACCAAAAGGAACTTCATTTGCAGTTAAAAATTTGTTTTTTAATATTCCTGCAAGACGTAATTTCCTCAAATCAGATACAGTTGAATTCCGTCATGTTATGGATGAATTTCAGCGTGTAGCTTTGGCACATCCAAACATTCATTTTACTTTTTATCATAATGGGAGCGAAATGTACAATTTGCCGGCTGCAGGTTATCGCCAGCGTATAGTTGGAATAATGTCAGGCAAAACCAATGAAAAGCTGGTTCCGGTTAATGAAGACACTGAAATTATAAATGTTCAGGGTTTTGTCTGTAAGCCTGAATTTGCCAAGAAAAGCAGGGGTGAGCAGTTCTTTTTTGTAAACGATCGTTTTATAAAAAGCGGTTATTTGCATCATGCAGTTATGGCTGCTTACGAGGGACTTTTAAAAGATGGTTCACAGCCAAGCTATTTTCTCTATTTACAGGTACCGCCAAACACAATTGATATTAATATTCATCCAACAAAAACCGAAATAAAGTTTGATGATGAGCAGGCTTTGTATGCTATTCTAAGGGCTGCAATTAAACATAGTTTAGGTCAGTTTAATGTAGCGCCGGTTCTTGATTTTGATCGGGATTCGAATTTGGATACACCCTATCACTATAAAGATTTAGAAGCAGAAACGCCTACAATTGAGGTAGATGGTAATTTTAATCCTTTTACTGATGATAAAACGAATCAGCATTATTCAAAAGCCAATTCAGGATCGGGTTATAGTTCCGGATCATCTTCATCTTCAGGATCATCTTATTCCGGATATTCTAAAAGAGTGGAGCCAACAGCAAGCTGGGAAAGTTTATATGTTGGATTGGATTTAGATAATGCGGAAAGTATTGAAAGTTCACCGTTTACATTCGAAAACGAAGAGGTTACTTCTTCACTGTTTAATGATGATGAGATAGAACAGGCAGGTCAAAAAACATATCAGATTCATAAAAAATATATCGTTTCGCCGATAAAATCGGGAATGGTTATTGTGGATCAGCAGCGGGCTCATCAGCGTATTTTGTATGAACAGTTTTTGCTGAATATGACAGTAAATCAGGCGTCAAGTCAGCAGTTGTTGTTTCCGTTGAATTTGTTTTATTCATCAGATGAAATGTCATTGATAGAAGAGCTAAAACCTTCATTGGAAACAACAGGTTTTGTTTTCGAAAAAGCTCAAACAGATCATATTGTGATTTCCGGAATTCCCGTTAATATTACAGAAAGCGAAGTTTCTCTTGTAATCGAACAATTATTAAGCGATCTGCAGGAAGGAATACCGGCGAGCAGTTATAGTCAGAATGATACTATAGCCAAATCGATGGCCAAAAGTTTAGCGGTTAAAACCGGATCTTATTTGACTGAAAAAGAGCAGGATAATTTAGTAAACGCTTTGTTTGCCTGCAAAGATCCAAATATTTCACCTTTTCAAAAACCTACTTTCATCACTTTGCGTGTGGAAGATATAGATAAAAAGTTTGCCTTATGATGAATATGACCCCAGTTGTAAAACAACTACTTATTATTAATATTATTTTTTTTATTGGCTCACAGCTTGTACCTGTTTCATATGAGTATTTAGCTATGTTTTTTCCAGAGAATCCGAATTTTCAGATTTGGCAGCCAATCACACATATGTTTATGCATGGTGGAATACTGCATATTGCATTTAATATGTTTGCGTTATATTCTTTCGGATCTGCATTAGAGCATTTTTGGGGTGGAAAGAAATTTTTGTTTTTTTATATTTCATGCGGATTAGGTGCTGCTTTATT
Organism: Flavobacterium fluviatile; assembly: GCF_010645065.1. Lineage (GTDB taxonomy): Bacteria > Bacteroidota > Bacteroidia > Flavobacteriales > Flavobacteriaceae > Flavobacterium > Flavobacterium fluviatile. The sequence goes on along the minus strand of NZ_JAADZW010000006.1, from coordinate 176,997 downwards.
GCAAATTGGAGTGAATTATTTGCAATTTCAGCAAGCTTTGGAGCCCGTAAGAGGTTTAGGTTTGTCTGATGCAACATTACACCAAATATTAAATGTTGATTTTAGTGATGGAGTTAGTTTTAGGTCAGATTTGTTTTTTGAACAGATTAAACCGATTTTAGAGAAAGCTGGAGTAACAAATCTTGGGGAAGATGCATTTAAAGGTTTGTTTAATGCTGCAGCAATTACACAAATACCAATGGTTGGTGCTTCAGGTGCAGTTTATGGATTGTTAGTGGCTTTTGCTTTTATGTTTCCTAATGCGGAGTTAGCTTTAATGTTTATTCCGATCCCGATAAAAGCTAAATATTTTGTTCCTGGAATTTTGGCATTAGATTTATTTTTAGGTTTTAAAGGGGACTCTTTATTTGGAAGTGGAGGCACAGGAGTAGCTCATTTCGCGCATATTGGTGGTGCAATTGTTGGATATTTTATGATGTGGTATTGGAAAAAAAATCAGTTTAATAACAATCGTTGGAATTAATTTTTAACTTTAAATAATTAAAAAAACGAAAAAAAGGCTTTTATGAATATTCTGGATGATTTGAAATTACAATATAAAATAGGAGGTATTTCACTACGTTTGATCTATTGGAATATTGCTTGTTTCCTGATTTCATTAGTGTTTTTTTATCAATATTCAGGCGGTGGATTTGCTTATCCAGACTGGTTGGCTCTTTCGTCTGATCCAAATGTTTTTTTATTTAAGCCCTGGACGTTTTTAACGTATGCATTTTTCCATTCTTCATTTTTGCATTTATTGTTTAATATGATGGTGCTGAATTTTGCAAGTCAGTTGTTTTTAACTTTTTTTACCCAAAAGCAATATTTAGGATTATATATTTTAGGTGCTATATTTTCGGGAATTGTATTTGCATTAAGTTTTTATTTTCTTGGTAATCCTGCATCAATTGTAGGAGCTTCAGCTGCGATTATGGCAATTTTGGTGGCTGCAACTACTTACCAGCCTTTAATGAATGTTCGTTTGCTGTTAATAGGAAATGTAAAGTTATGGCACATTACAGGCGTAATCCTGATTTTGGATCTGATGCAGTTACGTTTAGATAATACCGGAGGGCATATCTCACATTTGGCTGGTGCCTTCTTCGGATTTGCTTATATTAAATTACTCCAGAATGGTACAGATTTGAGTGTTGTTGTTTCTAAAATATTGGACTTTTTTGCCAATCTGTTTAAGAAATCCCCAACGACCCCATTTAAAAAAGTGCATAAAAATTATCAAAAACCTACAGAAAAAGTGGCTTCAAGAATTGTTACTAAAGACAAGACTCAACAGCAAATTGATGAAATTTTAGACAAGATTAGCCAGTCTGGTTATGATTGTCTGACCAAAGAAGAAAAAGAGTTTCTGTTTAAAGCTGGAAAATAATTTAGCAAGATAATATGAAAAACCTTTCGTGGTTTAATAAAATAATGTTCTTTTTGAATATAGTGCTAACTGTTATTACATTTAGTATCTATATTTTGCCTTTTTTAGCACCTAAGAGTTTTCCGCTATTAGCAGTGCTAACGCTGTTTATGCCGGCTTTTTTTGTGTTCAATGGACTATTCTTTTTCTATTGGGCAATTCAATTTAAAAAACGTCTGATATTATCCGGTTTAGTGTTGTTAACCGGAATTACATTTATTAGCAAATTCTACAAATTCTCCGGAAAAGAATATATAAATGATGAAAAAGATTTCTCTGTAATGAGTTATAATGTCCGCTTGTTTAATGTTTTTAAATGGCTGGATCGTGATGATATTCCCGACAATATAAAAGCTTTTATAGATGAAAAGGATCCTGATATTTTGTGTATTCAGGAGTATTCGAATTCTGCACACCTGGATTTAAAAGTATATCCGCACCGTTATATTTTTATTGATGGAAATCAAATCAAAACTGGTCAGGCTATTTTTTCAAAATTTCCGATTATAAATGAAGGGAATATTATTTTTCCTAATTCGGATAATAATGTTGTTTATGCGGATATAAAGCGCGGTAAGGATGTAATCAGAGTGTATAATATGCATTTGCAGTCTATTAAAATTTCCCCTGATGTAAATGAGATTTCGGATGATATTGACAATGTGAATCAAAAAAAATCGCAGAGAATACTGGCCAGGATAAGCAAAGGATTCAGGCAACAGCAGGAGCAGGCGGAGATTTTTAAAGAAAACATCAAACAATGTAAATACCCGATTATAATTTGCGGAGACATGAATAATAGCCCTTTTTCTTATGTATATAGAAATATAAAAGGAAAACTAAAAGATACTTTTGAAGAAGCAGGGGGAGGTTTTGGTGCTACTTATAAATTTAAATATTATCCTGCAAGAATCGACTATATATTTACCGACCCTAAAATGAAGGTAAAAGAGTTTGAAAGTTTTTCGGATTTTGAAAATTCAGATCATTACCCAATAATGACAAGGCTTTCAATGGAATAAATTATTTAAAACTTCCAATCCTCAAAATTTAAATTCCAAACTAAAAATGGTGTTATATAATTTTCTGTGTCTTTAAATAATCCATTCCGAATTTACCTTCGTTAAAAAGCAAATCCAAAACACTTAGATTGTTTATAAAGCCATGCTTGTCATCAAAAACCTGAGGGTATTTTTCGAATGAATTCTGATCTTTTTTTCCATTAGCCAGATACCTGAAATCAGAAATATTTTCTGCTTCATGAAAATATTCAGTGGTTTTGCCAAATTCTAATTTCATGCGCAAACATTTGGTAACTGTATCCAGAACCTCCATGTTTAAATCCATCAAAAAGGTATGTTTTTTTTTGAATACAGGAACAATGTCATCCTCGAAAAACTCAAAAAAAGGAGAACTTCTGTAAGCTGCTTCCAGTGATTTAAAATGCTGTTTTTGCCAGTCAAATTCATTTTCAATCAAAACATCTTTTGTTTTTTGATGTGTCGATTTAGAATGTTTAATAGGGATATTTAATAGTTGAATTCCATTTGGACTGTAGATGTAGGTACGGTTTCTGTTAGTCTGTTTCTGAAAATTATCTTCCATTTCAAAAATGATTTTCTCAGATTGAGCCATAACTGCAAAATGGCTAATCGAAGGGAAATAGGTAGGAAGTAATAGCGAATTCATCGTTTTTTTTTGTTTAAAAGTTTCAGGTTTCAGGTTGACGATAATAACGTGAAACTTGAAACCTGAAACAAAAAATAACTTATTTTATTTATGCTTTGTTTTCTTTTCTCTTTTTCCAGAAGAATTCGCCAACAAAATAAAGGGCGAGGACAATCAGGAAATATTTGAAATAAGACTGTGGCTGACCTTCCCCATCTACTGTTGTGAAAACCCTGTCCCAACGGACTTTATTAATCCCTTTTCCGTTGGTGTCCCAGCTCATCCAGATAAATACCGGTTTTCCTACAATGTGGTTTTCAGGAACATATCCCCAATAGCGGCTGTCTTCAGAGTTATGTCGATTATCACCCATCATCCAGTAATAATTCTGTTTGAAGGTATAGCTGTTCGTTTCTTTACCATTTATTAGGAATTTAGAACCTTTTAATTCTAAAGTGTTTCCTTCGTAATTAGTGATAATTTCTTTGTAAAACGGAAGAGATTCATTCGTTAAAGCAACTGTTTTTCCAGCTTCTGGTATATATATAGGTCCGAAATTATCCTGATTCCATTTGTTGATATGAGGAAAAATGGCATTTTCGTTTCCTTTAGAAATTTGTCTTATGACATTTGTAATTCCTGGAGTTTGTTTTAATCGCTCAGCAGTTGCTTCTGTTAAAGCAGCGAAATATAAGGTGTCTCTTTTTACTTCATCTTTAAATCCCATAACATCAACAAGATTAACGTTAAGTTCTTTTAAAAGAGATTCAAAATCAATCGGCGTTTTACCGTCTAACGCTACGGCATAAGAATATTGCGGCTTTGCTCTTTCCGGAAGGATTAGTTTTTTATTATTGATGTAAACAAAACCGTCTTTTATGGATAAACTATCACCGGGAACACCTACACATCGTTTTACGTAATTTGATTTCTTATCAATTGGTTTTATAACACCAGGTCTCCCTTTTGGTTCAAAGAAATAATGAACGGTATCTACAGGCCAGTTAAAAACAACTATGTCATTTCGTTTTATTTTTTCTAAAGCAGGCAATCTTAAATAAGGCAATTGCGGCCAGCTTAAGTATGACTTCTTTTTTGTTAACGGAATAGAGTCATGAACCATTGGTAAAGCAACAGTTGTCATTGGTACTCTTGGTCCGTAGTTTACTTTGCTTACAAATAAAAAGTCGCCAATTAATAACGATTTTTCTAATGAAGAAGTTGGAATTGTAAAAGGCTGTACGACATAAGTATGTACTAACGTTGCTACAATTATGGCAAAAAGTAAAGAACTAACCGTGTCTGCAGCTCTGTTTTCAGGAGTTAATTGTCTCTCTGCATTATACTCTAATTTTTGGGTATAATTGACATAATATATGTAAAACCCTAAAGTGAAAATTCCTAATACGGTATCTAAAGTTGATTTTTTTCCAAAAGTTCTCAAAGTTTCAACCCAAACTACAGGAAACATAATCAGATTGATAATTGGTATGAAAAGTAGTATTGTCCACCATGTTGGGCGGCTAATAATTTTCATTAAAACAATCGAATTATAAACAGGAATTGCGGCTTCCCATGATTTTCGGCCTGCAGCCTGATATAATTTCCAGGTTCCCAGAAAATGGATTATTTGTACAGCTAAGAAAAAAACAAACCAAAGATAAAGTGTCATATTTGTATGTTTTAGTTCTGAAATTTTCAGAAATATTATTTTTCAGATTTTATTTGGATTCCAGATTCAAAACGTCTTTCATCGTGTAGATTCCTTTTTTACCCGCGAGCCACTCAGCAGCAATAACAGCCCCCAAAGCAAAGCCTTCACGATTATGTGCAGTGTGCTTTAATTCGATGCTGTCCACGGTTGAGTCATAGGTTACAGTGTGAGTACCCGGAATATCACCAATTCTTTTGGCTTCAATATGAATTTCATTTGACTTCGCATCTTCCATAGTCCAATTTGCGTAAGCGCTGTTTTCTATAACTCCTTTTGCCAAAGAAATAGCCGTTCCGCTTGGGGCATCTAATTTTTGGGTATGGTGAATTTCTTCCATCGATACTTTGTATGAATCAAACTGAGCCATAATTTTAGCTAAATATTCATTAAGTCCAAAGAAGATATTAACACCTAAGCTAAAATTTGAACTAGAGATAAAGCCACCTTGTTTTTCTTTGCAAAGAGCTTCTACTTCATCATAATGTTCCAGCCATCCTGTTGTTCCTGAAACTACCGGGACATTTGCATGAAAGCAGCTTGTAATGTTGGCTACAGCAGCGTTAGGAACACTGAAGTCTATAGCAACATCAGCTGTTGAAAGTCCGTCATAAGTATTGAATTCATCTTTTTTTAAGACAATTTCATGACCTCTTTCCAGAGCAATTCTTTCAATTACCTGACCCATTTTTCCGTATCCTAAAAGTGCAATTTTCATTTTTTTTTATATTTTTTTTAATTTAAATAGAAAGTAAAAAAGCTATTTAAAAGTTGTAATTAAAAGTTAGTCCAACATTTGGTTTTAAAGTTACATCCGAAGGGTAAATTTCCGGACGCAGAGATAATCTTTCATTGACGTTAAATTGCATCAGGGCAGCATCAACATTTGCATCAATGATGTTTAAAACGTAGAATCCAACAACAAATAAGGCTGACAAGTCACGATTACGCTGATAGAATTTTTGACCGGCAATAAGTCTGTCGTCACTTAGATAATCAAAATCTCCACTTTCAGGACTATAGCCTTCAAGCCTTCGTTTGTACTCGTCACGATACTGATTATATTTTTTGTTGCTATCAAGGTAAAAATAAAGGCTGGTACCAATTGCACCATAAACAAGTGGGATTTTCCAGTATTTTTTATTGTATGCCTGTCCAAGACCTGGTAATATTGCCGAGTAAAAAGCCGCTTTTGCTGGTCTGAGCGGGTCTATTTCTTCAAGTTTGCTAGTGTCTTTAGCGACTAAAACCGTTTCTTCTTTTGCCTGGGCAAAAAGAGAGACGGTTCCTAAGAGAAAGAACAATAGACTTATGAGGACAATTTTATTCACTATCCGTTTATTAATTTTATAATTCTGATAAAGTCAGCTTCTGAGTTAAACGGAATCGTGATTTTTCCCTTTCCGTTACTGGTAACTTTTATATCAACTTTTGAACCAAAATAGTCGTTGAATGTGTTTTTTTGCGTTTCTTTAACTACAAATGAAGAAGCTGCTTTTGGTTTTACTTCAGCTTTTGGCTGATACCCTTCGTGATAATTTTTAACTAAAGCTTCAGTTTCACGAACGGACAAGTTCTGACTTACTATTTTTTGGTAAATATCAGTCTGAACATCTAAGTCTTCAATGTTGATGATTGCACGGCCATGTCCCATGCTGATAAAGCCATCGCGAATACCGGTCTGAATAATTGGATCTAATTTTAAAAGACGCAGATAATTAGCGATAGTAGAACGTTTTTTCCCAACACGTTCACTCATTTGTTCCTGGGTGAGCTGAATTTCATCCATCAAGCGTTGGTATGAGAGTGCAATCTCAATAGGGTCTAAGTCATGACGCTGAATGTTTTCAACCAAAGCCATTACTAACGATTCATTGTCATTAGCAATACGGATGTAAGCAGGGATATGTGTTAAACCAATCAGAGTCGAAGCACGCAGACGACGCTCTCCGGAAATTAACTGGTATTTGTTGAAATCTAATTTTCGGACAGTAATAGGCTGAATCACGCCAAGTTCTTTGATCGAAGTGGCTAATTCGCGTAAAGATTCCTCATTGAAATTACTTCTGGGCTGAAACGGATTTATTTCGATAGCACTTATTTCAAGCTCAATGATGTTTCCAACAACCTTGTCAGCATTTTTATCTTCTACTGATGTAATGTCATTTTCCGGATCTTTTAATAATGCTGATAATCCTCTTCCTAAGGCTTGTTTTTTAATTGCTTTTGTCATAAAAACTATTTGCTGTTTTTCTTTATAATTTCCTGAGCTAAATTAATGTAATTCACTGCTCCTTTGCTGGTTGCGTCATAATTAATGATGCTTTCTCCAAAACTTGGAGCCTCGCTTAATTTTACATTTCGCTGAATAACGGTTTCAAAAACCATATCGTTAAAATGCTTTTGAACCTCTTCAACAACCTGGTTTGATAAACGCAACCTTGAATCATACATGGTTAGCAGTAATCCTTCAATATCTAAGTCAGGATTATGGATTTTTTGAATACTTTTTATAGTATTCAACAGTTTTCCTAATCCTTCAAGAGCAAAATATTCGCACTGAATCGGAATCACTACAGAATCTGCAGCTGTCAAAGCATTTAGGGTTAACAAACCTAGAGATGGTGCACAGTCGATTATGATAAAGTCATATTCTTCTTTAGCTTCTTCTAATGCTTTTTTAAGCATGTACTCACGGTTTTCTTTGTCAACCAGTTCAATTTCGATCGCAACAAGGTCTATGTGAGCCGGTATGACATCGACATTTGGAGCTGTACATTTTAAAATGGCTTCCTTTGGTGTTACAGTGTGCTCAAGAATCTGGTAGGTTCCGGTTTCAACTGTTTCTACGTCGATTCCAAGACCAGATGTCGCATTGGCCTGAGGATCAGCATCGATCAATAAAACTTTTTTCTCTAAAACACCTAATGAGGCAGCAAGATTTACTGATGTAGTAGTCTTTCCAACGCCTCCTTTTTGATTAGCAATAGCAATGATTTTGCCCATTTATTTTCTAAATTTTGAACCGTAAAAATACAATTATTTATGGTTTTTGAAAATCTATTTTGTTAACATTTGTGAAACGTTGTGCAGCCTTTGTCTGGTGGGTGTTTTTAAAACAATTTAAAATAATTACCTAACGTGCATTGTTTTACTTTAATTCTCTTTTTAGTAAAAAAGTGGTTCTGTTTTCAATCATTATCTATTAATACATAATGTAGCTTTTCTGAAACTTTTAATTAAATTTTTCTTATTTCTTAAATTGTTTTGGATAAGCAAAAAATAGTTATATATTTGCACCCGCTTACGGGGTGTAGCGTAGCCCGGTTATCGCGCCTGCTTTGGGAGCAGGAGGCCGCAGGTTCGAATCCTGCCACCCCGACTAAAGAGCCTTTCAAAGGCAGTCAAAACCTCTTAGATCTTAATGATTTAAGAGGTTTTTCTTTTTACAAAAATACCTCACATTTCAGATTCGTATTATCGTAATTATAATTTATAAGTTGCTATCTTTTAATCAGTTGCATTAAATTTCAATACCAAACTTTAAGTCTAAAAATAAAATCTATTTACACCTTTAAGATAATTTCTTTTTTTGAAAGTTGACAAATTTTCAGATAAAGATTGTAAAATTGTCAGTACTTAAGAGTCCTGTTCAGTACTATTTAATTCTAAGAGTTGTAATATTTTTAAAATATCTGAAATAAAAATTTGAAAAATTTGAATCATAATTTTTGTAATAATTTATTACAAATGAAATTGGATTACACAGCATAAACTGAAAAAATGTCATTTTTTTTGTTTGGCATAATTTTGGTTTTTAGACCTGAAGCACTGCTACTCAGTGTATGTTCAAAAAAATATTGTCAAACAATTTAAAAGTAAAATGTTATGAATCTTATCAAGAGAAACGGTAACCAGATTAATGGTTTGCCACGTACGTTTTTTGATGACGTTTTTGGCCGTGAGCTTTTCAATTGGGAAAGCAACAATTTTTCAACTACAAGCACTACGCTGCCATCAGTAAACATCAAAGAAACTTCAGATAATTACGAAGTAGAAGTTGCTGCTCCTGGTCTGGAAAAAAATGACTTCAGGGTAACACTTGACGGTAATCTGTTGACTATTTCGTCAGAGAAGCAAAATCAACACACTACTGAGCAGGAGAATTTTACCCGCAGGGAATTTAGCTATCAGTCATTTCAGAGAAGTTTTGAACTTCCTAAAAACGTGGTGGACGAGGACAAGATTAGTGCCCGTTATGAAAATGGACTGCTTCATTTATCTATTCCAAAAAGGGAAGAGGCTAAGCAGAAACCTCCAAGAATGATCGAAATTGCTTAATTTCGTTTTTTTACCCTTGTGCAAAGCTGTCCTTTTAGGGCAGCTTTTATTGTTATTATTAAATGTTCTTATTGTATGTCTTCACAATTATTCTCAGGGATAGCTGTGCTGTCCTGTGTCGTTTTGTTTCTAATTCTAGTGCTTCGAAGCTTTAAACAGCCTTATTTTATTGCCTATATAATATCCGGCGTACTTCTTGGCTCCCATTTTTTTAATATAATTCACGCTCCTGAAGTAGTGGCGGATTTGGGAGAAATAGGAATTGTACTAATGATGTTTTCCATTGGTGCTGATTTAGATTTGCGCCACTTTAGCCAGAATTTTTATAAACCTTTTGTAATTGCACTTGTCCAGATTGTGTTGAGTTTTATCTGTATATATTTAATAGGAGAAAAGTCTGGATGGACATTTAATACAATTTTACTGTTGTCCTTTGTAATAAGTCTAAGCAGTTCAGCGATTGTGTTTCAATATTTGGAAAGGACAGGAGAAATTAAAAGCCAGTTGGGCATTATAACGTGTGGAGTGCTGTTAGTACAAGATATACTCGTTATTCCAATGATCTTATCACTGAATTTTATCTCCGGTAGTCATATAACTATTTTTGAGCTTGTAAAAGTTTGTACAGGCGGATTCTTAATATTACTCTTTTTGAGGGCAGTAATTAAGAAAAAACTTTTTCAGATTCCTATGCATAAAGAAATAATGGCAGACCATGACCTACAAGTATTTATTGGTTTTTGTATCTGTTTTGGCATGGCTTGGTTTAGTTCGTGGTTTGGTCTATCCCCTGCATTTGGTGCTTTTGCAGGTGGAGTTGTGATAGGTCAGGATAAAGCAACAAGATGGCTTGGAAAGTCACTAATCCCATTTAGGGTTTTCTTTATGGCTTTCTTTTTTCTTGCTGTTGGACTACAGCTTGATGTTTACTTTGTCAGCGCCCATGCAGGTATAATTATAATGATTGCTATCAGTGTATTAGTGATTAACAGTTGTATTAATGCTATACTTTTTAAAATTACCGGAAATAATTTGCGCGACAGTTTATATGCAGGAGGACTTCTGTCCCAGATTGGTGAATTTAGTTTTATACTGGTAACTTTAGCTGCTTCTCTGGGACTTGTTAATAGTTACATACATCAGATTACGCTTTCAGTTATAACTTTTACGATGTTGTTTTCAAGTATTTGGCTGACAATAATACAGCGGCTAATCTACCGATTGCCTGTTATATCAGATAATCGATAACAATTAAAATTAAAGCTTAGTTCTGGTACTAAAATAGGCTTTCAAATCAAAACTTCTCTTGACATTAGGATGGAATTTTATTTAAATAGATTTTCTGTTCTCTATTTTAGAATAATAAAAACTGATTAATCATATTCTTTTTTCCAACAATAAAAACTTATTTTTGCACCATAATTATTAACACAACCATATTATTATGTCAGATACAATCGAAAAAATTAAATGCCTTATTATTGGTTCTGGTCCGGCAGGTTACACTGCTGCGATTTATGCTGCCAGAGCAAATATGAATCCGGTTCTATATCAGGGAATGCAGCCAGGAGGTCAGCTGACAACTACAAATGAAGTGGAGAACTTTCCGGGTTATGTTGATGGAGTTACAGGACCTGAAATGATGATTCAATTGCAAGAGCAAGCCAAACGTTTTGGTTCTGATATTCGTGACGGATGGGCAACAAAAGTTGATTTTTCAGGAGAAATTAAGAAAGTTTGGATTAATGATAAAATAGAATTACACTGTCAAACGGTCATTATTTCGACTGGCGCTTCAGCTAAATATTTGGGATTACCTTCAGAACAGCATTATTTGAATATGGGTGGAGGAGTTTCTGCCTGTGCGGTTTGCGACGGATTTTTCTACCGTAATCAGGAAGTAGTAATTGTAGGAGCCGGGGATTCTGCCTGTGAAGAGGCGCATTACTTGTCTAAATTATGCAAAAAAGTAACGATGCTGGTAAGAAGCGAAAAATTCAGGGCTTCAAAAATTATGGAAGAACGTGTTCGTAAAACTGAAAACATTGAGATTTTAATGAATCACGATACGGTTGAAGTTTTAGGTGACGGAAATGTAGTGCACGCTATCAAAGCTTTAAACAAAACTACTGCGGAAGTAATTGAAATTCCTGCAACAGGGTTTTTCGTGGCAATTGGTCACAAACCAAATACAGATATTTTTAAAGATTACATCACACTTGATGAAACAGGATATATTGTGAATGTTCCTGGAACATCTAAAACAAATGTTGAAGGTGTTTTTGTAGCCGGAGATGCTGCAGATCATGTATATCGACAGGCAATTACTGCTGCGGGAACCGGATGTATGGCCGCACTTGATGCAGAACGCTATCTGGCTGCTAAAGAATAAAGATTCAGTTTCAGGTTTCTTTGTTTAAAGTTTCAAGTTGTTGGAGTTATCTAGAATTCCGCAAAAATAAAAAATTCCATTCGTAATGCGAATGGAATTTTTTATTTGCTGAAACCTGAAACCTGAAACCTGAAACCTGAAACCTGAAACCTGAAACCTGAAACCTGAAACCTGAAACCTGAAACCTGAAACCTGAAACCTGAAACCTGAAACCTGAAACCTGAAACCTGAAACCTGAAACCTGAAACCTGAAACCTGAAACTTTTTTTATTTAATCTTCTTGATCAGTTTAGCTTCTTCACTAAAACGCGTGAGCTGAATTGTTGGTTTGCCCAAAAGCGAAACTTCGGCTTTGTCTCCAATAGCAAGCGAAATTGAAGTTTCTGCCAATACAGTTCCGATTGCATTGTTTTCAGCTGTAAAATTGGCTTCTTTAATGGTAAATTTACTTCCGGTGAAAGTCGAATTGTTATCTATACGAACGCTTCCTTTTTCAGCAACACCTTCGATAGCAGCATTTGCTTTCTGGTATAAATCACATTTGAATTTAATTGCGGAAACCAAAGATTTTATAGAAGAATTTTTGCTTAATTGTAAATAAGCGTCCTCGGCTTTTAAATTTATTTCCGATTTAGATTTGTCATCTGCAGCTAAACTGAATTTCTTTGCATTTATATTCAAAAGCAACTTAGAATAATCAAAACTGTTAAATGTAATATCGTCTAACTGAAGTTCCTGAATAGCATATACTACAGCTTCATTTTTAGTAATTACCTTTGCTAATGATTTAGTATAAGTAACGCGGACTGACATTTTTTTAAAAATAGTAGACTGTTTTGAAGTGTACAAACGAAGCGTTTTTTCTCTCAAATCCATCCCGATAATATCATGTAAATTATCATCGGCTTCAATTTTTATTTCGTTTTTTTCACCCCTCTCCAAATAAACTTCAATATTATCATCTACTTCCAGGGCATCAAAATCACCAACTTCTTTTATGGATGTGGTGACAATTTTAGAACCTTTTATTTTCTCTCTCTTTTGTGCAAAAGTTAAAGTCGTAACTAATAGTAGTAAGAATAGTGCTGTTCTATTTTTCATTAATTCTAAATTTTGATTTTGACAAATATAAAAAAATCATCCACTTTTTGATGAATGATTTCTTTTATATTTAACACTTCAATAGTGTTATGCTTTACTGACACTGCCTCCTGAATTTTCAGATTTTTCAATTGTTTTAGGAGATGAATCATAATTAATGCTTGCGCCGCTTGAAGCATCTCCTTTTAATCGCAAAATAGGATGAACACTTATACTCGCGCCGCTTGACGCATCTGCTTCTACTTCGTTTGCCAATAATTTTTCTGCATTAATACTCGAACCGCTAGAGGCCGATGTTTTAATTTTTAATGCTTTTCCTTGTAAATTTATAGTACTTCCGCTTCCTGAATCACAAGTAATATTATCAGATTCTACGTTGACATCTATTGTAGAAGCACTGGATGATTCCAGACTTATATTTTCTCCCTGAATTACATTTTTGTTATGTACAGATGAGGCACTCGAAGCTTCGATTTTGTCAATAACCGGCATTTTTACAGTTACTTTTTTAGTAACATTGTTAAATGAACTGAATTTGCATGAAATTACCAAAGTTCCGTTTTGAACTTTTGTCGTAATCTCTTTTTGAATATTATCGTCTGCTTCAACAATAATTTCTGTAGAATCCGATTGTTCAATAACTAAATCAATGGCATTGCTGACAGATACATTTTTAAAATCACCCTGAACAATTCTTTTTTCGGTAGTAACATTTCCGCTGCCTTCAATGGAATTGATGTTAAAGTTGCATGAAGCGAACAATAATGCAGTGATAGCTGCAATAATAAATTTCGTAATATGAATGATTATTTTTATCATGGCTTAGTTAATTTTGATTATAACTCCGTTTTTGTCAGTGGTTAGTCTTCCTTTACCTTTTTTTGCACTTAAAACTTCTTCACCGTTAATTTTAATTGAAACTTCTTTTACAGTATCATTTACAATAGTATCTTCTTCCACATCATTGTATTCGTCTTCATCAGCAGGACAGTTCAGACATTTTATTTTAGAACCCTCAACTTTGTAGTTGTAGTTTCCGCTAAAGTGTAAGTTGAAAAAATCATCTTCAGATTCGTCATAATCCTGTATCGAAGCATCCGGTTTAAATAATTGTCCTTCTGGTAAGTACAAATACACATCGACCTCCTGACCTCTGAATTTGTTTTTGACGTCTGTAAGAAAATAATTATCCAAAATTAAATAATTTCCTTTAACTGCAATATTATAATTGATTTTTTCTGCTCTTTTTTTGGCATTCGTAAACGAATTTCCTCTCGCGCTTTTTTCTATTTGCAGATAAGGGACAGCCTCATCAGTGTGTAAGACATGCAACCGGACATCATTTGAATAAATCAGATCATTGTTGGCAGAATCCTGGACGAACTCAAAGTCTCTATGATGGTTCAGATCTTTTGCATAATAGTCATTGTATCTGAATTTTACATATAGTGTGTCTTTCGGACTAATATTGATTGTCTTTTTTTCTACAGTTTTATTATCGTATGATATTTCTGTAGCTTGTTTTATTCCAATGCTAATGGCAATCGCAACAGCTATAATCCAGACTGCCAGTAGAGTATATTTGGCAATGTTTCCGATAGTTTTTGTATTTGGTGAAAGCAATTTGAAACCCAGAAGTGTCAGAAAGAAAAACGGAATTCCAACAGCAAAGAACATCAGTAAGCCAAATGACCAGATTGGATATTCAGTAAAATTGCCGGCTTCGATAAAGTTTTGCCATGGAAAATCAATAAAAATATTTGTTCCCAAAGTAAATACTCCAATAAATAACATGATTAAGGTTAAAATCCCTGATATAATCAGAATCACGCCAAGAAATTTAGCAAAAATTTTAAAAACCGTCATCACAAAGTCTCCAAATGAACTACTTATTCTCCCGGCTCCCGACTTTACCTGGTTTCCCATTTTGTCATAATCTGCATTTTTAAATTTATCAGACAATGAGTCAATCTCTTCACGAACTTTTTTTTCGATGTTTGAAATCGTGACAGGTTCTCCTGTCATCTCCAGTTTTTCTGAGGTTGTAACCGCCTCAGGAGTTACAACCCATAATACAAAATAAGCCAGTATTCCGGTTCCGAAACCTGCAAAAACGAAGATTAGAAATATAATTTTTATCCATACAGCATCTATTCCAAAATAGTGTCCTAAACCTGTTGCAACTCCGCCAATCATACCTTTTTCTTTGTCACGGTATAATTTTTTGTGTTTTCTGTTATCATAATTAAAAGACTGATTAGTGCTTTCTTCGTCCTCAAGTCTGTAATCTTCAGGCTGTCCCATTACCGCAATCACCTCATCAACATCTTTTAAGCCAACAACATGTTTTTCGCTTTTTTGTTTTTCTGTTAAAAGTTCAGAAACACGCATTTCAATGTCTTTAATAATTTCATCTTGTCCGGATGAATTGTTTAACGATCGCTTAATTGCGTCAAAATAGCGTGTTAATTTTAAGTATGCATCTTCATCGATGTGAAAAAACATCCCGCCTAAGTTAATATTTACTGTTTTGTTCATGATTATTGATTTTGATTGGTGATTAGTTTTACGGCATCAGACAATTCTGTCCAGGTTCCGCTTAATTCGTTTAAAAATGTCTGCCCTATTTCGGTTAGTCCGTAATATTTTCTGGGCGGTCCTGAGGTCGATTCCTCCCAGCGATAATTCAGCAGACCGTCGTTTTTTAGCCTCGTTAATAAAGGGTAAACAGTTCCCTCAACAACTAATAATTTCGCGTTTTTTAAAGTGTCTAATATCTCAGAGGTGTATGCGTCTTTTTCTTTCAGTACTGATAAGATGCAAAACTCAAGAACACCTTTGCGCATCTGTGCTTTCGTGTTTTCAATGTTCATAATTTCATTTTGTTATTTTGATTGAACAATTCGTTTTTTGATTGATGATTTTGATTGATGATTGATTTTTTCAGGAGCTGTTTCCTGCTATCCGCTTTATCTTTTGTGGCGAACCCCGCCACAAAAGGATACCGCTTCTATCAGGGCTAAAACTCCGGTATTCATAAGAACTTTTAATCTTGTCAGGCTGAGCGAAGTCGAAGCCCTTTTTTTTAATTACTTGATAAAAGGAATCGTTAACGGATATTTGTATAACTCTCCGTTTGAGGCTTTTATCGAAGCATAAATCACTAAAAAGAATTCAACAAACTTTAATAATCCAAAAAGAACAACTGCTGTAATACCCACACTTAATAGACCAATATTTCCCTGTAGGTTAAAATTTCTGATGATGAAATCTTCATCATTAATAATTGCTTCTATAGGAAGATTCTGCAAAAATACAGTTACAAAAACCGGAATTGCAATAAGTGCTAAAATCAAAGTGTATAGCAATAAGCTTAACTGAAAGTTCAAAGTCTGCTTTCCGTGGTGATCTGCAAATTCAGATTTGTCTTTGTAATTCGTCCAGATAATTAGGGGAAAAATATAATTCCCAAACGGAATAATATACTGACTTAATGCACTCAAATGAGTAAATGCTGCTGTATTCTTTTCTGATGTTTTTTCCATGATGAGTGGTGTTGATGTTTCCATGATTAAAAGTATATAGTAATTTCTTATGCAAATATATATCTAAAAGACAGTATCTTGTTTTGCATAGTACCATATATTAACAAAATTTTAACAAATTTAAAATTTGTAATACACATATAATTTATTGAAAATCACTTGAAGCACTTGATTTTATTGGGTTTGCTTGAAAGTATAATGAATTTATTGTGCGCGCATAGTTTTTTTGTATTTTTACATAAAAAATATATCAAATGGCAGTTTCAGTTTCTAAACTCAATAAATTTGTGTTGTTCAAATTACCTTCAGCTTACTTTTGCGGAGTGCGTGTAAAATATATAAACGACAACAGTTGTACAGTAACCGTAAAGCACAGATGGATTAATCAAAACCCTTTTAACTCCATGTATTTTGCAGTTCAGGCAATGGCAGCTGAACTAACAACAGGCGCTTTGGTAATCTCACAAATTCAGGAAAGCGGAAAGAAAATCTCTATGCTGGTTGCCAATAATAAAGGAAACTTCACAAAAAAAGCTACAGGCAGAATTACATTTGTCTGTAACGACGGGCATTTAATTGCTGAAGCTATCAGGAGAACGATAGAAACCGGAGAAGGACAGACGTTCTGGATGAAATCTGTAGGGACAAACGAACAAGGTGTTCAGGTTTCTGAAATGGATTTTGAATGGAGTGTCCGCTTAAAATAATTCAACTATCATTTATAACAAAAAAGACCTCAATTTGAGGCCTTTTTTGTTTAAATTATTCAATTTATTTTTTTTTACAACAAGATTTTTTTTCTGTTGCAGTCTTTTTGCAGCAAGATTCTTTTTTTGCTTTTTCTTTCGCTGGTTTGCTTTCCTGAGCCTGAATGCTAATTGTAAACAATGCGATTGCTAATACGGTAAATAGTTTTTTCATTAGTATATAGTTTAATTGTTAATGATTGCCATCGCCAAATATAATAAGATTTAGTTTGATCATTCTGAAGATTTAGTTAAATAGTGGAATTAACATCGCCAAACTCATTAAAATCATCAGCCCGTCTTCTATAATAGTTACAGTACTCATTGGTAAATTGAAAACAGTTCCTAAACAGGCGCACTGAATCTTCTTTTTATTCAAAACCGATTGTAAAACACCAATAATGCTGAAACTCATTACAATAAAAGTAACGGTATTTGTAATTATCGGATCAAAATTAAGCAGATAAGAAATTCCTAATCCAAGCTCTAAAAATGCGTAGGCATATCCCCAGGCCGGAATTTTTTTTGCCAAAACATCATACATACGATAACTCTCAGCAAAGCCTTTTAGGCTGAGCAATTTAAAAAATGAAAAAACGATAAAGAATCCTGCCATAAAGTGCTGCATGGACTGCATCCAGTCAAAATGATGATTTGTTGACTGAATCAGAACCGTAACCAGACTAATATAAAAGAAAATCAATAAAATGGGTTTGTAGGTTTCGAACCAGGATCCTGTTTCTGAAGCAATCTCATGAGGATTGTTAATTTCTGAAATTTGATATTTACTGTCTAAAGCATTTTGAAGACTGGCTAACGAAAGATGTTTTGTCATAGTTACAGTTGCGGTTCCGTTATCTTTTGAAACTATGGCATTTGTGATGTTGTCTTGTGCTTCTAATGCTTTCTTCACTTTTTCCTCGCAGCTGTTGCAAGTCATTCCGCTGATTTGATACGTATGTGTCATAATATTTGATTTCGGATTAAAAAACAAATTTCCGAACAATGACACACTTGTAATTGTAAAATTTTGGGAATGATTTGCAAGATTTACAATTTTTTTAACCGCAAGGATCGCAAGGTTTTTGATGCGCCATGTTTTATAAAACACAAAGTTCGCAAAGTTTTTTTTTTTAAGTGAAACTTTGCGAACTTTGTGTAAATCCCTTGCAGACTTTGCGGTTAAACTACAAATTCTCTATCTGAATACGTTTTCTGTCTTTCAATTGTTTAAAATAGGTAGGGGTAAAACCAGTTACTTTTTTAAACTGATTGCTTAAATGTGCCACATTGCTGTAATTTAAAATATCGGCTATTTCACTTAACGAAAGTTCATTGTAAATGATTAATTCTTTTACTTTTTCTATTTTTTGGCTGATAAAATATTTTTCAATTGTTGTGTTTTCAACTTCAGAGAAAAGGTTACTCAGCGAATTGTAATCCTGATTTAGGTTTTCGGACAAATATTCAGACAAGTTCGTTCTTAAATCATTGTTTTTATAATGAACCAAATCAATAATCAGTGTTTTGATTTTCTCGATTGTTTTACTTTTTTTATCATCAATTAAATCAAAGCCCAACGGGCGTAAATGTTTTAAAAGTTCTTTTTTTTGATCTTCTGTTATGGTATTCTGAAGCTCAACTTCACCTAATTCAACAGAAATTGTCTGAAGCCCGAGCTTTTCAAACTCAGATTTTATTACCATTTTGCATCTGCCGCAAACCATGTTTTTGACATATAATTTCATTTTGAATGATATAATTGATATTTTAAAAATTTCCGGATAATAAATTTACTGATAAATAATGTAAGTGTGCAGGTATTGTTTCATATGACTATCCTAAATTTGAATCTGGAAAATTTAGTTTTTTCTATTTGCTATGAAAAATATTCTTATTGTACTCTCATTAGGAGGCATAACTATTGGTATAATTGAATTTATAATGATGGGTTTGTTAGCTAACATTGCTTCAGATATTAAAGTTTCAATTCCGGTTGCTGGGTATTTAATGCGCTTTCGGATCATAGCGGCCAATTATAACTTTTTATTTGCCTTTGGATTTCTTTCGGGATAACTTTTGTTTTGATGCAAACGATAAAAATGCTTAACCTTTCAATAAATTATATATGAGTTGGATTAATTGCATGTTGGTGTTGAATGTATAAATAAAATGTTGGGCGAAATATTAAAAACATATTGTCAGAAAACTATTTAAAATAGTATTTTAACTAAAATTATTATAGGAAATTTTTAAATGCAATCGATTGAATTTTGTTTAATTATATTTCATTTATAAAAAAATAAAAGATTATTTATTGGATTTACTGACTTAAAATTACGAATTTGACATTTTAGAATACTTAATTTTTTTATAAATAATTTTTTTTATGATTTTTTTGTGAAATATAATTTTTAATACAAAAAAAAATTTTATGTTTGTGTAATCGATTACAGACTACTTATTTGTTTTTTAAAAGGTCTGTTTTTCCTTTTATTTCAGTGCTTTACGAGGATAAATGAAAAACAGATATAATAACAATTTGTAGAAAAGTATAATTTAAACCGTAAAGTAAACTTAACAAACAATTAATCACAAACTAAACAGTAAACTATGAATTTAAAAGAGTTATTTAATAAAAGAACAAATTGTTATCTGGCAATTGTTTTCTTATTGTGCATGCTTGCCAGTACTAAGGTAAATGCACAGGACTTAACAGTTGAAGGTGTTGTAAAAGATGCGTCAGGTTTGACCTTGCCTGGAGTAAATGTTTTAGAAAAAGGTTCGAAAAATGGTGTCGCAACTGATTTTGACGGAAAGTATAAAATCAAATTATCAAATTCAAAAGCAACTTTGGAATTTTCATTTATTGGATTCACAACTCAGAATGTTGCCGTTGCCGGAAAAAAAACAATAAATATCGTTTTGGCTGAAGAAGCAAATGCTTTAAATGAAGTAGTTGTTGTTGGATATGGAACGGTTAAAAAATCTGATTTGACAGGAGCTGTATCGACTATTTCTGGAAATACTTTAGCTAAAATCCCTGTTTCAAACGTTTCTGAAGCATTAACGGGTAGATTAGCTGGAGTGAATGTTACAAGTTCAGAAGGCTCGCCTGATGCTGAAATTAAAATTAGAGTGCGTGGAGGTGGTTCTCTTACTCAGGATGCTTCACCTTTAATTATAGTTGATGGTTTTCCTGTTAGCAGCATGAACGATATAGCAGCCTCTAATATTGAATCAATGACGGTTTTAAAGGATGCTTCTTCTACAGCAATTTATGGATCGCGTGGTGCAAACGGTGTTATTATTATTACTACTAAAACTGGTAAAAATGGTAAAATGGATATTAGTTTCAATGCCTTTTATGGTATGAAAACACTGGCAGATGAGATAGATGTATTGGCACCGGATGATTACGTAAACTGGCAATATGAATACGCAATGTTAACTAATACTGATAATACAGTTTTGAGTAATCCTGACTCTTACACCAAATATTTTGGTAACTGGCAGGATCGTGATTTGTATGAGGGAGTAAAGGGAGATAATTGGCAGAAACAGCTTTTTGGACGCACAGGCGAGGTTCAAAGCCGCGATTTAGGAATTCGTGGAGGAACAGAGAAATTAAGTTATAATTTTAATTATACGCTCTACGATGAAAAATCGATTATGAAAGGATCAACTTATAAAAGAAACAACCTTTCATTGGCTTTAAAGAATAAAACTAGTGATAAAGTCGATTTAGGCTTCACTGTTCGCTATTCAGATACTAAAATATTAGGATCAGGAGTTAACGAGCAAAATGAAAAATCTTCAACAGATTCGCGTTTACGTAACGCATTAGGTTATTCACCTGTTCCAATTCAGGAAATAGGATCTGTAAATGTAGATCCGGATGTAAATGATTTAGTAAATCCTTTTGTGTCTTTAGTAGATAATGATCGTGAACAGTATAGAAAAAACTTTAATATGCTGGGTAGTCTTGGCTGGGAAATTATAAAAAACTTAAAGTTTAAAAGTGATATAGGTCTTGATAATTATAATAATTTAGATTACCGTTTTTATGGTTCTTCAACTTATTTTTCATCAACAGCGAAAATTGGTGCGGGAAAACCTGGTATGGTTATGAGTGATCGTAAAGATGTAAGTTTTAGAAATGCTAATACATTGAATTATGATTTTAAAGAATTACTTGGTGAAAATCATAATTTAACGGTGCTTGTGGGTGAAGAGTCAATTACGAAAAGTTCTAACAACGTTACGTCTACCTTTCTTAAATTTCCTGATTTCTTTCATTTAGCAGAAGCTAAAATATTAACAACACAAGGAACGCCTTTGTCGGTTGATAATTATTATAGTGCGGATGATAAATTGTTATCATTTTTTGGACGATTGAATTACGATTTTAAAGATCGTTATATTTTTACAGCGACATTCCGTGCCGATGGATCCAGTAAATTTGCCGGATCAAATCGTTGGGGGTATTTCCCGGCAGCAGCAGCAGCATGGAAAATTTCGCAAGAAGATTTCTTAAAAGATGTTTCATGGCTAGATCTTCTTAAAGTTAGAATAAGTTATGGTGAAGCGGGTAATAATAATATACCTGTAGGACAAACGATTCAGACTTTTGATTCTACTGCTAATCAATGGATTAATAATATTGATAATTACTGGGCTGCTCCAAAAATCATGTCTAATCCTAATTTGAAATGGGAAACGACAATTACGCAAAATATTGGTTTGGATTTTGGATTTTTCAAGAATCGTTTAAATGGTACTTTAGATATCTACAAAAACCTAACACAAGATTTGCTGCTTGGTTTTCCAGTAGGGGGTAGTGGTTATGATACACAATATAGAAATATGGGGGAAACTCAAAATACTGGTCTTGAGGCTACTTTGAATTTTGCGGCAATAGAGAAAAAAGACTTTGGCTTGAATTTTTCTTTTAACATTGGATTCAATAAAAATCGCATAAATTCTTTAGGAGTTATGGATAACTTCTTAACAAGTAGTACGTGGACTTCTGATATAACAGCTGATTATGCAGTATATGCAGGTTCGCCTTTAGGACTTATGTACGGTTATGTTAGTGATGGGCGTTATGAAGTTTCAGACTTTGATTACAATGGGTCAAGTTATGCTTTAAAATCAGGGGTTGTAAATTCAGAAGTTGTTGGAACATTACGCCCTGGTTCTATGAAATTAAAAGATTTAGATGGGGATAATAAAATTACGGCAGCAGACAGAAGAGTTATCGGTGACGCAAATCCTAAAAATACAGGTGGTTTTATAATTAATGGAAATGCATATGGCTTTGACCTTTCAGCTGCTTTTAACTGGAGCTACGGAAATGATATTTATAATGCAAACAAATCAGAATTTACTACGGCCAATAGAAATGGAAAATATAAAAATTTAAGTACTGATATGGCAGATGGCGTAAGATGGACAAATATTGATCCTGCTACAGGGCAAATAGTTAATAATCCAACAGACTTGGCTGCTTTAAATGCAAATACAACCATGTGGTCTCCATATATGACTAACTTTTTATTTACAGATTATGCTGTTGAAGATGGATCATTTATTAGATTAAATACTTTGACATTAGGTTACACAATGCCAGAGTCACTTACTTCTAAAATTCATGCAGCCAAATTAAGATTTTATTGTACTGCAACTAATGTGTTTTTGCTGACAAACTATTCTGGTCCGGATCCAGAGGTTTCCACAAGAAGAAAATCACCACTTACCCCTGGTGTTGATTATTCAGCATATCCGAGAAGCAGACAGTTCGTGTTTGGTTTAAATCTTAATTTCTAATTTAAATTATCAGAAAATGAAACATAAAATAATAATAGCAGGTTTGATAATATCAGGTTTTTTGACTTCGTGTCAGGAATATGCTGATGATTTTTTAGACGCACCTGCACAGTCAACTTTAGATGAAAAAGCTCTTTTTTCTAACGCAGGGCTAGCCAAAGGAGCGATAGATGGAATAAAACAATCTTTTGCAGAAACAGATTCATACAGAGGAAGACTTTTGGCTTACCAAGGATTGAATAGTGATGTAGAATGGTTTCTAAATTCATCAACTCCGGGTGTTAAGACCGATTTGGTCGTATACGATACGAAAGCGGGTAATACAGAAATGAATAAAGCGGTAAATGTATGGGCAAAAATGTATGAAGGAATCGAGCGTGCAAATTTGTGTATTAGAGGCATACGTGCTTATGGTAATCCGTCACCAGGAAATGAGATGGGCCAATTATTAGGTGAAGCATTAACTTTGCGTGCTGTTTACTATGCGGATTTAATTAGAAATTGGGGAGATGTTCCAGCTCGTTTTGAGCCTGTTACAAATTCTACCATTTATATACCTAAAACAAGCCGTGATATAATTTACAAACAATTGATCGCAGATTTGGGTGAGGCGTCGACATTAGTTGCCTGGCCAAATGAAACAGCCGCAACGGCAACCGTTGAATATGTGAATAAAGCTTTTGTAAAAGGATTAAGAGCACGTTTGGCTATGATGGCAAGTGGATATCAACAATATCCTGACGGAGTACGCAGAAGTACAGATCCTGATCTTTCAGTGGAGAAAATGTATAAGTTAGCTTTGGATGAGTGCCGTTTGGTTATTCAGAGTGGCACCGCGCATTTAGACAATTCTTTCGAAGGATTATGGAAAAAATATAACCAAGATTACATTATTGCAGGAGGAGAATCACTTTGGGAAATTCCTTTTATAAATACCAGAGGTAGAATGTTATACACATTTGCAGTAAAGCATGATACCAAAGATCAGTTTCAAATCATGACTGACAGTAATGGAGGAAGTGCAGGACCCTTACCATTTGTTTATTACGATTACGATAAAGCAGACACGAGAAGAGATGTAACCTGTGTGCCTTACAAATGGGGTAAAGCTGTTGATAATGTTGCAAAACAGGAACTTACGGATTTGCAAGTGTGGTATTTTGGAAAATACAGATACGAATGGATGAGTAGAATTCCTTCTGCTCCTTCAGACGATGGTGTAAATAAAATTTATATGCGTTATGCTGAAGTACTGCTAATTGCTGCTGAGGCTGCAAATGAAATAGAAGGAGCTACTGCTGCTGCACCTTATTTAAAAGAAATTCGTTCAAGAGCCTTTGCTGCAGCTGATCGTCCTGTAAAAGTTGAAAATTATGTAAATGCTCTAACTGGCAAAGTAGATATGATGAATGCAATTATCAATGAATATCAGTATGAATTTACAGGAGAAATGGAACGTAAGTTTGCACTAATTCGTTGGAATTTACTAAAGACTAAGTTGGATGAAGCCAAAGTTAAAATGGCCGATTTAAAAACAAGATCTGGTAATTACAGTGATGTTCCTAAAACGCTATATTACAAATATAAAGCAGACAATATTTCTCTTGATATATATGGACTGAATCGTGGTGAAACTGCAGATCCTGGAGCTGGATATACGTCTAAAGGTTGGGAAAAACTGGAGGATATTAAAATTACTTCACTTTACAAAGAAGGAAACAATCCTGATAAAAGACAATTTTGGCCAATTTGGCAGGTGTTTATTGAGGGAAGTAATGGTATGTTAAAAAATGATTGGGTTTTTGGTAACTAAAAAATAATAGATAAAATTATATTTTATAATTATGAAAATAAAAAACATATTTAAAGGGCTGTTAGCTACTCTTTTGTTACTTGTATTTTTTACAGGCTGCGAGAGTTACAATGATGCATTGCTTACAGATATTGGAAACAAAAGACTGTTTTCGCCGATTTTGGAAAAACCTCAAATTAGAAATCAAACTAATGTTGAATTAAATTGGGAAACTAGGACTGAAGATGATCACTATGTAATTGAATTTAGTGCAGATGATCCAGAGTTTACTACAATTTTTAAGACAGTAGAAGTTACTGCAGATGAACTGCCTGTGCTGGTTTCATTAGAAGGAGAAACACTTTATTCAATTAGGGTTAAAGCTGTTAGTGCCGGTAAAGAAGATTCAAAATGGTCTGTAACGACTGCTAATACTTTGTCAGAACAATCATTTTTACCATTTCAAGATGGTGATATTCAGGCAAAATCAGTTACACTAAGATGGACTCCGGGTATTAATGTTACAAACATAGTTTTGACTCCTGGTGATGTAACACATGTAATTACAAACGAAGAAAAAGCTGCAGGTGTCGCAACTGTTGGAGGATTAACTCCAGAAGCAAATTATCAGGCAAATTTATACAATGGTACCAAGAAAAGAGGAGCTGCAACTTTCACAACAGCTTATGATTTAGCAGCTGGAGCTATTTTACTTAATACTTCAGATGATATTA
This sequence comes from Flavobacterium fluviatile, assembly GCF_010645065.1. Taxonomy (GTDB): domain Bacteria; phylum Bacteroidota; class Bacteroidia; order Flavobacteriales; family Flavobacteriaceae; genus Flavobacterium; species Flavobacterium fluviatile. Next base: position 151,670 of record NZ_JAADZW010000006.1, on the reverse strand, counting down.
AAGCTATTATTGAAGCGGGCGGTTATACTGAATATGTATTTGAACCTGGTGATTATACTTCTCAGGGTGTAAATATTACTTTACCGGCTGGAGCTGTAACTTTTCGTGGTTTAAGAAGTTATGATAAACCTAAATTGAACGTTACTTTCGTAATTCAGGCGGGGTCTTCTAATGTAAGTTTGATTGATTTAGATTTATCTGGTAAAGCTAATACAGCTGCTGTTAAAACTCAAGTGGTTGAATATGCTGCATCTTCAACTTATGGCAAATTGTTAATTAGCGGTTGTACAATTCAAGATTACGGTAAATCATTGGTAGGGGCTATTACAGATGTAAATGCTAAAATTGAATCGATAACAGTCGAAAATTCTATTGTTACAAATGTTTGTGTTTCTGGTGCAACAGGAGATTTTATTGATTTTAGAACATCTTATGTTGGATTAATTGCTTTAAAGTCTAGTACTTTTAATAATTGTGCGACTGGAAGAGCCTTTATTCGTGAAGATGCTTATACAGGATTTGGTAGCACGCTTACATCGAATGTTTTAATTGATAGTTGTACTTTGTATGGTGTTACCAATACAATTTCTGCAAGTGGTTATAATATTCTTTATGTTCGTTTTGTGTCAAATGCTACTATAATACGTAATTCTATTTTTGCTGAAACTATTGCGAGATTTACTAATAACTCTGCAACAGTTATACCAACATTCTCAAATAATAATTATTTCAATGCTGTTACACTTAATACTGGTCCTGTTACAGCTTCAGTAAAAGCTGATACGGGAGGAACAGCTTTAAATCCGGGCTTTACAAATGCAGCAGCAGGTGATTTCACAATTAGTAATCAAACTTTAATTGATAACAAGGTAGGTGATCCACGTTGGATTAAATAAAAAACTTTTTTGTTAATCATAAAAAGGCATGCTGAATTTAACCATTTACGCATGCCTTTTTCTTTCCAAAATAAAATTTAGACAATGAGAATAAAAATGATGTTGAGATTAATAGTGTTTTTTGCACTATTGTCTTGTCAAAAAGATGATGATGCTCCTAATGAAGTTTCACCAGTCCTGATTCAAAAAATTGAAATTCAGGGAACAGATATAACTTCAGGGGTGACTGGTCAAATGACAGCCAAAGTAACGCCGGATAATGCAACAGATAAATCAGTAATATGGAAAGTCTCGGATGCAACAATAGCAGATATTTCTGCTACAGGTTTAATTACGGCCAAGAAAAACGGAACTATTACCGTAACGGCTACAGCAAATGATAAAAGTGCAGTTGTTGTTACCAAAGTGATTAATGTAAAGAGTTTTTCAACTACTCCGATAGCTGATTACGAGGTTTCAACTGTAGCTGAATTAAATACAGCTCTTGGGAAAGTTAAGGCGGGTGAAACAATTGTTTTAAACGGAGGAACTTATGCAATGACTTCAAAAATTACGATAACAACTTCCGGTACTTCCGATAAAATGATTACGCTTAAAGCAAAAGATGGAGCGGCAAGACCAAAATTAGATTTTTCTGCAATGTCGGAAGGTTCAGCTAATCAGGGAATTGTCTTAACTGCAAGTTATTGGCATATCAAAGGGATTGATATTTACAAAGCAGGTGATAACGGAATGCAGGTTAAAGGGAGTAATAACGTAATCGAGTTTATGACTTTCTCAGAATGTTCAGATTCGGGTTTGCAACTGGATAACGGTGCAGCAAACAATACAATACTGAATTGTGATTCGTATTTCAATGCCGATTCATCACTTGAAAATGCTGATGGTTTTGCGTGTAAACTAAATGCAGGCACCGGTAATAAATTTATTGGATGTCGTGCGTGGCAAAATCTGGATGATGGTTGGGATGGTTATTTAAGAGGAACTGATAATATTTCTACGACTTACCAAAATTGCTGGGCTGTTAAAAACGGTTACCTTAAAGATGGAAGTAAAGGAGCCGGAGACGGAAACGGATTCAAAACTGGAGGAAGTGATGATAAACTATTAAAACACAATGCAAAATATACCAATTGTATAGCGGCAGGAAACGTTGCTGATGGTTTCGATCATAACAGTAACCGTGGAGAAGTTACGATTTACAATTGCTCTGCTTATGACAATGGTAGAAGTTATTCTTTCAGCAGCTCGAATCCGTTAGCAAAACTGATTATTAAAAACAGTAATGTATTGGGTGCCTACGGAACAACTCTGGCTGATGTAGTGGATAGTAGCAATAACAGCTGGCAAAACGGAATAACAGTGACCGCTGATGATTTTACAAGTATTGATTATACTCAATTACTTGGAGCGAGAAAAGCAGATGGAAGTTTACCGGATGTAACTTTCTTTCACTTAAAGTCAGACAGTGATATGATCAATAAAGGAGTAGATGTTGGATTACCATTCAACGGTACTTTGCCTGATTTAGGCGCTTTTGAATTTTAGAAAATAAAAACGATCTGTTGGCTTATTAGTTTACCATAATAAGCCAACGGATTTAATATTAACCGTTAATAATAAACAATCAAAAATTTACTAACTATTTTAACCACTATTTATGAAAACAAAATTACACTTATTGCTTATTGCGATACTGCTTTCTGTATCGTTTACTTATGCCCAGAAAACTGATGTCTGGGATTTTGGTGCAACTGCTTTAGATGCCAATTTGTACAACAATCAATTGAATGTGTCAACTTTAAATGGTTTGTTAGGAAGTTCCGGTACAGCTTCTACGTCTAATGTGGTTGGTAATACTACTTTTACGGTAAATGTATTGAGCTGGGTTGGTAGCAGTGACAGATTAAGAACCACAAACACAGCTTTAACACGTTATGATGCGAATGTTGCGAGCGTTCCTGACGCAACTACTTATAGAGGTAGATTGTATGCAAATGGTATACCGTCATTAAGCGCAGGTTTGGCATCATCAAAATATTTATTAATGGATTTAAATGAAGATGATGAGATAACTTTGATTTCCAGATGTGATGCAGAAATAGGGGCATTGACTTTTGCACTTGAATCTAATTATTTGTTGCAAAAAGACTCTTATCCTATAACTTCTGTTTCTGGTGCAACTACTGAGGCGAAGTTTGTTGCCAAAACAAAAGGTAAATATCGAATTTTTGATGTAACTCAAAAAGCTAGTTTTTTTAGGATTTACAGAAAACCCGCAACTTACGCCAATATTACAGGTACAATTGACGAAACTTTAGCTGCCGGAATTCCTGCCGGATATAAAATTTCATTTAAAAATCCTGCAGGAAAAGTTGTTATAGCTGATGTTGCTTCAGGTGCTTATAATGTAAAACTTCCTGCTGGTTATAAATATCAAATAGGATTAGTTGATGCCAATGGCTATATTATTACTAATGGTGAAACAGTAGATGTATTGGCTACAACATCAAATTATAATGTTAAAGTTGAAAAAGTTGATTTGTTTACCTTAACCGGTTCAGTTACTGGCTTAGGAACCGATATTTCAAAATTAAGTTTGACTTATACTCCAAGTGTTTCTAAAGTATATGTACCTAAACCAGTTGTTAATACTGTGAACAGTACTTATACGGTAGATTTAGAAGCTAATACAACATATACTATTTCAGGAGGAGGGGTTAATAATTTTGAAATCTTAGCCAATACAATAAATATTTCTGCAGCTACAAATGCAGATATAGCATTTACACCAAAACAAACATACCCTGTTACAATTAATACAACAGGTTTGGATGCTACGCAAATTAGTAATTTGAAGCTGACTTTTACAAACTTAAACGAAAGCGGCTATGTCTATAATTTTAATTCAGTTTCAGGAATAGCTTTGCGTAATGGAACGTATAGCATTTCTTATACCGGATTAGATAATAATGCAGTGGTAATGACGCTTACTTCTAATTTGAAAGTAAACAATGCAGCAGTTTCTAAAACACTTGATTTTGTGGCTCCGCCTTCAACTGGTAGTTTGCCTTATACTTCGGTACTTGCAGTAGGTACAGACAAACCGTATAAAACGATTAATGCAGCACTTGCAGATGTTGCAAGAATGACGCGTACATCTACGGAGCGTGTAACGATTATGATTGATCCGGGGAATTATGAAGAAATGCTGGTTGTTAGTCAGGCGAATGTGACTTTGAAAAATGCTGCTTCAACTCCAACTATTGAGCTATTGAATAAAGGAGTTGATATTGGAAGCTCATCAGTTAGAATCACTTCTTATTATGGTCATGGATACAATTACTATAGTATGAAAAATCAAAAATGGGATGCTGATGTTTTAAGAGTTAATAAGGAAAATGGATATTTGACTTCAACAAATGCCGGTTCCGGAACTACAAACGGTTCTTATTGGAATGCAACTGTTGTAATAGCAGCAAATGGTTTTGAAGCAAATGATATTATTTTTGAAAATTCGTATAATCAGTATATCTCATTAAAAGAGTCTCAGGATATTGTTGAATTGGCATCTGGTAATAAAGGAGTCCGGCCAACTACGTACAGAAGCACTGCTGTTCAGAACAAATCATTTGTTGAAAGAGCTGCTGCATTAGCTATTGCTAATAATATTGACAAAGTAGTTTTAAATAAATGTAGAGTAGTAGGTCGTCAGGATTCTTTCTTTGGCGGTACAGGATCCAGAGTGGCAGTCTACAAAGGAGTAATGATGGGAGGCACCGATTATATTTTTGGAGGAATGAATGCAGTATTCTATAAAACCGATTTGGCAATGAATACGAGCGAAGATTCTAATGATGTAAGTTATATAACTGCAGCGCAGCAAGCTTCAGGAAGAGGGTATTTGATGTACGAATGTACTGTAACCTCTGCAACTCCGGGTACAGAAACAGCTTCATTATATCGTTCTAAGCCAGGTTATTTTGGCCGTCCATGGTCAGAAAATACTAGTGAAGTGGTTTTTTACAATACTAAAATAGAAACATCCAATAATCCTTCGTTTAATGATTTGTCCTTAATTATGCCTGCTGGATGGATGGCAACGTTAGCTCCCGGTACTGGGCAATCTGCAAAAATGTACGAATACGGAACTATTGAAAATTCAGGCATAAATAATAGCGCAAGCCGTGCAGCATGGTCTACAAAATTGGCAACACCTACATTGGCGGACGCTACCGCCATTACAACTTTAAACTTTACAAAAGGAAGCGATGGCTGGGACCCGTTTCCGCAATTAATTTCTAACGAAAATTTAGGGGTAAAAGACAATACACCAACTTCTGCCGTGAATGTAATTGGATACAAAAATAGAATTATGGTTTCAAATGTGAAATCTGAAACTGCGGTAGCGATTTACAGTATTGCCGGGGCTAAAGTAAAATCATTTAAAACAAGTCAGGATATCGACTTTGAATTCCAAAACGGATTTTGGATTGTTGTGATTAAAGCTGAGGACGGTCAAAAATCAGTAAAAGTTATTACGCATTAAGATTTATTTAATTTGAATTTTTTATAAAAGCAAGCCTCTGAATCTTTTTTGAGGCTTGTTTTTTATTTATTTGTAATTTAGAATAAAATGAATAATTGATTAATTTAAAATGATGTATGTAAAATAAATGGCAAAAATTTTCATAGTTAATAAAAAAAAACTTATTTTTATGTAATCGATTGCAAGTTGATTAATATTGATGAACTATAAAAACTATAAATTATGAAAAGAAAATTACTTTATTTAACTACTGTTTTGCTTTTTTCAGTAGGATTTATTAACGCTCAAACTAAAGTTTGGGATTTTGGGAACGATCGTACAAATTGGCCTTTAGATGCTACAGGAGTAAGTGCAAATAAAGTTGTAGACCTCTTAGGTTTATTTCCTGGTGCTAGCTCTGGTAATTTTGGAAAGTTAATACAGGTACATCTGGTGCTTTTCCTGGAGATGCATATACTGCGGGAGTTAGGTTTCAATTAGGTGGAGGTGGAGGTGTGACGGCTCCTGCTGTTCCAACAAATAAATATTTGAAATTTAATGTTAGTGGTCCATGTACAGTAAAAGTTTGGGCTAAAACAAGTACGAATGGAGCTGTACGTAATCTTTATGTCACGGATGGTACAACTATTTATGGGGTTGCAACAACAAATTCAGGTAGTAATACTGATAATGCTATCACAACGGCTAATGTAACTGCTGCTGGGACACTTTATATTTATAGTGATGCGGGTCATAACCTTTATAAAATTGAAGTGGATGGAGCTACTGTGACAGCTCCAACACTTGGGGTGAATGATTTCCATGCAAATGCAGTATCAAACATTTATTCAAACGGAAAATTGGTTTTTGTTTCTAATGTAAAATCAGACACACAAGTGGATGTTTACGCTATTAGTGGTGTTTTGGTTAAATCACTTAAAACTTCATCAGATACAAGTTTTGATTTAAATACAGGTTTGTATATCGTAAAATCAAAATCGGCTGAAGGAGAAAAATCAGTAAAAGTATTGGTGAACTAATTTAGTTCTAAAAAATATCAAAAGGGAATATTCAGTTCATGGATATTCCCTTTTTTTATGAAATGAATTTTTAATGTTTATTGAAATGGGACTGTTTTTTATTTTAAATCGTAATTTTAGAAAAAAGTTAAATGGATAGTAATAAAAAAATAAAAGCAGTAGCCTTTGGAGAGATCCTTTGGGATGTTTTTGATAACGAAAAAAGGATTGGAGGAGCGCCATTAAACGTTGCCTTGCGGATGAAAAGCTTAGGCTGTGAAGTTTCCATGATCAGCAGTGTAGGGAAAGATCAGGATGGAAAAGCAATTCTGGATGAAGTAAAAGCTTTAGGGATTAATGCAGATGCAATTTTACAATCAGAAACATATCCAACAGGTTTGGTAAATGTGACATTGGATAAAAACGGCTCAGCAACCTACGATATTCAGTATCCATCTGCCTGGGACAAAATTGAGATTAACGATTTTGCTCGAAAATTGGTAAACAATGCGGATGTTTTAATTTACGGAAGTTTAGCCAGCAGGGATGAAGTATCAGGAAAATCACTGGAATTATTATTGCAAAATGAAGTTTATAAAGTATTTGATGTCAATTTAAGAAAACCGCATTATTCCTATCAAACTATGAAGAAACTGATGTTGTCGGCAAATTTTATAAAATTCAATGATGATGAAATTCTTGAGATCGCCACGGCATTGCAGTCTCCTTTTTCAACCCTTGAAGAAAATATAGATTTTATAGCTTCTAAGACAAATACACCTTCTATATGCGTAACAAAAGGCAAAGACGGAGCTTTATTGTTATGGGAAAGGAAATTGTATAAAAATGCAGGTTATGCTGTTCAGGTAGCGGATACGGTAGGAGCTGGCGATTCGTTTTTGGCCTCATTAATTACCTCTTTGCTTACAGGAAAACAACCTCAACAATCCATTGATTTTGCTTGTGCAGTAGGGGCTTTGGTTGCTGCATCATCTGGTGCAAATCCGGAAATTTCTTTTACAGAAGTCGAAAAAATAATTTCCGGTGAGAATAAATAACTGATATATTTTCGTAAAATCGAATAGTTGGTTTTCTATAAATTCAAATAAAAATTAACTTTTGAAATAAAAAAAATAATTTTACTCCTTAATTAAATTATTAACTTAAAGCTAAAGAATATCATAACAATCAAAAAAATAGCAGAACTGGCCAATGTTTCGCCGGGAACAGTTGACAGGATTATTCACAAGCGGGGACAGGTTTCCCAGGAGAATATAGATAAGGTAAATGCCATAATTAAAGAACATGGATTTAAACGAAATATTTTTGCAAGCAATTTAGCCTCTAATAAGAAATGTAAAATAGCTGTTTTTCTGCCAAAGACCCACAATTTTGAATATTGGGAAAGTCAGCTGAACGGAGTAAATAAGGCAGCCGAAGAGTTTGGGAAATTTGGTGTTGAATTACATTACTTTCTTTATGATTTTGATAGTCTGTCTTTTCAAAAAATGGTTTCAGAGGTGCTTGATTTTGAATGTGACGGATTGCTTTTTTCTCCTATTTTTCATGAGGAATCGCTTTTCTTTTTAGATGAATATAAAAAGAAAAATAAACCGGTAGCTATGATTGACTCAGATATTAAAGACAAAATCGATCATTATTATATTGGTCAGGACGCTTTTAAAAGCGGATATCTGGCTGGACGGCTTATTAGTTTTGCAGTTAAAAATAAGCGAAATGTACTTATAGTTAAGATAGCCAAAGAAATAGATAATACCTCAGTCTATTTACAGCGCATCAAAGGATTTTATACTTTTTTTGAAGAACATCCGGAACTGACTAATTTTAGTTTTTCTGAAATCACGATTAAAAATCCTGATGTGAATCTGCTTAATTTGGAAATGTTTGAAAATATTAACAGTATATTTGTTCCTAACTCCAGGACCTATGTTGTAGCTCAATTTTTAGAGAAGCAAAACATTAAAGGAATAAGAATAATTGGTTACGACCTCTTAAAAGAAAATATAGCATACTTAAATTCAGGTATAATTGATTTCTTAATTAATCAAAAACCGGAAGAACAGGGATATTTAGGAGTAAATTACCTTTATAAAAAAATTATTCTACAGGAAAATTTAGATGGCTCACATTTTATACCACTCGATATAATTGTAAAAGAAAATTATATGTGAGTCTTCACAAATGAAATTTATCATTTCATTTTTCCCGCTTTGCATTTTATTATTATTTGTCTGAAGCAGCAATGTTATTTCTCCTGTTCCAAATTATCAGCAGCAGAAATCTGATCTAATATATTGGTCTGGTTTGGCGAAATGTAGTTTTTTATTTCGCTTGGAGTTTCTTTCCTGAAAAGAATATCAAGGGCATTGTATAGTTTTAATAAAACATCCCTGTCTTCTTTTGCAATTTCTAAAGCTGTATTAAAATTAAAAACATAATTATTCGAATTGCGTACTTCTACTTTTATCGTTTTCGATGTGATTTTAAATTTGACTATGTCCATGTTTTGTAATTCATTTAATGAGAAGTACAAAGTTATTGTATTATAATTAATTCTATAAAGAGATAACTGAAATTTAGAATAAGTATTCTTTCTTATTTTATAAAATGTAATACTAATATTTTGTGTTTTGTTTTGGATCTGTTTGGATGTAATGTTTCTGATAATTCATGGTATTTTACTAATAAGAATTGATGCAAAACATAGAAGTTATTTGTAAAGTCAAAGCCATAGGTTCATTTTGAATCGTCTGAACAGTTCAATTAAAAAAGGGCTGTTTGATTTTATACAGCCCTTTTTCTATTAAATAACTAATTCAAAAATTTAAATAAAAATTAGTCTATTCCTCCTCCCAGAGCTTTGTACAATAGCACCTGGGATTCTGCATTTTTTAATTGAATGTCAACAAAGTCCAGTTCGGCCTGTAGTTTGTTTTTTTGCGCATTAATAATTTCCAGATAATTAGCATGACCGTTCAGGTATAAATTATTTGAAACATCAACGGCAATTTCCAGATGCTCAATTTCTTTTGATTTGTATTTTAAGACATCCACAAAAGATTCTGTTCTGTGTAGTAAAGCACTCAGTTCATTATAAGCAGTTGTTATCGTATTTTGATATTGAAGCAATGAAATCTGTTGTTTTGTATTGGATACAAAAAAATCCTGTTTAATCTGCCCTTTGTTGAAAACCGGGGCCGTTAAGCCGCCCAATAACTGCCAGGCAAACGATCCTTTATCAAAGAAAGTAGAGAACGAAAAGGAGTTAAATCCAACATAACCTCCTAAATTTAAAGTCGGGAAAAAGGCAGCACGTGCTGCTTTTGCATCGGCATTTGAAGCACGCAGCTCATGATACGCTTCAGCGACATCAGGCCTTTTATGAATGATTGAATCTACGCTTATTTTTTGATTTAAAACCGCCAGATGTCCCGATAAAAAATCAGTGCTTCTCTCGATTTTGCCGCCATATTCTCCTAAAATATTTAATAAGGCTTTCTCGGTTTGATCAATACTTAGATTGAGTTGTTCGGCTTCAGCCAAAATATTATTATTCTGCGCATTAAACTGTTGAACGGCTAATTCAGTTGCTTTTCCCACAGAGCGCTGAGCTGATACAATATCAAGCGCTTTTTGCTGTGTTTTCAGGTTTCTGTCATAAATCAAAGCCTGTTTGTCTAAAGCAATCAGTTTATAATACAAATCAGCAACATCACTTAATAGTCTGGTTTGCAGTAAGCGCATTCCCTGTTGCGAAGAAAAAAAGCGTTCCCGCGCTGCTTTTTTACGATTGCTGAGTTTTCCCCAAATATCAGCTTCCCACGAAACTCTGCCGCCTAAAAACAGGTTCGGGGTTACACTTTCGTTAATTCTTTGTTTTTCGTTGATATTTTGAGAAAAATTAGTATCAAAATTCCCCACGCCATCCATTGTATATTTTCCATAATGGGTTCCGGAACCTTCTGCGACAAAATCTAAAGAGGGGAGAAGTCCCAGTTTAGCTACTTTTAGATTCGAATTGGCAATCAAAATTCTTTCCTGCATAATTAAATAATTAGGATTTTGATCCATGGCTTTCTGTAAAAGTTTTTCTAATTTCTCATCTTTAAAATAGGTATCTGTTTGCAACGGAATAAAATCCTGCAGACTGTCTGACGCTTTTTTTCGTTTAAGGTCAAAGTTTTCGGGCAGTTTTTTAGCCGTTAAATTATCATTGATTTTAGGAGCAGAGCAAGCTGTAAGAAGCATCACTACTCCCCAAATTATATATCTGTTTATTTGAAGTTTCATTTTTTAATTTTTATTCATTGCTTTTTCTAATTTGGCAAACATGATGTAAAGCCCAGGAATAATTACAAGCCCAAATACTGTTCCTATAAGCATTCCTCCTGCGGCTGCCGTACCAATTGAACGGTTACCCACAGCTCCTGCTCCGGTTGCAATACACAGTGGAATCAACCCTGAAATAAAAGCAAACGATGTCATAAGAATTGGCCTGAAACGAAGTCTTGCCCCTTCAATCGCTGCTTCGGCAATGTCTCGTCCTAATTTATTTTGTGCCATTGCAAACTCTACAATCAAAATGGCATTCTTGGCGAGAAGACCAATCAGCATCACGAGCGCTACCTGAGCATAAATGTTATTATCTAAACCAACCATTAAAAGGGCAAGATAAGAACCAAAAACACCCACGGGCAGACTCAAAAGCACCGGAAACGGAAGCAGTAAACTCTCATATTGCGCGGCAAGGAGTAAGTAAACAAACAGAATACATAAAGCAAAAATGTAAATCGTTTGGTTTCCGGAAAGGATTTCTTCACGCGTCATCCCGGACCATTCCAGTTCAAACCGGCCCGGAAGTTTTTCAGCAGCTATTTTCTCTACCGCTGCAATAGCATCTCCTGAACTGTAACCTTCAGCCGGATCTCCGTTAATCATAGCAGACATGTACATGTTATATCGCGTTAAAACCTCTGGTCCATAAACTCGTTCCAGTTTGATAAAAGTTGAAAACGGAACCATTTCACCTGCATCATTTTTCAGATACATATCCAGAATGCTTTCCGGATTTCTTCTAAATTGCGGACTTGCCTGAACCATTACTTTATACATTTGAGAAAAACGAATAAAATTTGTTGCATAAAATGAACCTAGCATCGTCTGCAGTGTCGCCATGGCATTTTCTGTAGAAATTCCCTTTTTGGCTGCAAGGTCATAATCTATATGGACTAAATACTGAGGGAAAGTAGCATCAAAACTGGTAAAGGAATTTTGTATTTCCGGCGATGCGTTTAGCTCTTTGATAAAGTTTCTTGTTACTTCATCTGTATTATTAATCGTTCCGCCAGATTTGTCCAGCAGGCGAAGCTCAAAACCGCTGGTATTACCAAATCCGGGAACAGTTGGAGGAGCGAAAATTTCGATTTGAGCATCTGTAATGCCTTTAGTTTTCTCGGTAAGTTTGGCGATAAAATCATTAACAGAAATATCACGTTCTTTCCAGTCTTTCAAATTAATCATTCCCATTCCGTAAGAAGCTCCTGCGATTTCGGTTACAATGCTGTATCCCGCAAGTGTAGTAACGTTGTCAACTCCGTTTATCTCTTTGGCAAGACGCGTTACCTCATCTAATGCTTTTTCAGTGCGCTCTACTGTTGCTCCCTGCGGTGTGGTCACATTTACATATACCATTCCCTGATCTTCTGACGGAATAAATCCTGATGGAAGAAACTTGCTCGTTCCCCAGGTACACAAACAGAATAGTAACAGCAGTCCAGCTGTAACGGAAGTACGGTCAGCAAATTTTATTAATACTTTAATGTATTTAGATGTAATACTATCAAACCATTTGTTGAACCGGTCGAAAAACTTATCCAGTAAAGAGGTTTTTGTCTTATTTGGATCATGCGCTTTAAGTATTATGGCGCATAAGGCGGGAGTAAGTGTAAGAGCGTTGATTCCTGAAATGACAATGCTAATGGCCATGGTTAGCGAGAACTGCCTGTAGAAAACGCCTACAGGGCCGCTAAGGAAAGCTACAGGAATAAAAACTGCGGACATCACAATAGTAATGGCAATAACGGCTCCTGTAATTTCTTTCATGGCACTAATAGTTGCCGGCAAAGGTGCCATGTGTTCCTCGGAAATTTTAACATGAACCGCTTCGACGACGACAATAGCGTTATCGACCACAATACCGATGGAGAGAACCAAAGCAAAAAGTGTCAACAGGTTGATAGAGAATCCCATCATCGACATAAAAGTAAACGAACCAATTAAGGCAACAGGTACTGCTAAAACAGGAATTAGAGTCGAACGCCAGTCCTGGAGGAATATGAAAACCACGAAAGCAACCAGAATAAAAGCTTCTATGAGTGTTTTTAAGACTTCGTCGATAGAGGCGTCAAGGAAACGCGAAACGTCATACGCAATGTTGTAAGCCATTCCGGGGGGGAAAGAAGTCCCTTTTAATTCTGCCATTTTTTCTTTGACACTGGCAATAACTTCAGATGCATTTGAACCCGGGCGTTGTTTTAACATAATAGAGGCAGAAGGTTTTCCGTCTGTTTTAGAGACCATTCCGTAACTCATCGAACCAAATTCAATGTTTGCAATGTCTTTTAATCGTAAGATTGTTCCGTCTGAATTCGCCCTAAGCGGAATTTCTTCGTATTGTTCAGGTTCAAAGAATTTTCCACCGTACTTGATTACATATTGCAGTTGATTGTCAAGCTGTCCGGAACCTTCGCCCACTTTACCCGGAGCGGCGGAAATATTTTGTTTTTGAAGGGAATTGATAACTTCATTTGCTGAAATATTATACGAAAGCATCTTTTGCGGATCCAGCCAGACACGCATCGAATATTCTTTCTGTCCCATAATTTCGGCACGGCCTACACCATCAATACGTTTTAATTCCTGAAGAATATTAATATCCGTAAAATTGAATATAAACTGTTCATCCTGAGTTTTATCGGTACTGGTAATATTCAGGTACATCAGCATACTGTTTACTTCTTTTTCTGTAGTTACTCCGGCACGAATTACTTCTTCGGGAAGTTCATCCAGTATTGTAGTTACTCGGTTCTGCACGTTTACGGCAGCCAAATCGGGGTCAGTACCTACTTCAAAGAAAACCTGGATAAGCGTTAAGCCATCATTTGAAGTTACCGTTGACATATAAGTCATTCCGGGTACGCCGTTTATGGCGCGTTCTAAGGGTAGCGCTACAGCATTGGCAGAAACCTCCGCATTTGCTCCCGTATATTTTGCAGTAACCGTTACAGAAGGCGGTACAATATCCGGAAACTGTGTGATAGGAAGCTGGAACAATGCCAGTATTCCTAAAAGTACTATCATAACCGAGATGATTAATGATAATATTTTTCTTTTGATAAACATTTCTATCATTGTAAAATCTTTTATATATGCTAATTACAGGGTTGCTTTTTGTTTTTCTTTAATCGTTATTTTATCGCCGTCGCGTAAAGACTGAATGCCTTCCTGCACAATTAAATCATTGTTTTTTAAACCCTTGTTTAGAATGTATACATCATCCAGAGTGCTTCCAATGATAACGTTGGTCATTTTTACAATGCCTTGTTTGTTCACCAGAAATACGAATTGTTTGTCCTGAATAGAAAAAACGGCCTTTTGCGGAATTATAATAGCATCGGTTTTTGCCTCTGAGATAATCAGTTTTCCGGAAGTTCCGTGTTTGATAAATCCCTGGGGATTACGAAATTTTGCTTTGTACTGAATAGATCCAGTCTGTCTGTCGATTTCTCCATCTGCAGTTTTAAGTTCGCCCTTTTGTCCATAAACCATTCCGTTTGGTAATACGAGTGTTATGTCTCCTTGTGTATTAAGGGTTTTTTCTTCCATCATCTGAAAATAAGTATTCTCAGGAATGGAGAAATAAGCATAAACATCATCCAGTTGTGAAACGGTGGTAAGGAGTGAGCCGTTTTCAACCAGACTTCCTTCCTTAAACGGAATCCGGTCGATTGTACCATCAAATGGTGCTCTTATTGTGGTAAAACTGATCTGCTGGTTTATGGCTTTTTTTTCTGCAGAAGCGTGTGCAACTTTGGCAGAAGCTGCCTCATGCTTTGCTTTTGATAATTCGAGTTCTTTGTCGGCAATTACTTTTTTATTGAATAGGGCTTGCGCTTGTTCAAGTTCTACTGCTGCTATTCTCAAATCGGCCCTGCTGCTTTTGAAAATGGCTTCTGCTTTTAAGAGTTGTATTTGAAGTTCTGCATCACTTATTTTAAATAAAAGCTGGCCTTTTTTTACTTTTTGGCCTTCGCTTACATACACTTTATCAAGTATTCCGGGAATGCGGGCATGAATTTCGACATTGTTTTTGGCGTGCACATCGGCAACAAAGCGGCTCGATACAATTGTGTCTTTTAAAGTTACTTTATAGACAGGAAGAGATTTTATTTTAACTGAATTTTTTTTGGCTTTATCACCGCACGAGACTAAAACAAATAGTGATAAAACAGAGATGAAAAATGAATTGTTTTTAATATTCATGATGAATTTTGGTATTATTGTAAATAAATAGATTCTCTCCCTTATAGAAGCTACAGGGAGTTGTAAAGTTGTAATTGGATTTAAAAAGATGGGAGGCTTCGAAATATTTTCAGAAAATTTCGGGCTGATCAAAGTATTTTTATAAGCACAGACCGCTCTTTACGCAAGGTGAAACGCAAAAAGTTTTGTGCAGCCTGAAAAAAACTGCATTCTGTAAAAATACAAACGTTATTCTAAACTAGAATAATTGATATAAATGAAGATAAGTATGACGCTGGATCTGGTATATAGAAGCTATACCGTAAATTAATCTGCTTTTGCAGAGTTTAAACTTAACAAAATTACTGTAATAAGGAGATTTTAAAGTGTTGTTGTCTAAAGTTGTTGCCCTGTACTTGATTTTCTTTTTCGCGGTATAATGAAATTGCAGTTCATTAGCAGCCAGATCTGAAGAGGCAAATTGAGAAATCTCTTCGGGAGTATAAGTACATTGATTTTCAGGAGACGTAGTTTGGTAGTGGTATTTATGAGACTCCGTACTTCTTATAAAGAGAAGCAGGAATATTATAATTATATAACTGAACCTGGTACTTTTCATCGATGTATTCGAGGCTTATAATTTGTTATCTGTTAAAACAGTCTTACATTAGAGAGTGTGCCAAATATACTAATTTGAAAAGTAACCAATCTTAATTTTTTCTAAAAAGAACACATTTTGGGATAGTTCCGTTTTATGCTGTTTTTGGGTTTTTCTCACTGAAGTTCCTCACTTGAGAGCTTAAAGATTTCTAATTATTTTGGAGATTAGTGTATGATTGAAATGAATTTATTTTCAAAAATTTTCTATAAGTATTCATTTTTTCCTTTTTTCTTTAATGTGTTCACGCCAACATTATAAGCATATAGGGCTGATGGAACAAAAGTAAATTCAATATTTTGAAAAGTTTTATTTCCTTCTTGATTAATTGTGGTTACTAAAGCACAGGATAATTTATTTTTTTCACAGAATTGCATTATGCTATTTAATTCATTTGTTTTTTCAACATAGCGGTTGCTCCATTTTATTTCGATACCCCAAACAGGTTTGAAATTTTTGTCATCTAGTAAAACCAAATCAACTTCACCATTTTTCCTGTCCTTCCATCTTGCGTAATTCAGATTCAGGTTTTCCCTGTGCATCCATTGTGAAAGTATAGCTGTTTCTACCATATTCCCCATTTCTTGATCACTTTCTGAAATAGGAGAAAATAAGGCTGTACGCAAAGATGGATTTGTTAGATAAACTTTAAAACTGGTCACTCTTTTTAATCTTTTAGCATTTATATCCAACTTGTTCAGTACTTTAATTAAAAAAGCTGCTTCCAAATACTCTAAATATTTTTTCAACGTGTCTTTTTGAATTCCACTATCTTTTGACATACTTTCATAAGAAAACTCGTTGCCCGTGTTATAAGCAATATAAGTGAAAAAACGGTTGAGTTCTTGAACATCTTTAATACCATATAAACTTGGTAAATCTCGAAGCAATACTTTATCAACTATGTCATTTTTTATATATCTTCCCATATCTCCTTGTATTCTTTCAGATAATACAACTTCTGGGTAACCTCCAAAATTTAGATAATTTACAAATTCTTTATTAAGTTCGTCTATATTATTAGTTAGCTGGTACGATATATCTTTTTCATTGTATTTAATGGTGACTTCTACCATTAAATGCGAACGGTTTTTTAGATGTATAAATTCCTGAAAAGTTAATGGAGGCAGCATGAAATCTGTAAATCTGCCTGCACCACTTTCAGTACTATGCCAACGCAAGGCAGCTGCAGCTGAACCCGATACAATAAATTTTGTTTTAGGGTAAGTATCTACCAAGACTTTTAGATGGCGTTCCCAATCTTTAAGATATTGAATTTCATCAAAAAAAATGTAGCAATCTTCGAGATTCGCAATTTTTAATGCTTCTGTACATAAATCTAATATATCTTGTAAACTTAAATTAATGTAAATGGGGTTATCGATACCAATAAAAAATATCTTTTGCGGATTAACTTTTTCTTGAATTAATTGATCGATAGTGTGAAACATCATCACAGTTTTGCCCACACGCCTTGGTCCCATTAATACCACTGCTCTTTTTATGTCTTTCTCTAGAACAAATGGATAAAAAAGATTAAAATATAAACGTTTTGACATAGAACGATATACTTCTGGAATTTCTTGGACTACCCACCAAGGGTTCTCGTAACGTAAACGTTCAATAATTTTATTTTGAGGGATAAGGGCTGAAATTTTCATAAAAGCTGTTATTTGTGCAAATGTACTTAAATAAGCAGAATTAAAACTATCTATTTGTGTATTTTTGTGTAAAATAAGGCGTTTTAGTGACTCATAACCTCTTATTGTAGTAAAAAAGTTTTTCCGTAAAGACTATAAAATTTCTTTTATATCCATACATTTCTCATTTCAGGATAGCAAATTTCGCTAATTTTTAGTATGGAATTTCAAGTAGAACTATGCGATTTGAAGTGATTAAATGAAAGTTGTTTTGAATGATCTTGTAAGTTCGGAATTTTGTCTGACTAAATGTTTAGATTCAAATATTGTATCTGTAAATGATTAATGTCCTCACTTGAGCTCCTCACTCGAGCAACTTAGAGTTTGTACTTTTGAAATGAAAAGTAAATAAAAAACCCTTAAACATTTCTGTTTAAGGGCCTTGCCTTTTGTAGCGAGGACGGGAGTTGAACCCGTGACCTCAGGGTTATGAATCCTGCGCTCTAACCAACTGAGCTACCTCGCCTGGACTGCAATCAGAATCAGTTTGTGATTGCGGGTGCAAAGATAGAAATAATATTAAAGCAGACAAGCATAAAACAAAGAAAAAAAAATATTTTTAAAAATGCATTTTTTTTGGACAGATATTCTTATATTTCCAAAAAATTAAATGCATCACATGGATTCAAAAATACGTTACGAAATAGAGTTTCCAATCAATTCGTCGCCACAGTTATTATACCAATATATTTCAACACCCTCAGGTTTGTCAGAATGGTTTGCAGATAATGTAAACTCAAGAGGGGAGTTTTTTACTTTTATCTGGAATGATTCGCAGGAAAAAGCACGTCTGGCTTCTAAAAAAACCGGCGAAAAAGTTAAATTCAAATGGGTCGATGAGGCCAGTAAGGATACAGAATATTTCTTTGAATTGCATATCCTCGTAGATGAATTAACCAAAGATGTGTCATTGATGGTGATCGATTTTGCTGAAAAAGAAGAAATAGGTGAAGCTAAACAATTGTGGGAGAATCAGATTTCAGACCTGAAACATCTTATAGGTTCTGTTTAGTAAAAATCTATTTTATGCCTTATATTTGCCCTGAACAAAAATTCAGGGTTTTTTTATGATCAATTTTAACGGAAACATCGCAAACGAAGAAAATATACTAACTCAAAATCGTGCATTTCTGTATGGCGATGGTGTTTTTGAAACACTAAAAATAGTAAACAATAAGATTTTGTTTCTCGAAGACCATTATTTCAGGTTAATGGCTTCTATGCGTGTGGTGAGAATGGAGATCCCAATGAATTTTACGATGGAATATTTTGAAGAGCAGGTTTTAAATCTCGTTAATCAAAAAGGTATTGCCGCATCGGCAAGAGCTAGAATAACATTTTTTAGAAATGATGGCGGACTGTATTTGCCAGAAACAAATATTGTGTCCTATCTGATTCACGCAACCCCACTTGAAAGCACTTTTTATACATTAAATTTGGCTCCGTATGAAGTTGATTTGTATAAAGACTTCTATGTGGCCAGACAATTATTATCATCGATTAAAACAACTAATAAATTGATAAATGTGACCGGAAGTATTTTTGCAAACGAAAATGCTTTAGATAATTGTATCTTGCTTAATGAAGTAAAGAATGTTGTCGAGGTGTTACAGGGGAATTTATTTATGGTTACAGGCAAAAAACTAATCACTCCACCTGTTTCTGAGGGCTGTTTAAATGGGATTATGCGTAAGCAGATTTTAGCCTTAGCTAAGAAAATAGAAGGCATAGAAGTATTAGAAGAAATAATTTCACCATTTGATCTTCAAAAAGCGGATGAATTATTTCTGACAAATGTAATCACTGGGATACAATCGATAACAAAATACCGAAAAAAAGAGTTTGCAGGTGATTTTGCTCATATATTAGTGCAAAAGCTTAATGAATCCATTTCTGAAAATTAATTCAGATATGGATTCTCAGGCGCATTTGACCAAATAAGATAATCACCTCCAAGTTCAATGATCTGCTCTTTCCAAAAATGAGTAGTAGATTTTCCGATAATTTTGTTTTTATAACTGTTATCGGTTATAATCCATGAATTACCCTGCATTTCATTCTCAAGCTGATTTTCGTCCCAACCCGTGTAACCTAAGAAAAAACGAATATTATTTTTGTGAATAGATCCTTCGTTTATTAAGTCCTTGGTCGATTCAAAATCTCCTCCCCAATATATCCCATTAGAGATTTCAACGCTGTTAGGAATTAAGTCAGGAATGTTGTGAATGAAATAAAGATTATCCTGTTCTACAGGACCTCCGTTGTATATTTTGAAATTCGCTTCAATATCAGGTATTAAGTCATTAATAGTGTATTTTAACGGCTTATTAATGATAAAACCTATTGATCCTTCTTTGTTATGGTCTGCTAATAAAATTACCGATCTGTTGAATGATAAATCTCCAATTATTGAAGGCTCGGCAATAAGCAGGTGTCCTTTTTTTAATTTTTCTGAAATCATACGGCTACAATTTTTATTAAATTTAATCATAAAATATTAAAAAACCCAATAAAATCGTTAAATCGTAAAAAAAAACCCTCAAAAAAGAGGGCTTCAGTTATATTATAAGTCTAGGGAACTTTCTTCTTTTAGTTTACTGCTCCTTCTAATTCAGCTCCAGCTTTGAACTTTACAACATTCTTGGCAGCAATTTTGATCGTTTTTCCAGTTTGTGGGTTTCTACCGTCTCTGGCAGCTCTTGCAGATACTGACCACGATCCAAATCCTACTAATGAAATTCTTCCACCTTTTTTTAAAGTAGTACCTACATTACCTAAAAAAGATTCTAAAGCTAATTTTGCCGCAGCTTTTGTAATTCCTGCATCAGCAGCGATAGCATCGATTAATTCTGATTTGTTCATAATAATTAGTTATTAATTGTTGGTTAAAAAAAATTGTTAATACACAAATTTAGTAGGAAATCCGTTCCTTGCAAGTGTTTTCTTTAAATTTAGCAAAAAATGTTAATAACTTGTTTTTTTTGTTCATAAAACAAATCCTTTCACCACTAAAAAGTCCTATAAACCTCTGTTTTATTGGCTTTAATAAACTTTAGCATCATCAGAAAAAGTTATCCCGTTTAATAATTCTGCTGCCTGCATTCTCTTTTTTCCCGGTAATTGTAAACTCAATAATAATATAAATCCATTTTCGACGGCAACTTTAAGCTCTTTTTTATTCGAAATCAATTTTCCGGTTTGGTGTGAATGTGCTTCTAAAATTAATTTCGCTTCGTATATCTTGATGCTTAATTCTTCGTTTTTGTCTTTTAAGAAACACCAGGAAGCAGGATACGGACTTAATCCACGGATCAGATTATTTATTTCGATTCCGGATTTTGACCAGTCTATTTTACAGTTTTCTTTGTTTAATTTGTATGCTGTTTTTATATTGTCATTGTCTTCCTGAATTGTAGTGTTTACATTTCCGTCTTCAATCACTTTTAAGGTGTCAATGACAGTTGCGCTCCCTAACAGCATTAAACGATCATGTAGCTGACCTGCACTTTCTTCCGGTTGGATGGCAATTTCCGAATTTAAGATCATTGCTCCGGTATCGATTTTATCATCAATGAAAAATGTTGTAACGCCAGTCTTGGTTTCTCCATTAATGATTGCCCAGTTTATTGGTGCAGCACCTCGATAATTGGGTAATAATGATGCATGAAGGTTAAAAGTTCCTAAAGCAGGCATTTCCCAGACTACCTTAGGGAGCATTCTGAAAGCAACTACTATTTGTAAATTGGCGTTTAAAGCTTTTAACTCTGCTAAAAAACCTTCGTCTTTTAAATTAGCTGGCTGCAATAAAGTCAGGTTGTTTGCCAGTGCATACTCTTTTACTGCTGAATATTTTATTTTTTGTCCGCGTCCCGCCGGTTTGTCTGCTGCTGTAATAACACCGACAACTTCATAATTGTTTTTAAGAATGGTGTCCAGAATGCCAACTGCAAACTCCGGAGTTCCCATAAATATAATTCGTAGTTTTTCCATTAGGTTTTTAAAGTGTATTTATTGTTCGCTAAAATTACGATATGATTGTTTTCTAATAATTCCTGAATTGCGGCTAAAACATCTTTTGTGTCCAGTTTAATCTGATTCTGAATTTCGCGCGAAGTTAATGCAGTTGTTTTCAATAAGTGCAGGATTTTATCAGCAATCGAATCGGCTTCGGTGATTTTTCCTTTTTTGGTAATGCAATAGGAGCATATGCCACAGTTTTCGTTAGTTTCTTCTCCAAAATAATCTAAAACCAACCTGTTTTTGCAGGTTTTGTTTTCCTTTATATAATGTAAAACAGACAGCAACTGGTCTTTTTTTAGCTGATTCTGTTTTTCAAGATATTTTGAAACTCTGTTTATTGTAAGCTCATCTTCCCGGATTTCATTAAACAATATGGTCGCATCATTATTTTTTGATTTGTATTCAATGATTTCTTTTTCTCTTAGCTTTTCCAGGACTGCAGTAACCTCTTTTTCGGTATGATTTGATTTTTTGGCAATCAACGAAAGGTTAAAAGGTGTTTTCATTTCGTAAATTCCCGGATAGGTCCTTAAAATCGCCAAAATGATTTCTTCATCATTTGGATTGAGGCTCATGTATCTTATTACTTCTTTCGATTCGATTAAAAACTGCAATGTAATCTTCTCCGAAAACTCCTGAGAAAGGGTAATGATTCCCTGTTGGTTTAAAAACTGTAAAGAATTATAGGTCTTTAAAGTAGGAAAGTCGTATTTATTACAAAAATGATTCAGTTTAAAAGAAAAAGAATCATCTAATCCTTCACCATAAGCAATCTGAAAATAATTGCACAATTTAACATACATGGTTTTAAGAAACTTTTTGTCCGGCAAAACACTTAAAAACTGCTGTTCTGTCTGATTTGCATCTGAATTATTATATAGCAAAATCGAAAAAGCTTTTTCTCCATTGCGTCCGGCTCTTCCGGATTCCTGGTAATAATTTTCTAAGTTTTCAGGCAATTGTGTATGGATGACCGTTTTTACATTGTCTTTGTCAATTCCCATTCCAAATGCATTCGTGGCAACAATAACCTGCGCCTGTTCAGACATCCACAGCTGCATATTTTTGTCTTTTTCTTTTGCTGAAAGTCCGCCGTGATAATAAGTTGCCCGAAATCCTAATGATTGTAACTGTGTTGAAATATTGAGGCAGGATTTTCTGTTTCGGACATATATAATGGAAGGCTGTGGATTTTTCTTTAAAATTTGCTCAACCCGGTACAATTTGTCTTCTATTTCAAAAACCATGTACGCGATATTTTTTCTTTCGAAAGACTGTTGGAAAAAATTTGGCTCTTTTAAACCCAGTTCGGTTTTAATATCTTCAACTACTCTTGGAGTTGCAGTTGCTGTCAAAGCCAAAAACGGAATTTTTGAAAAATATTTTTTAAGTTCTGAAATCTTCAGGTAAGCAGGGCGAAAATCGTGTCCCCATTGCGAGACACAATGGGCTTCGTCAATAGCAATCAGATTTATGGGAAGATTTTTAATTCGTTCCAAAATCCAGTCAGATTGTAAACGTTCAGGAGATAGATATAAAAACTTGTAGTTTCCGTGTTGGCAGTTGTCAAGAAGATCGATGATTTCTTCGGTATGAATTCCGCCTGTAAGTGCAATGGCTTTAATGTCTCGTTTTTGAAGATTCGCAACCTGATCTTTCATCAAGGCAATCAAAGGCGAAACTACAAGACAAATTCCTGCCTGCATCATTGCGGGAACCTGAAAACAAATCGATTTTCCGCCTCCGGTTGGCAGCAGTGCAAAAGTATCCTGACCTTCTAAAACCGAATCAATAATCTCTTTTTGGAGCGGCCGGAAACGGGTATGTTTCCAGTATTTTAAAAGAATATCCTGTGCTTCCTGCATGGCAAAAGTATTAAAGTTTAAAATTTAGAAATCAGTTTCTAGTTTTACAACTTTAAAACTCCCTGCTAAATTTTGTCTAATATATAAAGAATTCTGTTTTCAACTGTGTCTTTGGGGACTTCAATTAAATCGTAGCCGTATTTTTTATAGGTCTCGATAAGATGTTTTTGTATTTTCAGTGCCTGTTCAAAATTCTCGTAACGTTCAGTATCGCTTTCGTAAATTTCTTCCCAGGGTGGCAGAATAAATGTTTTGGAATATTTAAAATCTTCGCAGGCTTTGGTAAAATGTTCAGGATATGCATCACCAATATAATCCATGTATGCTACAACATCCGGAATTCCGCGGTCGATAAAAACTACACTTTCAGGCTCTTTCAATGCGCTTTTGAATTGCTGAATGCGGCCTTCAAGCAACATTTCGCTAAACAATAAAGGCTGTTCCAAAAACAATTGGTCAATACCACGTTGTTGCGCTTCAAGTGTAACTTTTCTGGAAATTTCAGGGTAACAGCAGTAGCCACGAGCTACTAATTCGTTTATTAACGTAGATTTTCCTGTGCCAGGACCTCCAAGGAGAACTATGATTTCTTTTTGCACTTTCGTAAAATAAAGCGCAAATTTACCTAAAGTTATTGGTATTTGAAAGATTATTTTGCCTGAAGCGAATGATTTCGCAATTTTGCAGACATTAGTTTCTGTTTTGGCTTACCTTTTATGTTGGACCACGGCACAAAAAGCATACTGCCTCAAATGCGGACTAAAAGAAAAGATATGGGTTTTGTTTTTGAATTATTTGATAATAGAAAATAATAAGAAGTTTGTCGTTGAAAAAAATCCAAAATCAGAAACCAAAACCGTATATTTGCGTTTATTTTTAATTAGGAATGGAAAACGATAAAGAAAAAAACACCGCCGAATTTTACGAAAGACTAAAGGTTGAGCTGGACAATTCAAACACCTGGCCTGCAGAATATTTGTATAAATTTATAGTGCCTTCAGTAGCTGATAATGTGGAGCGGGTTGAAAAAGCGTTTGACAGGATGGGCGCGGTTATCAAAACAACAAAATCTAAAACAGGTAAATTTACCAGTGTTTCTATAGATGTAACAATGAATAGTGCTGATGAGGTAATTGGCAAATACAAGGAGGTTTCTACGATAGAAGGTATAGTTTCATTATAATTATGATCGAAAAATATAAAAAAGAAAACGCAAACGACGTTGTTTTCAATTTAGAATACAATTCTGAAAGACAGCGTTTACTTATTCCGGAATATGGTCGTCATTTGCAAAAGCTGATTGATCAGGCGACTATGATTGAAGATGATGAAATACGCAACAAAGCTGCAAAATACATCATTCAGGTAATGGGAGGTTTGAATCCGCATTTGCGTGATGTGCCTGATTTTCAGCATAAATTATGGGATCAGCTCTTCATAATGTCTGATTTTAAACTAAATGTAGAATCCCCATATCCAATTCCGTCCCGTGATGTATTACAGCTAAAGCCCGACGCTTTGCAGTATCCGCAAAACTTCCCAAAGTACAGGTTTTACGGTAACAACATTAAATATATGATTGATGTTGCTAATAAGTGGGAGGAAGGCGAAATGAAAAATGCTTTGGTAATGGTGATTGCCAATCACATGAAAAAATCTTTTTTAAGCTGGAACAAAGACACTGTAAAAGATGACGTTATCTTTGAGCATTTATATGAGTTGTCAGGAGGAAAAATCAATTTATTGCAAAGCACAGAGGAGCTTTTAAATACAACTGATTTAATGCGTACCAACAAACGTATGTCAAATAAAACCTCACAGCCCGGACAGCCAAAAATCCAGAACAATAAAAACAACAAAGGAGGTAAAAAACCTTTTCAAAAAAATAACAATCAGAAATAAAAGAGCGGCTAAGTGGCTAAGCTGCTAAGTTGCTAAGTTTTTTGACTAAGAAGCTTGCAATCTTAGAATCTCAGAACCTTAGAATCTTAGAAACTTAAAAAAAATCTATGGGAATTTTTAAAATCGAAGGAGGAACTCCTTTAAAAGGGGAAATCACTCCGCAAGGAGCAAAAAATGAGGCATTACAAATCTTATGTGCTGTGCTTCTGACAGGAGAGAAAGTAAAAATCAATAACATTCCTGATATTATAGACATCAATAAATTAATAACTTTGCTGGGTAATTTAGGGGTGAAAATCCAACGCAATGAGCCGGGTTCGATTACGTTTCAGGCCGATGAGGTGAATGTTGGATATTTAGAAACGGAAGCTTTCAAAAAAGAAGGCGGTGCACTTCGTGGTTCTATTATGATTGTTGGGCCGCTTTTGGCACGTTTCGGGAAAGGATATATTCCAAAACCGGGCGGGGATAAAATTGGACGTCGAAGATTAGATACACACTTTGAAGGTTTTATTAACCTTGGAGCAAAATTCAGATACAATAGAGAAGATCACTTTTACGGAGTAGAAACTCCTGAAGAAGGTCTTCAGGGAACAGATATGCTTTTAGACGAGGCATCTGTAACGGGGACAGCAAATATTGTAATGGCTGCTGTTCTGGCTAAAGGAAAAACGACAGTTTACAATGCTGCCTGCGAGCCATATTTACAGCAGTTATGTAAAATGCTTAATTCTATGGGTGCAAAAATCACCGGATTAGGTTCAAACTTATTAACAATTGAAGGAGTTGATAGTCTTGGCGGATGTGAGCATAGAATTCTTCCTGATATGATCGAAATCGGTTCATGGATTGGTCTTGCGGCTATGACAAAAAGCGAAATCACGATCAAGAATGTAAGCTGGGAAAATCTAGGTTTGATTCCGAATACTTTCAGAAAACTTGGAATTACAATTGAAAGACGTAATGACGATATTTACATTCCTGCTCACAAAGACGGATATGAAGTAAAAACAGATATTGACGGATCAATCTTAACAATTGCCGATGCACCATGGCCAGGTTTTACTCCTGACTTATTAAGTATTGTTTTGGTTGTGGCTACGCAGGCAAAAGGAGATGTGTTGATTCACCAGAAAATGTTCGAAAGCCGTTTGTTTTTCGTGGATAAATTAATCGATATGGGCGCAAAAATCATGTTATGTGATCCGCACAGAGCTGTGGTTATGGGACATAATTTTGAATCGCAACTAAAGGCAACTACCATGTCTTCTCCTGATATTCGTGCAGGAATCTCATTATTGATTGCGGCGCTTTCAGCAAAAGGGACAAGCACAATTCAAAACATTGAACAAATTGACCGCGGATATGAGCGTATCGATGAGCGTTTAAGAGCAATCGGCGCAAAAATTGTGAGAGCATAAAAGTTAGCCACGACCGAGCGATAGAGAACGAGCGAAGCAATTCACGTATTGCACTAATTTTTTAATTTTTTAGCATTCAATTACACGAATTTGTTTTAAAAATTAGTGAAATAAAACGCAAAGATAATCTTCGTGTAATTTGTGAAATTCGTGGCAGAAAAAAAAGTCTGAATGACAAATGAACAAAAAGCGATAAAAGCTACATACTTTAGTATAGCCGGAAACACCTGCTTAGCCCTCATAAAAGGCTTCGCAGGTTTTTTTGGCAATTCTTATGCCCTGATTGCAGATGCTATCGAATCGACTACCGATATATTTTCTTCATTTTTGGTTTTGTTCGGAATCAAATATTCGAATAAACCTGCAGATGAAAATCACCCGTACGGGCATGGAAGGGCAGAACCGCTGATAACGTTCTTGGTAGTTGGGTTTTTAATTACTTCAGCAACAATTATTGGTTATGAAAGTATTGCCAATATTAATACTTCCCATGATTTACCAAAATCATGGACTTTATACATTTTAGGTGCCATTATAATCTGGAAAGAATACTCTTTTAGATTATTAATGAAACGAAGTAAACAGACTAAAAGTACTTCTCTGGCGGCAGATGCATGGCATCATAGAAGTGATGCTGTAACCTCTGTAGCAGCGTTTATCGGAATTTCATTTGCGTTGTGTATGGGAAAAGGATACGAGTCTGCAGACGATTGGGCAGCACTTTTTGCAGCCTGTTTTATTCTTTATAACAGCTATAAAATTTTCCGGCCGGCTCTCGGTGAAATTATGGATGAAAACCTAAACGATGATTTAGTTGAAGAGATTCGGATTGTTGCTTTGAAAGTCCCGGGAATTCTTGGAACCGAGAAATGTTATATCCGCAAAGCAGGAATGCGTTATTATGTGGATCTTCATGCCATTGTTTCTGCAAAAATTTCCGTTAAGGAAGGACATGATTTATCTCATAGGTTGCAGGATAAATTAAAAGAAGAAATTCCGCAGCTTGGAAATGTTCTGATTCATATTGAACCGGATGATTATCATTGAAAAAGGTTTAAAGGAGAAAAATCTCAAAACGGCAAAAAGGTTATGAGTAATTTTTGTCACTTCGACGAAAGGAGAAGTCACTGAGGGGGAGACATAGAATCTTCTTTTATTCAAAATGATAATTTAAAAATTCAAATTCAGGATTAAATATTTGAATTAAAGATAGTTTTTTATCTCTTCTCCATTTTTTTATTTCTTTTTCTCGGGCTATTGCTTCTTCAATCCAAACAAACTTTTCATAATAAACTAAAAATTCTATACCGTATTTTGATGCAAAAGTTTTGTTTTCTATTTCTAAATTATCTTTATGTTGTTGAAGTCTAAGTTTTAAATTGTTAGTAACTCCAATATAAAAAGTAGAACGATTTTTATTGGTTAAGATATAAACATAGTAAGTATGAAAACCTTCTTGAGGATTGAGCATAAATTAGTTTTAAAATGGGTAAATTTTTGTTACTTCGTATAAAAGTAGGTTATATTATCAGTACCCTTAAAATTTCTCTCCCTCAGTGATTTCTCCTTTCGTCGAAATGACAATATTGTGTATATACATGTGGAGTCTAGTTTAATACATTTAAAATCTTCAGTCCAAACACAACACCGTTTTGCTGAACGCCGCCCTGATAAGAATGAACATAGTCAACGCGGAACAATTTAAATTTCCCGAAACCAAGATTATCTAAACCAATTGTGAATTCAGAATACGGTTTTCTATCTGGAATTGCTAATGAATGAAAACCGATATTCATGGTTGATTTTAGAAGGCTGATCAGCGGAATTTTATTGGTTACAAATCCAAGGTCATTGTGTTCCAGATGCATTTCAAAATAACTGTCGTTGGTGCTGTTCGAATAATAAGGCATTAAATTGAAAACATTCAGATAGCGATCTGTTGTGCCAATGTGGGTCTGATTTCCGTTGAAATGCCTGTAATCCATAAAAGCAATATTTTCAGCATTGAAGAATTTTCCGGCTCTGAAATTTGTGCCCAGAATTCCTTTATTTCCCAATGCCAAATCATATTGAACCGAAGCGCCAATTCTTTCAAATTCATATTTTTTCCCACTTGCAGCAAAGGCTTTTTCAAATGCTAAATAAACGGTTGGGTATTTGTCATTTTTGAAATTATATCTTCCATCTGGTCTTGAAATGTATTTATTTCCGAAATTAATTCGGCTAGTGATTAGTGTTTTAAAGAAATGATGGGTCTGAAAAGCAGAAGCGGTGTAATCATTCGGGGCTAAAGGATTATTGGATGTATAAAAATCATCTTTTTTGAAAAAAGAATAATCAGTAGTATTGAGCAATGGTTTTCGCTGTTCGTAACCAATTTGTCCGGTCAGATTAACTCCGTTAGCGATATCCTGACCGTAATTGATTTGCGCGAATTCTAAATTGTACAATTTCATATAATTGTCTTTAAAGAATAAGGAACTAATAGAATTGACAAGCTTAGTTATGGGTTGCGAATTACTAAATTGCATCGTTTTTACACCACCGGAACCCCAAATTGTGGCATAATTGATCGTATTAAAACGATGGCTGAATTCTCCCGTAATCCTAAAACGCTCATCTGAAAAACCGTAATTAAAAGTCGTGCCTATCGAGGTGCTTTTTCCTTCCTCTTCATTCCATTTTCTGAATGAAAAGCCAGAATCAAAATTGAAACCCTGAACCGTATTGAAGCTTAAAGACGCAATATTCAGCAGGCCTTTGTAATCAAATGAATATTTTTTGAATGTGTTTTTGTAATCATAGCCCATTAAAATATCCCAAATTTTGAATTTGTTGTTTTTAGCATCAATTGAATCTGTGTATTTTCGTGATTTACGAATGGTAAGTAAACTGTCTTTTTTGATATAATCAGTACTTTCTTCGATGGTTAACGGAATTGGACGGATTTCATTCCAAAAGGCATCATTTTTTTGATTGGCACTAGCTTCGAAAGCAACAATTTCATTTCCAAAAGTATTCTTTTCGAAGGAGATTGGAAATTCGTAATTAGAATATACATAATTAAAATTTCCGGAGAACTTTATTCCAAAAAAGCCTGCAGTAAAAGAAAGCGTCTGTGCATTTTTAGCCCAGATTTTATTGGCAGAATTATAACTGAAACTCTGTTTTAAGCTCATTACTTCGGTAAACTCATTTTTCATTCGATAACCTCTGATGTCCAAATCTATTGCGTAAATGGCAAAACTATCGTCAACGATATAAATGTAACCTTCAAAAACAGGTTCTTTATCGCGTTTAGGGATTACTTTGATTTTATTAATCTGGTGACTATTGTCGTCATAAAAAGTGCCTTCGAGTTTGTAATTGTAATAACTCAATGCGTTGTCGGCAATAGGGGAGATGAGTTTTATGTCGAAATCTAAGGTGTTGTCATAAAAATCATAAGTGGATAAGGCTGCAGTATTATAACTGTAACCTCTGTTGTTTCCGGAGATTTTGGAAGCAATTATTTTCTCTTTTAACTTATCCGGCTTTTCGAAAGTGACTTGCGAAATGGTCTCAGAAAGATATAAAATCCCTGTTCCGGTTGAATCTAAATTAGATGCCATATCTTCACCAAGATCGACTTTTTGCCCCAGGATTTTTTTAGGAAGATCTTTTACTTTAAACATTCCTTTCGAATAAAAGTCGGCAGTGTAGCGTCCTGTTTTATTTGAGTTTTGTTTTTTATTGGCAATTGCATTTTTTATGATTGCATTTGCAGGATTCTTTTTGGGGTCAATAACGACTTCGTTTAAAGTAAAACTCTCTTCAGCCATTTTCACGTCGAGAGTTACGGTGTTTGAACCCGAAGAGACAGAAAGTTTTTGGGTTTTGAACCCCAGATACTGAAAAATGATTTTGTTTTTGCCCGGTTCTTTTACATTCAATTGATATTTCCCCTGTTCATTTGATGTTGTTCCGAAATACGTGTTCTCTTCAAAGACAGAAACAAACGGCAATGGATTTCCTTTTTCATCGGTTATGGTTCCTTTGATTTGGGCAAAATTTGTAATTGAAAAAAATAAAAAGGCAGATAAAATAAAGTTTTTCATGTAAGTGGATTATCTTACAAAAATAGAATAACCTGAATCTGAGCTTATTAATAATTTGTTAAATTGTAAATAATATGTTCCGGATGAACTATCTGTTGCCGGCAAGTTGCACATAGAAAGACTTACTATTTATTTCCCGCAGATTTGGCAAATTGTGCAGATTTTTTTGAAGTTCTATAGGATCAGCCTGATCTGCAAAATCTGCGAGAGAATTTGAAATTTTAGTTCAGGTCAAATATTTACAAAAAAGACTGAATAGCCAGTTCATAGCTTTTTAATCCGAAGCCTAAAATTACCCCTTTTGCGTTTCCGGATAAATACGATTGATGCCTGAAGCTTTCGCGGGCATAAGTATTCGAGATATGAACTTCAATAACCGGAGTGGTTACAGCTTTCATAGCATCGCCCAAACCAATTGAAGTATGCGTATAAGCACCGGCATTCAAAATAATTCCGTCGAATGTAAAACCTACTTCCTGAATCTTTCCAATCAGTTCGCCTTCAATGTTGCTTTGATAATAAGAAAGTTCAACGCCTGGAAATTTTTGTTTCAGCGTTTCAAAATAATCTTCAAACGTCTGGCTTCCGTACACTTCAGGTTCACGTTTCCCTAACAGATTTAAATTTGGACCGTTAATTATAGCGATTTTCATTTATGATTTATTTTTTACTTTAATGGATTAATTTTGACATTGCAATTGGCATTGAATTTTGCAATTGCCATTGAACTGTGTAAAAATAAAAAACCGCTCTGAATAAACAGAACGGTTTTAATAAAAGATGTGATATTATTTTTTAGAACATAAATCCGGCAGACAATTGGATAGTTGAGTTTTTAACATCTGCATTTTTTGAAGCTTCAGTTAATCCTAAACCATAACGACCCTGAATAAAAAAGTTTTCTGTTATCTTAAATCCTAATCCGGCATTAAGACCAAATTCGAAAGTTTCTGCATCTCCCAACTCTACATCGTCTTTTTCACTTAATAAAAAGGAAGCCTGAGGACCTACTTCAAGACTAAAAGAATCTGTTAAATAAAATTTAGCCATTACAGGGATAGATAAGTAGCCTAATTCATTTTTAATATCCTCGCTTACCTCGTCAATTTTATATTTTGCACCCACAGTTGAATATAAAAGCTCAGGCTGCACAGAAAACTTATCCAGTAATTTGATTTCGGCTACTAAACCGGCATGATAACTTGTGATACCTTCTTTGTCAACGTTAGGAGCGTCAAAGGCATCTCCTGTCTGGTTAGCAAAGTTAACCCCGGCTTTAACCCCGATTTTTAATAATTGTGCCTGAATGGATGCAGCTGTTGCAAAAAACAAAACCACTGCTAAAAATAGTTTTTTCATAATGTTAATTTTAAGATTTAGATTGTTACAAAGTAACATGTATGAAAACTCATTTTAGTTATAATTATTGTTGATTGTAGTTTCAATATTTCCATTTTTTAATTTAAAAATTTAACAAGAAACAGTCCTTATATATTTAGATAAGAAAGAATTTTACTAATAATTAAATAATTTTTTATCTAACGGTTTTTAGTGATTTTTAAAAATGTAAACATTTGATTTTAAGTTTTTTGTTTGTATTAACAAGATTTTTTAAACATAATTCAATGATTATTTGATATTTTAATTTGGTTTGGTACTAATAATTCACATAGATTTGTCCTACTAAATAATCATTAATTTATCAAAAAAAATGAAAAAAATTATTTTATCTGCAATCGCAGTTATGGCATTTGGATTCGCTAATGCGCAAGAACAAACAGCAAAAGGAAAATGGTTAATTGAAGCAAATACTGCTTTTGGTGCTGGTACAGGAAACACAGCCTTCTCTTTAACATCTGTAGATGGTGAAACTGCTTGGAATGTTGGTGCTGAAGGTGGATATTTTGTAGCTGATAACTTAGCTATTAAACTTGGTCTAGGATATGGAGATGATGGTTTTGACAGTAGTATTTTCTCATACAAAATTGGAGCAAAATATTATGTAATAAACAAAATCCCAGTAGAGCTTTCTTATACTGGAGTTAGTATTAAAGATGCTGATGATAATCCTTCTTTTGTAGGTTTACAAGGTGGATATGCTATCTTTTTAGGGCCAAACGTTTCTATTGAGCCAGGTATCCGTTACAATGTTACTACTGATGATGAAATTGCTGAAAGTTTTCTTCAATTCAATGTTGGATTTGCTTTACATTTCTAATAAAAGAAAATATTTATATTTTAAAACCTTCCCTAACCGGAAGGTTTTTTTATGCTCAAAAAATATGTTACTTTGTGAATATGAATTGGAAAAATTATATAAAAGATTATCAGTCTTATTTGCGAATAGAGCGTGGTTTGTCTAAAAATACAATCGAGAATTATGGTTTCGATATTGAGCGATTTTATCTTTTTTTAGAAACTAATCAAATAGATATTTCTCCAATAAAAATTTCAGATGAAACGGTTCAGCAATTTATTTATTCGGTTTCAAAAGAAGTTAATCCAAGGTCACAGGCCAGGATTATTTCGGGCTTAAAAAGCTTTTTTAATTATTTGGTTTTTGAAGATTACCGCACAGATAATCCGATGGAACTGATCGAAACACCAAAAACAGGGCGTAAATTGCCTGATACGTTATCGGTTGAAGAAATTGATAGTTTGATAGCAGCTATCGATTTAAGTTCAAATGAAGGGGAAAGAAACAGGGCGATGCTTGAAACTTTATACGGCTGCGGGCTTCGTGTTTCTGAATTGATTTCTTTAAAAGTTTCAGATCTGTTTTTTGACGAAGGTTTTATTAAAATTACCGGAAAAGGAAACAAAGAACGTTTCGTGCCTATTGGCGGCTTAACGCAAAAATATATTGAAATTTATCGTAAGGATATACGAACTCATTTGAATGTCAAAAAAGGCCACGAAGATACCTTGTTTTTAAATCGCAGAGGAAGTCAATTAACACGTGCTATGATTTTTACTATTATTAAAGATTTAGCGGTAAAAACAGGTTTGAATAAAAATATCAGTCCGCATACTTTAAGGCACTCTTTTGCCACACATCTGTTAGAAAACGGTGCCGATTTACGTTCAATTCAATTAATGCTTGGACATGAATCTATAACAACAACGGAAATCTATGTTCATTTGGACAGAAGTTTTCTAAAAGAAGTAATGCATACTTTTCATCCCAGAAGATAATAGTGTTTTAATACGTTTTAGAGACATTATTAGTTTATTTGTGTTTGTCAGTTCGAGCGGAGTCGAGAACCAGTAATGCATCTCAACTCTGCTCGAACTGACGGTGGGTTAATATGTGTAAACGTATAAATTAACAATAAAAAAAACTTCCCGTTGCTGAGAAGTTTTTTTATGGAAATATTTTTGAGAAACTTATTTAGCAATATTAACGGCTCTGGTTTCACGTATAACGGTCACTTTTACCTGACCCGGATAAGTCATTTCAGTTTGGATTTTCTGTGAAATTTCGAAAGATAAATTTGCTGCATTATCATCAGAAACTTTTTCGCTCTCTACAATTACACGAAGTTCTCTTCCGGCCTGAATTGCGTAAGCATTTTTAACACCGCTGAACCCGTAAGCCACATCTTCGAGATCTTTCAGACGCTGTATGTATGAATCCAGAACCTGACGTCTTGCTCCCGGTCTTGCTCCTGAAATCGCATCACACACCTGAATAATTGGAGATAGTAGTGATTTCATTTCAATCTCATCATGGTGTGCCCCAATTGCGTTGCAAACTTCTTCTTTTTCACCGTATTTCTCAGCCCATTGCATACCTAGCAAAGCGTGAGGAAGATCACTTTCAGTATCCGGAACTTTACCAATATCATGAAGCAAACCAGCTCTTTTGGCTAATTTTACATTCAAACCTAATTCTGCAGCCATAATGCCACAAAGCTTAGAAACTTCTCTCGAGTGTTGTAGTAAGTTTTGTCCGTAAGAAGAACGGTATTTCATTCGACCAACCACTTTGATTAATTCAGGGTGCAATCCGTGAATCCCTAAATCGATTACAGTACGTTTACCCACTTCGATAATTTCGTCATCAATTTGTTTTGCAGTTTTAGCAACAACTTCTTCAATTCTTGCCGGGTGAATACGTCCGTCAGTCACAAGTTTGTGCAATGACAAACGTGCAATCTCCCTGCGGACAGGATCGAAGCATGAAAGAATAATAGCTTCAGGTGTGTCATCAACAATGATTTCTACTCCTGTTGCGGCCTCAAGAGCTCTAATGTTGCGTCCTTCACGACCAATGATTCTACCCTTAACATCATCAGACTCAATGTTGAATACTGACACACAATTTTCAACCGCTTCTTCAGTTCCAACTCTTTGAATTGTATTGATGATGATTTTTTTAGCTTCCTGTTGAGCTGTAAGTTTTGCCTCTTCAATAGTTTCCTGAATGTGAGACATAGCTTTGCTTTTAGCTTCGGCTTTTAATCCCTCTACCAATTGTTCTTTCGCTTCTTCTGCAGAAAGTCCTGAAATCACTTCCAGTTGCTGTAACTGACTTTTGTGTAGTTTGTCAACTTCAGTCTGTTTTTTATCTAAGAGTTCAATCTTGTTATTGTATTCCTGAGTTTTGGCTTCAAAATCATCGTTTACTTTTTTAGCTTTAGCTAATTCATTTGAAACCTGGGATTCTTTATCGCGAACTCTTTTTTCAACTTCAGCTACTTTTTTATCTCTTGCCAGAATTACCTGTTCGTGCTCTGCTTTTAATTCGATGAACTTTTCTTTTGCCTGAAGAATTTTGTCTTTTTTAATGTTTTCTGCTTCTAAATTAGCGTCTTTTAAGATTGAAGCTGCTTCTTTTTTTGCGTTTTTAATTAGGTTAGAAATATTACTTTTCTCGATAATTTTAGCTATTGCAAAACCTGCTGCAATACCTACAATACCAATAATGATCGTTATGATGTCCATGTTTGTTAGGGTTTATATATAAAAAAAGCCTACATTAATTGCTTGAATAAACTCGTAAAGACAAGTTTTGAGCTAACTCACTGTTCAAGTTTCCCGGTCAAAGCTGGGCATACTATAGTAGCGACGATTTGCTCATTCTAATTTGTTAGTGTTGAGTTTACCAATTGTGAACTAATGTAGGCAGTATCTTAGTTTATGTAAAGAACGTTAATTTTCGAGATATTGATCTAATAGCAAATTTAATCTTTTAATCCTTTCGATGGTTTCAAGTCCATCATTAGTATTATCAATCTGTTTTTGTTCTACCTGTGATGCAAATTGCAGGGCACACATAGCCAATACATCTTGTTTATCGCGAACTGCGTAATTTTCTTCGAATTGCTTAATCATAGCATCAATTTTTTTAGAAGCACTTCTAAGTCCTTCTTCCTGAGCAGGCTCAACCGTTAAGGGATAAACCCGGTCTGCAACTGATATTTTAATTTTAAGTTTTCCGTCCATATTTTACTAATCTGATAGTTGTGCAATACAGTAATCAATTTCGCGAATTAATGAATTTATTTTAAGCTTTGTCTCTCTCTTGTTATTGTCGCTGCCGAGCAACGAATTGGCTATCTTAAGTGTTTCATATTGCTTCTTCAAAGCTTCAATTTCTTCAGACTGTTTCTGGATAATTTGCGCTGCTTTGTTTAATTCTAATCGTAAATCCTGATTGTTTTTTTCTAAAGCCTTTGATTTCGCAAAAAGCTTTTCGACTTTATATTCAAGAGTATCAATTATTTCAGCAATTACACTCATTATAAATCCTATTCATTACTTAATCCTACAAAGTTAGTATTCCTTTTTATTAATGCAATTTTTTATCGATTTTTTTACATTAAAAATAAGCAAAGTGATGAAATTCAGTGAATTGTGTTTTTGGACCTTTTATCTTCGGTTTTCGCACCTTATTTTTTTATCTTAGCAAAAATGTTACTCATGAGATTTTCTTTATTTTTTTTATTTGCTTACAATATTATTTTTGCACAGACTCAGTATCCTAAAGATTATTTTCGGTCACCCCTGGATATTCCAATGCAGCTTTCAGGGAATTTTGGAGAGTTGAGGCCTAATCACTTTCATGCCGGATTTGATTTAAAAACCAATCAGAGAGAAGGACTTAATGTATATGCTGTTGCTGATGGTTATGTATCCCGAATAAAAATCTCGACTTTTGGAAACGGTAAATGTATCTATATTACGCATCCAAATGGTTATACTTCTGTTTATGGACATTTGAAAACAGCAGTTGGCCCAATTCAGGACTATATTCATAAAACACACTACAAAGAAAAGTCCTTTGAAATCGAAATGTTTCCAAAACCGGAGGAACTTCCTGTTACGAAAGGTGAATTAATTGCGCTTTCGGGTAATACAGGTTCTTCTGAAGGGCCGCATCTGCATTTTGAGTTTCGTGATACGAAAACAGAGTTTGTTATTAATCCTATGTTTTTTGGATTTGATAATTATTTAAAAGATAACAGAAAGCCAACCATTTCCGGTTTATTTGTTTATCCGATAGAGAACACAACGGTTAATCAGTCCAGGCAGCCTTTATTACTAAATCTTTCACTTCAAAAAGACGGAACCTATCTGGCGGGTAAAGTAAAAGCGAACGGTAAAATAGGTTTTGGGATTAATGCTGTCGATTTTGATGATGTTTCTAAAAACAGAAACGGGGTTTTTAATGTTACTGGTTTTTTAAACGGCGATCCTAAATACAATTATCAGTTTAACACTTATTCTTTTGACGAAATGCGTTTTATCAATGCCCTTATTGATTATCCAAGATATAAAAAAACGGGTCAGCGTGTGCAGAAGTTGTTTATGAAAACGCCTTTTGCACTGAGTATTATTAAAACAGATTCGCTTCATGGAGTAATTCCTGTAGAACCTAATTTGGCTTCAAGTTACAGAATTGAAGTTTCTGACTATTTTGGAAATTTGAACTCAGTTACGGTTCCGATAGAATATGACTCAGAAACACCAATCATAAATCAAGAGCCTGTAACAGGAAAATATTTTGTCCGATACGACAAAGATTCGAATTTTGAAAAAGATAACATGTCAGTTTTCTTTCCGGCGAACACATTTTATGAAGATTTTAATTTGAATTTTGACGTAAAGAATAATCGGATCTATATTCATGAAGATGTTGTTCCGGTTCATTCAAATTTTACAGTTACTATAAAAGACAGTACTTATGCAGAAAATCTAAGAGATAAACTTTTTATTGCAAGATTGAACGGAAACAGTAAAATTTATAATGCTACAACCAGAAAAAATGATGTTTTTACAATAAAATCAAAAACATTAGGTCAGTACGGTTTAGTTTTGGATACGATTGCTCCGGTTATAAAAATCAATAAGGTAATTCAGGATAAATGGATTACGGGTGTTAAAAATATTCAGTTTACGATTGGGGATGCTTTATCAGGAGTTAAATCTTACAACGGATATCTGAATGGAAACTGGATTTTGTTTGAATATGATAATAAAACGAGAAAAATAACACATACTTTTGATGATAGCATAATCGCTGAAGGCGCTAATGATTTAAAAATTGAAGTAGTTGATAATGTGGGGAATTCTGCTATCTTTGAAACTCATTTTTTTAGAAGTCAACAAAAATAAAATCCAGGCGTTTGAATAATTTTAAATTACTATTTTTTTTCCTTTTTTTATGGATTGGTTATACTGCATCTGCACAGAGTGCCCGCGTGAAAGGGGTAATTTTAGACAGTGAGAGCCGTCCGGTAGCCGATGTAAATATTACTACGGGAGATAAAGCAGCAAAATCAAATGCTAAAGGACACTTTGATATTTTTGTGCCATCAAACAAAAAGGTCGTTTTGGTTTTCACGCACATTTCTTTAAAAATGATGACGTTAACGGTAAATCTAAAACCCTACGAAACGTTTGTTTTTAATCCAGTAATGAGCACTTCTGAAGAACAGATGGGAGAGGTTTTTGTGTCTTCTAAAAACAAAAAACGTGTTCAGGGTATTACGGTTATTGATCAGAGTACCATAAAAAAAATGCCGGGAGCAAATGCCGGTATAGAAAATGTTCTGAAAACATTGCCTGGAGTGAATTCGAACAACGAATTAAGTACGCAATATGCGGTTCGTGGAGGGAATTATGATGAAAATCTGGTTTACGTAAATGAAATAGAAGTCTATCGTCCATTTTTAATCCGCTCCGGACAACAGGAGGGATTAAGTTTTACGAATACAGATTTGGTACAGAATATTGATTTTTCTGCCGGAGGATTTCAGTCAAAATTTGGAGATAAACTTTCTTCGGTTTTAGATATAAGTTATAGAAAACCCACACAATTTGGGGCTTCTCTCGAAGCAAGTTTTCTTGGCGGAAGCATTTCTTTTGATGCAGTTTCTAAAAATAAAAAATGGTCTGCAGTTACAGGCGTCCGTTATCGCAACAATAGTCTGCTGGTCAACAGTCAGGATACACAGACCAATTATACCCCAACATTTGCCGATATTCAGACGAACATAAATTATGATGTTTCTCAAAAATGGCAGTTGAGTTTTTTGGGAAATATTTCGCAAAATAAATATTTATACCAGCCCTTAACCCGCGAAACAAAATTTGGTACGATAGATCAGCCAATGGCACTGGCTGTTTTTTATGAGGGTCAGGAAAAGGATCAGTACGATACCTATTTTGGAGCCATAAAAACAACTTATAAAGCTTCTTCGACACTTACTTTTAAATTGATCGGATCTTTATTCCATACGATTGAGAAGGAACATTTTGATATTCTGGCACAATACCGATTGGGAAATGTAGATGAAGAAGGAAATATGAATCCGGATGATGTCGATTTTACAAGAGGAATTGGAACCCAGCTTAATCACGCCCGAAACGATCTGGATGCTTTGATTGCAAATATTGAGATTAAAGGTTTTAAGGAATGGAAGGATAATAACCAGATAGAATTTGGGTTAAAATTTACCAGAGAATCAATACGTGACAGAATTGTTGAATGGGAAATGATTGATTCAGCAGGATTTTCATTAAATCCGCCTATTTTGGATCTTCCTAAAAATAATCAGCCTTATCAGCCTTATACAGGACCGCTTTTGCCATATCAAAATATTCGTGCAACCAATTTAAATGATATAAACCGGTTTTCCGGTTATGCACAATGGAGTAACAAGACTTATTTGGGACCCAGTCAATTCTGGTATACTATTGGAGCACGTTTTCAAAGCTGGCAGGTTTCCGGAGCTGCTGTAGAAGGTAATAATCAGACAGTTTTTAGCCCTCGTGCACAATTTGCCTTAAAACCTGATTGGGATATGGATATGATTTTCAGGCTTTCGGGAGGATTGTACCATCAGCCTCCGTTTTATCGTGAACTTCGTGATTTTAATGGAGAAGTTAATCCAAATGTAAAAGCGCAACAGTCTGTGCATTTTGTTTTGAGTAACGATTACAATTTTAAAATGTGGAATCGTCCGTTTAAATGGGTAACAGAATTGTATTATAAGTCACTCTCAGATGTAAACACTTATTCAATTGACAATGTACGAATTCGATATGTGGCAGATAACAATGCCAAAGCGTATGCGCAGGGAGTCGATTTCAGGCTGAATGGAGAGTTCGTTCCCGGAACAGAATCCTGGATAAGTTTCGGGTACCTTAAAACGGAAGAGAATTACGAAAACAAAGGTTTTATCGCCAGGCCAACAGACCAAAGACTGAAATTTGCAATGTTGTTTCAGGACTATATGCCTAATATCCCAAGTATAAAATTATATCTCAATTTAGTTTACAATACTGGTTTGCCGGGAGGTTCGCCTTCTTACTCAGATCCTTATTTATACCAAAACAGGCTAAATGATTACAGAAGAGCTGATGTTGGTTTTGCAAAAGTTTTTATTGATCAGAATAATTCAGTAAAAGCAAGCTGGTTTAAAAAATTTAAGGAGTTGTCATTAGGATTGGAAATATTCAATCTTTTTAATAATCAGAATGCTATAACGAATACCTGGGTGCGTGATGCCTATTCTAAAAATCAATATGCGATTCCGAATTATATGACTTCAAGGGTTTTTAATATAAAGCTGAATGCGAGGTTATGATAGAAGAACGTAAAAAAAGAAAAAAGATTTTTTATGTTCCGGGGATGATTTCTTTGGTTTTGATTCCATTGTTTTGTTTTTATCATTTTTATAAAACCGATGCTTTTAAAGTTGAGGGCTGTCTGGATATCTCTGTTGCAACAAAAGAAGAATTTGAGAAATATAGGATTAAGGATTTAAGGAAATATAAAGACTTTAGTTTTAAACAAGATAAATCTGAAGAACTCAAGGAGTTGAGGTTTTTTGTTAGGGATCTTGTTAGAAAATACGATACAATTAATGGAGCTAAAATTCATTTTGATTCAAAAACAGATTATAATACATTTATTAGCGTTATTAATCTTATAGTTGAAGAGAAGGTAGAATTATGGACTCATTATAAAGATGATATTTATGTTTTGTCAGTTTCAATGCCAAAGCCAACTAAATTTTCAGGAACAATAAAATATTTTAGTTGTGGATATTACGAAGCGAATAAATCGTATTTTTTGGAAATGGAGAAAGAAAAACAGTTTCAGTACATTGTAACTCTCTATAAAAAGTACTGGATAATTTTTATGGGGTATTTTGGAATTTTACTTTTAAACATCTTTAGTTTAGTAAAATTCAATAAAAACCAAAATTACAATCAAAAATAGTATATTTGATAATCGAATATAATTTGTAGATGAAAAAGTACTTTAAATATACAGCCTTAGCAATTGCAGCAACATTCATCAGCTGCCGCGAAGAAGTTCAAAAACCAAAAGTGAGTTATGATGTTTCGAACAAAGTAAGTGTCAGTAAAACAGATTCAACACAAATTGAAATAGCAGATTTGCCAATCCAGATGGAAGGAACTAACTATCTTATACATCCTGTTGGAGATTTGCGCGTTTTTGAAAAAGGATCAAAAGCCCGTTACGGATCTTCAACTGTAAATGACGTGAGTTTTACTATTTCTAATTTAGGTGAACATGAAATAACAGGTTATCTGCAAAACTTGAAATTTCAAAAAATAGATTCAGATTCCAT
The DNA here is from genome assembly GCF_010645065.1 of Flavobacterium fluviatile. Classification (GTDB taxonomy): domain Bacteria; phylum Bacteroidota; class Bacteroidia; order Flavobacteriales; family Flavobacteriaceae; genus Flavobacterium; species Flavobacterium fluviatile. Next base: position 109,912 of record NZ_JAADZW010000006.1, on the reverse strand, counting down.
ACGGCCACTGTCTGATAAACCTATTTTGATATTAACAGCAACCTATTTGAAAACAATTGCTGATAAAACACAAAATAAAATCATGGTTTATACGCTTACAGATTCAGATACAAATAAGGATGGCAAAATAGATACTGGAGATATCAAAACCCTCTATCTGAGTGATATTAGCGGAGAAAATTTTACAAAAGTATCTACAGATTTGCACGAACTTGTTGACTGGAGTATAATTGAATTAAAAAACCGCCTCTATTTCAGAACAATTGAAGATACCAATCAAAATGGGCAGTTTGATAAAAACGATGTTTTGCATTATAATTATATCGATCTGGCTTTAAAAAAATGGGAAGTAAAAAACTACAAACCAATTTAAGATGCTAAGATTTGAAAAGATAAATAACCGCGTAGAAATTTTATTTTCTATGCGGTTTTTCTTTTAGTCAACAATAAAAAAACTTAGAATCTTAGCGTCTCAGAATCTTAGTCTCTTAAATAAGAATATCACTTTCCAGATCTGATTTTTCTATTTCTAATCCAAATCCCAGGCGATCCACCAATTCAATAACCAGTTTTTTATACCAGTTTTCTGATTTGGGATGAATGTATATTTTTTCAATCAGCTGATTGATATCAACACTAATTTTTAATCCTTCATTCAGTTTTAAATTGCTTTGGGAAGTGTCTGTCAGAATACGAACTTCCCGTTCGTACTGAAAGCTTTTTCGCTTAAACAAAAAAGGAAAGAAAGAATTATCAAACGGAATGTATTCTTTTTTGTAGTCAATATAATTTACCTCACCGATATACTGGTCAAAATTTTGCTCAGGATTTACCGCTTTTTGCAATCTTCCAATTGTGGACTGTATGGCTAATCCTTCGCTGTTTTGTGTAAAAATCTGCCACATTGCAAACGATTCGTATTCGTTAATATGCCAGCTGCTCACTGCTACTTTTTCCCGATGCGTTTTGTAATAATTTAAAAAGTCAGGATTGTCAATGGCAAGTTTTTTAATTTCTTCGAACGTTGGTTCGCTGAATGTTCCTTCATACTGATCCTCAAATTTGTCAGAACGGGACATGAATAATTTTTTCGAAAGTAGTAAATCAAGAAATTTAGATAAATCAAGATATTTCCAGACAACGGTATCAGGATCGTCAGGCAGTTTTATGTTTGGGTTGTTAAGATACATTTCGAGGGAATTAAATGATTTTCTTTAACTAACCTAAAGTTATAAAAATAAACAGATTAAGGGAATTAAACTCAGTTTTAATGTTTCCTTAATCTGTGTAAATGGTAATTGTACGTGAATCTTAAGATTCAAAAGACTGCATTGTTACCAGTTTGTTGTATGTGCCGTTGTGCGCAATTAATTCTTCATGAGTTCCCTGTTCTACAATTCGTCCTTTTTGCATTACAACAATTAAATCAGCTTTCTGAATCGTAGAAAGGCGGTGTGCGATCACAATTGAGGTTCTGTTCTGCATCATGTTTTCAAGGGCAACCTGAACAAATTTTTCGCTTTCTGTATCCAGTGCAGATGTTGCTTCATCAAGAATCATGATAGGAGGATTTTTAAGTACTGCACGTGCAATAGACAAACGTTGTTTCTGTCCTCCGGATAATTTATTTCCGCTGTCGCCAATGTTAGTATAAATGCCCAAAGGCAATTCTTTTACAAATTCATAAGCATTAGCTATTTTTAAAGCTTCAATGATTTCGTCATCTGTAGCATCTAATTTTCCTAAGGAAATATTAGCTTTGATTGTGTCATTGAATAAAATGCTATCCTGGGTAACCAGCCCCATCAAACTTCTAAGAGACTGAAGATTCATCTCTTTTATGTTTACTCCGTCTATAGAAATTGAGCCGTCATTTACATCGTAAAAACGGGTTAGCAGGTTCGCAATAGTACTTTTTCCGCTTCCTGACTGCCCTACTAAGGCAACAGTCTGGCCTTTTTTGATTTCAAGAGAAAAGTCTTTTAAAACCGTTTCATTTTCATATTTGAAATTAATGTTTTGAACATTAATGTTGTGGTCAAAGGTTGCTTTTTCAATGGCGTTTTCTTTGGAAGCAATTGTGTTTTCCTGTTCCAAGATTTCCAGTACCCGGTCAGCAGCTGCATTTCCTCTTTTTACGGCATAAGATGCTTTTGAAATTGATTTTGCAGGGGTAAGAATGTTGTAAGCTAATCCCATGTAAGCAATAAAAGATGCCCCATCCAGTGTTTTTTCAATCAAAACCATCTGGCCACCGTACCATAATAGAATAGTAATTACCATGATTCCCATAAATTCACTGGCAGGAGAAGCTAAGTTCTGACGATGTCCGATACTGTTTGATAATTTAAAAAAACGGTCTGTTGAATTTCGAAACACAGTATTGAAATAATGTTCAGCATTGTATCCTTTGACTACTTTTAACCCTCCAATAGTTTCTTCAATAGTAGATAAAAATGTGCCTTGTTCCTGCTGTGCTTTGCTGGATTTCTTTTTGAGCTGTTTGCCAATTAAGGAAATGATATATCCTGAAACCGGAATGAACACAAAAACAAACAAGGTCAGTTTGGCACTAAGAATCAACATAGCAACTATGGTAAAGATTATGGTTAATGGTTCTTTTACTATAAGCTCTAAAATGGCCAAAAAAGAATTCTGAACCTCGTTTACATCCGCAGAAATTCTCGAAATAACATCTCCTTTTCGTTTCTCAGAAAAGAAAGCCAATGGCAATTCCAGTGTTTTTTTGTACATCGCATTTCGCATATCTTTCAAAACACCATTTCTTAAATAAGTAATAAAAAACATTGCCAGATAATCAGCCAGATTTTTTAATAGAAAGATAGAAATGATAATTGCTACCATAACCGAAAGTACAAAACCGGGATTATTTTGATCTGTATTGGTGGTGATATAATAACTTAAGTAGTTCTCTCCATACTCTTTCAGGTGTGCGATTCCTTCATAGGCAGGTCTGACAGTATTTCTTTTCGTTTTGTCAAATAGAACCTGAATCATCGGGATTAATGCCATGAAAGAAAGGGTGCTGAAAAGCGCATACAAAACATTAAAAAAGATGTTTAAGAAGGCGTATTTTTTATAAGGGTATATAAAAGGTAGTATTTTTTTGAAATTACTCATTTTTATGGATATTGTTTTCTGCTATTGCGATGGCTCTTTCGAGTTTCTCCAGTAATAATTTTTTTTCTGGTAATTGGGTTAAATAAGCCGAAACTTTGATTTGCTCATCATTATCAAGCATTAAATAATTGATTTGTTCTGGTGATTTTTCACTGCACAAAATTAATCCAATTGGTTTGTTTTCTCCTTCTTTTTGTTCGTTTTTCTCTAACCACCGAAGATATAGTTCCATCTGGCCTTTATAACTGGCTTTAAATTTTCCCAATTTTAAATCAATGGCAACTAAACGTCTTAAACCCCGATGATAAAAAAGAAGATCAATGTAGAAGTCTTCATCATCAATTATTATTCGTTTTTGTCGGGCAAGAAAGGCAAATTCGCTGCCCATTTCAGTGATGAAGTTTTGAAGTTGTGCGAGAATTGAGCTCTCTAAATCTTTTTCAGAATAAGTGTCATGAAGTCCCAGGAAATCTAAAAAATAAGGATCACGAAAAGTTAAATCAGGACTGATTTGTTTTGTAGTCTTTAATAACTCCAAATCATTAAGAATAGTTTGTTTCGGTTTTTGACTAATAGCGGTTCTTTCAAACAGCATGCTGTCAATACGTTCTTGTAAAGTTCTTACACTCCAGCGTTCGTGTATGCTCATCTGAATGTAAAACTCACGTTTTGTGTTGTTTTCGATGTAAATTAAGTTTCGGATGTGAGACCAACTCAATTGTGCACACAGTGTGTGCACAATTGTAAAGTCTTGAAGAACACTGTTTAGCTTTATGAAGCTATGTAGGTTTCTTTTATTAAAACCACTGCCGTATTTGTTAGAAAGCTCATTACTTAAGTTAAGAATAAGTTTCTTGCCATAATCGGCCCTGTCATTTTTAAGAATCTCTTCATTTATACTTTTTCCGATTTTCCAATATAACAGCGTTAATTCCTGATTAACCGTTTTGGCAACATTGTGACGAGTCTGATCTATTAATTCAACAATTGAATTTAATAGCTCCGGACTATCATTTTTGTCAGGCTGGTTTGTCATTAATATTAATTCAATTGCATATCTGCAATAATATTTTGTATTTTTTGATCTAAAATCTTTTCTGTTTTATTGAAATCTTCAACGTTCTCTAATTCGGTTTTTACGCTAATGTAAAATTTGATTTTAGGCTCTGTTCCGCTTGGTCTCGCGCATATTTTAGATCCGTCTTCAGTATAATAAATTAAAACATCAGATTTAGGCATATCAATAGGTTCTTCTTCTCCTGTAAATAAGTTTTTAGCGATAGAAGATTTGTAATCTTCAATCATCACTACTCTTTGTCCGTCAATTTCTTTTAATGGATTTTCGCGTAAAGAAATCATCATCTGATTGATTTCTGCTAAGCCTTCTATTCCCTTTTTGGTAAGAGAAACCAAATGTTCTTTATAAAAGCCATAATCAGCATAAAGCTGCAATAAAGCTTTGTACACAGAGCTCCCTTTTGCTTTTTCCTGAGCAGCAACTTCGCAAATTAAGAGCGTTGCAGCAACAGCATCTTTATCACGAACAGCATCGCCTACCATATAGCCAAAACTTTCTTCTCCTCCTCCAATAAATTGAAGTTCAGGAAAATCTTTAATCATTTTAGCAATCCATTTAAAACCTGTTAAGCCAACTTTAAATCCTACATTATAAGCAGAAGCAAGCTCCATAATCATTGGTGTAGAAACAATTGTAGAACCAACAAATTGTTTTCCGTTAATTTTTCCTGCTTTTTTCCATTGTTCCAATAAAAAAGCGGTCATTAGGATCATTGTCTGGTTTCCGTTCAGCAAAATCATTTTGCCGTCGTCATTACGAACAGCAACACCTAAACGGTCACAATCAGGGTCAGTTCCCACCACAATATCCGAATTGGTTTTATCAGCTAAAGCCAAAGCCATAGTCAGTGCTTCCGGCTCTTCAGGATTTGGAGATTTAACTGTAGGGAAATTTCCATCTGGAACCGCCTGCTCCGGAACGATATGAACATTTTTATAACCTGCTTCAGACAAAGTGTCCGGAATTGATTTTATCGAAGTTCCGTGCAATGAAGTAAAAACAATATGCAGATTGTCTTTGGCTTCAGCCGGTGTATTAAAACTTGCGTTTTCGATAGAGGATTTAACAAAAGCCTTGTCAATTTCAGTGTCAATATACTGAATTAGACTTTCATTTGCGTTGAATTTGATTTTATCGTAATCTAAGCTTTCGATAACTTTTATAATAGCCGCATCCTGAGGAGGAACTATTTGTCCTCCGTCTTCCCAATATACTTTGTAGCCATTGTATTCAGGAGGATTGTGCGAAGCAGTCAATACAATTCCGCATTGACATTCTAAATATTTAAGTGCGAAAGATAATTCAGGGGTTGGGCGTAAATCTGAAAACAGATAAACCTGAATTCCGTTTGCAGAAAAGACATCGGCAACTACTTTTGCCAGAGTGTTACTGTTGTGGCGGCAGTCGTAAGCAATTACCACTTTTATTTGCTGATTCGGAAAAACTTCATGGAGGTAATCAGAAAGGCCCTGTGTGTTTTTTCCAAGTGTGTATTTGTTGATGCGATTGTTGCCAATACCCATAATACCACGCATTCCTCCAGTTCCAAATTCAAGATTTTTATAAAAACTTTCTTCAAGTTCTTTTGGCGATGTGGTCATTAATTCCTTAACAGCAGCTTGTGTTTCTTTATCAAATGTTGGTGTTAACCATTCGTTTACGGCGTCTAAAATATTAGGTGCGATATTCATGTAACTAAATTTTTTAAATGTTTAATTAAAGATAGGAATTTTTCCGGAGCTAATCCTGCTGTTCACTATATCTTTTGTAGGGAAACCCTCCACAAAAGGATGCCGTTCCCATCAGGGCTAGGGCATTTCGTTAAAAATTAACCTCCCGTGCGACTTTATATCGGGCTTCGTTGCTTTTAGTGCGCAAAATAATTTCGCCTAAAAATCCGGCCAAAAAAAGCTGTGTCCCCAAAATCATTGTGGTAAGGGCAATGTAAAACCACGGATTGTTTGTAACCAGGCTATATTTCATTCCGGTGTACATATGGTATAGTTTTGAAACACCAATGTAGCCAGCAGCCAAAAATCCAATGATAAACATAAAAGAACCAATGGCACCAAATAAGTGCATCGGTCTTTTTCCGAATCGTGATAAAAACCAAATCGTAATTAAATCAAGGAATCCGTTAATAAAACGTTCCATTCCAAATTTGGTTTCGCCATATTTTCTGGCCTGGTGTATCACTACCTTTTCACCAATTTTTCCAAACCCGGCATTTTTGGCCAAAACCGGAATATATCGGTGCATTTCGCCTGAAACTTCAATGTTTTTTACAACAACGTTTTTATAGGCTTTTAAACCACAATTAAAATCATTTAGTTTAACCCCCGAAGTCTTCCTGGCAGCCCAGTTAAATAATTTCGAAGGCAGGTTTTTTGCCATAACCGAGTCATAACGTTTCTTTTTCCAGCCTGAAACTAAATCATATTTCTGCGCTGTAATCATTTCGTACAATCCCGGAATTTCATCAGGACTGTCCTGTAAATCGGCGTCCATTGTAATGATTACATCGCCCTGTGCTTTGGCAAAACCAGCGTGTAAGGCCTGTGATTTTCCAAAGTTTTTCATGAAACGAATCCCTTTTACATTCGGATTTTCGTTAGAAAAGCTTTCAATAATATTCCATGAATTATCTGTACTACCGTCATCCACAAAAATGATTTCATAAGAGTAATTGTTGGATTGCATCACTTTAATAATCCACGAATAGAGTTCTTGTAGTGATTCTTCTTCGTTTAGAAGCGGTATAAGTATAGATAAATTCATTTATTTTTTATTCTTGTGTAGTTTTGCTTTTAAAAAATGCGGCGAAAATTAATCCGAAAACGGCGCTGATTACTATCGCAAAAACAGATCCTTTTAGTAATTCTATAGTTGAATAAGGATTGCTTAGTTTCATTTTTTCAATAGTTTCGTTAATGACAGAAGCGGGAGACCCAAATTTCTGCATCATGTTTACAGTATATTTGATCATTAATTCGCTTAAAGTATCTTTTGCTGAGGGATCGATAACATTAAAGAGAACAATATTGAAAGTAGTAGAGATCAGAATTCCGATTACTGCTGCTATAAAATAAGTAGTGAAAGCATCTTTAAAAGGAAAAACTCCGTTTAATTCTTTCTTGGTTTTGGAAAGTAAAATGATAGAAATCGTCAGACTTATAACGATACCTAATAATCCCATCCACCATTCAGTAAATAAGTTTAAATCAATTGCATATATTGTAGCCGTAATTAATGCAGATGCAATTCCAATCATTACACCGTAAGTAATACCATTCTTCTTTATAACTTCATTAATCATATTTCTATATGTTTTAAAATTAATCCACAAATATAGCAATTCCCACTATAATCGAATGTAAAAAAAGCTTTTTGAAATTAACTAAAAAAAAGCAGTTTAAGTATTTGTTTATTAAAAAAGAATTGTAAATTTGCACACTCAAAAATAATTAAATTTTTAAACAAAAAAGAGTGTCCTTTGTTTATACCTTTTTCTAACCATGAAAAAGCTTCAAAATAAAAATACTCTGAAACAATAAATAAAAGAAAAAGATGAAAAAAGGAATCCACCCGGAAAATTACAGATTAGTTGCATTTAAAGACATGTCAAATGATGATGTTTTTATCACTAAATCTACTGCAGATACAAGAGAAACAATTGAAGTTGACGGAGTTGAGTATCCAGTTGTAAAAATGGAGATTTCCAGAACATCTCACCCTTTTTATACTGGTAAATCTAAACTTATTGATACTGCAGGACGTATCGACAAGTTCAAAACTAAATACGCAAAACACGCTAAAAAATAATAGCTGTTTTTATTTTATAGAAAGCCTTCCAGTTTGGGAGGCTTTTTTTATGTGAAGATTTAACCGCTAAAAACGCTAAGATTTATGCAAGGCTCGCAAAGTTTTATAAAGCTTTGCGAACTTTTGCGTTTTTTCAACACTTTGCATTAGAAAAACTTTGCGGACTTTGCGGTAAAAAAAGTCTATATCCGCCACAGCATAAATGACACAAATAAAATATTTGTAACTTTGAACCTGATAACCAAATCAGGATTTTAACAAGTACCAAATTTATTATTTATGAACTACATTCTTTTTGACGGTCCCGTTCGAAATGCTTTATTACCTTTTACTTTTACAAGACCCGTGGCTGATATTTTAATCGGAATCATGACGATTCGTCAAAAATGGGAAGCACGTTTAGGTTCTACGATTACTACAATTACGGAGGAATATTTATCAGAAAAATTTCCGATGGTGGAGATGGAGGAAAATGTTATGATAAATGCTGCGTATCTGCCAAATAACTCGCTTGTTGAAATGATTTCTGACTTAAAGGAAAATCAGGCTATATTTAAAGGGGACGATGTAATAGCTTTTTTTACAACTGAAAATCAGGATGAAGTGGATTTTGATTCGTATGAAATTATTCACTACAACGATGATTGTCTAACAGTTGAACATACCTGGGATATTTTCTCCAAAAATGATGTTGCCATTCGTGCTGATTTTGAATATTTGACAGAAGATCGAAAATCACAGCCAATTCCAAAAAGTGTAAATGTTATTTCTCCTGAAAATATTTTTATTGAAGAAGGGGCAAAACTGGAGTTTGTTACCTTAAATGCTTCAACCGGACCTATATATATAGGTAAGAATACCGAAATTATGGAAGGAACCGTGATTCGCGGTCCATTTGCTTTATGCGAAAATGCACAAGTAAAACTTAATTCAAAAGTATATGGAGCCACAACAGTTGGGCCGGGATCCAGAATAGGCGGGGAAGTTAAGAATGCTGTTCTTTTTGCTAATTCAAATAAGGGGCATGATGGGTTTTTAGGAGATTCTGTTTTGGGTGAATGGTGTAATATTGGTGCTGATAGTAATAATTCGAACCTTAAAAATAATTATGAGGAAGTGAAGTTGTGGAGCTACGAAACAGAAGGGTTTGCTAAAACAGGACTTCAGTTTTGTGGTTTAATGATGGGGGATCACAGTAAATGTGGGATTAATACGATGTTTAATACAGGCACGGTAGTAGGCGTGAGTGCTAATATTTTTGGATCGGGTTTTCCCCGCAATTTTGTTCCAAGTTTTTCATGGGGCGGTGCAGCGGGCTTTACTACTTATGTAACTAAGAAAGCTTTCGAAACAGCAAAATTAGTGATGAGCCGAAGAAATGTTGATTTTGATGAAAAAGAAGAAGCTATTTTATTGCATGTTTTTGAAGAGTCAAAAAAATGGAGAAAAGAGTAATAAATATTTTAGACTAATTTGAAAAGCTTTCCCTATTTGGAAGGCTTTTTCATTGATACTCTGTTTTTTTATGGGTGTTTTAAAAAAAAAGGAATAGTTTATTTGTTAAGGGTTGTCTTTTTACAGGGGATGTTATTGATAAATGTACTGTTTTTTTTCCTTTATAGTAGAATTGAATTAGTTTTTATTCATTTGATTTTATAGTTTTACCCCGTATTTTTCATTTTTGAAAGATTTTATTGCATTTTTAATAATTTAAAAAAACTGATAAACCTTATGGGAGAAATTGTTGCCTCATTAAATGAGATTGTGTGGAGTAATGCATTGATAGCATTGTGTTTAGGTTCAGGATTGTATTTTTCACTAAGGACTCGTTTTTTGCAGGTTCGCCATTTCAAAGAAATGTTTCGCTTATTATTTGACGGAGAAAGTTCAGATTCAGGAGTGTCTTCTTTTCAGGCCTTGTCAATGTCTTTGGCAGGAAGAGTAGGTACAGGAAATATTGCGGGAGTCGCAACTGCAATTGCTTTTGGTGGTCCGGGTGCAATGTTTTGGATGTGGATGGTCGCGTTTTTAGGAGCAAGTACAGCATTTGTTGAGGCTACTTTGGCTCAGATTTATAAAGAAAAAGATAAAGGATTACTTCGTGGAGGGCCATCATTTTATATAGAAAGTGGCTTAGGGGTAAAATGGTTTGCAACAGCTTTTGCTATTGTAGCTGTTCTGGCAATGGGGGTTTTGTTACCTGGAGTACAAGCTAATTCTGTTGCCGAGGGGTTTCATACAGCTTTTAATTTGAATACCTGGATTACTGGTGGAGCTTTAGCGGTAATTTTTGCTGCAATTGTTTTTGGTGGAGTAAAACGTATTGCTAAATTCACAGAATTAATTGTTCCTTTTATGGCAGCAGGTTATATTCTTGGATCTATTATTATTGTTGCACTTGATTTTGATAAATTACCGGAAATTATTTCATTAATTTTCAAAAGTGCTTTTAATCAAGAGGCTGGTTTTGGTGCTGTTTTCGGTTTAGCCATTCAGTGGGGAGTAAAAAGAGGGATTTATTCTAACGAAGCAGGACAAGGTTCTGCACCTCATATTGCTGCTGCTGCCAATGTTTCGCATCCTACAAAACAAGGTTTGGTACAGGCATTTTCGGTTTACATCGATACGCTTTTGGTTTGTTCTGCTACGGGATTTATGATTTTGATAACAGGAACTTATAATGTACAAAATCCAGCTTTTGGTGCTGCAGGAGCTTCTGAGTTTTTATACAGTGGTCTTTCTGGTGTTAGTCCTGGTGCAGGTTATACACAAAGTGCTATGGATACTGTTTTTCCGGGATTTGGTTCTTATTTTGTGGCAATTGCGTTGTTTTTCTTTGCTTTTACTACCATCATAGCTTATTATTATATTGCCGAAACAAATGTTTCGTATCTAACAAGAAAGTTAAAATCTAATGTTGCTAATCAGATTTTAAGAGTGGTTATGGTTGTTATTATCATTTACGGAAGTGTTAACACGGCAAAACTAGCATGGGATATTGGAGATTTAGGTGTTGGTTTAATGGCCTGGTTTAATATTATTGCGATTTTAATTTTGCAAAAACCAGCTTTAGCAGCTCTGAAAGATTATGAAAGGCAACAAAAAGAAGGTAAAGATCCAAAATTTAACCCAAAAGATATTGGGGTTAATAATCCAGTCTGGGATGAAGTTAGTAATGAAAGTATAAAGAATTAGGAAGTCTGTAAACGAAATAATTTTGAAAAACCCCGATGAGTTTTATGGCTTATCGGGTTTTATGTTTTTAAAGTTTTTGGTGTTATGATGCTGATTATCATCTTTTCAAAGTGTAAAAATTATCCAGTTATCTAATTGGCACATTCTTTAATTAAAACTATCTTTGCACCTTCAAAAAAAAACACTTGCTCAGATAACGAATCATCTAAGCAGTATAAAATCTAAAGATCTAAAATGATTACAGTTAACGATATTTCGGTTCAGTTTGGTGGGACTACATTATTTAGCGATGTTTCTTTTGCTATCAATGAAAATGATAAAATAGCCCTTATGGGTAAAAATGGTGCGGGAAAATCGACACTTCTAAAAATAATTGCAGGTCAAAGCAAACCTTCTACCGGAAGTATCTCAACTCCAAAAGATGCAGTCGTAGCCTATTTGCCCCAGCATTTATTGACTAAAGATGGTTCGACTGTAATGGAAGAAGCTTCTAAAGCTTTTGGTGAGATTTTTAAAATGAAAGCCGAAATTGATGAAATCAACGAACAATTAACCGTTCGTACTGATTATGAAAGTGATGCGTATATGAAACTGATCGAAAGAGTTTCGGATTTAAGCGAGAAATATTATGCTATTGAAGAAGTAAATTACGAAGCAGAAGTTGAAAAGATTTTAGTGGGTCTTGGTTTTGAACGTGAAGATTTTACACGCCAGACTTCTGAATTTTCAGGAGGATGGAGAATGCGTATTGAACTGGCTAAAATACTTCTTCAAAAACCGGATTTGATTCTGCTGGATGAGCCAACCAACCACATGGATATTGAGAGTATTCAGTGGTTAGAAGAGTTTTTGTTAACTTCAGCGAAAGCAGTTGTTGTAATCTCGCATGACAGAGCGTTTGTCGATAATATTACAAACAGAACGATCGAAGTTACCATGGGAAGAATCTACGATTACAAAGCTAAATATTCTCATTATTTAGAACTTAGAAAAGATCGTCGTATTCACCAGCAAAAAGCATACGATGAACAGCAAAAGATGATTGCAGACAACAGAGCTTTTATTGAGCGTTTTAAAGGAACTTTTTCTAAAACAGATGCAGTGCAATCTCGTGTAAAAATGTTAGAGAAGTTAGAGATTGTTCAGGTTGATGAGGTAGATACTTCAGCACTTCGATTAAAGTTTCCACCGGCAGCGCGTTCTGGTCAATATCCTGTTATTGTAAAAGATATGTCTAAAGCTTACGGAGATCATGTTGTTTTTAAAGATGCCAATATTGTAATCGAGCGTGGTCAGAAAGTAGCTTTTGTTGGAAAAAATGGAGAAGGAAAATCTACCATGATCAAAGCAATTATGAAAGAAATCGGTATTGATTCCGGAAGCGTTGAAATTGGTCATAATGCTCAAATTGGCTATTTTGCTCAAAATCAAGCTTCATTATTAGATGAAAATGCTACTATTTTCGAAACTATTGATGCTATTGCGGTTGGCGATATTCGTACTCAAATTAAAAATATCCTGGGAGCATTTATGTTTCAGGGAGATGATATTACCAAAAAAGTAAAAGTGCTTTCAGGGGGTGAAAAAACCCGTCTGGCAATGATAAAATTGTTATTGGAGCCAGTAAACTTGTTGATTCTGGATGAACCTTCGAATCACCTTGACATGAAGACTAAAGATATTATCAAAGATGCACTCCGTGATTTCGACGGAACTTTGATTCTCGTTTCTCACGACCGTGATTTCCTTGACGGATTGGCAACCAAAGTTTTTGAGTTCGGAAATAAAAGAGTAAAAGAGCATTTTGAAGATGTGGCAGGTTTCTTAGCACATAAAAAAATGGATTCTATGAGAGAAATTGAGAAGTAGTAAGTGTTTCTTTTAAAATAAAAAGTGCCCCAATAGTATTTAACTTTTGGGGCATTTTATTTTTGCTGTTTTAGTGTTTTGGGAATTATTTAATATTGTTTTCTACATACATTTCTTTTCCAAAACGACGCATTGATTTTGAGTCTGTAAAAGAAGGAAAAACGGGTCCTTTGTCAACTTGGATCCTTTTTGCAGCTGAACCTGTAATTTTAGAAATAGCAAGGTTCAGTAGTTGTTCAGACGGATCTCCTAAAATGCCGTAACTACTAACTCTTTCTTCTAGTGTAAAAGTGGGGGTTAATCCTCCTGTGTAATCTCCAAAATTATCCTTATTTGTGATTTTAAAAGTCAGGGGCTGCATCGCATATTTATGAGTAGGATTTATCTGCGCTTTAGACAATAAAGAAGGTGAGTCGTAAATGGTATTAGATCCAACATTTTTACCTACAGTTGTTCCTCCAATTTGAACTACATTGATGTATGGTTTTAATCCGTTTATGACCAATTCGCTGGCAGAAGCCGTATTGTCTGTTGTTATAATATATACTGTGTTTAAATTTAAACTGTTTAATGCTGTTCCTGAATTTGTTTTGTCAGTAAATCTTTCCTTCAATGATTCTAAATCCTCATCATCCATAAGTGCCATTTGTTTTGGGTTAAATTGTCTTTGAGAGAATATTTCTCCTTTAAATTGACCTGTAATCATACTTGCCAGCAAAGTTGATGAATGAACGACTCCTCCGCCATTATATCTTAAATCCAGAACCAGATCTGTAACGCCACCTGATTTTAATTGAGCGAAAGCCTGATTCAAAGCATTGTCATATTCATTATAGAAGCCATTATACATTAAATAACCTATTTTATGGCTTCCGGATGATATTATCTTGTTGATTAATATTGGATTTTCTTCTAAAGTAGTTTTGGTAAGTGAGACTGATTTTCCAGTTTCAACAAGACTGTTGTTATTAATTACAGCCAAACTCAGAGTATAGCTGTTTGATGTTAGTAGCAGTTTTTCATAATTTGAAACTGTAAGTTGAGTACCGTTCACCTTTGTAAACAAATCCCCGCGTTTTATGTCCTTTTTTGAAGCGTCTGAATTAGGGATTATATAACGAATGTATCCTACCAAATTGTCTGATCCTTCTTGTATATAACTTAATTTGAAATCAATACCTGAATTTTTTGTAATTCCGCTTAATTCCTGTTCTAAAACAGTATAGTCATCAACAATCCAGCTAAAACGATCTATGGCACCATTAGGGTATTTGCTCACTGGCTTGTTCAATAAATCCTTAAATAAATCTTCCGGTTTTGAATATCCTTCCAAAAAAGAGTCTAAATCTTCCTGACTGGCAAAACGGTTGTCAGCTAAATTTGGAACATCGGCCTGCCATAAATAGACTTTATTCAGTCCTTTCCAGATAAAATTATTTATTTGTAAATCTTTCGGGGTGGCAACATCATCCTTATCATCACAAGATTGCAGGCTAAATGCAATTAGAAAAAAATAAACGAGACTTCTTATTGTTGTTTTCATAAAATAGGGGTTTCAATATAGTATAAACGTAAAAATAGTATCTTTAGTTTTAACTATTACAAATGTGCAGATTTTTTTACAATATTTATTTTAAACTTTTCTTTGTAACAAAAATAATAATCTTTCGTCTTGACTATATAAGCTAACGAATAACCATGTAATTTATGAACCAAAATGTGTTTATAGAATTGATAAATCCTTTTAAAGACAAAGTTTTTCGTCTGGCGAAAAGATTATTAACAAGCACTGAAGAAGCTGAAGATGCAACTCAGGAAGTAATGGTTAAACTATGGAACAAAAAAGACAGTTTGCATGCCTATAATAGTATCGAAGCGATGGCGATGACAATGACAAAAAATTATTGTCTGGATCAGTTAAAGTCCAAAAGAGCAGATAATCTTAAAATCGTACATAATAATTTTACGGACCGACAGCCTCAGTTAGATAAAAAAATAGAAGATACTGATAGTCTCGAGTGGGTAGAAAAAATAATCGGTCAATTACCGGAACAATTACAGATATTAATTCAGCTACGGGATGTTGAGCAATATGAATTTGAAGAAATTGCAAAAATTGTCAACATGAATGAAACGGCTATTAGGGTTGCGCTTTCAAGAGCAAGAAAAAAAATTAGAGAATCAATGCTTAATGCACACAATTATGGAATTAGATAAAATAGAAAATATATTAGAAAAATACTTTCAGGGAGAAACTACTATTGCTGAAGAAAATGAATTAAGAAAATACTTTTCTTCGTCAGATGTTGCGCAGCATTTGGAGCAATATAAACCAGTTTTTGGTTATTTCTCTCAGGTAAAAGAACAGAAATCAACGTATGAGGTTCCACTACAATCTAAGAGACTTAAAGTAGGGTGGTTATCGATTGCGGCATCAGCTGTTCTTTTACTGGGAATAGGAACTTACTTTTTGGTTAGCGAACAAAATAATGCAGCTGTAGTAGCTTCGCAAAAAGAATTAGGAACTTACGATGATCCCGAAGAAGCTTTAAAAGCAACACAAAAAGCTTTGGCTTTATTATCAAACAATGTTAATGTAGGTATTGAAAGTGTGCACTATATTAAAGAATACGAACAATCTAAAAATAAAATTTTTAAACAATAAACTTAATTTATAGAATATGAAAAATTTCATCCTAACAGTAATTTTAGCCTTTTTCACTCATGCTTTTTATGCACAAAATGCGTTTGATAAATTTGATGGTCAGGACGATGTAACATCTGTGATAGTAAATAAAAAAATGTTTGACATAATGAGTAAGGTTAAAGTAGATGCTTCTGATAAAGAAACCCAGCAATACATGAATCTGATTAAAAAGCTGGATAATTTGAAAGTGTTTACTACCAAAAACCCAAAAATTGAAGCCGACATGAAACTCTCTGCTGATAAATACATCAGGACTGCCAGTTTAGAAGAGCTGATGCGTATCAATGATAGTGGTAAAAATGTAAAAATCTACGTTAAGTCCGGTGCCAGTGACACTAAGATAAAAGAATTATTTATGTTTATTGATGGTGCGAAAAATGAAGATACTGTTCTGTTGTCTTTAACGGGGAACTTCGATTTAAATGAAATATCCGTACTGACAGACAAAATGCAGCTTCCGGGTGGATCAGATTTAAAAAAGGCTTCAAAAGGTAAAAAATAGTATGAAAGCCAATGTTTTTACTTCAGTCATTTTGGTGTTGCTAACTTTAGTAAGTTGTAATTCCGAGCCTTCACTGCAAAAATATTTTGTAGAGAATACAGAGAATAAAGATTTTATTGCGCTCGATATCTCGCCCGGTATTTTAAATGTTGATAAAGCAAAATTATCAGCAGAACAAAGCGAAGCTTTAAATTCTTTTGATAAAATGAATATTCTGGCTTTCAGGGCAAATGATAAAAATCAAGTGCAATTTGAAGCAGAAAGGGCAAAAGTAAAAGCTATTTTGAAAAATCCAAAATATCAGGAATTAATGAAGGTGGGCTCCGGGAAGGATGGCGCTTCTGTCAGTTTTGTTGGTACTGATGAAAATATTGAAGAATTTGTGATTTTTGCCAACAGAAAAGAAAATGGATTTGCAGTCGTTCGTGTTTTAGGAAAAAACATGAACCCGAATAATGTTATGACTTTGATGTCGGTATTGAAAGAATCAAACATTGATATGGAACAGTTAAAACCTTTGCAGGAATTGATTAAATAATCATCAATCTTACTTATAATCAGAAAAAGTTCCAAAATTATTTGGAGCTTTTTTTTCGTCCTTTTTGCAAATCATATTGTAGAGGCGCACAGCAGTGCGTCTTATGCGCAAAGCTAAAAAACGATCTTGAATACTGGACGTAGACGCACTGCTGTGCGCCTCTACAGAAAATTTGGATGAATATGTTTATTATTAGAAAATCAAAATTACACAAAGTATATCGTAGAGATGCACAGCTGTGCGCCTTATGCGCAAAATATATATCAAACAAAAAGCCCCAATTTTTCACATTGGGGCTTTTCTTTTATAATAGGATCTGAGCTTATTTACTCAAATACATTTTTCTTCTGGAGTACAATTCGTAGAACTGATCGTCTTTTAAGTCATCAATAAACAAGATGCTTTCTCCTGTTGATTTCATTTCTGGTCCTAATGCTTTGTTTACATTCGGGAATTTGCTGAAAGAGAAAACCGGCTGTTTGATCGCATAACCGTTTAATTGCGGGTTGAAATCAAAATCAGTTACTTTATTATGGCCTAACATTACTTTTGTAGCGTAGTTTACATACGGTTCTCCGTAAGCTTTCGCAATGAACGGAACTGTTCTTGAAGCTCTTGGGTTTGCCTCGATGATGTAAACCGTATCATCTTTAATCGCAAACTGAATATTGATTAATCCAACCGTTTTTAAAGCTCTCGCAATTTTATGCGTGTGATCTTTAATTTGCTGCATTACAAATTCTCCTAAGTTGAAAGGAGGCAATGTGGCATTACTGTCTCCGGAGTGAACTCCGCAAGGCTCGATGTGCTCCATAATCCCGATGATGTAAACATTTCCATCAGCATCACAAATTGCATCCGCTTCGGCTTCGATTGCACCGGCTAGGTAGTGATCTAATAATAATTTATTTCCCGGAATTGCTTTCAACAAATCGATTACGTGTTCTTCTAATTCTTTTTTGTTGATTACAATCTTCATTCCCTGACCTCCTAATACATAAGAAGGACGAATTAAAAGCGGAAAATCTAAACTATCAGCTAATTTTGAAGCTTCATCAGCCGTTTCAGCGATTCCGAATCTTGGGAAAGGAATGTGTAATTCCGTTAACAAGTCAGAGAAACGTCCTCTGTCTTCTGCTAAATCAAGCGCATCAAAACTTGTTCCGATGATTTTTACACCATATTTAGAAAGTTTTTCAGCTAATTTCAAAGCAGTCTGACCACCTAACTGTACAATAACACCTTCTGGTTTTTCATGTTGGATGATATCATAAATATGTTCCCAGAAAACCGGTTCGAAGTATAATTTATCAGCCGTATCAAAGTCTGTAGAAACTGTTTCAGGATTACAGTTGATCATTATTGTTTCGTAACCACATTCTTTAGCGGCCAAAACGCCGTGTACACAAGAGTAATCAAACTCGATTCCCTGCCCGATTCTGTTTGGTCCTGAACCTAAAACAATTACTTTCTTTTTCTCTGTTACAATGCTTTCGTTATCTACAAAACGCTCTCCGTTTGCTTTCTCGATTTCAGCTTCAAAAGTAGAGTAGTAGTAAGGAGTCTGAGCTTTAAATTCAGCCGCACAGGTGTCAACCAATTTAAACACACGGTTGATTTTTTGCTCCATACGTAAAGTGTGAACTTCACTTTCTAAACAATTCATCATGTGTGCTAATTGTCTGTCGGCAAATCCTTTTTGTTTTGCTTCAAGCAATAGTTCTTTAGGAAGATCGGCAACTTTGTAGTTTGAGATCTCTTTTTCTAAAATATAAAGATCTTCGTATTGTTTTAAGAACCACATATCGATTCTTGTAATTTCGTGAATGGTGCTCAACGGAATTCCCATAGCAATTGCATCGTAGATTACAAAAACACGATCCCAGCTTGCGTAAGTCAGTTTATCGATAATCAATTCGTAATCTTTGTATCCTTTTCCGTCAGCGCCTAAACCATTTCTCTTAATCTCTAAAGACTGAGTTGCTTTGTGAAGAGCCTCCTGGAAAGAACGTCCGATTCCCATAACTTCACCTACAGATTTCATCTGAAGTCCTAAAGTTCTGTCTGAACCTTCAAATTTATCAAAGTTCCAGCGTGGTATTTTTACGATTACATAATCTAAAGTTGGTTCAAAAAGAGCCGAAGTAGATTTAGTAATTTGGTTTTGTAATTCATCTAAGTTATATCCTAAAGCCAGTTTAGAAGCAATTTTAGCAATTGGATATCCGGTTGCTTTTGATGCTAAAGCAGATGAACGGGATACACGAGGGTTGATCTCGATTGCCACGATATCTTCTTTTTCGTCTGGCGAAACTGCGAATTGTACGTTACATCCTCCCGCAAAGTTTCCGATACTTCTCATCATTAATATAGCGTAGTCACGTAATTTTTGGAAAGTTGTATCTGATAATGTCATCGCCGGCGCAACTGTAATCGAATCTCCGGTATGGATTCCCATTGGATCCATATTTTCGATAGAACAGATAATTACAACGTTATCATTTTTATCTCTTAAAAGTTCTAATTCGTATTCTTTCCATCCCATCAAAGCTTTGTCAATCAAAACTTCATGAATTGGAGAAGCTTCAAGACCTCTTGTCAAAAGCTCATCAAAATCTTCTTTTTTGTAAACCACAGCTGCTCCGGTTCCTCCAAGTGTAAACGAAGGACGAATTACAAGCGGAAAACCAAACTCCTGAGCAATTTCTTTTCCTTCTAAATAAGAAGTAGCTGTTTTTGCCGGTGCTGTTGGTACATTTATTTTTTGTAAAAGCTGTTTAAACTGTTCTCTGTCCTCAGTGATATTGATGGCGTTAACGTCAACACCGATTAATTTTACTCCAAAATCCTGCCAGATTCCTTTTTCATCTGCTTCCAGACACAAGTTCAAAGCAGTCTGACCACCCATTGTTGGTAAAACAGCATCAATTTGTGGATGTTCCTTCAGAATTTCAATAATCGATTTTGTAGTTAATGGTTTCAAATAAATATGATCGGCCATTGAGGGGTCGGTCATAATTGTCGCTGGATTTGAGTTGATCAAGATAACTTCAATTCCTTCTTCACGAATCGAGCGTGCAGATTGAGATCCCGCATAATCGAATTCGCAAGCCTGGCCAATAACAATAGGTCCTGAACCTATAATTAAAACTGATTTTATTGATGTGTCTTTAGGCATTTTGTATGTATTGTGTAGTTATTTACGATTTTAAAAACGATTCTAGTGTGCTATAAACTAGAATGTTGGGAAAATTTTACCGACAAGGTATAAAAAAAGGCGATACTAAAAAAGTAATCGCCTTATGTATGTTTATACAAACATTATTTTTTGTGTCTAGGTTCGCTAGAAACAGTTAATTTATGTCTTCCTTTAGCTCTTCTACGCGCTAGAACTTTTCTTCCATTCGCAGAAGCCATTCTGTCCATAAATCCGTGCTTATTTCTTCTTTTTCTTTTCGATGGTTGAAATGTTCTTTTGCTCATTGCTTTGTATCTTTAAAAATGGTATCTAATTAACTCTTTCTTGGTTTTGGATATCGTTATTCAAAAACCGAGTGCAAATATACAAAGACTTTTTTTTCTGGCAAGTACTTTAATAAAAATATTTTTAATTCATTTTACTATATTTGCAGTCACAAATATATACCTGTTATGTTTCACAAAAATATTAAACTTATTTTAGCCGGACTTCTTGTAGTCGCTGGCATTTGGCAATTTACAGAGAGTAATATCGGGAATGGAATTTTCCTTATTTTGCTGACTGCTATTCCGGTTTTTTTATACTTTAAAAATGAATTCATCCTTTTAGCTTTTCTTAAATTAAGAAAACAAGACTTTGAAGGGGCTAAAAAATGGCTGGCATATATCAAAAATCCTGAAGCTGCGCTAGTAAGAAAACAACAAGGATACTTCAATTACCTGCACGGAATTATGTTGTCCCAGACTAATATCAACCAGGCTGAGAAACATTTCAAAAAAGCAATCGAATTAGGCTTATCTATGGATATGGATTTAGCTGTTGCTAAACTTAACCTTGCCGGAGTTGCCATGTCACGCAGAAGAAAACTGGAAGCGACTAATTTACTAAATGAAGCAAAGAAGTTAGACAAGCAGGGAATGCTGAAAGAGCAGATTTCGATGATGAAGGAACAAATGAAGAAAATCTAAATTCTCAAAAATTACAATATTTTAAATCCCAAATTTCAATTTTATATGGAGTTTGGGATTTTTTGTTTTCTATTTTAGATTTTTCTCCTAATTTTACTTGTAGAAGAGAATTGGAATTTGGAGCTTTTAAATTGAAATTTAATCCTCTAGGATGATAGATGGCAAATTCTCATTCAGCCATTTGTATTTGTTTAGAATCATAATGTGAGTGCCGCCTTTTACAACAATGCATTTATTGATGTATTTTATAGGGAAAACATCATCCTGATCGCCATGAATATGAATTACCTTTTCATCAATTTGATTTCGATTCCATAAAATGACAGACTCAACTGCCCATTGCAAATAATTCAAATCACGGACAGCCAAAAACTTCTCATACAATTTAATACGTTTATTTACTTTTTCCCAAAAAGAATATTTGGCAAGATTCTCAATATTCAAAATCAATTTCATCGGAATCAGTTTATAAGCTTTTGTAGTTTTTCCGATTTTCATTCTTCTTGGAAACTCTGCATTACTTCTAACACTCGAAATAATGATCACTTTTCGGGCGTCGATATGTCTGGCCATTTCCTGAACTAAAATTCCCCCGAAAGAAACGCCGATCAAAACCGGATTTTCGTGTTTGATTTTTTTTGTGATCCGAAGTGCATAATCAGATAATGACTCTTTTGGATTTGGTATTTCCCATTCGAGCAGTAACGTTTCAAAAACGGTTTCATCCAATTTAATTCTTTCAAAAATGGTTGGACTGGCAGCTAATCCGGGCATAAAATAAACAGCAATCTTACTCATTATCCAGAGAGTTTTTAATTATATGATAAAATTACCTCTTTTTACTTATATGCAAGGCAAATTCCCGGAACTTAATTCAGATAAATCATGAATCTGTGAAAGCTTAATCATTTTTTTATCTAAAGAAAATGTGTTGTATTGAAAATCAAATGATTATCTTTGCAATCCAAATCTTTACAGATAATGATTTTGTCACAGGATTTTATCTGAATTATTTCACATTCATTCTAATATTTTTTATTCACCCCAAAAACAATAAATATGGAACCTGCCGTAATGGAAATTAAAGACAATACTTTCGCAAGACAATTTGAAGCCACAGTAGCTGAGGGTTTATTAAGCGTTGAGTATTCATTTCAGGAAAAAAAGATTTTCCTGACCAAAATCAATACGCCTGAAAATTTTGAAAATCAGCCCATGATTGACACAATGCTCAAAAATATAATGGAATTGAGTACGGAGAAAAAGTTCAGGGTTGTTCCCATTCATCCAAAAGTGGCTACTTTTTTCAGGAAAAATCCAAAATATAAGGAATTACTTCCTCCTGGAATCAGAATTTAATGTTTATTCTGATGGCATAAAAAAAGGCTTCCGTTAAGGAAGCCTAAAAAAACAAATTATAAAAAAAAAACAAATTATAAATGAAGTGATTAAGTAAAAAGTAATTTTTTTTATCATTTCATGTTTTTTAAAATGCCCTTACAATTTTGTTGGTAAAGGGCATTTTAAGTTTTAGTCATTAAAGTAAAAACCGTTTGTTCCTACACCTGTTGTTAATTCTTTTAGTAAGTTCCCGCTTAAATCATAAACATAGGCTGAACCGTCTTTTGTGAAAACTCCGTCAGCTATGTAAATACGGTTGTCATTTACAGCAAATCCGTATGTATAACCTGCAGGAGAAGTAACAATTGGAGTGGTTGAAGCTGTAGTAGCATTAGCATTAATTGCATAAACTGAACTTCCTACAGTGTAATAAACTTTATCATCTTCGATATCCATAAAACCGGCTCCGTCTAAAGTCTCCGGGAAAGTAATTTTAGAAACCGATTTATCAGATAATTTCACTTTTACAATTTCGCTTCTGTCTGTGTAAGGACTTCTTAAAATGTATAAAAAACCATCTTCTTCTTCGATACAATCGGCATTTGAGCCAATTTCGATTGGTGCTTCCAGTTTTTTGGAGATAATATTTATTACTAATAATTTGGTGCTTGTCACAGGTTCAGTAATATATAATTTATCATTTTCCAAAACCAAACGATTTCCAGTTGCATTCAGATCAATTTTAGATTCGTATTTATTGGTTTTTAAGTCAATAATAGCAACGTAATCGTCAGTATTACCAGGGGCATCAGCTGGAGCTTGCCAGGCAGCATAAGAATTTGCGTTGGTAACATACGCTTTTCCGTCTTTTACGACGCCATATCTTGGATTTTTAAGACCTGTTTCTATTTTATCAACTAATTTAAAAGTATATCTGTTAACCACATTAATTACGTCTGAACCTCCCGCAATGATATAAGCATTATCTTCATAAAAGAAAATATTTTGTGCGTATTTCCCAAGTAAGTCATCATTATTAGCTTCAGTGTAAACATCTTTCGTAAAAACGCTGAAATCTTCACTTAAAAAAGAAACAGTTCCCTGATCTGAACTTCCTTCATTCAAAATGAACACACCGTTATCATAAGCTCCCTGAGGTTCGTTTGAATCGTCATCATCGTTTGAGCACGAAACGAATAGAGTGGCACTAAGTGCTATTAAAAACAATTTACTAAATTTCATTATATTAAAATTTTAAGGTTATATACATATTAAAATTGCGACCCGGCATAGGTCTGTTTTCGAGACTTTCGTAAACTTCGTTGAATAAGTTCAACACCTGAAAGCCTAATTTAAAAGAGTCTAAAAATTTAAAATCATAATCGACTCCAATATTGGATATCATATAGTCATTTATAATTTCATCAGGATCGTTGTCTGCTCTGGTATAGACAAATCCGTTATATAAAAATTGATAATAAGCCGAAATTTTATTTCTTGAATAAGAAACTGAAGCTGTCGCTTTATCAAAGGGAACAAAAAAGAGCTGTTTTTTGGTGTCAATGTTTTCAGAAATGGTATGCGCATAGGTAGCATTAGCGGCAAAAATATTTTTTCCAAACTGCTTTTTCCATCCAAGCAAAGTTTCTGCGCCGTAACTGCTTACATTGTCTGTATTTTGCGGAGTCCAAATGCCATTATTGCCCGGAACCCATTGTAGCAAATCTTTTATTTTAATGTAATAAAAGGTCTGTGTCAGTGTAATAGTACTGAATGTGAATACGTTTCCAATTTCAGCCTGATAGGAACTTTCAGGTTTTAAATTCCGATTTCCCCCTGGTTCCCAATACAAGTCATTAAAGGTCGGTATTCTGAAATTACGTGATAGATTCAATTTCAAATTATATAACTGCCCAAATTGATAAGAGGAACCTAAAGAAAATAAAACAGGTGATTTGTAATTGTCTGTAAATTCTTTTCGAATACCAAATTCATTTTTCCAATTGGCAGAAATATCTTGTTTCATGAGTAGAGATGCGGAACTGATTTCCCGTGTATTGGTTCCAAAACCGGTTCCGGTTCCTGTAGTTTTATTATAATCAACAATTGCGTTTATCTGAGTTGATTTAAAAACAGTATATCCAAAATCAGCCTTTGTAATTAAGCTCTCTGTTTTTCCGTAAGTGTAATTGTTTGTTGAATTATCTGCGTAATATTGGTAGTTTTCAAATATATATCCTGTTTTGAGATTTGCCGTGAGTTTGCCAAAATTACCATCATATTCTAATAAATTTCTATTGAAACCATTGATGTATTTACTTGGAGTTTCATTTTCTGTAATTAAAGAAGTATTTCGGTCTGTGCTGGATGTTTGACTGTATAATTTTAGAATGTTCTTAGCGTTAAGTTTGTAACCTAAATTGGCACTCATTGTAAAAATATTGTATTCGCCATTGAGGTTCCGGCGCTGTTCTCCTTTCCAGGTATATTTATTCAGGTATTTGTAATCATTTGTAGAGCTGTTGTTTGAAAGCCCAATCTGCGCACTCCATTTTTTGTTTGAAATATTAGTTTTGTAATTAACTCCAATTGTATTAAAACTTCCGTAATCCAGTTTTAAATTATTATCAAAACGATTATCAAAGTCCAAATCGTTATTTAAATGTACTGTTCCTCCAATAGCGCCACTGCCATAAATTACGCCTCCGCCTCCGGCTTTTATACTTACCGAATTATAATCAGTGCCTGAAATTGTGTTAAAATCAGTACTTCCGTTCATTTGAGAATTAATGTTGATTCCGTTCCAGATTACAGCTGTCTGAGAAGAAGTTGTTCCTCTGAAAGAAACTGTAGAAAGCATTCCACGACCATATTCCTTGAAATAAAGGGTTGAATTGAAGTTTAATAAATCGGTTAATAAGGTCTCGTTTTTATTGATTATTGAATCACTGAGTTTTAAAACCGATTGTGAATTGGAGTATTTTTTAAGATTGGTATCAGAAACTAAAACCTCTTTTAATTTGGTAATAGAATCATGCTGCGCCGAAATAATCTGGCACAAAAGCAGAAAACAAAAAGGAAATCGTTTTTTAAAAATCATAATTTCTACACTCTTTTTCCCGAGAGTTCGATATTTGTTAATAAGGCAGGTCTCCTGGCTTGCGTCTTGTTGTTTACCTTCCCATCATGAATATGACAGTGGTTTTGTAGCTAACAACAAGCATTCTTATTAAAGAACTAAGCTTACAGTTGCGGGTACAGCTCAAGATTTTTGGTTTTAAATAATTTAAAATCAGTAACTTGATTCCCTTTTAATGTGTTTTGGTAATTAAAACACAACCTTAATTGGCTGCAAAGATAAAGTTAAAAATATGTAAATATCAAATTTGTTTTACTTTTTAAAAGAAATTCTAAACAAAAGGAGTTTTAAAAATCTATTTTGATGACTTCTCCAAAATCGACTTTATTGTGGAAAGCATCTCTTAATGGCAGAGAAGAATGATGGCATAAAAGACTTCTGATAATTCCGGCATGAGCGACGATAATTATAGGAAAATCTATGTTGTTTGATTTTTTTTCAATTAAGAAACCCTCAACCCTTTTGTGTAATTCAACAAAAGATTCTCCATTTGAAACTTTAATATTGACAAAATCTTCCATCCACGGATTAAGTTCTTCTGGCGGAATGTCATTCCACATTTTCATTTCCCAATCGCCAAAATTCATTTCCATCAGGCGCTTGTCTTCTTGGTAAGAAATGGTTTTGATGTTATTCTGAATATATTTGGCTAAAGTAACACATCGCTTCAGCGGACTGGAAAAAATTATTGCTTCAGAGGGTAAATGGGAAAGAATGTTTTTAAAAACAGTATCAAAAGGTTCAGCAATATCGACATCCGATTGTCCGTAGCAGATTCCTTTTTCACAGATCGTTTCGGTATGACGGACTAAATAAATTTCCATAATAAAAGAATACTTAAATAATAAACCGCTTCGCAAACCTGTTGTGTTGCACCGAGACAATCACCCGTATAGCCGTCAATCCATTTTTGAAAATAACGAGCCAGAAAATAACGGGTTATGAAAACCGGAATCAGAACTAAAAGAATTTGATATTGAAAAAAGGAGAGGGCAAATAAAGGAAGTAATCCAAAGAAAAAAGAACCTAAAACTTCTTTCCAGCTATACTTGTTTGCAATGGGTTTGCTTTTACTTGAAGCATCATCCCTTGAATATTCATGAGTGAAAATAATAGAAATTGCTACGATGCGGCTTACGGAATGAGCAGAAATGAACAGCAGGAAAATCAAATAATTGTGATTTGAAAAAAGTAAAACAGATTCTGAAAGCAATTTGAATTTCAATAAAAAAAGTAAAACCAGCCCAATAGCACCATAAGCGCCAATGGCACTATCTTTCATAATCATCAGGATTTTTTCTTTCGTCCAGCCTCCGCCAAAACCATCACACACATCAGCAAAGCCATCTTCGTGAAAAGCACCTGTTGTTAATATAGAAGCAATAATTCCTAAAATCACAGCAGTTTCTATAGAAAGAAAAAGAGAAGAAATATAGAAAGCAAGAAATGAAATACTTCCCACAATCCAGCCAATCAAAGGAAAATAACGGGTAGCTTTGTTTAAATATTCAGGGGCGTGACTGATGTTTTTCGGGCATGGAATCCGGGTGTAAAACATCAAACAGGTAAAAAATATATGGAGTTCTTTTTTCATTTTAAATGTGGATAATTTGGCTAAAGCCCTTTTCGGATTCAATATTTCTTCCCAACATCTAAAGATGTTGGCAATTCAAATTGTATTTTTAAAATATCTTTTGAACTTCTTTTTTGTTGTAATTTATAATGATTTATAGATGTTTCTGAGAAATATTGTCGATATTTTTTGAATTGCCTCCAGATTTATCTGGAGGTACAAAATTAGGCTCAAAGAAAGGCTTTAGCCAAATTTTTTATTAAGATTTTTTTTGAAATCCAAATTTAATCATAAACTCATCATATTCTTCCTGAAATGTTTTCCTTTTATGATGTTCCTCCTGATTTTTAATATAATCACGAACTTTATCAACTATAGATTCTGAAACGGAAACAGCAAAATATTCATCTTGCCATTCAAATCTTTCTTTTGTTAATTGATTTTTATTAATCCAGTATGAAGATTCTCCTTTTAATAGTTGTATTGTTTTTTGAATAGTTTGATCATTTCCTGCTAACTCCGGCACTTTCAAAACTCGCCATTTCGTTTAAAAAAGCTTCTGCAGATTTTAAAACTGGAAAAGCAACAGCACAGCCCGTGCCTTCTCCCAAACGTAAATCTAAATTTAGAATTGGTTTTGCCTGTAGATAATTCAATAATTTTTGATGTGCTTTTTCGGCAGAGCAATGACAGAAAACAGCATTTTGAATAATAGCAGGATTTATTTTAAAAGCAATTAAAAAGGCAACGCTGCAAATAAAACCATCCACCAAAATAATCATTTTATTTTCGAAAGCCGTCAGTATTCCGCTTGCCATTTGTATGATTTCAAAACCTCCAAAATAGGCGAGCTGCGGCATTAATTCGGCTTGACCGGAATAATTTTCAATTGCTTTTTTGAGCAGGTTTTGTTTTTGAATCAATTTTTCATCAGTAACTCCGGTTCCTTTGCCAACGCATTCTTCAATAGGAAAACCAGTTAAAATACTCATGAGGACTGAAGCTGTTGAGGTGTTTCCAATTCCCATTTCGCCAAAACCGATACAGTTAGAGCCATTTTGAGCAATAGTTTCGACAATGCCTTTACCTTTTTCAAAACACAACTGCAATTCGGTTTCGCTCATTGCGGGCACGTGTAAAAAGGATTGGGTTCCTTTGGCGATTTTAGCATTGATCAGTTTAGCATTCGTTGGGAAATCATAATTGACACCCGAATCAACAATGGAGAGTTTGATATCATGCTGTTTGCAAAAAACATTAATCGCAGCGCCGCCTTCCAGAAAATTACTGACCATTTGTCTGGTCACATCTTGCGGGTATGCGCTTATGCCATGATTTGCAATTCCGTGGTCAGCTGCAAAAACCACAATATTCGGGTTGATTATTTTTGGGTTTAAGGTTTTAAAAACGCTTCCGATTTGAAAAGCCAGTGTTTCTAATGTTCCCAAAGCACCAACAGGTTTGGTTTTAGAATCTATTTTTTCCTGTAAAAGGCTGCTGAAATTGGTTTGGTTTTCAGTTTCAGACTGAGGCTTTAAAACAAAATCTGAAACAGGATATTCAATAACATTTTTAATTTCGGTACAGTTCGGAGCTTCTGATTTTTGTTTCCAGTGCAATTGCTGCAACATGGGCTGATTACCGTAATTGGTTGCCGGTTTTCCTATGCAAAAATAACCAAGAGGTTCAATGTTTTCAGGTAAATCAAGTATTTTTTTAAACTGATAATAATTCAAAATCGAAACCCAGCCCATTCCGTAACCCTGCTCTGTCAGCGAAAGCCAGATATTTTGAGCTGCACAGACCGAACTGAATTTCACGGCCTCATTACTTCCAATAGTACCAATCGTAAAGTGATTCAGTACAGACCGGTCATAAGCAATCACAAGTCCGATTGGCGCTTCATCAATAGCTTCCAGTTTCAGGGATTTATAGAGTTCTTTTTGTTCGGGATTGTCCGTAAGTTCTTCAGCCTTTTTATTATAATCCAAAAACAGGTTTTTAACAGCACTTTTTACTTCTGCCGATTTTATGATGTAATATCTCGTGGCATCTGTCAGCCCCACAGAGGGCGCCCAATGTCCTGCCTGCAAAGCTTTTTCAATTACCTCATCAGGCACTTTGTCAGCTGTAAAGTGGCGTGTATCACGTCGTGATTTTAATATGTCGTCCAGATTGCTCATTTTCAAAAATCAATTACAATTTCAAAAATCAATTGCAATGGCAAAAATCAATTGCAATAATCCTGATGTTTGAATTTATGTAAAGTTAAGACAGCGCTTTGGAATTTGGAATTTAAAATTTGAAATTTCTTTAATTATTGATTTTTGAAATTGCCATTGCCATTGTCATTGTCATTGATTAGCCTTTTATTTTAACAGGAATCCCTGAAACCATAAGTACAACTTCATCTGCATTTGAAGCCAGAAACTGATTCATCCAGCCCTGAAGCTCGGTAAATTTTCTGCCAATGTGAGTGTCTGCATGTACGCCCATACCAATTTCGTTTGTAACAATAATCAGGTTGGTGTTTTGCTGAAGGGCTATTTTTTCAAATTCGCTCTTTGCTTCTTTGAGTGATAAGGCAACATCATTTTTGGTATCAACAAAAAAGTTAGTTAACCAAAGTGTTACGCAGTCAATCAATGCGGTTTTACCTGAAAAATCAATTTCACTTAAATATTTTTCTTTTTCAATATTGGTCCACCGTTCGTCACGCTCCTGTTGGTGGCGGTCAATCCGGTTCTGAAAATCATCATCCCATTTTCTCGCCGTTGCTACATATAGTGGCGAATCTGAAAGCTGTAAAGCCAGATTTTGAGCGTAGCTGCTTTTTCCCGAACGTTCACCACCGGTAATTAAATAAATCATTTGTATAATATTAATGTTTTGGGCGTTCCCTCCGGTCGGGCTATTCGTTTCAAGTCCTCGTCTCGTGAAAAAACGAGACTGCGGGCTTTTCACTGCTATCCCTAACGCAATCGGTGCCTGGGTTAATTTCGGCTAATGTAGTAAGATTTATTTTTTCAGAAAATTAATAAGGGCAATGGCGGCATGCATTTCCGCAGCAGTTTCCTCTTTTTAAATGAAACCACGTCTTAAAGACATAATTGCCATTTTCGATATAATAGTCAATGTCTTCAATTATTTTATCGGTTTTTGGTAAAGATATAGCTTTATTTTTAAGCGCCTTTTTAGGGGTAATCGTTTCAACATAAGCATCAATCTTGTCAACACATGCTTCTTTAAAGCATCCGGGACAAAGGCAGTCTCCTCCTTCTGAAAGATTAAAAATAGGAGGGAAGTCATTGCACCAGCAGCTATTTTCAGGAGAAATATTTCCACAGCCAAAAGAGGATTCACAGCTCGAACAAACTTTTGTTTTTATACTATTCATATATGAAAAAAAGGGTTTGTTTAAATTTGTAAGAATAAAGGTAAATAAAAAAAATATAAATTGCGTTACCTTTGTGTTATTGATAAGGCGGCAACACTAGCAACAATAACGATGCCATATTCATCTGAAACAATACAACAGTCTATGAAACATTTATTTCCCAAATTTATTTTCATTACCTCATTTTTTCTTCTGACAGGATGTAAAAAAAATGAAAATGAAGCAATTACAACATCTGAAATTCCTCAAAACAGTATCGAGTATGCTTCTGGACTTTCTATCGTAAAACATGAAGGATATTCTATAGTAACAGTTTCCAATCCATGGCCAAATGCAGATAAGAATTTCAAATATATTTTAAAAGAAAAAGATGCTGAAGTGCCTGACAGCCTGCACAGTTATACTACTATTAAAGTCCCCCTGGAATCTGTTGTAGTAACTTCAACAACCAATATTCCGTTTCTTGAAATGCTGGATGTCGAAAACAAACTGACAGGATTCCCGCATACCGATTATATTTCTTCTGAAAAAACCAGGGACTTAATTGACAAAGGTTCGGTTAAAAACGTAGGTCAGAATGAAAAACTAAACATGGAGCAGTTAATAGAATTGTCACCGGATTTAATTGTGACTTTTGGTGTTGATAATAACAATCCAATGCTGGACAATCTGAAAAAAAGCGGTCTAAGCGTCTTGATTCAGGCAGACTGGATGGAGCAGTCCCCACTCGGAAAAGCCGAATGGATAAAACTTTACGGTGCTTTATTTGGAAAGGAAGACAAAGCAAAAGAATTATTCGATAAGATTGTAACCAGTTACAATCAGGCGTTAAAATTAGTGGCTGATAAACCTGCGGCATCGACTGTTTTATACGGATCAATGTATGAAGATGTATGGTATGTTGCCAAAGGAAACAGCTGGGTTGCCCAATTTCTGAAAGATGCTAAGACCAATTATTTGTGGTCAGATTTAAAAGGAACCGGAAGCCAGGGCTTATCTTTTGAAAAAGTACTGGATAAAGCCAAAACAGCTAATTTTTGGATTGTCTCAGGCTCCTTTAGAACCTTAGACGAATTGCAAAAAGCCAATCCGCATTATGCTGAATTTGATGCTTTTGCTAATAAATCAGTGTATTGTTTAGAAAGTAAGTTTGGTGCTACCGGCGGGACTATTTATTATGAAGTGTCTCCAAGCCGACCGGATTTGGTGCTGAAAGATTATATTAAAATTTTTCATCCGGATTTACTTCCGGGTTATGAGTTTACTTTTGCAACAAAACTGAATTAAATTGGTCAATAAAAAACGAAATACCATTTTATTTGCCACGTTGGCCATAGGTCTGCTTTTAATGTTTTTTGCGAGCATTAGTCTGGGTTCCGTGAATATTCCGTTTAAAGAGGTTTATACAAGTTTAACAGGCGGTCAGGCCAGCAAATTAACCTGGGAGTATATTATAATTAACTACCGTTTGCCAAAAGCAATTACTGCTGTTTTAGTTGGAACGGGACTTTCTATAAGCGGTTTGCTGATGCAGACGCTATTCAGGAATCCGCTGGCAGGACCTTATGTTTTAGGATTAAGCTCTGGTGCAAGTTTGGGAGTAGCGTTTGTGATTTTGGGAGCAGGTTTTTTACCCTCATTTCTAAAAATAATAGCTTTGTCATCTTACGGAATTGTTTTGGCCTCTACTTTAGGAAGTACACTTGTTCTGTTATTGGTTTTATTGGTTTCACAGCGATTAAGAGATACAATGGCAATCTTGATTGTTGGCTTAATGTTTGGAAGTTTTACCACGGCAATCGTTAGTGTTTTAACCTATTTTAGTACAGCTGAGCAGCTTCAGAAATTTACTTTCTGGTCGTTGGGAAATCTTGGAAACCTTTCCTGGAAATCCATTACAGTTTTAGCTGTGAGTGTTGTTTTTGGTTTAGTTTTGAGTGCCGGCAGTATTAAGCCTTTGAATGCTTTGCTTCTGGGCGAAAATTATGCAAAAAGCATGGGTTTAAATATCAAAAAAGCACGTTTGATCATTATTTTTGCAACGAGCATTTTAGCCGGAAGTATAACAGCTTTCGCAGGCCCGATTGCTTTTATTGGCCTTGCAGTTCCACACATTGCAAAACTAACTTTTCAAACCAGTAATCATATGATTTTGTTTTGGAGTACATTGCTTTTTGGAGCCGTTATCGTGCTATTCTGTGATATAGTTTCTCAAATGCCGGGTTTTGATGTGACGCTGCCTATAAATGCTATTACATCTATTATTGGTGCTCCGGTTGTGATATGGCTTTTAGTTCGAAAAAGAAATTTACAGTAAAACTTACTTTTTTGTATGTCTAAAGGAGGAACTAAATCATCGGAAAATAAATTTTCTCACCGAAATGAAAGTACCTTTGATTTATAAAAATAAAGAACTGAAAGCAGATCTAAAGTGTGATTTATTTATAGAAAATTGTCTGGTTGTCGAATTAAAAACAATTTCTGAAGTAAATCCCATTCATGAAGCGCAACTCCTGACTTATATGAAATTATCCAAAGCACCAAAAGGAATTATAATTAACTTTAATTGTCATAATATGTTTAAAGAAGGGCAGAAAACATTTGTAAATGAATATTTCAAATTATTGCCAAAGTTTTAGTGACAACAGCTATGTGCTAATTTACAAGTAAATTTTAAAAATAAACTATCAAAGAAAAAAAAACTATGTTCTCTATGTGTTTAAACAATAAGTCACAATGAAAACGATATTGAATACTTCAAATTTAAGTATTGGCTATAAGTCCAGGAAAGGAAATGTGGTCATTGCTCAGGATTTAAACTTAACTTTTGATTCAGGAAAACTTATTGCTTTAATCGGTGCAAACGGGATTGGCAAATCGACTTTGCTGCGAACAATTACCGGAATTCAGTCTCCATTGGCAGGAAATGTTTATCTGAATGATAAAAGTATTTCAAAATATAAACCATTGGATTTGGCACAAAACCTGAGCTTGGTTTTAACCGAAAAACTGCCTCCAAGTAATCTTTCCGTATTTGAACTGGTGGCTTTAGGACGTCAGCCATATACGAATTGGGTAGGAACTTTGACTCCTGAAGATATTGTAAAGGTAAACGAAGCTTTAGCCTTGACTCAAATCGAACATTTAGCTTCAAAAAGGCATTTTGAAATCAGCGACGGGCAATTGCAGAAAGTTTTAATTGCAAGGGCACTGGCGCAGGATACACCGCTGATTATTCTTGACGAACCCACCACACATCTTGATTTATTGCATAAAGTTTCCTTATTCAAATTACTGAAAAAGCTCACACAGGAAACACAAAAATGCATTTTGTTTTCGACTCATGACATCGATCTCGCCATTCAGCTAAGCGACGAAATGATTATTATGACACCCGAAATGGTCGTACAGGATGAACCGTGTAATTTAATCTCAAAAGGAAGCTTTAATGCTTTGTTTAAAGACGAACATATTGTTTTTGATGCCGAAAAAGGGAAGTTTATTGTGAATTGATTTCGATTCTTCCTGCAAGGTTTTTAAAACCTTGTAGGTTTAAAATTTAGATTTGGGCGAGAAAAAATATACCTACAAGGTTTTAAAAACCTTGCAGGAGGGTAGTTAACTACTTCTTCAATCCAATCTGTCTCTTGGCCTCACCAACCACAAAAGCAACCGAATTTGCAATATTAAAACTGCGAATAAGCGGTGACATCGGAATAGTCAAGTGATTTTCGAATCTAGCCATGAACTCTTTGCTCAAACCAACACTTTCTTTTCCGAAAACCAGCCAGTCACCATCCTGAAATTCATTCTCTAAATACGATTTGTCAGAATGTGAACTCATTAAAAACACTCGTGACTGATCCGGAATCTGCTGTATCCATTCCTCAACATTTTGATATTCTGTTACATCTAGATGCACCCAATAATCCAACCCCGAGCGCTTCAGGTTTTTGTCATTAATTACAAATCCAAAAGGGTGAATTAAGTGAAGACGGCTTTCTGTGCCTACACACAAGCGGCCTATGTTTCCGGTATTATTTGGTATTTCCGGTTCTACAAGAACAACGTTTAACATCTTTTAGTTATGAGTTATGAGTTATTGGTTATGAGTTATTGGTTATGGGTATTTCGAATTATCTCATTTACAAATTGCCACATTGTCTAATTCTCAAATTCATCGACCTCTCGAACTTCACCCGCTTTTAAGTTTTGCAAATATACATTTCCTATCCGAACACGAACTAATCTCAAAGTAGGAAAACCAACTGCTGCCGTCATTTTTCGTACCTGACGGAATTTGCCTTCTCGTACTGTAATTGAAGCCCATGATGTCGGACCGTGACGCTCGTCCCTTATTTTCTTGGCTCTGGGGCCAAAATCAGGAATTTGAGTAACGATAAAAGCTTTGCAGGGTTTTGTTTTATATTTTCCGCCATCAAGACCAATTTCAACACCATTTTTAAGCTGCTCGATCGCTTCGTGAGTAATAATCCCGTCAACCTGAACGTAATATTCCTTTTCTACTTTTTTACTTCGTACCAATTCGCTCATGTTTCCGTCTGTAGTCAGCAAAAGCAAACCTTCAGAGTCTTCGTCGAGCCTTCCGATTGCCATCGTACCTTGGGGGAAATCATATAATTCGCCCAGAAGTTTTTTTTTTCTTTTTAATTCATAAATGAACTGGCTGAGGTAGCCGTAAGGTTTAAAAAGAACGAAGTGTCGGTGCATGTTTATTTTTTTTGCAAATTTACGTTATTTCAGCTTAAGTAATTTTGCATATTAAAAGAGGGTAAATTTATTTGCATAAAATTCATTAAATTAGTAATTATTTGATTTTCAATATTTTCATTAATTAATTCACGCTGATTTATGATAAAAAGAACTATTTTGATTGAAAATAAATCTTCTCTTATTACCAAAAACCTTCAGTTAGTAATAAAGTCGGAAATTAGGGAGAGCAGCATTCCCATTGAGGACATTGGTTTTTTGGTTCTGGATCATCCGGAGATATATCTGAGTTTGCCTGCAATGAATTTATTGATTGAAAATAATACTGCTGTGATTGTATGCAATACTAATCATCTTCCCAACGGAATGTTTCTGAACCTGAACAGCCATCACATTCAGCAGGAAATCTTTAAGGATCAGGTTAATGCTTCCGTTCCTTTGAAAAAGCAGTTGTGGCAACAGACAGTTGTTGAAAAAATTAGAAATCAGGGAGAGCTGCTGGAGAAAATTACCGGGAAAAAAAATGCATTTGAATTTTTGGCAGGGAAGGTTCTAAGTGGGGATACAACTAATATGGGCAAAACCACCTTTTATACTTTCGTCAATTATTCCTCTATTAAAAAAATACTCTTTTAATTCAGTTGTCATTTCTTTAGTTGAATTCAAATCTTCAATCAAAGACTGAATTTCGGGGCAATGTTCTTCTAAAACCCCTTCAGCAGATTGGTCTAACCGATTGCTTAAAAACCCTCGCCTTTGAG
This sequence comes from Flavobacterium fluviatile, assembly GCF_010645065.1. Lineage (GTDB taxonomy): Bacteria > Bacteroidota > Bacteroidia > Flavobacteriales > Flavobacteriaceae > Flavobacterium > Flavobacterium fluviatile. The sequence continues at coordinate 73,951 of NZ_JAADZW010000006.1, read as the reverse complement.
CGATATGATAGAAAGCACGACCAAGTTCAAACAAAGAAACTTTTTGTTTACTGGCTTTATCTCTAAATAAATATGGGTTGATGTTTTCATCATCGTTAGTGCGCAACCATTTTAGAAATTCGGGATTCTGTGGATATTCTTTAAAACCTGATTTTTTCCATAGTTTTACTTCTTCAACAGAAAGTGGACACATTCCGTTTTCAGAAAGTACTTTTAAAGTTTCATATTTTCTTAATTTTCTACGATACTTGATTTTTCGTGCGCTTCTGTAACCTGTTCGCTCAGCCGCACGGGAACTTTCAATTCCTTTTTCAGATTTTACTCCTTCCGAAAATATCCTTACACCTTTATCTACAAGTGAAAATTCGTTATTATCTTTATTAACAATAGCCCACCCAATAGAGTTGGTTCCTAAATCTAATCCGAGTATTTTGGTCATGTTTATTTTGTTTTGGTTCAAAAAAATAAATCTACAATAATTGTAATAACTAAAACACGTAGTTATACTTGTTTTTTGATAAAAATTATTAGTATGTTTGTAACAGATAATTTTATTCTAATCTTTAATCTTATCACAATAAGGCTATATGCCGTAGATGAAAATCTTAAGTCCTGCTTCGGTGGGACTTTTTTTTTGCTTCTGTTTTTGCTCATGTAGTAATAACCCAAAGCAATGTTAAACCATTTAGTTTTAAAATTTAGAATTCGTAATATTATATAAGATGAATATTTAAAATCAATAATATGGAAACGAATGATTTAGGCTCTAAAAAAATAAACGGAGTACAAAAAGATATAGACGAATCAAAAGGAAAAAACATTTCGCATGACGGAGAATCGGAAGATGCAAACGTGAAAAAAGAAGTGGTTACTGATGAAAACGGGAATAAAACAGTGGTAGAAAGAGCCCGAAATGAAAACGAGGATATTGGAAAAGTCAAAGATGATATAAAACCGGATAATCCAAATTCAAACCGTGGTGTTTCTACAGAAGAAGAAGCAAAAAAAACGGTTGAAAACAAAGACCGGAATTCTGATGTTACACCAAACCGTTATCCAAATTCTAATCCCGAAAGCCATGAAGACAGAGGGAATATGAAATTGGATGAGGACAAATGAATAACGAAAAATTTACAGATTAGAGGCTCTTTTTTCTGAAATAACATTTGATTAGCATATCAGGTTAATATTATGATAAACTGAGGTTTTGCGAAGGTTACCAAGGAAGGTCTTCGTAAATTAGAAGGATCAATTTAAAAAATATATAAAATGGGACTTTTAGAAAATAAAGTTGCTTATGTTTCCGGCGGTGGTTCAGGAATTGGACGCGCAGTGGCAGAAGCATACGCCTTAGAGGGAGCAAAAGTAGTATTATCTGATATCAACGTTGAACACGGAGAAGAGACCGTGAAAATTATAAAAGAAAAAGGAGGAGAGGCTTTTTTCGTAAAAGGAGATTCGTCCAGCGCTATTGATAATAAGCACATGGTTGATGTTACGGTTTCAAAATACGGGCGACTGGATATTGCCTTTAACAACGCCGGAATGGGAGGGCCTGCAAAACCAACCGGTGAATACGAACCGGATGCATGGGACAAAGTAATAGCTTTGAATTTAAGCGGTGTTTTTTATGCTTGTCGTTATCAGTTAGAGCAAATGGAGAAAAACGGAGGAGGCAGCATAGTGAATATTGCTTCTATTCACGGACAGGTTGCTGCACCCAATAGTGTCGCCTATACAGCAAGCAAGCATGGAGTTGTAGGTTTGACTAAAAATATTGCAGTTGAATATGCTCAGAAAAATATTCGCTGCAATGCTGTTGGACCAGGATATATCGAAACAGCCCTTTTAAAAGACAATTTGAATAAAGATATGATGAATGCCGTAGCTGCAAAATCTCCAATGAATCGCTTAGGAACTTCAGAGGAAATTGCAGAGTTGGTTGTGTTTTTAAGTTCTGAAAAATCTTCTTTTACCACTGGGAGTTATATTATTGCAGATGGAGGCTATACAGCTGTTTAAACTATTTTGAATATTTAAGAGAAGGCTGTCTGTTTTTTTTTCAGATGGCCTTTTTTATGCGCCATATTTTTTTAACAGAGTAAGGGGGTTTAAAATGTTAATTTTGTTGTTTAATGACTGGTTTGTTAATAATATTAAATGAAAGTTGTTTAAAAACAGTTGTTTATTATAAAATGTTTATAAATATGAGTTATTTAAGTTCATATTTTTATAATATTCGCTTAACTTTAATGTACATAGATTTGTAGTATTAAACTTTATTTTGAAACTTATGAAAAACATTTACTTCTTTAGACATTTAATGGCTTTTTTATATTTGTTTTGCTTATCAGGAAGTCTTTTTGCCCAGACGATGCCAACACCCCAAACTTTACCTTATACTCAAAATTTTGACGGGCTGGACGCAAACTCAACAACTTATCCATCTGGATTTCAGGGTTGGACAGCTGGGTCTCCCGGATCTGGTTTTGCGACAAATGCTACAGTGACAGACAGATCACTAATTGCTAACAGCACTGCAAGTACAAACAGCGGTAATATTCATAATTATAATGAAAAAATTGGTTTTCTAAATAATGGCTCTTTAGATCTCAACATAGCTTTTGCATTTGATGCAACGGGACAGTCTGCGATACAGGTAAAGTATGATGCCATGACAATCCGTAATCCTTATGACGGGGGTAGTAATACACGTATTAATGAAATGGTTTTGCAATACAGAGTGGGTACAACAGCGTCTTTTACATCCATTTTAGAAACTGCTTACAGAAATAATACTACGACACAAACTGATTCTGGCAATACGACGCCACAAAATCCTAAAACCATACAAGTCACTTTGCCGGCAGAATGTAATAATCAGCCAGTAGTTCAGATCAGATGGATTTCAAGACAGGAATCAGGTAGTGGATCCCGACCGTCTTTTGCAATTGACAACATTGATATCAAAAGTGATATTGCTGCTCCGATTAGTGAAGCAGGTTATCCAAAAGCAGATAATATCTTGTCAGAAAGCTTTGACTTTTCGAATAAAATAAATGAAATTGGTAAAACCTATTATGTGCTATTGCCAGGAGGAAGCACAGAGCCAACAATTACTCAGATAAAAGCCGGTCAGGATGCAACAGGAGCAGCTGCTTTGCAATCCGGATTTTTTGATATTACTGATGCTTCTCAGGTATATATAAAAAGTTTTACAGGACTAAACCTGAATACTACATATTCTGTTTTTTCTGTATCAGAGGATACTAATGGAAATATTCAGTCAGTTGTAAATAAAGTCGATGCAACAACTCTCAATGTGGCAGTTCCGTCTTTGCTCACCTCAGTTTCTTCTCTGGATTTAGGTTTTTCGGAAGCAAATTATGATTCTGAAAGTTTAAGTTACCAAATTCAGGCAAAAAACCTTGTTGATGCTGTAACAGTAACGGCACCGGCTGATTTTACTATTTCGAAAGATAATATGACGTTTGGCTCTTCTTTGATTTACCCCGCTGCAGTTTTTGCTTCAGATGCAGCATTAACTGTTTATGTTCGGTTTACGCCTTCAGCTACCGGCAGTTTTTCAGGACAAATTATGCATGAGACTAAGGGTGCTTCAAAAAATATCTCTTTATCAGGTACTGGAATCAATCCTTATGTTCAGGGATTCAATGATGCAAATGTTTTGACTAACAGTGGATGGACACAGCACAATACAGCGGGCAGCCTGAATAAATGGGCGCATACAACGACTGCAAGGAATGTAAATTCCGGAAGCGGTGCGGTACTGATGAACGGATATTCTGATACCGGAGCAAGTAAAGACTGGCTGATTTCTCCAAGACTGCGTTTAGATAATTTCAATCAATTTGCATTGTTGTCTTTTTATTCCCGTAAATTTTATGCGGGTTCTGAGTTAAAATTAATGGTTTCGACTGATTATGACGGGAAAAGCAATCCGGAAACAGCAAACTGGATAGCACTAAACGGTAAATTTCCAACTGTAACCGGAACTTATGCAGCATCGCAATACATAGATTTAAGCGGATATAAGACTAATAATACTCATGTTGCGTGGGTGTATGAAACAACAGCCGGAGGTAACAATAATGCTGCAGAATGGTCACTGGATGATGTCGCAATTACAGATGATGCGGGTTATGTAGATGCAAATCCGGTTTTGGATTTTGGTGACGTTAATGTAAATTCAGTTTCAGCAAGTCAGTCATTTATTCTAAAGGCAGAGGGTTATGGAGATCTCACACTTACCGCACCGGCAGATTTTAAATTGTCTTTAGATAATGTATCATTTCAATCAAGCGTTGTTGTTGATGCTGCTGATGCTGCAAACAACAAAACGGTGTATGTGCAATTTGCCCCTGCTGTAAAACAATTAACTATTTCAGGAAGTTTAACAGTTACCGGTACGTCTTTGAATAAACAAATTGGATTGTTTACAGGATCTTCCATTCCTAAAGCTGATACTTTTGATGTTGTAACTTATAATCTAGAGTTTTTTGGCACTGATGTAAAAAATACTGGTGGAGAAGAATTTGGTCCAACAGATGATGCCTTGCAAATCGAGAATGTAGCAAAAGTAATGAACAAATTGAATGCAGACGTATATGTAGTTCAGGAAGTGTCTGATGATCCATCAATTGATGTATTGATTCAGAAATTAAACATCAACGGTAAAACATTTGATAAAACTATTTCGACTTCATGGTCGTATTCATTTAATGCACCGGATCCGAATTTTCCACCTCAAAAATTAGTGGTACTTTATAATACGCAGACAACTACAGTTAAAAAGACACGTGTTATGTTTAAGGATTTGTATGATGAGGTACGTGCTAATACAGTAACATTGACGGGTTATCCAGGTGGAAATGAAGATAGTTTCTTTTCATCCGGACGCCTGCCTTATCTGGTTCAGATAGAGACCAATATTGGTGGTGTTAAAAAAGAAATCAACCTGATTGATATTCATGCCCGTGCAAACAGCGGTACAGATATCACAAGATACAATATGCGTAAATACGATGCCGAATTATTAAAAGACAGTCTGGATGTTCATTATCCAAATGCAAATTTCATGATTTTAGGGGATTTTAATGATGATGTAAAAGCATCTGTTATTACACCAAATCCTTCATCTTATGAAGCTTTTGTTAATGATGCCAGCCGTTACAATGCACTTACCCTGGGGATTAGTCAGGCAGGTGCTTACAGTTTTCTTAGTTCGGGAGGATTTCTGGATCATATTATAGTTTCTAATGAGCTAACAAATGAATATATACCAAATTCTATCGCCGTTTATGATCCGCGTACGGATATTGCCAACTATACAAACACAACTTCAGACCATGGACCGGTAATTGCCCGTTTTGAACTGAAAGATGATGACCTTAGTACAATTGATTTTGAAAATAAAAGATTCGCAGCAAAACTATTTCCTAATCCTGTAACAGATTTGATAAATGTTTTGGTAAAAACCAATTCAGATAAAAACCTGAAATTAAGGTTTTATGATATCAATGGTCGTTTGACCGGAAATTCAATTGATCTAAAAGCGGGTCAGGAAATAAGTACGACAGAAATTCCGGTGAGTCATTTGCATTCGGGAATCTATATTTACACTCTGACAGAAAATAATAAAGTTATTTTTACAGGAAAGGTTATAAAAAAATAAATCAAAAGTGAAATAAAAAAAAACAGGCAGCTTAATTCAGGCTGCCTGTTTTTTTCTATTCTATGCTAAATAATTTTTTAGCTCCTGAAGCATTAAGATTATTTTCTGCTATTTCTAAAAAATAATCCATTTGCCATTGCTGTGTTTTTTGAGCTTGTTTGCTGGTAGCAAAATCCCATGGCGGATAGACTCTCGTAGCTCTTTTTCCTTCTTTAGCTGAGGTGGAAAAAATTCCTTTTTCTAACAAAACAGCTTTTGGAAAGATAAATTGTCCAAAATTATTTCCTTTTCGGACAGCGATAATCACAAAATCGATTAAATCTGAAAAATCAAAAGGTTCAATCGTTCCAGCCGTATTTCGTTTCCACAAAGTAACAAATTGTCCTGTTTTGGCCGGGGTAATTTTAGCTTCTCTGTAGCAGACTTTTTTATCGTTGATTTCAAAACGATAAGCACTGTATTCATTACTTTCTGCTTCCGGTAAAGGCTGAGTACATTCTAAATCACATCGGTCAAAAACCAGTTTTTTTACAAGTATTAAATCATTTGGTATTGATTCCGGTTCTCTCCACTGCTTCATCATTTTAGCTGCAACTTAAAATGAAACATTCAAACCAAAATTAAACGCCCATTGAAATTGATTAAAGGTTTGATTGGTTAATGGATTGAGGTAATAATTCATGCCCGGCTCAACAAATACATGTGTTTTTTTGTATATACGATATTGAAAAGTACTGCTTAGCAAAGAACCGAAAACGAATTCACTGGCATTTAAGTTATCACCTATAGAATTTCCGTTTAAGGTCATATTGTTTGAAATTAATTTTCCTACGAAGCCACCTGTATTTAAACTGATACTCGTTTTGTTTTTACTAAAAAGAGAATAAGAAACCTCAAGAGGCATTTCAATGTACTTTAAACTCTGATCGATGTTCCCGCTTTCAAGATTGTCACTTTTCAAAGCATTACTGGTATTTTTTGAAACGAAAACATAGCTTGAATTGTTGGTTATTCTTGGCGAGACACCATTTGTAAATGAATTTGGGCTAAAATATTCATTCATTATTGGCGCAGAAGCAGTATTATTATTATTGCTATAGTAAGAAACATTAGCAATACTTTGTCCCAATTCATTAATTTTTAAGCCGGAACTCACAGCCCATTTTTTATTGAGTTTGTAATTGGTTTTTACTCCAAATGAACTTGTTTGTTTTGACTCGTTTACATTCCCGAATGTTTTTTGGTTATTATAGTTTTCTGAATTTGCTATTCCCGCAAAAACTTCCAAAGACCATTTTTCAGGATCAGATGCAGGTTCAGTTTCTTTGTCTTTTTCAGTTTTAACTTCAACAATGCCTTTTTCCAAATTTTGTAATACTGCCAATTGAAGTGAATCTTCTCTATTCAATGAACTAACAGATATTGAGTTGTTTTTTTGAATGTTTTCTGCCAATATTGATTTTGTTATTGTTTCATCAGAAGCTTTTTCCAGGGTATTAGTTTTTGGATCTGAAATTGAATTTGAAGAATTTAAAACCACAGCAGGATTGTTTTTTGAAGCTGATTTGTCTTCCCAAAAAGAATTCGGCAATTGATTATTTGAAACAGAATTGAACGAATTTTGTTTTCCTGCAGTGTATGTTTTTTCAGCCACAGCCTGATTCTCATTTCTCTTTTCAGATGGCATTTGATTATTTATAACAGAATTGAACGAATTTTGTATTCCTGCAGTGTATGTTTTTTCAGCCACAGCCTGATTCTCATTTCTCTTTTCAGATGGCATTTGATTATTTGAAACAGAATTGAACGAATTTTGTTTTCCTGCAGTGAATTTTTTTTCAGCCACAGCCTGATTCTCATTTCTCTTTTCAGATGGCATTTGATTATTTATAACAGAATTGAACGAATTTCACAGCCTGATTCTCATTTCTCTTTTCAGATGGCATTTGATTATTTGAAACAGAATTGAACGAATTTTGTTTTCCTGTAGTGAATGTTTTTTCAGCTGCAATCTGATTTGTATTTTTTGTTACAATGTTAAAATTCTGGTTTGAAATTCCTGAATTGATTTTTTTATTAGAATTAATAGGAGTAATTGTTGTTCTGTATTTCTTAGTATTTCCGGAATTTTCAGATGGCTTTGCTATGTTTTCTAGAGAAGGATTTTCAACAATACCGGAATTTTCTTCGTTATTGTTTTTCTCAACAGAAATTGCTTTATTCTTATTTAAGTCGGTTTTGTTTTCATCAAAAACAACGCTTTTTCCAATCGATTCGTTATTTGTTTTTTCAATTTCTGAATTAGAACTGAAATTTACAATAGCAGGGAGCAATAATCCTAATAGCAGACATGCAGCAGCTGACCACCAAAGAATTGTTCTCTTTTTCTTTTTAGGTTTATCAAGTTCTTCTTCAATTTTATTCCACAATTCAGGTGGCGGAACACTGGAAAAGTTTTCCATTGATGAAAAAATATCTTCTATTTTTTGCTTTTTCATGCTGTTTTAAAATTTTTAATGCTCAAAATCCTTTTTTGTAAAATTCGTTTGGCCCTGTTTAAATTGGATTTAGAAGTTCCCTCTGAAATTTTGAGTTGTTCCGCAATTTCCCTGTGTTTCATTTTTTCAAAAACATATAAGTTAAAAACCATGCGGTACTGGTCTGGTAATTCTCTGATATATTCTAACAATCTTTCCTGCGGTATCGGAACAATTTCTAATTCTTCTTCTTCCACAAAATCGGTATCAGGATCAAAAACATCCAAAAAGAAGCTTTCCTTTCTTTTCCTGCTTAATGTCTCGATGAGTTTATTGATAAAGATTCGCTTTAGCCAGCCTTCAAAGCTGCCTTCAAATTTATATTGATGGATTTTTTGAAAAACAATAACAAAAGCCTCCTGAAAAACATCTTTGGCATCATCTTCATTTTTCATATATTTTAAGCAAATACCATATAAAACAGGAGAGAACAACTGATAAATTTTCAGTTGTCCTGCTCTGTCATTTTGTATGCATTGTTTAATATATATGTCTAAATCGTCTTTCAAAAATAGGGTAGTTTTGTTGTTGCAAAAATAACTTTTTTTATACTCTTAACCTATTTTTTATAGATAGTACGGGTACCCTCTGAGTCATTACTTATGATTGTTAAGTTTTGATTGTCAAGGTTTTCTATGATATATGTTTTGCCTTCAAAAGAAATCAGGTCTTTCTCAGACTGATCAAAAAAACTGATTCCTTTTTTGATTTCATACAAGCTGTTTCGAATTTCGACATCATCTTTGTAGGTAATGATTTTTCCGTCAGGAGTAAAAACTATTTTTTTATTGAATCCTATTGTTTTTGGAGTAGCAACATAAGGGTTATTTTCTCCGCCTGTCGTTTTTACCCAGATCCAGGTATCCGTAATCTGACTGGTTTTTTTTGTGTTATTTTTTAATGGGTAAGCCGTTGTACAAATGATAAATACAATGAAAAGAAACAGTTTTTTTGTCATGATTGGTTTAAATTTTTAAAAGTACAATTTTGTCTTTAATTGCCTTCTTGAAAGCTTTCACTTCTGTACTTTGATCTGCTGTATCAGTATTGTCGATATAGATTTTTGTTGTACTGGCACCTTGGTGTAATTCAAAATAAACACCACCCTGATCTGCTGAGTCTGGAGATCCGTAGGTTTTGGTCTGGCCTTTTAGGTTTAAGATTTCAGTTGGGACATTTTTCAGGAACAACGTGTATTCGCCTCTTTTTATTGTAGCAGTATTTTTATATTGACCAAACTCATAAATTCCGTTTGCAACATCTAAGAATTTTAGGGTATTATAATCGTTTAACTGATAAAATTGCTGACAATCTGAACCACTGCATTCACCATAAAAAGTTCCAATCACAATATTGTCTTTGTTTTCTGTAGTTCGGTTAAAATAGACAGGTTTTGTCGTCTTTGGAATCAAAACATAATCAGCAGGATAGGTTGTTGCAGGATTGGTTACCTCTCCTGTTGACGGTCCGTGCTCATAAAAATTGACAATAATCTGGCAATTGTTTTCTACTATAGAAGTGATTTTTATGCCATAACCAGTGGTTGTTTTTTGTCCTGAAAAAATTCCAACCAGAAAATTATTGGTAAAATTGATATTTGGATCACTTGCAACCGTACATGAATTGGCATGTTGTGTAAAATACTGATTTAGTTTTTCCTGACTGTTTATAATTAAAGCGGCAGGGTTTGGAAACTGCTCTTTAAGGGTATAGTTACAGTCAAGAGGAAAACCGGTGAAAGGAACATTCGTGTATTCTCCACAAGTATCCTGTGGCAAATCATCATTAAGTGAACAGGCACTGAATCCAAAAGCTATAAATAAGCTTAGCATTAACTTTTTCATGAGTTTCATTATTAGGTTTATTTTTAATAGATGTAATTGTTTTAAAATGGTTGCGTTGAAGAATATTTTTTTAAAATTGAAGGGATTGTTTATTTAATTTAGAATGGTTACTAATTCGTGAAATTTTATTTTTAAAAATTAAGAACTACGTATTATTGCGTACTTTTACGTAAAAATTAACGTAGTTATGTTGGATATTCTGCCACTTTTGTCCGTATTTGTTATTGCTGTATTCTTAGGTATTTATTTAGGAAAAATATTGTCATCGGCTAAATTTGAATCAGAAAAAGTTGGATTAAGTGAAAAACTTAATGCGGCAAATTCACAATTTCAATTGCAGAAAGAACAATTTCAAAATGATAAAAACAATTTTGAAAAACAGCTTCATTTAATCAGTTTAGAAAAAGATACTATCCGGAACGAGAAAGACAGCCTGGCGATTCAGCTTTCAAAAAAAGAGGTGGATTTTGAAAATTTATGGGAGCGTCATAAAGAACAGAAACTCGAAATAACCGAACTGCAGCAGAAATTCACCAAAGAATTCGAAAATTTAGCCAATAAAATCCTTGAAGAAAAGTCGGCAAAATTTACCGAACAGAATTCCGTAAACATGAAAAACATCCTGTTGCCTTTGCAGGATAAAATTCAGGGTTTTGAGCAAAAAGTAGAGCAGACACATAAGGAGAGTATTGATTACCATGCAGCACTGCGTCAGCAGATTTTAGGTTTAAGCGAAATGAATGTTCAGATGAGCAAAGAAACCCTGAATCTGACGAAAGCTCTCAAGGGTGACAGTAAAATGCAGGGTAACTGGGGCGAACTTGTTCTGGAACGTGTGCTGGAAAAATCCGGACTTGAAAAGGGAAGAGAATACGAAGTACAGCAAAGTTTTATAAATGCTGACGGAAATCGTGTATTTCCGGATGTGGTGATTAATCTTCCCGATGGCAAAAAAATGATTGTCGATTCTAAAGTTTCACTGACTGCTTACGAAAAATGGATCAATGAAGAAGATGAGATCCTAAAAAATGAATTTCTGAAAGAACACGTCAATTCTTTAAAGAGACATGTCGAACAGCTCGGAAGCAAAAATTACCACGATTTGTACCAAATTGAAAGCCCGGATTTTGTTTTGCTTTTCATTCCCGTTGAACCCGCTTTTGCCATTGCCCTAAACGTGGATTCTGAACTATACAATAAAGCTTTTGTGCGCAATATTGTGATTGTAACACCCACTACTTTACTGGCTACTTTACGAACAATTGACAGTATGTGGGCCAATCAGAAACAACAGGAAAATGCTTTTGAAATTGCACGTCAGGCAGGGGCATTGTACGATAAATTCGAAGGTTTAGTTTCTGATTTGTTAAGAATAGGCAATAAAATAAAAGATACCAAAACTGAATACGAAAACGCTATGAACAAACTGGTAGATGGAAGAGGGAACCTTATCTCAAGTGTTGAGAAATTAAGAAAAATGGGTGCCAAGGCTAAAAAATCACTTCCGGAGAACATTGTTTCCAGAGCTTCAAATACAGATGAAAATCAATTATTAAATTGATTTTAATTAAATAAACTAAACAAAACCATAAATTACAAGATTAATGACTACAGATTTCAAACCCGTTTCTTCATCAAAAATTAGTATTTCCGAATTAATGCTTCCTTCGCATACCAATTTTAGCGGAAAAATTCACGGAGGTTACATTTTACAACTGCTGGATCAGATTGCCTTTGCATGTGCTTCAAAATTTTGCGGCAATTATTGTGTAACGGCTTCGGTAGATACGGTAAACTTTTTAAAACCTATTGAAGTAGGTGAGCTTGTTACGATGAAAGCTTCGGTAAATTATGTTGGGCGCAGCTCTATGATTGTGGGTATCAGAGTAGAGGCAGAACATATCCAGACAGGTGTTGTCAAACATTGTAATTCATCTTATTTTACTATGGTAGCAAAAGATAAAGAAGGCAAAAGCGTTCAGGTTCCGGGATTAATTTTAACTAATCTGGATGAAGTACGCCGCTTTAGAAAATGCATCAAACAGATTGAAACCAAAAAAGAAATAGAAGAGCACGCCAGAGAGGCCAAAGTGAACTCGATTGAAGATTTGGTGAATCTGGACAAATATAATGTGTTGCTCGAAATAGGATAATTTTCTATCTCGTAGTGATAAACACATTAAATAAAACAAGATGGTAAAGTTTGGCTATACAATTTTATACGTAGAAGATGTAGAAAAGTCGATTGCGTTTTATGAAACTGCATTTGGCTTTTCAAGAAAATTTATTACTCCTGAAAATGACTATGGTGAGTTAAGCACAGGAGAAACGACAATATCATTCGCTTCAAAAAAACTGGCTTCCGAAAATTTATCCGATGGTTTTATCGAAAGCAGTCTCGAAGATAAGCCTTTTGCAATTGAATTAGGTTTTATAACAGAAAATGTAGGTGAGCTGGTACAAAAGGCGACTTCTTTAGGGGCTGTTTTAGTTACAGAACCTAAACAGAAACCCTGGGGGCAGATTGTTGCCTATATTAGAGATTTGAATGGCTTTTTGATTGAGATTTGTACAGCAGTCGGAGAATAGCTTTTGCTGAAAATTCACAAATATTTAGCACAAAATCTTCAGCCAAAATCACAGAAATTCCGTAACTTTAAGTGTAATCATTTAAGGTTGCGGAATTTTTCACTGAATCGCCATTCGATTTTTTAACCTGAGTTTTGTGAAGTTAATAACCGAATGACATAATTGTTAAATACTGACGATTATGAAAAGAACTGTATTTTTAATTTTATTATTTACCGCCTGTTCGATTATTGCCCAGGAAAAAATCACTACTGAGAAAGCAATAATAAACTTTGAGGCCAGTGTTCCCTGTTTTGAAGAAATTAAAGCGATAAATAAGTCGGTTATGATTAGCCTGGATCCAAAAACCAGCACATTATTGTGTACTGTATTATTGAAGGATTTTCATTTTAAACTGGATTTGATGGAAGAACATTTCAACGAAAATTATGTACAAAGCCATCGGTATCCTAAAGCTGTTTTTAAGGGTAAAATTGCAAAATTCGACTTAAAAGACATTGATGAAACGGAGAAAGAATATCTGATAAAAGGGAAATTATTAATCCGCGGAAAATCAAAGGACATACTGGTAAAGGCTTTATTTAAAAAAGTTTACGGAGGAATTCAAATCAAGTCTGATTTCCCAATTACCATTTCAGATTTTGATATTGAAATACCGGAAAGAATAGCTTCTAAAATTGCAAAAACAGCTAAAACAGAGTTAAGCGGTATAATTGGAAATGACGAGGAAGTTCTGTTATCCTTAAAGTAAATTTAGGAAATACAGTTTGAAAGTGCCGTTTTTAAATCTTCAAACTGAAAATTGAAACCTGATTGTTTAATCTTTTCAGGCGAAACCCTTTTCCCCTTCAATACTGCAATACTCATTTCACCTAGAACAATTTTGAGTACAAAAGCCGGAACTTTAGGAAGCCAAATTGAATAGCCGAGCAAGTTTGCAAGTGTTTTAGATAATATTTCGTTTGTGGTATTGTCTAAGACAGCTGCATTGCAAGGGCCATTTACTTCCTCATCCTGAATGGCTTTTAGATAGATTTCGCACAAATCCTGAATGTGAATCCAGGGCAAAAATTGTTTTCCGGTTCCTAATAGGGTTCCAAAACCCATTTTAAAAACGGGCAGCAGTTTTTTAAGGAAACCTTCGTTTCTGCCTAAAACAATTCCGGTTCTGATTTTTACAGACCTAATAGCTAAGGATTCGATTTTATTTACCGCTTCTTCCCATTTTTGGCAGGTAGTGCCTAAAAAGTCATTGCCAACAGGGCTGTTTTCCGTACAAATTTCATCAGAAGTTTCGGCTCCGTAAATCCCAACTGCCGAAGCAGAAATAAAGGCATTGAGAGATTTGTTCTTTTTTTGTAAAACAGAATGAATGAGTTCAATAGGTTTTACACGGCTTTCCAGAATGGCTTTTTTACGTTTGGCCGTCCATCTTTTCTCGACAATTCCTTCGCCTGCCAGATGGATGATATAATCTGCAGAAGTGATAGCTTCTTCATCAATGTAATCCTGATCCGGATTCCATTTGTAATAGGTAATATAATCAGTGTTGTTTCGGCTTGATCTGCTTAAAACAGAGACCAAAAAACCATTCGCTAAAAGCATATTCGTTAAGTATTCCCCAATAAATCCTGTTCCTCCGGTTAATAGTACAGTCGCAGCCATAATAGTTTACAATATATTTAACAGTGTCTCTTGCGTGCATCTAAGTAAAGATACTCAAACATTCCTTATCTTTAGGCCCAATTCTAAATTTAAAAGAAATGGCTCCTAAAAATAAGATAATCAGTAAAGAAGATATCGTTTCCATATACATGAATGAAGTGCTGGAGAAAGGCGAAAAACCAAAATCGGTTTATCATTTTGTAAAAGATAAGGATTTTACAGAGGCAGAATTTTATTCTTTTTTTGGAACGCTGGAAGGTTTGGAAAAAGAAATTTTCAGATTGTTTTTTGCCAACACAGTTGATTTGCTGCATAAAAACACTGACTATTCAGAATATGATATGAAAAACAAAATGCTGAGTTTTTATTTTACCTTCTTCGAAATCCTGACAGCCAACAGAAGCTATGTGCTGCAATCACTAAAAACAGACAGAAATCCCTTGAAAAACCTAACGCAGCTTACGGCACTCAGAGATAGTTTCAAAGAATATGTTTCTGAAATCCTGACGGATGAGTATAGACTTGAGGTTGAAAAACTGCAGAAGTTCCAGGAGAAAGCCATTAAGGAAAGTGCCTGGCTGCAATTGATGATGACAATAAAATTTTGGATGGACGATGCTTCTCCTGCTTTTGAAAAAACAGATATTTTTATAGAAAAATCCGTAAATGCTTCTTTTGAATTGATGAATGTAGCACCTATGAACCATCTGATAGATTTAGGAAAGTTTCTCTTTAAAGAAAAAATATACAGCAAATAATGAAAACAATCGATTATATACCAACGTCAAAAATAGAACGGGCAGGAAAACTCGTTCAGACAGGGGCTAAAATTGGCGTAAACTACGTAAAACATTATGCTGAAAAAATAGTCAACCCCGATTTAACCCGTGATAAACTCAATGAAAACAATGCCGAAGACATTTACGACGGACTAAAAAGCCTCAAAGGAAGCGCTCTGAAAGTTGCCCAGATGCTCAGCATGGACAAAAACTTTTTGCCTCAGGCGTATGTGGAGAAATTTTCGTTGTCACAGTTTTCTGTTCCGCCGCTTTCGGCTCCTTTGGTTTTGAAAACATTCAAGAGCAATTTTGGCAAAACCCCTTATGAAATTTTCGACGAGTTCAATGCCAATTCTGTTAATGCGGCAAGTATAGGGCAGGTGCATCTGGCAAAAAAAGGAGATAAAAAACTGGCGGTTAAAATTCAGTACCCGGGAGTTGCCAACAGCATTTCATCTGATCTGGCTTTGGTAAAACCAATTGCGATACGAATGTTTAACCTGCAGGGAAAAGATTCTGATAAATATTTTAAGGAAGTTGAAGACAAACTGATTGAAGAAACCAATTATCTGCTGGAATTAAAACAGAGCGAAGAAGTTGTAAAAGCCTGCAGTAAAATTGAAAATATTCTTTTTCCGAATTACTATCCGGAATTTTCATCAGAGAAAATCATTACGATGGACTGGATGACGGGAATCCACCTTTCTGAGTTTACGGCAAAAGATTTTGATCGTGAAACCGGAAATAAATTAGGGCAGGCGCTCTGGGATTTTTATATGTATCAAATTCATGTTTTACGTAAAGTTCACGCTGATCCGCATCCGGGAAATTTTCTGGTGGACGATCAAAACCGACTGATTGCACTGGATTTTGGATGCATGAAACAAATTCCGAACGACTTTTATATTCCGTATTTTGAGCTCATCAATAAAAATGTCATTACCGATAAAAATCGTTTCAACGATAAATTATTCGAATTAGAGATCCTTCGCCCAGATGATTCACCTGCTGAAGTAGAATACTTTACAGCAATGTTTCATGATTTATTGTCGCTTTTTACAAAACCCTTTCAAGACGAAACCTTCGATTTTGCGGATGAAAAATTCTTCAACGCTATCGCCGAATTAGGAAAACGTTTTTCAGAAGATACCAACCTCAAAAAAATGAATGGAAATCGTGGCTCTAAGCACTTTATTTACATGAACCGTACTTTCTTCGGGCTATATAATCTGATGTTTGATCTGAAAGCAAAAATTGTAGTAGATCAGTATTTGAAATATTAGAGTTTTTACAGCGGCATGGATATTCTGGCTTTTGTGGTGATTCCCTTCACAAAAGGTATCTATGAATGTCTTTTAATTGTCGTCGGTATTAGTTTCTTCGGGCTTTTGAATCAGGGGATTAAACAGGGATTGCGGATCATCAATTTGTATGGTTTGTGTAGGGTAGGCAAACTCTATGCCCTGTTTTTCAAAAGCGCTGAATATAGCAAGATATATAGCTTGCTGGCTGTCCATGTAGGTATTGTATTCAGGATCTTCAACATAATATACAAACTCGAAGTTAAGGCTAAAATCGCCAAAACCCGAAAAATGCCCACGATCATAACTCACTTTATTAACAGTAAGAATTATTTCTTTAACTGTTTCAGGGATACTTGCAAGCTGTTTTGCGGTTGTCTGATACGTTACGCCTAAAGTAAATACGATTCTCCTTCGCTCCATGCGCTTGAAATTGTGTAATCTGGAATTGGTCAGATCGGTATTAGAGCAAATCAGCTGCTCCCCGTTTAATGTCCGGATACGTGTAGTCTTTATTCCGATATATTCAATAATTCCGTTATCATCTCCAATTACCACAAAGTCGCCAATCTCAAATGGGCGATCAAAAAATATAACGAAATAACTGAAAAGATCTCCAAGAACAGCCTGTGCAGCAAGGGCAATAGCTATTCCTCCCACACCTAATCCTGCAACAATTGTGGTTACATTATATCCCATATTATCAATCAGGAAAACTACACCAAGTATCCAGATTATAATATTTACAATAGCAATAAGTCCGCCTGCCTGTTTTTCTTTGCTCTCGCTGTCCTCATCTCGTTGTATAAAAGAAAAAACAAATTTTCTAAAAGCGGCAATGATAATTTTAACGATATAAAAAGTAAGTATAATCATGTAGGCAACATGCAGCACATTTGTCACTTTTTCTCCAAAACTGAGGGTCTGGAGAGCAAAATATACAATACTTATATGCAATAGGGGCAGCGCACTTTTCTCTATGATGCCTAATACAAATTCATCCCAGCTGGTTTTTGTATTTGCAGCCCATTTTTTCAGCCGTTTAAAAATTACAAATTTAAAGATTCTCAAGACTATGAAGGTAATAACTATAATGGCAATCGCTATTAACCAGTCATATAATTTGTTACCCAAAAAAGTTAAATCTAATATGCCTGTCATAATTTTTTATTTATCTGTTTTTATTCTTCGGTTTATAACCGGCTTATGTAAATAAATGCTCCTGGTTTAGGAGTTGATGCCTGACATGAGCTTAGAGATATATCTTTTGGTAGGAAATAAGAATTTCAAATCTCCAAATCAGAGATTGATTTATAATAAGACAAATTGCACATGCAGAGTAAAGGCATAAATTAGGGTGCCGGTAGTGTTATTTACGAAGTTAAGGCTTTATTTTTAAAGAACAAAGCTTTAAAGTGATTATTAGAAAGCATAAACCAATAATTGGAGACATTTAATAATTTATTCTAATTTAGCTTATTAAGGATTTGATAATTAAATCATAAAGGTTAAATTAGCAGTTCAACATTTTTTATCTATGGAAAAATTGCCCGTACACAAACTCAATGAATTAAAAGCTACGGCTATTTGTGGCAATGATATCACTTCCTCATGTCTTTATGTTTCAGCTCTGACAATAGGTTTTGCGGGCCAGTATGCCTGGATTTCTTTGCTTATTGTAGCTCTGGTATTGTATATGTTTCGAAAGATTTATGGCGAAGTTGTTGGTGCATTACCTTTAAACGGAGGAGCTTACAATGTACTGCTTAATACATCAAGTAAAAAAATCGCCTCGGTTGCAGCTGTACTAACAGTGCTGTCTTATATGGCAACAGCGGTGATATCGGCTTCTGAAGCGATGCACTATCTCCACACCATTTTTGAGGGCTTAGCAGTAGGGACGGCAACAATAGTTGTTTTGATTATTTTTACCATTCTGGCAATTATTGGTATTGGAGAGTCGGCAATAGTGGCGGTGGTGATTTTTTCGATTCACTTATTTTCATTGCTGCTCCTGGTAGGTGCTTCAGCTTTCTTTGTGTTCTCTCACGGACTTGATACCTTTAGCCTTAACTGGAGTATGCCTATAAATCCTAAAGGAATTATATACACTCTTTTTCTTGGGTTTTCTGTGGCAATGCTTGGTATTTCCGGGTTTGAAAGCTCAGCCAATTTTGTAGAAGAGCAGAAACCAGGTGTTTTCAGAAAAACACTTAGGAATATGTGGGTCATAGTTAGTTTCTTTAACCCTGTAATTGCTTTATTGCTGATTTCAATTATACCATTTGCAGAACTGGGAGAACACAGAGAATCACTACTTTCCCACATGGGCGATGTTACAGGTGGTGCGTGGCTTTCCCGGCTAATATCTATAGACGCAGTGCTTGTGCTTTGTGGTGCTGTTTTAACTTCTTTCGTTGGGGTATGCGGACTTTTAAAAAGAATGACTCTGGACAGGGTGCTGCCTAATTATTTTTTAAAGGAAAACAAAAAAGGATCGAGCTACAGGATTATCATTGTTTTTCTTATTTTGTGTATTTCGGTATTTATCGTTACAGGGGGCGATCTGGAATCACTTGCCGGAGTTTATACCTTCTCGTTTCTGGCTGTTATGGCATTATTTGGTATTGGGAATCTGCTCTTAAAAGTGAAGCGTAAAAAATTGCCACGTCCTGAAAAAGCCAACGCTCTGGTAGTGGTAATTGCTATTGGTTTCATAATAACAGGCTTTGCAGGCAATGTTATACTGAATAAAGAGGCTTTTCTGACATTTATAAAATATCTCATACCGTCACTATTGGCTGTTGGTATTATGCTGAGCCGTTCTTTTCTTATAAGACTGAGCCTTAGTGTAGTAGAGTACTTTTACAGGCCTATACGTTCATTTGCTGTACTAAGCAACAGGTATCTTAGAAATATTCACCGAAAAATATATTCTCAGGAGTTTGTTTTTTTTACTAAAGGAGATGATGTGGCTATACTCAATAAAGTAATGCAGTATGTGCAGAATAACGAAACTACCAGAAAACTCAAAATTGTCAATGTACGCAAGCAGGGAGAATGTAATGAAGCTTTAAAAAAAGATCTTGAAGTGCTGGATAGGGCTTATCCGGAAATAGATATCGATTTCATTGAAATTGAAGGTGTTTTTGGACCGGAGCTTATTGATGAACTTTCTTCTAAATGGGATATTCCTAAAAATTTTATGTTTATTGGTTCTCCGGGAGATAAATTCTCATACAGGGTTTCTGAACTTGGAGGAGTAAGGCTTATTATGTAAGATATAGGATTCCTGCGGTCAAAATTTTTCTTTTACAATATTCAGGTGTATTTGTCAGCTATAACATTCAATGCCCGCAAATACGAACAGTAATATTAGAATTGAAAGCTGGGCCTGAACTTAGCTGTTTTTGAGTTTACCTGATTAGGCCTGTTTTATAAGTCGCAATCGCCCGATCTCTTGCAAAAGCATGGTCAATCATTGGTTCATTATATCCCAAATCAAATTCTGGAATCCATTTGCGGATGTAGGCTCCTTTTTCATCAAATTTCTTTTGCTGAATTTCCGGATTAAAAACCCTGAAATACGGAGCAGCATCACAGCCGGTTCCGGCGGCCCATTGCCAGTTGCCAACGTTGGAGGCTAATTCAAAGTCTAAAAGTTTTTCGGCAAAATAAGCTTCGCCCCATTGCCAGTTGATTAATAAATGTTTGCATAAAAAACTTGCTACAACCATACGCACGCGATTGTGCATGTATCCTGTTTCATTGAGCTGACGCATTCCGGCATCGACCATTGGATAACCCGTTGTTCCGGAACACCAGCGTTTGAAATCGTCTTCGTTATTACGCCACTGAATACCGTCATAAGCTGATTTGAAATTGTGATTGACACAATTAGGAAAGCTAAACAGAATCTGAATGAAAAACTCCCTCCAGATCAGCTCGCTTAAAAAAGTCTGGTTTTTTCCGTTTGCCCAGTTCACTGATTTCCGAATACTAACAGTTCCAAAACGCAAATGCGGAGAAAGATACGAAGTGCTGTCTAAAGCCGGAAAATCACGTGTTTCTTTGTAATTGGTAATTTGAGTCAGGTTATGAGGCTGTACTTTTATAGTGCTTCTTTCAAAACCAATTTCAAAAAGATGCGGAAAAGGGAACTTATTTTTTGCAAAATTTGAAAAGTGGGATTTCGTATCATATTCTGGTGCTGAGCCTGAAAAATGATATTTCTCCAGCCATTTGTTTTTGTACGGTGTGTAAACCGTGTAGGGAAGACCGTCGGCTTTTGTGATTTCTTTTTCTTCAAAAATCACATGATCTTTATAGGTGAAGGACTCAATATTGTTTTCTTTTAATAATTGAGTAATTGATGCATCACGTTTAATTGCAAAAGGTTCGTAGTCTTTGTTGAAGAAAACGTTTTGAATATCAAATTCTTCGATAAGGGATTTCCAGATGTTTTTGGTATTTCCTTTTTTAATTAAAATAGAAGATTCTAAAACATTCAATTCATTATTTACCTTCTCAAGTGAATCATAAATAAAACTGACCCTGGCATCATTTTTTGGAAGATTATCCAGAATTTCATTATCAAATATAAAAAGCGGAATCACAGGAAAATCAGATTGCAAGGCATGAAACAATCCGGTGTTATCTTCTAATCGCAAATCGCGTCGGAACCAGAAAAAAGTAACTTTTTGTTTTGTCATTATATGAGTTTTCACTGATTATTTTTTAACACATAGATACATAGATTCTGATTTTCAAGAGGGTGTAAAAGAGAAACACATTTCTCAACACATAGCTATGTGTTTTTATGCTAGTGAAACGTCTTTAACCGCAAAGAGAATCCATGTTTCAATGTGTTTAAACTTAAAATCTGTTATTATAATTTTGAATTGAACAATTCATCGATTTTGGTACGACGAAAATCAAAAATTCCATTGATTTTTTTATTCACAACTAATTTATTCATAAGACGGCCTAAATACCCAAATGGTATGGCGTAATGTACAATGTCAGTCATTTTAGTTCCGCCATTTTCTGCAGGTTCAAAAAAGTGTTTGTGATGCCATAAAGCGTAAGGGCCAAAGCGCTGTTCGTCTATGAAATATTGGTTTTCCTGAGAAACAGTAATGATGGTTACCCAATTGATTTTAATTCCGAATAAAGGTTTTAAAGTATAAGTTATGATTTGTCCGGGATACATTCGCTTTCCATCAAAATCCTGAATCTCAAAGCTCATATCATTGGGTGTGATGGTTTGAAGGTTTTCGGGGCTTGAGAAAAAGTCCCAGCATTCTTCAATACTGGCGTTAAGATGCTGTACAGCTTCTGTTTTATAGATTTTCATGAAATATATATTGCGAATAGTTCTTGTTTACGTTTGCGCTAGGGAGTGAAAACCCAGACTCCAAGTCATAAGTTAAGAAATTTCATTCGTCACTTCGAGTGATTTTTAATAATAATGCGATAGCTTTATGATTAAAAATTGTATCGAGAAACTTTTAATAACAAGGTTCTCGATACATTTTGTTTAAAAAAAGCTATCGCATTTTTAAACAAACACTCGAAATGACGGTAATATCTCTTAACGGATTAACCCGACTCTTGGGTAACGCCCAAATCATTTTACATTTTATAATACTTGAAAGGAACAAATAACATCCCAAAACATTCGCCATGTTCTTTTCCTAAATGTTTATGGTGAATTTTATGTGCCTTTCGAAGACCGATAAGGTATCTGTTTTTAGTGTTTTTGAACCATTTAAAACGTTGGTGGATCAAAACATCGTGAATCAAAAAATAACATATACCATAAGTTGTGATGCCACAAGCCACAAAAAACAAATAATTGAAGCCGCCCTGAACCCCAAAATAAAAAAGGATAATACTCGGAATGGCGAAAATGACAAAGAAAATATCGTTTCGCTCAAAAGTATGTTCGTATTTTGGCTGATGATGATCTGCATGAAAATACCACATCAATCCATGCATGATGTACTTGTGCGTGAGCCAGGTAACACATTCCATGAACATAAAAACACCTAAAAAGATTAAAAAAGAAATCATTTTTGTTTTGTTTTAAAATAAATTTTAGACTAATTTTAATTTGTAAGTTACAAAAGACTGGGCCAAAAGACCTGCTTTGGTATAATTGGAAACACGGATTCTGGAATTTCCAATTTCGGAGCAGGGAGTGTTTTTGAGCTTTTTCAATAGTTTTTTGTAGTAGATAAAAGCGGTATAAACGCCAAACTTTGCCTCGATTGGCAGCTTTACAATACCCTGATAGGCAACTTTAAAATCTTCCTCAATTTCATTGATGATGGCGGTTTTTGCATTTTCATCAAATGAGTTCAGATTCACTCCCGGGAAATAATTTCGGTTTAAAACCAGATTGTCATCTTTTAAATCCCGCAGGAAATTCACTTTTTGGAAAGCAGATCCCAATCGCATCGCTTCATTTTTCAGCTGTTCGTATTTTTGATTATTTCCCTTCACAAAAACTTTAAGGCACATTAAGCCCACGACATCAGCGGAGCCGTAAATGTAATCTTCATATTCAGTTTGAGTATTGTAATTTGATTTGATGAGGTCTAGTTTCATACTTTTTAAAAATGCCTGAATCAGATCGTCGGTAATATTGAATTGCTTTACGGTATGCTGAAAAGAATTAAGAATAGGGTTGAGGCTAATTCCTAACTGCATTGCCTTGTAATACTCTTTTTCGAAATCATCAATGAGATACTCTTTCTCATATTCATGAAAAGAATCTACAATTTCGTCTGCAAAACGCACAAAGCCATAAATGCTGTAAATGGCATCCCGAATCCCAGGCGCGAGCATGTGTACGGCAAGAGAAAAAGATGTGCTGTAGTTTTTGGTAACCAGCTTACTGCATTTGAAAGAAACGTTGTCGTATAGTGATTTCATTTTTTTAGATCTAAAGTGATTTTTGAATTAACTCAGCAACCAGTTTTCCTGAAATTAAAGCAGGCGGAACCCCCGGACCAGGAACAGTTAATTGTCCTGTAAAATATAAGTTACGAACTTTTTTGCTTTTTAGTTTGGGTCTCAAAAAAGCGGTTTGTAATAAGGTATTGGCCATTCCGTAAGCATTTCCTTTATAGGCATTATAGTCAGCTACAAAGTCGTTTTTACAGAATGATCTCTTAAATATAATGTTTTTTTTGATTTTTTGTTGTGTGATTTCTTCAAAACGATTAATTATTTTTTCGAAATATTTTTCCCTAAGTAATTCACTATCATCTATTCCGGGTGCTAACGGAATTAAAAAAAAGCCGGTTTCCATTCCGTCAGGAGCTGCTGTCGAATCTGTTTTTGATGGAAAATTAGCATAGAACAATGGCGCTTCAGGCCATTTTGGTTCGTCATAAATATCAGCTGCGTGCTGATTGAAATCGACATCAAAGAATAAGGCGTGATGGGTTATATTTTCTATTTTTTTGTCAAAACCTACAAAAAACAGCAGGGACGAAGGTGCAAAAACACGTCCCTCCCAGTATTTGTCAGAATAAGCGCGGTGCTCTTTTTCGAGTAAAGTTTCGGTATGCTGGTAGTCAGCTCCGCTTAAAATTATATCAGAATGGATTACTGTTCCGTTAATTACGATTCCTTTTGCCGTTTTGTTTTCGACAATTATTTTTTCAATTGCAGAATTGGTTTTGATTGTTACTCCTAATTCCAAAGCTAATTTTTTGATACCGCGAACGACATCAAACATTCCGGTTTTGGGATGCCAGGTTCCTAATCCGAAATCAGCATAATTCATAAAATTGTAAAAAGAAGGGGTTTTGGAAGGTTTAGCACCCAGAAACAAAACCGGGAATTCCAGAATCTGAATTAATCTTTCGTTTTTGAATTCTTTTCGTATATCAGAACTAACGTTGCTAATAAACTGATTGAGCTTTAAAATTGTTTTTGGCGTAATCAATTCTAAAGGAGAAACCCCGGGACGATATACCAGATCTTTTATGGCAATATCATAATTGCTTTTGGCCTGATTGATAAAAGCCTGAAGTTTTTTCGCACTTCCTTTTTCAATGTTTTCGAAAACAGATTTTATAGCTTCGAGATTGTCGTAAATATTGATAAAATCATCAATTCCAAAGTAAACCCGGTAAGCAGGATTTAACTTTATAAGCTCGTAATAATCAGATTGTTTTTTGCCGAAATCCTGAAAAAAGCGTTCGAAAACATCCGGCATCCAGTACCAGCTTGGTCCCATATCGAAGGTAAAACCGTTGCTTTTAAACTGTCTTGCCCTTCCTCCAATTGAATCATTCTTTTCGTAGATAGTTACGGTATGCCCCAGTTGTGCCAGGTAGCATGAAGCAGACAAAGCAGAGAATCCTGAGCCGATTATGGAAATAGTTTTTTTCATTTGTTTAACAAATATACAAAAACTTTAAACAAAATTATATTTTCTTAATTGTTTCTTCCATCGAATCAAAAACAAATGTTCTTTCGGATAAGTTTTTTCTTTCGATTTGCTCTGTCATTTTTCCGACGAGCCAGATTTCGTTGTTTTTTAAGAGTAATTTCTGTTCCATTGTTTTTACATATTGGTTCACAATACTGCGGTCTGGCTGTACAGTCATGAAGGTAACAAAAGTAATCGTACTGAAATGTTTAGTAAGATCCTGAAGGTTTTCTATTGGCATGCTTTCGCCGAGGTAAATGGTTTTGTAACCCTGCAGTAAAATTTCGTATTGAAGATATAGCAATCCTATCTGATGAATTTCGTTCAGCGGTAAAGAGAGTACAAATACTTTATCTGTTTTTACAGGTTTCATGATTTGAAGTCCTTCCGTATAAATCAATATTTTTTGTTTGATCAGATGGCTCATGAAATGTTCATTTGCAGGACTTATGGTTTGTGACTGCCATAAAAGTCCTAATTCTTTCAACAGAGGAAGGAAATGCTCCTTAAAAACCCGCTGAAATGATTTTTCAGAAATGAGCCAGTCAAAGGTGTTGAAAAAAAGTTCCTGATCGAAATTCATCATCGCCATCTTGAAGGAGTTGATGGCATAGTTCTGTGAATTTTTCATGGAAATGATTTCACGTACCAGCTGTGGAATTTTTTCTTCCGGGAAAGTCGCTATTTTAGATATTTTGTATCCATATTCATGAAGCAGTGTAATATTGAGCAGTTTTTGCAGACTGGTCAGATTATAAAGTCTGATATTGGTATCTGTTCGCATAGGTTCAAGAATGTTATATCTTTTTTCCCAAATACGAATGGTATGCGCTTTGATTCCGGATAAGTTTTCCAGATCTTTTATACTGAAAACGGTCTTAATGTTGTTTATCATTTTTTATAATTGGATAAACAAAAATAGAATAAAATCTGATATTGCTTATTAAAACAAAATAAAAATGATAGATTTTAGAAAGTTACCGGTTCAATGCTGTTTAATAAATCTAAGTGCAAAATTGTTCTGGAACCATCTTTGCTTGGATTATACATGGTTTTGAATTTTGCTCCATATATAATTTCTTTGAAGGTATACGAAGTCCTCGCAGCAACTGTATTGCTGAACATATCATCGAAAGTGCTGATAAATACTAAAATTTCACCATGAATTTTGTTGAAATCTTCTTCAGTAAAGTTATACAAAGGACTGTTTTCGGTTATGGGATGAACTAATGTCCAGCTTAGTGAAAGGGCATTAATCCTGTCTAATTCTAATTCCAGGTTATAGAACTTATTCGTCATTTTGCCATTTTCTTCTATGGTCATTCCGAGTGTTACTTTTGCTTTGGCATCAGTAAAATTGGTATTTTTGAAAGGAACAAGCCGAATCATCAGCCCTTTGCCTTTTCCATAAGGTGAGATTAATGCATGATGCGAAAATTTTAAGAAAGCGGTTGGCTTGCTGAATCTACCAAAGAATAAGCCTGTTGCAATGGCAAAACTTAAAAGTCCGATCAAAGCTTCTGCCGAAGAAAGAGCACTGGTTAAAAATCCTGTTGGACTGATATGTCCGTAACCCACAGTTGTAAAAGTCTGGGCGCTGAAAAAATAGGCCTGACCAAATTGTGTCAGTATGCTTTGGGATTGTGCAATACCGTGCAGATGCTCAATTCCGATTGCATAATAAAGAACGGCAAAAACAAAATTGATTACAATATAAAAAACAAACAGTATAAGCATGAATTTCCAGTTGGGCATATCAATCATGGTGTGGTACCAGCTGATCCGGCGTAACAAATGCATCCCTCTTTTTTCGATATTCGGGGTTCCGTTTTTGTTTACAAATCGTCCGCCATAACTGTTGGCATTGGCACCAAACCCTGAATTTTCATCCGTTTGTACATTGTGGTTTATTTTTCTTAAAAGCGCCATTTGGTTTTATTTTGTGCAAATGTAAGGATATCTTTTATTGTAATTACAGATTGTCAGGCAGAGCGGAGTTGGAGCCTTTCAGTTCAAAAAACGCTGTTGCAATAAGGATTAATTCAGTAGGCTAAATTAAAACTAATGCGGTTTTTAAATAAAAAAACAATCTGTAAAAAGTAAACTCTACAGATTGTCAGGTTTGTGTTCGTAATGGATGCTTATTTACAGAAAGTAGCCCTGTTTTTAACAGCACTCTGACTTCCTAACTCGATTGCTTTAGAGAAATCTTTGCAGCAATTTTTTTTATCTCCTGATTTGTTGTAAGCCAGAGCTCTAAGGTTATAAGCAACATAATCTTTCGGATTGATGCTAATTGACATTGTACAATCCTTTATTACATCGGGATAATTCATTAATTTGTAATTAACATTTGCTCTTCCTGAATAGGCACCGGAATTAAAGTCATCTAATTCCAGCGTTTTGTTGAAATCGGTCAAAGCTCCCTGTAAATCGTTCAGTTTGAATTTGGCAACTCCTCTGTTTTGATAAGCTTCTACAAATTTTGGATTCTTGCTGATTGCTTTTGTGTAGTCGGCGATGGCCCCTTTGGTGTTTCCGGCTTCGGCTTTTTTCATTGCTTTATCGAAAAAATCGTTTGCTGATTGCGACCATACTGACGAGGCCGCCATAAAAAATAAAGTAAGTAAAATGTTTTTCATAAAAACTAATTTGGGGTTTAATTTAATATGAAACGAATATATAAATATTTCTTTTGTAAGCGTATGTCTTTTTGCTTAAAAAAATGAAAAGTAAGAATTAATTTAATGTATGATGAAAAAATTATTTAAACTCTATTTCAAAGTAATTAAGGAGAGACTTATAGTTATCCTGAGCGGTTAGACAAGTATTTAAGAGATATTCCTGAACAAGATTCCATTCCTGCAATCCCCTGTAATAGAATAATTTTAATTCTTCATCAATTATAAAAGGAACAATATTATTGGCAAGACATTCTTTAAACATAATTAATCTTCCTACGCGTCCATTGCCATCCTGAAAGGGATGAATGATTTCAAATTGGTGATGGAAGGCAATAATATCTTCAAAAGTTTTATTCTCTTTTTTATGATAGTTAAAAAGCAGCTCTTTGATTTTTGCGTTAACTTTGTTGTGAGTACAAGTCTCATTGCCCCCGACTTCATTAGGAAGTTTTTTATACTCCCCAATATTAAACCAGTCTTTTCTGCTATCTGATGTGCCTGACTTCAATAAAAAGTGCAACTCTTTAATAAGACCTTCTGTTAACTTGCTTTTTGCTTTATCAATAATCAAATCAATACAACGAAAATGATTGGAAGTTTCAATAATATCGTCTACATTGACACTTTCTTTAGAAACTCCAATTGTATTAGTTTCAAAAATAAAACGTGTTTGCTCCTGCGTAAGTTTACTTCCTTCAATACGATTAGAATTATAAGTAAAATCAATCTGAGTCCGGTGGTAAATACCCCCTTTCAGTTTCATGTCTTTTTGCTCTTTTAAATGGTTGAGCAATATATTATTACTGAATTTTTTATTTCCTTTTTCAGTCAGTATAGCATCATCTGGAATATTCCATGTTTTACCAGTCAGGAAAGCACCTTTTATTCTGGCTGTAGCGCAATAATGACGTACTGTTCTTTCAGACAGTTTCCATTTTTTAGCGAATTCACGAACTGAAATATACTTCATAATTTATTTTAAAAAATGCCGTTATCGGCAAATATACAACAAAAAAGCATCTTTTAAACGTTGATTTTTGCCGATAGCGACATAGGTGATTAATTTAAAATTTGTAAAATATTTAAAATCAGGTTAAAAGCTTTTGTGTAGATGATAAGTAAAAAATCTTCTGTTTTTTACAAATGGAACCTGAAAATTTGATTAGTTGAATTTTAATGAATCAAAGAAAACGTTTTCGTTATTTCCAGTTGTTAAACCTTATTAAAATTTATTTTTTAGTTTCAATTCTTTGCTTACTTTCGCAACCAAATGAGAAGAATAATTGTATTTCTGGTATTCATTAATTTCCTTCTGCTGGGCGGAGGGCAATATATCAATGCCGGTACTCATCAAAATTCTCATCATACATACGAGCATAAACACCGCATAAAATATATCACTCACGAACAGGGAACTCCTATCCTTGAAGAAGCAGACGTTGACCTTGATGAGGAATTTCAGGGCGGCGATGCTCTTAAAAGTGATTTAAGCGGTAAAGTTTTTACTTCAAATTACAGTCTTCTTGATAATTGGTATCTGGCATTTTCGGATCAGATTACGGTTAATTATCACAGCCATTTCAAATTCTTCGTGCCATTCTGTGGCTATTCAAATCCTATTTACATTACGCAGCGCGTTTTAAGAATCTGATAATACCTATACATCGGTTGCCTGAGTTATGAGCATTTCATATCTCGTGATGTATATTTTTATTTCTTCACATGGGACAGTTCTGTTCTGACGATGGTTACTGATGCTTTTTACCTCTAATGGAATCTTTGCATTCCAGTCATTAATCGCTTAATTTCCATACTTAAATCATGAAAAGAATTGTTTTCACAGGCTTAATTGCCTTAGTGTGCCTAACCAGTTGTACATCTAAAAAAGAAGAAAAAGAGGAAGCAGAAAAATTTACAGTAACCAATCCTGTAAAAATTGACACTTCGTTTTCCAAAGAGTATGTTTCGCAGATACGCTCTGTACGAAACATCGAAATCCGTGCTCAGGAAAAAGGGTTTTTACAAAATATTTATGTTGATGAAGGTCAGTTCGTAAAAGCCGGTCAGCTATTGTTCAGAATTATGCCAAACATATATCAGGCAGAATTGCTGAAAGCGCAGGCAGAACAAAAATCAGCAGAAATCGAAGTGCTGAATGCCAAAATGCTGGCAGACAAAAATGTCGTTTCTAAAAATGAACTAAGTCTTGCTCAGGCAAAATTACAATCTGCAAAAGCAGAAGTGGCACTGGCAAAACTGCATTTATCATTTACAGAAATCAGAGCGCCGTTTGACGGAACAATCGACCGTATCCCGTTAAAATTAGGAAGTCTTATTGATGAAGGCGAATTGATGACAAGCCTTTCTGACAACTCCCAGATGTTTGCTTATTTTAATGTATCTGAACCGGAATACCTGCAATATCAGACGAACGTAAAAGACCGTGCCGGAAATAATATAAACTTACTTTTGGCCAATGGTGCTATTTTTAAAGAAAAAGGTAAGGTAGAACTTATTGAAAGTGAATTTGATAATGAAACCGGAAATATCGCTTTCAGAGCCAGATTTGCCAACAATGGAAAACTGCTTAGAAACGGAGAAACCGGAAAAGTTCAGATGCTTGTTCCGTTGAAAAATGCTATTGTGATTCCGCAAAAAGCGACCTATGAAATTCAGGATAAAAAATATGTATTCATAGTGGGCAAAAACAATAAAGTGAGTTCAAAAGAAATCACGATTACAGGCGATATCCCGGATTTATATGTGATCAGCAGCGGACTTACTGAAAATGATAAAATTTTATTGGAAGGAGTTCAGAAAGTAAAAGAAGATGACAAAATCAATTACGGTTATATCGCTCCGCAAAAGGTCATTAACAATTTACGATTAAAAGCGGAGTAGCTTTTTTGTTTTTTTCGTTTCAAGTTTCAGGTTTCAAGTTTATACGGAAACTCGACACGAGGATTTTAGTGAATTAGTGGAGCAAACCTGAAACCTGAAACAAATTTTAAACTTTCTCTTTAGTCCAATCATTAAAAACAAACAAACAGATGTTTAATAAATTTATACAAAGACCTGTACTGTCGATTGTAATATCGCTAATCATTGTCTTTTTAGGAATATTATCGGTACTAAATTTACCGATTACTCAGTTTCCTTCGATTTCTCCGCCAATGGTAAATATCACTGTAGATTATCCGGGATCGAATGGAGAATTGATGATTAAGTCGGTTATTATTCCGTTGGAAAGAGCTTTAAATGGTGTTCCGGGAATGAAATATATGACCTCAGATGCCGGAAATGACGGTGAAGCCAGTATTCAGCTGGTCTTCAATCTGGGTACAGACCCGAATCAGGCTGCTGTAAATGTTCAGAACCGTGTAGCTTCGGTAACCAATAAATTACCTCCTTTAGTTGTTAGGGAAGGTGTGAAGATTACCCGTGAAGTTCCAAGTATGCTGATGTATGTGAATCTTTACAGTACGGATAAAAATACCGATATGAAGTTCCTTTACAACTATGCAGATATCAATATACTTTCAGAACTGAAAAGGGTAAACGGTGTTGGATCCGGAGATATTTTAGGAACACGTGAGTATGCGATGCGTATCTGGTTAAAACCGGACCGAATGCTGGCGTATAAAATTTCTGCCGAAGAGGTGATGGAAGCATTATCCAGCCAAAGTCTGGAAGCTTCACCAGGAAAAACTGGGGAAAGTTCCGGTAAGCGTTCCCAGGCATTTGAATATGTATTGAAATATTCAGGACGTTTTACAACCAAAGAACAATACGGTAATGTTGTCGTAAGGTCTAATCCTAACGGAGAACTTTTACGTTTAAAAGATATTGCAACTATTGAATTCGGAAGTTCGATGTACGATATTTATTCGAACCTGAACGGAAAACCATCTGCGGCGATTGTATTAAAGCAGTCTTTTGGAAGTAATGCCAATCAGGTTATTGAAGACGTAAAAGCCAAACTGGAAAAACTTAAAACCAAATTCCCAAAAGGAATGGACTATGAAATCTCGTATGACGTTTCAAAATTCCTTGATGCCTCTATCGAAAAAGTAATTCACACTTTGGTTGAAGCCTTTATCCTGGTAGGACTGGTAGTATTCCTTTTTCTGGGTGACTGGCGTTCTACAGTTATTCCGGCAATTGCAGTACCGGTTTCGTTAGTGGGAACATTTGTGTTCATGACTTTCTTCGATATTTCACTAAACTTAATTACCTTATTCGCCTTAGTATTGGCAATTGGAGTCGTCGTCGATGATGCGATTGTAGTTATTGAAGCCGTCCATGCCAAAATGGAAGAAGAACATCTGTCGCCATTTAAGGCTACTAAAAAAGCGATGCATGAAATTGCGGGGGCCATTATTGCAATCACTTTCTTAATGGCGGCAGTATTTATTCCGGTTGCGTTTATGTCTGGACCAGTTGGAGTTTTCTACAGACAGTTTTCGATTACAATGGCAACGGCAATTATACTTTCGGGTATTGTGGCTTTGACTTTAACGCCCGCGCTTTGTGCGATGATGCTAAAAAATAATCATGGTAAGCCGAAGAAGAAAACTCCGGTAAACCGATTTATCGATGGTTTCAACAATAAGTTCAACCTGGCTCAGGGTAAATACCAAAATGTACTGGCAAAAATTGTAAACAGAAGAGTGGTAACCATTGTTGCGCTTCTTGGATTTTGTGCAGGAACATGGTTAATAAGCAGTACGGTTCCTTCCGGATTTATTCCGAATGAGGATCAGGGAATGTTTTATGCGATTATCCAGACACCTCCGGGCTCCTCTTTGGAAAGAACCAATAATATTGCCGAGCAATTGCAAAAAGTGGCCGAAGGTATAGAAGGAGTAAAATCAGTTTCTTCACTGGCAGGTTACGAAATTTTGACAGAAGGTACGGGAGCAAATGCCGGAACCTGTCTGATCAACCTGAAAGACTGGAATGACAGAAAGCAATCCGTTCAGGAAATTATGATTGAACTCGAAGAAAAATCGAAAGACATTCCGGGAGCCAATATCGAATTTTTCCAGCCGCCGGCAGTTCCCGGATATGGAGCAGCGGGAGGATTTGAGCTACGTTTGCTCGATAAAACGGGTACAAGTGATTTTAAAAAATTGGAAGAGGTGAATAAAGAATTTGTTGAAGAACTGAACAAACGTCCTGAATTAACCAACGTATTCAGTTTCTTTAGTGCGAGTTTCCCTCAGTATATGATGAAAGTTGATAATGATCTGGCGCAGCAAAAAGGGGTTTCTATCGAAAATGCGATGAACACTTTATCAACGCTTGTAGGTAGTAACTACGAAATCAGTTTTATTAAATACGGAATCAACTATAAAGTTATCGTCCAGGCAGCACCGGAATATCGAGCCCAGCCGGATGATATTTTGAAATTGTATGTAAAAAATGATCATGACGAAATGGTGCCATTTTCAGCCTTTATGAAACTGGAAAAAGTGTATGGTCTTTCAGAAATTACGAGACACAATATGTACACTTCTACAGAGATTAGTGGTGGTCCTGCTCCGGGTTATAGCTCCGGAACTGCGATTAAAGTAATTCAGGAAGTGGCAGCCAAAAAACTACCAAGAGGGTATGATATTGACTGGGCAGGTATCTCTGCCGATGAGGTAGCGCAGGGAAATCAGGCTATTTGGGTATTCTTAATCTGTTTAGGATTCGTTTATCTGGTTTTAGCAGCTCAGTACGAAAGTTTCATTTTGCCTTTATCTGTAATTCTTTCGTTACCGGTAGGTATTTTCGGAGCTTTCCTTCTATTGAAATTCGCAGGATTAGAAAACAACATTTATGCTCAGGTTGCGATGGTAATGCTTATTGGTCTTTTGGGTAAAAATGCTGTATTGATAGTCGAGTTTGCCATTCAAAGGCATGCCGCAGGAAAATCAGTTTTGGAAGCTGCTATGGAAGGTTCAAAAGCTCGTTTTCGTCCAATTTTGATGACTTCGTTTGCTTTTATCGCCGGATTATTACCGCTTGCTTTTGCAACTGGTCCGGGTAAAATTGGAAACAGAACCATTGGTACCGCTGCAGCAGGAGGGATGCTTATCGGAACTATTTGTGGGGTATTTGTGATTCCGGGTCTGTATTACATTTTTGGAAAAATAGCCGAGAAATATAAGCTGGTAAAACATGAAGAAGAAAATTCATTAACTGAAGAAATTGACAATAATCATGTATAAATTCAAAGCATATCAATATAGTATTGCGTTAAGTCTTTGTCTTGCTGTAGTGGGCTGTAAAGCTCCTGTAGCCGAGACAGTAACGGCAAGTGCACCCGTTCCGGAATCTTTTGGAACAGGGAAAAACCTGGATACAGTTAATACGGGTTCCATGAAGTGGAGAACATTTTTTAAGGACCAAAATCTAATTGACTTAATTGAGGTAGCCTTAAAAAACAATCAGGAATTAAACATTACACTGCAGGAAATCGAAATTGCAAAAAATGAAATCCGTGTTAAAAAAGGACTTTTACTTCCGTCTGTTGGTGTACGTGCCGGAGCGGGAGTAGAAAAAGTTGGGCGCTACACCAGTCAGGGAGCGGGTGATGCCACTACAGAAATAAAACCTGGGGTAGAAACTCCGGATCCGCTGGGTGATTTTACCATTGCTGCTTATGCCAATTGGGAAGTCGATATCTGGAAAAAACTGCGAAATTCTAAAAAAGCGGCAGTAAATCGTTATCTGGCAACTGTAGAAGGAAGAAATTTTGTGATTACCAACCTAATTGCTGAGGTAGCCGATTCATATTACGAATTATTGGCTTTAGACAGTCAGTTGGATATTGTAAAACAAACGATCGAATTGCAGACGAATGCTTTAGACATCGTAAAAATTCAGAAACAGGCTGCCAGGGCTACAGAACTTGGCGTTCAGAAGTTTCAGGCTGAGGTTTTGACTTCAAAAAGTTTAGAGTTTGATATTCTCCAGAAAATTAAAGAAAACGAGAATAAAATCAATTTCTTATTGGGAAGATATCCGCAGGAAGTGAAGAGAACCAACAGTAACTTTTTAACGTTATTGCCTGCAGAAGTCAACTCCGGAATTCCGTCTCAGTTACTGATGAACCGCCCGGATGTGAAACAAGCCGAATTAGAACTGGTTGCAGCCAAATTAGATGTAAAAGTAGCCCGTGCCGAATTCTATCCTTCGCTTGATATTTCGGCAGCTTTTGGTGTACAGGCCTTTAAACCGTCTTATTTGTTTACGTTTCCGGAATCTATTTTATACTCGCTTGCAGGAGATCTTGCAGCGCCACTGATTAACAGAAATGCTATCAAAGCGGAGTTTTCTAGTGCTAATGCAAGACAGCTTCAGGCGTTGTACAATTACGACCGTACGATTTTGAATGCGTATCTGGAAGTTTCGAATCAGCTTTCTAAAATTGATAATTTACAAAAAAGCTACGATTTAAAATCACAGCAGGTGGACGCTTTAAATAAATCGATCGAAGTTTCGAATGACTTGTTTAAGTCGGCAAGAGTAGATTATTTCGAAGTTTTGATGACACAGCGTGACGCTTTAGAATCAAAATTAGAATTGATAGATACCAAAAAAGAACAGCTCAACGCAGCAGTTTATGTTTACAAAGACTTAGGCGGAGGCTGGAAATAATATCATTTTTTTTATTTTGTAGGATTGAGCCTCCCGAAAAGTTAGAATTTTCGGGAGGTTTTTTTGTGGATGATTTGGTGGTTGAAATGATTTGTAATAATAAGATTGTTATATTAGCTGAATGATACCTTATGATACAAAGTAAAACCAAATGTGGTGGGTTGGAGTTGTTATATGAAAGGTATAAATGAAGTCATACTTAATTTTAAAGTAAATCTCCATGAAAATATTTCCAACAATGAATTATAAATGAATTAACAGATAATTCTGAAAATAGTATTGAATTATTGAAGTTGAATACATTAGAATCTGATAGTCTTTCAACTAAATCAACTAATAAAGAATTTATTGGACGAATAAATGCAAACTATTTCGAAATTATAGGCTCCGAGGTTGGTATTGGTGCATTTACTGTATTAAGAGGTGATTTTCAGATGGCTACGTTAATGTTATGGGAGAAGTAAATAACCCTTTCAAAGTGTTAATTTCAATAATGCTTATATTTGCAATAGGTGGTATTTCTTACAATGCTTTTAAAATTGGTTTTCCTGGAGCTTTTGGGATGTTAGTACCGCTTACCATGTTTGTTGGGCTCATGCGATTCATATTTCTAGGTTTAATTTTTAAAAGGTCATTTAATTTGATTTTTGGTAAATTCACTAGCTTGCTAAATGTAAACCAATTTAATGCTCGTTTGTAATGAGTATTTACATGAATTGAAGAACATAGAGATATTTGTAAGGTAACTATTTAGCACCGTATATATCTATCAGCAAAAAAACAATATATGGAAACAGAAGAATTCGGGGATTTACCTTGGATGACAGAAGAAATAAAAAATCAGATTCGTCATCGAAATAAAATTGTCAAAAACAAAGATATCGAAAGTTTATTTTTACTAGATAATAGTGATTTTTCAATTGCATTGTATGAAATTTTAAGTAAGCAATGTGATTTTAAACCTTTTGTTTTAAATCATGCTCAAAGAGTTTTATTTCTTAGTATGCTTATAGAAAATGCAGGACAAGCTGACTCTATTTTAAGTTTTCTACAAGAATATTATTCAGAATATGCTAATGAAGTAGTAGGTGCATTAAAAGAAATTGGGGCAACAAAATCTGCTGAATTTATAAAGCAAGCGATTGAATTGCTACCTCAGGATGGAAGTTGGTTTTTTGACAATGCAGATGAAAACTCCGAAAACTTAATGGTCAAACTTGATAGTGAGTTTTCAAATTATCCGGATGGACCAATGCGTGATTTATATCGAAAATATGCTGAGATTCACAGAAATGAAATTTAAAAACCTATGCTCAATCTGGTGCTCGTTTGCAACGAGTACCTACTTAAAGAATAGTGTTAGCGTTTGCAACGCGGCTTACTAAAACAAATAATCATAACAAGCGAAAATATCTGAATCAATCTGGTGCTCGTTTGCAACGAGTACCTACTTAAATTAAAAGAATAGTGGTAG
The DNA here is from genome assembly GCF_010645065.1 of Flavobacterium fluviatile. Lineage (GTDB taxonomy): Bacteria > Bacteroidota > Bacteroidia > Flavobacteriales > Flavobacteriaceae > Flavobacterium > Flavobacterium fluviatile. The sequence goes on along the minus strand of NZ_JAADZW010000006.1, from coordinate 37,284 downwards.
CGTTTGCAACGCGGCTAACAAAAACAAACAGTCATAACAAACGAAAAAATTATCTGAAACAATAAACAATGTCAGAAAAGTACAAAGTAATAGACAGTACAGTTCCCACTTTTATAACGATAACAGTAGTTGACTGGGTAGATTTATTTATAAGACCTGTTTATTGTGATATTTTAGACGAATCATTAAATTATTGTATCAAAGAAAAGGGACTAAGTGTTCACGCTTATGTGTATATGAGTAGTCACATTCATTTAATTGTAACTGCGCCAGATGGTGAATTGCAAAACATTGTCCGTGATTTTAAAAAATTTACTTCAAAAAAATTAATTGAAGCTATAAAAGAGTATCCTGAAAGCAGACGTGAATGGCTTTTGCGAAAATTTAGTTTTGAAGCAATAACAACAGGAAGAGCAAAAAACTATAAACTTTGGCAGGATAGTTTTCATCCTGTTATATTGGATACGTTAGGGAAAATAGAACAGAGAATAAAATACATACATTATAATCCTGTAGACGCTGAGGTTGTTTTTCATGAACGTGATTATGTAAACAGCAGTTATAGAAATTACGAAGAAGATAATACTGTTTTTTGTAATGTTGCAGTTGAGCCATTGTGGTAAATGAGCCGCGTTGCAAACGCTTTGGTTAAGGTTTAAAAGTAAGTAGGTACACGTTGCAAACGAGCACCAGAATTGTTTTACCCAAAATAATAAATAACAATTAAATAATTATAAGATGACTCTTAATACTACAATAAGTATCAAACCTTTCCTGACAGTAAGCGATGGTAAAAGGGCTCTTGATTTTTATATTGCTGCTTTTGGTGCAACCGAAAAAACGAAATATGAATTTTCAAACGGAAAAATAAGTGCTGAATTAGCTATCGAAAATGCCTCATTTTTTATTGGAGATGAAGAACCGGAATTTGGCAACTTAAGTCCAAAAATTGAATCCAATAGTCCTGTCCGATTAATTCTTACAACCCAAAATGCAGACAAGCTTTTTGATCAGGCCTTGAAATTTGGCGCCACTACAATATGCCCTATGACTACAGAAGAAGACTGGAGAATTGGAAAGCTAATAGATCCTTTTGGACACATTTGGGAAATTGGTTATGTTTTGTAAATGAATATAATAGTTAAAAAAAAACAATCCCATGAATCCAAAATTTGAAGCAGGAATTAACATTGCAATAAAAATTCCAAAAAGTAAATTCGAGAAAACGGTTGCTTTTTACAGAGATGTTTTAAAACTGGAAGTTGAAGAAAAGCCTATAGAAAATCCAACAGTTTCAAGGACATTCGAAGTAAAATTCGGTCATAATATTATATGGTTGGACTGTGTAGATAATTATACCCATTCAGAAACCTGGCTGCAGCTTACAGTTCCAAACGTAGAAGAAGCGACAAATTATCTGGAATCGAATGGGGTGGAGACATGCGACGAAATTGAAGAGATTCCAAAAAATATGCACTGGATTCAGGATCCGGCCGGAAACGTATTCAACCTGCAGAAGAGGCAAAAAGAATAAGGAATGACAAGATTCTCATTTTTAATGAATTACATAAGTATCGGGTGGGAAAATCAATAAAAATTAATTCTGGCAACCTTCTGAGAATTCTTTTCAGAAGGTTCTTTTTTGGCTTATTCTTTGAATAATTAAAGTAAAAGTGTGTTTTTATTAATAAAATATCAATTATGTAAGTTATTTTAAAAATTATGAAACAAATTTGGATTACATCGAATGTAAATTCGTAATAACAAAATCAAATTATAATTTTAAAAACAAAAAAACATGAAAACTAGAAATTTTTTATACGTATTAGCCTTAAGCTTTGGATTACTCGCAACTACATCTTGCAGCAATGAAGATAACGAAGGGGAAACAATTGTACCAATTCAGGGAAAATATGAGTTAAGCCAGATTGGAGGAATAGTTGATGGACAAGAGGTTTTAACAGATGTAGAACAAGATTGTGATACTGAAAAAGATTATTTAGAACTAAAATTGAGCAATGTTGCAGTTAGGGGCGATTATAATGATAATTGCAACAAAACTGAAACAACAGGAACTTATGTGAGATCTCATAATGATTTGACTCTAACTTTTGGTAGTCTAAGCACAACTTCTGATATTATGAATCTTACTAACAAAGAGTTGAAATTAAAAGAAAAAGTGACTGGCGTTATTACAGTTTATAAAAGATAAATAAAATCTTGAAATAAAAAACAATTTTGAATTAGGGAAAAAACGGAAATAACTGAAAAGTAATTTCCGTTTTTTTTTAGTATTCAAAAGGTTATATTGATTAATCCCTAACTCATTAAAGAATTTTGTTCCTGGATATGGTGGGTTAAAAATGCTAATAATAAATTGATTTTGATTATATTAGTTCAGATTTTGACTAACTCAAAACAAATATATGGAAGATCAAAAAAGTAATGTAGATAATTTAATACCAAAGGTCACAGGAATTGGGGGAATTTTCTTTTTTTCGGACAATCCTCAGGAAACAAAAGACTGGTACGCCAAAAACTTAGGTTTTGAAATGAGTGATTGGGGTACTTCCAGTTTTGAATCCAGGGATCTCAATAAACCAGAAGAAATAAACTCGCTTCAATGGAGTCCTTTCAAAAAGGGTGATGAATATTTTTCTCCGTCCAAAAAAGATTTTATGATCAATTACCGCGTTCAGAATATTGAGGGCTTAGAAACACAGCTTAAAGAAAACGGAGTAACCATACTGGATGAAATAGCTACTTATGATTACGGCAAATTTTTACATATCATGGATGCGGAGGGCAACAAAATTGAATTGTGGGAGCCAGCATAAAGTACATCGCTTCAAGATAAAGCTAAAGAATCGCTTATAAATACCAAAAACCTCTCCAAGTAGTTCAGAGAGGTTTTTGATTTATGATATTAAACGAAATTTAATCGTTAATTATCCCCATAATTCGGGCATCCAAAACATTTTCGTGACAAATCAAACTGATAGGTTAATGAAAGTTCATAAACGCCTCCTGTTCTTCCTATTTTGGTTGTATTGAGATCATAAGAAAGCCCTAATCGTAAATGTTCGTACTGCAAACCTGTGAAAAAATTGACAGAGGTTAATAATTCATTGTTCATTCCGTTTTTAGCAGGATTGGTAACGAAAGTGGTTCCAAAAAACATTTTTTCGAATAAGATGGAAGCTCCTAAATCAAATCGGTTATATCGTCCTTGCTGCATGTAGTTTGAAGTAAAAAACATTTTGGTTTCATACGGAAAAAACAATACATCAATATAATCGGCCACCAAAAATTCATACCCGCTGCTTAGTGAGAAAAATGTGTTTAGAGGCAGGTTGCCGTTTGCACTCAAAGCAATGTTTGGTCGGTTGAGGTGTTTCATCGAAAGGCCAATCCAAAGATCATCTGTATTAAAAACCATTCCGGCTGATACGTCAAAAAAAGTAACCTTGTCATTTGCCAGTAAAGGATCGATTGAACTTCCATTATTTGGTCCGTTTATATTAATCTGATCTTCGAGTAATAAGTTGCCAAAGGCAAATGACTTTAATCCAAATCCTGCTTCAATACCCGGTCTGAAAGTCCATGTATCATTTATTCTGACCTTGTAGACATAATTGGCATTGACTTGTGTATAATTATATTTGGAAGCATTTTCTCTTTGATTTAAAATATTTAAGCCAATTCCGCTATTGAGTTTATCACTCCAGGTATTCACGAAGGCATAATCTGTGTCAACACTTAGGTCTAATTCAGGCCATTGCTCACGATGAATAATTCCGGCATAAGTAGTTTCCATAAAACCGGTAAAACCTGGGTTTAAGGTTTCTGGAACTAAAAAATATTGTGTAAAAATAGGATCCTGTGCTCTTGTTTTGGTATAAAAACAACATGTTATCAGTATAACAACTAGTAATTTTAATCTCATTTTTTAATCTGTTGCTTTTATTTAATTAATGTTAATGATCCTTTTTCAGTTATGGTATGATTGTAGAAGGTTTTGGCCGTTATTCTAAAATAGTAATTGCCGTTTTCAGCATCCAGATCTTTAATTTTTCCTCTCCAGCCATGAATGTTTACACCGGTTTCTGTATAAATAATACCTCCCCATGTGTCATAAATGTCCAGAGTCACGTTATTAAGACCCTGAAATACAGGTGCAAATGAATCGTTGATTCCGTCATTATTTGGCGTAAAAGCATTTGGCATAACGAGTTTGTATCCTTTTTCTACAACAATACTGGTTTCATAAGAATACTGGCATCCAAAAGGATAATTAACTACTTGTTTGATTGTGTAAGTACCTTCTCTTGTATACATGTGCTCCGGACTTGTTTCTGTAGAAAAATTGCCGTCTCCAAAATCCCATGAAGTACTTGTGAAATCTCCTGTAGCCAGATTTGTAAATTTAACAGGGTCGTAAATAGCATAAAGGTCAAACAACTCTTTTCCATAAGAACTGGTAGCAAAATTTGCTACACCCAAAACAGGTTTATTGACATTATGAGACACATCCATGGTACATCCAAAACTATCTGTGACAGTAAAAATAATTAATCCTTTATTGTCGGTTTTCATTATTTCGCCATTAGCACCTGAAACTATTCCGTCGGACCATTTTAAAGTATATGGCGGAATTCCTCCTTTAACATGTCCTACGAATGTCTGATCTACAAATCGGGTATCGCAATTAAAATCAGTTAAAACTTCAATAGTAGGTGTAAGCTGTTCAAATCGGATAATTTTAAAGGTATCTGATTTTTTACAGCCTCTTGAGTCTGTTACGGTAACGGTGTAATTGTCTGGAGTAAGCTCGCTTAAGTCTTCAGTTCTTGCACCGTTAGACCAGGTATAAGTATAAGGTGCAGTTCCTCCAGTAACGATAAGGTCAATAACACCTGTATTTGCTTTAACGCAATCAAGCGGGTTTGAGACATCTCCTCTTATTTCTAATTCAAGCGGATCAACAACAATATATTCTGCCTCAATTACACATAATTTGGCATCTGTAATTTTTACTTTATAACTTCCCGGGCCAAGATTGTTTCGCTCAATTCCGGCTGTAGAGCCATCACTCCATTCCAGTTTAAGAGGTGCCTGTCCGCCAACAAGATTAAGTCGGATGTGAGCATCATTTGCTCCATGACAGGAAATGTTTTGAAAGTCCGGATTGATCATAAAAACCGGCGCATTGTTAACTGTTATTGGAAAATCTTTCGGACATCCTAAGGCGTCAGTAATAGTAATTAAATAGTTTCCTGCAGACAAATTAGACTGTTCCATACCAGTTCCTAAATTGCTCCATTTTATAATATACGGATCGCCCGTTGTAAAAGGCACTCCTCCTGTGATAGAATTAATTTTTATAACTCCGTCCCTAACGCTGTAACAAGTTAAATGAGTAACAGAGTAGTTTAATTTAATTTCAGGGTTTTGAAGTATTTCAACTGTTAATTGTACAGTACAGCCGGAATTATCCGTAACTGTTAAATTATAAGTACCTGCATAAAGGTTCTTTAAATTCTGAAGATTACTTCTAAATCCGTTTGGACCTGTCCAGCTGTAACGATGAGCAGGTCTTCCTCCTGATGAACTTACATTAATTTCACCGGTATTGTATCCGTAACATAAAACATCAACCTGGCTTTCCCATTTTACTTCCAGTAGTGGTGGTTCGATTATGGTAAATGTTTCGGTAAGAATGTTACAATTGTTAGCTTCAGTAGCGGTTACGACATAAACTCCCTGTCCCAGATTGCTTAGATTTCCTGAATTGACAGGATATGGATTTCCGTCTTTTGTCCATACAAAATTATAAGGCTGTGTTCCTCCTGTGGTTGATAGATTGATAGATCCGTTATTTAAACCAAAACAAGTTATATCATTTTTGCCTGGGAAAAACTGGAATAATCCCGGTTCAGGAACATAATAAGTTTTTACAAAGGGACAATTTCCATTATCAATAACCCTTAAATTGTAGTAACCTGATTTTAAATTAGAAAGATCTTCACTTGTACTTGTAAAATTATTAGGGCCTGTCCATGAGAATTGGTATGGATTACCAGTTGTAAAAGGAATACCACCAGTTACATTTATAGAAATAGAACCGTCGGCAGATCCAAAACAAGTAGCGCCTTTAATAGTATCTGCCACATTTATTAAAGGATCTACCGTGACTGTAACTGTAAAATCAGGACCCGGACATGAAGTGGATATGGGAGATACGGTATAGGTCACCGTTGCAGGGCTGGCAGTGTTATTTATTAAAGTCTGGCTGATACTTGCTCTTGGGGTCGATTGTGCAGTGGCACCATTTATTGCCCCCGGGGGAGAAACCACAGGAGTTGACCATACATAAGTAGTTCCCGATGGCACATTATCAGTCGTTCCGTTGCTAATTGGAGTGATATTAAAAGAATTTCCGCTGCAAATTTTAGCTGTTTTAGGAGTGATAACTGGCGAAAGTACCATATCTACAGAGAAATTTCTGGAGACTTCAGTCGTTCCGCAGCTATTGGTAACCCTAAAAGTTGCTACATAATTTCCGGTTGTGGTATAATTAACAGCTCCCGGATTAAGAGATGTAGAAGTTGAAGGTGTACCTCCGGGGAAACTCCATGAATAAGTGATTTCTGACGGAGGAGAACATGTTTCTTCTACTATCCCTTCCGGATAGATGGTTGCTGATTTACAAAAATCTGAAATAGGTTTTAGAGAAATAACAGGTTTCTTTTTCACCTGAATTTGCTGTGAGTTGTAGTTGTAAATTCCACAGGAATTAATTGTTCTCAATCGAACAGTATAAACACCAGGAGTTACAAAATTAAAAGCCGGATTTTTAGAGTAAGAATTTGTTCCGTTGGCAAAATTCCATTGCCCTCTTCCTGATCCCGGTGATGTTTCCTTGCCACAAAAAGCCTCATAATAATTTGTAATTTCCCAATAGAAGCTTGAAACACCGCAACTTAAATTGGTATCTGTATTGTTTGTTATCTGAACTACTTCTGAAGCACAGGCATTGCCAAAAGTAAATTGTGGCTGTAATACAGGTTCAACACATATATATTGTGCAGGAACATCTAATCCGACACCACATGGTGTTGTAGCTTTGAGTGTAACTTTATAAGTTCCAGGTGCTGCATAAGAGTGATAAGGACTAACTTCTCTGGAAGTTGTGCCATCCCCAAAATCCCATGTATAAACATTTTGGGTACTACAGCCATTTGTATAACCTGCATAAGTTGAATTGCTAAAGAATACAGATGAATTCACACAAGCAACAGACGGAACGCTGAAACTGATTACCGGTACATCTAAAATAATAATAGGACCCGCAGTAAGATAAGTCCTTCCGCAGGATGTTGTTATGGTTAAGGTAACTGTATTTCCTGATGGACAGTTAGCTCTTGTAAACTTATGAGGAATAGGGAAATTTCGGGAAGCCTGAGGGTTTAGACTGTTGTAATAAACGGAGCTTTCCAGTTGTGCCTGGGTATAACTTTGAGTTGTGCCATCGCCATAGTCAACCACATATCTGGTATCTGAAGGGTTAAGTGCCCATGAGCCAATTGCAAAATCCATTGGGTCAACCGGCACACATAAATTAGTTGTGTTTCCGGGAGCGATAAGTGCACCAATTGGGTTGTTGGAATTTTTAACTACATAAGTGACAGAATTATTACAGCTTCCGACGGCAGTAATTACCATATTAAAAGAACCCAATTTTTGGTATTCATGGCTTTTTGGAAAAGTGACATTTGTTTCCGTACTTCCATCTCCCCAGTTAACATTGTAAGATGTTACACAGGAAGCAGAAGCAGAACTGTTCCCAACATTAATGGTGTATTTTGGATTTGAATTATTATCCCCGCATCTTTCAAAAGGTTTATTAGAACCCGGAGCATTCAGGTCTGTAAACTTTAAATCGGGTTTCTGTTTCACAATAACAGTTTTTGTAGCAGAAGTTTCACCAGTTGCATCCTTGACGGTCAATTTTACACTGAAATTCTGGGTTCCGCAGCCAACTGCCGTAAAAACATGACTCGGATTCGTTTCAGTAGAAGTTGATCCGTCTCCAAACTCCCATTTGCAAGAGAAAGGAGCAGTTCCTGTTACTATTGGGGTAAATGTTACAGGAGTACCTGAACAGGAACCATCATTGGTAAAACTGAAATCTACGCCTGGCGCTGTAATATTGCTGTAATCTTTATGAATAGAATTATTTCTATCGTTATGATTATAACTGTAGGCAGTAGAAATGATTAAAATAAAAAGTAATCTTAAGAAGTAAAGTTTCCTCATGTAGTAATTTTCGGTTATTTTCGGCGGTAAAAGTATGTGTTTTTTTTTTATCAAAGAAGGATTACGAATAATCATTTTTTGATTTAGAAATTTATCACGAAGTATAAGGGATTTACGATTTTTTATCAAAAAAAAGAGATGTATGTTTTTAGTTTCTAATAATAAGAAAGAATCAAATTATAATCAGAACCATGTAAATAATAGTAGATGCTATGATAAAATAACATATTATACATTTGTAAGACAACAACCAAAATAAAAAGTGTGAATCCAAATCTCATCAGATAATTTTCCCTTTCTTGTTTGCTGAACATTCTATGCATAAATGTTCAGATATATTTAAAACAGGGTTTTGCGAAGTGCCAAAATTGGTAAGGTAAAAGTTGAATAAAGGGAGAAGTAATTCAGTGAAGACGTTTTTATAATCCTGGATAATGAAAATGAAATAACTATGATGAAGATGATTTTAATAAATATCCAATTAATTCTTGTAACGAAGGACTGGAATAATTAATTTGTTTTTGTTTATTTTCGTGCAAAGATGTCGGGATATTGTCGCATTTTGAAATAATATATAAAAGAAAAACACCTGTAAATAAAGGTGTTTAGTTTAAAATAAAGATTAAAAAGTGACCATGGAGGGATTTGAACCCTCACGCCCTTGCGGGCACCACCCCCTCAAGATGGCGAGTCTACCGTTTCTCCACATGGCCGAAAAATAAAAAAGGTCGAGTAACTTAATACCCGACCTTTTGTGACCCGACTGGGGCTCGAACCCAGGACCCCATCATTAAAAGTGATGTGCTCTACCGACTGAGCTATCGAGTCATTGCTTCAAAAAACTTAATTTGTTAATCACAAAATTTGTGACCCGACTGGGGCTCGAACCCAGGACCCCATCATTAAAAGTGATGTGCTCTACCGACTGAGCTATCGAGTCATTATGTTTCTTGAACGCGGGTGCAAATATAAGGAGTTTATTTTATTATTTGCAAGCAAATTTATTATAAATTTGTCTTTTTTTAACCAAATCTCACAACGCCTTAGTTTATAAGGTTTTATTAAAATGAAAAAAATCATATTATTAGGTTACATGGGCTGCGGAAAGTCAACAATAGCCCAAAGTTTATCAAAAACTACCCATATTCCGTTTCTGGATTTAGACAAATGCATTGAAAAAAGAGCAGAATTATCCATAAATGAAATTTTTGAACAGTATGGGGAGATCTATTTTCGTAAATTAGAACACGATATTTTTCTAGAATTACTTCAGTCTTCTGAAAATAGTATAATTGGCCTGGGTGGCGGAACACCATGTTACGCTAATAATCATGAATTATTAAAAAGAGATGATGTTGTTTCAGTTTATTTAAAAGCTTCAATAGACACTTTATATAATAGGTTAGTATATAATAAAAGTAAGCGTCCGTTAATTGCGAATATGGACGAGGAAGAAATGAGAGAGTTTATTGCGAAACATTTGTTCGACAGAAGCTTTTATTACAACCATGCGCAGCATAAAGTTTCTGTCGATGATAAAACTGTTGAGGAAACAGTTCAGGATATTTTGAAGATATTAGCTTAGTGAAGCATAATTGCCTCCGTTTTCGTCAAAAACAACCTTTACATGTTCTAACAAAGATGTAGAAAGCGAGATGCCTTTGAAATCGGCTTTTACGGGATATTTTTTATGATTTCGGTCAACAAGAACTGCAGTTTTGAATTTCTTTAAAGGAACGTCCAGAAAATGACGGACAGCATAAATTAAAGTGGTTCCTGAATTCAGTACATCATCTACCAGTACCAAACCTTTGTTTTCGTATTCTGATACAGCTAGAGAAGTCTGTATAGGTAATTGAGGATTTTGTTTGTCAACAATAACTTCGCATAAAGAGATTTTAAGGGTAGATATGCTGCTTAAGGCTAAAGCGATTTTTTCGGCGAAAACAGATCCGTTAGTGGCTATTCCGGCAATCACAACTTCATCTTCATCAACAAAAGTCTCATAAATCTGATAGGCGATGCGTTTTATTTTATGTTCAATTTCCTGATTGCTTAAGATGATGTTGTTGCTCATGATTTATTTTTTTGCTAATGTACAATTTTAAAAATTCCAATATAAAAATTGCTTCGCCAATTCGCTGTCGCTCGGGTCCAAATTCCAATTTTATAAAGGAAATTTTAAATCTTCAAATTCCAAAGTAAGGAAGAGAATTTTATAGTTGTAATTTGTAATTTAAAAAAAATGGAAATTTAATTTTCCTCTTCTTCATCGAAAATTTCATTGCCATAATCGTCAATATCCCTTCTGTCTTTTTTGGTTGGTCTTCCGGTTCCTGTTTTTCTGTAATGCTCTTTTGAAAGTTTAATCATCTCCAAATGTTCAAAAGATTCTGCAGGTGTTTCATCCTTACGGTAAATATCTACAAGTTTGGCACCAACACGGTTTTGAGGAATGTCCAATACGGTAATTATATATGTTATCTGATCTTTTCTGAATGTAATTCTGTCTGTAGGAAAAACTTCTTTCGAAGGCTTTGAAACTACTCCATTTACTGTTACCTGATTTTTTTTGCAGGCTTCTGTAACCATATTTCTCGTCTTGTAATATCGTACACACCAGAGGTATTTATCTATTCGCATAATTTTTCTAAAATCGGAGTTAAATTCTTTACAAAAATAAATCAATATTGTATCTTGCGCACCTAAAAAATTAACAATAATGAATAAAATTAAATATTTTTTTATTTTACTGATAGCCGGTGCTGCTTTGGTTTCTTGTAATAAAGACGATGATGATGATGAGGTGGTTGTTGTCCCTTTAAGAGATTACCAGGAACAGTATGAGGCTGATAACGATTCCATTGAAAAATATCTAAAAACACATTATATTGAAGAAGTTACTGCTGATTTTGATATAAAAATAACTAAAATTCCTGCCGGTGGGACACAAGAATCTATCTTTTCTCAAACACAATACCCTTTGCAGACCAGAGATGTTTATAATGATAATATTACTTATAAGGTATATTATTTAGTATTAAATGAAGGAACAGGAGAGTCTCCATGTAATTTTGACAGAATTAATGCAGCTTATGTAGGGAACTTATTAGATGGAACTGTCTTTGATACATCTGATAATTTAGGCAGAACATTTGATTTGGATGCAGGTGTTAATCTTATTGATGGCTGGAAAGAAATTTTTCCTAAACTCAGAGCAGGGAAAGCAGAACCGGTAAATGATGACGGAACAATTACTTATAGTGATTTTGGAGCTGGAGTTATGTTTTTGCCTTCTGGATTAGCTTATTATTCAGGAGGTTCAGGTGAAATTAAAGCTTATTCGCCTTTAGTTTTCAGTGTTAAATTATATGATATTCAAAGATTGGATCATGATGGGGATGGAATTTTAGACATTAACGAAGATATTAATGGTGATGGATATGTTTATGATTTTCGTAATAAAGAATTGTATGCAAATCCTCCAGCTGAATTAATTGATGATACTGATGGCGATGGTCTTGCAGATTTTATTGATACAGATGATGATGGTGATGGCTATACTACACTTTTAGAAATTACAAAACCAACCGGAAAAGTTGGTAGGGTGATGGAGGATGGTGTAGAGGTTAATTATGGACCAAGTAAATATTTTCCTTTTGAAAAGTTTGATGTAGTAGATGATCCTGCAACTCCAAATACCAATGAATTTTTTAATACTGAACCTAAAGGTATTCCTGCATTTGTTAAAACTGAAACGGTAGGTGGTGTAACAAGAAATGTATATGATTATGAAACACTAGGCAGAAAAAAAATTCATCTTGATAAAGATCACAACACGACTAAAGTTACTACGGTAACGACAAAAAAATAAAAAATCGTACCAAAATAAAAACCTCGAAATGTGAATTTCGAGGTTTTTTTTATAAGAAAGAAAAGAAATATAAAAAAATTATTTTCTTTTGATAACTCTTTCTACAGCTTCAACAATCGCCTGATTGTTTAATTTGTATTTTTCCATTAATTGCTCCGGAGTTCCAGATTCACCGAAACTGTCTTTTACAGCAACAAATTCCTGAGGAGTAGGATTATTTAAAGCCAATACACCAGCAATACTTTCTCCAAGACCGCCAAGGTAATTGTGTTCTTCAGCAGTCACAATACATTTGGTTTTAGCTACTGATTTTAAAATAGCTTCTTCGTCCAAAGGTTTAATGGTGTGGATGTTGATTACCTCTGCAGAAATTCCTTTTGCTTCAAGTGCTTCGGCAGCAATAAGCGCTTCCCAAACTAAGTGACCTGTTGCAACAATTGTTACATCAGTTCCTTCGTTTAACATAATTGCTTTTCCAATTACGAATGGTTCGTCAGCAGGTGTGAAGTTAGGTACAACCGGACGTCCGAAACGTAAATACGCAGGACCGTGGTGATCTGCCAATGCTAAAGTTGCAGCTTTTGTTTGATTGTAGTCACAAGTGTTGATTACAGTCATTCCCGGTAACATTTTCATTAATCCGATATCCTCTAAGATTTGGTGTGTAGCACCGTCTTCTCCTAGCGTTAAACCAGCGTGAGAAGCACAGATTTTTACGTTTTTATCAGAATAAGCAACAGACTGACGAATTTGATCGTAAACTCTTCCTGTAGAGAAGTTGGCGAAAGTTCCTGTAAACGGAATTTTCCCTCCAATTGTTAAACCTGCAGCGATTCCGATCATGTTAGCTTCTGCAATTCCAATCTGGAAAAAACGCTCCGGATGATTTTTTTTGAATTCATCAAATTTTAATGATCCAATCAAGTCAGCACATAAGGCTACGACTTTTTCGTTTTTCTGACCTAGTTCAGTCATTCCCGCCCCAAAACCTGAACGGGTATCTTTACTTCCTGTATTTGTATATTTTTTCATTTTATATTTTGCTATATGCAATACGCTGTATGCAATAGGCTTAAAGCTTATTGCTTACTGCTTAAAGCTATTTTAGTAATCTGAATTGCCTCCGGTGTTATAGTTCTGTTCTAAAGCAGTTGCAAGCTGAGCATCATTAGGTGCTTTACCATGCCATGCATGACTGTACATCATATAATCTACACCATTACCCATCTCGGTATGAAGTAAAACACAAACCGGTTTTCCTTTTCCTGTTCTTGCTTTTGCTTCATTCATTCCGCCAATGATAGATTCGATGTCGTTTCCTTTGGTAATTTCAATAACTTCCCAGTCAAAAGCTTCGAATTTAGCTTTTAAGCTTCCCATTGCTAAAACCTCGTCTGTCGTTCCGTCGATTTGTTTTCCGTTAAGGTCAACTGTTGCGATAAGGTTGTCAACATTTTTTGCAGAAGCATACATGATAGCTTCCCAGTTTTGACCTTCCTGTAATTCCCCGTCTCCGTGTAAAGTGTAAACCAAATGATTGTCACCATTTAATTTTTTAGCCTGAGCAGCACCAAGAGCGACAGACAAACCTTGTCCTAATGATCCGGAAGCCATACGAACTCCTGGTAATCCTTCGTGAGTTGTTGGGTGTCCTTGTAAACGAGAGTTTAATAATCTGAAAGTAGCAAGCTCTGAAACAGGGAAATAACCGCTTCTCGCTAAAACGCTATAAAATACAGGTGAAATATGACCATTTGAAAGGAAGAAAAGATCTTCTCCGATTCCGTCCATATCAAAACCTTCTTTACGTTCCATAATATTTTGGTATAGAGTTACCAAAAATTCAGTGCAACCTAATGAACCACCTGGGTGACCTGAGTTGACAGCATGTACCATTCTAAGAATATCTCTTCTTACCTGGATCGTTAAATCGCTTAATTGTTGTGTGTTAGGCTTCATTTTATATATAAAAGTTAAACTGGTGCAAAAGTAATTTTTATTTTGCGGGCTGACAAATGATTTTCTGCTTTAGTTTGATGCAATTGTGATATTCAGATGCTTTTTTTATTAATCTTAAAAAAAATAAGCTAAATGATTTGAATTTTTGAAAGAAGATGTTTCTGTTTTGTTGTTTTTGGTAAAAATTAAAACAAAAAAAGCCCCAATGGGACTTTAATTTTGAAGTAAATTTAAGGTTTTATTCTGTGTCGCCTTCACTGTAATAATTGTTTTCTTCGTCTTCAGAGCCGATTTCTTCTTGTTCGTCATCAAGTTCTGATCCCGGAATGTCTAAGTCGTTGCCGAGTTTGTCGCTGTTTTGTTTCCACTCGTGATTGTCATTATTGATTATTCTTTCTCCGGAAATATCCTGAGGGTCAATATCTTCTAATCTTTCTTCCTGATTGTAGATGTCTTCGTTTGCATCATAATTCATGTTTTCAAGGTTTTTTTCGATTTGATCATCCTTGATTTGATCTAATTTTTCATCAGCGTTTATCATGATTTCTATAATTTAATTAAAAATAATTTTCGATTTTTTTGTGATTATTAAAATTAAAAAATGAATATCGCCGATTGTTATATGTTTAATGGGTTAATCTTGTAGTTTTTACATTTTGTATTTTGAAAGCGAATATAGCGAAAGCCCGATCCTTTGGTAGCGCCCAAAGCAATTTTAAAACTCCAAATGCAAAATTCCAAATTCCAAATTTTTTAGGTTGTGGCTTCAGGTTGTTAATCATTATCTAATTTTCTAATTTCCAAATTATCTAATTCTCTAAATTAACCTATCTTTGCACCCTGAAAAAAGAAACAGATGAAGTTTGATTTATTACAAAAAGATCCGCAATCGAAAGCGAGAGCAGGAAGTATTACTACAGATCACGGAGTTATAGAAACTCCTATTTTTATGCCTGTCGGAACCGTGGCTTCTGTAAAAGGGGTACATCAGCGTGAGCTTAAGGAAGAAATTAATCCGGATATTATCCTTGGGAATACCTATCATTTATACTTGCGTCCGCAGACTGAAATTCTTGAGAAAGCTGGCGGACTTCATAAATTCATGAATTGGGATCGTAATATTTTGACGGATTCCGGAGGTTATCAGGTATATTCTCTTTCATCCAATAGAAAAATCAAGGAAGAGGGGGTGAAGTTTAAATCCCATATCGATGGTTCATACCATTTTTTTACACCAGAAAATGTAATGGAAATTCAGCGGACCATTGGCGCTGATATTATTATGGCTTTTGACGAATGTACGCCGTACCCTTGTGATTACAGATATGCACAACGCTCTATGCACATGACACATCGCTGGTTAGACCGCTGTATTAATCATTTGGATAAAGTGCCTTACAAATACGGTTATGAGCAAACTTTTTTTCCGATTGTTCAGGGAAGTACTTATAAAGATTTACGCCGTCAGTCGGCAGAATATATTGCGAATTCAGGTCAGCAGGGAAATGCAATTGGAGGTTTGTCAGTAGGGGAGCCTGCTGAGGAAATGTATGCTATGACAGAAGTGGTCTGCGAAATTCTTCCGGAAGACAAACCACGTTACTTGATGGGGGTTGGAACTCCGATAAATATATTAGAAAATATTGCGTTAGGAATTGATATGTTCGATTGTGTGATGCCAACACGTAACGCCAGAAACGGAATGCTTTTTACAGCAAACGGAACGATCAATATCAAAAACAAAAAATGGGAAGCTGATTTTTCTCCACTTGACGAAATGGGATATACTTTTGTAGATACAGAATATTCAAAAGCATATTTGCGTCACTTATTTGCAGCCAACGAATATTTGGGAAAACAAATTGCAACGATTCATAACCTTGGTTTTTACATGTGGCTGGTTAGAGAAGCCAGAAAACATATCTTAGCAGGTGATTTCAGGCCATGGAAAGAAATGATGGTTAAAAATATGAGTCAAAGACTTTAAGAAAGAGTTCCAAGTTTTTTTAGTTCCAAGTTTCAGGTTCTGTAAGTAACGTGAAACTTGAAACCTGAAACAAAAAACACACAAAATCTATGTTAACAATAATAGATAAGTACATTTTAAAAAGATATTTAGCCACTTTTTCGGTGATGATTCTTTTATTTATTCCAATCGGAATTGTAATTGACGTTTCTGAAAAGGTGAATAAAATGCTGGAAAACAAGATTCCGTTTACCCAAATTGCTATTTATTATTACAATTTCACCGTTTATTTTGCGAATTCGCTTTTTCCTATTTTTCTGTTTTTATCGGTAATATGGTTTACTTCCAAACTTGCAAATAATACGGAGATTATTGCTATTTTAAGTTCAGGGATTTCATTTACGAGATTTTTAAGGCCTTATATTATTGGTGCTTCTATCGTTTCGGTTTTTGTACTTTTAATGGGGTTTTTTATTGTTCCTGCTGCCAGCGAAGGTTTTAATAATTTTAGGTACACCTATCTGAAAGGGAACGGTAAGCAGCTTATGCGAGGTGAAAATACCAATGTTTACAGGCAGATTAATGATAACGATTTTATTTTTGTAAACAGCTTTAATGAAGAAACTAAAACGGCATTTAATTTTTCGCTGGAGCATTTTGAAAAAGACAAGCTTACTTATAAAATTACTGCCAGCCGAATTACCTGGGATCCTAAAAAGAAAACTTATATTTTGTATGATTATACCAAAAGAACGGTTGGAGAACTTAATGATGTGATCGAAAAAAATCCAGAAAAACCAGTAAAATTCAAGTTTGAACTGGCAGATTTAACTCCGGTTGTTTATATTGCAGAAACGCTTTCTTTAGGTGATTTAATTGATTTTATTGATAAAGAACGCAAAAGAGGTTCAGGAAATATCAATACTTATCTGGTAGTGCTTTATAAAAAATACAGTGTGCCGGTTTCTGCTTTTATTCTGACTATTATTGCTGTGGCTGTTTCGGCTATGAAGCGACGCGGCGGAATGGGAGTCAATCTGGCTATAGGAATAGCTATTGCTTTTTCATTCGTATTTTTCGATAAAATATTTGGCACCCTTGCCGAAAAATCAACTTTCTCACCTTTTTTAGCTGTCTGGTTCCCGAATATTGTTTTTGGAATTCTGGCAATCTACTTACTACGCAATGCGAAACGATAATTTAAAAAGCTATTTGAATCTTCATTTAATAGTTTTCATATGGGGGTTTACGGCTATACTTGGAGCATTGATTACCATTGATGCCGACAATCTGGTTTGGTACAGAATGCTTTTTGCCTTAATTTTTTTAGGAGCATTTATAGTTTATAAAAAACAGTCTTTTCAGGTTCCGGTAAAGGAACTTTTTAAGTTAGTTTTTGTTGGTTTACTAATAGCTTTACACTGGATCTTCTTTTTTAAGGCTATACATGTTTCAAACGTTTCAATAACACTTTCTATATTTTCATTAGGTGCTTTTTTTGCTTCATTGTTGGAACCGCTTTTCTACGGAAGAAAAATATTATGGTATGAAGTTTTTTTCGGACTGATAATTATTGCGGGACTGGCTTTAATATTGCAGGTAGAAATTAAATATCTTACAGGAGTCTATTATGCTTTGGCATCCATTATTTTAGGAGTTGTTTTTACTTTATTGAACGGAAAATTAATCTCAGATCATGAACCTTCAATTATTACATTTTATGAATTCGGTGCTGGTGTTTTTTTTATCACTCTTTATTTTTTGGTGCAGGGAAAATTTACCGCTGATTTTTTTGCCATCTCATTAAATAATTGGATCCTGCTGCTCATTTTAGCTTCAGTTTGCACGGCTTATGCCTTTACAGCATCTGTCAAAGTAATGCAGAGATTAACACCCTACACCGTAATGTTAACCACTAATTTAGAGCCTGTTTACGGAATTGTGCTGGCCTATTTTATACTTGGCGGTAAAGAAAAAATGAGTACTGAATTTTATATTGGTGCCTTGATAATAGTGATAACAGTTATTTTAAATGGCGTTTTCAAACATTCTCAGAACAAGAAAAAACACTAATATTTAAATTACGCACCAATAGTTTAGTGTGAATTATTTACACCAATCATATAATATTTTTATATTTGCGGTTCGATTTAAAAACAAAATTCAAAAATCCATGGAATATTTAGATTTTGAGCTTCCAATCAAAGAACTTGAAGAACAGCTGGAAAAGTGTGTTATAATTGGAAAAGAATCTAATGTTGATGTAACACCTACCTGCAAGGAAATCAACAAAAAATTAGAGCAAACTAAAAAAGAAATATACAAAAATCTTACTGCCTGGCAGCGTGTTCAATTATCGAGGCATCCAAACAGGCCTTATACTTTAGATTATATCAGAGCAATTTGCGGAGATACATTTTTAGAACTCCATGGAGATCGCGGATTCAAAGATGATAAAGCAATGGTTGGCGGACTTGGTAAAATAAACGGTCAGTCGTTTATGATTGTTGGGCAGCAAAAGGGTTTTAATACCAAAACGCGTCAATACCGTAATTTTGGTATGGCCAATCCGGAGGGATACCGTAAAGCTTTGCGTTTGATGAAAATGGCCGAGAAATTTGGAATTCCGGTTTTAACTTTAGTAGATACCCCGGGTGCCTATCCTGGACTTGAAGCTGAAGAAAGAGGTCAGGGAGAAGCTATTGCGAGAAACATTTTTGAAATGGTTCGTCTGAAAGTGCCAATTATTACCATCATTGTTGGAGAAGGAGCTTCCGGAGGAGCTTTAGGAATTGGCGTTGGAGACAGAGTTTATATGTTAGAGAATACATGGTATTCTGTAATTTCTCCTGAATCGTGTTCTTCAATTTTATGGAAAAGCTGGGAGTACAAAGAGCGTGCTGCTGATGCTTTGAAATTGACATCATCTGATATGAAAAAACAAAAGCTGGTTGATGATGTTATTCCGGAACCACTTGGTGGAGCGCATTATGACAGAGAAACTACTTTTAAGACCGTAGCAGAATATATCACAAAAGGATATAACGAATTGAAAGACTTATCAACAGCCGATTTAATTGCCCAGAGAATGGACAAGTACAGTAATATGGGCGAATATAAAGAATAAATTCATAATACATGATATAAAATCCGAAGCCTTACAGTTTCGGATTTTTTTTTGGTTATGAACAAAAAATATTTATTTATAAACAAGCATTACTTATAACTAGATAGTATTATTTTTTTAAATTTCGCTAATTTCGCTAAATGGAAAATTTCAAAAATATAAACCCTGTAAAGGTCGATAAAACGACAATAATTAATTTAGAAAAAGGAAAACTCCCACCGCAGGCACTTGATTTAGAAGAAGCTGTTCTTGGTGCTATGATGATTGATAAAAAAGGAGTTGATGATGTAATTGATATTCTACAGCCTGATGCATTTTATAAAGATGCACATAAATATATTTTTGAAGCTATTATTCAGCTTTTTACAGAAACACAGCCAATTGACCTACTTACCGTTTCCAGTCAGTTAAAAAAGAATGGAAAATTAGAATTAGCCGGAGGTGACTTTTATTTGATCCAGCTGACACAAAAAATTGCTTCTTCTGCACATATCGAGTTCCACTCCCGTATCATTCTTCAGAAGTTTATTCAGAGAAGTTTGATTAGAATTTCATCAGAAATTATCGAAGCATCTTATGATGAAACTACAGATGTTTTTGATTTATTAGATCAGGCCGAATCAAAACTATACGAAGTAACTCAGGGAAACATTAAGCGTAGTTCTGAAACTGCACAAAGTTTGGTTTTACAGGCTAAAAAGAAAATTGAAGAAATTTCTAAAAAAGAGGGATTAAGTGGTGTTGAAACCGGTTTTACCAATTTAGATAAACTGACTTCCGGATGGCAGCCCAGTGATTTAATTATTATTGCAGCCAGACCAGCGATGGGAAAAACGGCGTTTGTACTTTCGATGGCCAGAAATATTGCCATTCAGTTTGGACACGGAGTCGCTTTGTTCTCTCTGGAGATGGCATCTGTTCAGTTGATTACCAGACTAATTTCATCTGAAACAGGATTGTCATCAGAGAAATTACGTACAGGCAAACTGGAGCCTCATGAATGGACGATGTTGAGTACAAAAGTAAAGGACTTAGAAAAAGCACCTTTGTATATTGATGATACACCATCGCTTTCTATTTTCGATTTAAGAGCAAAATGCCGTCGTTTAGCTTCGCAGCACGGTATTAAAATCATCATTATCGATTATTTGCAGTTGATGACTGCAGGAGGAAATAATAAAGGGGGAGGAAATCGTGAACAGGAAATTTCTACCATTTCCCGAAACTTAAAGGCTTTGGCAAAAGAACTCAACGTTCCGGTAATTGCACTTTCACAGTTATCGCGTGCTGTAGAAACCCGTGGCTCAAGTAAACGTCCATTATTATCGGATCTTCGTGAATCCGGTGCTATTGAGCAGGATGCTGATATCGTTTCGTTTTTATATAGACCCGAATACTACAAAATTGATGAATGGGATGATGATGAGGCGTCGCCAACAGCTGGTCAGGCCGAAATAATGATAGCAAAACACCGTAATGGTGGTATCGAAAACATCCGTCTAAAATTTATAGGGCATCTCGGGAAATTTGATAATCTTGATGACTTTTCAGGTAGTTACGATGATTTACCATCAAAAATGAATCATGATGATAATCATTATATAACCAAAAATCTACCATCTGCCAACGAAGCTTTTGGAAGCAATCTGAATGATGACGATGATGATAGTGACGTGCCGTTTTAAAATTTGATTTAAAATTTGATTTAAAATTGATATAAAAAGAAAGGGAAAAGTTATATGCTTTTCCCTTTCTGCTTAAAAGAATTTTATAAAAACCTTTTTTGAATTATTTTTTAAGAATCAATTTGTGCGTAATTAATTTACTGCCTTTCTTTTCCGTAATAAAATAAACCCCGTCAGCATTACCCTCAAGATTAATTGTATTAATTACATCAGATGTCACTTTTGCTATTTTAATAGTCTGACCTAATTGATTTGTGATGATTAAATCGCTATCATGGTCAGTTTGTATGTTTACAATCCCCTTGTTAGGGTTTGGATACATTACAAATTTAGATTTATCTTCTATATTAGGATTAGCTAAACTACTTACAGGTACACATGATGAAATAACACTACAACTTCCTAGAGTTACAACAACTGCATAAGAGCCAGTAGCTGTTGGAGTGAATGATTGCCCGTTTTCCCCAATTAATATAGTGGCAGGACATTGAATCCATTGGTATGAAGCACCAGTTTGGGTCGCTGTTATAACACCAGATGATAGAGTTGCTCCATTACTAGGAATCGGAAGCTTCGGGGCAATAGTTACAGAAGCCGACGTGGCCGAAGTACATCCTGAAGCATTAGTTGCAGTGAAAGTATAAGCTGTTCCTGGGGTTCCAGAAATGGCACCTAATGCACCTACAGTTGCCCCAGCCGGAGTCGATGTATAAGTCAGTAAAGCGGAATAGTTTGCAATTGAAGCTGTTCCGTTAGCCGAGCATGTAGCCGAAGTTGTGGATACAGTCGGTACAGCCGGTGCGGCCAATTGCAGCGGAATTGTAACCGAAGCCGACGTGGCCGAAGTACATCCTGAAGCATTAGTTGCAGTGAAAGTATAAGCTGTTCCTGGGGTTCCAGAAATGGCACCCAACGCACCTACAGTTGCCCCAGCCGGAGTCGATGTATAAGTCAGTAAAGCTGAATAGTTGGTAATCAAAGCTCTTCCGTTAGCCGAGCATGTAGCCGGAGTTGTCGATACAGTCGGTTCAGCCGGTGCGGCCAATTGCAGCGGAATTGTAACCGAAGCCGAAGCAGCCGAAGTGCAGTTCAAAGCATTTGTAGCAGTGAAAGTATAAGCTGTTCCAGCCGTTCCATTAATAGCACCTAATGTGCCTACAGTTGCCCCAGCCGGAGTTGAAGTATAAGTTAGTAAAGCGGAATAGTTGGTAATCGAAGCTGTTCCGTTAGCCGAGCATGTAGCCGCAGTTGTCGATACAGTCGGTACAGCCGGTGCAGCCAATTGCAGTGGAATTATAACCGAAGCCGAAGCAGCCGAAGTACGCAGAATAGTTGGCAATTGAAGCTGTTCCGTTAGCCGAGCATGTAGCCGGAGTTGTCGATACAGTCGGTACAGCCGGAGGAGATGTAATAGTAACTATAGCACTGCCATTCATATTATTAGTACAGCCTCCAACTGTTCTTGTAGCTACAACAGTGTAAGTAGCAGCAGTTATTTGATTGCCAAATGATATTGAGGAACCAGTTCCTGCAACAGGAGTTCCTATGTCTGTAGTCCCATTTTTTAATTGATAAGTAACTCCGGTTTCGGAATTAGATAATCCAACAGCAACCCCTGAACCACCAGCACAGTATGAATTTGTTCCTGTAACATTATAAGCTGTTGGAGATACACATGAAGCTATTTCAACTAATCTTAAGTTGTCTACTGCTACTTCTTCAGCACTACCACTCATTGCCATATTCATATATAGTGTCAAAGTAGTACCTGTTCCGTTAATGTTTCCTATAAATTCTGTGAATGTATTGCTTAGAGGTGTAGCCGCAGGATCTCCATTTTTGTCAAAATCTGCATCAGGATATAAACGACTTGATACATTAGCTAAAGGGTAAAAATTCAATAAATCTTGAATTGGTCCACCATTTATACTGTATTGCATTGACATGTAGTCAATGGTTGCAGATGTAGATGTGTTTTCATATGCGCCGGGTGTATTCGTAGTATTACCTGCAGCGAAAAGACCTTTCAGTTTGATATTGGATTTGCCTGAAATATCAATAGTCCAGGTTACTGTTTTTAATACATTAGCAATAGTTACAGGTGTAACACCATTATCCGTATCTTCTCCGGCCCAAAACTTGGTTCCGTCAGCTCCAATGTATGAATATGTAACACCTTGAGCTGCGTCTCCTACGATGCTAAGATCTGCATTACTGGCAATATTAAAAACCCTGCTGCCATTATTATTTACAGCAAATGCAGAAGGTGCACTTCTGGTACCGCTGGTAGGAGAACCTGTGTCCTCAAAACTATCGCTCCAAAACGGAGTCTGTGAATACCCATTCATATAAAACAGGCATGACATTATTAGTAAAGTAATTTTTTTTCTCATGTGTAATTAATTTAAAGTTTTTATAAAATTTTATTTTATCAATTAAGTTTCAGTTGAAGCAGGCTCCAATTAAATATCGATGCGGGTTGAATTGTTTTGAAGCAATTATTCCGTCATCAGTACTCATTATTTCTATTGTAATTTGCTTATCATCAGAACATGCAATATTTATACTGTTCTCTGTGGTAAGAGAAACAATTGTTCCTGGTGTTTTGCTTTTATGAGATTCATCAACTATTGAAGCGGCTATAATTTTTACTTGTTCTCCCTGAAAAGTTGCATCTGCTCCTATATTCCAGGGATTACAGGCATTGATTAATGATATTATTTCTTCTGCCCCCATTCTTCTCCAATTGATATAAGTATCGGTAAAATCTGGTTTTTCAAAATAGTAAGCTTCAGACTCTTCTTGTGGTTTATTAGGAATTGTACTTGCAAATTGGACCATATTAGCCATATTTAACACTGTATGAGCCATGCGGTTACTTAATTTTACAGCGAGCCTGCCATAATTGTCTTTATTTTCTATTTGAACAATATCATTAAATATAATATTGCCCTGATCAAAAGTGCTGCTCATTAGGTGTGCACAAATTGCCGTTTGGGTTTCCTGATTTTTTAATACTTCAAAAATTGGCATAGGACCTCTGTATTGCGGCAATGGACCTGGATGAAAGTTGATGAATTTCTCATGTCCGTACGACAAAACATCTTCAGGAATTAAAAAAGGAAAAGATATAGAGAAAATATAATCAGGCTGGACTTCATCTAACCAGGCTCTCATTTCATTGATACTTTTCTTGTCAGGGAATGATTTAAAAGCCATGTGGTTATCTTGTGATTCTCTTTCTAAAGCGTCTGTTATTCTGTTATTTCCTTTACCGATGCCTACACCGCATAAAAATTTTTCATAGGCAAGTGCCTGCAATGATTGAAATGCAAATTTTCCTCCACATAATACAATTATTTTTTTTTGTTTTTCCATTAGATACATGTATAACTGTTGTGCCAGGCAGATGAGATGTTGTCCAGTTCAAGCTGAGTCATTGTCTCAAATTCTTCAGCTGTGTCTATTATTGCTTCGTCTATTCTGACTTGGCATTTTCCATCATTAGAAGCTATAATTTCTGCGTTGTATAATTGTCCTATTGAAGTATTGGTTTCGGCATGAAATTTAATTTTCCCCCTTGGGCTGTCAAATTCAAAAGTATATAAATCTTGGGCTGTTAGTAGGATGTTGTTATTGTTAGCATTTAAAAGGTCTAAGACTTTTAAAGCAATTTGAGCACTTTCCCAGCTTAACAGAGAAAATAAATTCGGTGTTCTGCCAATAGATTCAATTGTTTCTATGAATAATGAATTTTCATCATTTTTAATTGATTTTGCCCATGCTGCAACACCTTTGGTTTTAGTATTGGGATGTATTGCTGTTTCCAGCATTGTTTCTTCAAAGCCAAAAGGAGATAAATAAATAGGAGTGTTTTTATTTATAGTTTCTCTTATTTCTTCAAAATTCCACTGCATATAGTCTCCACTAAATAATGTCAATAGTGCTGTGTTGTCAAATTCTTTTAAAAAACTTTTGAGCGGTAACATTGTAAAGTCCTCTTTTTTATAACCAGTGGCATGGTTGAAGCAAATTTTTCCGCCAGCACCTTCAAACCCCTTTGAAATGCTGAAGGTTTGTAAATAGCCTCCATCATAATAACCAGTAACCATTCCGCCGTTTTTATATCCGTCTTTTACAGCCTGTTTTGCGGCAAGCCAGGCACCCAGAGAATTATGAAGTGAATGGTAAAAAATATTTGGGGATGCTGACCATTCTTGTGGAAGATTGGCACCGGCATCCAGAACAATCAGCATTTTATTTGCAGAAAGGAAAAGTGGACGCAGCAATTGGGCAGTACGATGTCCTATATAAGCAATTACTAATGAGACATTTTCTTCCAGTAAAAGTTTTTCAGCACTTCGATAACATTGTTGTTTATCCGCTCCAAAGCCAATGTTTTCTGTAACTATTTTAATGTCACTTCTTCCCAATTGTTTTAATCTTTGCCGTAGTCCTTCGTATAAGTCAAAACCTATTGTATGGTAAAAAGTTGAACGGGCTAATAAAATTCCTATTGTTTGCATACATTTTTTAAGTATGAAAAAGGGAAACTTTCATTGTGAAAATTTCCCTTTTTATGTTTATTTTAATTTCTGCTAGGGAATATACCTTGCAAGGCAATTGAATAGTTAATTGTCAAATAAGGATTTGTAATATCAATTGGTATGGTTTGACCGGTAATATCTGTTGTCCCGGAGATTGATGCCGGAGCTAGGAATTTTCCATTTTCCGGACCTTCAGAATATAAAGCGGTAGTGTTATTTGTAGCTAAATAAGCACTTTCAGGAGAATTAGTATCTGCTGCTGCTGTATTCACCGCAATATTTGTTTTAGCACCATTTAATGTGTGTACGTGTGCCGGCATATTCGCAGTAAGAATTGTAACACTGTTGACTCCGGCTTTTTGCCCTATTACGAATGAAGGAAGGCCAGGTCCTTGCCCTTGTCCTATTGGTGCACGGCCTTGCAAATCAGGTAAAGCAAATGTAGTTTGTCCATTTCCTCCATAAGTGGTCCCTAATAAAGAAAATAGAGCTGTATTTTGAGCTATTGATAAAATTTGACCCTGGCAGGTAGCATAGCCTTTAGGAGCAAAGTAAAAACCAAGAATTTTAATTTCTCCGATAAATGGTTCTGTAGACATAGATTTTAGTTATATAGTTAAAAAATAAATTATATGTTTTTTACCTTGATACCTTGATCTGTTTAATGTAAATTATCGATGGAGGATAATTTAGGAAGATTAAGTGTTTCAATTCTTCAAAAATATGCTGTTGAAGATTTTTTTAGTAACTAAATGTCATTAAACCCATTTTTTATGTTATGAAGCAGGGTTTTTGTGTCTTTGCATGAGTTAAATTATTAAATGCATTAATTCAAAAAACTCACAAATTTTGAATAGTCTTGTTGATGTATTTTTTTGTTAAATAGTTTATTAACAAAATTAAATTATAATAAAAAAATAGATATGCGTATTAATACCTGTTTTTTATAAATATTTGATATAAGTATTTGTATTACAGTATTTTTAGGTGTTTTTGTTGTCGTTTTTTTTATATTATTATGTTAATTTTATAAAATAATTCCTTAGTTTAGCTAATAATTAATATAATTTAACCAAAAAACACAAATTATGTCAGATGATAAATTTCCGGGATAAATTTAATTCCCCCTTTAGCAGTTGCAAATGAGTGGAAAAAAAGATACGAGGATGATACTATTCTTGAAGAGAGTAACAGTCAGGTAAAATCTTAGTAATACTAAGAGAAAGTTTAAAAATTGTATTGCTAGGGCCTAAATAGGTATTAATGATCAAAATGAAAAAACATTGCTTTTTGTCGGAGCAAAATTAGACAAAGAAACAGGTTAATATATCAACGTTTATGGATCACCAGTAAATCAGGATGGTGCTAAAACTGCAATAGAGGTTGTTTACGATGGAACACGTCCTTCTCCTACTTTTTAAAATACATAATTCAATTTAATGATAGATTTTTTAATATATTCAGGTTATCTATTCTTATTAATTAATCTGATTTTATACACATATAGCTTTTTTCGGAAAAGAAAAACTAATGTTTTTTTTATCTCGTATTTGCTTTTTGCATTTACAATGCAGGTTATCATGGAATTTATGTATCATTTAAAATTTGATAATTTGTTGGTACTCAATATATTTGTGATTGGACAGATGATTTTGTTAAGTTTATTTTATATGTCGATATTAAAATTAAAATCTCAAAAAAAAATAGTAAAGATTAGTCTATGTTTGGTTTTGTTGATTTTAAGTATACAGTTTTTCATTGATTATAAGCAATTCTTCAAATTTAATTTATTCGCAATAACTATTACCTCATTGTCAATAGTAACATTTGCATTATTACATTTTTACAATATGCTTACTGAACATAAAACTTATTACTACATTACCATAGCTGTAGTTTTTTTTATGTTAGGCTCAACAATTTTATATTTAGTGGGAAATCTCACCTTGAGTTTGAGTAATGATGTAAAATACCTTTCCTGGACATTCAATGCTATATTGTTTTTGATATACCAGTTATTTATTTTATATGAATGGAAAGTAAGCTTTTTCAAGTCTTGAATTTTTTGTTTAATTATAAATTAATATAGTATTATGAAAAGAATGAAGATTTACTTTTATGTATTAATAGGTTTGATGCTATCTTGCCAAAAAGAAACTAATCAGGAAGAGGATAATGCCGTAATAAATGCTCAAAAAACAGAGTGGCTGTCTGCAAATCTGGATGCTAAATTTGCAGGCTCTCAAAAATTAGTCACGGCGTACCTACTGTCAGTCAAAGAAATGCGTCCATTATTAGAAGCTCCCGAAATAACTCAGGTGCGTTTTGTATTGGGATATGCAGATAACACAGTACAAATAACATTGCAAGGTGTGGATAAGTCTGGAAATGAATTAGGGTCAGTAAAATCTACAATACTAAAAAATCCAGATTATTTGTCAGAGTTAAGTGCTATTAAGGAATTATCAGCAAGCAAAACAAGTAAAAAGACTGTGTTGTTAAATTCACATTTATGGTCTCCAGCAGATGCTTTTAAAGGTATTGAACAATGGCAACAGAAATTAAATACTGTTGACGGAGTGGAAGAGGCAATTTCTTTCGAAGGAAAACGCTTTCGCCATTTTACTTTAGAAGCCGAAATTATTAGAGAAATGCTGTCAAAAGATATTGCTAATATTGGTGTGTTTCTGGGATTGAACCAACAAGAAAAAGTGACAACTATTTTAATTGGGTTAGATAAAAATAATAAAATTAAAAAAAACGTATTGACAGCTAAACAAACCGGAACAGGAGAAGGCGGAGATGAAGAAGAAGTAGAAGAAGTGGATGTTTATGACGGTACACGTCCTTCACCTCCTTTTTAATATAATTGTTTAAATAAGAAAATTCATTATGTCTCTGTTAAATTTTCAATTTAATAGAGACTTTTTGTTTTCAACTAATCACATGGTGTTTCTTTGGTAAAATAAATTAATATCTTTGGATACGATTTATTCGAAAAATTTACCACAAATTAATATGAATGTAAATTCTATTTCTGAAAAGGAGGTTGTCGCAATTATTTTGTACATCTCGCTTTTTTTTATGATTGTAGCAGTTGCTTTAATTGTTTTTTTCTATTTTTCCAGAAAGAAAATTATTCAAAAAGAATTAGAAAAAAAAGATTTAATATTAGCACATCAAAAAGAGCAATTGCATGCTGTTATTATTACTCAGGAAGAAGAAAGGAAAAGAATAGCCCAGGATTTACATGATGATATTAGTTCAAAGCTAAATGTAGTTTCTTTAAATAGCTATTTACTTACTTCAGCAAATTTAACGGAAAGTGAAACTAAAGAAATAACAGCAAATATTATCAATATAACAGCAAAAGCATTAGACAATTCAAGAAAAATTGCACATAATTTATTACCACCTGTTTTTGATAAATTTGGGCTTCATGCCGGTGTAGAAGAATTGTGTGAAGAATTTGAAAGCAGTAAATTGGTTAAAGTTACCTATCAAAATAAAATTGATTTTGACGATAACGAAAAACACAAACATTTGCACGTTTTCAGGATTTTACAGGAGTTAATGAATAATTCTTTGCGTCATGGAAAGGCATCTGAAATTTCTATTACTTTTGATAGTGCTGACGGAATTAGCAAATGCTTTTACAAAGATAATGGGATAGGATTTAATCCTGATAACCCTGAAATTCACAAGGGTCTTGGTATGAAAAATATAAATAGTAGAATATCTTTTTTAAATGGAAATATCAAAATAAGTTCAGATCTTAACAAAGGAATTGAGGTTCTTTTTACATTTTAAGTAAATGCTTAATTTGTGTTTGTTAATAAGCCAAAATAGTTGGTATAACATAATTTTTGTATTTTCGAAATTCTAAAAGCTCAAAATGTAAATTAAATGAATGATGATGTTATCAAAATAGTTTTAGTTGATGATGAAGTCTTATTTCGAAAGGGAATTTCTTTTTTACTTGAAAAAGAAGAAAATATTGAGGTTCTCTTTGAAGCATCCAATGGAGAAGAATTGATTTCAAATCTTAATAATCACGAAACTAAACCAGATATTGTTATCATGGATTTGAAAATGCCTGTTTTAAATGGTGTAGAGACGACTAAAGTCATTCGGAAATTTTTCCCGGATATTAAAATAATTGCATTAACCAGTTATGATACGAAATCATTCGTCGCAAATATGATTCAGATAGGCGCAGTAGCATATTTAGTCAAAAACACAACTCCAAAAGATTTAGTAAATACAATTAATGAAGTAGCAAAAAAAGGTTTTTTTTACAATGAAACCACTTTAAAAACAATCCAGGATTACGTCCTGCCTTCAAAAAATTCCAGAGTCAATAACTTAGAATCAGGTTTTTTATCACCAAGGGAAATCGAAATACTTCAACTTATTTGCAATCAAAAAACAACAGCTGAAATTGCCGAAGAACTTTTTTTAAGTCCGAGGACGGTGGAAGGGCATAGGAATAATTTATTACTTAAAACCGAATCAAGGAATATTGCCGGATTGGTAGTATATGCTATTCAAAACGAAATAGCACTTTTAACTCTTTAAATTAACTTGTCAAAAACTTAATTGACAGAATATAATATAAAATAACGGTAATAATCAATAAGCAAATACCTATTTTTTGCAATATCTTTAATTGTTTTGGTGGCTTATCTGTTCTGTTAAATTTCATTGCCTTTCAAAAATTTATAGTTTAATTGCCAAATTTAACCAGAATATCTTTTTTGAATGTAAGTATTTATACCTGTTTTTGCATAGGTCTTTGTAAAAAAATAATAATGATTAAGTCAAATAATATACATTTCGATACACTTTTTGATGCTTCCTTTATACCTTTACAAAAAAAAGTTTATCAAATGAAACAATGCTTTATATATATAGTAGTATTTTTAATCTCATTGTCTGCAAAAGCGTCTTTCATACTTCTTCCTATGGATGAAACTGCACAACAAAATCATCTTAAAGCGTATGGTATAACTTATTGGTGTCTGAATAAAGATTATAAGGCCAGTTGGCTCTTAAATTATCGTGGAGGTTCGTTTTTGTTACCGGATGCTGATGAAATTCGAAAAGAGTGTAAGATTCGAGGAGTAAGTTTTGAAATACTTTCTGATAGTGAAGAAATTTCTATTTTAGATGAAATATCAAGTCCTTCACAAAATATGGAATCAGTAATTTTAGAAAAAGCACCTAAAATTGCTGTATATACCCCAAAAGGGAAACAACCATGGGATGATGCTGTAACGCTTGTTTTAACATATGCTGAAATTCCCTTTACACCAATTTATGACGAAGAAGTTTTGAGTGATCAGTTGTTGCTTTATGACTGGCTGCATTTACATCATGAGGATTTTACAGGACAATATGGCAAGTTTTATGCTGCTTATAAAAATACGCCCTGGTATATAGAGCAAAAAAAAGATTCAGAAGCCTTAGCTGCGAAATTAGGTTACTCTAAAGTTTCACAGGAAAAAGGAGCTGTGGCTAAAAAAATTAGGGATTTTGTTATTGGAGGAGGTTTTATGTTTGCCATGTGTTCTGCTACCGATAGTTTTGATATTTCTCTAACAGCAGATGGAGTTGATATATGTGAAGCAATGTTTGATGGAGATGCGAGTGAACCAAATTATCAATCAAAATTAAACTATGGAAATTCTTTTGCCTTTAAGGATTTTACTCTTGAAAGAAGACCGGAGCAGTATGAGTTTTCGGACATTGATATGACCACAAAACGGAGAATCACACCGGAAAAAGATTATTTTACTCTAATGGAATACTCTGCAAAATGGGATCCGATACCAAGTATGTTATGTCAGAATCATACCCAATTAGTAAAAGGATTCATGGGACAGACAACTTCATTTGATTCAGCGTTGATCAAGTCTAATGTTTTAATAATGGGAGTTTGCGAACTTAATGGCGAAGCACGATATATTCATGGGGAAAAAGGCAAAGGTATGTTTACTTTTTTTGGAGGACATGATCCGGAAGATTTTCAGCATCAGGTTGGAGATCCTCCGACCGTTTTGGATTTGCATCCAAATTCTCCAGGTTATCGCTTGATTTTAAATAATGTTTTGTTTCCTGCTGCGAAAAAGAAAAAATTAAAAACGTAATTATTTTTTCTCGTAAAATAAATCTTAAAAACTATAAAAAGGCTTTTTCATAGAATTGAAAAAAGCCTTTTTTGGTTTTAATTTAGAATTGGATATTAAATAGCTCTTAATCCCGTTGTAATCGCTAATCTGTTCCATGAGTTTATTGTAATGATCGTAAGAATGATTTCAGCCAGGTATCTTTCGTTAAACAAACGGGCTGCATTTTGATAAACTTCATCAGAAACATGATTGCTGATTAATGTTACTTGTTCTGTTAAAGCTAAAATTGCTTTTT
This sequence comes from Flavobacterium fluviatile, assembly GCF_010645065.1. GTDB lineage: Bacteria > Bacteroidota > Bacteroidia > Flavobacteriales > Flavobacteriaceae > Flavobacterium > Flavobacterium fluviatile. Next base: position 5,381 of record NZ_JAADZW010000006.1, on the reverse strand, counting down.
CTTCCTCTGTAAATACATCAGCTTCTCGCCACGCACTGATTAGGTAAATACGCTGTTCTGTTTCGCCTGATTTTCGCGCATCAGCGGTATGCATATTAATACAAAAAGCACATCCGTTTACTTGTGAAGCACGAATTTTAATTAGTTCTTTATGTATTGATGTTAATGAAGTTGTAGAAATGTATTTTTCCAGATTCAGTAAGGCTTGGTAGGCATCTGGGGCAACTTGAGGAATAACTATTCTTGAATTCATTTTTATATGTTTTAAAAGTTCATTACAAAGGTCAGTTATGTATACCTTAAAAAACTTGAACTGCTTCAAGAAATTCAGGTCAGACTTTACCGGCTCTGATCTTACTCATAAATTCTGCAGAAAAATCTAAATAAGAGGCAAGCATATATTGAGGAACCCGCTGTACGAAATCTGGTTGTTGCTTTTTGAAATGGTTATATCTTTCTTCTGCCGACATTGTGAAAAGGAATTTAATACGCATTTGAGCAGCTCCAAATGATTTTTGGGAAACAATTCTAAAATATTTTTCGAGTTTAGGAATTTTGATTAAAAGAGTTTCTAAGTCTTTTTTTTCTAATGCTATAATTTCGCAGTTTTCAACGGTTTGTATGTAAAAATGAGAAGGAGTGTTATTATGGTAGCTTAAGTAATCAGTTATCCACCAATTTTCAATTGCAAATTGCAATGTTTGTTCGGTTCCTTTTGGGTTGATTATGTATTGTCTGGCACATCCTTTTGTGACAAAATATATAGTGTTGCAAATTTGGCCTTCTTTCAATAAATGTTCTTTCTTTTTTACTTTTGAAAGAGTAAGACCTGATTCCAGAATATCAATTTCTTCAGAATCTAATGTTATGAATTTTTGTATATGATCTAAAAGAGCTGTAAACATTTTAATGGTTTCTGAGTATTTCGTTTAAAGATAAATCAGATTTATTATAAAAGCAAAAACCCAATCGAATGATTGGGTTTTCTATGATAAGTAAGTAATTGTAAATTGAGTTTATAAAACGTTTTATTTTACTTTATTAAGAATAGCTTTGAAAGCTTCTGGGTGGTTCATAGCTAAATCTGCAAGAACTTTACGGTTTAGTTCAATTCCGTTAGCTTTAACTTTTCCCATGAATTGAGAGTAAGACATTCCTTCTAATCTGGCACCAGCGTTGATACGTTGAATCCATAATGAACGGAAATTTCTTTTGTTTTGTTTTCTATCGCGGTAAGCGTAGCTCATCGCTTTCTCTACTGCATTCTTAGCAACTGTCCAAACGTTTTTACGTCTTCCAAAGAAACCTTTGGCTTGCTTCATTATTTTTTTTCTTCTTGCTCTTTTAGCAACTGAATTTACCGATCTTGGCATAATTTTAATGTGTTTTTGTAGCAGGCGTCCTGAATCGAATCAAAGGAACTTAAAGGCCATACTCCAAGGTTATATAAATATTTTTTAACCTAAAGAATTATTAGATAATTCTTAATTGTTGTTTAATGCTTTTCATATCTGTTTGGTGAACTAGCGCTGAGTGTGTCAAAGCTAATTTACGTTTTTTAGATTTTTTAGTCAGGATATGACTTTTAAAAGCATGCTTTCTTTTAATCTTTCCAGAGCCAGTAACTTTAAAACGTTTCTTAGCGCTAGATTTTGTTTTCATTTTAGGCATTTTTCCTAGTTTTTTAATTTATTCTTACTTACTTATATTTTGCTTCAGGTTTATAGTTCCAGCTTTAAAAACTGAATACAGAAACTATTAACTGAGACTATTTTTTCTTTTTCGGAGCAATGAACATAATCATTCTCTTTCCTTCCAAAACAGGCAAAGCTTCCACTTTACCATGTTCTTCTAAATCTTGAGCAAGACGTAATAATAAAATCTGACCCTGATCTTTGTATATGATTGAACGCCCTTTAAAGAATACGAATGCTTTTAATTTAGCACCTTCTTTTAGGAACTTCTCGGCATTCTTTCTTTTAAATTCATAATCATGCTCATCAGTCTGAGGACCAAAACGAATTTCTTTTACCACAACCTGAGATGATTTAGCTTTTAATACCTTATCACGCTTCTTTTGTTCGTAAACAAATTTCTTGTAATCCATGATTTTACAAACAGGTGGCTCAGCATTTGGTGAAATCTCAACTAGATCCAATTCAAACTGATCAGCTAAACGTAATGCGTCTGCTAATTTAAATACACCAGGCTCAATATTTTCACCTACCAGTCTTACTTCTTGTACACCACGAATATTATTGTTTATTCTGTGTGCATCTTTTTTTTCTACGCGAGGTTGAAAACCTCTGTTGCTTCTTATTGCTATGGCTTTATAATTTAAGTTAAACTGTAAAAACTTTTAATGTTTTATTTATTTCTTCGTTTACAATTCTGACAAACTCGTCAATTGTAACTGTAATATTCCCTTTTCCTTCTTGTCCGTGACGACGAATAGATATGGTGTTGTTATTCTCTTCTTCCTCGCCAACAATTAGCATAAATGGTAGTTTCTGCATTTCTGCGTCTCTAATTTTTTTACCGATTGTTTCATTTCGGTTATCAATTAGGGCGCGAATTTCGTGATTTTCCAGCAAATCTAAAACTTTTTTAGCATAATTTTCGTATTTCTCGCTCAAAGACAAGATAATAGCTTGCTCAGGCATTAGCCAAAGTGGGAAATTTCCTGCTGTGTGTTCCAGTAAAATTGCAATAAAACGCTCCATGGATCCGAAAGGAGCTCTGTGGATCATTACAGGTCTGTGTAATTCGTTATCAGAACCTTTATAAGTTAACTCAAAGCGCTCAGGTAAATTGTAGTCAACCTGAATTGTCCCCAATTGCCATTGTCTTCCTAATGCATCTTTTACCATAAAGTCAAGTTTAGGGCCGTAAAAAGCTGCCTCTCCATATTCTACTACAGTATTTAACCCCTTGTCTTTTGCTGCATTGATGATCGCATTTTCAGCTTTCTCCCAGTTTTCATCTGTACCAATATACTTTTCTCTGTTTTCCTGATCTCTCAACGAAATTTGGGCAGTGAAGTTTTCAAAGCCTAATGAGCCAAATACATATAATACAAGGTCAATAACTTTTTTAAATTCTTCATCCAATTGCTCTGGAGTACAGAAAATGTGTGCGTCATCCTGAGTAAATCCTCTAACACGAGTTAAACCATGTAATTCTCCAGACTGTTCATATCTATATACGGTGCCAAATTCAGCATAGCGTTTTGGTAAATCTTTATAAGACCAGGGTCTTACATTATATATTTCACAATGGTGAGGGCAGTTCATAGGCTTCAGTAAGAACTCTTCACCTTCTGCAGGAGTATTTATTGGCTGAAAACTATCTGCACCATATTTTGCATAGTGGCCAGAAGTTACATAAAGCTCCTTTTGACCAATATGTGGAGTAACAACCTGCTCGTATCCGGCTTTCTTTTGAGCTCTCTTTAAAAATTGCTCCAAACGATCTCTAAGCGCAGCACCTTTCGGTAGCCAAAGAGGCAGACCTTGTCCGACTTTCTGAGAAAAAGAAAACAATTCCAGTTCTTTTCCTAATTTACGGTGATCTCGGCGTTTCGCTTCTTCAAGTAGTTCAAGATATTCAGTCAGGTCTTTTTGTTTAGGGAAGGACGTTCCGTAAACACGGGTTAACTGCTTGTTTTTCTCATCACCTCTCCAGTAAGCACCGGCAACACTCATAATTTTCACGGCTTTGATAATCCCAGTATTCGGAATATGTCCGCCACGACATAAATCAGTAAAAGTATCATGATCGCAAAAAGTAATTGTTCCGTCTTCAAGATTGGAAATTAATTCCGTTTTGTAAACATTGTCCTTATACATTTCTAAAGCTTCTGCTTTAGTTACAGGACGCATTTTGAAATCGTATTTTCCTCTTGAAATCTCAAGAATACGATCTTCGATCTTTTTAAAATCAGCTTCAGAGATTTTCTGATCTTCAAAATCTACATCATAATAGAATCCATTAGCAATTGCAGGTCCAAGAGTTAGTTTAATTCCAGGGTATAATTCCTCAAGGGCCTGTGCCATGACGTGCGATGTTGAATGCCAGAAAGCTTTTTTGCCTTCCGCATCATTCCATGTATATAATATAAGATTACCGTCGGTCGTTAATGGAGTTTCGGTTTCAATAGTTGTACCATTAAAAGATGCAGAAATAACATTTCGTGCAAAACCTTCGCTAATGTTTTTAGCGACCTCCATTGGAGTTACGCCTTGAGCGAACTCTCTAATTGACCCATCGGGTAAAGTAATCTTGATCATTGTTTATAATTTTGTGAATGCAAATATACACGTTTACAAAAATACATACAATATATAAGTACAAGTTTAGTCTATTATATATATGTATAGTTTTTCTGTTCTATTGGTTGTTTATAATTCTGGTTTGATATGTTTTTAATCCTATCAGGATTGTTTTTGTATAAAATAAGTATGAAATTTTACTATCATATATAAGTACCAGAATGTCGGGTGAGCGAAGACGAAGTTTTTTTTAGTTATTCAGGAGCTATTTCCCGCTCTGCGCTTCAATCTTTTCATGGCGAACCCCGCCATAAAAAGGATTTTCGCTTCTATCGGGGCTATTGGCTTCTGTTTTCAGGATGAGTTTAGGGTTTAAAAGGGGAAAGATGATTTGAAAGCCGTAAAAAAATCAGAAAACGTTCCAAAAGGATAAAAACTCGGTAAAAAAGGAAATAAAAAGTTGGTGAAATTGTCAAAACCTTACGCTAAAAAGGAAAATCCTTACAGCTAGTCAAAAAAAGTTGATTTGTAAAGAATAAGTTATCAGTGAGTTAAGGAAAAGATTTGAAAAAAGAGAAAAAAAGGCAATAAAAAAGCTTGCTTAACTGGAATTGTTGTGTACTTTTGCACCCGCAACAGCGAAGGCGTTCATCGAAATACTGACAGGCAAACGAATTTTAAGAGAGAAGAAATTTTCAAAAAAAGATTCAAAAAAGCTTGCGCAGTTTGAAAATGCTTTTTACATTTGCACCCCGCAAAACAGGGAAAGTTCATTGAAAGGTTGGTAAATAAAATGAGGAAAACGGAATGAAAAATTTCTAAAAAAAAACTTCAAAAAAGATTTGCCAGTTAAAAATAAGTTTTCTACTTTTGCACCCGCTTTGAGAAACAAACGAAAAGCGAGAATAAAAAAGAAATACACGTTCGTAGACATATTGAATTGACAGCCGTTTTGAGAGTGATCTCAAGACAAAAAGAATAAGAGTAATGGAATCTTTTAAGATTCGAAAAGAACCGATAGGTATTCGTCGCAATATAATATTAAAATATACGATGAAGAGTTTGATCCTGGCTCAGGATGAACGCTAGCGGCAGGCTTAACACATGCAA
>NZ_JAADZW010000069.1 GCF_010645065.1 Flavobacterium fluviatile | reverse complement strand
TTTTTTAATCGTATTTTCGTTTAGCCGAAAATACTCGTCTTCGTAAGTCGCAAACGGCGCAAGGCGCGAGAACGTTAGTGGCAAGCAATCAGCAGAAAACAAAAAATCAAATATGAACAATAAAAGCAATATTGATTCTAAATTTCAATCCCTACTAGAAGTTATCTCGGAAGAGTCTTTTCACGATTTGTTTGCAGAACTTATTGAAAGCTCACAATTTATTGAAGAACAGAAGCAAATTGAGTTATTGGAAATTCTTGCAGAAAAATTTCAGAAGTTTTATAACGTTGATGAATTAACGGAAAACGAAAAAATATTTATTTCTGAACAGCTGATAAAATGGACGCATTTTTCTGATCTAAATAGAGTTTGCAAATTGGTTGGTTTGATGTTTTCTTTTGTCGATAAAAGATACTATGAATTTTTACGAGTTAGTTTAAAAACTGAACAGTTAACGTTAGATGTGAGGATGGAAATAGCAGAAAGTATTAAAGAATTTGAAAAGGAATATTTTAAATAATAATAAGCCTGCCACTAACACACGCTACAAGCAATTTGGGTTTTAGGCTTAATTTGAAATTGGTTTTGTATTTGGGATGATTTGGCAAATCCGAAAATAGGGCTTAATTTAGTCCCAAACTGCTTGTAGCGCGAGAACGTTGTATGATATTTTGAAAAACCGCTGGGAATGAACAATAAATTTATAGGAATTACATCGATTTTATTAGTAATTATTTTTATTATGCTATTTTTAAATTTCATCAAAGAAAGCAAAGAAGAAAAGTTTTGGAACTGGTTTGAGAAAAACCAAGAAACTTATTTTAATGATATAGAAAATCTTGAAATTAGAGATAAAATTTTCGACGAACTTTCTGAAAACTTAAAACAAGTCAATCAAGATTTAGTGTTTGAATTTAGCCCAAAGCGTGAAAATAATATTAGAGAATTTACAATTTCAGCTGATGGAATTGAAAAAATATTTCCTATTGTTCAAAAACTGATTAAAAAAGCGCCAAAACTAAAAAATTGGAAATTTAATGCGTTTAGACAGCCAACACCTGGAAATGATGAATTTGAAATCAAATATGGAGATTTAAAAATTGGTTATTCTGATATTTATTACAGAAGTAAAAACGACAACGGAAAACTAGGAATTGAATTGAACATAAGAAATTATGATGGAAAAGGTCAGACACAAAATGCTATATATATTCTTTTGGATAATTTAATTGGAGAATATGATGTTACAACAAAAATTGGTTGGATTGAATGGATTAAGCTAAGTGAAAGCGAAATAACAAACTTGAAACCACTTACTGAATTACGAAAAGAAATTGCGGAATAAAAAAACATCATACAACACACGTCTTGCGCCATTTGCGAATTTAGTGGAATTATCGTTTTTTAATCGTATTTTCGTTTAGCCGAAAATACT
>NZ_JAADZW010000068.1 GCF_010645065.1 Flavobacterium fluviatile | reverse complement strand
ACTCCTATGTAAAGCATCATAAAGTTATTCACAACTTTTGAGAGGGTTATATTTCGGTTGTTTTCGAGTATAAAATTCCGTTCCAACGGCTTGTTGAAAAAGTTGGAAACAACTTTTTGTCCGCCGAAGGCTGGGACTGAAAAAGTTATTCTAACTTTTTCAATAATGCCACGAATTTAGATCTCTTTTATTTCATAGTCTTTCTTTTAAAATTCTTAAGGCTCACACTCCTATATGTGGTCTGTTTTGTGCAGCCACCAGCATCTGTATGATTGTAAGAATAAAAAACAGCTGCCTGCTACAAAATGCGGCTTCGCTTTATAGAACCGCCCTGGCTGTTTTGCAGTCTGTTTTCTGTCATTGGCTGAGCTTTTTAAGAAGATTGTTTTTATTTTCCTAACACTAAATTTCTATTGATCTGATACGGTGTTTCCGTTTTTATTACCGAGAGTATTCTTCGTGCCATTTTGTGGGCTATTTTAATAATAACACTCTTTACGTTCTTGCCTTGATGTTTGCGGTAATAGTTTTGCATTTCGGCATCTTTTCTGATAGCAACCCAAGCTGCTTCCACTAAATAACTCCGCAATTGCGAACGGCTTCTAGGAGTTATTCCTAAACATTTTTCCGAACCGCCGCTATTATAAACTCCAGGAACCAATCCAATGTAAGAGCTGAATTGCCCCTCGTTATGGAATCGGCGCAAATCACCGCATTCCGCTAAAATTACACTGGCAAGATAACCCCCAATTCCCGGAATGCTCCTCAGGAGATTATAATCTTTCTTATACGTCTTTCGGCAATGAGCACGCATTTGATTGGCAATTTCCAAATACTCTGATCGGATAAATTTGTACATCCGTATTTTGCCCTGCAAAGCCAATTCTCCACAGTTACTGCTGAACTTTATATTTTCAAGCCATACAATAAAATCTTTGCTCCAATTCGGAGTATCAAACTCATCCGGAACCTTTATGCCATGAAAAAGCAACATGCTTTTGATATGTAGTTTGCTTTGTCGGAGTTTCTTGGTAACTTGGGTTCTATGACGTGCCAAAGTCGTAAACTGTTCGTGTTCTTCAGTAGGAATATAAACTCCCCGCAGAACTCCTGCCTTTAATTGATTGGACAGATTTCTGGAATCTAAGGCGTCTGTTTTTTGATACCGCTCCTTGTCTGATGTCTTGACATCGGATGGATTGACAACCAAAACATGCCAGCCTAAATTTAAAAAATAGCGGGCTGCCGAAAAACCACAACAGCCTGCTTCGTAAACTAAATCAACTTCGTGATTAGGAAATGTTTGCTCCACATATTGAAATAAATCCTCCGCAACAGAAGGCATCGAGTACGTTCTATGAAAAAATAAATCAGTTTGGATAGAAACGGTCCAGCTTTTTTTGTGAATATCTAAACCAATGAATATCTTTGGTTTAATTAAGGCATCTTGTAATTGCATAATCTTCGTTTTTGGTAACTCTAAGTTATGCTTTTACATAGATGCTACAACGGATTTGGGCA
>NZ_JAADZW010000067.1 GCF_010645065.1 Flavobacterium fluviatile | reverse complement strand
GCATTATTAAATATAAACCTTTTCTGCCTTTTATACAATTGTTTTGCTATATTTGGAACTCAACAAACGGAAGTTTTTTCACAGACTGACGTTACAAGCAAGTTTACCTAACAAAGCAGAAGATGGAAGAATTACAAAAAGTATTTAGTAATAGAGAAATTGCATATATAATTTGGACAACTCTAATTTTCGTATTTATTTTATCGAAACAGATTGGTAATGCTTTTGGTAAAGTTATAAAACGCTTCTTTGCAAGTAAATTGTCTGTTCTTTATATTTCTATGCTTCTATTTACAATTATGGAAGTTTATTTAATTTATAAAATGGGATTTTGGAATTCAAGCTTTATAAAAGATACTTCATTTTGGTTTGTTACATTTTCATTTTTAACTTTATTCAAATCAATAAATGCAAGAAAGATTAGAGATTTTATACCGATAATTAATAACATTTTTAAATTAACGATATTTTTAGAGTTTATTATAAACTTCAGGAGTTTTAATCTTACTGTTGAAATTATTATGTTGCCTTTAATAACATTTCTTGGGATTGCAAAATTCATATCTGAAAAAAACGATGATAAATATTCGACAACTTTTATATTAAATATTTTATCAATTATTGGTTTATTTTATTTTTTATTTTCAGTTTTTAAAACCATAAATGAATTTTCTAAATTTACTTCGAAAGAGAATCTTAACACACTAGTTTTACCAGCATTTTTAAGTTTTTTTAGTTTGCCATTTTTTTATCTGGTCGCTTTATATAATGAATATGAACAAATATTTATGAGAGTGAAGTATATGACAAAAAATAAAAAAAATCAAAATAAAATAAAAATGCAAATTTTTAAGAAAGCTAAATTTAATCTTAACAGAATTTCCCTATTGAGAGATAAATTGATAGATTTTGATTTATTTGAAACAAATGATATCAAAATTTATCTTGATAAAATAAAAAACACCTAATAAACTTATATTTGGGAAATTTGGCAAATTCGAATATACTGTTATATTTTACCCCAAACGCTACATACTACCAGAACGTTGCCAGCACTAGCTAAAAACTTAACAATAAACAATTATGATACTTGATAATAAAATGTGTCTTAATTTTCTTCATAGAAATCGGCAAACAATTATTGAAAACCTCAAATCAAAATCATCCCATGATGAAGACCTAAATGAAATAGATTTATTGTTAGACATAAAAAGTAAAACAAAATATCTATTTTCTAAAAATGTTGTTGAAACTTTATGCACTATAAAATTAACTAATGAATTTGACTGCAACATATTACATTCAAGAAAAACAATCAATGGAATAATATTGTTGAATAAAAACGAAATCTATATTTTTAATACTGTTGGAGAAAATTTAAGAGTTGCATATTTTAACTACAAAAAAGAGAATGATTCATCAGCCGTTTTAAATTTTACTTTTAGAATTGTCAAAAACGAAAAAATCGTAATGGCTGATTATAATTCTGAAATCACTAAAAAATTTCTTCAATCTATTATTTATCTTGATTTTTTTATAATCGCAAAAATGAAATGTACACAAATTTAAAATGAAATGTACATTTTTACAGACAAATATAACAAAAGCCAAT
>NZ_JAADZW010000066.1 GCF_010645065.1 Flavobacterium fluviatile | reverse complement strand
ATCTTGTAATTGCATAATCTTCGTTTTTGGTAACTCTAAGTTATGCTTTTACATAGATGCTACAACGGATTTGGGCATTAGGCTTAATGGAAAAATGGTTTTCTATTTGGATGATTTGGCAAATCCGAAGAATAGTCTTAATTTAACCCCAAACCCGCTGTAGTGCCAAGACGTTAGCGGTCAGCTTAAACGAACATCGTAAAACATTGACAAATGGAAATAGGACAGAAATTTAATCAATTGAATTTGAAAGAATATTTTCTTTACATTGACAATTACAAAAAATACAAAGATTTTAATACACTTGGACTATATCGTTCAATCGTAGAAAACGAAAAACTTAGTAATGACGAGAAAATAGAAGTTCGTGAGTATGCACACAACTTTTTCAGAAAAACATTTAATTTTTTACAACTGAAAGACCCAAAAACATTTGTTGAAGTTTCGACTTTAGGACAAGAATTTACTAAAGGTGACGAAGAAAAAATTTGGAATGAAATTAAAAAAAATCAGCAAAAAATACTTGACGAAAAAAGAATAAAACATAGAAATTTCGGAACTTATTCAAAACACAATTGTCCATATGAAGACTGCATTTGGAATGGTGTAATGATAAGACAAGGTTCTGGTTTAGCTTGGTCAAGTATGCATTTTTTCACAAACAAAAGTAATTATCATCAAAAAACAAAATCTGAAATACGGAAATCTGATAGGAAGTCTGAAAAACAAATTGTGGAAAGAGAACTGAATCATAAATAAAAAGCCGAAGAGTAAACGACAAAATATGTATATCGAAAGAAAACATCTAATAGAATTATGCGAAAAATTTCTTAATGGGGAAATTCAAGTAATTGACGTGAAAAATTTTGCGTGGAATTGTGTTGAATCTGATGATACAGAATGGGATGAAAATGACGAGATAATTTTTGAAACAATTTTTGATTGGGATAACGAAGAAATAAGTTTTCCAATCAATAAAGTTAATATGCAACTTTGGAAAAACAGACTTGAAAATGATGTGGACGAATTAATGGTTTACAACAATTGGAATATTCATATTGAAAAGCAGAAAGAAATTTGTGAAAAATATGGCTCAAATTGGAAGCCCATTAATAAAACTTTTAACATTGGTATCTCAGAAAATTTAGATTTAGAGAAATTAAATGGATTAAGACACAGAACTAAAAAAGGCGAAGTCTGTTGGTTCATTTGGAGCGGAGAATATTCGGAAGAGGACAATTTTTTTCAACCAATTTGTGCTGAACATTTATTGCAGAGAAAACCAAAACTGATTGACTATTTAGGACTTGACGAAGGATTTAGATTTCTAATAACTGAAAAAGGTTATGAAGATGTTTGGTTTGACGAAAAGCTGTTGGAAATAGAAAAACCGCACCGCTAACAGCCGTTACAAGCGATTTGCGGATTTAGTGGAATTATCGGTTTTAAACACTATTTTCGTTAAGCAGAAAATATGTTGGCTAGTTTGCATATTTCTATTTTTTTACCGTTATGATAGCCTTTATCCACCAAAGCTGTAAAATTTTCAAGTGATAAATTCTCTTTGGCTTCAAGGGCAATTGCAGACAAAGCACTACGATCGTTACGGTTGAT
>NZ_JAADZW010000065.1 GCF_010645065.1 Flavobacterium fluviatile | reverse complement strand
TCCAGGTATCGCAAGAAACTTAAGTAAGGAGTTTGATAGTGACTGGGCTAACAATGCGGTTGATCCTTTGGTAAAAGATACCATTTTCGACAACAATGCTGCATTGAGTAAAATTATATTTAACGACAAACATCCTTATTTTAAAGCAACGGAAAAGAAAGCAAAACCGACAGTGGTTATTTCAAACATTCCAAAAGAATTGGAACGTTACGAAAAAGAACTTGGAGTAGTTGTAAATAAGGAGGTTTTTAAATATCTTAAAAGAGATACACCGCTCTACACAGTTGAGCCAGATGGTCAACCGAAAATTAGGGGAGCTTATTACAGACCAGATGCAAATTTTGTAAAAATACCTATTGACGAAAGAAGAAAAAACAGTAAATGGTATGCTCAGGCGGTTGTTCATCATGAGTTTGGACATGCAATTGATTTTCAAACAGGTTTAAGAGACAGTGATAAAATTAAGTCCTTAATGAATGAAGCTCGAAAAATGTACACGTCAGCGGAAATGAAAGAAATTTATATTAAAGCACAAAAGACGTTGTTTTCTGGTGATAATGATGCACGTGAAAAACATGCAGCTGTTTTGGATACTATTGCAAGTATAAGACCGGCTATAAATATGAATCAAACTCATCCTGACGCTTATTGGAAAAAAGCCGGATACAAGGAAGCTGAATTCATTGCACACATATCCGAAAACAAATTTTCTGGCAATGACGTATTTAAAGAATTAATGCCAGCACTGTATAAAAAAATGGTTGATTTTGAATTTGACTAACGGATTTCTAAGTCTTCTAAATAAATGGTTCCATCAGTAAGGATGTCCAATTCGGCAGCATCGGTTTGACTATCATTTTTTAGATAAATCCGTTTATTTTCGGCCTCAGCCTGTCTAATTATTGGGAAGAAATTTTCTGAACAAAAAAGCATAATACGGGACAAAAGACCATAGTATTCCTGATCTGTGTTTTCGTATTTGTTCAAAATTATATTTAATTCTTGTAGAGCCATAAAACAAAATTACTAAACATTATTTGAATAACAATGATTTATATAAAAAACTAACGAATTATGACACCTGAAGAATTTTCAAGAGCGCTCGAAAAAAAGGCAAATGAGGTCAAAAACTATGCAAATAACCGCTTCCCATCAGTTGCCGGAAACATAGCTTTACGCTTTATAAACGGTAATTTCAGGGCGGGAGGTTTTCAGGGGCAAAGCTTTGATCGGTGGAAAAAGAGCAATAAAAAAAGAGGTTCAACCTTAGTTGATAGTGGAGCTTTGCGAGCTGACAACCATTACACTACCCAACCCGGACAAGCGACTTTAAAAAATAACAGGCCTTATGCCAAGTTACATAATGAAGGTTTTAAAGGAACTGTAACCGTTAAAGCTCATACCCGAAATAAATACAGCCAAAAGAGAGTTGGTACCGGCAGACTAACCAGAACAGGTAGAGAGCGTATGCAGACCGTGACTTATAAATCCGGTCAAAGTTCAGTAAGAGCACATACCCGAAAAATGAACATTCCAAAACGTCAGTTTATGCCAACGAATGACAGGGATAGTGTTGTATTAAACAGGGCTATTGAGAGACAAGTAACACGAGATATTAAACAGATATTACAATAAATTATGGCCACAGAAAACCTTTTAGAAAATATTGAATCGCCTTTTGGAAAACTATTTTTAGCACTTCAAGATCATATTAAAAACGAAGTTCCCGAAGTTATTTACATCGAACAGGATTTAGGACAATTAGGAACAGATGATCCGCGGAAAGGAATGTATTTTCCGGCTGT
>NZ_JAADZW010000064.1 GCF_010645065.1 Flavobacterium fluviatile | reverse complement strand
TTTTTAATTCCTATTTTCGTTTAGCCGAAAAGACTCTGTTTCATAGGTTGCAAACAGCTAGAGGCGCAGGAACGTTAGGTAGCATAGTCCTAAAAATCGTGGAATTCAAGAAAATTAAATGAAAAACATTACAATAATTTTAATGCTTATTATCTGTTCAATTTCTAGAGGACAAAATAAAACCGAAGACATACTTGTTGACAGCAATGGAAAAGTAATTTCTAAATCTAAAATAAAAAACACTGAAAAAATATCGTCTGAAAAGACAATCGAAATGTTTTATAAATACCAAAATAATATTGAAAAATTGAGCCCGTTAATTAGTTTTAGATTTTATCAAAAAACTCCATATTACAAGTTCAAAGAAATTCTAAAAGAAAAAAATAAGTCTTGTGGAAAACTTATTGAAAAAACTTTGATGAAAAGTGAAACTTCCACAGACAAAAAATCAATTGGATATGCTTATAAAGTAACATATCAAAACATAAAAACTGTTGAAGAAATTGTTCTAATAAAAGAATCCGAAAATGACAATTTTCAAGTTTACATTTATAATATAAAAAAAGCGAAAAACTGAAATAAGAACGTATAAAACTACGCTACCTAACACACGTCTTGCGCCATTTGCGAATTTAGTGGAATTACCGTTTTTTAATCGTATTTTCGTTCAGCCGAAAATACTCGTCTTCGTAAGTCGCAAACCGCGCAAGGCGCGAGAACGTTATGTGATATACTGCAAAAAATGACGCACAAATGAAAGAATTATTAGACAACAAAGATTTAATCGAAATATTTGCAGGAATTGGAACTTTTCTTTCAGCTTTAGTTGCTCTTTATACTTTGTTCGAAGTAAAAAAACAAAGAAAATCAACTTACAAACCAGAATTATTTTTGGACAGTTTCTATTTTGATTTAGTAACAAATCCATTCTTTGTAAAAAAAGAAAAAATGATGCACTTTAAAAATAGGGATAAAGGGGAAAAAGCAAATAAAAAAAAGAAAGAAAATAAAAGTCATATTTATGTAAAATATAAATTAGAAAATTTAGGTTTTGGATTTGGAAAATTAATTGAATGTAAATGGGAGTTTGATTATAATAAAGCAATTAAAGAATTAAAAAAGATTGCGCCAGAAGAAATTATTTGGGATAAAATATTGGAATATACTTCCATTCAGCGAAATGATGGTTTTTATGATTCATTTAACTACAAAGATTTAGAAGTTCAAAAAATTGATTTTATAGCTCCACATAATATAAATAACGAAGAAAAAAAAGAAACATTTCCCCATTCAATAATTAAAATTTACGTTTATTACCTTATTTTCAAATATGAACTTGACGTAATTGAAGCTAAAAATTTTCATCACGAAGAATTCAAATCTTTACCGCAAATAAAACTGAAGTTATCTTATAAAGACTTGAATGGAGGAATTTACAGAAAAACTTTAAAAATAAAGCTAAATGCTTTCTCTTATCAAATTGAAGATATTATGGACTGTAAAAAAGATATTTGTACATTTTCGGTCAATGTGTACGAATAAGTACATCACATAACAGCCGTTAAACGAGATTTGGGCATTTGGCTAAATTTAAAAATGGTTTTGTACTTGTAAAATTTGTGTTTAACCGAAAAACCTCGCATCTTTAATCCCAAACCTCGTGTAGCGCCAGAACGTTACTGGAGACTTGTAAAAATTACGCAGAAAAAAACGCTGAAAAGACAAAGATTTGTTTCCGCAGAAAGTATAAAAAATTGAAAAGCTTGATAATAAAAACTAATAAAAGATGAAAAAATGCACTTACTTTTAATTATTCTACCTTTAATATTTCAAAT
>NZ_JAADZW010000063.1 GCF_010645065.1 Flavobacterium fluviatile | reverse complement strand
ACAGCCGGAAAATACATTCCTTTCCGCGGATCATCTGTTCCTAATTGTCCTAAATCCTGTTCGATGTAAATAACTTCCGGAACTTCGTTTTTAATATGATCTTGTAGTGCTAAAAATAGTTTTCCGAAAGGTGATTCAACGTTTTTTAAAAGGTCTTGTGTTGGCATAATTTATTGTAATATCTGTTTAATATCCCGTGTAACTTGTCTATCGATAGCCCTGTTTAATACAACACTATCCCTGTCATTGGTTGGCATAAACTGACGTTTTGGGATGTTCATTTTTCGCGTATGTGCTTTTACTGAACTTTGGCCAGATTTAAAAGTTACGGTCTGCATTCGTTCATTTCCTTTCTTGGTCATTCTACCAGTACCAACTTTCTTTTTGCTGTATTTGCTCCGGGTGTGAGCTTTTACGGTTACAGTTCCTTTAAAACCCTCGTTGTGTAACCTGGCATAAGGTCGGTTATTTTTTAAAGTAACTTGTCCGGGTTGGGTGGTGTAATGGTTGTCAGCTCGTAACGCTCCACTATCAACTAAGGTTGAACCTCTTTTTTTATTGCTCTTTTTCCAACGATCAAAGCTTTGTCCCTGAAAACCTCCCGCTCTGAAATTACCATTTATAAAACGCAAAGCTATGTTTCCGGCAACAGACGGGAAGCGGTTCATTGCATAGTTTTTGACCTCACTTGCCTTTCTTTCCAGTGCTCTTGTGAATTCTTCAGGACTCATAATTAATTTGTTATAATTTAGTAAAATTCATTACCTTTGTATTTATGACTACAACCGATACATATAAAGGTATTGACTTAACTGTCGCTACTCAGGCGGATTTAGCTAAATCTCTAAAAATATCACCTGTGTTAATTTCACCTGAGAATGAAATTAGTGAAGAGGAACAGCGTATTTTTGAGCTATTTGCTTTTGCTGAAAGTCATCAGCTTGACGAACTTACAAACGAGTTAAAAGCTATTTACCCGTCGTTTTAGTTTTTAAACCTTCATTATTGATTAATAAATTATTAAACTGCTCTTCGGGCAGTTTTTTTGCATAATCAATAAACTTAACCATTGTAGCCTTTCTTAATTTAATGTCGCTATTCTTTGATAAAGCACCCACTAACCCTTCAATTTGAGTGGTATAATTGCCATTAATAAGGTATTGTTTTACTTCTTTGAGTACCTTTTTTTCGTCAGCACCCATAAATTTAATAAGGCTATCATAATTTCTTACCATAGTATTATAGCCTGTATTCTCTCTATGGTTTGTTAGCTCTGTGTTTTCAAGTTTACCGCCCAGTTTTTTCATAAATTCCGGCAGTGTTTTCCTTGATACAAATTCGTTTGCAAGCTCCATTGTTTGCGTTTCTTTTGGTGTTAGCATTCTGCTGTAGTGGATTCCGGGTTTATTTGCGTTGTGCATAATTTCATGATGCATAGTGGACAATGCTTTTTCCTGGGCAAAAGTTGTTTTTTTTCCGTTTCGTATATTGTTTAATGCCTCAATAACTTCTTTGGTGATGTCTTCTTTTAAGTGTATCGTACCATTCATGTCTGTATATCCATTGACACCTGCTCTACTTGTTGTTTTTAAAGCTTTAAATCCTCTATGGAATAGTTCAGGGTTGTCTTTTGCAAAATTTGCAAAGAAGTCACTGGCATCTTCTGTTGTCTTTAACTCTTTTAAAACGTTTGGTTTTTGAACCCCTTCTGCTTTTTTGGTTTCTACCTTGAAATAAGGATGCTCCTTATTAAATATCACATTGCTTAGTGCAGCATTATTATCGAAAATAGTGCCTTTTACCAAAGGATCAACCGCATTGTTAGCCCAGTCACTATCAAACTCCTTACTTAAGTTTCTTGCGATACCTGGA
>NZ_JAADZW010000062.1 GCF_010645065.1 Flavobacterium fluviatile | reverse complement strand
CAGATGGTACTGCAGTCTTGTGGGAGAGTATGTCGTCGCCTTTCTTTGAAACCCTATTCCAAGTGAATAGGGTTTTTGTTTTACAAAAGTTTTTTATTTTAGGTTGCAAGATGTGATTAAAAAGAATTGAATGTTTACTTTTGTTATAAATTATTTGAATTTTATAAATTTCAAACTTTGTATTAATGAAAAGTTATATAATCACTTTTATCTTCCTATTTATAGTTTTTACTTCAAATTCACAAGGACTTCTTAATAAATCACATAAAACGTTTACTCATCAGGATACTTTGAGAGGAAGTATAACCAAAGAACGAGCGTGGTGGGATTTAAAATATTATCATTTGGATGTAAAGGTAAATCCTGCAGATAAAACTATTTCAGGTTCAAATAAAATTCGGTATAGAGTTTTAAATGAGTATACTAAAATGCAAATTGATTTACAGGAACCAATGCAGATATACAAAGTCACTCAGGATGGAAAAGAGTTGAAATTTGAAAGAAATGGAAATGCTTTTTTTGTTGAACTGGTTGCGAATCAAAAAGTAGGAGAAATTAAGGAAATTATTGTTACGTTTGGAGGAAAACCTAAAGAGGCTGTTAATCCACCATGGGATGGAGGAATTACATGGAAAAAAGACAAAAATGGGAAAGATTTTATAGCTTCGTCCTGTCAGGGATTGGGGGCCAGTGTTTGGTGGCCATGTAAAGATCATATGTATGATGAAGTAGAAAACATGCTGATTAGTGTAAATGTCCCTGGGAATTTGACAGATGTATCAAATGGAAGATTGCAAAGTATCAAAAAACATAAAGATGGAACAAAAACATTTAATTGGTATGTTTCTAATCCTATTAATAATTACGGTGTAAATATAAATATTGGTGACTATGTAAATTTTTCTGATAAATATAAAGGAGAAAAAGGTAATTTAGATTGCAATTATTATGTTTTGAGTTATAATTTAATTTTGGCTAAAGAACAATTTAAAGATGTTCCAAAAATGTTGGAGGCTTTTGAAAACTGGTTTGGACCATATCCTTTTTATGAAGATAGTTATAAACTGGTTGAAGTACCTTATTTAGGAATGGAACATCAAAGTAGTGTGACTTATGGAAACCAGTACAAAAAGGGATATTTAGGACATGATTTGAGCGGAACAGGGTGGGGATTAAAATTTGATTTTATAATTATTCACGAATCAGGACATGAATGGTTTGCAAATAATATTACTTATAAAGATATTGCAGATATGTGGATTCATGAGAGTTTTACTAATTATTCGGAAAGCCTTTTTCTTGAATATCATTATGGAAAAGATGCAGGGTCAGAATATGTTATAGGATGTAGAAAAAATATTGAAAATGATATTCCAATTATAGGGAATTATAATGTAAATGATGAAGGATCAGGTGATATGTATCCAAAAGGAGCAAATATGCTTCATATGATTCGTCAAATAATTAATGATGATGCGAAATGGAAATCTATTTTAAGAGGACTGAATAAAGCTTTTTATCATCAAACTGTAACAGGAAAGCAAATTCAGGAATATATGAACGAACAATCCGGAATTGATTTTAGTAGAGTATTTGCTCAATATTTGACAACTACTAAAATTCCGGTTTTGGAATATATGTTTAAAGAAGGAGCTTTTGGCTATCACTGGACAAATTGTGTTGCTAATTTTGACATGGCTGTAAAAGTAAAACTAAATGGAGTGGAAATGTGGTTAAAACCAACTACTGAATGGAAATCTGAAAAAGTTACTGATGATGAGAGTACAATTGAAGTCAATAAAGATTTTTATGTAACAACTTCTAATATTGTTGAATAAGTATTTTCAAAAAAGGAAACCCCGATAATTTAACTTTATCGGGGTTAATATGGTAGTGTCTCACTAACTGTGTAAGTTGAAAAGTTATTCTGAAAAATATTTGAGCTCTTTTAAAAAGCCCAAAAAT
>NZ_JAADZW010000061.1 GCF_010645065.1 Flavobacterium fluviatile | reverse complement strand
TTTTACTGGTGAAAGTAGTTCTGGATAATGGCTACCAGACGACCAAAAAAGTTATCTTCAAATAATACAACGAAACACACCGAAAATCCGATGACGAAAGTTATCGGATTTTTTTTATTCAGGTTTTCTAATTTTTTCTCTATTTAAAGTGTATGGTTTGTCATTTGCTTTAAGATTCCTATTTATGTATTATATCGAAAAAATGCATCACTTAATCGGATTTTTTTCTTTTTTTTATTTAGAGTAATAAAGAACGGTTACTTTTGCCGCCTATATACTTATTATTTAATGTTTTAAACACATTTTAATTTAAATAAAATGCTAAAAGTGCGTATATAGATTATTGCTCCAAAAACATTTAAAACCTGCAAAAATGATTAAAAAACCACTTTTGATCAGACATGTCATATCTTTTAAGGCAGTTGTTCTGTTTTTTTTATTAGTACACTCAAGAACTTTTAGTCAGACTTCTGTTACCCGAATTTATACTGACTGGAATGGGTACTGGACATCAAACTCAGCCACTGGTACAAATAATCAGCCTAATACAGAAAACAACCTGCTGGCATTTGACTGGGGTGGTAAAACATATGCTACAGGAGTGAACAATGCTACCTTAACTTCCCGTTCAATTGCTTTTGAAAACTCTCTTTTCAGGGCTTTAAAAATACAGTCTTTAGAATATACTTCAAGCACTTATTTTTTGCAGGGTTCAATGATAGACGGATCTTTAACTAACAGAGTATTGACACCACCACTTTTAGGAACAACTTCTGTACCCGCCGAATTAGCATACAGACTTACTGATGGGATTAATGGTCTGGCTTTAGGAACAGGTATTGCCAATATAAAACCAGCTTCTGCTTCATTTAAAGTTGGTACAAATAATGTGCTGGTAGGTGCTATCGGTGACAACATTCCGGATATCGTGGTAACTCAGGTAGCTTCTCCAAATTCGACAGTGGATAAATTTAGATTTGTAGATAGCAATAATGTTACCGTTGGAGTATCAGTAAATGTTAATTTTACTTCAATGGCAGTCATGGGAACTTATCGTCTTGATTTGTTTAATGCAAACAATGGAGCACCATCTTCTACTTATGCTGCAAACGAAACCCGTGACATCCGAATTCTGGCTATTGATTTATCTTCATTTGGAATTACATCTGCAAATGCAGGTCAGATTGATAGTTTTGTGGTTGATTTTTCAGGTGATTCAGATTGTGCTTTTATTGCTTTTAATAAAAATTCACTTAAAACAGCAGAGGTTGCTTTGGTAAAAAAAGCTTCAATGACTGGGTGTGGCAAAGAGGGCAGTGTGATAAATTATACTTTTGAGGTGACAAACACAGGGCAGGTTCCTTTGACAGATATTCAGGTAACAGATCCTAAAATCAGTACCATTTCAGGTGCACCTGTTGCTTCTCTGGCTGTAGGTGCTACCGCTGTATTTACAGGAAATTACACGGTTACAGCTGCTGATGTTGCTTTGGGCAGGGTTATTAATACAGCAAAAATCACGGCATTGGATCCATCATTGAATATCGTAGAAGACATTTCAGGTAATACCAACAACGATGATATTCCAACTTCTATCAATCTTCTGGATCCTCCTGTATTGGGAAGTGTAAAAAATATCACTTGCAATTCATTAGGGACTATTGCTTTAAGTAATCTTCCTTCAGGATCATGGACATTAGAAAGAAATTCTGCCAGCGGAACCGTAAATACTACCGGTTCGGGTACTACATTTACAGTTACAGGATTGGCAGCCGGCACTTATAGCTTTAGAGTAACCAATAGCACTGGCTGTAAATCTCCTTCAACAGCAGGAACAACAATTAGCAGTCAGACCACCAATACCTGGAACGGGACTTCATGGTCGACAGGATCCGTACCTACTTTAGATCAAAATATTGTTTTTACAGGAAATTATCCTCCCGCTGCAGATCCAAATGTTGATCTGTATGGTTGTACTTGTCTGGTTTCCGGAAGTACAGCTAAAGTTACAATAAAAACCGGCCGTACTCTGACGATAACAAATTGGGTAAACGTTGCTACAGATCAGAATTTAATCATTGAAAACAATGCCAGCCTTGTTCAGATTAATAATGCTTCAGTTAACTCTGGATCAATCATCTACAAGCGATCTTCTCAGCC
>NZ_JAADZW010000060.1 GCF_010645065.1 Flavobacterium fluviatile | reverse complement strand
TACGATACTTTCGACCTAAATTTTAGAAAGCACATGCATGAGGATTGGATGGTTTTTTATGATGCTGATGACTTAAGACAAGTATTGGTGAGCAATGCTAAAAGCCGGGACGGTCGATTAGTTGAAGAAATTGGCACTATGGAATTTATTCTTCAAGAAAAGTACATTCAGCCAATGGCTTTATACGATCAGGAGAAAGGCGATGCACAGCAAAGGCAATTGGTATATGACTACAATAGTCGTATGAATAACGAAATTATTTTGAGAGGTACACAGCAGAGAGAGGTTTTAGAAGATTTATTCGACAACCACCCGAGATTAGATACTCTTAAAAAATTAATGATTCCTGATAGTCTGGGACAGCACAAAGATCAAAAGTCTGCTGAACGTTTAGAAACGGCAACAAAAAGAATCGCTGCTAAACAGGAAAAACGAGAAAAAGTATTAGAAGAATCCAACTGGCAGGAAACCCAGACCAACTATTTAAAAGAGAAAGTTAACCTAAACAAATACACTAACCTATGATTACAACAACACAAAAACAGCAAATTACTGAGGCACTTAACAACTACATCAATTTGCATAGTATTTCTGCTAACGAAATTGTAAAGCGCTCAGGAGTAAACGAAAGTTATATTTCGAGCATCAGAAACGGTGAAACCACAGTAGGTAAATCAGAAATAAAGGACAAATGGTACTTAATGGTTGCTGAATTTATAGGCTATTCATTAAAAAAAGAATATTGGGGTTTGAAAGAAACGCCTCAGCTATATAGAATGCTTTCAACTCTGGAAGATGCCAAAGAAAACGGATTAACAAACATTATCATTGGCGAAACCGGTTCAGGTAAAAGTTACATTTCTGATATGTTCTTAAGAGCCAATCCAGTTGACACTTTTAAAATAGTTGTTGGTTCTCTTGATACTATTGGCGATTTACTTGACAAGATTATTGACGCCTTAAAAATTGCAACTCCAAAAACTAAAAGCAAGAAAATTGGCGAAATAGCTAAAAAGCTAAAACAACTAAGACTTGAAGGACAAAAACCGCACTTAATATTTGATGAGTGCGAGTATATGAAACAGCCGGCACTTTGTTCTATGAAAGAGTTATACGATGCTCTTATCAAAATTTGCGGAATCACGCTTATTGGTACCAGCCAGTTAACGGATAACCTTGATAAATTAAGAAAAAAGAATCGTTCTGGCATACCACAGTTTTACAGAAGAATAAAATTTGGTATTAGAGAATTGCCAGGCATAGACAGAAGTTTTTCAATGTTCTTAAACCAAATTGAAGATAAAGCCTTGATTAGATTCTTAAAACAAAACTGCGACAATTACGGAGAGTTACATGATGTGTTAGTTCCGGCAATGAAAGAAGCTGACAGAACCGGTCAACCACTAACAGAGGATTTTGTTAGAACCATATTAGGAATGCCGAATTTATTGAGTGCCTAATATGGAGAAATTAAAAAGAGCTCTAACCGTATCGAATGTCCTTTCTGCAATTGTATCGGTCATCAAGTTTACTGGACGCTTTTTTGATGTTTTCGGAAACCCTCAAAAGAAAGGACGTTGGTTTATTTGGGGTGATAGTTCAAGCGGTAAAAGTTCTTTTATAATGCAGTTAATTAAGGAGTTTGCCAAGACTGAAAAGACAATTTTAGTATCAAGAGAGGAAGATTTGGACGATGAAAATCTACAGGACAGGTTAAAGCTCTTTCAAATGCAGGACGTTGCAAAAAATTTTAGTCTGGTCGATGACACACTTGAACAACTTATTGAAAGACTGGAACGAAGGAACAGCGCTCAGGTAGTAGTAATAGATTCAGTAGCATACTTCTTTATGGGCTACACCTTTGAGGATTATTTGAATTTCAGGAAAAGATTTAAAGATAAAACATTGGTTTTTGTGGGTCATGGAAAAGGACAAAATCCAAAAACCGAATTTGAAGACAGGATTAAGTTTGATGCTACACAAAAGGTAGTTGTAAGTGGCTACTTAGCAACAAACAAAGGACGGAAATATGGACCACATGCAACTCAATATGTGGTTTGGGAAAAAGGTTATCAAGATTTACACGGACAACAAAAAAATTAAAGCTATGAAAACAACAATTCAAAAACTGAACATTACCCCAGAGCAACACGAATCATTAATCTGGAACTTTTACCAAAATTG
>NZ_JAADZW010000005.1 GCF_010645065.1 Flavobacterium fluviatile | reverse complement strand
TTATAGAAATCCTTGCTGTTTAATAAGTCGTCTTTGTCAATCATAATATGTAAGGTTAAAAATAACAAAAAGTTATTTCCGAAAAAAATTTTTGGGCTTTTTAAAAGAGCTCAAATATTTTTCAGAATAACTTTTCAACTTACACAGTTAGTGAGACACTACCTATCTTTCTGAAATCACTCTTAGGTGGTGATTTTGATGGCCTGTAATAATAAACCCAATTGCTCTTACAGAAATTGCTGTATTTGAAGCTGTACCCATAAATAAAAGTTGCTCTTCATTCAGACTTTCAAAAAAACTAATTGTCGCTTTTCTGGCATTTTCATATTCATCCAATAAACTTTCTATCGAGCGGTTATTAGCAAATGCAAATGGCACATAATCATTTTCTTCAAAACCAGGCAAAGGAGTTTTATCTCCTCTGCTGATTCTTAAGGCTCTGTAAGCAAAAATTCGCTCTGTATCTATCATATGGAGAACAATATCTTTAATTGTCCATTTACCTTCAGCATAACGGTATTCTAATTTTTCGGCCGGAACATTTTCTATAAACTGAAGCAGTTGGGATAACCCATGTTTTAACCCCTCCAACAAAGTTTTATCTGTAGCAGCTTTTACATAAGTCGCATTAAAAACTGAATACTCATGTGTTGATAAATCTGAAGCTATTAGCATAATCAATAAAATTTACGCAGAATTTCTACTTGCATTTGTATTTCCAAAAAGAGAACGGGTTACAATTTTTTCATATACTTTAATCAAATCCAAATCCGGAGTCTTTTCTTTATTCAATTCATTAATTCTTAATAGTGCATATTGTTGTATAGTCAACAATGGCAGCACAATACGCTCTCTTATCTGAATTGAAGCTTTACCATCAGGATAGTTTTCCATCAGTGTTTTATGACCTGCAATTTTAAGCAAAAGGCGTTCTGTTTCTACAAATTCCTCATAAATAATCTGCCAGAATTCTCCAAATTCAGGATCCTTTTTCATGTAAGCAGTCAATGGTAAAAATGATTTTGCCAGTGACATCATACTATTTTCTAAAAGTGTTTTAAAGAACAACGAATTGTGGTACAAATCACTTACTTTATCCCACTGATTTGTATCTTCAAAATGCTTTAAAGCAGAACCTACACCAAAAAATCCAGGTACATTTTGTTTCAGCTGGCTCCATGAACCTACAAAAGGGATTGCTCTTAAATCGGCGAAATCCAATTGTTCTGATTTGCTTCTTTTTGAAGGACGGCTACCAATGTTAGTTTTAGAATAGTATTTCAACGTACTCATTTTCTCCAGATACGGAATAAATTTAGGATGATTTTTAAAACTTAAATATTTCTCATATCCTAAACCTGCCAATTGAGTCAAAATCACTGTTTCATCAGCAGTCAACTCATTTTTCTCTTTACTAAAAACCTGATTAGTTACTCCGGCACTTAATAAATTTTCGATATTATAACGGCATGAATCCAAAGTTCCAAAATTAGAACTAATAGTTTGTCCCTGTACAGTAATCTGAATTTCGTTGTTCTCAATTTTAGGCCCTAATGAAGCATAGAATTTATGCGTTTTTCCGCCTCCACGTGCAGGAGGCCCACCACGACCGTCAAAGAAAATAGCCTGTATTCCATATTTTCTGGAGATTTGCGTAAGTTCAATTTTTGCCTGATAAATACTCCAGTTTGCCATTAAATAACCACCATCTTTTGTTCCGTCAGAGAAACCAAGCATAATAGTCTGTTTATTACCACGTGATTTTAAATGTGCCGAATATTCAGGATTTGTATATAATTGCTCCATTATTGAATGTGCATTTTGCAAATCATCCACTGATTCGAAAAGGGGAATGATATCAACAGTTGGATTTTCCCAATTATTTAAACGAATCATCGCAAAAGTTTCCATTACATTCAATGCGCTTTCGTTATTACTGATAATGTAACGATTTGCACCAAATTCACCATTATTCTCCTGAATCGTTTTAATAGCCTGAACAGATTCTAAAGTAAGTTTTGTAATTTCATTCTCAAAATCAGCCGGATTTAGATTTCCTTTTACTTTTGATAAAACAATTAATTTTTCATCTTCAGATAAATCGAAATAATTTTCAGGGAATATTTTTGAATCTGAATTTAAGTAATATTTTACCACATCCTGAAAAACAGCATTATGAATTTTACTGTTCTGGCGAATATCTAAAGTGGCAAAATGAAATCCAAACAAATTAATTTTAACCAGTAAAGCTTCTAATTCATCTAAATATAATGATTGATGCTTCTCGATAATTATGGCTCTGATTTTATTTAACTGAGTAAGCAATTCTTCTAAGGTAATATAAATTTCACCTTTGGAATAGAAAACTGACCTATAAAGTTTATATTCAAGTTCTGCTACCAAAGTATCTACACCTGAGAAAGTTAACTTTCTTTTAAGGTTACGCATTTCAACATAATAACATTTCAAAATCGACGTACGTAGTCGCTCAGCAACTTTCAATGTAATGTCTGTCGTAACGAATGGATTTCCATCCCGGTCACCTCCTGGCCAGAAACCAAGTTTTATTAATTGATTCTGAATCGCTTCCCCCTGAAGAATATTTTTTTGCAAATAATGAACTATTTCCCCTGCAGTTTCATAAAATACGTTTTCCAGATACCAAATTAAACTTACTGCTTCATCATATGGGTTAGGCTTCTCATTTTGGATAAAAGGAGTTTTTCCCAACTGCGCCAGCAATTGCTTGATTTTTAACAAATCATTTTGCCTGATTGCTTCTGTTAAATCATTTATAATCCCAAGTACAGGTCCAGGATAAAATTGTGTAGGATGCGCTGTCAAGACAGTTCTAACATTAAAGTTTTCAAGAAACTCAATTAATTCCTCATCTTTTTCTTTAGCATCTGATTTTTCTTTAATATCACGAAGTGACCCTCGTCCTTCCATATTATTAACCACAGGAAAAGCAGCGTCTTCAATAGCATCAAACAATACAATTTGGCGTTCAATATACTGAATGAAACGAAACATCAAATCTATCTTTTCTTTTTCAGAAGCATTATGTAAAAACTTATTAGAAAAAAAGTCGAAAATTTCTTTTGGAGTTTCCTGTTTTTTAAAACCCGTTTCGCAAGTTTCTGTAAACAAAGGAAGCAAAACCCCAGTATTATCAATAGAATCGAAAGGTAATGTTATAAAAACACTATTATAAATGTGATATTTAGAAAGAACATCCTGATTGAAGCGTTCAATTTTAGGCAACGTGTACATAATCCTTTTTTATAGTTGTTTAGTTTATTTATTCATAAAAAAACCCCAAGAAAACTTGAGGTTATATTTTTATTAATATAGCATTCAAGAAAATATTACATATTTTTGAAAATAGTATGCATCAAACGCTTCTTGTCGTTAATACTTTCTTCTAATGAAATCATTGTTTCAGTCCTGTAAACCCCTTCAATGTCATCAATCATAAAGATAACTTCCTTAGCGTGTTTCGTATCCTTAGCTCTAATTTTGCAAAAAATATTGAATTTTCCTGTAGTTACAGAAGCTACGGTAACGAATGGAATTTGGTTTATTCTCTCTAATACAAATTTTGTTTGAGATGTATTATTAAGAAACACACCTACATAAGCAATAAATGAATACCCTAGCTTATCATAATCCAAGGCTAATGAAGAACCCATAATTATTCCGGCATCTTCCATCTTTTTTACTCTTACATGTACAGTTCCTGCCGAAATCAACAATTTTTTCGCTATGTCAGTAAACGGAACTCTCGTGTTGTCTATTAACATATCTAAAATCTGGTGATCTACTTCATCTAAACGAAATTTACTCATAATTTTTTAATTAATATTACTAATTTGTATTACAAAGCATAAAAATATGTATAAAAAACAACAAATTCACGTAAAATTTAACTTTTTATCAGTCCGTTAACAAATTTAACGTTTTTATTTAAATAAAAATCTGCTTTTTGATCTGGTTTCGGAAAATTAGCAAAATCATCTGAATATGCAGCGCCTTTTGCATCGTAGACATAGTGTCCGAAATAATTCTCTAATTCACCTACTTCAACTATATAAGCATTAAATTGAATCTTGCTGTCAATCAATTCTTCTTTGTATTGAGCGACAAAATTCGTAATAATTTCGATACCATCATAATTTATTTTGATGTTTTTATACATAAAATCATAAAAAACAGCTTTATTTTGTGAAATATTCAAATAATCAGTAATCCTGTTATTAACTATATCGTTTTCGAAAAGCGTTTTAAAACTGGTAACCAGCGAGAAAAATATGTATTTTCTGGTAATCTCACGCGAATAATCATTAGGAAAATGACCAGCTTCAAACAAAATTGTCGGAACACCTAAATATTGAAAAGTATCACCTATACAATTGATATTAAACGAATCATCAAAACGTCCTACCTGACCTGGTATATGTTTCTGAAGTTCATCATTAATTGCAGCGATTAGGTTAATTGCTTTTAATCTGTTGTCATTAATTTCTCTTTCTTCATTATAAGAGGGCGCTAAGAATGAAACAGTTGCTGGCTTTCCAGTATCCCCAGTTCCAAAAATAGTACGCTGGTCGTGTAAATTAAAACAAAAGTGTGGCTTGAATTTTTCGAAAACCTCACGTAAAATTTTGCTTTCTGGCTGAGTTAATTCCTGAGAATCCCTATTCAGGTCAATCATATTTGCATTTGTGCGAGTATACAACGCAGCTCCATCCGGATTTAGTATAGGTATACAATAAAATGTAAAAGCAGATAGCAGCTGTTCAGCAAATTCAGAACCGCTATTCAAAACATTAATAAAATCAAACAATGCTTTAGTGGTTGTACTTTCGTTTCCATGCATTTGTGACCATAAATAGATCCGGGTTTTTCCTGCACCAATCTCATAACTATATACAGGTTTCCCTAAAACAGATTTTCCAATAACCTTAACCTGATTGCTTGTATTAATTCTTTCCAGTATTGGGTGAATATGTTCTAAAGTCAGATAACGACCTTCTATTGAATGTTCTTTGTTTTGGTGATATAATCCTTCTAAATTCATTGTGTTTATAATTAGTTTACAAAAGTAAATATCTTTATTTTAACAATTGTAACTCAATTAAAACTTTTGATAATTTAATATTGTAAACATTTTTATTTATTATTGAACCTTTATATATATTCTAATTACAAAGGAAAATAATAAACATTTAATTTATTATTAATCAAATAATTAAACAAACACATCTATAGTAAAAATCTAATTAAAGTTCTTACTAAACTGGATTTAAAGCTGTAAAATTGCTACTAAAGAAACTTTTTATTTACATTTGTAAATAGATAATTTTAAAACAATAGTTTACAATGATAAACATAGATGAATTTGTAAAAAGACTTGAAATCGTACTGGATTATTATGGCTTAAATGCATCAGCTTTTGCAGATAAAATCGGCGTTCAGCGTTCAGGCATATCTCATCTTTTATCAGGACGAAACAGACCGAGTTTAGATTTTGTAATGAAAATTTTGGAAGTTTTTCCTGATGTAGACTTGTATTGGATTTTAACAGGTAAGGGAAATTTTCCGAAAAACAATAATGAAGCTTTTACTGCAATTACAAAATCCTCCCCCGCTGTGTCATCAAATGAAGATTCATTTTTTGATATTGAATTCAATTCAAAAGAAAAAAAAGAAATAGGAAATTCTTCAGAAATACAAAATCCAAATTTCAATTTCGATGATAAGGGGCTTGAAAAAATTGTACTTTTTTATAAAAACGGAACATTTAAAGCTTACTCGGCTGAGTAAAAATTTCTGGTTTTTTTTTCTATAGAAAAACAACACTAGAATTAAATTTCATTCTGAAAAATATTATCTTAAGATCCTGTCTAATGTTTACTTTAAAAATTACAAATCTACATCGTAATTGCCCTTTGGAAAAAAGTATGTCAGGATAAACTTCTTTTTTTAAATCAAAAACTACAGGAACAAGAGGCACTTTGGCAATAAGCTCTATGAAATAAAATCCCTTTTAATTTCTCTAATTCATTTTGCTTTACTAAAAGCAATTGCCGGGATGAAAAATTTCTTTTCTTGCAAAAATAGCTACAAATTAAGACCTCCAGAACGATCCAGAGGTTCTCTCCCGACAGTGATTAATCGTATGTGGCACTGCCATCAACACATACTTTTAATTCAGCATTTTCAATTTCCACTATTTTCCAGCCCCTTACCTTTAGAAAAGGAAATATATACAATTGCTGCTTTATCAAAATTTCATATTTCGCACAAAATAAAAAAAATTAATACTAAATTTGGTAAAAGTGCAAAAATGATTAGAAAAGTATTTAGTTATTTAATACCAATTAAAATATTCAAAAAAAAATCTGTCCGTAGTAAAACAATTGAGGTCACCTGGGCTAATGGTGAATTAGTTTTAGATTCGGAAAATACAAACTATTCATATGGTAGTTTACAGCGGATATTAAGATATGGTTTAAAAAATATAGGTTTTAAAACCATTGAGAAAATGGATCATATATTGGTTCTGGGTGTTGCCGGCGGAAGTGTTATAAAAACGCTGGTTGAAGAAATTGGATTTAAAGGCAAAATAACAGGAGTAGAAATTGATGGAGATATGATTCAGATTGCTAATGAATATTTCAACCTTTCTCAAATCAGTCAATTAGAAATTGTTATTGATGATGCATTTGAATTTGTTCTAAAAACTAAAAAGCAATACGATTTAATCATCATTGATGTATTTGAAGACACTACTATGCCTAATTTTTTATTTGAACCTTTTTTTAGTGAAAGAGTTTTTTCTATATTAAATAAACAGGGGTTTATACTTTTTAATACTATGATTCTGGACGAAAAACACAATATCAGAAATCGTAAATACATTTCAGAAATCAACCCTGATTTGTATTCTACTAAAATGCTGCCCCGGGTGGAACATCATAACGAATTAATTATCATTGAAAAAGTTGCCTAAACCTATTATGAGACCTCTTGCTTCTATTTTAAGAAATATTCCTCCTTCAAAGATTATAGATTCTACTATTGAATACTCTAAATACATTACTTTAGATTTATCTATAAATAATCAGCATTTAACCGGAAGGAAATCCGGAAATTCAGCTGATTTTGAAAAATATATAACTGATTATTTGAAAAAAAACAATGCTGAAGTTGCGTTCGGCGGTTATATTGAAGGACGTACCTTATACCAGCGAAGTTCCATTTTTAACAATGATTCGATGCCTGAACGCAACATTCATATTGGTCTGGATCTGTGGATAAAAGCCGGAACGCCTGTTTTAGCAGCTCTGGACGGAAGAATACATAGTTTTAAAAATAATGTCGGCTTGGGT
Organism: Flavobacterium fluviatile; assembly: GCF_010645065.1. GTDB lineage: Bacteria > Bacteroidota > Bacteroidia > Flavobacteriales > Flavobacteriaceae > Flavobacterium > Flavobacterium fluviatile. The sequence goes on along the minus strand of NZ_JAADZW010000005.1, from coordinate 191,511 downwards.
GATTATGGACCAACTATAATCTTGGAACACGAAATTGAAAATCAAAAATTTTATACTTTATACGGGCATTTATCGTTAGAAAGTATAGAAGGGATAAATGTTGGGGATTTTTATAAAAAAGGCGAATATCTTGCAAACATTGGAAATTCAGAAGTAAACGGAGATTATGCTCCTCATTTGCATTTCCAGATTATCAAAAATATTGAACACTACTGGGGTGATTATCCCGGAGTTTGCAATACAAAAGATTTAAATTTTTATATAGAAAACTGCCCGGATCCCAATTTATTATTAAAAATAACATAAATAATTATGAAGAAAACAGGATTGATTATATGTTTGTTCCTATTAATAGGCTGTAAATCTAAAACAGTAAACAGAAGTACTGAAGAGCTAAAAATTAAAAAAATTCCAGAGGCTGAAATAAATTCTAATCAGCAAAACAAGGCCTATTCATTAGGAAAAAGAGTCCTTGAAACGTGCAACACATCAAAGTTTAAGCCTTTTAATGAAACTGAAGTAACAAAATCTGTTATGGAAAACACAACTGAAGAGCGTTTGACTAAGACTTGTCTGAGATTTCGACAATATTATGGAAGTTTTATTGATTTGAAATTAGATGGCGTCTATAAAACCAGACAAGAAACAATTTACCGTTATCATGCATTGTACACAAAAAAGGTTGCTAATAAAGAACTCCGTGTTTTTGTAAATGAAGACAATTTAATTTCTGCAATAAAATCTATGGACTGGGATGAAAAATTTGACGCTAAATTAAATAACTGATTATACTTATGACTTTAAAACTATCCTTCATTTCGTTTCTTTTGATTTCCTTTTTTACGAATGCCCAGCAAACCATAAGTGTAAAAGGCTCAAAACCATTTCCTGCAACTGAAAATTATACTTTTATTTGTGAAAAATACATTCTAACAGGAGAAATTGATGTGCAGATCGCAAAAACTGATAAGGGAGGGATTTTAAAATTGACAATTGCCACTGCAAATGATAATACACGAATTTCGGGAGGCGTCTATGTTGATTTAGTCAATGCTGATGTAATTGCCTGTGTCGATAAAAATGTTAAGGAGACTGAAGAAGGAAAAACTACTTCCTACTATTATTTTACGCCGGCAGAATTTTCAAAATTAAAAAAAACGGATATTCATGCCATTAGATTTATAATTACAAGCAATTCTAATGCATTTGGAAATCAAACCGGTTATTTTACTGCATTAAGCAGAAAAAAATATTTTTCGACTGCTTTCGACAAGTCTAAAAAAACATTTGATACCGCTGCTGCAATTAGTTTGCTGTAAAAATTATTTAACCAAAAATAATCTTACTTTTATAGCCAAATTTTGTTAAAATGAATCCTAACGAGAATTTAATCGCTAAATTTTATACCGCTTTTGCAAATGCAGATATTCAAACAATGAGCGAATGTTATCACCCTAATGTTCATTTTGTAGATCCTGTTTTTGGTCTTCTAAAAGACCATCAGGTATCTAAAATGTGGGAAATGCTGCTTTTAAAAAGTAAAGGAGACATTAAAATTGAATTTTATGACATAAAAGCAGATGAGTTTTCAGGATCAGCACGCTGGGTTGCTACTTATAATTTCAGTAAAACTAATCGGAAAGTAGTAAATCGAATTTCTGCTGAATTTATTTTTCAGGACGGACTGATTATCAAACACACAGATAACTTTGATGTTTGGAAATGGTCGAAACAGGCCTTCGGAATTACCGGTTATTTATTAGGCTGGACAGGTTTTTTCCAGGACAGTATAAAAAAACAGGCTTTATTATCCCTTAAAAAATACGAAAGATCAAACACATCAAAAATAAATCCCAACAACTGAATTTTTTATTCGCTTGTTGGGATTCTAATTTTATAACAAGATCAGCGTTTACATATTAATGAACAATATTTTCTAATTCTTTAGGATCGTGTTTGTGCTTAAAAAGGACAGCAAATGCAACTGCAATAATTAAGGCATAAACAGCAAAAGAAAGCCAGATCGTATGCCAGTCTTTCATTAGTACCGGGTTAGCAAAAATTCCATCTTCTGAAATTGAATTTCCCTGAGATTTAACAAAATCTAACATTTTAGAATTAGAAGCATCCGTCTGTAAAAATGCAGAAAGTTCATTTACCGTTAAAAATGATTTGGTAAAATATTTATCAATTGCCCAGCCCGAGGTTAAACTTCCTAATACTGCCCCTACGCCGTTAGTCATCATCATAAATAGTCCCTGTGCAGAAGAACGGATTTTTGAATTAGTATTGCTTTCTACAAATAAAGAGCCTGAAATATTGAAAAAATCAAACGCCATTCCGTAAACAATACAGGACAAAATGATCATCCATAAACCTGTCACAGGATCTCCGAAAGCAAATAACCCAAAACGTAAAACCCATGCCAGCATACTAATCAACATCACCTGTTTGATTCCGAAACGCCTTAAGAAAAATGGAATTGCCAAAATAAACAAGGTTTCAGAAACCTGCGAAATTGACATAATAATAGTTGAATACTTTATTACAAATGAATCTGCATATTTAGGAAAGTGTTTAAATTCATCCAGAAAAACATCCCCATAAGCATTCGTTAGTTGCAAGGCACCTCCCAAAAACATTGAGAAGATAAAAAATAATGCCATTTTATAATTTCCGAACAATTTAAAAGCTTCCAATCCTAAAGTTTCAACCCAGGAGGCGTCCTCTTTTGTAAGTCGCTGCGGCTCACATTTTGGTAATGTAAAAAAATAAAAACCTAAAATCAAAGCACCTATTCCGGCAATATAAAACTGATATTCTGTTGCTTTACTTCCTGTTAAATTAGTTATCCACATCGCTGCAATAAAACCTACTGTTCCCCAGACCCTGATAGGCGGAAAATCTTTTACAACATTTTTATTGTTTAATTTTAAAGAAGTATATGAAATAGAATTGCTTAGGGCAATTGTTGGCATATAACAGCACATTGCAGCCAACATTACATAAATGAAATTTTCAGGCGTTGTTACCTGAGTTATACCAAATAAAACTACGGCATACAAAATATGCAAACCTGCATAAAGTTTTTCAGCATTTACCCATCTGTCTGCAATAATACCTGTAAGGGTTGGCATAAATAATGAAGCAATTCCCATTGTACCGAAAACCAAACCGAATTGTGTTCCTTCCCAGTTTTTAGTTCCAAACCAATAATTTCCAATAGTAATTAGCCAGGCTCCCCAAACAAAAAACTGAAGAAAACTCATTACAATTAATCTGTTTTTAATTCCCATACGATGAATTGTCTATTAAATAAATGAAGCGGTAAAACTACCATTAAAAATGAAATCTGCAAAGAATTAAACAGTTTTAACAACCTCGTTTACCAAATCTAAAACAGCGGCAAATTGTTCTTCTTTATTTAAATAGGAATTATCAATTTCTATCGCATCCTCAGCAATTACTAAGGGAGAATCATCACGGTGTGTGTCTATGTAATCTCTTTCGACAACATTCTTTAAAACCTCTTCATAAGATACATCATCACCTTTTTGCTTCAGTTCATCAAAACGCCTTTGTGCACGCGTCTCTGCACTGGCCGTCATAAAAATTTTGAGTTCTGCTGTTGGAAAAACAACTGTTCCAATATCTCTGCCATCCATTACAATTGCCTTATTGGTTCCCATTTCCTGTTGTTGTTCAACTAATTTTGATCGAACTTCGGAAACTTCAGCAACTTTACTAACAAAACTTGAAACTTCGATAGTACGGATCTGTCTTTCGACATTTTCTCCATTCAGGTACATTTCTGCAAAACCTAAATGAGAATTGTATTTAAACTCTAACTGAATTTTAGGAAGTGAATCAATTAAAGCTTTTTTGTCAAAAAAATCGGCTTTAATAAAATTGTTATTCATGGCAAAAAAAGCAACTGCCCGGTACATTGCTCCGGTGTCTACATAAACATAAGCAAGTTCCTTAGCCAGTTGTTTTGCTAAAGTGCTTTTTCCGGTAGATGAAAAGCCGTCAATAGCAATGGTAATATTTCTCAAAGGTGGTTATTTTAGTTAAATAATTTTGATTATTTATTAATAATAAATATCCAAAAGGATGTTGGATTTTGAAGAATCAATGATTTTTTCAATTCTTTTGAAAAATTGTTCATTAACCATAGGGCAGCCATGACTGCGACTGATATAATGATCCTGTTCTTCATATGGAACTGCTGAATAATGATGCAAAACGATAGCTCTTTTGAATGCATTACTATTAGTTTCTTCTAAACCATGTAATCGATAAGCTTTACCGAAAATTCCATTATAATTACTTCCAATGGAATATTTACCTAATGAAGTAGAATTTGAATTGGGTACGTTACTGAATTTCAACTGACCTTTAATTCCTGTTTCAGAACCACATCCATGTGCTACAAGTCCCTGATCTATTATTTTATTATTTTGCAAATCATAAACGAAAAAACGATTTTTTCCGGATGGAATTCTCATATCAACAAAAAAAGCAATTTTAGAATTGTATTTAGAATTAGCCAGAAACCTTGATTTCATTTCATCAATTCTAAAGTTTATTCTTTCTATTTCCAGGCTATTAGGCTCATCCTTAAAATAGGGTTTTGAACTGATAAAGAAACCTGATAATATTACAACCAAAATCAAATTAAATATTTTCATATAAAATCATTATTGAAGATTAATATTTAAACCAAAAAGACTTGTATTTGCTGCTAATGTATATTTAGAATACGAATAATTAAATTTTAACCGGTTCATTTTTAATCCAAAACCTAATGACACTCCTGAAAAATTACGCTGTTCTTCAATTCTTAATTCTTCTCCTCTTCGAAAATTATATCCCAATCGAATATTGAAAGCTCTTCTGGGAAAAAGTTCTACTCCAAAAATGACATGTCTCAAAGCGTTATTCACAAAAGACACTTTCTCTTCCTCTGACGAACCATCTATATTCCCCTCACCTCGCACCGGATTTGAAAAAGAGATATTCCATTGTTGCAAATTTTCCAAAGAAAGATGCCATCTGATTGGCACATGGTCTAATTCCTGTGATACCCCCGCTATAATCTCAAGAGGTAATTTTTCCTTTATACCTGAGTAAGTGGTAAACTGAGTTCCAATGTTACGTATTGACAGCGCCCAGTTTACATCATTTCTTTCATCAATAAACAAAAAACCTAAATCTAATGCACCACCTACAGAATTATAACTTTCTAAAGTAGATGTTATCAATTTTGCGTTAGCACCAATATGTATGTCTGTATATGGAATATTATATGCATAACCTACTGAAAGAGCACCCTCGCTTCCTGTAAAATCTGAAGTCGCCTGACCATTCTCATCATATCCTTCAAAAGTTCCGTAATTGATATAACTGATTCCTGCATAAAATGTCTGCAGATGTCTGTCGTAAGTATAGGCATAAGAAGCGGTTCCGTATGAAGCCTCTCCATAATAATTACCATAATTCATTGCCAGATGATTATCCATTTCTGCATTTAAGGTTGCCGGATTAAACATAACCTGATTCACATCTTCGTCGTAAATTGTAATCGATTTTCCTCCTAAAGCTGCCTGCCTTGGTGAAGTTGTCAAATTTAAAAACTGATAAGCATATCGCCCGCCAATTTGTCCATAAGACAGAGAAAAATTCACAAACAAAAAAAACAGAATATTTTTTTTCAACATGTATGTCAGGAGCTAGTCTGATATTAGAACGAAAACTTGAACATTAAATTATAATTCTGAAACATTTAAATTTTAAAATATAACCTAAGATTTACATCGATTTTGTAATCACGAGCAAAATTACAAAAAAAGAAATTCTAATAACAATTTAATTATGAAAGATTTATGACTAAATAATAAAATTTTTCTCACAAATACATTACAACTTTAAATTATCAATATCATTGTAATGCACTTTTTGTACTATGGTGCCATTTTGAATAACCACTATACTTGGATTGGCTCTTTCGATTGTTTTTAATGCAATGGCATCACAAAAATAGAAATCAATGTTTAAACCGTATTGTTTTTTAGCTTTTGCAATCATTTCATCATCTGAAGCTGTCATTCCAATAACCTTATACCCTTTTGCTTTTGCTTCAGTATTTAGGTTTTCTAATTGTTTCATGCCATGAGGACTTGACAGAGTCAAATCGTAGGCTACAAATACCAATAATTTTGGTTCTTTAAGTAACTCTTCTTTATAATCTGATCCGTCTTTAGTCATTGTGAAATCGTGAATTGTCGGTACATAACCTTCAGTAATCACTTTGTCTTTTCGATCAACAAAAGTTGCTCCTTCGGGAATATTCATTAAATCTTTTTCAGTGAATTCCTTATCAACTCCATTTACTTTATAGATAAAAATCATTTCAACTACTGATTTTGGGGCCCCTTCCGGAATTTCCATTGCTTTTTCGATATTAGTTCCTACTTTATAAGGACGAAAATCTTTAATCGGATTATGATTTAAAACCCAGACAGCCATAAAAGCACATAAAACAACACTTAAGTAAACTGCAAAATTAGTTTGTGGTGTTGAAAACAATGGTTTTATTAATTTCTGATTAAAAAACAGAACAAGAATAAAAAACAATAAAACGACATCTTTTGTAAACGATTCCCAAGGTGTCAAATGCAGTGCATCACCAAAACAGCCACAATCTTTTACTACATCAAAATAAGCTGAATAAAAAGTCAGAAAAGTAAAGAAAACTATTAAAACCAGTAAACTCCAAATTGTGGTTTTTGTTTTATATCCAACCAACAACATTACTCCCAAAACCACTTCCAATATCACCAAAAAGATTGCTAATCCCAAAGCAAAAGGCGATAAAAATGGCATATTAAAAACCGGTTCACTAAAATATTCGGTTAACTTATAAGAGAAACCAACCGGGTCATTCAGTTTAATTAATCCGGAAATGATAAAAAGCACACCGACAAATATTCGGGAGAATTGGGTAATAATGTTTTTCATAAAAATATAAAATTTTAAATTCCAAATTTTAAAATTCCAAATTCCAACTTTAAACCTGGAATTTAGAATTTATTTTTTTGGAATTTTTATTTATTAGGATTTAGAATTAAGGCAAACACAGCATAATTAATCATGTCCTGATAATTGGCGTCAATGCCTTCAGAAACCAGGGTTGCGCCTTTATTATCTTCAATCTGTTTCACTCTGAGAAGTTTTTGCAAAATCAAATCAGTCAATGAACTGATGCGCATTTCTCGCCACGCTTCGCCATAATCATGATTTTTGGCTTCCATTAAATCTTTGGTTAGTTTAACTTTAGCATCATATAATTGGATTGCCTTTTCAACATCAAGATCAGGCTGTTCAACTACACCTAATTCTAGTTGAATCAGTGCCATAATCGAATAATTGATAATTCCGATAAATTCGCCTTTTTCATCTTCATCGATTTTTCGGATTTCGTTTTCCTGTAAACTTCTGATTCTTTGTGCTTTTATGAAAATCTGATCTGTTAATGATGGCAGTCTTAAAATACGCCATGCACTGCCGTAATCTTTCATTTTATTGATAAATAAGGCACGGCAAACCGTAATGACATTATCAAACTCTAGAGAAGTATTCTTCATTTATTGCTGTATATTTGCTAAAATTTGTTCAAAAATAAGGATTAAATTAAATAGTTTCAAGTTTCAGGTTTTCTTTGTTTCAAGTTTTTTCCAAACAATTGTTAATCCGCAACCTAAGGCTTTTAACTGAAAAAATAAAATTCAAACAAAATGTTTATTAACTGTAAAGGTAGTTTGATCGATTTAACCATTCCTAAAGTTATGGGAATTCTAAATGTAACTCCAAATTCTTTTTTCGACGGCGGAAAATATAAAAACGAGTCAGAAATTATTTTACAAGTGGAAAAAATGATTTCTGAAGGAGCGGATTTTATTGACATTGGGGCATATTCAAGCAAGCCCAGTGCCGAATTCGTTTCAGAACAGGAAGAAATTGAACGAATTGTTCCTGTTATAAAATTGATACTGAAACATTTTCCAGATACATTATTATCAATCGATGCCTTTAGAGCAAAAGTAGCAGAGGTAAGTATCGAAAACGGTGCTGCAATTATAAATGATATTGCAGCGGGAGAATTAGACGAGAAGATGTTTGATATTATTGCACACCATAACGTCCCTTACATTATGATGCACATGCGTGGAAATCCCCAAACTATGCAAAGCCTTACACAATACGATAATATAGTAAAAGAAATGCTGTTTTATTTTTCTGAGAAAGTTTCTAAAGCAAGAAGTTTAGGCATTAATGATCTGATTCTGGACCCTGGATTTGGTTTTGCCAAAACTACTGATCAGAATTATGAAGTACTGCAAAAAATGGAACTTTTTAATATATTGAAATTACCCATTTTGGCAGGAGTATCAAGAAAATCAATGATTTATAAAACCCTTGGTATTACACCTCAGGAGGCTTTAAACGGCACTACATTTCTTAATACCATTGCTTTGACAAAAGGGGCAAAAATTCTTAGGGTTCATGATGTTAAAGAAGCTGTTGAATGTGTGGCTCTGTTTAATAAAATGAATTTGTAAAACACTACAATATATTATAAAACAAAAATGTCAACTGAAAATAATAAAGTTGTTTTCAATTAAAAAACAATATCATTTCAATTGACAATTGTGATGTACAAAAGTCTGAAGTTTTGAATTTATCCATAGAATGGATTATACCGTATAATCCAAATTGCTATATTTTTCATAAAAACATGAGGAATGCATCCCAATAAAATTCACTTCAAGGTTTACCTGATTTAAATATGGTACCTGAAGAATTTAAATTTTAATTACTCCCACTTTTGCTGCTGTCTGCCTTGCCTGCGGAATTAAAGATTTAAGATTGGCAATTCTGGTTGCGTCTGAAGGGTGAGTGCTTAAAAACTCAGGAGTTCCTGAACCTCCGGATTTAGCAGACATTCTAGTCCAGAAAGCAATAGAATCATCGGGATTGTAACCGGCTATAGCCATAAGCGTTAACCCAATCTTGTCTGCCTCACTTTCATGACTTCTGCTGAAAGGCAACATCACTCCTACCTGCGATCCCAAACCATAATATTCTTGCCACATAGCCTGTTTTTCTGCACTTTGACTTCCGGTAGCAACCGCAACTCCTACTGCACCTAATTGTTGTAATTGTGAAGCACTCATTCTCTGAGCACCATGATTTGCTAAAGCATGAGAAACTTCATGCCCCATAACGGTTGCTAAACCAGATTCGTTTTGTGTAATGGGAAGAATACCAGAATAAACTACAATTTTTCCTCCAGGCAGACACCAGGCGTTAACTTCTTTGTTTTCTACTAACTTATATTCCCAACGATAATCTTTAAGATATTGTGTTTGCCCTAAATAAGTCAAATATTTCTCGGCAGCAGCTTTGATTTTTGAACCCACAAGATTTACTCTCTGCGCATCTGCTGTTCCTGAAATGACTTTGTTTTCTTTTAGAAAGGTATCGTATTGTTGAAAAGAGGAAGGAAATAATTCGCTATTCGAAACAAAATTAAGGTCTTTTTTCCCAGTAACAGGATTTGTCGCACAGGAGTAAATTATTAGTGCTGCAAAAATTACCGTAAATAAATATTTTTTCATGATTTATATGTTTTTTGATTGATGTAAAATTAATATCATTTCTATTTTTACTCTTATAAAATTAATTATGAAATTAGCATAATTTTAATTTCCTATTTGATAAGGATCATATTTTTGATGTTTGATTTTTTTAACTAATTTCTTGTTTTTTTTTACATAAAAAGAATATTTTAAATCTATTTGCCCTAAATTTAGCTGCTTAAAAATAAAGCCCATTAAACTATAACAAACAGATTTGCAACAGCATAAATTTTAATTAAGCAATTTTTTAATTACATGATAACCGGTTTTAAATGTCTTTTTCTATATTTTTTTTGTATGCTATCAATCTCTTTGCATGCACAAATTGACGGAAATAGTAAGAAAACATTTTCAACTATAAAAAAATCCCCAGAAGCTGAAGAAAAAAAGGCTGTTACAGCTTTGTATAATTTATATAATAAAGGAGAGGAAAAAAAAGCAGTAAAAAACGCAAAAACTTTTTTGGAAAAAGCAAAATATCCTTCTAATGCAGCTAGTCTCAATTTATTACAGGCTTATTATTATAACAAAAGAGCCATATTGGATTCATCCATTTACTATACAAATCAGGCTTTAAATTACAACATAAAAATAGCTAACGACTCCCTAAAGAACAGACTTTTTTCTCTGGGATATAATTTGATGGGATTAAACCATAAAAAGAAAGGACTATTTGAAGCAAGCAAAAAGTGGCATTTAAAAGGTCTTCAAACTTCTCAAAAATACAAAGAAATCAATTTGTATTATACTCACCTGCATGGACTTGCAAGCGTTTATAAGGCTCTGGGAGATAATAAAAATGCTTTAAAATCATATAAGGAATGTTTAGAATATAAAAAAGATGATGAAATACGTTTAGGAAGTTATATCAACCTGGGTGATATTTATTCAGATTCAAAAGATTATGAAAAAGGGAATTATTATTATAATCTGGGGAAACAACTTAGTGAAAAAACTAATAATCAACAAGCAAGAGCAGTAATTGCACTCAGTATTGGAATGAATTACCAATTACAGCAAAATACTAACGATGCTTTAAAAATGTATAATGAAGTTGTTTCTATTGCTGACAAAAATGAGTTAAACCAAATAGCACTGGTCGCAAGGGGTAATATTGGTGATGCTTATGTTGATTTAAAAAACTACGAGGATGCAAAACTAATTTTTTCTGATGCTCTTCAAAAAGCTATAGAATTTGGTTTTTTAGACAATCAGGCATATTTTTATGATGAACTCAAGAAGATAGCGGTTTTACAAGAAGATTACAAAAGTGCTTTTGAACATTTGACAAGATCAATCAGGGTAAAAGATTCTGTAAATAAAATTCAGAAAATCAAAGAAATCAATGAGTTGGAAGTCAAGTATAAGACAGCACAAAGAGAGAAAGAAATCAGGTTTTTACAACTGGATAATACTACAAAAAAGTTAAAACTTGAAAAACAGGAAGAAGCAATTGAAAACATGAACCTTCAGGAGGAGATTTCTCAAAAAATAACGGAAAACACTATACTTTTTTTTCAAAACTCATCACAAAAAAAACTTAGCGAAATATCATTACTCAAAAAAGATCAACAGCTTAAACTATTACAACTAAAACAGGAAAAAGAAACCAAGCTGCTGACTATTTTTGGTTTCCTTATTGTTTTAATTCCTATTATCGGATTATTGCTTCAGTATTACAAACGACTCAAAACACAGCGTTTATTAAATATTCAGCAAGCTGAAATAAGTACTCAGAATATAAATAATCTTTTAAAAGATCAGGAGTTAAAACTAATTAAAGCTTCAATCAGCGGTCAGGACAAGGAAAGACAGCGTATTTCACAGGAATTGCACGACAGTATAGGTGGAAATCTCGCTGCAATTAAACTTCAATTGAATCATTTAATAATTTCAAGTTCTCCAAAAATTAAAAACCTTACTGCATTATTGGATGAAACATATCAGCAGGTTCGAAATTTATCGCATACATTGATTCCAAAGAAATTTACGCATCACAAATTTTGTGAAGTTTTAGAATCTTATTTTAATAATATTGGTGAAGCCAGCAATATTAAGACTGATTTTACAGTATATCCGAAAAAGGAAATTGATGCATTAAATGAAGAAATCCAAATCGAGATTTTTAAAATAATACAGGAACTTTTGACCAACACAATCAAACATGCAAAAGCTTCAAAAATAGATTTACAGCTTAATCTTGTCGAAAATGTCCTGAATATTTTATTTGAAGATAATGGTGTTGGTTTTAATCCGGAAAATTACAAACCCGGAATTGGCTTTATTAACTTAGAAAACCGAATCGTAAAATTAAGTGGCTCTTTTATAATGGATTCAAAACTTAAAAGAGGTACAATCGCCAATATTGAAATTCCTGTTTTGCTGCTACCTAATACAGAAAACGAAACGATAAAAGGAATTAACGTGAAAAAACAACTTGATAATCTAACCAAATTATAACCCCAATTTATTACAATGGAAAAATTAAAACTTATTATTGCTGATGACCATACCATGTTTCTACAAGGAATCGTATCATTAATTGAACATGAATCCGGAATCAAAATAATTGGCAAAGCAGTAAATGGTATTGAAGTTTTAAATATTTTAAAAATTCAAAGTGCAGACATGGTAATCCTGGATATCAGTATGCCTGAAATGGACGGAATTGAATTAAGCAAAATATTAAAAAAAGAATATCCCTTTATAAAAATTATAATCGTTAGTACACATAGCAATGCAAAAATAATTTCAAGATTAATAAGAATTGGTGTAAATGGTTATTTATTGAAAAATGCTGAAAAATCCGAACTATTACAAGCAATTTACAGCGTAGCTGCCGGTCGAAACTATTTTTCTGAAGAAGTAGAAGAACAATATCGCAATAACAGCGAAAAAATAGAAAAACAAATTTCAAATATTACTGAACTAAGTTCACGAGAGAAAGAAATTTTAGTTTTGATCGCTCAGGAATACAATACTGCAGAAATTGCTGAAAAAACTTTTATAAGTTTTAATACAGTTAACACGCACCGCCGTAATTTATTATCAAAACTGAATGCTAAAAATACGGCAGGGCTTGTAAAATATGCAGTTGAAAATGGATTAGTGGATTAAATAATTAATCCCTTTTTTGAAATTGTTGATTTTTAATCATTTAAATAAAAAATTAAATCCTTAATTTTATTTATACAAAGTCAGCATTGCTAAGCTTTAAAATTTAATGTACAGATTTTTATCATTTGTTATTCAAAGCCTGTTCCAAAGCGATAATTAAATACTACTCCATATGTATCCGGAAGCACAATGCTTTCAAGAGATTTATTATATGTAAATATTAATCTTGAATTTGCAGATAAATGAAAGCCTGCCAGAAAATTCAAAGTGTTGGAAGAACGATAGCCTCCACCAAATTCAAATTTGTTTTTATAATTCACTAACGCATTCAAATCAGCCTGTAGAGGTGCCCCATCGACATACTTGACCAGAAAACTTGGATTTATCAATATGTCTTCAAATAAATCTGTAAACATCCTGTAACCAAAATAAGTATAATAAACGTTTTTTAATTTGGTATTGTTTTGAGAATTGAAAGTACTGCTTAGTAAGTTTGGAGCCGATAATCCAAAATAAATTCTGTCTCTGTTGTATAAAAATCCTATTCCAAGAGTCGGGGTAAAACTATGTATATCTTCCTGAAATTCGGGATCATTTTCAATTCCTAATCTTGTCAGGTTCTCATCATAAATCTGGCCACCGGCTGTGATTCCAAACGAAATGATGTTGGGATCATAAGCCCACCATCTTCCATATTTGTAATCTTCGTGAAAAAAAATCTTATAGGAATAAGAAGCAAAAAAATTAGTGGTGTACGTTACCCCTACCTGATTGTGTGCAATTCCCGCTGCCAGTCCAATATTTTCTGAACGGGTTAAAGTATTTACTGAAATATCAATGTTCCTTGGACTTCCATCAACGGAATTGAAATAGCCATTTGTGGTCATTACAACATCCGTTTTTTCATAATATCCGGCATGAGCAGGATTTATTAATACTGCATTGTAATTGTAACTGGAAAAAACAGGTGTTTGCTGCGCTTTAACTGAATTATAAAACGCAGCCAGAATTATTACTGTAAAAATTATATAAGTTTTATTTTTCATTAATTAACGTTTTAAAACAAGGTATCCTTTTAATTTTTTGAAGTGATGCGTTACTGAATTAGGCTTGATTTCGAAAAAATAAGTACCTTCAGGAAGTTCATCGGCTCCAATTTTTCTTTTTTTATTGGCAAGTCCGCTAAAAACATTTGTAGTATTATTATAACCTGTCGTCTGGAAAACCAAATCTCCCCAGCTGTTATAAATCAAAACTTCATTTATAGGATACTTTGCAATACCATCAATTAGCCAAAAATCATTTATACCGTCATTGTTTGGAGAAAAACCATATCTGGTCTCATCTTTTTCCTTCGGCTCAACCGAAATAATTACAGAATCATGTACTTCACAGCCCTCTTTAGTAGTAAATGAAACTGTGTAAGTTGTTGTTATATCCGGATTAAAGAATGGGTTAAATACAGATGCATTGCTCACTCCTTTTGCCGGGCTCCATTTAAAAGTACCCTCTTCCGTTGCAGTAGCTTCTAATTGTATAAGCTCCCCTTGTTTTATTTCAACATCATTCCCGGCATCTACAAGTACAACATCTGAATCTACATTAAATGAACATTCGGCTTTATTTGAAGATACATCCGTAGCAGTGATCGTGATAGTCATTCCATCCGTAAAAACACTTCCTGCAGGCGGACTTTGTTTTATTGCAGGTTTTGGATCTTTGTTGTCAGTTACTAAAACTTTTGTGGTAAAATCAGGAACCTTAGATATATTACAAGTTACTTTTTGATTTAATAAACAGGTAATTACCGGAGCTTGTATATCTGGATCTGCGATAGTATTGATTATAAAAGAACAAGACGATGTATTTCCGCTATCATCAGATACACTCATCTGAACTATCATACCATCGCTAACTGCAACACCGGCGGCCGGAGTCTGAATTACGGTTGGATTTGACCCGCAATTATCTGTAACTGTTACCTGGCTTCTATAATCGCTCAGAATTGCATTGGCTGCCACAGTTTGATTGCTAATACAGCTTATTACCGGCTTGGTGTTATCAGGAGCTAAATTAATTGTAAAACTGCAGACAGATTCATTATCAGCGGCATCTTTAGCCAGTATTGTAACTGCCATTCCATTTGTAAAAGGAGTTCCGGGTAAAGGATTTTGAGTAATTACAGGTGAAGGATCACAATTGTCGGTAGCCGTTATCATTTGGGTATAATCTGGTAAAACTGAACTGCATGATAAGCTTTGGCTACCGATACAAGTGATAACCGGTTTGGTGATGTCTGATTCAGTATTGACTTTAAAACTGCAGGTTGATTCATTATTAGAAGCATCTTTGGCGGAAATGGTGATTGTCATACCGTCAGTAAAAACACTTCCTGCAATCGGATTCTGTGTTACTGCAGGCGACGGATCTGAATTATCGGTAACGGTAACCATTGTCGTATAATCCGGTACAGTTCCGCCGCAAGTAAGTGTCTGATCCCCGATACAGGCAATAACAGGTTTTGTAATGTCAGCTGAAGCATTTACGATAAAACTGCATGCTGATTCGTTGTTCGAAGCGTCTTTCGCAGTCATAGTTACCTGCATTCCGTCAACAAAAGCACTTCCTGCAACGGGATTTTGCGTAATTACCGGTGCAGCGTCACAATTGTCGGTTACAGTCAACAATCCTGAATAATCCGGCAAAACGCTTCCGGAACCCAAAGTCTGATTTCCAATACAAGTGATAACCGGTTTGGTGACATCTGCCTCAGTATTGACTTTAAAAATACAGATCGATTCATTATTAGAAGCATCTTTGGCGGAAATGGTGATTGTCATTCCGTCAGTAAAAACACTTCCTGCAATCGGATTCTGTGTTACTGCAGGCGACGGATCTGAATTATCGGTAACGGTAACCAGTGTCGTATAATCCGGTACGGTACTGCCGCAAGCTAATTGTTGATCAAGAGGACAAATTAAAGCAGGGGCTTCGTTATCTACAATGACAGTAGCTGCAATAGTGAATTTACAAGTTTCAATATTACCACTGGCATCAGTTGCAGTAATGGTTACTTCTTGGGTTATTCCGTTAAAAACAGTTCCTGCAGCTGGTAATTGGGTAATAATTGGGCTAACATCACAATTATCTTTTATCTCAACTATTTTGGTATAATCCGGAATTGGATCATTCACAGCCAGAACCTGATTAGCAGGACATTTTTTTATAGTTGGTTTTTCCTTGTCCTCAGCTTTTTTTCCGTAAAGTACATGAATTCGTCCAGTATCTTCATTTGGTTTCCAATCATAAACCGTTTTTGTTGAGCCAATACCAATGTCGTCTATAGCATCCCCATTAACATCTCCTAAATAACTCAAACTATATTTTGATGTATAAGGTGTATTTATTACTAAACCTTCAGAAGAATCGAGCGAGAAGATATCCAATAAGGGATTCCAATTTGCTTTTCCATAAATAACATGGATTTTAGAGCTATAAGGTAAAAGATAATCGTCAAAACCGTCTTTATTAAAATCCCCGAAAGAACTATAGGAATGTAAGTATTCAAACTCGCTCCCATTCATTTTAAAACCATTGGTACCATCCAAATCTTTTAAATCCACTACTGGCGTGGAGGTGTTTTTTCCAAATAATATAAAATTATTAATACCAATGTCGTTATATGAATCACCATTAATATCGCCAGCACTTCTAATTTCAAAATAGTAAGATGTTTTGAGTGGAGTGGCAGAATTTTGAATTTTGAAACCATTGGAGCCGTTTAGACTTGTTGTACTTAATTTTGCAGGAAGGCTGGCAGAACCATACACCACATATCTAAATTCATTATCACCACTAATAGCAACATCAGAAATACCGTCACCATTAACATCTCCTATACCAGCTAAATTTTTTCCGATATCTCCTTCAACAATAAATGAATTAGACGAGCTTATACTTTCTATATCTACTACAGAAGGAAAGTTGGTACTGCGTCCAAATAAAATATAGCATTTTTTTATATTTCCTGAACCTTCATTATGAGAAACGATACCAATATCATCAAAAGAATCATTGTTAAAATCGCCAACATTGGCAATGCCATAACCAAAAACTTCATCTTTCGTTTTTCCTAAGATAGAAAAACCATTAGAACCATCTAAAGAGGATACATCAAATTGTGCCGGAAAAGCAGTTGTTTTTCCATAAATTATATAAACTCTTCCTGCGTGAAATATTGCTTCTGTATATTTATTAGGATCACTAAGCATCAAATCATTAACACCATCTCCATTAATATCGCCCGCATCACTCACGTCAAAAGCAGTTCTTCTTGGCGGAGTTAAATCACTATCAATAATTTTAAATCCATTTAACCCATTTAGATTAGCAACATTCAAACTTGCAGGAAAACCTGTTTTTGTACCGAAAACTACATAGGCTTGTCCTAAACCCCAGTCTCCGGGAGCTCCAATAATAAAATCGGCTGTACCATCTCCGTTAACATCTCCAATTCTACTCGTACTGAAACCTGCTCTTGAACCAGGCTCTTCCCCTAAAATTGTAAATCCATTAATACCATTCAGCTGATTTATATTAACAGTGGATGTTTTACAATCTATATCAAAACCGCCTGTTTTCAATTTTACTGTAAAAGTACATGAAGTGGTATTCCCTGCTTTATCTTTTACTGTAATCGTAACATCTGTATCCGAAGTAAATAACGTTCCTGCAGCAGGTGTTTGTGTAAAAATCAATTTATTTAATTGTGTGGTATCATCCGTAATTGTTTTTAAAAAACGTACATAATTAGGCAGCATAGAACTGGCGTATAGCTCCTGATTAACAGGACATTCCATTACAGGAGGATCGTCTAATGTTTCCATTAGATTAAAAGTACAAACAGTCTCGTTTCCGTTAGCATCGGTGGCTGTTAATTTAATTTCCTGAGTTCCTCCAGTATAAATCGTTCCGGCTGTGGGAGTCTGGGTGAACACTGGTGCATTATCGCAATTGTCCGTTATGGTAACAGTTGTTTTGTAATTTGGAATCGGATCTCCAACACCTAAAACTTTATTAGTAGGGCAATTGGCAATGACTGGTTTTTCGGTATCGGCAGTTTTTTTTCCAAACACTACATATGACATACCCGGATTGTAATTCACTTTCAGATTATTTCCGTAGGAATCAGGACCATAACCAATAATTAAATCACTTATACCGTCATTATTAACGTCGCCAGCATAATTTGCACTATTATTTGAAATGAAGGGGGCATATATTTCTATTTTTCCACTTGTGCTATAATTAACCACTGCAGCCCAATTTTTTCTCCCAAATAAAACAACAGTAGAAGAGTACGATTGATAAAAATAATCATCGATACCGTCTGCGTTAAAATCTCCTGCGTAGCCAAATTTATTACCCGAAGCGTTAATTGTAAATCCATTTGTACCGTCTAAATTGTTTACATCTACTACGGCTGGAAAAACGGTTTTGCCAAACAAAATATGTAGTCCGCAAATAGCCATATCATTTAAACCGTCATTATTGAGATCTCCTGCTTTTTTAATCCCTTCATAATTTAAATGAGTAGTTGAATTTTCGACTACAAAACCATTGCTTCCATTGAGTAAGGAGACACTAAAAATTGATGGAAAATTTGAAGAACGGCCAAAAATTACATATTTACGGTGTTGTCCTGTATTATTAGTACTTCCTATTGCCATGTCTGAAATTCCGTCTCCATTAACATCACCTAAACCGGCAACAGATAGTCCAATTTCTCCTGTAACATTGTCACCCTCAATAACAAATCCATTTGTGCCATTAAGCTGATTCGTTCTAATTACATCTGGGAAGCCGCTGCTTTTCCCGTAAACAATATAACACTTTCCTTTTCCTCCACCGGAACCACCTGTTATTGCTGCAATATCATGATAACCGTCGCCGTTTATATCTTCAACTGACGCTATACTTATACCTGCATCTTCATAATTTGTAGTTCCTATTAGTGTAAAACCATTAGTTCCGTTTAGTGCAGACAAATTAAATTCTGCCGGAAAACCAGAACTTTTTCCAAATATCACATAAGTATGTCCCACTTCAGACCCATATGAAGAATGTCGATAGGGATCACTAACCATAAAATCTCCTATTCCGTCACCATTAATATCACCTGCACTGCTTACATCATAACCTGTTACCGGAAAATTTGTACTTGGATTATCGTTTCGAATCGCAAAGCCATTACTGCCATTAAGCAGACCTAAATCAATATTTGGTGTAAAGCCTGAAGATTTGCCAAATACTACATAGGCTGCTCCTTTTATTATTTTATATTCTTTTTTAACACCATGCCACGGATTATAATCTCCCGGGGCACCAATTATCAAATCTGTAATACCATCACCATTTACGTCTCCGGCGTTATTTACACTAAAACCGGCTTCACGCGTCAGTTTTTCTCCGTATATAGTAAATCCATTGAGTCCATTAAGGTTAGCCACATTAAATGAAGTTGTTTTACAATCGATTGAAGCCGCAGCGGTTTTCAGTTTTACTAAGAAAGTACATGAAGCAGTATTTCCTGAAGCATCTTTAGCTGTTATAGTAACATCAGTATCGGCTGTGAATAAAGTTCCCTGTGGTGGTGTTTGTGTGAAAACTAAATCAAAACCATCTGTAAAATCATCAGTCACAGTTGGTAAAAATGAAACATAATCAGGCAAAGTAGAATTAGCGTATAATTCCATATTAGAAGGACATGTTATGGTTGGTGGCAAATCACTTCCTGTAGCATTAACTGCAAAAGTGCAAGTCGAAAAATTTCCGGAAGCATCAGTCACTCGCATCGTAACATTTATTCCGCCGATAAAAGCACTACCTGCTGCCGGTGTCTGCGTTATTATTGGATTTACAGTACAATCGTCAATTACTGTAACCAGATTTTTGTAATCCGGCAACAAACTTCCCAGTGCCAATGTCTGGGTTTCCGGACAGGTAATCGTTGGCTTGGTAATATCTGCGGAAGCATTCACTACAAAACTGCAGGTCTGAAAATTTCCTGAAGCATCAGTAGCGCGCATCGTTACGGTCATTCCGCTGGTAAACGCGCTTCCTGCGACCGGAGTTTGTGTAATAGTTGGATTAGTGGTACAATTGTCTGTAGCGGTGACCAAACTTCTGTAATCCGGTAAAACCGAACCGCAAGAAAGGCTCTGGCTTCCCGGACATGTAATCGTTGGCTTGGTAATATCTGCGAAAGCGTTAACAATAAAACTGCAGGTCTGAAAATTGCCAGAAGCATCGGTAGCGCGCATCGTAACGGTCATTCCGCTGGTAAATGCACTTCCTGCGACAGGAGTTTGTGTAATAGTTGGATTGGTGGTACAATTATCTGTAGCCGTGACCAAACTTCTGTAATCCGGCAAAGCCGAACCGCAAGAAAGGCTCTGGTTTCCCGGGCAGGTTATCGTTGGTTTGGTGGTATCTGCGGAAGCATTCACTACAAAACTGCAGGTCTGAAAATTGCCTGTAGCATCGGTAGCGCGCATCGTAACGGTCATTCCGCTGGTAAAGACACTTCCTGCTGCAGGGGTTTGGGTAACAGTCGGGCTTGAAGTGCAATTGTCTGTCGCTGTGATCAAACTTCTGTAGTCAGGTAAAGCTGAACCGCAAGAAAGGCTCTGGCTTCCCGGGCAGGTTATCGTTGGTTTGGTGGTATCTGCGGAAGCATTCACTACAAAACTGCAGGTCTGAAAATTGCCAGAAGCATCGGTAGCACGCATCGTTACGGTCATTCCGCTGGTAAAAGTGCTTCCGGCTGCAGGTGTTTGCGTAACAGTCGGGCTTGAAGTACAATTATCTGTAGCTGTGACTAAACTTCTGTAATCCGGTAAAACCGAACCACAAGAAAGGCTCTGGCTTCCCTGGCAGGTAATCGTTGGCTTGGTAATATCTGCGGAAGCGTTCACAACAAAACTGCAGGTCTGAAAATTGCCAGAAGCATCGGTAGCGCGCATCGTAACGGTCATTCCGCTTGTAAACGCACTTCCTGCGACAGGAGTTTGTGTAATAGTTGGATTGGTGGTACAATTATCCGTAGCGGTGACCAAACTTCTGTAATCCGGTAAAGCCGAACCGCACGAAAGGCTCTGGTTTCCAGGGCAGGTAATCGTTGGCTTGGTTATATCTGCGGAAGCATTCACAACAAAACTGCAGGTCTGAAAATTGCCAGAAGCATCGGTAGCGCGCATCGTAACGGTCATTCCGCTTGTAAACGCACTTCCTGCGACAGGAGTTTGTGTAATAGTTGGATTGGTGGTACAATTATCCGTAGCGGTGACCAAACTTCTGTAATCCGGTAAAACCGAACCGCAAGAAAGGCTCTGGTTTCCCGGACAGGTAATCGTTGGCTTGGTAGTATCTGCGGAAGCGTTAACAACAAAACTGCAGGTCGAAGCATTATTTGCTGCATCCCTTAGTGTCATAGTAACTGTCATTCCCGGAGTAAAGGCAGTGCCAACATCAGGACTTTGTGATACTGTTAAATTACCAAAACAATTATCTTTTGCAGTTATCAAAGTTCTGTAATCCGGCAATACGGCACCGCAAGGTAAACTTTGTGTTCCGGGACAATAAACAAATACCGGATTTGTTACATCCGGAGTAGCCATGCTAACAGTAAAATTACATACTGATCTGTTGCCAGTATTTCCAGGCTTATCAAAATATTCTATCTGAACCGGGATACCATCATAGAAAGGAGTGCCTGGTGGTGGTGTCATTATATAACTTAATTTAATACTACAATCATCATTTAAATTCATTATTGGACTGGTTGCGTAATTCGGAAGCACATCACCACAATTTAGAGTTAAGCCCGTCGGACAAGTAAATGTAGGAGGTGTAACGTCAGGACTTATGGCTGATATTGTTATGGAACAGCTACTTTTGTTTCCTGCTTCGTCTTCTGCAGTAAACACAATTGTCATTCCGTCATAAAACTTAGTTCCTGCGGTGGATTGTGTAAGATATATATCTCCTCCTGAATCATCAGTAACAATCAACTCGCTTAAGTAATTTGGAACTAAACTACCACAATATAATTGTTTGTTTGGAAGACAAGTTAAGGCAGGAGGCTGGGTGTCTGCAGCCATCTTTGCCGTCTTCGACGTTTTGTTTTTAGTGTGGATAACCTTTTTTTCTGAAGTGGCCACTGAGGCTTTATCGGATTCTTTATAAATATTCCCCTGAGCAGAGAATTTTGATAAAACCGGTTTTGAAATTATCAGCTTTTTGTCCTGACTATACACTTCTGCAACGCATGCAAACAGATAAAAAATAATACAAATTTTAGTTATTCTGCTGAAAGTATCTTTAAAGTTATTCATTCTGTTTTACTATAATTTAAACATCTTTTTAAACAACAAAAATATCGTTGCCTGAAATTTCACACATCACTATAAATAATGATTTATCTATTCTGAATTGTATTAAAAATCAAAAGGCAATTCTGAAATTTGTCTCCAGAATTGCCTTTTTCTACCAAATTGAAAAAAAAAATAATTACAAAACACTCTCGATCTCTCTTTTGATCCTTTCCTTTTCTTTGTGAGGGAACTTGTATCCAGAACTTGTTTTGATATGAAGCTCTTTATTGTTTAAAACAATTGAATCAGCTTCGGCTATTGAAATTTTAATATTTTCTATACTTTCAACGACTGCTTTTTTTCCTAATTCATCTTCAGTTAGTGATTCAAAAATTGAGGGTAAAAATTTAATCGTTTCCAAAATAAGCTTTCGGTTTTCTTCCGGATAATTTTCTGTGTCTAAATTTAAATTGATTTTAGACGCAGTACTCTTTTCTAAATCTTCTTCCACTTTTTTAGCGGTACGCTTTAATTCTAAACTACTTACTACAGAATCAGGTTCAAGCACTCTTAGTGTTTCATCAGCGTCCATGAAAGTTACCGCTGCCACCTGAGATTCGGGAATCAGTGTAATTTCAGATTTTGGATTAGAATCAGGAATTCCCATCACCATCAATAGTTTTTCCTGTCTGGTTCTGTCATAACCTATTATACAGCCCCGAATTATATTTCCCGTATGTAATACCAACTCAATCTTAGGTAAACTGTACGCATCCTCTGCCCGATCCGCAAAATCAGCAAGTTTTATAAACCAGCCTGAAAATTCTATAAAAAGATTCTTTTTATACGACTCAATCATTTACAGCTGCTTTTCTACGTAATCAGCAATTTGCGAATCTGTTTGTGAACTAAAAGAGGCCTGAACAAGCTGATGCGTCAAATACAAAGTATTGTCTTTTAATTCCATGTTCACCTCATCATTATTTTCTGTATTAGTCAAATGAATCGTCGTCAATTTTTCTTTTAAAGCTTCTTTACCCATATCATCAGCACATATTTTTTTAACGAAAGATTCCAAATCGTCAAAAACAATATCCAATCTTTCAAGCGGATATTGATTAAAAGCTGTAAAGGTATTCCAGTCAATATCAACTTTGATATCATAACCTGCTTTCTCTTTTAATTTTGCTTCAAATTCAGGTAATTTTTCAACTTTAATAGCTTCTGCTAAACGTTTTTCTGCTAATCCCATGATTTACATTTTTATTATTAATTATAAAATTTTATAACACAAATCTAATCCTGAGATTTTTATGAACAGTCACTATAAATAATGATTTTATAATTTTAGAAGATCATCTGACGGTTTTTTTTTAAAATAAATTAGTTAAAACAAGAAATGTTTAAATCTTGTTTTAAAACAAATGTATAATCGCTATAAAAGCTTTGATTATTACCGAACTAAATATTCCGAAAAACAAAAAATAGACAGGCAGCACAATTACCATGGCTCCATCTCCTGAATAAGGCCGACCATAGTTTTCACACAAATAAATTACCAAATACCAGAAAATAAAAAAACTGAGGGAGGCTAAAAACCAATGCAGAATAAAGTGCCAATAGACTTCTGAAAAAAAGGATAAAACAAAATTTATCGCAAGGCAGACTGCAAACATACCAATACCTGACCTGATGATTATTGCTTCTGAAAATTTAAAAATCAATGCTATTAAAATCATTAAAATACAGCAAAACAGCGTTTGATAGTGAACATAAAAATCAGAGGTAAAAGTCAACAAGACATTATTCAAAATCATTCCAGTTTATATTTAGCCAGGGCGAATTACGATTAGTCAGTAAATAAGTAATATTTTTTTTTGCCCGTTTCATAACTGTCTCATTATAGTTGTCTAATTTCCAGTATTGCGATCCTACTAAGTAAGATAGCCCGAAACTTTCCCATGATGTAAAATGTTGCCTGATGTATTTGCCGTTTTCTTCCAGGAGGCTCCATGCTTCTTCTTCTGTTATAAAATCATTGTAAAAAGCGTGTCGTATTATCCAGGCACAGCGTCCATAATGCCAGCCAAGATCACTATTGTCAAGGTCATACTGATAATTTCTGACCATGTCGATACGATTTCTTAGATCAATATCCTTATTACCCAATAATTGTGATTTATTGAATTCAGGTTCAGTTAAAAATTCCCAATTATTTTGCACTAAGTAGAATGTTTTCTTAGTATGCAGATATTGTATCGTATCACTTAAATCGGCCAGGTCTTTGGTTTCCCAGTCCCGTAAAAGGCATTGCCGGCTTTCTTTCAGTAATTCCGGAGTGCTGTAAATATGATGAGGCAGCAACGTATCATGAAATTCACGGTTCATTTCTGCAAGTATTGCCGATGTGGCTATAAGCCATAATTGTGATTTACTTAGATTTGTTGGATTTTCGAATTTATGATAGGTTGTAATTGTACTCATTATACATTATTTTAAATTTCCGGAGAGATTGAAAGTATTTATAAAATCCTGCGAATTATCTATTAATTCTTTGCATTCTTCAGGAAACATCCATCCGAATTCAATACACATTTGGTGATACTTCAAGGCTTCTGTCTGATTTCCTTCTTCTGAATAGAAATTAGCAAAATGATGTGTAAGCCAGATGTGACCTGCTTGTGGCACTTTAATAAAATCAAGGTAAATATTTCCAAAAGATATCAAATATGATTTCAAATTGTTTTCGAGGCACGCCTGAAAATTTACAAGTAGATTATTTGCCAGCCAATCTATTGGCGGATCGCTCATTTTCTGATAACATTTGATACAGTTCATTGCCCATTGCATTTTTTTCTCCTCATTACCCTGAACACCGTATGCATAAGAAATATAAAAACAGGACAAGCGTACAGAAGGATCATCCTGCTGTTTCTGAAGTACTTCAAGTGTAGGCATTTCAAGTAACTGAATAAGCTTTTCGTATTGCTGTAATCCATGTAAACATTCTGGTAATAATTGAAACTTGCACTTTTCCAAAAGCGGCCAGCTATACTCTTTTACATTTTCCAAAATACACTGGAGATACTCTACTCCTTTTTCATAATTTCCGATTTTATAACATAAATTTGCCGCCCAATACATCGATCTTGATCCATTATCGTTTACCCAGAAACTATCCGGTTTTGGATAATGATCGTATAATTCGAGCATATCATTTACATAAGCTACACTATGATGCTTATCTTCAATTCTGTCCAAATGATAAGATAAGCTAGTTGTAAAATAAAAGAAATATTTTGGATCAAATTGGTTATCCCTGCAAAGGCTCAACAACCATTTTGCACCGTTATGAGCGTTTCTGTACTGCTGCAGTGAATAAGTACAATCACAGTATATTTCGTTTGCGATTACATGATATTTATTATAGAACAAATAGATTTTTATGTATTCTAAAGCTTCAGAATATATTCCAAGCATGGATGTTACCCTTGCCAGATTAAAGTAATAATCCACATTAGCAGGATTAATTTCTTTGGCTTTTAATAAATATTCATAAGCCTTTTCGTGTTCACCTTCAGCATAATAATACATTCCAATATGGTAATGGGCTTCAGAATCTTCAGGAAATTCTTTGTAGTAATCAAAAATAAAATCTTTTTCAACTTTATAATCTGACCAGTTGGGCAGGTCTTTTAAATAAAATTCTCTTATATTTTTGATTATTGACATATCTTCAGCAAGCCATAATGCTTTTTTAAGTTCTTCCCTATTCTTTTCTCCGGTTACTAAATAATTTTCAGAATGTCGTGATAAATACAATAATGCAGCAATGTCCAAATCTTTTTTTGGTGCTTCTTCTTCAAAAATAGCAACCTCAGCAAACATTCCCTTTTCAATAAGCATACTAATCATAGAAATGTAATACTGTTTGTCATTATCCTTCGAGTCATGCTCTCTGATACAAAAATCAATGTATGCCCGGCTTGCAATCGCAGCGGATGTTACATATTGCATGTTTAGCGGATTTATTTTTTTCAGGTTTTCAAAAATAATCATTGCTGCTCTGACGACTCCTAATCTCATAAAACATCCCCCTAACAGAAACAGACATTTTTCATGATGCGGAATTATTTTTACTATGGAAATGATTTCTTCCCTGAGCTGTTCCGGTTCATAAAAGTGCGAAAAGAACTTGACCTTCATATATAGAAGTTCTTCATTTTCAGGAAAATAAGTCATCGCATAACCCAGTGTATTCTGAAAAAGACTGTTTACATTTTCATTTTTTTCTACAAAAACAGCTTTATACAAAATATTAAGTTCGCGCTGCCAGACTAACAGGGGTTTTACTTCAGGCGGGATACCTTCACGCAACTCAGTAAAAGCACGCTGAAGATTATTAGCCCGATAATAATTACCGGAATTTAGTAATCGTCCATATAAATTATCCAGCTGATCCGAAGAAAAATTACCTGTGTTTAGTTCATCTGCATGTAAATCGAAGCTTATGTTTCCGTAACGCAATAAATTATTAACAAAACTGTATTCTGCCCAAAAATCATTACTTTCCTCTTCTTTTATATTGGTAAAGAATTTTTCAAAAGGCAAAGTATCAACAATGAGTTTCAAGACTTCTGACTTAAGGAAAGGTTTTTCTTTTAAAAAATCAACAACCGGTTTTAAATATTTTTCGAGTTTTTCCGGATTATTTTTTTTCAAGGCTTCTAACGTCGATTTCCATAATAATTTATTAAAGCGTAGCGCAGGATTATCATACAGAAACGTAAAATGCCGGATTAGCTTTTCAGGGGTATCAAAAGCGTTGTCACTATTTAAATTATTAACCAGTTCACTGTATTCTTCGGTTATTACACTTTCATCTTTGATAATGTTATTTTCTGTTTTCAGAATAAGCCTTTGCGAACAATGGATGTAATTAAAAATGATTTCGA
This sequence comes from Flavobacterium fluviatile, assembly GCF_010645065.1. GTDB lineage: Bacteria > Bacteroidota > Bacteroidia > Flavobacteriales > Flavobacteriaceae > Flavobacterium > Flavobacterium fluviatile. The sequence continues at coordinate 164,364 of NZ_JAADZW010000005.1, read as the reverse complement.
TGTCAATCTCAAAATCTAAATCAGAGATTTTTTTTATCAAAGCATTTTTAATTTCCAATGGGGTTGAAAATGTAGAAACCCCTAAAAGCTGATGGTCGGTCATGGTAGATTTTATTTTTATTCTTTTTAGAAGTTGTAATAGTTATATCTTCAAAAAGTTCATAATTTGATTTATAAAAACGAAATCATCGTAAAATGTAAAACGTTTTTTTATAACAAATCAGACAAATATAAATTATGGCTGTTTTGCCTGAGTCACTATTTATAATGATATTTTGGCTTTGCAGGTAAAACATACAATTAGATTTAGCAGTATACCGGAAAGAAGCTGTAATTTTGAAAAGCAATTTATATGATCTGAAAGTCCGGCATAAATTAAAAATAAACACAAATGAGTTGGGATGTTGTATTATTTAGTTCATCACAAAAAATAAACTCGATTGAAGAGGTTGATGAAAGCATGTTTATAGAAACTGATTTCTGCGAAGTCTTAAATACTCATTTTGGACTGGCAAAAGAGGATTCCATCGAAAACAATAGGAAAGACTATTCTATAGATTATTACACTGATGAAGAACCGGTCAGTAATAAAATGATAAGCCTCTATGGAGAAAATGCTTTGTACGAATTAGTAATCGTTGCTAAAAAGCATGGCTGGCAGATTTTTGACACTTCACTGAATGCCATGATTGACATAGAAAATCCGGCAAAGAATGGCTATGAAAATTTTCAGTCGTATTTGAATAAAATTCGGGAGTAAGGAATCAGTTCTTTTATGGTTGCAGTAAAGCCGGGCTTTTCACTCATTTTATTTATAACTCATAACTTATAATTCATAACTAAAAGAAATGGTTTTAGGGGTTTACTGGTATTTTGATTTTCCGTATGAACTCTATTCGTATGATTTTTTCACTTATCGTAAAGGGCTCGGCGGACATGCAGATGCCCCTGCACAATTGGAGGCAATTATAGAAACGGATGATCCGGACGGAATTACAGAAGCGCTCCGACAGCTTGTAAATAAGCATTCGGATGCTTTTATTTATATCTATAAGTCAGGAAAATATCTGCAAATTGGTACAGGCGGCTATAACATGCACGATTATGAATTTGACATAGCCCTGAAAGCTGAAGATATTCTAAAAGACAAAAAGGCTAAGAAATCAACACATAACTTACCTAAAGATGGCGAACTGATTCGATTTTTTAACGAAAAAGACAAGGTAGTATGGCCAGACAAAAAATATTTTAGCATGGTTGGTTCTTCACTTATGAAACAAAATGCAGAGACTTCCTGCATTCGCTTTGATTGTAATATTGAGGATAATAAAAAGGATAATTTTTTGAATGAAATCCTAACTGTTACCGATGCAGCCAATATTCATGTAGTGTTTTACAAAGAAAAAAAATGCGGTGACCGATACAATCTGATGCTGTTTTTTACGAATGGACGACAGGGAATCGGATTAAAACCGAAACAAAAAGTAGATATTCCTGCATTCGAAGACAGTATGGATTTACTCATTCAAAAGTATAGTGTTCAAACTGGGTTTATTGGTGGCTTTGATGAAAATTATCCGACAGGAAATCCAATTGTATTAAAAATTGTGGATGCTGAATTTATAATTAGGTAATCATAGAATGTTAGATTTCTCTGAAATAGCCGAATTATTTTTTTATTTCTCAATTATATTTGATTCTTTCTTGCTTAATAAGTGTGTTCTGCAATTATAAGTTTAAAGTCTTCGGAAGTCTTTAATGGTATAAAGGCATTCTTTTTCAACAACTCTTTCAGCAACTTATTCATGGGTGTCGCCAATTCCTAGATAATCCTGATAAAGATGGTGGACAAATATAATCATGGTTCATTTTTTTGTAATCATTATTTATAATGAAATTGACTTTGTGTATTTTGAACTATTTTTTTATGAAGTTGATCAAACTAAATTGTATTCCATCAAAACAATCACTTAACAATCATAATATTCCTGCTCAAAGGTTAATTCCTTATTTGTCAGCTGCATAATTTTTTGTGCAAGACCGTCAAAAAAACGACACTCTTCTGAAAATATTTCATAATGATTCACATCTTGTTCCAAAATAATTATCAGAGAGCTGCCTCCCCTGCCTCTTGCCGGCAATGTATTTTGTATGCTGAATGCTTTTATTTCTTTTTTGGAGTAAACCTGTGAAAAATTACCACATGTAAATCCAATCTTATCATTTACATCATCCCGCCATATAATTGTTTTGTCTTTAAATTGATCAGCAATTTGGGGTGGGCGTCTTTTTATTTTTTCATTCTTTTTATAATCATTAGGCATACTAACGTTTCCATCTATTAGTAAAAAAGAACTCACTGACAACCGGTTTTCGTAGGCAGCATCAATAAGCAGTTCCGGGTATGACCTGCGGTTTTGTATAGTAAAGGAAGTATATCCGCCGTTGTACATGTGAGCGGAATCATAGGTATAACAAATAGAGATACTCATGCTGTCAGCATCGAAATAAATATTTTTCTGATCGGGACGTTCGTAACCCGCTTTGTTTGCATCTGATCCAAGATCACGGATTAATGTTTCTTTGAGTTCATTATAACTTTTATCAGTGCCTTTTTGATCAAAACAATCGGTATGAAATTCAAGCACAGGTGCATCCATCCGAACTTTATCAAAGTAGGATGCAACATCAGAAAGTTTAATATTCCCGATACGAATGGGATATTTGTATTTGAGCAGTGTTTGTCCATATGGAGAAGTCGCCCGATATACAGCATCATTTTCTTCTAAAGTAGCAAAGGTTACATCCCAGGAAATAAATTGAGGTTCAGGTGATAAAATTTCAAAACCCAGATGATAATCTTCATGCTTTGCCTGAAGTATTTCGTAAGTAGGTTCGTAGGTACGTCTCCAGATTTTTTTTTTTGCAGGATCCTGTTTATAAATTGTTTCAAAAAACAAGGCATCATCAAACAAAAAACGTTTGGAAAGTTCTCTATATACTGATTCAAAACCCGTACTCGTTGTCGGTATCGTATGCTGATGATGATCGAATATGAACAGAAATGATTCCTTATTTGCATTTACAATTACGTACACATACTGGATTTGATCAATTGTCACTTCGCTATTGTAAAAATAAGAATTTCCTTCACAGCGTATTTTGTTATCAGCAATTGATACGCTCCCATTTGTATTTTCAGCCGGGAACGAATATTTTTTATTGGGCATATTTATATTTTTGTTTAATTCAGATAATCAATTTATTGCTTGTCAGCACGAATATCAATCCATTGTTTTAGATTTGCTGCAATCTGTTGTTTTATATCACTATACTGTAATACTGTTATCCGTTTCTGCTGTTTGTATCTTCTTAATTCCTTCAGTTGTCTTGTTATTTTTTCAAAATTCATTAAATCAATCAGCATAAAGTTCTTTTCGTAATAATCTACAATTGTTTGCAATGCCTGTTGTATTTTATTTGATGCTAATAATGCCTCCGTTTTTAGAATAACTGTATAAGGCAAATTTTTATTATTCCAGTTGTCAATATGTGCAATATAGGAATCTATTGAAGCGGTGAAAATAGAATAACAATTCATTTCAAGGAGTTTCAAAACAGCATGGATTCTTTCGGAGAAAATCTCTGATGAAACGTTTTTTCGAATTTGATTTCTTAGACGCTGTCCTTTAGTAAATCCAACACCAAAACCAATCAGCCATTCCTCTTCTAGTTTTTCATACTCAAAAGTTTGTGTTAGTTCCCACAAATTAATATCAGTATCTAAACCAATTTTTAATCCTTCTATTTCGCCTAATATTATTGGAGCGTACTGACCCATAAACTTTTAGAGTGCTTTTTTATTGTTTTTATAATCTTCCATCTCTTTATAATAGTACTCGGAATCATCATAAACGTCACCACGTGCGATGACCAGATAATCTTCAGATATATTGAAACATGTTGAAAAATCTACATCCATAAGGCGCCTGCAAACATTTACATAGACTTGCCTGACGTGGTTATTCCAGTATTCAAACGTTTCTCTTTTATATTCTTTGAAATCGTAGGAACGGTAATAAAACAGATAAATATACTGCATCTGTTCATCGTACAAATCAATTGTATTCCCGTCATACAAGTACCGCAGATTTGTATTGTACCACTGGTACGATTTTAAAGTTTCATAAGAATCTTTATGATCTGTGGTAACGCCAATAGCAAGCTCCGGAGGAAAAGCTTCGGGCATGGCATATTCCAGCATCAGACAATAAACCTCCTCTTCAATTTGTACATGCTTCAGTATTTGTTCGGATATTCGTTCAACCAGAAAATCTTCTATTCTCTTAAAGGTGCTTTTAATTGTCTGATTGGACTCTGGCCGCTTAAATAAAATTTCGGGTCTTTCTCCTGGAACACCTGAATCCTTTCCATACTCTTTTATAACCTCAATATTGCCAAAAGTGTCATATTCGAAGCTAACATCGCTGGTGTATGAAAAAAAAGTATGCTGTTGCCGATAACCCGTAACGCGGCCATCTTCAATTTTATATTTCTTAGAAAGAACTTTAGAATATTGGCATTTCAGATACAAATCCGGTAATCCATTTTCAAAAAATGTGTAACAGATAATACCATGATGATAAGGATGTTTAGTATGAATATACCGTTGCATACTTTTGTGGCAATTCTCTTCATACCAGAAAATAGTTTCATAACAATTGTTGTTTTCATCGTAACGAATGCGATGCACTATCCGATTGGTTTCAGAATCAATGGTAAAAGTATACAGCTTCTCTGATTCCGGATTAATCTGATCGGTGTCCTGAACAAATAATGCGTTACGTTCGTCTTCTGTAATGAACTCGTTTCTTATCAATGCTTCAAAAGGTTCAATTTCAAACAACGGATGCCTTGCCCTGCGGGTAATGAGGTTTTCTTTTTGAAATACAGCTTTTTTCATGTTGTCAAAAACAGCATGAAAATTTTCGTATTCCTCCTGAAGCTGTTTAATTCGTTTCTTTTTATTCATTAAAACCGTTTATGTAATTAAAAACGAAACATGGGTTGATTCAATATTGCTCCTCTAATTTCAAATTTTCGATTAGAACTGAGTTTTCCATTGATGAATTATTTATACTCCAGGATATTTTTATAGAAATCTTCTTCGTTACATTGTTCAAAATCACGAGCCATTACCAAAAAGTTTTCTGTTTTTATAAATGATTTTGAAAAATCAAAATGCATCAGTCGCCTGCAGACCCTCAAATAAGTACCAAACACCTGTTTTTCCCATTTCTCACAGGCTTCCTCATCCTGCCAGATTTTTTCTCCGTGAGAATTTGCTGCCAGATATTCACTTTGAATCCCTAGTGGATAAAAATCAATATTTACAGCATTGGGTTCGTCATTCTCAGAAAAATATTTCATGTCGGGCGCATTGTAGAGTTCATATAATTCCTTATCCTCAAAATTGCCGTCTATTTCTGAAGTTATTCCGAAAGCAATTGTTGGAGGAAAAGGTCCCTGCATGGTGTATTCAAACAATATACAATAAACAGGTTCTTCAATTTTTACTTTTTCAAGAATCTGATCTGCTATGTTTTCTACTAAAAAATTTTCAATTTGTTCTAAAGTACTTTCAATGTCTTCAGGCAGTCTGGCATCATCAAATAATAAACGTGACCTTCCGTCTGAAGCTGTTTCTGTAATTTTTATCAGTTTTCCCTCAGTATCATAAGTTAGTTCACCTATACAATAATGTGCATAATCAGGCCATTCTAACTTATAGCTTTTAATAAACTCTCCGTCGCAGGTATAGGTTTTGAGTGAAATACCATATTCTGTACATTCAATAAACTGGTGCGGTAACCCGTTTTTAAGATAAAGACAACTCAGATTGGTCGCTTTTAGGGTTTGTTTATACTGATACACCGAAAAACTTTTATGATAATCCTCATGATATTCATAAATGGTATTATAACAGACATCTTCTCCGTAAAATTGTTTTTTTCTGTAAGCTCTCCTGTTGCTTATATTAATTTTATATTCAAACAAATCATCTGTTTCAGGATTAAAGTCTCCCTCAGATTCGATTGTCAGTTTGGCATCAGCCGGTATTACATTATTGGCAAGCTGGGCAAAATAAGGCTGTATTTCATGGAGATTGTATTTTGACTGAATCGTAACGAGTTCTTCATCCGATAGCAGAATGCTTTCTTTCTCGGCAAATTTCTCTGTTATTGTTTCAAACTCTCGCTTAATTATGGAGTATAGTGTGTCGTACATATTATTGAATATCTAATTTTGGTCTGTTTCTGATTTCTTCTTTTCGTGTTTCCCAGTAAACAATTACTTCTTCATCTGACATTTTACTCAGTTTTTGCCATTTTATTTGAGGATCGTAGTAATAATCCTCACTCATTTCAGTCATAAATTGCAGGTTTTCAATCAAAAATGCTTTTAAAAGTTTATAATCAGAATGTTCAATTTCTTCTAAAAAAAATTCGCATTCCTGACTCACGCACAATTCATGCAAAATCAGGCTTTTTGTAAACTCTGAAATAGCTTTTTGTTCGTTGTCTTCATAAAGGGCTATGCGTGCAAGCAGCAAATAAGGATAACTCAAAAAACCTCCTGACTCCTCTTCTACTTCGTTGGCAACGCTTTTCAGTTCGTTTAATGCTGGTTTATCAATGTTTCCCTCATAGTTAAAACAATATTCCAGAAACCCGGCATAATGCAGGTTCAGGGACGAATTGGATTTTACTTTCTCAATATGCTCTTCATAAAATAATTTTGCCTGACTTACTGCAGCATCTGCCATTGCCTTACGATTGTTTTCAATATGGATTTCAGCCAGCTGTTTGTACACATTTGCGATATAATGCACTTCCATCACACGATCATCAGAGCTTTTCAATAACCGGTCATACAGCGAAATTGTTTTTTCTAAAAAATCGATACGTTTCTTTTGTAAGCCTGTTTTGTGGAAAAATTTGGCACACTCATATAAATCGGTCATTGTTACGTCTGCAGGCTCATAATTTAATGCCTTTACAGCCCAATAGAAAGCGACAGTTTCAGGAAAAACGTTTTGAATATTTTTCCATTCCAGAAATTCTTTCAGATTTTGGTACGCCAGTGCAATCTTGTAGGCAATTACTTCTCCTCTTTCTTTTTCAAGCTTTTGAATTTCACTACTAAAAGCCTGTTGTTCCTTTTGCTGGTATTCAATTATTCTTTTATTCTCATTAAAAGGAAAATAAATCAGTTCTAAAAAGGAAGACCACGCAGCATTCTCCGGATCATAATCTATTGCCTTTTTGATTTCCAGAACTGCATTTTGCCAGTATAACAAAGCATTCTCATCATCTGCCGTTATCATCCAGCGATAAGAAAGCGAAACCAGTCTGTGAATTTCGGTTTTTTCCTCAGGATGAGAAATTAAGTAATTTTCAAATGCTTCTAACATTTCTTTTAATAACTCAAAAATAGTTTCGGATTTATTTTTGCATGCCGTTTCCAGTAAAATATGCAAAGCGAAACTGCGGTGCTGCCATTTTTTTTGACCCAGTAAAAGTTCCATCTTTTCAACCATTGGCAGTAAATATTCAATCCCTGCTTCTGTCAGTTTTCCGCAGGCATAGTCATAATTCATATCCCAGAATAGACATTCATACCCATTAAGAGCAAGGTCTTCTTTTTCAACATCAGATGTAAAACGTGTTTTTGTGTGTTCAAAGAGCTGGTCTAAACGATCAATGTCGTATTTGTCGGCATTCTTTTTTACTTCTTCATGAAAGAAAGAAACAGGATAAGGCTGTTCTAATATATAATTTGTCACAGATGTATGGCGCAGGTACTGCATCCAGTTTTCATCAGTAACCATTTGGGCATAGGGCTCAGAGATGTAATAGTATTTAAAATAAACATAATCTTCTGATTCTCTCTGATGCAGTCGAAGGGCATCTATACGGTACTGCAGTTCTTCAAAACCACAAAACTCGAAATAGGAATCGGAGTCGTGGGGCATTTGTGTGTTCTCAATAAGTATAAATGGATAATATTCTATTGGAATTTCATACAAAAAAGCAGCTTTTTGTATTTCTTCAGACAGTGAAGCAAGATATTCTGTTGTATCTTCTTTGTGCTGTGATATTGCTACAATCCATGTTTCTTTCGGCTGTTTTATTTGTACAATGTGCATGTTTTATAATAAAATAAAAAAATTATTGGCTGTGCTTTTCAAATCAAATCCAGATATTATGGTTAACTAAAATTAATAGGGGCTTGGTATTTTATGGTAATCAAACAGGTGCTGGTATTCAGAGTGAACTTCCTTTTCCATGCCCATGCAGTCTATGAATAATTTTTGCATCCCAATCATTGATTCAGGCAGGGAAGTAATAAGTGTTGAAGTCATGCTTAAACGTTCCAGGTGTATCAATTTATTAATATCATCCGGCAGCGTCCTGATTTTATTGGCTCCAATTCCTAAAACTTTTAAATTCGTAAGTTCTAAAACAGGTAATGGGAATTCGGTTAATTTATTTGCAAATAAATCCAAAGCTTCTAATTCTTTGAGTTCTGCTATTTTAGGAGAAACTTTCTGGATTTTACAGCCAGTCATCGACAGCGATTGAAGTTTGGTCAGTTTTGAAATTTCGTCCGGGACTTCGGTTATTGATGTGGTCATTTCTAAATGAGTGAGATTTTTTAACCGCTCTGTTTCCGGAATCCATTGCGTGCAGCCTGGATCATAAATTTTTAAGGATGTGACTGCATCCAGATCTAACAATGCATTTTGTAAAGCCAATGGCAGCGTATTAAAATGTTCCTCTGTCATGTCGGATGGAATGTCGGATGAAGGATTAGCTGTTGTAGCCGGACGTACAACAAAAACACCGCCGCCCAAACGGTTTGATCCGCAATTCTGAGCTGATTCCATAAATACCAGTGAATTTTTGGTGCGGAAATTTACAGGCAGCTGAAAAGTACGAAGACCTAAATTATAAGTTGGACCGTACTTAGGTACCTCCAGTATTTTTATTCTAAATGTTTCTCTTTTTGTCTTAAAACGAACGTAGGTTGTGCCAGCATTTTCACCCGGGACATACACCGGAATCCCCCCTACTTTCATAATTCCCTGCCACCCTGAAGAATAAGTGTTTATATATTTTTTGATGCGAAACTCATGATTAAAGCCCGTTCGCCAATGTACAAACGGATTTGTATCGCTGGTTTCCAGAGCAATCATTCCGATTGAAGGTTCGGATTGCGGAAATGTTTCTCTTTTCGAAATGTCTGGAACATAATAATCCTGAAAATTATTGGTTTTCTTATCATCCTGAAATTGGCGTACCATTCGGCTGTCCCTCACTCCCGAAAGCAGAATCTCTATTTTGCCCTGACGTTTAAAAACAACGCCGGCTTCATGAATCTGATCGCCCAATATCCGCAGATTGATAAATTCTACATAATCAGATGAGGTGTATAATTGTATAAAAAGTTTTTCAAAATCCCTTTGTTTAAGAGCGAAATCTGAGTTGTGTATCTGATCGTAAGGAAGTTCATCTGTCTTGCCGGTTTCTAATATAGGTATGTAAGAAGAAGGACCATAAAGGCATCCGCTTCTGCCGGAAAATGATAAAGCTGTTTCGAAAGCAAGAAGATTGTTCCCGTTTTCATCCAGTAACGAATAAGTCCTGCCTTGTGAATTACTGTCCTCTTTTGAAATACTAAAGTCTCCGGTTTTGTCAACACCCGAATACACCAGATATTGTTTCAAAGAAGGAATATAAAAATAACGGGGATAATATATGCGGCCACGAAGTACTGTCGCCAGTTCATACTTTTTAGATTTACTTAGAATGGTATTTCTAAACAGGTATTTGTATTTGGATCCATTATAGTTTTGTGCCAAAAGAAAATATCCTGACAACAGGACAGGAATTACAATATACCAATTTATCATTTTACTCATTTTTAATTTTTATCGTCAATGCCTTATCACTTGCTTTCTATTGTTCATAAACCCCCAGAATACAAAAATATTTCCTGACGATTCTTTATTATTTTTTAACCCGTTGGATGAAATTATTTTTTCCCAATTCTATCACATTAACTTAAATATAAATCTGTCTAAATCTGCTTTAATCTGTGCAAATCTGCGTGAAAAACTAATACGTAAAAGGATTTTCGCAGATCAAATTAGATTAAATCCTTAATGAAGCTATTTTATTCTATTTCTCCCAATGAGTTATTTTTTTTATTATTTTTTTATTCTACATAACCCCTATGTACTTTACAATGCAGACATTCAAAAGCATAAAAATTAGTTGTTATTCAGATATGATTCAAATGATATCAATTGATTGTGCGGAAAATTTATAGTTTAAATATTCTCTGCTTAAAATTAAGTGCTTTGTTTCTACAAAATTCTGACTGAATTATTTATACTTGCCTTAGATGTCTAATTGGTAGATACATTCGGTTCTGACAATTGATACTGCTGCACTACTTTATTATTGATATACAAATCAACTTTATTGTCAGGATTCAGTACTATTTTTACTGGCAAAACCACCTTTTCACGAAGCCAGAAGCATAACCCTATCGTTTTGCCCTCTTTTTCTTTGCTCCAATTGTAATCAAAAGGAAAATCCTGCCTAAACATACCTGTTTTATCAGAATAGCAGGTAAAGATTAGCCTGTCAGTATCTCTCGGAATGACGGGATACGGTTGTTCATTATCGTTTGGACTTATGGAACAGGTAAGGCTGTTTACTGAGTTATTAAAAGCTATTTCCCTGATCTGGTTGTTTCCAGATTTATTTATCAACTGTATCTCGCAGCTGCTGAAATTTTCCTGATAAACAATGGCGCTATCAATACACTGATACACATAACGGCCTATGGAAAACAGCACAATAAAACCGCCCAAAAATAACCAGACATTTTTTGGAAGCTGTGTTTTAGAAAAATAAGCAACTATAAAAAAACCGAAAAGCAACGAAGTAAAAACTACTGTTATGGGAGTTACATATTCAGATATATCAGGGCCATTGCTGCCGCCGTTTGGAGTTGCATTACTTAGCGAAACATACAATCCTGCAATGACAATTGCTATAAAAGCTGTTGCTCCCAATGCAATCGACCAATGCGTAAACCTCAATAACAGCCATTGTACAACGGCAATTATGAAAACCATAATAATTAGCATTCCTGTCAGTTCAATAATATCCGGATTCATTCTTTTATTTAATAATTTTTTTTTCAATGTTTTTTTACTTATAACTTCCGTACATCTTCACAATAGCAATTAATGCCATTAGTCAAATCTTTGGAAACTGCTCTTGTTTTTGTTAGTTCTTTAGAAATATTGCTATGAACTTGAATACCTCTACATGTTTTTATTCCTTCTCTTTCGTCGATTATTTTATATTCTCATATAAATTATTATTGCTCATCTTTTTTGTTTAAAAATTACAAACTTGCCAGTATTCCTTTACTATCAATAATCTCTTTCAGTATAAAAGCTTCGTTTCCATTAGCAATTGCTGATTTTGCATGTTGCAGCGCTTCTTTGGATTTTCCAAGTTTATAATAAATTTCGGCTACATTGGCAATATACATTGGATCTGATGGTGCATTGAGAGCGGCTTTTTTGAAATAAGGCAAGGCTTCTTCGTAGCGTTCTTCTGCGTCGAGAGCACAGCCGGTTAAATTATAAAGACGTGCCAATGCCGTAATATCGTGAGCGGATTTCTCAATAAAATAATCCTGTTGCGCCAGATATGCAGGAATTCCTTCCCGTAGCCATAACAACCTGGCTTTTAGAAAATAGGCTTGTGCCATAGCAGGATCCATGACTAATACAGCATCTGCTTTTTGTTCAGCAATATTCCAGTCCTGATTTTTCAGGTCGTTCCATGCGGCCTGCAGCAAGGTGTATTTATTTTTATCTTTTAGGGCTGCAACGTCAATTATATCAGGGAATAATTCTTTATTAGCATGCATAGCAAAAATTAGTGATTCTGTCACTGATGCCAGTTCAGGTTTTTTTAAGATATGCTTATAAGTGTACTCAATAATTTCTTTAGCCAATACCCGATCGTTTGCAAAGGAATCTTCTAAAGAGATATTTTTTGCCAGTCTTTTGATATACTCTGATTTGAATGTATCTCCAAAAATTTCCGTGCCGTGCTCAAGGATTGCTTCAATAGTTTTGTTCCAGGATTCGGTATAAAGTTCCAGTGGTTCTTCCAATAGCCATAAAGCACCTTTGTCCTCTTTGTAATATTCTAATAAACGCTTCACTTTTGCCTTTCTGTAAAGTGCAACCAAAAAAGCACTTTCTTCCTCGTAGTCTTCATCGTCCAGTAACATTGAGCCATATCTTTCCTGTTCTTTTACAGCCTTTAATAATTTTTCACCGAGACATTCCGGCATTTCTTCATGACCTAATTTGTTGAGCAGGTCATAGATATAAGGAAGCTGTTCCTGCGCATCAATCTGTACAATGCCGTCGGTGTTATTTTTAAAATAGTCATATTTTTCGAGCAATAAATCTTCAAAAGGTCTCAACACTTCTACAGGCAGGATTGACAGATCAATGCCTGTATAATATCCTTTATATGTATTGTAATTTATACCCTGACTGATGAGCTGAAAAATAAATTCGGTTAAGCCAGGATGACTGAACTGGCCATACTTATACGCAATACGCAACTGTAGCTCTCTGTCTTCAAATGTATCTATATTGGAGATCAGGAAGGAACGAATCTCGGTATCATTTCCAAAATTATCCCACATCTGGTGGTAATTATTTAAAAAATAAGAGATTAATAATCTGTGATCCGGGTATTTGATTACTGTTTGATTTTTGGATTCAGATGCTGGTTCTTCTTTTTTTTCTAAATTATAATGCAGGTATCCAAACTGCATGCCGTTGAAAAGAATATCCCGAACCAGCTTACGATCCTGCAATAAGCATAAAATTTCAAGTGATTTGGTTTTCAGATAATTAGTTTCATCTGTATTTTCCAGATATTCAGCAGGCAGTGTTTCCTTTTCTTCTATAGCTTCTGCATCTTCTGTTTCGGGGTTGCAATAAGGGTCAACAATATATTGTGGTAAGCAATACCATTCTTCATATTCATATTCATATTCATATTCATATTCATATTCATATTCATATTCATCTTCATCATACATGTCGGTATTATCAATGTATTCATAAGTCTCCTCAATATCACATACCTCATCATGTGATTGAAACATCCTGTTTGTTAATCCGCCTTGTGCGACAGGAATAGTGATTTTTTTATTTAGTATATCCAAAAGTTCGTCCAGCAAGGAATTATTTTCTAAAATATCATTACTTAGCTGCCGGATGAGGTTTTCGTTTTTACTCAGGATGATCTGCCAGACTGTTTCTTTTTTTTCTTCTTTTTTCTCAGCATTATTAATACGAAATGGTTTCCACGGTGCCGTCGGATCATTCAGGTAGGTCTTTTCACTGTCGGTTAACAGTAATACATGTCGGGCCGAGAGCTGCCTGAACCTGCGATGCTGCAATTGTGCAATAATCGTTTCCGGATCATACACAAACTGCATTTTCATAGGATTGTATTGGCATTCCAATACTTCCTGACAATATGAATGGATTAAAAATGTGCTGGAAATTATAGGCAATTCGTGCGGTTGCGTACTATCGTTTAAGATAGCTAAACTAGAACATGCGTGGAATGAAATATCAATATGCTGGTATAATTTGTTGTGTTCCAGTACTACCTTTCCGATGCTAAAGTCCGGATGTTTTTTATCTATATAGTCAAAGCAGGTATGTACCATTTTTTCAATGTCTTCCTGCACATTTATTTGTTCAGGTACCGGACATAATTCTTTTTTCCAAAAAATAATTTCATATGGACCATAGGTGATTAGTGAATCTTCGAAATAGGCAGTACAAAAGTTAAAAGCCGCACATTCATAATACCAGTTATCTCTATTCAGACATTCACGCCAGTTGGTATAAACAGCCTGGTCATTTTTAAGGTCTAATGTTGTTAATAAAAATTCTTGTCCAGTGCTTATTATGGGAACATCCGGTTTATTTGTGAAGAAATACGTAGGTGCCAGATCTTTTTCGACCAGGCTAATCCAAATTGGCTTTGACGGATTTTCTATGTTATACAGCGACTGGCTAATCATGTAGTTATCAACAAAAGCCACATACATATTGTCGGGTGTTTTGTTTTCTTTTATTGTAGATTGTACGACAGGGTTGATTTTATCTGATATATCGATAAGAATTAATAGGCCAGCACCTGCGCCTGCAACCAAAAGATTATTGTGTACAAATAAATGATAGCCCGATTGGATGTAGAGCGAATCCGAAAGGGGTGCTGCTTCAGGAGTATGCAGATTGTAAATCTCCAAATGTCTGTTATTACTTGCATACAGATAACCGTTGGCTATTGTAAAATTTTTATAATCTGGTTTTACTTTTTTGTTTTTAAAAATAACGGCTGTTTGTTCAATCGTTTGTTCGTTTACAATGTAAGATACAATTCCGTGCTCATTATCACACATATATACCAGTCCGTCAAGATAGACACAGGAATTTATTTTGAGCGTTGACGGAAGTATTAATTGTTGAAGAATTTCTACCGATTTCTCCTTTCTGATTCTGGCAATAATAAGTTCTTTTTCATTTTCTTTTCTCGTGGCTATAAATGTTTCAGCAGAAAGCGGATAGACCCATTCATACGCTGTTACCTCTATTTTGTGAGCTACATAATAGCAGTGTTCATAAGTTGTTTTTTGTATTGGTTTTATAATTTCGTTTGTTGTATTCAGGGAATCAACCTCAATCAGTTTGTCAAAAGCAGCATTACGCTCTGTGTGTGCAATCTGTTTTTCATAAGCGTGTAGCAGGTATTCTGTATGCTTTAATTCCTGTAACAATATTATTTTTTCAAAAGTTTCGTGTGTAGGTACAGACTGTAATTGCAACAATGCGCTTTTGCTGTCATGCATTGCAGCATATACTTTAGTAAGCACTACAGATAACAGACGAAGTGTTTCGTTATCTCTGCAGGCAGATAATAGTGATGTCAGTTTTTCTTTTAATGCTTTTAAATCTTCAGTTTCGAGTGGTTCTCTGAGAAGCCACAGCGTATCCATCAACTCCAGTTTTGACAGTTCTGATTTCGTTTCTAATGTGACACCTAAAGCTTTATATTCTTCCTTTCTGTCTAAGAAAAATAAAGCGCATAAATAGTGCATTTTTTGAAAATCGGGAAGCACTTTTACGGTATCAAATAAAGCTACAGACTCCTGAAAACGATTTTCAAAAAATAATTTATCTGCAAAAAACCGAACTGCCGGTTCGTGTTGTGCATTTGTTTTGGGTATTTGGCTGAGGTAGTATCTGTATGCAGTTTCCCCGTAACCAAAAATGGTTTGTCTGTTTTTAAGTGTAATCTCAACGTTGTATTCTAAAACAAGATCAAACCAGTTATCAAATACCATTTTTTCTGTTATCGGATTCGGAATATTGTCAACGGATATTATTTTTTCGGGACAGGACTGAAACATGCTTTCAAAAGCCTCGTAGAAATTTTTAGAAGATGGTGGACCAGCAACGGCTTTTTTTCTGTTGGGTTCCAGAATATAATTTTGAAATTCATCTGTTAATCTGAAATGTATTTCGTTATTTTTCCTGTACATAAAGGCAATATCCGAAACATCGTAACTATAGACTTCAGACTTTGTACCGGATTTTTTCAGCATGGTTCCTTCACAACAAAATAATGTAAAACCGCTTTCTGTAACTCGTATGTAATGGTCAGAAAATTTGTTGTTAGGAACAGTCAGCTCTGCATCATAAAAAGTACCTGCTCCTTCAGGGTTATTAAATCCGTGCAGCAATATCTTTTCTTCCTTGTCAAAGGTTAAGGCGTGCGTAAAAAAACCAACGATATGGTGAAAATCTTCTTGCGAAAAGGAAATAGCTGCATTTGCAATACCTGCTTCAACTTGTAGCAGCAGTTCTTCCCTCAGGCAAACTAAAAAAGCCACATAGGCTTCGTCAAGAGTGTCAAGATGCCCAAAGTTTATAGCGGGCGGTGCTAATGCATATTTTTTTTCTATTTCTTTGGCACTTATCAGGCAATAAGGATCTGTCAAATGTTGTTTCTCCAGCGCTTCATCTGCGATATCAAGCCACTGCGATATATTAATCATTCCAATAACTGCTGCATATTCTTTATCAAAATACGGAGCCCAATCATCACTGATATACACCTCTAATTTTTGAAAGGAATCATCCGGACACAATATAACCCTGCGTATAGATTCAGTATCAATCTTTCCGGCAGTAATTGCCTCCCGGATGATTCGGATCAATTCATTTGTAATTTTATATTGAATAGTAAGCTGCATATTTAAATTATAAATTGTGAATAAATTTTACAGTTGTTAGCTCCCTTTAATATCAAAAAAATATTGGTCCTGGTTTTAGAATGTCATTCCAAATTTTATTTTCTTCTCTTCTTCACTAATGGTTATTTCTTTATTCTCCGGGCAATCTATCAAAATGGCATCTTTATAGAAAAATTTGACGCCTCCATTTGAATAAAGATGCAGATACAAAGGCTTTGTCTCCCTGCCCCTAAAAACCTGAAATTTATCTGTCGAACATTTATCCTGCTCATCTATAAATTTCTTAAAAGGAAAGTAAATTTCCACTTCAAAATATTTATGCTCTACATAGGAAAACCATGACAATAAAACTGTATTTGCATTAAAAGGAATCTGGACCATTTCCCTAAATCCTTCTTTATTTAGATAATAATGCCTTGATTTTGTTTTCATTGCCATAAATTCCTTTTGAGAATACGACGCTATGTTTTTCGTTATTTTTATATCAGAAGAATTTCTGTTTGCTGTATTTACAAACTGAATTTTATTTATCTCTAAAAACAGATCAGAATCATAATTAACAGCCAGTAGAACGTTTACAAATTCAAGATCCTGATACTTTTTTGTAAAATAGTATTGCCCCAATTTTAAGGCATAATAGAGCAGCGGTAAACCAAATAAAATAACCAACCATGAATAAAAATGGAAAATGTTGAATTCATTGCTTTTTTGATACAAAACCAATAAATAAAATCCAAAATCAGTTATTAATAAAATAATGAATATAATTAAGAAAGAACAAAACAAGGAAAGAGCAGGTGTAAAAACTGAATCACGATCATTAAAAACCGGGAGATATTTTTTTAAGTCTTTATGAAAATAATTTGCGCTCAGGGCAAGAAAAACATTAAAAAAAATTGCACTTCCTATACCCAAAAAATATAATATCGGATAAGATATGTAAGATGCTATTACCAATGGTAAAACAACATTAGCCAGCAATTCTTCAAAATTGCAATAGACCGGTTTTACTTTTTTGTATAATTTGTATCTTTTCATGAGAGATATTCATAGCAAGCCAAATTTATTGCTATTGAATTTCTCAAACATCACTATTTGTAGTGATTTTTCTTAGGTATAACGAATGCCTTTACTTTCTAAAATTGCATTTAAGGCTGAAGATTCATGTCCTAATTGCTTAGATTTTTCTGCTGCCTGCAATGCCTTTTTCGGATTATTGAGTTTGCAGTATATTTCGGCAAGATTGCAGACATACATTCCGTCTTTCGGATTACTTAAAATAGCTTTTTCAAAACAGGAAAGGGATTCTTCATAACGTAACTGCTGGTCATATAAACAGCCATAATTATTGTATATGTGCGCGAGAGCAGCCGGTTCATGCCGGGTTTTGGCAATAAAATAATCTTTTTTGGCATAGCAGGCTTCAAAACCTTCTTTATACCACAGTAACCTCAATTCTAAAAAATAAGCAAAACCATATCTGGAGTCGATTGCTTTGAGGGTGTCACATTTTTCCTGAGCCAAGTCATATTGTTTATCTGCAACCAAATCCCAGGCTTCTTTATATAGGGATCTTTTTTGCTGATCTTCGTCTATATCAAGCAAATGGTCAATCCTGCTTTGGTTTCGGTATTTATCGATTTGAATTTCCCAATCCGTAAACAGCACCGGTTTTTCCTTTGTTGTAATACTAAATTTTAAATTTATTTTGGATAAATCTTCAAAAGCGAGGTCAAATAATACAGGGATTTCATCATTTCCATTTGTAAGATATTGTATGGATTGATAAAGTTTTTGTGTATTGATATGTATTATCAGCCAGGGAAGTAAAGAATTTCCTCTGTAAACAATCTCCAGTTTTTTTGGCAAAAATCTTAATTTGGATGTTTCAATATCGCTGATTGCAGTTTTGTAGTTGCGAAATGAAACATCAGCTATCTCCAGATAATTATTTCCTCTGAGTCCGGAAACAGTCAGGCTCCATAGAATCAATTTGTTTTCTATCAGAAATCGTTCTTCAATTCCGCCAGAAGATCTTATTTTGTTTACTAATTCTGAAAATCTTTCAGGATTATTATAATACTCATGTGAAGAACGGTGAAGGGCTATTTTATTATTGCGCTCCTCTTCAGTAATCGGGGTTGGACTGCTTTGAGGATGGTCTATTAAAACAAGATCATCATTAAAAAAACGGATGCGGCCATTGGTATGTATCTGCAGATGCTGATACAACGGATTGGTTTTCCTGCCTCTCAAAACTGCCGGAACATCTGTAGGGTATTTTTCCAGTTCTATAGTCAGCTTTTCAAAAGGAAACGGCAATTCGATATCATAATATTTATCCTCAATTATCGAATACCAGGATATATAAAGAAAGTCTGTACCCACGGGAATGTGGACACCGCTGTTAAAAACATTCATTTCTAAATAATGGTGCAGGACATCTTCTTGCCTCAATTTCGATAATTCGTCTTTTGAATAGAAACGCTGAGGTTTTTCTAATTTGATATCCGACATGGTTTTCTTTGAACTATTTACAAGCTGTATAGCATCTAAAACTATAAGCAATTCCCTGTCGTGATGCACTTTTAATTGCAATTTTACATACTTTACTGCATTTGCTCTTACTTCTAAATAATAACGGCCATACTGAAAAGCATAATACAAAACCGGACTTCCCAATAAAATAGCTAACCATATCTTAAAATAAAGCGCATTAAATTCCCCTGTATTTTGATAGAGTACCAGCACATACACTCCATAATCTCCAAATAATAATAAACAGGAGGTAAGGCCAGTACTAATTAATAAACTAAATGGGACATCTACATAAGATTTACCATAAGAATACACATAAAGGTTTGCACAAAACGAAATAATTACATTAAACAGAACCGCTACAGTAATGCCAAAAAAATAAAGCAGACCGTAAGTGATAGCAGAAGCCAGTAATACAGGTACTATCAGGAAAGACATTTCGGTACTAAAGTAAACCTCTTCTGTCTTTTTATAGAAGCTGTAATTCTTGTTCATTTTCGATTATTTGATTTCAGTATAATCATCCGGATTTTCAATTACGGGTTTTGGCATTGGCTCATAAGAACCCTGGATTTCAGTTTTTGCGATTCCTGTTTTTTTGTTAACTGCGTATTTGCCAAAAGAATATTGATTATTAATGTCAATATAATAATTTTCCTCACCTTCGTAAACTGTATTTTCAAAATTAGCAGAGAAGCTTCCAAAATTTTTCTTTATAAATTCAATTGCCTTTTTGTCTTCTTTAGTTTCAATATAAAATTCAGATTCAAAAGTATCATCAAATGGCGAAATTCCATCATTATTCAAATTCACTGTTATATCGTATGAAAAACGTTTTTCAGGGTCAGTACCTAACGGAATATATCGTATAACTCTTTTAAATTCAACCCAAGTGTTTTTGCTGTCCACCCAAACTATAGTCTCATAATCATCAAAATTTAATTTTAATAAGGGCTGCTTTTCTTCTATTATTCCTTTAGCTATACGAATAACGGCATTTTTTGTTATTCGGTTAATTTCATTTTCATCAGAAAGTTTTACCATTTCTTCTTTTTCATAAACTGATTCTAAAACAGGTCTGGCTGCCGGTGCTGAAAAGCTGCCTTCCATTACACCTGATTTAAAACCGGTCTCTTTATTTATAAAAAACTTACTAAAAGAAGTTTTACTTTTTTTACTTATCCAATAATGATCTTCATTTTCGGTAATTGTAATTTCAGCGTTTGATTCCTTTGGAAAATCGGTTTTACTTTTAATAAAATCGAGTTTCTTTTTATCAGCTTCTGTTGGGGTATTAAAAGTAAAATTATAACCGGATTCAAATGGCAAAATTTGATTTGTAATGAGGTTTACCGTTATATCATAATACTGAAAAGGCTCAGCATTTAAAGGAATAAACCTGATGTATCTTCGAAATTTGACCAGTATTTCTTTACTGTTTCCCCATGCCGTTGCCTCAAAATCATCCGGATTGATTATCACAGAAGGCTGTTGATTTTTCAGAATTTCTAAAGCCAGCTGAATAAGTTGTTCTTTGCTGTTCGATTTTAAATGCTCCATTTTATACTTTTTTGTTGGCTGGGCAAAGGAAATACAGGTGCTAAAAATTAAAATCTGTAGTAGAAAATCAATTTTTGCTTTGCTTTTTTTCCAAAATATGGTCTTGTTTTTTGCCATTTATACTTTACCTGCTTTTTTTTCTTTCTGTAAAATCAATTCTAATAAGTCCGAAGAAGCGATTTCTTTCATTTGTTGCAATAATTCTTCAAAATAGCCTGAACTAAAATAATCTCTTCCCTCCTCTTCATAGCTAAAAAAGACATCCAGAATTTTATTTTGTAATTCTAGATCTGAAGTATTTTTTAAAGCCGGTATGAATAACGTTTCCATTTCATCCCCACCCTCGATATTGAACATATCAGCCGATGCATTTTTCAGCAGTTCGTAAAGCGCTTCGGAAGTAAATTGCGGAAACAAAGTATCAATCAGCTGGTCATGAACCGTATGTCCCCAGAACCTGTGCCCTGCATCATAATATTCACAAGCTTTGTAAAACTGATTTACAATCTGTTTTTGTGTCTCTGCATTTTGTCCTGAAATGATCTCTTCAAGAACAATTAAGGCTGCATTGTAATTATCATAATTTACAGATTTAAAAGTCATTCCAAAAATGGCAACCAGGGTTTTATCAGAAAGATTTTTTAAATGCTTTTTAATACCGCTATCTAAAACCTCAATAAAAGTAATTTTTTCATCTATGGTTTTAATGTTAAAATATCCCGCCAAAGGATTCTTACTTCGAATGGAGTTTGCATCTATATATTCGGATAATTTCAAAATAGTTTCTTCAAATTCCTGAAGATTATCTGTGGCTAACTGGGTGATTATATCATTGATGTTGATTGGTCCGGATTTTTTATCCTTTTCATTCCAGTTTATCATTACCTCATCATCCGCTTTCAGTTCTTTGATAGCAGGATGAACCAAAACCGGAGTAAAATCCTGAACCCTGTAACAACGGCTTATGTCGAGTGTTTCTAATAATACAAGCGATGAGATTGCGTCAACAAATTCTATGAAAGTTGATGAAAGATTGAGGCTTTTGAGAGGTAGTCCTTTTAATCCATCCAGATTTCTCAAATAAATGCTTCTTTTGAGATTTAGCTCTTCCAGCATCGAAAAATTAGAAAATCCGTCACAGTTTTTTAAAGCTGAATTTCTTAAACTTAGCTTTTTCAATTTCTTTAATGAGAGGATAGGTTTAATATCAAAAAGATCAACAAGGCCTATATCCAAATCCTCAATATTTTCCAGTTTGCCTATTACTGCAGGAATCGGAGTTTGCTTAATTTTTCTTTCTACGGACGAACTTTGAGAAGTATCAGTATTTAAATGTAGTTTTTTTAATTTTTTTAAAGAGGCTAAACTGTCTGGTAATTTTGAAAACTTCTGATTGATTTCCAGTGTTTCTAAATTTTCCAGTTGTGTAATTGCTTCAGGAAAACCATTGAATGTATTGCCTTTTAAAACCAAATTTCTCAACTGCTTTAGATTGCCAAAGGAATTTGGAAGCATAATGAGTCCTAATGACAAAAGATAAAGTTCTTCTAATAATGGTAAACTACCTATTTCATTAGGCAGTTTTTGATTTTTTAATGCAGTATTTGGACCGCTCATTACAATGCGTTTCAGATTTGGAAAAAGAGTTATAATTTCCTTCGTGTCTTTCTGTACATCCTCAACAATGGTATGAAATTCTTCCAATAATAGCATTGGTTTCATTCCGGCAAAACCGCGAAAATTCCAAATGACTAAAACCTTTATATTTATAAATTGTTCTAAATTATCGGGAGCTTCAAACACATCACTGCCAGATTTCCCAATAAATTTTAATATAGTAATCTTTTGATAATCCTTTATAGCGAGAGGAATCTCTATTTTATCAGTGTAATTTACGAATCTAATACTTGTGATTTCACTTAAATTCTGAACTGTAGAGAAATTGAATTTTTCTGTTGCTAAATCTATGCTCAGTTCGTTTGCTATCATTTTTATTTGTATTTTTTACTAAACTCAATTATTAATTTGTCTTAATTTACTCTTCGTCAATAGCCTTTAAAGAATCGGCATCCTTCCAGTATTTTTCAAAATCAGTATCATCTAAAAACTGCTGTTTCATTTTTCCTAATCGAATGGCTTCTTTAATATAAGCCTGCATTTCTTCTTTTCTGCCAAAATAAGCTAATTCACAGGCAAGATTATAAGCAAGCAAGACTTCTGTTATTTTTATTAATTGCTGAGCTTCGTTGTAAACTAAATTAAAAACGTTTCATCATTTACTTTTACAGCTACAACAATATTAAAAAAAAAAACCTGCTCCTTTTGTTTCTATTAACCTGCGTGTTCTCTAGCAAATCGTTTACCTCACGACTAATTATTGTTTTAAAATTTTCTATGTGAATATTGTGCTTCTTTGAGGATTAATTCTTTCATGTTTTTTATTGTCAATCCCTCCTTTTGGGAGATTATTTTAGCATTCTCGTATTGGATGTATTTGTATTTATCCGGAGATTGCTGTTCTATAAAAAATCCTCTAAACGGATTTCCTTTTTCATCCAGATATAAAACTGCATTGGTATCAATACGTCTATCCGGTTCCAGAAAAAGCGAATAATCATTGCCGCCTTCATTAGATAAATAAGGAACCGGCTGACTGTTCATCATTAAAAAAACTCTCGAAATCAGATTAGAATTTGATCCATAACCTTCATTATATAATTCTTTCTTGGTTTCCAGACTGGTATTCTGAACTGCTAAAATGCTGTCATTTAGAAAAAAGTATGAAATAGATCCTTTTGAATGTTTTATTTTCTGAGAAGTATCAAAGTAACTGAATTGATATTTGGTGATTAATTTGTTTTCTACTTCAAAAAGTACTGTACCGTTTTTTGCATCTTTAAATTCAACTGTAATGCTTCTGAATTTGTTGTCTATTGCCTCATCTTGTACATTTGGCATACTTTCTTTATAAATGGTATAACCATTAGACAAAAATTTAAGTTTAATTAATTCTGCGTAATGTACCGCCATGATCCAGAAATCTACATTTGTAACTTTGCCGTCTTTATAATATTCTGAAGCTATAAGATGTGCGTCATCTAAACGAAATTCTTCTTTGTGAACCAATCCGTTTTGGGGTTTGTTGTTTTTATAAGTTGTTTTGGTAAACTTTATATTAAATTCCTGACCTTCATTACTTATTAGATCCAGTAGCGAACAGGTATATTGAGCCATGAATATTCCGTTTTCATAATAATCTATCAGCGGAATTTCAAATTCATTTCTATAAACAAAATAGCCTTCATAAGGATTTCCGCTTTTGTATCTGCCAACCAATTCTTTTTTACCTTCTACAAAATAACGGTAGTTTGTTGCCTCAATCAGTTTTCCTTCTTTATATAAATGTTTGTATTCTGTCTTTTCATCATAAGAACTATGAATTAATTCACCCTCACGTTGTCCAGCCTTATTGAGCTTTTCCTGATCGTATTCGTATTCTATATTTCTGTTTTGGGAGTAAATGGTTATACATTTAATAAAAAGAATTAGTAAAAGAATTTTTTTCATTCTCACTTAATTTTAAGTTTTAACTGATTCACAAAAGTATAGTAGGAAAATGCCGCAGCTGTCATTATAAATAATGATTTGTTATAATAGCACATCCCATTTTAATAGATTCATAAACCTATTATTATTTAACTGTTAATGTGCTGAAATTTATTATTTTATATATCTTTTGATTCAAAAATGAGTTGATTGGTCGGTTACCATTTCGTCGAAATCTTAATCGTATTCTTCTCTGTAATATTCATACCATTCGCCTAACTGAGGAGAGAATGCTTTTGTTTTTTTCTTGATTACTTCTACAGAACATGTTTCTTCTATGTATTGAATTACATTTTCTCTAATAAATTCATTATAATCCGGATCTTCAATTGCATCCAGATATTTTATTATAGTGTCTAAGTAAGTTTCGCCTTTTTTTGCTAATTCAGATACAGCATGACAAAAAACAGCTTCTTCTTCATTGCGGTACAGATATTTAACAGAATTATTATCCATTAATTTTTCAAGGATGGTTTGAACTAATTCTGGCGCAACTCTGGCAGCTTCGGCAAAAAATTCAGGCTCTTGTAATGCGTTTTCTTTAGCGTCACTAAATGTAAATAGTACTATCTTACCAATTCCTGCCGCTTTTAAATCTGAAGCCATTGTTTCAATTCGTGCAAGTGCATCGATAATGCCTTGGTTTGTAGAAAGATCCTTTACCTTTATATGAACACAATCACGGACTTTAATTTCTTTTAGATTTTCTTCTGAGTATGTGAGATTATATAATTCATCCAGATTTGTTACTTCTAATGTTAATGGTATCGTTGATTGCGAATCGGCAACATCAAGATTAGGTGTTGTCGTTTGGTAGTATTTTCCATCAGTCAGTACGATGTTTGTATTGTCTGCCAGATACAAATGCGAATGGAAGTGGCCCTGGGAGAAAAGGCCTGCAGCCAAGCAGTTAGGCATTAAATTCGTTACCAGTAACGGAGAGAGTGTAAAGTCTGAATTTATTTTTCGAACAATCCCTCCACGCCAGCACAACCATATACCATCTTTAACTACTTTAATTGTATTGAGATTTTCTAAAAATTCTCTTTGCATATCCTTGTAATCACTGTTTCTATCCGAACCAATGAAAAATTCTGCCATTTCTTCACCAGTATTCTCGTAGTACCTCAATTGGTTTGTTGGAAAATCACGAACAGACAAAATATGTGTTATATCAAAAGTATTCAAATCAAAAAATGCAATTCTATATTCAAAAACTACTTCGCCCAAAGCGTTTTTTTTGTTTGAAACATCATCGTATAAAGGCATTATGACTCTATTGTTCTCTATGTCAATTACAGGTTTGAATAAATCAAAAGAGTATTGTGGAGCAAACTGCAATTCGAACTGATCCAGTTTTTTAGTTTCCGGATTCAATACGGAGTAGAAATGCTTGTAATTTTTTTTATCATCTATTCTTTCCCAGTCGTGTTTGTAAAACAACAGACAGCCATCTTTCCTAATTTCGAGATTTTCTTTATATATATGTGGTAATGACAAGGTTTCTATTTCATAGTTTTGAAGATTTAGCATCGCTAAATAATTGTCGGAATCTTTCTGATAGGCAACATATAGTTTTGATTTGTCCAATGAAAAAACTGCTCTTGAATTTATCCTCCCATTCAGTTTATGATCTACTAATGTGGTTTTGATATCGGCATCATATAAACGTATCCAGCCATCCCAATTGACGAGTGCAAATCGTGATTCTGTATAAAATTCTTCAAAAATAATTGGTTCACTATCTCCATTTAATGAAAAATTCCAATAATTTACGTAGCTATTGCCTGATGCTTTGAAAACCTTTATATGGTTCACACCTTTTTGTTCTGTAAAAAATTTGTATTTTTCTTTACTCATTTTTCTTTATTTTATTGTTATCTTCAGAATAATTAGTCTTTTGGTAATTATTTGGAATTAAACATGACGCTGCTTTTTATTCTATGAAACTGTAAAACTATCTGAAATAGTTATTGTCCAAACATACCCATTATCCCGATCCCGAAGGTGGCTGACATTTCCAAAAATGATAATTTTCTTTAAATCTTCCAATCTTTGACTTTGAGGAAAAATATCTTTGATCTGCACGTAGCGATTATGGAATTCCGGTGCATCCTGAATTAGTAATTCGAAACCGGTTTTAGTAAAATTGAGATATTTTATGCTTTGTTTCCAGATTCCATCCGAAAAATGATTCAAAAGTATAAATAAACCATTGCCCTGTCCTGCTACCAAAGTTTCTCCAATCAACAGACAATTATTGTCAGTACCCGGAATCAGGCTATGAATTTTATAAAGCTGAGGGAAATTCATCAGGATGCTTTTAAAAGATAAGATAGTTCCGCCTGCAGTTACTCTTCCAAACAAAGGTTCTGAAAAACCTGTGCCTGAATTAGTTTGGTCTGATCCTGAAAACCATACACCATCCTGAATAGTTTTACCGTTTTGAGTTTTATAAAACGGCACCATTTTATGTATTTGCTGTAAATCTTCAGCACCGTATTGTCCCAGGCCCTGATTCCAGATTAAAACATCATCATTATTATATTTCGAAATACCATAATCTTCAGTCAGATAATAATTTTCTGAATCAGAATCCTGAATTTGAGACTTTATCTTTTTAGGATTTGACTGATCTATATCCTCATCAATAAAACCAGAATCTGTTATTGTTACTTTGCTTTGCCATTGTACAGGAACATAATCATCATGACCTCCAAATGGAACACATTGATACCAGCTTCCACTAATTAAAAATGAACCATCTTTTTCTTTTTGTATGGTATGTATTTCTGTGGAATATCCCTTGTCAAATACTTGAGAAGTTATAATGGTATTCTCCTTAAATAAAATTAATGCAGCACCGGAATACAAACTGGAAAAATTGCTTCCCATCAAATAAATATTCTCATTTAGATTGTAAATACAATTCCATTTTAAGTTTTTAGAAACTTTATATTTATCTTTAATCCTTAAGGTGTGTCTGTCAAATACGAAAATTCGCTGAACTATAGATTTATATTCTTCAGTAATCCAAATATTCATTAAAACAAAAAGGTTATTGTCAAAAGTGCTCACCCGGAGCATTTCAACATGATGAATATCCTTAAATTTTTCTTTTAAACTGAGGGAACTGATTGATATTTCCAATTTATTACCAATTTAATTAGAGCAATTTTTCATGGCTGTTATATTTATTCATTTCGAAAACAAGAAAGTGAGCTCTATGCGGCCATTTTCAAAGAGATCAGGTACATATTTTCTTTATATCATAAACACAGAAATTGTCCGGAATTGCTTTTCTTTTATATTCATATAAACTTTATATGCTTCATGACGCAGTCTAAGCAAATTTAACTTTAACTTAAGCAGATGGAGTCACTATAAATGATGATTTTATACTTTATAAACTTTAGAAATAAAAAAATGCCTTTCCGGTAATTTAGGAAAGGCATATAAATAGTCTAAAAAATTTATTTTATTTAGTAAGCAAAAGCTCTCTGTATTTAGTCAACGTCCAGCTTTCGTCATCTACTAATAATTCGAGTTTATCACAATGATTACGGATATCTTCAAAATAAGGCTTCACTTTGTTGCAATAGGCTTCAGCCATTTTTTGAGCATCTGTCAAATTATTTGCTGATTTTCTTTCGTTGGTCATCGCCTGCACTTTTGAATTGATGCCTTCTATATGACCCGAAATTTCTTTGATCAGAATGATTTGTTCTTTGGCAATAGTTTCAAATTCTTTACCGAAAATTTCTTTCAGTCCTTTTACGTTTTCAATCAAAGTGTTTTGATAACGAATTGCGGTTGGAATTACATGGTTTCTGGCAATATCACCTAAAACCCTGCCTTCGATCTGAATTTTTTTAGTGTATTCCTCCAATTCGATTTCATAACGGGCTTCAGCTTCAATATGATTCAGAATGCCTAATTCTGAAAACAAATCCAATGCTTGTTTAGAAACTTTTGCCTTAATTGCTTCAGGAGTGGTTTTAAAATTGCTTAAACCTCTTTTCGCAGCTTCTTTTTCCCATGCATCGCTGTAACCATCCCCTTCAAAAAGAATTTTTTTGGACTCTTTTATATATTCTCTCAAAACATTAAAGATTGCTTCGTCTTTTTTCAACCCTTTGGTATCAATCAGAGCATCTACTGCAATTTTAAAATCTCTTAATTGCTTTGCTACAATAGCATTTAAGGTAGTCATTGCATTCGAACAGTTTGAGTTTGAGCCAACTGCCCTGAATTCGAATTTATTTCCTGTAAAAGCAAAAGGAGATGTTCGGTTTCTGTCGGTATTATCCAGAAGGACATCCGGAATTTTACCAACCACGTTCAGTTTTAAATCGGTTTTTTCCTCAGGAGATAATTTTCCGGTAGTTACACTTTCCAGTTCCGTTAAAACTTTTGTCAGCTGTTCTCCAATGAACACCGAAATAATAGCCGGTGGCGCTTCGTTTGCTCCTAACCTGTGGTCATTACTGGCTGTTGCGATAGAAGCTCTTAGTAAAGTTTCATAATCGTTAACTGCTTTTATGGTATTAATAAAGAACGTCAAAAATTGTAAATTGCTCATTGGCGTTTTACTCGGACTCAATAAATTAACTCCGGTATCAGTCGCCAGTGACCAGTTATTGTGTTTTCCTGAACCATTAACACCTTTAAACGGCTTTTCATGAAACAACACTTTAAAATCATGACGTTCCGCTACTTTTTGCATCACATCCATCAACAAAGAGTTATGATCCACAGCCAGATTTGTTTCTTCAAAAATCGGTGCCAGCTCAAACTGATTCGGCGCTACTTCATTATGACGCGTTTTTACCGGAATTCCCAACAACATACATTCCTGCTCTAAATCTCTCATGTATATTAAGGCACGTGTTGGAATAGATCCGAAATAATGATCATCCAACTGTTGCCCTTTTGCTGAAGTATGCCCTAATAATGTTCTTCCTGTCATCATTAAATCAGGACGGGAATTTGCCAGCGCTTTGTCTATTAGGAAATACTCCTGCTCCCAGCCTAAAGTAGCCGTTACTTTTTTTACATTTTTATCAAAATACCTGCAGACTTCTGTAGCCGCTTCATCCATTGCTGATAACGCTCTTAATAACGGAATTTTATTATCTAAAGCTTCACCGGTATATGCAATAAATACAGTTGGAATACATAAAGTCGTTCCGTAGATAAAAGCCGGAGAGGTTGGATCCCATGCCGTATATCCTCTGGCTTCAAAAGTATTTCTGATTCCGCCGTTCGGAAAACTTGACGCATCCGGTTCCTGCTGAACCAATTGCGCCCCTCCAAATTTCTCTACAGGATCACTGCCGTCATATGAAGTTTCAAAAAAGGCATCGTGTTTTTCTGCTGTGGTTCCGGTAAGGGGCTGAAACCAGTGTGTATAATGTGTAACACCTTTTGCCAAAGCCCATTCTTTCATTCCCATGGCAATATAATCGGCCAGCTTTCGGTCTATTTTAGTTCCGTGCTGAATGGCATCTCTAACTCCTTTAAATGCGTCTGAAGTCAAATACTGCTTCATTGCTTTCTCATTAAAAACATTTGCCCCGAAAATAGTTGACTTCCTGTCAATCTCCTCAAAATGTACAGGCTTTCTTGATGAAGCTTCCTGTAAGGCCTGAAAACGTAATGTTGACATGTATATAATTTTAAAAAATTCGTAATAATTTTGATTCAAATAAAGAGGAACAAAGATAAAGAATAAATAAGCCTTTTTAAACTATAAGTTTTAGATTTTTGAAAAGCATTTTAGCAATAAAAAAGACATTTTGTAAAGAATTCCGAAATAGTTTTAAAGAAATATAACAAAACATACGAATATTACTCAATAAAAAAACAATTTTTCACAATCAGAACAGAATTTAATTTAAAAAACACATGTGTTTATTACGAATTTATTTTTAAAACATTAAAAAATTGCTATTTTTTAAATATACCCCATTCAAAATTGCGCTTATGTAAAAAATTATATCTATCGAAACAAAATGCACCCCCTAATTTTTACGGCTTGAAAAATAAATCTATATTTGACCCAGCGAAAAAAACAAAAAAATTAATTTATATTATTATGGCTAAAATTAAGTTAGAGTACATTTGGTTAGATGGATATGAACCAACTCAAAATCTTAGAAGTAAAACTAAAGTTGAAGAGCACGAAAATTTCAAAGGAACATTAGAAGAACTTGGAAACTGGTCATTTGATGGTTCATCAACAAGACAAGCTGAAGGAGGATCTTCTGACTGTTTATTAGTTCCAGTTGCAATTTACCCAGACCCAACCCGTATCAACGGATGGTTGGTTATGTCTGAAGTTATGTATGCTGACGGAACACCACACCCTTCTAACGGAAGAGCTACAATTGATGATGATAATGATGATTTTTGGTTTGGTTTCGAACAAGAGTATTTCATCATGGATACTAAAACTTTATTGCCATTAGGTTTCCCTGTTGGAGGATATCCTGCTCCACAAGGTATGTACTACTGTTCTGTAGGTGGAAAAAACACTCACGGAAGAAAATTAGTAGAAGAGCATGCTGATTTATGTATCGCTGCAGGAATCAACTTCGAAGGAATTAACCAGGAGGTTGCTTGTGGACAATGGGAATTCCAATTGTTTGCTAAAGGAGCTAAAAAAGCCGGAGATGAAATCTGGGTTGCCCGTTACCTTTTAGATCGTTTAACTGAGAAATACGGTTACTATATTGAATACCACCCAAAACCACTTGGAGATACAGACTGGAATGGTTCAGGAATGCATGCTAACTTCTCAAACAGTGTATTGAGAGAGTGTGGAGACCAGGCTACTTACGAAAGAATTTGTGAGGCTTTCCGTCCTGTTACAGCTGAGCATATCGCAGTTTACGGAGCTTACAACGATCAGCGTTTAACTGGTAAACACGAAACTGCTTCTATCCACGATTTCTCTTATGGAGTTTCAGACAGAGGATGTTCTATCAGAATTCCTTTGATGACAGTTCAAAAAGGATGGAAAGGATGGTTGGAAGACAGAAGACCAGCTTCAAACGGAGATCCATACAAAATTGCTGCAAGAATTATCAAAACTGTTAAATCAGCACTATAATTCAAAGCTTAATTTATATTCTAAAAGTGTCATCATTTATTTGATGGCACTTTTATTATTTAGTGGTAAAAGCATTTCGACTTCGCTCAATGTGACAACCGTTAACCTAGATGCTCTTTTATCAGTTCGATCGGAGTTGAGAACCTTACCACACTCACTTTTTCACTTTACTTTCAATCAAATTTTCCTAATTTTAAAAGTAAGTTTCTAATAAAATTACTTTTTAAGTTAAACTTCAAAACTTATCTTTGTAAATCATTTTAAAAAAATCATCATGATAGTCTGGACTTTGTTTTTACTGGCCGTAGTTTTTATACTCGCATTAGATTTAGGTGTATTCAACAAAACACCACATATCATCAGTACAAAAGAGGCCAGCAAATGGACACTTATTTGGGTATCATTATCTTTCCTTTTTTCAGGAGTAATTTACTGGCTTTACACCACAGATTATATTGCAAATCCGGATAATCTAAAACCCGCAGTCGCTTCAATGAAGTTTATTACAGGCTATTTAATTGAGCTTTCTTTAAGTGTTGATAATATTTTTGTAATTGCCATCATTTTCGCTTCTTTCAAAATACCTCAAAAATACCAGCACCGCGTTTTATTCTGGGGGATCCTGGGTGCAATTGTCTTCCGTGGATTAATGATTTTCTTTGGTGTAATGCTCATCAACAAATTTACCTGGACGACCTATTTGTTTGGCGCGTTTTTATTATTTACAGCCATAAAAATGTTGTTCTCAGGTGAAGATGAAGATTTTCAGCCTAAGGATTCATTCATTTACAAAACATTAGGGAAAATAATGCCCATTACGGCTGAAACAGACGGTGAGAAATTTTTCATTCCCACTAAAACAGCAAAGAAAGCCGCTACTCCCTTATTCGTTGCCTTAATTGTAATTGAGGTTATGGATGTTTTATTTGCCGTTGACAGCGTTCCGGCAATCCTGGCGATTACTTCTGATCCGTTTTTAGTATTCAGTTCTAATATTTTTGCTATTCTTGGATTACGTTCTATGTATTTCTTCTTGGCAAATATGCTCGCAAAATTCAGTTATCTGGAATATAGTTTAGTTGCTATTTTAGCTTTTGTGGGATTAAAAATGCTGCTTCACGATTATATTCACCTTCCAGAATGGGCTTCATTAGGATTTATCGCTGTTTCACTTTTAGTTGGGATTTTGGTTTCCCTTAAGTTTGGAAAAGAAAAAGAACTTACGGATTTAGATTTAGACTAATTTCTAAAACATATTCATAAAAAAAGGAAATCTTACGATTTCCTTTTTTACCATTTCAATTAATTTAGTTTAACTCTTTGACATTACTATCATCAATATTATACTTTTTAATAACCGCATTATAATCCGAATAGTCTTCTTTATTAACAGATTTTGCCGAACCCGTAGGAGATCCAGGAACAATTACAATTCTAAAAGTTTGATTGTTTAAAAACTGCGGAGTCAAACTTAAATTATAATTACCACTAGCATAAATTATAAAATGCTCATTACTAAAATCAAAATCATAATCAAGTTCTCCATTGGCTGTATAAATGGTTCTTGGAATTTGTTGCCATATAGGAGCATTTGTACCATTTATAGTTCCTATTTTTCTATAAATTAAAATAACATCATCATTAAAGAGTAAAGGATCTAATTCTTCATATATATTATATCCATCTGTAGCATTATAGCCGAAATTTACATTACTTAATTGAAAAACTTCACTAATTGTATCATAATCAACATCATTATCATCATCCGAACAACCGGAGAATGCAAATAATCCAACAACTGCAAAAAGGGTCAATATCTTTTTCATAATTTTTTATTTTAAAATTTATATATTAAAGTTAAACCAAAAATCAAACCAAAAAAAGTTTTTGAGCCACTTCATTATTAAAATCCTATCATTTTTTTACAACTTCCTGATTTTTAAGCAGTATTTTATTAAAAAACAATACATGATATGGCAATGCATTTTCCCAATATTCCCAGGTGTGCGCGCCGGGTCTTTCCGTATAATCATGCTCTACCTTATTGTATACCAGTCTTCTGTGCAGTTCTTTATTTGGTTCTATTAAAAAATCATCAACACCACAATCAATAATCAGTGGCAGTTTATTGGCTTTTATTTCATCTATCATATTTAAAACGGCATGCCGCTCATACATTTTTATGTCATTACTCCTCTCACCAAAAACAGGTTCAATTAATTTAAGCACCTGAGCAGCAGAATCCCGATTCAGCATTACACTCATGTCGACCGCGCCACTCATGCTTCCGGCAGCACAAAATAAATCAGGATTTCTGGCGGACAAGTACAATGCTCCGT
The DNA here is from genome assembly GCF_010645065.1 of Flavobacterium fluviatile. Classification (GTDB taxonomy): domain Bacteria; phylum Bacteroidota; class Bacteroidia; order Flavobacteriales; family Flavobacteriaceae; genus Flavobacterium; species Flavobacterium fluviatile. Next base: position 130,755 of record NZ_JAADZW010000005.1, on the reverse strand, counting down.
GACCTCCCATAGAAAGTCCGGTAATGACACGCCCGTTTTTATTGGCAATGGTTCTGTATGTTTTATCGATTTTCTGAATCACTTCTTTGGTAATAAAAGTTTCAAACTGGCTTCCTGTATTGACCGGACTGTCGATATAAAAACTAAACGTTTCGCCTTCGGGCATTACAATAATCAGATTATATTGGTCTGCTAAGTTTTTTACAAGTTCTTTATTTGGTGTATTTTTCAGCCAGTCACCAAAATGTCCGTAAGCACCATGCAATAAATACATTACTGGGAATGCTGTTTTACTTTTAGCATATGAATTAGGCAGTACAACAGCTGCTTTGTAGGTTCTATTCATTGTTGTACTGGCAACCTCTAATGTATCCACTTTCGCAGCATAACAGTTTCCGACACTGATTATACAGGCAAAAAGCAGTATTTTAAAATGTCTCATAGTTTTTTATAGTTTTAAGTTTTTATGAATCATAAATATAAATCTTTATGTTCAAAAAAGGCATAAAAAAACCATCAGCTAAATTGATGGTTAAGGTTTGGCACGCTAAAATTAGTCTTTACATAATAGTAGCCCTGTGCTCTTGTCTGTATTCTGAAGCGCTTTTTCCTGTATATTGCTTAAAGGACTTACTGAAATGACTGAAATTATTAAATCCACTTTCATAACAAACCTCATTTATACTGATAGGTTTTTCTGCTAAAAGCTTAGAAGCATGTACCAAACGGTATTCATTTACGAATTCGGTGAAGGTTTTATTGGATATTTTTTTAAAATAACGGCAAAAAGACGGTGTTGTCATACTCACCAGTTTAGAAATTTCATCTACTGATATAGGTTCCTGAAAATGATCTTTTACATAACTAAATACAATATTCATCCGGTCATTGTCGGGCACCTGCATTTCCATCAGGAATCCATCTGCATTTAAAATAGTATATTCTTCAGAAGAAGCCAGATCTTTTAAGATGCTCAAAAGAGTCAGGAAACGTTCAAACGGAGATTTGTTCTCCATCAGTTCCATTCTGGTTCCGATTAACTTTTTCGTTTCCCCACCAAACGCAATTCCGGCTTTGGCCTGTTCCAGCAATTTTTGAATTTTTTTCATTTCAGGTATACCAAAAAATTCATTTCCCAAAAAGTCTGGTTTGAAATGAATCACAGTTTCGTCTTTATTACCTGTTTTTTCGTTGGTAAAACCACAATGAGGCAAGTTAGAACCTATCAAAATCAACGAACCATTGGTGTAATACGAAATATGGCTTCCTATCTGCCTTTTCCCAGCACCGCCATTTACAAAGACAATTTCAATTTCGGGGTGGTAATGCAGTAAATGCGACTTACTATTAGTCTTATGCGCATGTTTGGTATAGGTAAAAGAACTTCCGTATGAGTTTGATATTATTTCAAGAGCTGGGGCAATTGGTTTCATTTCAAAAAGATTAAATAATAAAAACAAAATTAACAAAAATACCTAAAATAATTCAAATTTTAACCTACAACGCTTTCGTAAATGAGAATATAGCATTGAAATCAGCAAACTCTGCCATACTAAATTATTATTCACTGAAGTAATTTAGCATCAGACAATTAGAACTATTAATTTAAAAACTAAAGCTATGAAAAAGATTTTAAAATTAAGTTTAGTATGTGCGGTTCTTTTTACAGGAACGAGTATTTACGCAATTGATGGTAATGAAGACTTTAATCTTCATGTACTAAAAGGGAACGGAAAGCTAATCACTTTTGCAATGAACAAAGTAACAAAAGTAAAATTAGCCATCTATGATCAGGATGGGAACCTGATTTATTCTGAAAACGCTTCAGGCAAAGATGGAATTCTAAGAACCTTTAGCCTTGAAGAATTTCCGGAAGGAACCTATTACCTGGAAGCAGAAGACAATATTAAAAGAGTAAAACATGAAATCACTGTTACAGGTAACACAACCATTTTATCTGCAAAAGCAGTTTCATCAGTTTACAAGGGCGGGTTTGCTGCTAAAAATGATAACGTAGCAGTACGTTAGAAAAACTTACGATTTTTATTAATCGTATAAAATGGCAGATAGCTGGAATAATTAAATCATACATTGTTTTTGAGAACAGCTCATAGTGGTTATTGGGCTGTTTTTTTATGTCTAACATTTTGTAAATATTAGAAAGTTAAGATATTTATTATATTTAAAAAAAGAACTTATAAACAGCGAACTTTCTATCAATTTATAAATGAAAAGTGTTGTTTGTCCCAAAACCTGTTTGTTCTCAAATTACCATTATATTCTTCTATTTTAAAGTTTTTATTTAAAAAAACACTGTCATATACGTATATTATTGAATCATCTTAAATTAAAAAGTAGTTAAAAATTATAATTATTGTATTTTATAGATACAAAATTTATGAAATATCAACAAAAAAGATTTATTAGTTTTCAGATTCACAATTACCTTCAAAACATTAAAAAATAATAACCAAATCAACCAAAAGACCAAGAATAATTTAAATTTTAACATATAACGGTTTCGTAAATGAGAATACAGCATATAAATTAGAAAATACAGTTGTGCATTATAGCAACCTGTTGAAGTAATTTAGCACTATAGAATTAGAACAATAATTTAAAAAATATAATCATGAAAAAGTTATTAAAATCAAGTGTAGTAGCAGCAATACTTTTTGCAGGAATCAATACTTACGCAATTGACGGCAGAGATTATGTTCTTCATGTAATTAAAGAAAACGGCAAGGAAGTAACTTTTGGATTAAACAATACAACAAAAGCAAACTTATCAATTTATGATCAGGACGGCAACCTTATCTATTCTGAAAAAGCTTCCGGCAAACACGGAATCTTAAAAACATTCAGTTTCGAAGAATTTCCGGCTGGAACTTATTTCTTAGAAATAGAAGATAGTGTAAAAACAACAAAACATGAAATTACTATAACTAATAATACTACGGCATTATCAGCAAAAGCAGTTTCTTCAGTTTATAAAGCAGGATTCTCTGCAGAAAATACCAGCGTGGCAGTACGCTAAAAAAGTTTATGCTTTTCATAAAGTATAAAATGAGGTTAGATAGTTAGTAAAGTTTAAAACTTAACGGTTTTGAAACAGCTCTTGGTGGTTCTTGAGCTGTTTTTTTTTGTCTTTTATTTATGGACAATTCAAAAATCATTCGTTTTATTACCTGTAAGAGATTTTTAAAGTTTGTTAAATAAATATCAAATTAACATTAGGAGTATTAATAATTCAAATTTTAACCTATAACGGTTTCGTAAATGAGAATACAGCACATATATCAGAAAACACAGTTGTGTACTTTACTGATTTGTTGAAGTAATTTAGCAGTATAAAATCAGAACAATAATTTAAACAATATAGTCATGAAAAATATCTTAAAATTAAGTTTAGTAGTAGCAGTACTTTTTTCAGGAATAAGTAGTTATGCAATTGATGGTAACGATTACATACTTCATGTAATCAAAGAAAACGGTAATGAAGTTACATTTGGTCTGAACAGGGTAACAGAAGCTAAATTAGTAATCTACGATCAGGATGGAACTATACTTTATTCTGAAAATGCTTCAGGAAAAGACGGAATCTTAAAAAGAATGACATTTGAAGGTTTCCCGGAAGGAACTTATATCTTAAAAATAGAAGATAGTGTAAAAACTACGAAACATGAAATTACTGTTTCTTATAACAAAGTAGTTTTATCATCAAAAGCAATTTCATCAGTTTACAAAGAGAAATCTACTGATAAAAATACAAGCGTAGCAGTACGCTAAAAAAGTTTATACTTTTCATAAAGTATAAAAATGAGGTTAGATAGTTAGTAAAGTTTAAAACTTAACGGTTTTTGAAACAGCTCCTGGTGGTTCTTGAGCTGTTTTTTTTATGCCTTTTTTAGTGATGATTTTAAAAAAAGCAGTCCTTCTCTTCATCTGTAATTAAGTTCATAGATTTGTTAAATAATCATCAAATTAACATCAGGAGTATTAATAATATAAATTTTAACCTATAACGGTTTCGTAAATGAGAATACAGCATATATATCAGAAAATACAGTGGTGCATTTTACTGCTTAGTTGAAGTAATTTAGCAGTATAAAATCAGAACAGTAATTTAAAAAAATAAAGCCATGAAAAAGATGTTAAAATTAAGTATAGTAGCAGCAGTACTTTTTTCAGGAATTAGTACTTATGCAATTGACGGAACTGAAGATTCTACTCTTCACGTAATTAAAAGAGAAGGTACTACAGTTACTTTTGGATTAAACAATACTACAAAAGCAAACTTATCAATTTATGACAACGAAGGCAATCTGATCTATTCTGAAAAAGCTTCAGGTAAAAACGGAATCTTAAAAACTTTCAGCTTCGAGGAATTTCCATCAGGAACTTATTTCTTAGAAGTAGAGGACAGCGTAAAAACAACAAAACACGAAATTACCATTAATGGTGATATCACAGTATTATCATCAAAAGCAATTTCATCAGTTTACAAAACAGGATTTTCTGGTAAAAATACAAATGTAGCAGCGAGATAATCAATCCAAACATAATAGTTTTAAAACAGCTCCACCAGGGCTGTTTTTTTATTTCAGGCAAAACCATTAATAACTGTTTTTTAAGGCAGCAAAAATAAACAACATCATAGTTATAAAATTTTGAAGATGAATAAAACATTAAAAAATTGTAACCAAATTAACATTATCGATAAAAATAATTCATCTTTTAACCTATAACGGTTTCGTAAATGAGAATATAGCATATAAATCAGAAAATAGAGTGGTGCAATTTACCGCTTAGTTGAAGTAATTTAGCAGTATAAAATAAGAACAGTAATTTAAAAAAATATAATCATGAAAAAGATGTTAAGATTAAGTATAGTAGCAGCAGTACTTTTTTCAGGAATTAGTACTTATGCAATTGACGGAACTGAAGATTCTACTCTTCACGTAATTAAAAGAGAAGGTACTACAGTTACTTTTGGATTAAACAATACTACAAAAGCAAACTTATCAATTTATGACAACGAAGGCAATCTGATCTATTCTGAAAAAGCTTCAGGTAAAAACGGAATCTTAAAAACTTTCAGCTTCGAGGAATTTCCATCAGGAACTTATTTCTTAGAAGTAGAGGACAGCGTAAAAACAACAAAACACGAAATTACCATTAATGGTGATATCACAGTATTATCATCAAAAGCAATTTCATCAGTTTACAAAACAGGATTTTCTGGTAAAAATACAAATGTAGCAGCGAGATAATCAATCCAAACATAATAGTTTTAAAACAGCTCCACCAGGGCTGTTTTTTTATTTCAGGCAAAACCATTAATAACTGTTTTTTAAGGCAGCAAAAATAAACAACATCATAGTTATAAAATTTTGAAGATGAATAAAACATTAAAAAATTGTAACCAAATTAACATTATCGATAAAAATAATTCATCTTTTAACCTATAACGGTTTCGTAAATGAGAATATAGCATATAAATCAGAAAATACAGTGGTGCAATTTACCGCATAGTTGAAGTAATTTAGCAGTATAAAATAAGAACAGTAATTTAAAAAAATATAATCATGAAAAAGATGTTAAAATTAAGTTTAGTAGCAGCATTGTTTTTTGCAGGAGTCAGTACTTATGCAATTGACGGTAATAAGGATTTTGCGCTTCATGTAATCAAACGAAATGGTAAAGAAGTGACTTTTGCCATTAACAACACAACGAAAGCCACTTTATCAATCTATGATCAGGAAGGTAATCTGATTTATTCTGAAAAAGCTTCAGGTAAAAGCGGAATCCTTAGAACTTTCAGCTTTGAAGAATTTCCATCAGGAACTTATATCTTAAAGATTGAAGATAGCGTAAAAACAACAAAACATGAAATTACAATAAAAGGTGATATTACAGTTATATCAGCAAAAGCAATTTCATCGGTTTATAAGGCGAACCCAACTGAAAATACAAGCGTAGCAGTACGCTAAAAAGTTTATACTTTTCATAGAGTATAAAATGAGGTTAGATAGTTAGTAAAGTTTAAAACTTAATGGTTTTTAAAACAGCTCATGGTGGTTCTTGAGCTGTTTTTTTTGTTATATATTTCTCACATCTAAAAATAAATATGAAAAATTAAAATAATTTAACAAAATTTTACTTAAAAAACATAACACCCTGAATGTTAAAATATTGAAAATAATTTAAAAAAATAAAACCCTACTCTTAACAAAACCGTATATGCATTAATAAATAGACACAAATACTTTTAATTCAACAACTTACTGTTAATAAAAAAAGCAATAAAAATTTTGAGATAAAGGAACAATTTGTAGTTTTGCCAATACCACGAAATAGAAAATTAAAATTAAAAAAAAGAGATGAAACAAATTCTAAAACTGAGCTTTGTTGTAGCTGTATTTTTAACAACACTAAGTACCTATGCAGGTAATGAAAAAGGAGATTATATCCTGTATATAAAAACCGGAAATGGAAAAGTAGTGAGCTTTACATTAAACGCTGATGAAAAATCAAATTTTTCAATCCTGGATGAAAAACAAAATTTGCTTTACACAGGAGAATTTTCTGCCAATGAATTAGAAGTTTCAAAAACCTTAAGTCTTGAAACGTATCCTGCCGGAACTTATTACCTAAAGGTTTTGGAAAACAATAAAGAGGTAAACCACAAAATTACCGTTTCTACAAAAAAATCAAAAACAATTGCGTTAGATCAGTCAGTAAACGAAAGTCCTGCTTTTCGCCGCTAACCATATTTTGCCCCCAATTTTTTTTGTAAAAAACAGTTTCGCAAGGGACTGTTTTTTTTTATGTGTTTTCTTTACGCAAAAGGGAACCAATTTCTACCAGTTTCCAAAAACTGTCAGCTTCTGACGGAATGGCTATTTTTTGAAATTCTTTATAAAAAGAAGTGTGTGCAAAAGCATACATATAATCCAATAGTTCTGTTGCTGTGAAGTTTTGTTTGAATTCCAAACGTAAATCACTGCTATTGGCAAAGCAGACATTTCCGGATTCCTTTTCATTTGAAAAGATTAAACCCAAACGATCTGCAAATAATTTGATAATTTCACTATTTAGCATAACCGTCTCAGTAGTTGATTGTTTAAAGAGAGTTTCAATAGGAAAATAAGCTATGTTAGTATGCTGTAAAACTTTTAAAACAGCATTTTCTATATCAGTATCATCTGAAAGCTGGGGAATCTCCTCTACTCTCAAATTGTTCATTTTATTTGAATATTCCTGGATAGTCATAACGATCGATGGTTGAATCTATAAAGTTACATCATATAACCCGTTGCGTGAAATTGTTTTTTTTCAGTTCTATCATATCAGCTTAGATTAAATCTCTAAATCTGCTTTAATCTGTTTAAATCTGCGTGAAAAATAAATACGCAAAAGTATTTCACGCAGATTTTAAAGGATTCTGCAGATCAAATTAGATTTTAATTCTTTGAATTAAGCTATTTTATTCTATTTCACCAACGAAGTATCATACTCTTTTTATTGAACATTTTTCTGTATTAAAAATGTCTGAAACTTTAAATAACACACCAGAAATAGTTAAAATTCATAAAAAAAGAACTCAAAAACACCTTATATCGCTGATTTACATACATTTGTCAAAACAAAAACAAAAAATACCTAACGATTCTCTTAAACCGATGCTTATGCAAAAAAGACTTGTTATTTTAGTTTTAGGGACTTTTTTTTCATTTAGCGCTGCTGACCAAAGTGAAAAAGTTTTTATTACAGACAAAGTAAGTGACACTTATGCTTATGTTGATGTAATGAAAACGTATGAAAGAATTGCTGCAAAAGGCTACAAGTCTGTAGATTTATTTCAAAAATTAGGAGATCCGTCTTATTGGCATTTTAAACTGGAAAAGCTGCCGAATGGTACAGTAAACTTTTTTTGCTGACTTTGGATTTAGCACCTGAATATATTTATCGTTATGCCGAATCTCTACGGTTTATTTGTAAAAATGAAAAGGCCGATGCTGTTCTTGAAAAACTGAAACTGGTGAAGAAGAAGGTTTGATTTTTTTTCTTTTTATGGATTTCTAAAATATATAAAAATCTCTCGTTTTTGAGAGGTTTTTTATCATCAACTTTCAAATCAAGCTTTGTAATCACGAGCGTGATGCTTACGTTAGTGGGGAAAAATCTATCTAAAAACATTCTATGGATAGAAAACAGTTTACTTTCTTTTTTAAACTATTTATTAAATGTATAAAATATTAATAACAAATTTATAGAATTTGACGGGTAAAAATTTGCTAATACCATTTTAATAATCAATATTTGTGCAAAATAAACCTATAAGTTGATTTTTATGACTAAATATCGTAAATTTAAACTTGTATGTTTAATACCTGATGTATTATATTCCGTTAAATATGAAGGTGAGAGCAAAAATGAATTTCAAAAACTATTTAATAATTGGGGAGACCCACTCTGGCTTTATAAGTTTTTTTCACAAAATCTAGATGATCTAAATAGAATTGACGATCAAAATAGAAAAATTTGGGGAGGTATTTCTGTTGCTAATGCTGTTCGCAATACAAGAATTCAAGCAAAAGATATGATGAAAACAATTTTAGCTATTGCAAATGGTCAAAATGATGATTTTAAAATTCTCTCAGATTATTTTAAGCCTTTAGTAGATGGAGATTAGAAATCTAGAATGGAATAAAGGAAAAGGCTTATTGCATCATAATTGGCTAAGGATTTACGCAATTCGCTGTTCTAAAAACACTTATGTAATTACGGGTGGAGGTATTAAACTTACAAGCGGAATGTCTCCACCACATTTGAGGGAGCAGAAATTAAGATTAAAACAGGCTGAAGAATATCTTAGGTCTGGGGATGACGACCAAATTGAATTATGTTATCTCGATTTATAACTTATTATGGAAAACAATAAAATACTAAAACAGCTTATTGAAAAATCTACTTCCGAACATTCTTGGAAAGAAGAATTTCAATTAAAATTGGAAAATGAAGAATCCGACGATTTCTTCTTTGAACTTTCTTTGAGAATTATAACAAGACTTGAAGAACTTGGTTGGAAAAAATCAAAATTAGCTGAAGAACTTGGAGTTACAAAACAATACGTTTCAAAGCTATTAAGATCAAAACAAAATTTAGGCCTTGAAACAATATTCAAAATTCAAAAGGTATTAGGGATAAAATTAATTGAAATACCTGATTTACAACCTAAAAAACAAGAAAAAGCACAAGTAACTATTAAATTAGAAAGCAAGAGACAAAAAATTGGTTCTAATAATATTTATGTTGAAAAAATTACTTATCCGAATCAAAAACAATTAAATTCAAAATGGCTACACGAAGTAAACTCGAAGTATCATTGCTAAAGCTCACCACAGAACAGTTTTTTTGTTCAGAAAACCTGTTTTCTGAATTTAAAAAAACCGAAGGGGCAATGAATAATACGATACAGTTAGGTGTTGATGCTTCCAAATCAATATTAGGGTGTCTCTTTAAATTTGAAATAAAAAAAGACAATAATGAACTTTTAGTTATAGAAGCAGGTGCTCATTTCAAAGCTGACGAAGAAGGCTTTAAAAAACTTCTAAATAAAAAGAAAAAAACATTTACCTTACCTTTTGCTACAGCTAGATTAATGCTTGTAGTAGCAATCGGAGTGGCTCGCGGAATTTTACACGCAAAAACAGAAGGAACTGATATTAATGGAATATTTATTCCATTAATTGATCCTGATTCAGTTCTCGAGAAAGACATCATAATTGATCTTTTACTAGAAGAAAATTTATAATCAAAAAACCTCTCATCATCCGAGAGGTTTTTTTGATATAATTAAACTTTACATATTCCTTCTATACTGCCCTCCTACCTCAAACAAAGCCGAAGTAATCTGCCCTAAAGAACAAACCTTTGTAGCTTCCATCAAATGATCGAATAAGTTTTCATTTTTAATTGCGGCTTCTTGTAACTGGCTTAAATGTTCATTTACTTTTGCTTCGTGGAAATTATGCAGGTTCTCCAGCATCTTAATCTGGTATTGTTTTTCTTCTTCGGTGGCGCGGATAACTTCTGCAGGAATTACCGTTGGCGAACCTTTTGAACTCAGGAATGTGTTTACACCCACAATTGGGAAATCGCCATTGTGTTTTAAGGTTTCGTAATACAAACTTTCTTCCTGAATTTTAGAGCGCTGGTACATGGTTTCCATTGCGCCCAGAACTCCGCCTCGCTCTGTGATTCTGTCAAATTCCTGCAAAACGGCATCTTCAACTAAATCGGTTAATTCTTCGATGATGAAGGAACCCTGAATTGGGTTTTCGTTTTTCGCCAGACCTAATTCTTTATTGATAATTAGCTGAATCGCCATGGCTCGACGAACTGATTCTTCTGTTGGTGTTGTAATCGCTTCGTCGTAAGCGTTGGTATGCAATGAATTACAGTTGTCGTAAATCGCATACAAAGCCTGCAACGTCGTTCTGATATCGTTGAAATCAATTTCCTGTGCATGCAGCGAACGCCCGGAAGTCTGAATATGGTATTTCAGCATTTGCGCTCTTTCGTTGGCTCCGTATTTCAGTTTCATGGCTTTTGCCCAGATTTTACGCGCCACACGACCAATTACCGAATATTCCGGATCTATACCGTTGGAGAAGAAGAACGATAAATTGGGTCCAAAATCATTGATGTTCATGCCGCGGCTCAAATAATATTCCACGTAAGTGAAACCATTCGAAAGCGTAAAGGCCAATTGCGTAATTGGGTTTGCTCCCGCTTCTGCAATATGATATCCTGAAATTGAAACCGAATAAAAATTACGAACATTTTTATTGATAAAATATTCCTGAACGTCGCCCATTAATCGCAGTGCAAATTCGGTTGAGAAAATACAGGTATTCTGCGCCTGATCTTCTTTTAGAATATCCGCCTGGACCGTTCCCCGAACCTGAGACAAGGTTCTCCTTTTTATTTCGTTATAAATATCCAAAGGCAAAACCTGATCTCCGGTAGCTCCTAAAAGCATTAAACCCAAACCATTATTTCCTTTGGGTAAATCGCCCTGATAGTGCGGACGCTCTATTCCTTTTTCTTTGTATATTTTGTTAATTTTGGCTTCAACTTCTTTTTCCAGATAATTGTCTTTAATGTATAATTCGCATTGCTGATCGATTGCCGCATTCATAAAGAAACCTAACAGCATTGGCGCAGGTCCGTTAATTGTCATACTTACGGAAGTCAACGCATGCACCAGATCAAAACCTGAATAGAGTTTTTTAGCATCGTCTAAACAACAAATTGAAACTCCTGCATTTCCAATTTTTCCATAAATATCAGGACGTAAATCGGGATCATTTCCGTATAAAGTAACACTATCAAAAGCAGTTGAAAGACGTTTTGCAGGCATTCCGGCACTTACATAATGAAAACGCTTGTTGGTTCTTTCCGGTCCGCCCTCGCCCGCAAACATTCTGGACGGATCTTCGCCTTCACGCTTAAACGGATATAATCCCGAAGCAAAAGGAAATTCGCCGGGAACATTTTCCTGTAAATTCCAGCGCAAAATATCGCCCCAGCCTTCATATTTAGGCAAAGCAATTTTAGGGATCTGCAAATGCGATAAACTTTCAGAATGTGTCGCGATTTTGATTTCTTTATCACGAACTTTAAACGAGTACACCGGATTTTTGTATTTAGCTACTTTATCAGCCCAATTCAGGATAATTTCCCAATTGTACGGATCTAAATCCATTTTTACTTTATCAAACTGATTCAGCAACAGATTTAAAAAGATTCTGTTTTCGTCTGGTCCTTCGACTCCGCTCATGATGACACTATTGTCATCAATTCCTGCTTTTGTAATTTGAGGAATTTTTCCAGAAACAGATTCAATCGTTTTGAAAATTCCGTATAATTTCTGAGCTACTTTTTGCTGCGAAAGTGCTGTTTCATCATAACTTCTGTTATTCTCAGCAATTTCAGACAAATAACGCGTTCTTCCTGGCGGAATTACGAATACCTTTTCACTCATTTCTTTCGTGATTTCAAAAGTCGATTTCAGGTCAGAATCGGTTTTCTCTGCCACTTTATCCATGATTGCTTTATAAAGCGTATTCATTCCCGGATCGTTAAACTGCGAAGCAATCGTTCCGAAAACCGGCATTTCATCCGGATTTTTATCCCAAAGATTATGGTTTCTCTGATATTGTTTTTTTACATCGCGCAGTGCATCAAGCGCACCGCGTTTATCAAATTTATTTAAAGCTACTAAATCGGCAAAATCAAGCATATCGATTTTCTCCAGTTGTGTTGCAGCTCCAAATTCCGGCGTCATTACATATAAAGAAACGTCTGAATGATCCATAATCTCGGTATCCGACTGACCGATTCCTGAAGTTTCCAGAATAATCAAATCGTATTTTGCGGCTTTCAAAACCTGAATCGCTTCGGCTACATATTTAGATAAAGCCAGATTTGACTGACGTGTTGCCAGCGAACGCATATATACACGAGGATTATTGATAGCATTCATTCGGATTCTGTCTCCTAAAAGTGCTCCTCCGGTTTTTCTTTTTGAGGGATCCACAGAAATCAATCCGATTGTTTTTTCCGGGAAATCAATTAGAAAACGGCGAACCAATTCATCAACCAAAGAAGATTTTCCGGCGCCTCCCGTTCCTGTGATTCCCAAAACCGGAATTTTGGAATTGGTGTTTATTTCGTGAATTGTGTCAAAAGCTGATTTTGCAATTTCAGGGAAATTTTCTGCCGCCGAAATCAAGCGTGCAATTGCGGTTGGCACTTTATTTTCGATATGATCGATTTCTCCGTTCAGTTTATCTCCAATTGGAAAATCGGCACGTTCCACCAGATCATTAATCATGCCCTGAAGTCCTAAAGAACGGCCATCATCAGGGGAATATATTCGTGCAATGCCATATTCGTGCAATTCTTCTATTTCACCAGGTAAAATTACACCTCCTCCTCCACCAAAAATTTTAATGTGTCCCGCTCCTTTTTCATGAAGCAGGTCATACATGTATTTAAAGTATTCATTGTGTCCGCCTTGATAAGAAGTCATGGCAATAGCATTGGCGTCTTCCTGGATTGCGGTATTAACCACTTCTTCAACGCTTCGGTCATGTCCTAAATGGATTACTTCAACACCGGTTGACTGAATAATTCGGCGCATAATATTTATTGCGGCATCATGTCCGTCAAAAAGCGAAGCCGCAGTTACAATTCTTACTTTATTTTTAGGAATATATGTTTTTTGAAGTTCCATTTTACGAATATGATAATTTTATAGCGCAATCTACAAAATATTTCAATAATTCAATGAAACAAAAGTTCTACATTAACAAAAATATTTACAACACAGACATACGGACTCTCTTTATCAAAAATATTTTGAGATAAAAATATAAAACTGAATTTATACCAATTAGCTTTATTACTAATCAAAAAAATTACAGTAGTGCAAGTTTGGTATTAAAAACTTCTTTTGATTTTTGATAAAAATTCGTGGGTTACACCTAAATAAGAAGACAAATTTTTATTATTTATTTTTTGCGTCTTTTGAGGATACTTTTTTACAAACTCGATATAGCGCTGTTTTGAGGTTTTGTTCAAAACATCAAGAAGCCTTTCCTGTATCGCAATATTAGCCCTTTCTACCATGAGAATATGGAACTGAATCAATTTTGGAACCTGTTTAAACAACAATGCCTTGTTTGATTTATTGATGACCAGTATCTCACTGTCTTCTATAGCCTTGATATTGTATTTAGTCAATTTATGGTAATAGAAACTCTCCAGATCGCACATCCATTCGTTTTCAAAAGAGAAGAAAATAACGCTTTCAGTTCCGTTTTCATTCAAAATATAGGTTTTACAAGCGCCTTTCATGATGAAACCCTCATAAGCATTATTTGAATCCTGGATCTGCAGGAATTCATTCTTTTTCAATTTAATGAATTCTGTTTTTTCAACTATCAAACTCCATTCCTGATCAGTAAGAGTGATTTTTCTTTCAATATTCTTCCTTAGTTGTTCGTACATCTTTTTAATTATTTCTTAATTAAAATTATAAACTTAATGCATTTGACAGGGTGAATTTAAACAATGTAATCGATTACGTAAAAATATAAAAATTATATTATACTCAGAATAATTATATAAAAAAAATCAAATATTCAAATTAATTACAAAATAATTGAACAAGTTCAATATTTATACAGGATTTAATAAACATCTTTGCATTACTATCAAACATAGTAATAACCAAACAAAAACTATTATGAAATTTAAAACCAAATTTGCTATTTCGCTATTTGCGATTGCATTAAGCTTTGCAGGCTGCAACACAGATGACATAACCGAACAGAGTGCTGATGAAGCTGCTTTAAGCTCCAATCAGGCAGTTTCTGCTTCGACTTCTAAAGTAGGTATTTGCTCTGAAGTTCCCGGATGGGCTTCTCAAAATGGAGGAACAACAGGTGGAGGCACATCTGCAGAGACAGCCGTAACTACTTATGCCCAATTGAAATCTGCAATTGAAAACACTTCCGTGAAAGTGATAAAAGTGTCCGGAACGATTACTGTTTCTGCCCGGTTATCATTTCAAAACCAAACCGGAAAAACCATTTACGGTACCAGCGGTGCAAAACTGGTATCAACAAATCAGACTAAGGATGGCTCCGGTATTATTTACTTTAAAGGATGTAAAAACATCATTATCAGAAACCTGATTTTTGAAGGTCCGGGAGCTTACGATACAGATGGCTGGGACAATGCCACTCTGGACAACTGCCAGAATGTATGGGTAGATCACTGCGAATTCAGAGACGGTGTTGACGGAAACTTTGACATCAAAAACAAATCAGATTATATAAGTGTTACCTATACCAAATTTACATACTTAAAAGCTCCAAAAGCAGGAGGTTCAGGAGGTTCAGATGACCACAGATATTCTAATCTTATTGGTTCAAGCGACAGTGCTACAGGTGATCGCGGAACATTAAGAATTACATTTGCACGCTGCTGGTGGGCAAGCGGATGTAAGGAAAGAATGCCAAGAGTTCGATTTGGAAAGGTACATATCATCAATAGTTATTTCAATAGCTCTGTTAGCAACAAATGTATTGCTGCAGGTTTTGAGGCGAATATAAAAGTTGAAAATAACGTTTTTGAAAATGTAAAAACTCCAATCGAATTAATGACCGGACTTACTGCCGTAACAGTTACATCTGGAAATATTTTCACCAATACCAGTGGCAACAAAGCAGGAAAGAATACGGCTTTTACTCCTCCATACAGTATTGTAACGCTGAATGCCTCTGCAGTTAAATCTGATATTTCTGCCAATGCGGGAGCTACATTTTCCGGTAATATCTGCGGATCATTCTAAAGTTTTAAAAAAAATGTTTTTATAGAAAAGCTGTCCTAATTTGGATGGCTTTTTTTGTTTTACCAATTCAAAATACGTCTTCTGAAAACTAAAATTTCTGAAATAGCCCTGATGGGAACGGTATCCCGCGCTTTTTCTGCGCGGAATTTAGTGGACAGCAGGACAAAAGTTAATTATGAAACAAAATGTTTGTGCTCCTGAAATAAAATTGTGGCTTTGTTTTTGAATAAGTAGTATTTTTGAAACTTAATAAAACCCATTTAATGAAAAAGATTTTACTTCTTGTCGTAGCATTTTCTCTTAATTCCTGCGCGCAGGTACAACAAACTTTAAATCAATTGCCGCAAATAACTTCGCAAATCCCGGGCGTTGGAGGGGCAGATATCGCTGCGGGCTTAAAAGAAGCTTTAAACAAAGGAATTACCCAACAAGTTAGCAAACTTACCGCTGTTGATGGTTTCTATAAAAATGAAGCTGTGAAAATTCTGATGCCTGCTGAATTACAAAAAGTGGATGCAACCTTACGTAAAGTCGGTCTTAGCTCCCTTGCTGATGAAGGCATCAAAATGCTGAACCGTGCAGCTGAAGACGCTGTAAAAGAAGCAACTCCAATCTTTGTATCTGCAGTAAAAAACATGACTTTTACAGATGCTAAAAATATTTTGTTAGGTAACGACAGCGCTGCAACAAGTTACTTACAAGGAAGTACAACAACTGCATTGTACTCCAAATTTAATCCGGTAATTAAGAACTCATTTGAGAAAGTAGGTGCCGACGCTGTATGGACAAAAATCATTACAAAATACAATACTATTCCGCTTGTTAAAAAAATCAATCCCGACCTGACAGATTATACTACCAATCAGGCTTTATCAGGCGTTTTTAAAATGATTGCCGTAGAAGAAAAGGAAATCCGCAATAACATTAGTGAGAGAACTACACCTTTATTAAAAAGTGTTTTTGCTATGCAGGACAACAAATAAGCCATTAACCGATTAACCAAAAAATTAAATGCAAAAAATAACTATTCTGATTCACTGCAAGGATCAAAAAGGAATTATTGCTGCAGTAACAGCATTTATTGCAAAAGTAGAAGGAAACATTACCTATATCGACCAGCATGTTGACAGAGAACAGAATGTGTTTTTTATGCGATTAGAATGTGAATTAACCAATCAAAATATTACCATTGAAAGTTTAAAAGCCGATTTTGACCAGACAATTGCAGCAGATTTCAACATGTCCTGGGATTTATACAATCAGGAGCAGAAACCCAAAATGGCATTGTTTGTATCTAAATACGATCACTGTCTGTTTGATATTTTAGGACGTTACAGTGCCGGTGAGATCAATGTTGAGATTCCTGTAATCATCAGCAATCATAACGATTTACGTTCTATTGCGGAGCGTTTTGATATTCCCTTTCATTGTGTTCCTTTTACCAAAGAGAATAAGGAAGAAGGTGAAGCCAAACAAATTGAACTGTTAAAAAAATATAAAATTAATTTCATTGTTCTGGCGCGCTATATGCAGATTATCACCCCTGGTTTGATTTCGCTTTACGAAAATAAAATTATTAATATCCATCATTCGTTTTTACCAGCTTTCCCGGGTGCGAAACCTTACCACTCGGCATTTAAAAGAGGAGTAAAAATTATTGGTGCCACCAGTCATTACGTAACGGAAGAATTAGACGAAGGCCCGATTATTGAACAGGATATTGCACGTGTTTCTCATATCCATTCTGTTGAAGACTTTATTATGAAAGGCCGTGATCTGGAACGAATTGTTCTTGCCAGAGCCATAAAATTGCATGCCGAGCGTAAAACAATGGTTTACAGCAACAAAACAGTTGTTTTTTCTTAGCACCAAAGACTTATAAAATTAAAAAAGCCGTTTCTTGTTATTTGAAACGGCTTCTTTTTTTGGAAAATATTTTACTATTATGTCTTAATCACACGGATTGTTTTTCTGTTTCCTCCCTGAATAACAACAACATTGTAAACACCGGCTGCATAATTACTTCCTATTGCCTGGTTATTAACTTCAGAAACGTCATTGAACTTAAAGTTATCTACTAATCTTCCGTTCATATCATAAATGTTTATTTCAATTTTATCAGTATTGATTGAGGTTACATCTAATTGAAAAGTTGAGCTGGAAGGCACAGGATAAGCTACTACCTTAAACGAAACATTTATTTCTGAAGGATTCTCAATACCTAAATTAGGGCTTGATTTAACAAATACACCCGGAGAACCTATTTCAGTACTGCTGTTAGCAGCAACAAATGCTCCGTTAGTACCTGCTGCACTTAATTGTGTAATCGGTGTAAGTATAGTTGTAAGTCCATCTGTATTATCAAATGTCTTAAAAGTCCCTGTTGGAGAAGCTCCAAACAATACAGAAGCTACAGGTGTACTGCTAACTCCGTTATATAAATTTACCTGATCACCACTTGTTCCAAAGCCTATTCCGGATCCGGTATAGTTTCCTATTTTCAAACCTGAAGGAGGATTAGCACCAAACCAGTTTTCTAAAAATAATTCAGTTTTATCAGCTAATTTATCAGTTTCAATAAAAATTACAGATTCACCCGGAGCAATACTGGTGATTCCGTTTAACGCTACTGCAGCAGCAGGTGATTGTGAATTATCATCTACTTTCCATCCTGTAATATCAACTGCTACGGCTTTAGTATTGGTAATTTCGAACCAGTCAGCACCAACAGAACTGTCACCACTTGACCACGGTGCTACTTCAGAGATAAATAGTTTTCCTGTAGTACCCGGAGAACCAATTTGATTCGTATCTTTTTTGGCTGAAAAAGCATCATTAATTCCGATCTGGCTTAATGTTGAAATTTCAGCATTGTTAAGACTGGCTGCATTATTAAATGTTACATTGGTAGTTGATACTTTAAAAGACACACTAGCCCTGATATTTTGGCTGGCATCATATAGGTTTACTTCATCTCCGGATGTGCTTAATCCTGCTCCTGTTCCGGTATAACTCCCTATTTGTAAACCAGAAGGTATATCAGTTCCAAACCAAACCGATTTAAAATCCGCTATAACAGTCGCATTATTAGAAGCTGTCGTTTCTAAGAAAATAACAGATTCTCCTGCCTTAATAGTGGTGATTCCATTTAAAGCCAAAGCTGAAGCAAATGATTTAGAACTGTCGTCGAATTTCCAGCCTGTTATATCAAGATCTGTAGTTCCGTTATTGGTTACTTCAAACCAATCGGCACCAACTGATGCGTTGCTGCTGGACCAGGGTGCAACTTCCGTAATGCTTATTGTTGCAATTGGCTCTACTTCATTGGTAACATCTGTAACTGACAAGATAAAGTTAACAGAAGCATCAGGAGTAGAACCAAGAGCAGCATCATTTACGCTTACAGTAACAGCATAACTCGCTTTTTTTTCATAATCCAATACCGTTCCTGCTTTAATATACAATCCTGCACCAATGATTTCAAAAAAAGCAGCATCTGTACCTGATAATGATAACGTATTTGTTCCTAACCCGTCATCTGCAACTAAGATATCGGAAATTTTAACTGCAGATGTAGTAGTTGTATTTTCTAAAACTGAGTTTGTTGTATTAGCTAAAGCCACAGCTGTTGGTGCCTGATTTGGCAAAGCAGAAGGAGCATAAACCCAAAGTTGCGGATGATCACTATCGCCACCGCCATTTTCGTTAACGATATATAAATTGCCATTACGGTCCATAGTCATTCCTTCGTGCTGCTGATTTGCTGCATCTAAAGGATTTCCCGGATCTGATACGATAGTTAAAGTACTTGAAATTACTCCATTTCGGTCTATATTCACTACTTTGGCATTTTCCTGACTCAATACCAATAAATTATTGTATAAAGGTTGTCCGTTCAATGCCGGTAAATTTGATAAAGCAAAAACGTCAGCAACATCTGTAAAACCTAATAAAGCAGGATCGAAAAGATTAACTGAATTATCTGTTGTTGCCGAACCATTTGTAGCTGTCCCTGCATCAAAATCGATTTCTGTCTGGAAAATTCCCATTGGTGAGATTTCTTTTAAAACAATATAACCATTCGTCAACGGATCATAAGAAAGTCCTTCTGTTCCTGTATTATTAACAAATGTTCCTAATTTTACGGTTTTAGCATCATTTCGGGTAAGCGTTGTTCCTGCTGCATACGTAAACAGCACCACTTGTCTGTCGCGTTCTTCTGTCATTACAAACTGACCTTTACCAATATATGTAATCCCCTCAGAGTCATAAAAATCTGTTCCCTGCGGGCTGTTTCCCAGAGCCAGTGTCATGGTGTCTATAAGTTGCCCCGTTAAAGATACCTGAGTAACAGAAGTAGTTCCGTCGCCTACAATAAAAAGCGTATTGGTATCCCAGTTGTAAGTTACTCCTGAAGCTTCCTGACACAGTAAATTATTTGTTGGATGTGCCGTTCTTGTTGGTTCCGGCAAATCATATCGGCCAACTCTTACGTAAGTCGAAAGATCTAAAGTCTGAGCACTGCTATTTTGGCAAAAAAATAATATTGCCACAATCGAAAATAATCCTGTTCTTAAATTAGGAATTAATTCTGACTTAAAATTGGTTGTAGCGTTGTTGGGTTTTAATAGTAAAGATTTTATCATATTAGTAAATTTTAATTTAGTACAAATCTATTTAAGTGTAAAATCTTGTACTTAACGGAATAGTTACATTATGATTAACTCTTTGTTTTTTATTGATTAAGTGAATGTTATGAACAAAAAAAAACCGTCTCAATTGGTGAGACGGTTTCCGTTTTAAAATAATTTTAAAACTTTTTATTTTCCTTTTCTTCTTTTACGTTCTGCTTTAATCATCGACAATTCGCGGCTTGTTTGCCCAGCTACAGAAGTATTTTCTTCGGCACGGCGAATCAGGTACGGCATGACGTCTTTGACAGGACCAAAGGGCAGATATTTTGCAACATTATAACCATTTTCGGCAAGATTATAACTAATGTTGTCACTCATGCCATATAATTGTCCGAACCAGATTCTGCTGTCATTTTTGGCAACCCCTTTTTCATGCATCATTTCCATCAGTTTATAGGAGCTCAATTCGTTATGAGTTCCTGCAAAAATTGACATGGTATCCAGATAATCCAGCATATAGTGTACAGCTGCATCATAATTTTCATCAGTAGCTTGTTTAGAAACACAAATTGGAGAAACGTATCCTTTTTCTTCTGCCCGTTTGTTTTCTTTTTCCATGTATGCACCCCGAACTAATTTCATACCTATATAAAAGCCTTCTTTTTTAGCAACCTCATGCAGTTTTTTCAAATAATCCAAACGGTCCCAGCGGTACATTTGCAATGTATTAAAAACGATAGCTTTTTCTTTATTGTATTTTCGCATCATTTCGGTTACCAGATCATCTGCCGCATCCTGCATCCAGCTTTCTTCACCGTCAATGAGCAGGGCTACATCCTTTTTGTGCGCTTCACTGCAAACCTGATCAAAACGGGCCACAACCCTATCCCACTCTGCTTTTTCTGCTGAAGTTAGTGTTTGTTTTTCTCCTAATTTTTCATACAATTCAAAACGCCCTAAACCAGTTGGTTTAAAAACCGCAAACGGAATCGCAAGGCGTTCTTTGGCAAATTCGATTGTTCTCAGAGTCATTTCTAAAGCGGCATCAAACTGTTCTTCTTCTTCTTTTCCTTCAACCGAATAATCCAAAACAGACGAAACGCCTTTTGTAAACATTTTATCTACTACAGTAAGACAATCATCTTCATTCACACCACCGCAAAAATGATCAAAAACTGTCGCACGAATTAGACCTTCAACAGGAAGATGCGCTTTGATAGCAAAATTAGTAACAGCTGTTCCAATTCTAACTAAAGGTTCACTGTCAATCATTTTAAAAAGAAAATAAGCCCTGTCCAGTTCGGTATCGCTTTTTAACGAAAAGGCAACCTGAGTGTTGTCGAATATTTTTTCCATTAAGTTTAGTTTTGAGGCAAAGATAAAGAGTGTTTTGAATATTATTTAACAAAAGACAGATATTTTTAAAAATTCATAACATAAAATCAGAGTTTTAAAAACCTATGTTTCGCATTAGATTTACTTATAAAACATTTTAAACAAAATCGGAAGCTTAATTTTAAAACAAATTAGAATTGGGATTTGAATATTATTTAGTTAAAAATGCCTTATTTTGCGGATTCAATTAACCGAGGAATTTATGCAATCTATTCAAGCAAATAATTATTTAGTACATTTTAACCAAAATGCGTACGAAGCTTTAAACAATCATTTAAAAGAGAACAAATATTCTAATATATTTATCATTGTCGATGATAAAACAAATGAGCATTGTTTGCCTAAATTTTTGCCTTTACTGGAAACCGGTTTAACAATTGAAATAGTCGAATTTGAATCTGGAGAAGCCAACAAAAATATAGAAACGTGTATTGAAGTATGGAATGTACTTACTGAATTAGGTGCAGACAGAAAATCGCTTGTGATTAATCTTGGCGGAGGCGTTGTAACCGATTTAGGAGGTTTTGTAGCTTCTACATTCAAACGCGGCGTAAATTTTATCAACATACCAACCACTTTATTATCTATGGTGGATGCTTCTGTTGGAGGAAAAACCGGTGTAGATTTAGGAAATCTTAAAAACCAGATTGGCGTGATTAATGTGCCTCAAATGGTTTTAATTGACACCCAGTACCTTGAAACTTTACCACAAAGCGAAATGCGTTCCGGTCTCGCAGAAATGTTAAAACACGGCCTTATTTATGATGCTTCCTACTGGAGACAATTTTTAGATTTAAAATCAATAGATTACGCTGATTTTGATGAATTAATTTACCGCTCTGTCGAAATCAAAAATGATATTGTTATTCAGGATCCAACTGAGAAAAACATTCGTAAAGCATTAAATTTTGGTCATACTTTAGGACATGCTATCGAAGGTTACTTTTTAGAAAGCGAACACAAAACAACATTGCTTCATGGTGAAGCTATTGCTGTCGGTATGATTTTAGAAAGTTATATTTCTTTACACAAAAATCTTATTTCTGATGAAGAATATGCAGAAATCAAAACAGCAATAAAAAGTATTTATGATGATGTGAAATTTGAAGAAGAGGACATCGAACCGATTTTAGAATTACTTATTCACGACAAAAAAAATGAGTACGGTTTGATTCAGTTTGCGTTAATTGAAGGCATCGGAAAGATAAAAATTAATCAATCTGTTGAAAATAAATTAATTCTGGATGCGTTTCAGGATTACAAGTCTTAAACTTTTTTTAAGGAAAAGCGTTGCATTAGGTATATATTATTTTTTACATTTGCCACAATGAAAACAAACAGCAGACAAAGACATTTCAGCTCTTACAGAAACCGCCTCAATAGTTCTTTATTAAGGATGTTGAACCGTTTTTACAATAGCAGAAGTCCGTTTTGTCTGGACATTTTTTTATGTTCAAAGGCAGAACATGAAAAACTGGAAATTATATTTGCCAATATCAGGGTCTGAATTGAAGATTTAGAGACGTTACTAAATTAAAATACATTCTAAATATTGGACTAAATGAATACAAAATATTCTGACTTAATCAATCAAACATACTATTTCCCTCAGGAAGAGTTCAAACTGAACAAAGACAACTTATTATTTCACAATATCGATTTGATGAAATTGGTTGAACAGTATGGAACTCCTTTAAAATTTACCTATTTACCACAGATTTCTGAAAATATCAACAAGGCAAAAGCCTGGTTCAGAAAATCAATGGAAAAGAACAAATACGATGCTAAGTATTACTACTGCTATTGCACAAAAAGTTCTCATTTTGAATACATAATGAATGAGGCTTTCAAAAACAATATTCACGTCGAAACATCATCTGCGTTTGATATTAATATTGTAGAGAATTTACTGGAAAACGGCAAAATCAACAAAAGCACGTATGTAATCTGCAACGGATTCAAAAGAGACGAATATATTACGAATATTGCACGATTAATCAATAACGGTCATAAAAATACCATTCCGATTATTGACAACTACGAAGAGCTTGATTTGCTTCAGGGAGAAATTAAAGGAAAATTCAAAATCGGGATCCGTATTGCTGCAGAGGAAGAACCAAAATTTGAGTTTTATACGTCAAGATTAGGTATCGGGTATAAAAACATCGTTTCTTTCTACAAAAAACAAATTCAGGAAAATGATAAATTAGAGCTTAAAATGCTTCACTTTTTCATTAATACCGGAATCAACGATACAGCATATTACTGGAATGAGCTTGTAAAATGTATCAAAGTTTACATAGCACTTAAGAGAGAATGTCCTAGTCTTGACGGACTGAACATCGGGGGTGGTTTCCCTATTAAAAATTCACTTGCATTTGAATACGATTATCAGTACATGATTGACGAAATTATCAATCAGATTAAAATTGCCTGTGACGAAGCAGAAGTTGATGTCCCGAATATTTTTACTGAATTTGGATCATTTACTGTGGGTGAAAGCGGTGGTGCTATTTATCAGATTTTATATCAGAAACAGCAAAATGACAGAGAAAAATGGAACATGATTGACTCGTCTTTCATTACTACATTACCTGATACATGGGCGATTAACAAACGGTTTATCATGCTGGCGGTAAATCGCTGGAACGACACCTACGAACGCGTTTTGTTGGGAGGATTAACTTGTGATAGTGATGACTATTACAATTCTGAACAAAACATGAATGCTATTTATCTTCCTAAATACAACAAAGAAAAGCCTTTGTATATTGGTTTCTTCAATACTGGAGCCTATCAGGAAACTATTGGAGGATATGGAGGTTTGCACCACTGTCTGATTCCGCAGCCTAAACATATTCTGATTGACCGTGATGAAAACGGAATTTTAGCAACTGAAGTTTTCTCTGAACAGCAAACTTCTGACGATGTTCTAAAAATTTTAGGCTACACCAAAAAAGCATAAAAAAAATCTGCAAATTAAAAGTTAATAGCTATAAAATTATTAATTTGCAGTATCCCCAAAAGGTTAAACTTTTAATTCAAAAAAACAAAAAAAAACAAAAAAATGAAAGGACCAATCAGTCAGTTTATTGAAAAACATTACTTACACTTTAACTCTGCTGCCCTCGTTGATGCTGCAAAAGCCTACGAACAGCAATTGGCAAACGGAGCTAAAATGCTGGTAAGTATGGCTGGCGCAATGAGTACAGCAGAAATTGGTAAAATTTTTGCTGAAATAATCAGACAGGATAAAGTTCAGATTATTTCATGTACCGGAGCTAACTTAGAAGAAGACATTATGAACTTAGTTGCGCACTCTCATTACGAAAGAGTGCCAAACTATCGTGATTTAACACCGGAAGACGAATGGGCCTTACTTGAAAGAGGATTAAATCGTGTTACAGACACTTGTATCCCTGAGCATGAAGCATTCCGTCGTTTACAAAAACACATTTACAAAATCTGGAAAGATGCAGATGATAAAGGAGAACGTTATTTTCCGCATGAGTTCATGTATAAAATGTTACTATCGGGTGTTTTGGAAGAATATTACGAAATTGATTTAAAAGACAGCTGGATGTATGCTGCTGCTGAGAAAAATTTACCTATTATTGTTCCTGGATGGGAAGACAGCACCATGGGAAATATTTTTGCTTCATACGTTATCAAAGGAGACTTGAAAGCTTCTACCATGAAATCCGGTATTGAATACATGACATTCCTTGCTGACTGGTATACAAAAAACAGTGAAAACGGAATTGGTTTCTTTCAAATCGGTGGTGGTATCGCAGGAGACTTCCCTATTTGTGTAGTACCAATGCTGTATCAGGATATGGAAATGCATGATGTTCCGTTTTGGAGCTATTTTTGCCAGATTTCTGATTCGACAACAAGTTATGGTTCTTATTCCGGGGCTGTTCCAAACGAAAAAATTACCTGGGGTAAATTAGACATCAACACCCCTAAATTTATCATTGAGTCGGATGCTACGATTGTTGCTCCGTTAATTTTTGCTTATTTATTAGATTTATAGGATATTTATGAAAAGAGTTATAGTAGACTACGCCAAACTTACTAACGAAATTTTGAACCTTTTGGTGGAAAAATTTCCTGATGGTTATGATGATTCGGATGTTATTCGTTTCAGAAATGCTAAAAACGAATTAGTCGAAGCTGTTGAAGTTCGTACAGAAGACACTATTTATTTAGTAAAAATTAGTACTAAACTTGCTGACAGAATCGAGAATTATGATGAAGATGATGACATGGATCTTGATGTTGACACAATCGAACCAGTAAAAGGTCTTGATCTTGAAGATGATAGTGACGATGAAGATGAAGATGATAATCTGGACAAACCTGATGCAGACGGTGGAGATGAGGAAGATGATGATGAAGATAAGGATGATGTTTCTGATGACGATGACGAAGATGATGATGAAGATTAATTCATTTATTTTATAATAAATTAAAGGAGCTCAATTCGGGTTCCTTTTTTTATTACTTCTTGATCGACAAAATGTAAAGAAAAATCAATTTATAAGAAAAATATTATTTTTTATTTTATATTTGAAAAAAATATAAGCCAAATGAATTCAGAAATATTACACGCCAGACTAAAAGAAAACTTTGGTTTTGAAAAATTCAGACCCAATCAGGAAAATATCATAAATACTATATTATCAGGTCAGGATACACTTGCCATTATGCCCACGGGAGGAGGAAAATCAATATGTTTTCAGCTCCCGGCTTTAATTTTACCAGGAATTACAATTGTTATTTCTCCATTGATTGCCCTGATGAAAGATCAGGTTGACAGTTTAAAAACCAATGGGATTTCAGCTTGTTACATAAACAGCAGCCAGTCAGCTGAAGAACAGCAATTTTATATTGACAATTTAAAATCAAATAACTTTAAACTTGTTTACATCGCTCCTGAAAGCTTGTCATATCTGGATGTTGTTTTTAACGAATTAACTATCAGCCTGATTGCCATTGACGAAGCGCACTGCATTTCGTCCTGGGGACATGATTTTCGTCCGGCTTATACCAATTTGGGCTATTTAAAAAACCGCTTCCCTTCTACCCCAATTCTTGCTTTGACCGCTACAGCTGATAAAGCAACACGCACTGATATTACAAAGCAATTGAACTTAAAAAACTCTAAAAGTTTTATAGCTTCATTTGACAGAAAAAATCTAAGCCTCGAAGTCCGTCCGGCACTTGATCGTGTAAAACAAATAATTGATTTTGTAGCAAACAAACCAAATGAATCCGGTATAATTTATTGCCTCAGCAGAAAAACTACGGAAGAATTAGCTGAAAAACTGAAAAAAAATGGCATTACTGCAAAAGCATACCATGCCGGTCTGGATAATAAGATCCGGGCTAAAACCCAGGATGAGTTTATAAATGATGATTGTCAGGTAATTTGTGCAACAATTGCTTTCGGAATGGGAATTGACAAATCAAATGTTCGTTGGGTAATTCATTATAATCTTCCAAAAAATATTGAAGGATATTATCAGGAAATTGGACGCGCAGGCCGTGACGGATTGCCAGCAGAAACGGTTTTATTCGAAAGTTATGCGGATGTAATCCAGTTGCAGAAATTTGCCTCAGAAGGTTTAAATTCTGATGTACAGCTGGCAAAATTAGAGCGAATGAAGCAATATGCCGATGCTTTGAGCTGCAGAAGGAAAATACTGCTCTCTTATTTTGGCGAACTGGTGACTGAGGATTGTGGCAATTGTGATATTTGCAAAAATCCGCCAACATTCTTCGACGGAACAATTTTAGCACAGAAAGCTTTATCAGCCATTACCCGTTTAAAGGAATCTGAGCCTTTAGCTGTAATTATTGATTTCCTAAGAGGTTCAAAAAACGCTTATATTTACGAAAAAAAATATCAGGAGTTAAAAACCTACGGCATCGGAGCTGATATTTCCTGGTACGACTGGAATCAATATTTGATTCAGTTAATAAACTTAGGATACTGTGAAATTGCGTTTCATCAGCATCATAGAATTTTGCTGACGACTTTCGCTAAAAAAGTTTTGTTTGAAGGTGAAAAAGTAAAACTGACAACTGTAGTTAAAAAAGTAGTTGATAAAAAAGAAATCAAGGAAACAAAAATAAAACCTGCTGCAAATTCATTATTTGAAACACTTCGAAAATTGCGCTATGAAATTTCCAAAGAAGATGATGTTCCTGCCTATGTAATTTTTAGTGACGCCGCATTGAGACAAATGGAAACCATTCGCCCAATGAGTGAAGAAGAATTTCTTGCTATTGATGGAGTTGGAAAAGCTAAACTGGAAAAATACGGTGCTGAATTTATTAATGCCATTATAGCATTTCAAAAGAACAAAAAAACAAATACGAAAACTAAAAAAGAAAGCACATACAAAGCAACTTTAGAATTATTTCAAAATGGAGTTAGTGTTGAAGAAATTGCCGAAAAAAGAAATTTAAGCCTATCAACTGTAATTTCACATTTGGCAAAATTATACCTGGATGGAGTCGATATTGATGCCGGCCAGTTTGTTTCAGATGAGGAAGTATCATTATTGGGAAAAGCTCAAATAGATCTTGAAAATCCAAATGCTCTAAAACCCTATTTTGATTATTTTGAAGAAAAAATGGGATACGAAAAAATTAGATTTGGCCTGGCAGTACTTGAAAGAAACAAACAATAATAGTCAAATAGAACTCAATAAAAATCCAAAATCCAATCTGATTATTCAAATTGGATTTTGGATTTTTTTTATTTTTGGAATTTATGACTGATGTTTTATTTCAAAGCCTTAGCATTCTTTACATTTTGATCCGTTAATGCTAAAGTCAACACTTCACTCATTTCTTTTACATAATGAAAAGTAAGGCCTTCTAAATATTCTGCTTTGATTTCATCAACATCCGATTTATTTTCGTGGCACAGGATAATTTCTTTAATACCCGCTCTTTTGGCCGCTAAAATTTTCTCTTTTATTCCGCCAACCGGCAAAACTTTTCCCCGAAGCGTAATCTCACCGGTCATGGCCAGGCTTTTCTTTACTCTCTTTTGTGTTAGCAAAGAAACAAGAGAAGTCAGCATTGCAATACCTGCGCTTGGACCATCTTTTGGTGTTGCACCTTCAGGAACGTGCAGGTGGATATTATATTTTTGGAACAAAGATTGATCAAGTCCGAGCTTTTTTGCATTGGCTTTAATATATTCTAAAGCAATTGTAGCGGATTCTTTCATTACATTACCGAGATTTCCTGTAATGCTCAAAGAACCTTTTCCCTCAGAAATCAAAGATTCGATAAATAAAATATCACCTCCAACGCTTGTCCATGCAAGACCTGTAACCACTCCCGCAACATCATTATTTTCGTATTTATCGCGCTCTAACCTTGGAACACCTAAAACTTTTACAATATCTACATCTGTAACTTTTTTGTTGTATTCCTCCTCCATTGCTACAGCTTTTGCTGCGTTACGGATTACCTGAGCTATCTTAGTTTCTAAGTTACGAACACCGGATTCACGCGTGTAACCCTCAACAATTTTTTCCAGTTGCTTTTTACCAAT
The DNA here is from genome assembly GCF_010645065.1 of Flavobacterium fluviatile. Classification (GTDB taxonomy): domain Bacteria; phylum Bacteroidota; class Bacteroidia; order Flavobacteriales; family Flavobacteriaceae; genus Flavobacterium; species Flavobacterium fluviatile. The sequence continues at coordinate 101,714 of NZ_JAADZW010000005.1, read as the reverse complement.
TGTTAAATCCTTAGCGGTTAATCCGTGAGCTTCTAGTTGTTTTGGAAAAAGATGTCTTTTGGCAATTTCTACTTTTTCCTCAATAGTATAGCCTGACATCTTAATCACTTCCATTCTGTCACGTAATGCCGGCTGGATGGCTCCCATGTTATTTGAAGTTGCAATAAACATAACCTTCGACAGGTCATAACCCATTTCAAGGAAATTATCATAAAAAGCATTGTTTTGCTCCGGATCTAAGACTTCTAATAAGGCTGATGAAGGGTCACCACTGTTTCCGCTGGATAATTTATCGATTTCATCCAGAATAAAAACAGGATTTGAAGTTCCTGCTTTTTTCAAACTTTGAATAATTCTTCCGGGCATTGCTCCGATATATGTTTTTCTGTGTCCGCGAATTTCTGCTTCGTCACGTAAACCACCTAATGAGATGCGTACATATTCTCGCCCTAATGCCTCTGCAACAGAACGTCCAATAGATGTTTTACCAACACCCGGAGGCCCGGTTAAACAAATAATTGGCGATTTCATATCGTTACGAAGTTTCAGAACAGCCAAATGTTCAATCATTCTTTTCTTAACTTCGTCTAATCCGAAATGATCTTTATCTAATACTTTCTGAGCAAATTTTAAATCAAATTTATCCTTGGAATATTCACCCCATGGCAATTCCAAAAATAACTCCAGATAATTCCTCTGAATCCCAAAGTCAGGCGACTGTGGATTCATTCTGCGCATTTTTGATAATTCTTTTTCGAAATGTTTCTGCGTTTTTTCATCCCATTTTTTGGTTTTCGCTTTCTGCCCCATTTCATCCATTTCTTCTTCCTGTGAAACGCCTCCCAGTTCTTCCTGAATGGTTTTCATTTGCTGATGAAGAAAATATTCACGCTGTTGCTGATCTAAATCAAAACGAACCTTTGACTGGATGTCATTCTTCAGTTCTAATTTCTGAAGCTCAATATTCATATAACGTAACGTTTCTAAAGCACGTTCTTTTAATCCGTTTATCGATAAAAGTCCTTGTTTTTCTTTTACGGATAAATTCATATTCGAAGAAACAAAATTGATTAAAAACGATTGGCTTTCAATGTTTTTAATAGCAAAGGTAGCTTCTGATGGAATGTTCGGGCTTTCCTTAATAATCTGAATTGCTAATTCTTTTACAGAATCTAAAATAGCAGTAAATTCGGTATCATTATCAACAGGACGTTCTTCTGAAACTTCTTTTATGGTTGCAGTTAAATAAGGCTCTTCTGAAACAACTTCATTAATCTCGAATCGTTTTTTTCCTTGTAAAATAACTGTGACATTTCCATCAGGCATTTTTAGAACACGAAGAATTCTGGCAACGGTACCAATTTTATGGATATCCTCCTTAGACGGATCTTCATCTTCTTCATTAATTTGAGAAACTACACCAATAATTTTTCCGCCGGCATTGGCATCATTTATCAATTTTATTGATTTGTCTCTTCCGGCAGAAATCGGAATAACAACACCAGGAAATAAAACGGTATTTCTTAAAGGCAAAATTGGAAGCGAAACCGGAAGCTGTTCATTGTTCATTTCCTCCTCGTCTTCCGGAGTTAATAATGGAATTAATTCTGCCTCTGAGTCAAATTCCTGAAGTGACAGATTGTCAATAGTAAGTATTTTATGGTTTGACATAATAATATATAAGTCGTTTTGTCATTAAAAAATTCTATACTAATCTCAAATATTAATTACCAAAGCTGTATTTTAAATAAAGCAGGCTAAAAATCATCTTTGAAATCAGGTCATAAAAATAGACAATGATTATGCCAAAAACAAAGAGATTATTTTTTTGATTTTGAAATACACAGAATCTGATTAGTTCAAAAAAATGGTTTCTGTAAAGTAAAAATCAAAAATAATATTAGCATACCTTAATAATAAATACAATTTGAACAGCTTTTAAATATCAAAGATCGCTAATCTATTTGTTGATTTTTTTTGCACATTTTTCTCATGAGCAGAACCAGATACTGCCTTTTGTCAATCGGCTAAAAAATTACTATTTTTGCACTCTAAAACATTATGTCATGCCGAAAAGAAAATATAAAATAGCCGTTGTTCAGCTAAACCTTAATGACGTTGCCGAAAATAATCTTAAGAAATGTATCAGCTGGGTAAAAGATGCTGCCAATAAAGGAGCCGAAGTTATCCTTTTACCTGAATTATACAGTAGTCATTATTTCTGCCAAAGCGAAGATGTAGATAATTTTGCTTTAGCAGAACCTCTTTACAGCACTTCCTTTATTGCTTTTAGCGAATTAGCAAAAGAACTGGGAGTTGTAATTATAGTTCCTTTTTTCGAAAAAAGAATGGCCGGTATTTACCATAACAGCGCCTACATTATTGATACTGACGGAACTGAAGCAGGTTTATACCGTAAAATGCATATTCCGGACGATCCGCATTTTTATGAAAAATTTTATTTTACTCCGGGCGATTTGGGTTTTCAGGCAATTGAGACCAAAAAAGGGACTGTGGGAACACTTATCTGCTGGGATCAATGGTATCCGGAAGCTGCACGTATTACAGCTTTAAAAGGTGCTGAAGTACTGTTTTACCCTACAGCAATCGGATGGCATCCAAAAGAAAAAGAGCAATATGGTGAAAACCAATATGGTGCCTGGATGAATGTGATGAAAGGACATGCTGTTGCAAATGGTGTTTTTGTTGCTGCTGCAAACCGAATTGGCCTGGAACAATATATAGATGGTACTGACGGAATTCAGTTTTGGGGAGCTTCATTTATTGCCGGTCCCCAAGGAGAAATTTTAGCACAGGCCTCACACGATCAGGAAGAAATTTTAATCGCTGAAGTCGATCTGGATTTACAGGAAAATGTACGTCAGAACTGGCCGTTTTTCAGAGACAGAAGAGTTGATGCTTTTGGAGATATAACAAAAAGAGCAATCGATTAATCAATTTAATTATTTATATAAAAGCAAAAAAAAGGCTGTTTCAAATATTCTGAAACAGCCTTTTCTAATGTTATTTAATTTCATTATTTCACCTGGAAAGAAACTCTTCTCACGATTTGACGAGCCTCTTTTGAATCTTTATTTACAGATGTATCTTCTCCGTTAGCGATTACATTTAATCTTGATGCATCAATTCCAGCATTTACTGCAACTTGTTTTACAGCTTCTGCTCTTTTTCTTGACAGTTCAACATTATAGCTTGAACTTCCAATTTCATCAGCATAGCCTACTACGTCTGCAGTTTTATTTGGATTGTTTTTCAAATATTTCACTAAGAAATCAATACCGGACAAGGATGCAGTAGTTGGTTTAGATGAATTGAAATCAAAATACACATTTACATATCCATCGTTGATCAATTGTTCTACAGTCGTATTTGTAGCTATACCGTCACTTTTTACACCGTATGTTTTTTCTAAGTAACTTTCTAGCTCATCAGGAACTCCATTTTGGTTATTATCAATTGATTGTCCTTTTGTGTTTACTGCAACTCCGGTTACTGAATTTGGTTCTAAATCATACAAATCAGCTACACCGTCCTTATCACTATCCAGCAGACCTGTCTCAATAAGGCTTAATCTTCTGTCAATTTCATCAATTCTGTCTTCTTCTCCAACCCAGTCAGCATGTCTTGCATGTTTGCCTAAATAAAATGTAAGACCAAGAGAAGCATTCAGGATTACCCCGTCAATAGCACCTGTGCTTGTTGGGCCCATACCATCAAAATTCCAGTTTTGAAGAGCATTAACCACTCCGGTAAGATCAGCAGTAAGAGCCACTCTGTTTCCAAGTCTTACCTGACCTGTCAACCCAAGGATTCCATTTGCCATATAATCTTCACCATCAAAACCATCATCGCTTTTAAGCATTGCAGCTCCAAAACCACCATGAAGTAACAATCCAAAAGTGTTTGTCCATGTTTCAAAATTTAATGTTCTGCCTAAATTAATAACCCCTTGTAAACTGGTTCTGTAATATTGACTTTTAAATTCAGGATAATCATCAGCTTCTTTAAACTGATCATATCCAAAATCTAATTTTAGACCAAATTTAGGGTTAAACATATATCTGGCCCCCAAATCTACATGAAAAGGATTCAGTGCTTCGGTAAAATATCCCGGAGACATTCTGTACATTGGCTTATTGACACCGCCGTTTAATTCAATAGACCATTTATTATAGACAGAATTATCAATCGAAGGTTCGGTTGAGGGAGCAGGCATAGTTTGCGCACTTGCCATGAATGACAAGAGTAAAAATGTTAAAGAAGTTAATTTTTTTCTCATGATATTAAGTGTTTTAATTTATATTTTTGATTTTAACATAAGTTTTTCTAAACTTTTAGCAAACTTATATCAAGAAAGCAAAAAAACCGTTCTATTCATTTTCTGAATTTTTACATAATTCCCATAAAGTAGATATTTGGGAAAAAATGAATTCACAGGCTTTTAAAACAACTTGGGGCGGGTCATATTTAAATTAAATGCTTAGTATTATATTAACTCAATCAGGAATTACTTGCTGATAAATATCAGTGTTATAATAACTCCAACAAATACAGTATTAAGTTTTAATTTAATTATGAGTTAAAATTAATATTTTTTTTTAAATAAAAAATTTTTTTTTGTAAAAAATTTCACCCTAATCTTAATGAAAGATTAACAAAATTAGCAAAATCAAATATAATATGTAAAGATTTATGCTAGTACATACATTTTATTTAAAATTATTTAATGAAATATCTAAATTTCAAATACAAAATGCCCATTGTTTCATAATACTAATGAATGACTTATCTTTGTACACTTTATTTATAGTACCTTATGACAACAGATAACAGAAGATTTCCGGCAGAGTGGGAAAAACAACAGGGAATTGTATTATGCTTTCCTCATAACGGAAACGACTGGCCGGGAAAATACGAGGCGGTTCAGTGGGCATTTGTTGAATTTATTAAAAAAGTTGCCAACTTTGAAACTGTATTTTTGGTCGTAGCCGATGAAAAATTAAAAGAAAAAGTTACTGAATTGCTAGAAAGAGCCCGTGTCAATATTGTAAACATTTCTTTTATCGTTCATAAAACCAACAGAAGCTGGATGCGTGATTCAGGACCAATTATTGTAAAAAATGGTTCTGAAAGAGAAGCTTTAAATTTTAATTTTAATGGATGGGCAAAATATAAAAATTATCAGTTAGACAAATTTGTTCCTGCTAAAATAGCGAATTTTATTGATGTACCATTAACCCTGGTTACTTATAAAGGGAAACCTGTTGTAATTGAAGGCGGAGCAATTGATGTAAACGGAAAAGGAACTTTATTAACTTCTGAAGAATGCCTGATGCACCCTAAAATACAGGTACGAAATCCTGGTTTTACTAAAGCAGATTATGAAGCAGTTTTTAAAGAATATCTCGGAGTTACGAATGTGATCTGGCTGGGGGACGGAATTGAAGGCGACGACACACATGGACATATTGATGATTTATGCCGATTTGTAAACGAAGATACCATTGTAACGATAGTTGAAACTGACAAAAATGATTCTAACTACAAGGCTTTGCAAGATAATCTGAAACGTTTGCAAAATGCAAAATTAGAGGATGGAAAATCGCCAACAATTGTCGCGCTTCCAATGCCAAAACGAGTTGATTTTGAAGACTTAAGATTACCTGCAAGCTATGCAAATTTCCTAATCCTGAATAATTGTGTTTTAGTGCCTACATTTAATGACAGCAACGATCGTGTCGCTTTGAATATTTTATCAGAATGTTTCCCGGACCGAGAAGTAATTGGAATAAGCTGTATTGATTTTATTTGGGGTTTTGGAACTTTACATTGTTTAAGCCAGCAAATTCCTGTATAAAGATATTCACTATAAAAGTTTATCACAAATCAAAATTATTTAAACGTTTGTAATCTGCGGCAAAAAGCAAAAAACCTTGGTTGTTGCCAAGGTTTTTTACTATCTATTGAGTTAATCTTTATTCTCTCTTCATTGCCTGATGAATGGAGGCAAAAGCTGACTTGATACTTCTCCAAAACCAATACGGACTTCATTATTTTCACAGAATCCTCTCATGATAACCGTGTCATTATCTTCAATGAATTTACGTTCGCTTCCGTCTTTTAATTTTAAAGGATTTTTTCCTCCCCATGTTAATTCCAACATTGAGCCAAAACTATCCGGAGTTGGTCCTGAAATAGTCCCTGAACCCATCATATCACCAGAATTTATACGGCATCCGTTAGAAGTATGATGCGCAAGCTGTTGACTCATAGACCAGTACAAATATTTAAAATTGGATTTTGAAACAACTGTTTCTTCCTGATTTTCGGGTTTTAGTGCTACTTCAAGATGAATATCAAAAGTTTTTTTTCCTTTTGTCTGTAAATACGGAAGGGGTGTCGGGTCCTGTTTTGGTCCTTTTGTTCTGAAAGGCTCTAAAGCATCCATTGTAACAATCCACGGAGAAATTGATGTTGCAAAACTCTTTGCAAGAAAAGGTCCCAGTGGCACATATTCCCATTTTTGTATGTCGCGTGCGCTCCAGTCGTTCAGTAAAACCATTCCGAAAATATAATCTTCAGCTTCGTAGGTGGAAATATTTTCGCCCATTACATTCACATCCGTTGTAATAAAAGCTGTTTCTAATTCGAAATCTACTAAACGTGACGGGCCGAAAACAGGGTATTTTTCGCCGGCAGGCAATGTTTGCCCCATTGGTCTGTGTACCGGAATACCAGACGGAACTATAGTAGAACTTCTTCCGTGATACCCAACCGGAATGTGAAGCCAGTTTGGCAGTAAAGCATTTTGCGGATCCCGGAACATTTTACCTACGTTTGTAGCGTGTTCTCTGCTTGAATAGAAATCAGTATAATCGCCAATTAAAACCGGCAATTGCATCTCTACATCATCAATATTAAAAATTACTATATCACGATCTTTTTCTGAATCTCTCAGTTGTGGATTTTCAGCATCAAAAATATCTGCTATACGGTTTCGCACTAAACGCCATGTTTTTTTGCCGTCAGAAATAAAATCATTCAGCGTATCCTGCATAAACATATCATCTGTTAAATCTATTCCTTCAAAATAGTTTAACTGTTGTAAAGCTCCTAAATCTATAGCGTAATCGCCAATTCTGGTTCCTACTGTAACGACATTTTCTTTAGTAAGAAATACGCCGAAAGGAATATTCTGGATAGGAAAATCACTGTTCTCTGGTACATCCAGCCATGATTTTCTTTTGGTATCGTTGGCGGTTATTGGCATGTGAATGTTAATTATTTGTTGAAAAATTCTATGTCAAATATATCATAATCTAACAGTTTCACAAACGTTTTTTTGTATTTTTGCAGGAAATTAACGAAAAACGAAAAAATGCAACGCGACGAAAAAATTTTTGACCTTATACTAGAGGAACAAGACAGACAAATTCACGGATTAGAACTTATTGCTTCAGAAAACTTCGTAAGTGATGAAGTAATAGAAGCTGCGGGTTCAGTTTTAACAAACAAATATGCGGAAGGATATCCTGGCAAAAGATACTATGGCGGTTGTGAAGTAGTTGACGTTATTGAGCAGATAGCAATTGACCGTGCTAAAGAATTATTTGGTGCTGAATATGCAAACGTACAGCCTCATTCAGGTTCCCAGGCAAATGCCTCTGTTTTTCACGCCTGTTTACAGCCTGGAGATAAAATTTTAGGGTTCGATTTATCACACGGTGGTCACCTTACTCATGGCTCTCCTGTAAACTTTTCAGGACGGGTTTACAATCCGGTATTTTACGGTGTTGACAAAGAAACTGGAAGACTAGACTATGATAAAATTCAGGAAATTGCTACCAAAGAACAGCCAAAATTAATCATCGCTGGAGCTTCTGCTTATTCCCGTGATATGGATTTTGCACGCTTCAGAGTAATCGCAGACAGTGTTGGAGCAATTTTGATGGCCGACATTTCTCACCCGGCAGGATTAATCGCAAAAGGATTATTAAATGACCCTATTCCACATTGCCATATTGTAACTACTACAACGCACAAAACATTGCGCGGACCAAGAGGTGGTTTGATTTTGATGGGAAAAGATTTTGAAAATCCATGGGGCTTAAAAACTCCAAAAGGTGAAATCAGAATGATGTCAGCTTTATTGGATTTAGCTGTTTTTCCAGGAAATCAGGGCGGACCATTGATGCACATTATTGCTGCTAAAGCTGTTGCTTTTGGTGAAGCTTTAAAAGACGAGTTCTTTACTTACGCGATGCAATTGCAAAAAAATGCTAACGCTATGGCAGATGCTTTCGTGAAAAGAGGTTACAACATTATCTCCGGAGGAACAGACAACCACATGATGCTAATCGACTTAAGAAATAAAAATATTTCCGGTAAAGATGCTGAAAATGCATTGGTAAAAGCAGAAATCACGGTAAATAAAAACATGGTTCCATTTGATGACAAATCTCCATTTGTAACTTCAGGAATACGTGTGGGAACAGCTGCAATCACTACTCGTGGTTTAGTTGAAAAAGATATGGAAACTATCGTGGCTTTAATCGATAAAGTACTTACTGATCATACAAATGAAGCACTTATCGAAGAAGTTGCTAATGAAGTAAATGAAATGATGAGCGAAAGACCAATTTTCGTTTACTAAAAATAAAATTTGAGATTAATTGTTTCAGGTTTAAAGTTTAAAGTTTTGTGACGCAGAAAAACGTACAACAAAACTTTAAACTTTTTTCGTTACTAAAAGAACCTGAATAAACATGAAACCTGAAACAAAATAAACGAAAAAAAATATGGGCGTACTTAGATTACAATTACCAACCGACCCAAGATGGGTAAACATTGTTGAGAAAAATATAGAGGAAATCCTGACCGATCATGCATGGTGTGAGCAAAAAGCTGCCACAAATGCAATTACAATTATTACCAATAATCCGGAACATCAGGATTTAGTACAGGATTTGCTGGCTTTAGTCAAGGAAGAAATCGATCATTTTGAGCAGGTTCATAATATTATCATCAAAAGAGGATTAAAATTAGGACGCGAACGCAAAGATGATTATGTAAATGAATTGTACCAATATATGAAAAAAAGCGGAGACGGAAGCCGTGTTTCAGGTCTTGTTGAAAGATTATTATTTTCAGCTATGATTGAAGCCAGAAGCTGTGAACGCTTTAAAGTGCTTTCTGAAAATATTCAGGACGAAGAACTGGCTGTCTTTTACAGGGAATTAATGGAAAGCGAAGCAGGGCATTACACTACTTTCATCACTTACGCACGTAAATACGGAACCGGAATTGACGTCGAAAAACGCTGGAGAGAATGGCTGGCTTTTGAAGAATCAATTATTACAAATTACGGTAAAGGCGAAACGATTCACGGATAATTTTTTTCTTCTCTTTTTCTAAAATAATTAGAACTGCTCCTTTAATTTTATACTATTTTTAATACTTTTTAAGTTATAGACTTTTAAATTGCAGTAAAAATTAAAGTCAATTATGATTATGGATAAGATAAAAATACTTTGGGTCGATGATGAAATCGATCTTTTGAAACCACATATATTATTTCTGGAGAAAAAAAACTACGCAGTTACTACTTGTAACAACGGTTTGGATGCGATTGGTTTGTTTGAAGAAGAAAATTTCGACATTGTTTTTTTAGATGAAAACATGCCCGGTATGAGCGGGCTGGAGACACTTTCTGAAATGAAAGAGAAAAAGTCTGCCACTCCTATGATTATGATTACCAAAAGTGAGGAAGAATATATCATGGAGGAAGCAATTGGATCTAAAATTGCGGACTACCTGATAAAACCCGTAAATCCGAATCAGATTCTTCTAAGCTTAAAGAAAAACCTGGATCATTCCAGATTGATTTCTGAAAAAACAACTTTAGATTACCAGAAGGAATTCAGGAAAATTTCTATGGAATTAGCCATGGTGAATTCTTATGAAGACTGGGTTGAATTATATAAAAAACTTTTGTTCTGGGAATTAGAACTTGAAAACATCAACGATCAGGCTATGATTGAAATCCTGGAATCGCAAAAAGTTGAAGCCAATTCACAGTTTGGAAAATATATTGAAAGAAATTATGAGGATTGGTTTGCACCAAAAGCAGACAAACCAATTCAGTCCCACAATTTATTCAAAGAATTAGTCGTTCCGGAACTTAAAAAGAAAGATAAACCAATTTTATTTGTTGTTGTTGACAATCTGCGTTACGATCAATGGAAATCCTTTGAAACCGTAATATCCAATTATTATAAACTAGAAAAAGAAGTTCCCTATTTTTCTATCCTTCCAACCGCTACACAGTATGCAAGAAATGCCATCTTCTCCGGTTTGCTGCCGGTTGAAATGGAAAAACAGTTTCCGGAATATTGGAAAAATGACGTAGAAGAAGGAGGAAAAAACCTTTATGAGGCTGAATTTCTTAGTGCTCAACTGAAACGCCTTGGGTTGAATATTAAAGAAGATTATTTTAAAATCACAAATTATTCCGGCGGTAAAAAACTTGCTGAGAATTTCAAAGCTTTAAAAGGTAATGACCTGGTAACTGTAGTTTATAATTTTGTCGATATGCTGTCTCATGCCAAAACCGAAATGGAGGTTGTAAAAGAGCTTGCTTCAGACGATAAAGCCTATCGATCACTTACATTAAGCTGGTTTAAAAACTCGCCTTTACTGGAAATCATTCAGCAGGCACAGCTTTTAGGTTTCAAATTAATACTGACTACTGATCATGGAACCATAAACGTAAAAAATCCTTCAAAAGTTGTTGGAGATAAAAATACAAGTCTGAATTTACGTTACAAAACAGGCCGTAGCTTAACCTACGAACAAAAGGATGTGTATGTTGTAAAAGAGCCCAAAACTATCGGTTTACCAGCTATAAATATGAGCAGCTCATTTATTTTTGCTAAAAATGATTTGTTTTTAGCTTACGTAAACAACTACAATCATTACGTTAGTTATTATAAAAACACCTACCAGCATGGCGGAATTTCACTTGAAGAAATGATTATTCCGTTTTTGGTGTTTAATCCGAAATAAAAAAGTTGCCACGAATTTCGCGAATTTTCACTAATTAATATTGTCCTTCTATTAATCTTAAAAAATAAATTAATGTAAATTCGTGGCTAATAATTTCGCTTTCGCGAAAGATAATCGCATTAAATAAATATACAATGAATATCGTTTTTTCATTAGATCAGATTCAGGAAGTAGCCAAACAAATTATTGCTCAAAATCCTAAAAAAATTATTCTTTTTAATGGGGAAATGGGTGTTGGAAAAACTACGTTAATTAAACAATTATGCAAAATCTTAGGTGTTGAAGAAGCTACAAGCAGTCCTACATTTTCTTTAGTCAATGAATATTATACTTCAGACAATCAAATTGTTTATCATTTTGATTTTTACAGATTGAATAAAGAAACTGAGGCACTGGATATGGGTGCTGATGATTATTTATATTCAGGAAACTGGTGTTTTATAGAATGGTCTGAAAAAATTGCCAGTCTGATTCCGGAGGAACATTCTTTAGTTACAATTGAGTTATTAGAGAATGGGAAAAGAGAACTAAAACTGATTTAATTTCACAATATAACATCAATGAACATCCAAAACACAGTAGAAATTATTCCGTTTTCTCCAGATTTAAAAGAATACATCAAAACTTTAAATACAGAATGGCTGACAAAATATTTCAGAGTAGAAGAAAAAGACGAATTGGTACTTTCAAATCCGCAGAAAGAAATTATAGACAAAGGCGGAATGATTTTTTATGCTAAACATAATGGTGAGATCATTGGAACTTTTTCTCTAATGAAAATTGATACAGAAACTTTCGAATTAAGTAAAATGGCGGTTTCAGAGAAAGTACAGGGACTTGGAATTGGCAACAAATTAATTCTCTCTGCATTTTCCATAGCCAAAGAAAACAACATTAAAAAGTTAATTTTATATTCAAACCGAATTTTATCACCCGCAATTCATTTATATAAAAAATTTGGTTTTGTTGAAGTCGTTCTTGAAAAAGGACTTTATGAGAGAGCCGATATAAAAATGGAAAAAATAATACGTTAATTTCTTAATGTATTAGCAGAATTTTTATATTAATTTTAAAACTTTTTACGTAATTTGTACTCTTAATTTTTGCACAATCCAATGTCAATAACCTTAACCCCATTTACGAAACAGCAATTGTTACCACAAGAAGAGAAGCTTGAAATTGTCCGCCAAAAAAGAGAACTTTTTATAGGGATCCCAAAAGAGACAAGTTATCAGGAGCGTCGTATTTGCCTGACCCCGGATGCGGTTAATTCTTTGACTTATGAAGGACATCGCGTCATGATTGAATCAGGTGCGGGTGAAAGTTCGAGTTATTCAGATAAGGAATACAGTGATGCTGGTGCAGAAGTTACTAATGACACCAAAAAAGTTTTTGGATGTCCGCTACTGCTTAAAGTCGAACCCCCTACTCTGGCAGAAATTAAAATGATTAATCCAGAAACAACTATCATATCTGCCATTCAGTTAAAGACAAAAAAGAAAGCTTACTTTGAAGCTCTGGCGCAAAAAAAAATTACCGCACTGGCTTTTGAATATATTAAAGACGAAGACGGCTCCTATCCAGCAGTAAAGTCATTAAGTGAAATCGCCGGTACAGCTTCCATACTTATTGCAGCTGAACTAATGATTACCGACGAATTTGGAAAAGGGCTTTTATTTGGCAATATTACCGGTGTCCCTCCTACCGATGTTGTTATTTTAGGTGCCGGAACAGTTGGAGAATTTGCTGCAAAAACAGCTATTGGTTTAGGAGCAAATGTAAAAGTTTTTGATAATTCTATTACCAAATTACGTCGTTTACAAAATAATCTTAATCAACGCGTTTTTACATCTACTATTCAACAGAAAGCACTACTTAAAGCCTTAAGACGTTGTGATGTAGCGATAGGTGCTATGCGAGGAAAAGAACGATGTCCGATTGTTGTAACTGAAACTATGGTGGAACACATGAAAAAAGGTGCCGTAATTGTAGATGTCAGCATTGATACAGGAGGTTGTTTCGAAACATCAGAAGTTACTACGCATGAAAAGCCAACTTTTATAAAAAGCAATGTTTTGCATTATTGTGTACCTAATATTCCTTCCAGATATTCTAAAACAGCCTCTCTCTCAATAAGCAATATTTTAACTCCTTACCTGCTCCAGATAGCTGAAGATGGTGGCTTGGAAAGCTCTATCAGATGTAATAAAGGCTTAAAAAACGGAATTTATTTATACCACGGAATACTGACGAATAAAGCTATTGGTGAATGGTTCGATTTACCTGATAACGATATCAATTTACTTGTTTTCTAAAACAACTTTAGCTTACCTTTGCAAAAAATTAATTCATGAAGTTCGTACACCGTTTTGCTTATTATTTAGTTGGTTTGGTTATGGGATGCTTTTTTGTAGCACTCGTTTTTAGTGGAAAAGACACCCGCTGCAATTATTTTCCGAATGCGAGGGTTTTGAATAATCTAAGAACCAAACCTTTTCAATATTCTGAAAAAGCTATCCGCACATTAAATGAAAAATGGATTGATACCGCAGATATTAAAAACACACTGCAATTTGGTGACGTGGATTTTGACCAGAGTAACGTTCCTTACAAAAAAGGAAAACTGTATGTTATTGAAGGAAAAACGGTGAAAAATCAGGAAATTGTTCTTAAAGTGACCAACTACGAAAACAAAGCTGTTTTAGAAGAAATCATAAAAAAATAATACTTTTTATAAGTTGATTAAAAGGATAGCAAAAAAATGCTGTCCTTTTTTTGTTCCTAAACAACTAAATAACTATTGAAAAAAGGGCTTCGACTCCGCTCAGCCTGAAAATATATTCAATTAGCTCAATAGTCTCTATGAAAACTGAAGTTCTAGCCCTGATGGAAACGGCATCCTTTTGTGGCGGGGTTCGCCACAAAAGATATAGTGGACAGCAGGAACAAGCTCCTGATTACCTGTAACTATTTTATGTAAAATTAATTCAAAAAAAAAGATTCAGCTTTTCTGCTGAACCTCTCTTCGAATTATTTTTTTAATCGTTTCTTATAGTATTTTTGATATTTCGGATATGTTATGGCTCCTATCAATGAAATTGTAATCAGCGAATAATATATCCAGTCAAGAGATTTTGCCTCACCGCTTGCATAGGAATGCAGGCCAACCAAGTGGAAATTCACTCCATAATAGGTAAACAAAATGGATATAAAAGCAAACATACTCATTACATTAAATATCCATTTACCTCTCAAGGCAGGCACAAAACGGGCGTGAATTACAAAAGCGTAAACCATAATCGATATTAAAGCCCAGGTTTCTTTGGGATCCCAGCCCCAGTAACGGCCCCAGCTTTCGTTGGCCCATTGGCCTCCAAGGAAGTTTCCTATTGTTAACATGATTAATCCAATTGTCAATGCCATTTCGTTGATATAAGTGATTTCCTTGATATTTAGATCCATTTTGGCTTTGTTGTTCTTGTTTGTAAAGAAAATCAATATTAATGATACAAAACCAAGTATAAATCCTAATGCAAACGGTCCGTAACTTGCTACGATCACTGCTACGTGAATCATTAACCAATATGAATTAAGAACGGGCTGCAGGTTTGCAATTTCAGGATCGATCCAGTTCATATAAGCAGCAGATAAAATCATTGCTGTTACAAACGCAGAAGAGGCAACGGTAAGTTTTGATTTTCTGTCAAATGCCAGTCCAAAAAACATAGTTGCCCAGGCTACATAGACAATTGACTCGTAAGCATTACTCCAGGGAGCGTGCCCGGAAATATACCAGCGGGCAATTAATCCTAAGGTATGCAATCCAAACAGAATTCCGATAATGACATGAAAACCATTTATAGTAATACGAAGCCATTTTTTCTCGAAAAAGATGTTTACAATCGTAAAGATCAACATCAAAACAGATGCTCCAAGGTACCAAAAAGGCAGTTTTTTAAAAACATCATATTTATTATAGGCAATTTCAGCATCAATTTTTTCTTCGCTTGGACGTACTTTAGCCCCAAATTTCTTTTGAAAACCATTGATACTTTCTACTAAATCATCCGCAGTTTTAAAATCTTTAGAAATAGAACCATCATTTAAAGCTCTAAAATACAATGGAATAATTTGTCTGGTATAAGTAGCTTCCATACCTTTTAAGCCAGCGTGATCTAATTCTAAGTATGAAACCCATTTATCGCCCGGATGATTTGGAACCGGGAATATCTTTAAAATACTTCCCATCAAAGCAGATTCCATCAGGTTGACCTTTTTATCTGTCTCAATGAAATCTTTTTCAAACTGATTCGGGTTTGCTGCTTTATAAGCTGTATCCAAATAAGGAGATAATTTGTAATTACCGTTCTGGTCGAAAAATTTCACAAAAGGTGCATTTTTCGCATCTTTATCTACCCCGATAATTTTTCTGATACTATCATTTCCGGCTCTTAAATGGATAATCGGAACCTGAATCCAAACCTGTCCATATTGTGTCATCGACAAAAATACCTGATCAGAATTCATTCCGTTATAGGTATCACTGTGACTTACTTTTCGTAACAATTCAGAAGAGAAAGTGTTAATAGGCTTCATTCTTCCCCCTGCATCCTGAATAATCAAACGTCCAAATTTGGCCGCATGAGCTTCCGGAGCTTTGTAAATATTAAGTAATGAATCTATTTGCTTCTGGCTTGGAGGACGCGTTACATGATTGGCATGATCGTTGGGGTCATCGCTATGAGTGTGTGTATGATTGTGGTTATGATTGTCTCCAGGTGTATGAACATGTGGCTCTTGTGCAAAACCGTTAAAACTTAGCATTATAACCACAATTGTAATTAATTTAGCTTTTTTGTCTTTTACTTTCTCAAGTTTGCGCTTTAAATCTGTAAAACGGGAACCTTTGGTAAACATGATCGCCATTAGACCAAAAAACAACATAAAATACCCTAAATAAGTTATAGATGTTCCCCAGAAATCATGGTTTACAGAGAGTACAGTTCCTTTTTCATCCGGATCAAACGAAGACTGGAAAAATCTGTATCCTTTATGATCCAAAACATGGTTCATATAAATTCTGGCATCAAAAGTTTCTGTGGAATCCTGAACGGTAACTTTACTTTCAAATGCCGAATAACTTTTCTCTGTTCCCGGATATTTAGTTGCTATAAAATCATTTAATCTTACTTTAAAAGGTAAAATATAGGCTTTACTGCCAAAGAATAAGGAATACTCAATGTTTCCAATTTTTACCGTTTTCGGCTCCCCTATATTTCCTTTAGAACCTAACAGGCGTACTTCTTTTTCATGACCTTCAGCTTTAACTTTTACGATTAATGCATCGGTGTGGGATTTGGCCTTATAATCATTATTCGATTCATAATCTACAATTCCTCTTACTGCAGGATCCGGAAACACAATTCGGATATCGCCAATACTGTATAATGAACGCATCATCAAAGGCTGTACATTATCTTTTGTTACTTTTCCTTTGAATTGATCTGCCATTCGCATAAAATCACCTTCAAAAGGAGTCTGAATGGTATATTCTTTTCCTGTTGTATTAATATTTATGGCGCCGTCAGTGGGTTTATTCAAAGCAAATAAAACGTTGTGAATATTTTGAACTTCACCTTCTTTCAGGAAATGTTCTTCACGACCACCGGCCCCTGCTTCAACTAACTTAATATATAATGTTCCGTTTGGATCAGGTTTTATGATTTCTTTTGCTCCCATTATGTAGTTCACATAAGTAACTTCAAAAGGAGTTTCGTCAAATTTGCCTGAAAGAGTAAAATCATTATTTGTAACAGGCGAAAATAAAAGGCTTTTTTCAAAAGTCCTGCGTTTCATTTCTCCTTTGTATTCGCCATCTGCAAAAACAGTCAGGAATGTTTTATCTGAATAAATTTGATTTTCAGCAGCCCCTTCTCGAATTGGCATCATGCCTTCATAACTGATATAACGTGTAATAAAAGCTCCTAAAAGAATAAAAATAAAGGCGATGTGCAATAATAAAGTCGCCCATTTTTCTTTTTTTAATAACTGATAGCGTTTGATATTTCCGAAGAAGTTGATCAGGAAAAACACCATTATTGCCTCAAACCACCATGTGTTGTAAACTAAAATTCTGGCAGTATCCGTATTGTATTTACTTTCGATAAAAGTTCCAACACCCATTGCGATTGCGAATGTTAAAAAAAGAACGGCCATTAATCGTGTAGAAAACAAAAAAGAGAATATTTTTTTATCCATTTTGAAGGAATTACTGTGTATAAAAGTGGCACAAAAGTACTTAAAAATGTTGATTCCTATTATTTGTCTTTTGTTAATTAAAACCAAAAAGAAAACCTCTTAATTGAATTCTCAATCTTATCTTACAATATTTAGTGAATGATAAAATCATAACTTATATCTTTCTGTTTTTTTAAAAAATTTCATAATGCAAAAAAGGTTTTTAATATGCAAAATCAGTCGTTATCACTTAAAAAATAATACTAATTTTGCATTATGATTCAAATAAGTATAATTGGCTCCGGAAATGTAGCTCAACATTTGATAAAGGCTTTCGCTAAAAGTGAAGAAACAGAGATTAAACAGGTGTTTTCAAGAAAAAAAGAATCACTGACGCATCTTATTGATCCTGACAAAATTGTAACTGATCTTTCAGATTTGAAAGAAGCTCATTTGTATATCATTTCGATAACAGACGATGCGATTGCTGAAGTTTCAAAACAACTCCCTTTTGAAAATCAATTAGTAGTTCATACATCGGGAACATCTTCGATTGCTATTTTAAATTCAAAAAACCGAAAAGGTGTTTTTTATCCCTTACAGACTTTTTCAAAAGCCAAACCAGTTGATTTTTCGATAATTCCGATTTGTCTGGAAGCTGAAAATGAAGCCGATTACACTATTTTGAAAACAGTTTCCAAAAGTATTTCGAATACAGTTTTCCCAATAAGTTCAGAACAAAGAAAAGCATTGCATGTTTCGGCTGTTTTTGTAAACAATTTTACGAATCATTTGTATAAAATCGGACAGGAAATTTGCGAAGAGCATCACGTCCCCTTTGAAATTTTAAAACCGCTAATTCAGGAAACTGCAGAAAAAATAAAAACTCTTACTCCCGCCGATGCACAGACAGGCCCCGCAAAACGCAATGATTCTATAACTATTGAAGCTCATCTTAGTTATTTAACAGATGAAAATCAAAAAAACATCTATAAACTCCTAACACAATCCATACAAAATAATGGCAAAACACTTTAAAGAAATAATGAATGACATCACTACTTTCGTTTTTGATGTTGACGGCGTACTCACAGACAGTTCCGTTTTTGTAACGAATGAAGGCGAAATGATTCGCACAATGAATATAAGAGATGGTTTTGCTATGAAAGCAGCTGTAGAAAGCGGTTTTAACGTTTGCATTATTTCAGGCGGAAGCAATGAAGGCGTTCGTATAAGATTGAGTAATTTAGGTTTAACAGATATATATTTAGGAACTCCTGATAAAGTAAAAACTTTCAAAGAATACACTAATATTCACAATATTAAGCCTGAAAATGTATTGTACATGGGTGACGATATTCCGGATTTTCATGTCATGAAACTAGTTGGTTTGCCAACCTGTCCTCAAGATGCAAGTCCTGAAATTAAGAATATCTGCCGTTATGTTTCGCACGTAAAAGGCGGAAGAGGCTGTGTTCGTGATGTAATCGAACAAGTCATGAAAGTACAGGGGAAATGGATGGAATATTTTAACGGAAAACATGATTAAGGTAAATGTCAGTACTATATCTAAAATCATATAAAAATACATTTTAATAAACAACTCAGAATCTCAGTCCTTAGAATCTTAAAAAATGAAGTACCTCAAACTTATTCGTTACCAAAACCTGTTAATGCTAGCTCTTATGCAGTTTTTATTCCGTTATGCATTTTTAAAAGGACAAAACATTCCCCTGGCCTTATCAGACTGGCAATACGATTTATTAGTTTTAAGCACTGTTTTACTGGCAGCTGCCGGATATGTTATCAACGACGTTTTTGATACTGAAACCGATCAGATTAACAAACCTGAGAAGGTTATAATTGGCAAAAGTGTTTCAGAAACATCAGGCTATAATATTTATATTGCTTTAAATATTACAGGAGTTGCGATTGGTTTTTACCTTTCAAATGTTATAGGAAGACCCGGATTTGCAACTATTTTTATACTAATGGCTTCTTTACTTTACTTTTACTCCACAACTTTAAAGCAAATCATGATTTTAGGGAATTTGGTTGTGGCATTTCTATTAGCAATGAGTGTAATTATCATTGGTGTTTTTGACATTTTTCCTGCAACCATTGCCGAAAATAAAGCACAAATGACTAGTTTGTTTTCTATTTTGACTGATTATGCGTTATTTGCCTTTATGATTAATTTTATCCGCGAAATAGTTAAAGACATTGAGGATGTTAACGGAGATTACAATCAGGGAATGAATACACTTCCTATTGCACTTGGCATTAGCCGAACCGCTAAAGTTGCTTCTGTAATTTCAGCTATACCTTTTATTTTATTATTGCTTTATATTAAAAATTACTTTGTTGATAACGGCCTTTTCATAGCCACTTTATATTGTTTTATTTTGGTTTTGGCACCGCTTCTTTACTTTATAATTAAAACTTTTACTGCTAAATCGCAAAAAGAGTTTCATCATTTAAGTACTGTCCTGAAACTAATATTATTTTTCGGAATTCTGTCAATTGTGGTTATTACCTTAAACATTCAGTATAATGCTTAAAGAAAAATTAAAAAAATATAACTTAATCCTCGCTTCGGGTTCGCCGAGAAGACAACAGTTTTTTAAAGACTTGGATTTGGATTTTGAAATTCGATTAAAAGATGTTGAAGAAATATATCCTGCCGAATTGAAGGCTGTTGAAATTACAGACTTTTTAGCACTTTTAAAAGCAAATGCTTTTGACGGAGAATTAAAAGAAAATGAAATCCTGATTACCAGCGACACTATTGTCTGGCATCAAAATAAAGCATTAGGGAAACCTAAAAATGCTGAAGAAGCTTTTGAAATGATAAAGTCTATGTCAGGAAAAACCCATGAAGTAATCACTTCTGTTTGTTTTAAAACAACTTCTGCTTCTACCCTTTTACATGATATCACAAAAGTGACTCTTACTACTTTATCAGATGAGGCGATTTTATATTATATCGAAAACTTTAAACCCTATGACAAAGCCGGAGCTTATGGCATACAGGAATGGTTTGGTTTTATGGCTGTTACCAGAGTCGAAGGTTCTTATACTAATGTTATGGGGCTTCCTACAGCAAAAGTTTACGAATATTTGAGTATATTAGAGTAAAAATTGATTTATGTTTTCATTTAAAGAATATAGCCAGGAAATTTTAACCACTATAATTCTCCTAATAATATTAGCGGCCCTGCGTGTCATCATTGCGCAATTAGTACGAAGATACGCCAGTACAAGCCACTTATTAGAACACCGTACAAATCTCGTTATTAAATACATTCATATTTTAATGAATATTTTGGTAACAATAGGTTTGATTATTATTTGGGGAGTTGATACTAAAGATATTTTTATAACTGTTTCGTCGATTGCGACTGTAATTGGCGTTGCTATGTTTGCGCAATGGTCGATTTTAAGTAATATTACTTCCGGAATGATTTTGTTTTTTTCTTTTCCTTTCAGAATAGGTGACACTATAAAAATACATGACAAGGATTTCCCTATAGAAGCCGAGATAGAAGATATTAATGCTTTTCATGTAAATTTAAAAACTAAGGAAGGAGAAAAAATCATCTACCCAAACAATCTTTTATTACAAAAAGGAATATCGATTTTGCCTCCCGTATATGAGGATAAAGAGTTTTATGATTGATATAATGGGAATTTTATAAACTATATTTTTAAAGCTAAAACAATATAAACAAAATTAAGTTTAATATTTGTTTAGCCTAATTTAAGTTATAAAAAATCCAAAAAAAATGAACCAACCTCTAACTTTGCCTTTTTATGCTAAACTTACTTTTATACTATTAAGTTTAATTTGTATAAGTCTCATAGTTTATATTGGAAGTGATGTTATTACTCCGGTAATGTTAGCATTTATGTTCACAGTTCTGCTATTACCTCTACATAGTTTATTGCATTTAAAATTACGATTTCCAATTTATATTGCTTCATTCATAACCGTATTCGTATTTGTACTTTGTATAGCAGGAATCTTAACCTTCCTGTCTTTTCAGATAACAGATCTTGCTAATGATTTTGACATTATTAAAAAAAATGCAATAGCTTTTTATAATAATTTACAATCTTACATACATGAACAATTTCAAATCAGTATTTGGGAACAAAAAAAATATATTGAAAAAGTGACAAATGATTCTGTACAAAATGGATCAGGAACATTAGGAACTGCTATTGGATCATTAAGCGATGTTCTATTTAATTGTATGCTTGTAGTTGTATTCACATTTTTATTTCTCTTATACAAAACTCATTTTATTCTTTTTTTAGCAAAATTATTTGACAAACAAGACCATGCTAAACTACTGGAAATCATAACCCATATAAAAATTTCTATAAATAATTATATTCTGGGGCTAATTTTTGAAATGTTTGTAGTTTCAATTTTAACAGGTTTGGGACTATGGATTATAGGGGCTAAATATTTTATTTTATTGGGGCTTATGACTGGGATTTTAAATTTAATTCCATATATCGGAATTACGATTGCGGGTATTTTGACTATTTTATCTTCACTGACAGGAACACCAGATGTATCAATGATAGTAAGTATTCTTGTTGTTAATATCATTGTTCAGCTTATTGATAATAATGTACTTGTTCCTCTTATAATTAATTCAAAAGTAGAGATTAACGCTTTTGTTTCAATTATAGGGATCATTGTTGGTGGTGGTGTTGCGGGAATCTCAGGAATGTTTTTGGCAATACCATTATTAGCTATTCTGAAAATTATTTTTGACAGAATAGAATCATTAGAACCATGGGGCTATGTTATGGGCAATCACATGCCTAAAAAATTTACATGGAGAATCAGAAAATTAAAAAACGCAAATAAAAACGTTGATTAAAAAGGATTCATTTCTTAATATAAATTATAATTTCAGCTAACTTTATTAGCATGTTTCAAAACTTTATAAAAATAGTTTTAGTGCTCCTTCTTTGGAATTTTTCCCAAAGTGCTTTTTCACAAGAAAAACAAACTAAAAAAGACAGTGTTGAGACATATCATAAAATTAAAAAACTTTCAGAAAAAAGAAAATTTACTAACTTTTTAAGAAAAATAATTTTCAAGCCTTCAAAAATTAAAAAGAAAAACCAAACATTAGCTGAAAATAAACACCTGTCCAATGTAGATGGTAAAATTATTAGAAAAATCAGAATCATAACGTTGGATCCTTTTGGTAATTCCGATACTGATTCCACTATGGTTCCAAATAATTGGGGTGAAAGAACAGGAAATAAATTACACCTCAAGACTAAAAAGTTTGCTATCCAAAATTTATTGCTTTTTAAAAGGAATTCCGCATACGACAGCTATAAAATAAAAGAAACAGAACGTATCATCCGATCACAAAGATATGTGAGCAGAGTAAATATCTCAGAGGAATTAGCCGGTGAAGGTAATGATTCCATTGATGTTACGATTCGTGTTTTAGATGCGTGGAGCCTTCTTCCTAAATTTTCCATATCAGGTTCAAAGGTTCGTGTTGGTTTTAATGATCGTAATATCTTCGGTACAGGCCAACAGCTGGAATACAGATTTACGAATCGATTCTCAGACGGACATAACGGTCATGATGCATTATACACCATTCCTAATATTAAAAACACTTTTATATCAACTAAATTTAAATACTATAATGATTTAGATGATAACTATATCAAAAGCGCTTCAATCGAGCGTCCATTTTATTCTCCACTTGCTAAATGGGCTGGTGGTGTCATCTTAAGACAGCAATTTAGGCGTGACACTTTACAGGATGCAGCCCTAAAATATGAATTTCAGCCATTCAAATATAATTCTCATGACTTTTGGGGTGCTAAAGCATTTAAGATAAGCGGTGTGACTCCAAAAAAAAAGGAAAGAACAACCAATCTGATAGTTTCCGGACGTTTCTTAAACATTGATTATACAGAAAAGCCTACTGTTTCATTTGACACCATCAATTTTTTTTCAGACGAAAGACAATTTTTAATGGGTTTTGGAATCAATACGAGGGAATTCGTGAAAGACAATTATATTTTTAGAAATGGATATACAGAAGACGTTCCTATTGGAAGAATATATGGAATTACTGCCGGTTACCAATATAAAAATAAAATTTGGCGTCCTTATCTCGGGGCTCAGGCATCATTTGGTGACTATTACAAATGGGGATTTCTGAGTACTAATTTTGAAATTGGGACTTTTTTCCATCAGAGAAAAACATATCAGACATCTATTGCTATTGGAGCCAATTATTTCACAAATCTTTTGACAATCGGAAATTGGAAATTAAGACAATTTATTAAACCTGAAATAATTATAGGAATAAACAGGGAAAATAGCATCGGAGATCAGCTTACGATAAACGAAAATTACGGACTTCAGGGATTTAATGCAGCACATTATGGTAAGAGCAAAATGGTTCTAACCTTGCAAACACAGACTTATGCACCAAAAGAAGTTTTAGGATTCAGGTTAAATCCTTATTTTAATTATTCTATTGCTGTATTGGGCAACAGCTCTTCCGGTTTGCTTAAAAATAAATATTATTCGAAAATAAGTCTCGGAGTTTTAATTAGTAATGACTATCTTGTTTTTAGTGCATTTCAGCTATCCGTATCTTATTATCCTTCAATTCCTTTTCAGGGTCAAAGTATTTTCAAAACGAACACTGTTGAAACTCATGATATCGGTCTTCAGTCTTTTGAATTAGGAAAACCTAGTATTGTTGAATATAAATAATTATATTTTTTCATAAAAATCTAATTCAGCTTTCAAAAATTGCAACACATTAAATATCAACAACATTGATTATTTTATGTACTACATTTTATTTCAAAATGTTTTTGTACTCAGACTAAATTCATTTTAATTTTTTTTTTTGGCACAATATATGAATACCCCGATTATATAGATTAACAATTAAATTTTTGAAAGATGAAAACTATAAAATTAGCAATCGTTGGGTTATTTCTAATAGTTGCAAATACGACACAAGCACAGGTATCAGTTAATGTTAATATAGGAAATCCCCCAGCCTGGGGACCAGTCGGATATACTGAAATGGAATATTATTATCTTCCAGATATTGAAGCT
The DNA here is from genome assembly GCF_010645065.1 of Flavobacterium fluviatile. Taxonomy (GTDB): domain Bacteria; phylum Bacteroidota; class Bacteroidia; order Flavobacteriales; family Flavobacteriaceae; genus Flavobacterium; species Flavobacterium fluviatile. The sequence continues at coordinate 77,260 of NZ_JAADZW010000005.1, read as the reverse complement.
TATTATGATGTACGCGCTTCACAATTTATTTATTTTGGAGGAGGAAGATGGGTTAGGACTACATATCTGCCAAGACATTACAGAAATTACGATTTGTATGGAGGTTACAAGGTAGTTTTAAATGATTACCATGGACGAACTCCTTATAAACATTTTGCCAGACATAAAGCTAAATACTATAAAGGATATCACGGTGCTCCACAAAGATGTTATAAGCCCAGAACTGCATACGGATATAATGACCGTCACCGTGATCATCATAAAAGCTACAAACATCATGATAAATATGATAGAGATGATAGAAATGACAGACACAACGTTAATCATGGTCATGGAAGAAGATAAATAGTTATTAAATTGCAGCAAAAGAGAGTGCCAAATTTTGGCACTCTCTTTTTTTTTACGATTAAATGTTTAAAAAAACCGCCCAAATACACTTAAACCTAAATTACTGTAAAACAAGAACTTTGATGAAAAAATTTAACATTATTACTTGTATCATGTTATAAAAAACAACTTACATTTGCACCGAATTTTAAAAACCAATAACAAATTTTATGAAAAAGAATGTTTATTTATTTTCATTTTTAGCTTTGTCACTTTTAATAGGTTGTGACAATAATGATGATAATACAAATGATAATCAGTCGAAAAATAAAATCACAATTACTACAGATGAGAGTTTTTTAAATAAAAGACTTGACTATACCAATTCTGGAGTAATTTCAATCGAAAACAACAGTGCTACAGGAAAATTTTCCAGTACTGCTGCAACTACAACGCTTCCACTAGTACAGATAGCTGAAATAAATGCACCTGTTGATAGTAATGGAAGAACATTACAGGCAAGTCACGTTGCTGTAAATGGGAATTACGCTTATGTATCTTACATTATGAGAGGCGAAGTTTATTCAGGAGCCATCGACGTCATTGATGTATCTGATCCTTATAAGCCAAAATTAGTTAGTTCTGCTTTAATCGCCAACACAGATATTGTATCACTTACTTATGCTAATGGAAATTTAATTATCGGCGCAGCAAAAGATGTAGATTCTGATCCGTTATTGGTAAATCCTTCTATCATAATTAATATGGAATTAAACTTCGGCCTGCTTACAGATAAATATAAAATCAACTATTTAGAAAGCAGGGTTACAACAGATGTTGCGGCAAATAATTCATCGTATTTTGCCGTAACAGGTGATAACGGAAGCCTTTTTAAATTAAACAGTTCAACTAAAGCAATCACAGGAAAAGTAGCTGTCGAAGATTTACGTTCTGTAGCATTAAGCAACGATAAAATTATAACCTTAAGTGGTACAAAAGGAGTAAATATTTACAATCAATCTACTTTAGCGCTTCAAAAAAGCTTTGCAACCTCCTCAGATGTGAGCGGAGCCAAAAGAACAATGGAAATAGACGGAACAAAACTTTTAGTCTCTGAAGGATATAATGGTTTGGGTGTTTATGATATTAATACTGGTTCAAAATTACAAACTATAAATATAGCTATAGCAGGAGAAGATAATGTCACAAATGCCGTTTCTGTAAACGAAGGATACGCTTTCGTTGCAAATGGTGCTGCGGGACTTAATGTCTATCAAACCGGAAGCCAGCTTAGTTTACTAGGTACCTTAGGAATTTCAGGATCATCAAACTATGTTAAATCCAGCGGTAACTATATTTATGTAGCGAGTGGAAAAGGTGGTTTAAAAATCATTAAGATGGAAAAACCAAATAATACATTTGCAAGCTGCTCTCAATACGGAACCTATAATCAGGGTAAAGATTTGATTTTAAATTCAAATGAGGCTAAATCATTTGCCGGTTCTACTGCCATTAATTCTGCCATAGTAAATTCAGGTGCAGTATTAACACATTGCGGTTCAATATCAATTCAAAACGGTTTAATACTTAATAGTGGTGGTACATTTAACATGAGAGGAAGTTTAGCTCAGGGTAAATATCAGCAGCCAAATCCAACAGAGCTTATCATTAACAGTAATGCTGTATTACAAATTGAAGGTTCAGTTGTAATTTGGGGTGACCTGAGACTTAACAGTGGTGCAAAAATTAATTTTATTGGCAGCAATTCTTCAATAACTATTTACGGAAAAGTAACTAAAAATAGCGGAGTAACTATTACAGGTAATTATACAGATACTGAAAACAAATTGAAATAATTAGATTAGATTTCTGTTAGAAATCGCAATCAGCAGGAAAACAGACCTCAAATAACGATGGTCTGTTTTTTTGTTATTGATTATTAAAAAAAAATAGGAAATGGTCAATGCTTATTCAAAATTGGGATAGGTTCTAAACCAACTTATATTTGAAAAAAGCCTACGATTATCAAAACCGTAGCCTTACCTTTTTTCAACTTACACTTTTGGATAAATGCAAAAAAAACCGCCTAAATCAATTAATTTAGACGGCTTCGTATTTATATTATTCTTTTAAGACTACATTGTAGCTTTCAATGCCTTAGCTTCTGCAGTCATTTCAAGTGCTTTGTAAACACCTAATAATGTTTTAGAAACATCCTGATTTTTAGGATCTAATTCATTTGCTTTTTTAAGATATGGGATCACACTTTTGAAAACATTTTCTCTTTGTTTCTTTAAAACATCATAACGCTTCATATCCTTATCAGAGGTACCCAACTTATTCATTTCATCAATAATTGGTTTTTCTGCCTCTAATTTTAATGCGGCAAGATTAAGATAGGCATTGGCATAATTAGGATCTATTTCAATCACTTTTAAGTAATATTTCTCAGCATCAGCAGCATTTTTAGCATTTGCACTAAGCACTCCAAGGTTGAAAATTAATTCTTTATTATTTGGATCTTTTTGTAAAGCTTCTCCTACCAACATTTTATATGTTTCATAATCTTTAGTTTCTAAATACAGGTTAGCTTCAGAAAGGATTAAAGAAGAATCTTCCGGGTTTGCTTTTCTTGCATCAGCAAGAGCTTTTTTCGCATCTTCAGTTCTTCCTTTCTGCACTAAGATTAAAGCATAATTCTTGTAAATTTCACCTCTTTTAGAAGGAATAGCTTCTGTTTTAGGCTTTTCATGTGTTCCTAATTTCACAGCTAAATCCATTTCTTTTGCATTATTAAAACCATCTTCATTACCAGAAGCTTTATTTACAGCTGTATAGCTGGTACCTTTTCCTGAATAATTTAAATTTTTTAATTCCTCATACATTGGTAAAGCAGCATCATAATCCTGAGCATTTACATATGTAGAGGCAGCATAATATAAATTGATGGTATCTTTTTTGTCTAAAGAATATGCCTCGTACAATTTTTTTGCTCCTTCTGCTGATTTATTTGACTGCGTGTCTGCAATTGCAGAGTTAATCAACAATCCTTTAATTTGTGTAATTGAAGCTGCAGCCTGTGTTGAATATTTCTGTTTTCCGGAAGCTTTTTCAATATCAATTAATTTTTTATAACTCTCAGCTGCCAAAGAAAGATTCTTACCCTCTTCTACTTTTTTATTTGCAAGGTCTAAATAAGCATTACCCTGTATAGAATAGTATTGAGCCTGTTCAGTATCTTTTGCATTAACAATAAGATTTTCTGCATCTTTTAATTGTGCAATTGCCCCTTGTGCATCTCCGCCTTTTAATGCTTTTTCAGCACTTTTTATTTGATCTTTTTGAGCAAAAGATGCTGCTGAAATTAAAAAGGCTGATGCTAATACTACATATTTACTTTTCATAACATTCAATTTGTATATTTAATTTTAATTTTTGTGGTTCATTTTTATTCTTGAGATTCTTCTTCTTCATCAGTATCATCCTCTTCAGCTTCTTCATCTGAATCATCATCTTCATCCTCTTCTATTACGCCGTCATCTTCAAGAACTTCTAAGTCAGGCTTAACTCTTTCAATTGCAGATTCGATAACATTTCCGTCTTCGTCAACAACAACCTCTTCGGCCTCGTCTTTCATTACTTTTGTAACTGCAGCAATAGAATCTTTTCCTTTCAGGTTAATTAATCTTACACCCTGAGTTGCACGTCCCATAACACGCAGATCCTCAATAGCCATTCTGATTGTCAGTCCGGATTTATTAATGATCATTAAATCATCAGAATCAGTAACGGCATTAATCGAAATTAATTTTCCTGTTTTTTCTGTGATATTAAGAGTTTTAACCCCTTTACCTCCACGGTTGGTAATTCTGTAAACATCTTCACCATCGTCATCGACTAATTTGGTACGTTTACCATAACCATTTTCAGTTACAACCAGAATTTGCGAATCATTGATGTCGTTTTTATCAACAGTAACCATACCAATTACTTCATCAGTATCATCTTTTAGGGTAATTCCGCGCACTCCTGAAGCTGTTCTTCCCATTGGACGTGTTTTGGTTTCTTCAAAGCGAACCAGTTTTCCTGATTTGACTGCTAAAATAATTTGGCTTTCACCGTTTGTTAACTGTGCTCCCATCAGCTCATCACCTTCTTTAATAGTAATAGCTGCAACACCATTTACCCTAGGTTTAGAGTATTTTTCCAAAGATGTTTTCTTAACCTGGCCCTGTTTGGTAACCATCACCAGATTATGACTGTTGATATAGTCTTTATCCCTTAGATCCTGTGTACATATAAAAGCTTTTACTTTATCATCACTTTCAATATTAACAAGGTTTTGAATAGCCCTTCCTTTTGCAGTTTTGCTTCCCTCCGGGATTTCGTACACACGCATCCAGAAACATTTTCCTTTTTGCGTAAAAAACATCATATATTGGTGATTTGTGGCTACGAACATATGCTCAAGAAAATCCTGATCTCTTGTTCCCGCACTTTTCTGACCAACTCCTCCTCTATTCTGAGTTTTATATTCTGTTAAGTTGGTACGTTTGATATAACCTGCATGAGAAATTGTAATTACTACATTTTCATCGGCAATCAAATCTTCAATACTCACATCCCCTCCGGAATATTCAATTTGAGAGCGGCGTTCGTCACCATATTTATCACGGATTTCAGCTAGTTCTTCCTTAATTAAGTCGGTTCTCAAATTTACATCAGCCAGCAATGCTTTTAAATGTTCGATCAACTTCATCAGCTCTTCATACTCAGCTCTCAATTTATCTTGTTCCAGACCTGTTAATTGACGCAAACGCATCTCAACAATCGCACGGGCCTGAATATCTGACAAACTGAATCTTTCGATTAATTTCTCACGTGCTTCTTCTGTATTTTTAGAGCCTCTGATAATTGCAATTACTTCATCAATATTGTCAGATGCTATAATTAATCCCTCTAAAATATGAGCTCTTTCTTCTGCTTTACGCAATTCAAACTGCGTTCTTCTCACTACAACATCATGGCGGTGCTCAATAAAATAATGAATCATGTCTTTCAGATTCAGCATCTGAGGGCGGCCTTTTACTAATGCAATATTGTTTACACTGAAAGAAGACTGCAGTTGCGTAAACTTATATAAGGTATTTAAAACTACGTTTGGAGTTGCATCGCGCTTTAAAATGTAAACGATACGCATACCGTTTCTGTCAGATTCGTCACGAATATTAGCGATACCTTCGATTTTCTTTTCGTTAACCAGGTCAGCAGTACGTTTAATCATATCTGCTTTATTAACCTGATACGGAATTTCAGTAACAATAATTGACTCTCTTCCGTCAACTTCTTCAAAACCAACCTTGGCACGCATTACAATACGACCTCTTCCGGTTTTAAATGCCTCGCGTACGCCTTCATAACCATATATTATACCTCCTGTTGGAAAATCCGGAGCTTTAATATGTGTCATTAATTCGTCTACTTCAATATCATTATTGTCAAGGTATGCTAAAGTACCATTGATAACTTCAGTTAAATTATGTGGTGGCATATTGGTTGCCATACCAACCGCAATACCAGTTGCTCCATTCACTAATAAGGTGGGAACTCTTGTAGGCATTACTTTTGGTTCATATAATGTATCGTCAAAGTTCAATTGAAAATCAACCGTTTCTTTTTCGATATCGGCCATAATTTCTTCCGAAATCCTTTTCATTCTGGCCTCCGTATAACGCATTGCAGCCGGGCTATCCCCATCTACAGAACCAAAGTTACCCTGACCATCAACTAAAAGATAACGCATACTCCATTCCTGGGCCATACGAACCATGGCATCATAAACAGATGTATCACCGTGTGGATGATACTTACCCAATACCTCTCCTACGATTCTCGCAGATTTTTTGTGGGCTGATCTTGATGTTACTCCTAAGTCATACATTCCGTAAAGAACTCTTCGATGCACCGGTTTCAAGCCATCTCTAACATCCGGAAGTGCCCTTGATACGATTACTGACATCGAATAATCGATGTAAGCTGATTTCATTTCTTCTTCGATGTTAATAGGAATTAACTTTTCTCCTTCAGACATAAATTGTTATATTAAATAATTATATTAATTTTCAAAGCGTGCCAAGATACGTTTTTTTGAAATTTTTTCAGCTATTTACTTACAGATATTTCAATGATTTATTAACAACTTTTTTTTGCCTTTTAGTTAATAAATTAAGCCTTTTTTAACTGTTTTATTACTATTTTTTTTGTCTATTAGCTGACAGGTGTTTCCGAAAGGTACGGTTTTTGTTTTTCAATCACTAATTCATTAAATTTACAATACCAATTATATATTATGGATGATAATTTTTCACCAAGAGTAAAAGATGTTATTACATACAGTAAAGAAGAAGCTCTTCGTTTAGGGCATGACTTTATTGGTACTGAACATCTCATGCTGGGCATTTTAAGAGATGGTAACGGAAAAGCTATTCATATACTTAATAACCTGGCAGTCGATTTAGATCATTTACGCAGGAAGGTAGAAATACTGAGTCCGGCCAACCACAGCGTTGAAGTAAACACCGAAAAGAAAAATCTTCATCTTACCCGACAGGCCGAAAGGGCACTGAAGACCACTTTTCTTGAGGCAAAAGTATTTCAAAGTTCGTCGATTAGCACAGCACACCTGCTTTTATGTATCTTACGAAACGAAAACGATCCAACAACCAAGCTGTTGAATAAACTAAAAATAGATTATGATATAGCTAAAGAACAATATTTAAATATGACTCCAAACGAAGAAGAATTCTTAGAAAACTTGCCAAAAAATGAATCGTACAATGATGATTCAGGACAAGATGACAGTTTAAAAGAGAGCAGTTTTAATAATCCAGCCAATAAGTCAAACAAAAAATCAAAGACTCCGGTATTAGATAATTTTGGGAGAGATTTAACAGAAATGGCCGAAGAAGGAAAACTGGATCCTGTTGTAGGACGCGAAAAAGAAATTGAGCGTGTTTCTCAAATTCTAAGCCGCAGAAAGAAGAACAACCCGCTACTTATTGGAGAGCCAGGAGTTGGTAAATCTGCTATTGCAGAAGGACTTGCTTTACGAATTATCCAAAAGAAAGTATCCCGTATTCTTTTTCACAAACGCGTTGTAACTCTTGACTTAGCCAGCTTAGTTGCCGGAACAAAATACAGAGGACAATTTGAAGAAAGAATGAAAGCGGTAATGAACGAACTTGAAAAGAATGACGATATTATTCTTTTTATCGATGAGATTCATACTATTGTAGGTGCAGGAGGCGCAACAGGTTCACTTGATGCTTCAAACATGTTCAAACCTGCATTAGCAAGAGGCGAAATCCAATGTATTGGTGCTACAACTCTTGATGAGTACAGACAATATATTGAAAAAGACGGTGCTCTTGAAAGACGTTTCCAAAAGGTTATTGTTGAACCAACTTCGGTTGAGGAAACAATTGCTATTTTGAACAATGTTAAAGACAAATACGAAGACCATCATAATGTAACTTATACTCCGGAAGCGATTGAAGCTTGTGTTAAATTAACCAACAGATATATGTCTGAGCGTTTTTTACCGGACAAAGCTATTGATGCTATGGATGAAGCAGGATCTCGTGTACACATCACTAATATTGACGTTCCAAAGCAAATTTTGGATCTGGAGCGTCAGTTGGAAGAAGTTCGTGAGAACAAAAACATGGTTGTCAAAAAACAAAAATACGAAGAGGCAGCCAAGCTTCGAGATGATGAAAAACGTATTGAAAAAGACTTAGCTCTTGCCCAGGAACAATGGGAAGAAGATTCAAAAAGCAATCGAATTGAAGTTACTGAAGATAATGTAGCTGATGTTGTTTCTATGATGACCGGAATTCCTGTAAACAGAATTGCACAAACAGAAAGTAATAAACTCGCTAAGCTACCTGAATTGATTCAGAATAAAGTAATCGGACAAAACGATGCTGTTTTGAAGATTGCACGTTCTATTCAGCGTAACAGAGCCGGACTTAAAGATCCTAATAAACCAATTGGTTCGTTTATTTTCTTAGGTCAGACAGGAGTTGGTAAAACACAGTTAGCCAAAGTTTTAGCAAAAGAATTATTCGATTCTGAAGATGCTTTAGTTCGTATCGACATGAGCGAATATATGGAAAAATTTGCTATCTCCCGTCTAGTTGGAGCGCCTCCGGGATACGTTGGTTACGAAGAAGGGGGTCAATTGACTGAAAAAGTTCGTAGAAAACCGTATTGTGTAGTTCTTTTAGATGAGATTGAAAAAGCACATCCTGATGTGTTCAACATGATGCTTCAGGTGTTAGATGATGGATATCTGACTGATAGTTTAGGTCGAAAAATCGATTTTAAAAACACTATTATTATCATGACATCCAACGTTGGTGCACGCCAGCTGAAAGACTTCGGACAAGGTGTGGGATTCGGAACTGCTGCTAAAGTTGCTCAGGCCGATGAAAATTCAAAAAGCATTATCGAAAATGCATTGAAAAAAACTTTTGCTCCTGAATTCTTAAACAGAATTGATGATGTAATCGTATTTAATGCATTGGAAAAAGCTGATATCGATTTGATAATAGAAATCGAGCTTAAAAAGCTATACAGTCGTATTGCAGAATTAGGTTACAACTTAAGACTTACTGATAAAGCAAAAGCATTTATTGCAGAAAAAGGCTTTGACAAACAATTTGGCGCAAGACCTCTAAAAAGAGCCATCCAAAAGTATGTCGAAGATTTGTTAGCCGAAGAAATCATTACTTCAAAAATACATTCAGGTGATGAAATCTTAATGGATTTAAAAGATAATTCAGAGGAACTTTCAGTAGAAATACACAAAGCCGAAGAACCGACTAATCAATAAATTAGTCATAAATTTATAACACAAATAACGCACCCGTTACGTTTTCATAACATAACGGGTGTTTTTTTTCGATAAATCACTATCTTTAGTAAAAGCAAATAGCTATTTTTGGTTATTAAATTTCTACTATAAAAAACAATATATGCTTCAAAACAAAGTCATTTTAGGCAGTGAAGAATGGTGCGCATTTCCAGAACTGGGAATCCCTACAATAAAGGCTCGTGTGGATTCTGGTGCAAAAACTTCAGCAATGCATGCCATAAACATAGCTCCTTTTATAAAAAATGATGCTAATTGGGTAAAATTCGATATCAATCCAATTCAGAATAACATTAAAACCGTAATTCATTGTGAAGCTCCCCTGGTTGATAAAAGAATAGTAAAAAGTTCAAGCGGTTTCAGGGAACATCGTTATGTAATCCAGACAAGTATTAAATTAGGCGAAGTTAAATGGCCAATAGAAATGACGCTAACCAACAGGGATTCTATGGGATTCCGTATGCTCTTAGGCCGTGAGGCAATGAGCGGACGTGTATTGGTTGATCCTGAAGAAAAATACATGTTAGGACAGCCTTCTACTGAAACATTAAAAGAACTTTACCAAAACTCGGAAAAAGCAACTTCCGGATTACGAATTGGGCTTCTTGCCAGCAATCCTGAATTATACAGCAATAAAAGAATCATGGAAGCAGGCGAAATGCGGGGCCACGAAATGCATTTTTTGAACATCAAAGAATGTTATATGAAACTGGATGCTAAAACTCCAGAAATTCATTATCGTGGCGGAAAAATACTGAACCAGTTTGACGCTATTATTCCTCGAATCCGTCCAAGCATTACTTTTTATGGCTGTGCGTTAACGCGTCAATTTGAAGCGTTGAAGGTTTTCTGTTTAAATTCGGCTACAGCCATAACACAATCTCGGGATAAATTATATTCGCTGCAACTACTTTTGAATAGTGGAATCGATATTCCAACCACCGGTTTTGCTAATTCTCCTCTGGATACAGATAATTTAATTAAAATGGTTGGAGGCTCTCCTTTAATTGTAAAATTATTAGAAGGAACACAGGGAAAAGGCGTTGTATTGGCTGAAACCAAAAAAGCCGCAGAAAGTGTTATAAACGCTTTTAAAAGTCTAAACGCAAACATTTTAGTCCAGGAATTCATTAAAGAAGCTAACGGAAAAGATATTCGTTGTTTTGTAATCGATGGCAAGGTGGTAGCTGCTATTCAAAGAGAAGCAATGCCAGGCGAATTCAGAGCCAATATTCACCTTGGAGGAACTGCATCCGTAATAAAAGTAACTTCTGAAGAAAAAAAGATAGCCATTAAAGCTGCCAAAGCAATGGATTTGAAAGTAGCAGGTGTTGACATTATCAGATCTTCAAAAGGCCCTTTATTGCTTGAAGTAAATTCTTCTCCAGGTCTTGAAGGAATTGAAGGTGCCACAAACAAAGATGTTGCCGGAGAAATGATCAAGGCAATCGAAAAGAATTTTAAATTGATTTAATAATTTAACTTAGAACACTCCTATTTAAGCTTTGTCAAGGTTAAACATTGGACAAGCTTTTTATTAAATCATATAACTAAAAAGGGCTATTCAAAACTGAACAGCCCATTATTCTAAACTTTATTTTAAAACAAATTATTTCTGGAATAATTTATTGATCTGATCTTTTACGAAAGGCTCGGAAACATTGCTTGAACCTGAAGAAGCATCCTTACTTGAAACCATAAACTGAACTGTAGATTTCTCAGGCAGAGTATTTCCTGTGTAATGCAACCAAATATAGTTGTTAGGCAATTCTAATTTTATATCATATAAAGGAGTCGCATTAAAACCATTCATAATGATGCTGTAGAGACTTGCATAATCGTTGTTAACGTTTTTAAAAGAGAATTTTCTTAAGCTTGAAGAATCCTCATCATCACTCACAATACTAGTATAATAAACAGTATATTCATCTCCGATTTTTTGAATATAGTTATTGTTTACTTTTCCTAATTTTTCAACAGGTACAGTTTCAAGTACTTTAATCTGTGCAACTGAAACAAAACTAAAAAGCAAAACGGCCAGGGTAATAATCTTTTTCATAATGAATTTGGGGTTAATTTTTATACTATTAATAATCGCCGAAATTATGAAAAATTACTTCTAAAATTACGCTTTGATTAACATTAAATTGTGAATTTTATATAAAATTTTTCTGCTCAAAAGCAAAAACACGCACAACATTTTAATAATCAATAAATTACACTCCGCATTAAATTCAATATTTATATTATTTTTTATTGCAGTTTTAAAAAACAACAAAACTTTTTTATCTGGCCTCTTCTTTTTTTACTACTTTTCTCGCAACTTCAATTTTAAATCTTTTTCCTTTCATCCTCTCATCTTTTATATTTTTAAGCAAATCTTTTACTTTATTATATTTTACAGCTGCAAACGAAACAAAATCTTTGACCTCAATCAAACCCAGATCATCTTTTTCCATTTTTCCTTTTTGCAAAAAGAAGCCAACAATATCAAACTTATTCAGTTTTGTTTTTTTGCCTCCGCTGATATAAACAGTTTGAAATTCAGGTGGTTTTGGCAAAACAGTATCCTTTTCGACATTCAGCGTTTCAATATCGTAATCGATATAATCTAATTGCTTTTCACTTTCATGAATGATAATATAAGCTGTTCCTGAAGCCTGCATACGCGCTGTACGGCCATTTCTATGTGTAAATTCGTCTTCTTTTAAGGGTAAATGATAATGAATTACGTGTTTCATTTCCGGAATATCCAGTCCACGAGCCGCTAAATCGGTTGTAATCAAATAACTAATGCTTCCGTTTCTAAACTGAATCAAAGCACGTTCACGTTCGTCCTGATCCATGCCGCCGTGATAATAAACTGAATAAATTCCTTTTTGATTTAAAGTATCACTTATACGTTCAGCTGCATCGCGGTGATTACAGAATATAATAGCCGACTGTGATTTTAAGGAACAGATCAAATTAAAAAGGCTCCCTAATTTATCTTTGGCAGGCGAAACAACCATTTTTACCGAAAGATTTGTTTTTTCCTCTTCTCCCGGAATAAAATCTAAAACGACTGGATTTATTACTCTGGTATATTTCGGAATTTCAATATCTGATGTTGCCGAAACCAGAATACGTTTATTCAATTTTGTAAGTTTTCCAATGATGTAAGACATTTGTTCATGAAAGCCCAATTGTAGCGACTTATCAAACTCATCCAGAATTAAAGTTTGAATTTTATCTGTCCTAAAAGTTTCTCTGTCAATATGATCTGCAATTCGGCCTGGAGTTCCAATTAAAACTGCCGGCGGATTACTTAAGTTTTTGATTTCGGTATCAATCGAATGCCCGCCATAGCAAATATTCACTTTATAACTGGTTCCCATTTTTTTCCAAACCTGCTCAATTTGCAAACCTAACTCTCGTGAAGGAACTAAAATTAAGCACTGAACGGAAAGGATCTCAGGCTGAAGCAGTTCTAAAACAGGTAGTAAAAAAGCCAGTGTTTTTCCTGATCCCGTTGGGGAAAGCAACAGGACATTGTTTTCGTTTAAAACAGCATCATGTGCTGCTTCCTGCATTTCGTTCAGGCTTTCAATTCCTAAATTCGAAAGTATATTATTTGATTGGTGATTTTTATTCATTTTGCAAAAGTAGGAAATTAGATTGGTTCATTTTGAGTAAGACCAAATGATCGTGATCTAAATGAATTAAACTATGCTTCAATTTAGTCCATTTTTTAATTATTTTTGAAAGTAATAATTATGCTAATTTACTTTAAACAAAAAAACTATGAAAAAGCATAGAATATTTACAACCTCATTCGCAAGTGTTTATCCTCATTATATTAACAAGGCTGAGAAAAAAGGCCGTACAAAAACAGAAGTCGACATCATAATTTGCTGGCTTACAGGATATACTCAACAAGAGCTGCAACAACAAATAGATCACAAAAAAGACTTTGAAACTTTTTTTGCAGAAGCCCCACAACTAAATCCAAATGTTTCAAAAATAACCGGGATAATTTGTGGTTATCGTATAGAAGAAATTGAGGATCCACTCATGCAGAAAATTCGATATTTGGATAAACTGATTGATGAACTGGCAAAAGGAAAAAAAATGGAAAAAATTTTAAGAAGTTAGAAAAATAATCACTTTTTGACACTTTATAAAGATGTTAATGTACAGGAGTAAAATTGTCCTGATTATGCTTTTGGCAAAATAATTATAAAAATACTTACTATTTATATAACTTTTAAAGTTCATATAAAAGTTATTCAATTAAAACAATGATTTTTTTATTTTTCTGTTGTAACCTTACTCTCTTCTTCAAATAACAATTTAATATTTTCGTAAGAATTTTTCAAAGCTTCTTTGATTTGTTCCGGATTTAGCCAGGCTACTTTTTCGATACCTTCATCAAGCTGGCCTTGTGGTGTTCCTTCAAAATCAGAATACATCTCAAACCAATGTGTAATTTTTAATTTATATTTCCCATTGCGTTTAAAAACGTGATATGTTTTTTGAAGTTTATTTGTAATGCGGAGTTGGTTTACACCCGTTTCTTCCTGAACTTCCCGCATAGCTGTTTGTTCTATCTCCTCACCTTTTTCTGTTCCGCCTTTGGGCAAGTCCCATTTCCCATTTCTGAAAATAAATAAAACTTCACCCTTTTTATTGTACACAAAACCTCCACCCGCTTTATTAACAGGTATTTTGGCTTTAAGCGTCTTCATGATTTCCCTTTCGTCAGGATGATACAAATAAGCCTTTTGTATTTTATTTTGAAATATTTTCACAATAAGCTGTTCTATATCAATACTCTCCAACAAAAATAATTGAAAATTAGTCTCTCTCGAGATTTCATTTGTCAAAAAAAGTGGTTTGTCGTTCACAAAAACTTTATACATTTGTACTATGATTTTTAATAAAGATACCGCCGAAAAAACAGCAGAATTGCTTTTGCAAATAAATGCAATTAAATTGAATCCAGAAAATCCTTTTACATGGGCTTCAGGATGGAAATCACCTATTTATTGCGATAATAGGTTAATTCTTTCATTTCCTGCCATCCGAAATTATGTTCGTGATGAGTTTGCGAAAAACATAGAAAAACAATTTGGAAAGCCAGATGTTATTGCCGGAGTTGCCACAGGAGCAATAGGAATTGGGATCTTAGTTGCAGAAAGCCTTGGATTACCATTTGTATATGTACGTCCTGAACCAAAAAAACACGGAAGACAAAATCAGGTTGAAGGTTTTTTACAAAAAGGTCAGAATGTTGTTGTTGTTGAAGATTTAATCAGCACAGGAAACAGCAGCCTTATGGCCGTAGAGGCTTTACGTAATGAAGGGGCTAATATTAAAGGTATGGCAGCGGTTTTTACCTATGGTTTTGGTGTGGCCGAAGAAAACTTCAAAAATGCAAATATTGATTTATTTACTTTAAGCAACTATGAGAACTTACTTAATCTGGCCGTTCAGAAACAATACATCAGTGAAGAACAACAAACGGCTTTACAGGATTGGAGTATAAGTCCGTCAACTTGGAGACAAGAAGGGTAATTATAGATTTGAATATTGTAGAATTCCACCTTTGCGATTTTAGGTATTAAAGTCGAACAGTAAAAAAAATGTACGCTTTGCGGTTAAACAACAAAAAAACAAATTATGAACTTAGAAAGTCCCAAAGTTACTGTCCAGAAATCAGCTCAGGAATTATTTGATTTACTGTCTGATGTAAAAAATTTTGAAAAATTAATGCCTGATAATATTGCTAAATTTGAAGTAACTGGTGAAGATGCTTTTATTTTCGGACTAAAAGGGATGCCGGAAATAAAACTTATAATGAAAGACAAAACAGCTCCAAACAAAATTGTTTTGGGTGCCGCAAGTGACAAACTACCTTTTACTTTAGTTTCAAATATTGATAGTGTTTCTGATTCAGAAAGCGCTGTCCAGTTATTTTTTGAAGGAGAGTTTAATCCGATGATGGCGATGATGGTTAAAGGCCCAATTAGTAAATTTATTGAAACTTTGTCCAATAATATGAACAAACTTTAATAATCGTGAATTATTAATTGTGAAATATAAATAAAAAGTCCAGTCTAAACGATTGGACTTTTTTATAACAAATTTTTTACACCAATACTCCCGACTAATAAAGCATCTGAATCTCCTTAATCTCAAATTCAGCAACAGAATCGTCTTCAAGCAGGACCTGTAGCTTTCCAACTGGAGAAACCCCCTGAATAATTCCCATGAAATTTTCATCCTGAAGATTCTTAAATGCCACTGGAATTCCTTTTCGAAATAAGGAATTGAAATATTCATTCCAAAACAAAACAGAATTAGTTTCCCATAATTCTATCTTTTGCTTCATTTTTTCAACAATAGACAAAAGAATAGAATCCTTATCAAATTCCTTTTTACAAATTACACTTAAGGAAGAAGCATGCGGCAATTGCTCAAAATTTATCTGATTTACGTTTAAACCTAATCCTACTACTGACACAATTCTGCCATCACTTTTTATGGTATTTTCGATAAGTATGCCACCAATTTTCTTATTATATGACATAATGTCGTTAGGCCATTTTACACTCAAATCAGGAATATCATGTTCTTTTAACACTTCAATTACAGCTAATGATGTTATAATACTAATACTAAAAGCCTGCGCATAATCAGATAAAAAACTTTTAACCAAAACGCTCATAATTAAGTTTTTACCTGATTCAGATTCCCATTTAGCGCCCATCTGACCTTTGCCTTTGGTCTGATTCTCAGCTGTTACCACTGTGTAATTATCCAGTTCATCATTATTTGACAATGCCTTAAGAAAGTCATTAGTAGAATCTATGGCATTGAGTTTGATTAGTTTCATTTTAGTAATTTAAATAACTTCATTTAATATTTTGTTAAGGTTCAAAAATAATCACAAATTTTGGTAACTTTACAAATTCATATAAATAATTCATGGCGAAAAAGACTATTAATAATGATGTTCTATTGGCGAACATAATCAAAGGAATTGAAGAGGTAAAGGGGAATGATATAGATATTCTTGACTTAAGAGAAATAGATACAGCAGTTTGTGACTATTTTGTAATTTGCAACGGAAGCTCAAATACCCAGGTTAACGCCATTGTAAACTCAATTCAAAAAACAGTATCTAAAGACTTAAAGGATAAACCGTGGCACGTTGAAGGAACCGATAACGCTGAATGGGTTCTTATGGATTATGTGCACATTGTGGTACATGTTTTTCAAAAGCACATTCGTGAATACTACAATATCGAAAGCCTTTGGGGTGACGCCAAAATAACTACAATCGAAAACAAATACTAAAAGAAACTTTCTCTACTAATGGCTAAAGATAATAATCCAAATCCGGGTAAATTTAAAATAAGTCCCTGGTTAATATACACCGCAATACTTTTGGTTTTTTTATTTATAAGTTTTGCAACAGGTGGTTCGAATTTGAGCGAACCAGCTCAGTTAAAATCGTCTGATATAGACAACATGTTAGCTAAAGGGCAAATTAAAAATGTCATTATTTTTAATAATAAAGATGCTGAAATTTATCTTTCTGATGCAGCATTAAAAGATCCTGCTAATAAAAAAGTAGCCAAAGATATGTTTGACAGACCTAACAAAGGTCCTCATTACACTACTAAATTTGGTGATTTAAAATCTTTTCAGGAAAAACTTGATAAGGCTAAAGCCGAAAAAAAACTAGTCGATTATGACTTTAAAGAAGCAAGCAACTGGAGTGATATTATAGTTAGCTTATTGCCAATTATCATCATCATTGGGGTATGGATTTTCATAATGCGAAAAATGTCTGGCGGAGGTGCTGGCGGAGGCGGACAAATTTTCAATATTGGAAAATCAAAAGCAAAACTTTTTGATGAAAAAACAGATATTAAAACAACTTTTAAGGATGTCGCTGGTTTAGAAGGAGCCAAAGAAGAAATTCAGGAAATTGTAGAATTCCTTAAAAACCCCGAAAAATATACAAATCTGGGAGGGAAAATCCCAAAAGGAGCTTTACTTGTAGGACCTCCCGGAACTGGTAAAACATTATTAGCAAAAGCTGTTGCAGGAGAAGCGCAGGTACCCTTCTTCTCATTATCTGGTTCAGATTTCGTTGAAATGTTTGTAGGAGTTGGTGCATCACGTGTTCGTGATTTGTTCAAACAGGCAAAAGAAAAATCCCCAGCTATAATATTCATTGATGAAATTGATGCTGTTGGTAGAGCCAGAGGAAAAAGCAATATGTCCGGCGGAAATGACGAAAGAGAAAATACCCTAAACCAGTTACTTACAGAAATGGATGGTTTTGGAACAAACTCTAACGTAATTGTTTTGGCAGCAACCAACAGAGCTGATGTTCTCGACAAAGCTTTGATGCGTGCAGGGCGTTTTGACAGACAAATTTTTGTTGATTTGCCGGATATCCGTGAAAGAGCTGAAATTTTTCAGGTACACTTAAAACCCATCAAAAAAGTCGAAGGCCTTGATTTGGACTTCCTTGCAAAACAAACTCCGGGATTCTCAGGTGCAGATATTGCAAATGTTTGTAACGAAGCAGCCTTAATTGCTGCCCGTAACAGCAAAGCTGCAGTTGACAGACAAGATTTCTTAGATGCGGTTGACAGAATCATTGGAGGTCTGGAAAAGAAAAACAAAATTATTACACCAGAAGAAAAAAGAGCTATTGCTATACACGAAGCAGGTCACGCAACAGTAAGCTGGATGCTTGAACATGCTGCCCCGCTAATTAAGGTAACTATTGTTCCTCGTGGACAAAGCTTAGGAGCAGCCTGGTATTTACCAGAAGAAAGACAAATTGTTAGAACTGACCAAATGTTAGACGAAATGTGCGCTACAATGGGAGGAAGAGCTGCTGAAAAAGTAACTTTTGACAGAATTTCTACTGGAGCATTAAGCGATTTAGAAAAGGTTACGCGTCAGGCTCGTGCTATGGTAACTATTTACGGTTTGAATGATAAAATTGGAAATGTTACCTATTACGATTCTACAGGACAAAGTGAATATAACTTTTCTAAACCATATTCTGATGAAACTGCAAAAATTATTGATGCCGAAATTTCAGAATTAATTGAAGGCCAATACCAAAGAGCCATTCAGATTTTAGAAGAAAACAAAGACAAACTAAATCAGCTTGCCGATATATTAATTGAAAAAGAAGTTATTTTCAAAGATGACTTAGAAGCTATATTTGGAAAACGTACTTTTGACAAAAATTTGGGGGAAGTAGTTTCATAATTTTTCAGTAAAATATTTAATATTTTTTAAAATCTTAATTCAAAAGAGGCTTTTGAATTAAGATTTTTTTATCTTTGAACGTTTTCAATTAACATGTAAAGTATTTCATATAAAATGAGTTTTTTCAAAAAAATATTTGGCTCTGCCAATACTTCATCTGACGAAGAAAATGAAAGTGAATATGGAAACAAACCTATTCCGAACAGTCATTTGTCCATAGACGAACAATTCATTTTTAATTTTAAAAAGAATGGAGGGAAATTTTTGTATTGTGAAAACAAACAGGAAGTTGAAGAACAATTTGAAAACATTTTAGAAGAAAATGACTGGTTTGAAAGTGAGGTTTTATGTTATGAACCTGCTCTTTTTCATTTATTAGAAGAAAACAAACTACTTTATATTTCACCGAGAAGTCCAAAGTTTCTCTTGGCATCCTGTGAAAATCTTATTGCTGATGAAGGTTCAATTTTGTTTTCATCAAAGCAAATCAGACAAGACAAACCAAACGAGCTTCCCGCAAATATTGTTATAATAGCAACTACAAGCCAGATACTTCCTATGAAAAGTGATGGTTTAAGTGCTATTAAAAGAAAATACGAAAGAGATTACCCTACGAATATTACCACAATAAAATATTTCGAAAAAGCAAAAGAAGAAGATTTTACTCAATACGGAAGTGTTGCAAAAAATTTATACTTATTGCTCTTAGAGGACCTTTAAGATGAATGAAACTCTCAAGAGAACCATTTCTGGTGCTGTTTATATTGCTTTATTACTAACTTCTATTCTGTTTTCTACTGAAAGCTTTATTATTCTGTTTGGCGTTTTTTTAATTATTACCATTTATGAGTTTTGCAACTTAGTCAGCCTCAATAAAGTATTTTCTATTCTGTTTGGAACTTTATTATACTCCGTAATTATATTGGTAAGCCATTATAATAAGCAGACTACCCTGTTTTTAACGAATTTATATAATTCAAAATTAAATTTAAGCACGAATATCCAACAGTTAGACTTAATACTGCTAGCCGTTACGATTGTCATATCTATTAAGTGTATTTTGTTTTTATTTTATGATAATGTACAGAAAGTAAGTATTTCATCAAAATACTTGTATTTGCTTGGATACATTACGCTCCCTTTTGTTTTTATCATTAAAATTTCTTTTGGGGCGAACGATTATAATCCGAAGATCATTATTGGATTATTTGTTCTCATCTGGACCAATGACACTTTTGCCTATTTAGTAGGGAAGTCCATTGGAAAACATAAATTATTTGAACGTATTTCTCCTAAGAAAACTATAGAAGGTTTTATTGGTGGAGTTGTTTTTGCTGCATTTGCAGGATTTTTGATTTCAAAATTATACATTCAGCCTAATCCTGATTTTAGCAGCAAATCCATTTTGATTTGGACGATTATAGCTTTAATCGCCAGTATTTTTGGGACAATTGGTGATTTAATTGAATCTAAATTCAAGAGAATTGCAGGTGTAAAAGACAGTGGTGCAATAATGCCCGGACATGGGGGTATTTTAGATCGGTTAGATAGTGTTATATTTGTAGCACCCGTTATATTTTTATTTTATCAAATTTTATATTATGTTTCATAAAGAAGGAGGCCCATCGATTTTATTAGGTACTGTTTTTGCAGTTGCCGTACTTTTAATTGCTGACAAATTCATTGACATTGCATGGCTAAGAATGCTTGTTCAGATTGCAGGTGTAGTAATTTTGATTATCATCTTACAGTTTTTCAGAAATCCAAAAAGAATTGCGATTAGAAACAGTAATCAGATTCTTGCCCCGGTAGACGGGAAAGTAGTAGTTATTGAAGAAGTTTATGAAGGTGAGTTCTTTAAAGATAAACGTTTGCAGGTTTCTATTTTTATGTCACCAATAAACGTACACGTAACACGTTATGCAATGGACGGCATTATAAAATTCAGTAAATATCACCCTGGAAAATTTTTAGTTGCCTGGCATCCAAAAGCTAGTGAAGAAAATGAAAGAACTACTGTTGTAATAGAAAACGATACGTTTGGGCAAATACTGTACAGACAAATTGCCGGTGCATTAGCCCGCAGAATTGTAAATTATGCCAGGGAAGGTACACACGTTATTCAGGGAACTGATGCAGGCTTTATTAAATTTGGTTCCAGAGTAGATTTATTTTTACCTTTAGGTACTCCAATCGATGTGGTTTTAGGCCAAAAAGCAATTGGAGGTAAAACAATCATCGCTACAAAATCTTAATGAGTAAAAAAGATTTAGATATTCGTTTTTCAGAGGCTGTAGAAAATGCTATGAAAATGACACAGGCTTCACTGCCGCAAGATGTGCAGTTAAGGCTTTACGCCTATTACAAACAGGCCACGTTTGGAACCGCAGTGTACAATCAATCTGAAAATTTTGGTTTACGCGATGCATTCAAAACAAATGCATGGATGCAAATTAGTCATATGTCTATTGAAGAAGCGAAAGAGAATTACATTGAAATAATCAATTCCCTAACATCAAAATAATTAAATTATGAAAAAAAACATTCACCGTTTTACTTTCACAGCTTCATTACTGATGTTATTTTCCTGTAATGACAATAAATTAACTGAAGTTGTAGAAGTTCCTTTGCCTACAAAAGAAGAAAAAATCATCATTGGCAGTCCAGCTGATGTAAAAGCTGATGAAGGTTCATTTGCTTTGACAAAATTGCCTTTTGCATACGATGCCTTAGCTCCTGCCATACGATCCCTGACTTTAGAAACTCATTATTCCAAACATTATCTGACATACACCAATAATCTAAACAAAGAAATTGTTTCTACTGAATTCGAAAATGCTCCCATTGAAGATATTCTGAAAAAAATGGATATGAACAATGCAAAACTTCGTCAAAATGCAGGAGGTTATTACAATCATACACTTTATTTTGATATCCTGACACCAAAGGAGCAAACTCCAAAAGATACTCTGGCAGGTTCAATCAATAAAGAATTTGGATCCTTTAACAATCTTACCACTCAATTTAAAAATGAAGCGACTAAACATTTCGGTTCAGGATGGGTTTGGCTTGTTGTCGATAAAGCCGGAAAATTACAAATTACAACTACCGAAAATCAGGATAATCCTTTAATGAAAAATGCATTGATTCCCGGCACACCTATTATGGGGATTGACTTATGGGAACATGCCTATTATCTGGATTATCAAAATAGAAAAGGAAGTTATATAGATGCCTTTTATAAATTAATCAATTGGGAAAAGGTAAATGAAAACTACAAAACCGCTCTAAGCAAGGTTAAAAAATTTTAGGAATTCAATTTAAAATAAAAAAGTTTGATGAGAATATACCATCAAACTTTTTTGTTTTTTAAATCCTGAAATTAAAATATTAAATACCTGCGATTGCCTTTATTTCATCAATTATTCGAAGTGCCAAAACATCTGCTTTTTCCTGAGAATGTGCTTCTGTATATATACGAATGATTGGTTCTGTATTTGATTTTCTTAAATGAACCCACTCTGTTGCGAAATCAATTTTAACTCCGTCAATTGTTGAAATATCTTCGTTTTTATATTTATCGGTCATAGCAACTAAAATCGCATCAACATCGATTTGCGGTGTCAGTTCAATTTTATTTTTGCTCATATAATATTCCGGATATGAAGCACGTAATGCCGAAACTGACATTTTTTTGTTTGCCAAATGTGTCAAAAATAAAGCTACCCCAACTAAACTGTCTCTTCCATAATGTGATTCGGGATAAATAATTCCACCATTACCTTCTCCTCCTATTATAGCATTATTTTTTTTCATTAATTCCACTACATTCACCTCGCCCACTGCGCTGGCTTCATAATTTCCATCATGCGCTTTTGTTACATCACGCAAAGCACGGGATGATGACATATTCGAAACTGTATTTCCCGGAGTTTTACTTAAAACATAATCCGCACAAGCTACTAAAGTATATTCTTCTCCAAACATTTCTCCATCTTCGCTAATAAATGCCAAACGATCAACATCCGGATCTACAACGATTCCTAAATGAGCATTTTCTTTTACAACTAACTCTGAAATATCCGTTAAATGTTCCTTCAATGGTTCCGGGTTATGAGGGAAATGGCCGTTTGGTTCGCAGTATAATTTTACTACTTCAACACCCATTTGTTCTAATAATTTCGGAATAATAATTCCTCCTGATGAGTTTACTCCATCAACAACAACTTTAAATTTTGCGTCTTTTACAGCCTGAATATCAACTAATGGTAAGTTTAAAACTTCATCAATATGAATATCCATGTAAGCATCATTTACTGTAATTTCCCCTAAATTGTCTACATCTGAGAAATCGAAATCTTCAGCTTCTGCAATTTCAAGGATTTTAGCCCCGTCTGCACCGCTTAAAAATTCTCCTTTGGCATTTAATAATTTTAAGGCATTCCATTGTTTTGGATTATGAGAAGCAGTCAGAATTATTCCACCATCAGCGTTTTCCAATGGTACGGCAATTTCTACCGTTGGTGTAGTCGAAAGCCCAAGATCAATTACATTAATTCCTAAGCCTATCAGCGTATTTACAACCAGATTATGAATCATTGGACCGGAAATTCTGGCATCGCGGCCAATTACAACGGTTAATTTTTCTTTTTGAATATTATTTTTAAGGAAAGTCCCGTATGCCGAGGCAAATTTAACAGCATCAACCGGAGTCAGGTTATCCCCTACTCTCCCACCGATTGTTCCTCTGATTCCTGAAATCGATTTTATTAAAGTCATTTTTGTGAGTTATGGTTATTTGTTACAAATATAAAAAAGTTGGTGAGTTACTGAGATATTAAGGGACTAAGATTTTAAATAGTCGTTCAATATTATGACAGTATGACTTTTTTAAACAAAAATCATTTAAAAAGTTTTTTATACATTTACAATTCTTGATCCTAGTTCACTTCTTCTCATAATTGATAATACCTTAAAACCATGAATTTCCTTGCCCATATATACCTTTCAGGAGAAAACGATCTAATCAAGATTGGCAATTTTATGGCGGATGGTATTCGT
The DNA here is from genome assembly GCF_010645065.1 of Flavobacterium fluviatile. GTDB lineage: Bacteria > Bacteroidota > Bacteroidia > Flavobacteriales > Flavobacteriaceae > Flavobacterium > Flavobacterium fluviatile. The sequence goes on along the minus strand of NZ_JAADZW010000005.1, from coordinate 53,652 downwards.
GGAAAACAATTTGAGCATTTTCCGGATGATGTGCAAAAAGGAATTATTTTACATCGTTTTATTGATACATATACCGATTCACATGATATTTTCAGACAAAGTACCAAACGACTGCATGAAAAATACCACCATTATGCCGGAGTAATTGTAGATATTATTTACGATCATTTTTTAGCCAAAAACTGGACAAAATATTCGGATGAGAAATTGGAGGACTTCATCAATCGTTTTTACAATTCATTACATATCAATTATTCTATACTGACTGAGAAAACTCAAGACTTAATGCCTTATATGATTGAAAGAAACTGGCTTTTGAGTTACCGTACAGTTGAAGGAATCCATCAGATTTTAACCCAAATGGACAGAAGGTCGAAAAATATATCCAAAATGCAGTTTGCCAGCGAAGAATTAAAACAATACTACCCGTATTTTGAAGAAGAATTTACGGCTTTCTTTGAAGACATTCGATATCAGTCTAAACAAAAATTACTTTTCTTATAATATTTGCACTTAATTCTTATACGAATTTGAATGTTAAGAGTTAAATTTGTAACATCTTTAATTTTTCACAAACAGAATGCTTAAAAAATATTTTAGAAAATTAGAAAGTATTATTGCTTTAGCACAGTCATTAATGACACCAAAGCAGTTTATTTTTTTATCAAGTGTTCTAATTGGTATCTCGTGCTCTTTAGCAGTAATTGTGCTAAAAACTTTTGCCCATAGTGTTTTTTCTTTTGCCAATTATATTACAGGGATTCTAAAATGGAGCTTTATTTCCAGTATTTTACCAATTGTTGGTATTGTGCTAACTGTTTTTGTTGTAAACAGAATACTAAACGGAAGCATTGAAAAAGGAACTTCTCAAATATTATATGCGGTTGCCAAAAAAGCAGGGATTATTCCGAAAAAACAAATGTATGCGCAAATCATTACAAGCTCATTAACAGTTGGTTTAGGTGGCTCTGCGGGTCTAGAAAGCCCCATTGTTATTACGGGCGCTGCGTTTGGATCTAACTTTGCACAAAATTACAAATTAGCATACAAAGACAGAACGCTGCTTATCGGCTGTGGCGTAGCAGCAGGGATTGCAGCCGCTTTTAACGCCCCTATAGCCGGAGTTCTTTTTGCTATTGAAGTTTTATTGGTTGATGTAAGTATTTCTGCTTTCACCCCTATTATGATTTCAGCTGCGACGGGTGCGTTGGTATCAGCAATTGTATTAGACGAAAGTATTCTTTTATCTTTCAAAAAACAGGAAGCTTTTGATTATCATAACATCCCTTTTTATGTCCTTTTAGGCATATTAACCGGATTTATGGCAGTTTATTATGCCCGAAATTTCCAAAAGGTAGAGCATTATTTTTCAAAATTAAAAATGAATACTTACAAAAAAGCATTGTTTGGATCATCGATTCTGGCATTACTTATTTTTGTTTTTCCTACTCTTTTTGGAGAGGGTTATGAAAGTATCAGGACTTTATCTGAAACTGATCCTGGGAAACTGTTAGAAAACACCTTATTTGCTGATTTCAGAAATAATCAATGGATTTTACTGCTTTTTGTTGGATGTACGATGTTGATCAAAGTTTTTGCTTCCGGACTTACCATTGGAAGCGGTGGAAACGGAGGTAATTTTGCCCCATCTTTGTTCTTAGGATCGTACCTGGGGTATTTCTTTTCAAAATTTATAACTCTTACTGGTTTATCAAAACTTCCAATTACCAATTTTACGATGGTAGGAATGGCAGGAATCCTGAGCGGATTATTCCATGCACCACTAACAGCTATATTTTTAATAGCTGAAATTACAGGCGGTTACAGCTTAATGATTCCCCTAATGATCGTATCTTCAATAAGTTTTGCTATTTCGAAGCGCTTTGAAAGATATTCGCTTGACGTTAAAAACCTGGCTAAAAAAGGTCATGCTTTTACCAGTAATAAAGATTCTAACATCCTGTCAACCTTAGATATTGATACCATAATCCAATGCGATTATCTGACTGTTCATCCGGATGAAAACTTAAGCAAATTAGTGGACCTCATTTCACATTCAAATCAGGTAGTTTTTGCAGTTATAAATAACGAAAAAGATCTTTTGGGTATTGTTCATTTTAATGACATCAGAGAAATTATTTTTAACAGCTACCGCGTAAAATACACACAAATCAAAGATGTAATGAAGGAGCCTCCGGCAATTATTTATTCCTTTGACAGCATGGAAAATGTGATGAGAAAGTTCGAAAAGACCAAATCAGCCTTTCTTCCAGTAATCCGAAATGATAAATATTACGGCTTTATTTCAAAATCTATAGCACTTGAAGCCTATAGAACGAAACTGCGTTCTATGACGATTGAATAATTGTTAATATCGGATAAGTTTGCTTATTAGTCCTACCCGAATATTAAAGAATTCTTTTTGATATCTATTAATCAGCTATTTATCTGTAAAATTACTTTTTCTAACACATCATTATCTAAAGTCATGTTTAAAGTATTGATTTCTTTTTCTATAGTCGTTAAATCATATTTTACTCCACTAAAATGAATGTGCTGCTGTAAAGAATTTTTGATTGCCACAAACCATTGAGCGTTTTGATTAAAAGTATCCCCTGCGCTTCTTAAACGAAATCCGGTATGACCACCATGACTGTCCGAATTATCATTAAGGGCGATAAATTTATTATTAAACCCCGTAAATGCTCCGATAAATGTTCCCTGAAGTTTAAAACCTATGATTTCATCTCTTCCCACAGCCGTAATCCAATCTGCAGAATAAGGTGCCTGTACCTGAAGGTAATAATTGATATCATCTCTGACACTGGCATAAATTGTTTTATTGATACAGCTATTTACAGGAGAGAGTGAAATATGCTGATCATCAATTTTATTGAATTGCCACAAGAATGTTGAATTATCATTTGAATCGCAATTAAGTGAAGAGTACAACCAATTGCAAGTTACACGAAGTTTTCCTTTACCAGTAAGCGAAACTATTTCAGCCTGCATAAAGGGACCAGTATTAGCCGCTAAAAGTAACTCATGAACACTTCCATTATTTATTGTTATCATAATTTTTATTATTTTAAAAAGGATTCGTCCAATATTGTTCCTGCCCGGCTGTCATAGCGGGGAAAGCCTTTGCCTGTACCTGTATATCCTGCCAGCTGGCAATAGCAACATCTAAATTTAATGACTCTATAAAGGGAATTGTTACTATAACCGGCAAACTTAGCAAATGCTCTAAATCATTTGTAATAGCATTCCAAACCCCGGTAACATGACCTACAGCATCTTCAAGCACTTTTATATTATTTCCTAATGGTTCCCAAAAAACATCCAGGGAGCCTTTAAATTTTGCCATTTGGATATCCACTATACTATTGCATTTCAAAAAATTAATAACATCTGAAGAAAGCAGATTAGATTGTGCTGCTATTGGTGCTGTACTGGTACTTAGTTTTTTCAGTAAATCAATCGTTTCCTGCTTAAGGTTATCAGGCAGAGTTTGGCCTCCCGACTGAACTACTTCTTTTACCTTTGCATTCAGGCTGCCAAAATCACTAATAGCCTGAGCACTATAAGCCGATATTTTCTGGGAATTTTCTACTAACCCTGAAAAAGTATAACTCTGCCATTGCAGACAGCTATTGAGCAAATCAGGATATCCTGACAAAACAGAAGGGATATAATCTTTGACATTCTGAGTTGCCAAAACCTCTCCTACACGTTTGTTAATAGCTGTCCATTCGCTGACAGGTATTGCAAATATTTCACCAACTGAACCTGATGCTAAGCTAACCATTTAGTTTGTATTTTTTAATACTGTTTTTTTAACAGATCCAATAGCAGAACCTTCAAAAACCATAGTAATTTTACTGATTTTAGAGTAATCCAGTCCATGATTATTTGAGGTAAGTGATATGCTCCATTCACTAAATGGTGTAGGTTGAAAATAAGCATAAGCTACTTCTTTATCAACAGATCCATCTATTTGAACCACACCATATGTTCCATTCTCAAAATCCCAGCTGGAGTTTTTATTATGGGTAGAAATCAGATATTTAAAAGCTCTGGTAAGTTCTTTGCTGCCAAACTGATAATTCAGATTATTGTAGCGATCCAGATTATTACCTGCATTGCTTATATTGATATAAACAGAATCATGATTTGGATCTGGAACTATACCTTCTAACCAAACTCTTATTTTAGACAAACGAACCCTGTTTAAACCTTCAAACTCCGAATTATCTAATGGCAATACCCAGGTTGTTTTTCCTGTTGTCTGCAATTCCCTGATAACTGAATCATCGGTAATTTCAAAAATCATATTACTCATAGACTGTGGTGGCGGATTAAACTTATTCAATGCATTTGCAGTGTCCATAGCTATTTTTGTAATATCCTGAATTCCTGCATTTAAATTATTAACCGAATCTATAATTTTAGGCTGGACATCAGAATTTCGAAGAGCCCAATAAAAATAAGAAGCCTGATATGATTTTAATGCAGAAAATAAAGAACTTTTACTATCTATATACTTTTGATAAAACTGTTGCTTCATGCCTAACAAAAGAGCATCCCCTACTTTCAGATTATCAACCAGTTTTTCTAAATTGGCTTTCTTTTCCTTAGCATAATGCAGTTGAAAAGTAATAGAAGCTACCTCCTGACCCGCTTTAATAACCGCTAATTGAGAAGCAGAAAGAGACTGACCATAAACCACCATTATATCAAGCTCTTGTTTATATTCTGCTGCAAAACCTATTTCCTTTTTAATTGGATCTTCCAGGATATTATCAGCTTGTATCTGATATATTTCCCAGCCATAGGCAGCACTCAAATCTGCTCCGTTGGTTGTGTCATCCATTTCTTGTATCACCTTCATTTGTTTTTTTGCTTCAGAAATATCCCCTGCAACTTCTTTAACCGCTTTTGCCAGTTCATAGACTTTTTTAAGCACTTCGACCAGCTTTTTTAGTGAAGCCATAGAATCAGAAAGGCTCTTGGCTGTTTTAGCAATTTCTGTTCCGGTTTTTGCTGCATCAGCAACCGCCTTAGCACTATCTACTGCACCTGTTACAGCAGCGGGTGCTGCAGCCGGATCACCTGCAGCAACCATAGCAATTCCTGCACCAAAGGTAACGACAGCACTAACCAATGTTATTACGGCCTTAATGATTTGTTCTCTTTCGTAATCCGGAATACCGATTTTTTCGAAATTAGCTCCAACATCACTAACTTTTCTTTGCTGCCTGTTCAAATTCACTTCAGCTTTAATCGAAGCTGAAACTGCATTCTTATAATTTTCATTTGCCTGACTAAGTAAAGCGTTTATATAATCTATTTCGCTTTGTGTACTGACAAGCATCGTTTTAGCCAATGCAATATTTTCTGAAGTCAAAACCTCTTGTGTACTTAAATGCATATAATCATTTTCATACTTGGCGGCGTCTTTTGAAAAAGCATTAGCGAGCATTGTATAAATATCTGATGTTAAATACGGCACAAAGACAGCTCCATTCTCAGCAGCATTTATTTGAGAATTCAATAATGTAGCCATACTGGTACTGCGATAAAACAACTCTTCAGTATCAGCACTTTGTGCTGCCCAGCCCTTTACCCATAGAAAAATAGAAACAGCGAGTTTTGGATTTTGATCATACAGTAAAGACGCATAAATGAAGGCATTATTTAAATACAGAAGCATATTAGCTGGTATTTGAAAACCAATTCCCTGCTGTAATTTTAAAACCTCGCTTGTTGGACTACCTTCCAGATCATGGATAATAATTCCAGGCAAAACATTTCCTTTGTTGACACTAAATAAAGTTGGTTCCTTCTTCGCGTTTTTTACGGCAGAAACCATAATTGTTCCAGACATTTCTGCAGCAAATACCACCAGCTTTGCCGTATTATTTTTTTGATAGTCCAAAATAATAGTAGAATTTCCCTCCACTTCTATTCTTCTTGCATAAATAATAAGAGCAGCAGATTCCAGCAATATGTCTGTAAAATCGCTGATATAAAGTACATCAGCATAAATAGTAATCTGGGAAGGATTAAAACCTGAATTACGGATTTTATCCTTTACCATTGTAAGATCCACATACATATCTCTAAAGATTGCATTGTTTTTATCTGTTATAGCAATTGCTGCATCCGGAATATTTCCTTTTTTTTGCAAATTGCCATAATAAGAAGACCAATCTGTAGCTTGTACAGATTGGGTCATTGTTTCAATATCGGGTAGCATAATAATTATTTTTTAACCGTTATATAAGCATTCAGTCTATATGCTTCAGCCAGTTTACCAACTTCTGTCCATTCATTAATGGCTGTTTGTACACCCAGGTTCATAATAATTGGCAAAGCCTCAGCGATGTTTGTATCTATGGTTTCAATAATATTATTTAAATCGTCTGCGATCGATCCCCAAACACCCTGAATTTTTTGAATAACCGGTAAAGCAGCAGCAATTTGATCCGAAGTTGTACTGATGCCTGAACTTGCATTACCTACACTTATAATCAAAAGTGCATCAGTAGCTAATTTGGTATTCAAATTTTTGATCTTTTGTTCAGTCGCTCTCACTTTCTCAAGAGCCTTTACTGCCTTGTCTCCATAAACACCTGCAACAACTGCTGCAGCAACAGTTCCAAATGGCCATACCCATACATAGGTTGGTGTAGTTGATGCCACAACAACATAATGATCATAATCCTTATTGGCCTTATCTAGAATTTTTTGCTGAAGTTCTAAATCTTCTTTTATTTCCTTTACTTCTTTACTTGTAGCGCCATATTTCTCATTATATGATTTTTTTAACCCGCCATTTCCATCTACACCGGTAAGAACAACTTTATCTGCCTGAGTATCATCAGCAAAATTCTGAATTTTTTGTGCGACAGTTTTTGCTTTGGTATGATGACCCGAAGCACTTTTAGAAAGAACTTCAAGTATTCCTTTCAAGGCATCTTTAGAGTCTTTATCGTTAGGATCTTTTTTTAATTTTTCTGCTAAAGGCAAAATTGGATTATAATAAGTGGGAGCTTGTTTGGCATAATTAACTATATCTGATGCCAAAGATACACTTGCCGGAAAAGTATCTTTTTGCCAGGTCGTTACATGCTTATTAATATTTCCATAAGCTGTAATTAATGAAGCAAATGGAGCCATATCAGCAGGTGCTCCTTCTCCTAAGTAAGTCTTGAACGCCTCTGTAGTTGTAGGCAAAGCCAAAGCATTTTCAACATAAGTCTGAATTGCCAGCCATTCGGTAGCAGATAAAATAAATGCAGGTCCTTCGGCAACTGAAGCCTGAGCAATTACTCCTGGTCCTATTTCCAGTGTTTCTGTTTCATTAGAAAAAATCATGATGTTAAAGTTTAAAGGTTAAATAATTTCATTATAAATTCTGTTCAAAATGCTGTACACATAAATCCTAATTCCCAAACAATTTCATTATGAATCTTTTTATGCGTTTAACATATTTAAGGTGAATTTAAAATAGACTAAATCGAAAAAAATTAAAAATGTTACCAAAACCATTATAATTGTCATGAAATGAATAAATGATGACAGGAGTCTGTGGCTTGTTTTACTTTTAACATAAACTTCTATAATCTAACACTAAAAGAACAAATCAAAGTGGTAACTTTGCGTTTTGCTCAAATTTATGCTAGATAAAGACAATACAATTGAAGTTCTTGGTGCAAGAGTTCACAATCTAAAAAACATTGATATATCTATTCCGCGTGAAAAACTGGTTGTAATTACCGGTCTATCTGGTTCGGGAAAATCTTCTTTGGCATTTGATACGATTTATGCTGAAGGACAGCGTCGTTATGTAGAAACTTTTTCGGCGTATGCGAGGCAATTTCTGGGAGGATTAGAACGCCCGGATGTTGATAAAATCGACGGTCTTTCGCCTGTGATTGCGATTGAACAAAAAACAACCAGTAAGAGTCCGCGTTCTACGGTTGGAACAATTACTGAAATTTACGATTTCCTAAGGCTTTTATATGCTCGTGGTGCAGATGCATACAGTTATAACACTGGTGAAAAAATGGTTTCCTATTCTGATGAACAAATTAAAGATTTGATTATTCAGGATTATAACGGAAAAAGAATCAATATTCTCGCTCCGGTTATTAAAGCCAGAAAAGGACATTACGCCGAACTCTTCCAGCAGATTACCAAACAGGGATTTTTGAAAGTCCGCGTAAATGGTGAAGTTCAGGATTTGGTTGCCGGAATGAAACTGGATCGTTACAAAACGCACGATATTGAGATTGTTGTAGATAGAATGGTGATTGAAGATAATCCAGATACGCAAAAAAGATTATCAGAAAGCATCAATACAGCGATGCATCATGGCGAAGATGTTTTGATGATCTTAGATCAGGATTCTAATGAAGTACGCTATTTCAGTAGAAATTTAATGTGTCCTTCAACAGGAATCTCTTATCAAAATCCTGAACCGAATCTATTTTCGTTTAACTCCCCAAAAGGTGCCTGTCCAAATTGCAACGGATTGGGAACTGTACACGAAATCAACGTTAAGAAGATTATTCCAAATCCGAAATTATCGATAAAATCGGGTGGTTTTGCGCCTCTTGGTGAATATAAATCTTCCTGGATTTTCAAGCAATTGGAAACTATTGGAGAAAAATTCGGATTCAAAATTACGGATCCGATTGAAAAAATTCCTGAGCAAGCTTTAAATATGATTCTTCATGGAGGAAAAGACAAGTTTACCATCAACTCAAAAGATCTTGGCGTAACCAGAGAATACAAAATTGATTTTGAAGGAATTTCGAATTTCATCAAAAATCAATATGACGAAAGCGCTACAACGAGCATAAAACGCTGGGCAAAAGATTTCATGGACGAAATTAACTGCCCGGTTTGCGATGGTTCCCGTCTTAAAAAAGAAGCCTTATTTTTCAGGGTAAATAAGAAAAACATCACCGAGTTATGTGATATGGATATTTCTGATTTAACCGCCTGGTTTCTGGATTTAGAAAATCATTTGACCGACAAGCAGCTTTTAATTGCTTCTGAGGTTGTAAAAGAAATCAAAGACCGTTTGAACTTCCTGATGAATGTAGGTTTGAATTATCTGGCTTTAAGCCGAAGTTCAAAATCGCTTTCTGGTGGTGAAGCACAACGTATTCGTCTGGCAACACAAATCGGTTCACAATTGGTCGGTGTTTTATATATTTTGGATGAGCCAAGTATTGGTCTGCACCAAAGAGACAACGAAAAACTGATTCAGTCTTTGGAACAATTACGTGATATTGGAAATTCTGTTATTGTTGTAGAACACGATAAAGACATGATTGAAACTGCCGATTATGTCATTGATATTGGCCCAAAAGCCGGAAAATATGGTGGAGAAATAATTAGTATCGGAACTCCAAAAGAAACTTTAAATTCAAATACGATTACTGCTCAATATTTGAATGGTAAAATGAAATTTGAGATTCCGAAAGAAAGAAGAAAAGGAAATGGAAAATTCCTGAAACTGACCGGAGCAACAGGAAATAACCTTAAGAACGTTTCGATTGAAATTCCGTTAGGGCAATTAATTTGCGTTACTGGAGTTTCCGGAAGTGGAAAATCAACATTAATCAATGAAACGTTGTATCCAATTTTAAATGCGTATTATTTTAATGGTGTAAAAAAACCTCAGCCTTACAAAAAGATTGAAGGTTTAGAACATATAGACAAAGTAATTGATATTGATCAAAGTCCGATTGGCAGAACGCCACGTTCGAATCCGGCGACTTACACAGAGGTTTTCACCGAAATCAGAAATCTGTTTACGATGACTTCTGAAAGTATGATTCGTGGTTACAAAGCGGGTCGTTTCAGCTTTAACGTAAAAGGCGGACGCTGCGAAACCTGCGAAGGTTCAGGAGTTAGAACTATCGAAATGAATTTTCTTCCTGATGTATATGTAGAATGTGAAACCTGTCAGGGAAAACGTTTCAACAGAGAAACTTTAGAAATTCGATATAAAGGAAAATCTATTTCAGATGTTTTGGATATGACTGTGGATGAAGCAGTTCCGTTTTTTGAAAACATTCCGAAAATCCACAGAAAAATCAAAACGATTCAGGATGTTGGATTGGGATATATTACGCTTGGTCAGCAAAGTACAACACTTTCAGGTGGTGAAGCACAGCGTATTAAACTGGCAGGCGAATTATCTAAAAAAGATACCGGAAATACTTTTTATATCCTGGACGAACCTACAACAGGATTACATTTCGAAGACATTCGTGTTTTGATGGAAGTAATCAATAAACTGGTTGACAAAGGAAACACCATTCTGGTTATCGAACACAACATGGATGTAATCAAACTTGCTGATTATATTATCGATGTTGGTCCAGAAGGCGGAAAAGGCGGCGGACAATTAGTTGCTAAAGGAACTCCCGAAGAAGTCGCTGAAAACAAAAAGAGCTATACCGCTAAATTTTTGAAAAAAGAACTGGTTTAAAAATACTCAATAATAAAAAGCTGCTAATATTTAAGGGCGAATCATGAAATATGATTCGCCCTTTTCATTAACTGCCTTTAGAATTAATCTCATCCTCTATCTCAAAATATCAGTATCAACCGGAATGTAATTTAAATGTCTGCTTAATGATAATATCTGACCTTTATGATGGTATTCGTGTGTAATTACGTGCGTAAATAACTTTAAAGGATGAGCACTACTTTTTACATTTTGAATTTTATAATGTATCTCATTAATACAGTCTATAGCTTTGATAAATTCATCCATAAATTGATCTACCTGACCGAATAATTTTATGACATCAGTTATGTTGTTATATTGTTCGTATTCAGCATAAACAATGTCGTTTTTCAATGCAGTATTTCCGATCCAGTATTCGTATGTATTGGCAATATGTACCAAAAGATTTCGCACACTGCCTCCCCGACCAAAAGAACTATTTTGGTTGACAAAATCATCAGGAGAAATTGTCCGGCAAAAATCAAATAAAACATTCCGCGAACTTTTTACCAATTCATATTGCTCTTCTGCATATTTTGACATTGATGCCATTTTATGATAAATTTTAAATTTATTAGAACGTTTTTTACCACAGATAAAAATAAATGCAGATAGATTTTAATTGAAAAATTGCCTTTTTTAAAACATTATTTAATCAGGAATTCATAATGAAACCAGAGCAATAATTTACATATTATTGCTCTTCTGAAGGACCAGAGTCAGTTGCACCATCTTTAGCACTTTCACTGGGACCGGTTCCTGTACCTGTACCTCCTTTATCTTTACCGGAGGATCCTTTTGTACTCTTATTTGTTGTACTCAAACCACTAACATCTGTTGTGTCAGATACACTTGTAGCGGAAGTGTCGGTAGCCTGCAGTGTTTCAATTTTATCACTGTATCCATCTTGTTCGTTGTTCTTGCAAGAAAATAAAAGTCCTGTCAGTACTATGGCAAAAACAAATAGTATTGATTTAAATAGCTTTTTCATGATAATAGTTTTTAGTTTGACTATCTCAAATTTAAAATTATAAATCTCAATTCTTTTTACATAATTATATTCTTCTGTTACAAATCAATTCTGCAATTGACATTATTTGAGCATTTTATATTACAAACCTAAATTTGGCAGCACAAAGGATTTAGTATTAGGATGTAATCTTATCCATAACCCCGGATTTACATTTAATTGCTGTAATGCTTCCTTTTTATCTGAACTCACGGATGTTTTAAGCACGTTTGAATACGTCTGAACTTTAGCAGGAGCAGAATCGGCATCTACCACAGACTGAACGATTTTTTTGGCTTGTAATATAGCAGCCGGCCCTAAAGTGAGGATATACTCTGCAGACCGGCACTCCTTTTCATCAATTTCATTTACAAGGCTTCCACCCGCTTTAAATTTGCTAATATGATGGTCCAGAATACTGCCTGATATTGGAATTATCCCTGCAATATGATGATGCTGTGCTCCGGAGAAAGGTTTAATATAAGCAAGGTGTGATGCCTGATTTTCTTCAGGACCATGACCAATAAAAAATATATCCAGACCTCCTAACTCTTCCAGTTTAGTCAAATATTCAATAAGTGCGGACTCTAAATCTTTTGTATCTGTCTGCATTGGTGTAAAGCTTTTTATTTTTTTGAAAAAAGCATCACCCAAAATACGTTCAAAATCCCTCACAAAACTAAAACCATTATTCATTCCCAATGGAGCAAGCGCATCCTGAGTAAACACATTCAGCCTGCCCAGCAACTCATCCTGTTCTGATGTTTTTGCCAACTCTCCAAGCAAACGATGTAACTGCTGAGCCCCTCTGCCACCCAAAAGCGCAATATTAATATCCCCCTCTTTTGATGCTGCAGTTTTGTAAAGTTCATTTAACATTGCCTGGCCAACTTCAGACTCACTGTCAAGCACCATAGGCTCTATGCCATAATCTGTAAAATTAAATTCCGGATTGTTTTTTTTCGACAACCACACATTATGGTTGTCTTCATCTCTTGTAAATTGTGAATTTTGTGTGTTCATTATAATTATTTATTTTCATTCATTACAAAACCATCTTTCGGTTAATTAAACATAAAATCAAAATCTTATGTCAGCTGCTCTTTACGATGGTGTTTATTTTCCTTCAAAAAGTTTCATCTCACTTGCTAATATCTTTTCAATACTAAAATACATTCCGTCTATTTTGTATTTTCCTTTTTCAAATGCCATATAATCGCAATTTCCAACCAGGCTTTGTGATTTGTTCTGAAGTTCAAAAAGATTTAGTAAAACATATTCGTGGCTTACAGAAATTACGTGAAAACCAGTTTCGCACTTTTCTCCATTGCCGGATGACATAATTGCCCCAATAATATTATGAAACCTATTTGATATGTTTTTTGCAGAAACTTCATCTCCTTTTAAGTGGTAAATGTAAGCTAGAAAATTCATTTGCCTCAAATCAAATGGAAACAGACTGAGTGAGTGTTCAGCCAATTTTATAATTTTGTCATAATCTTTCTCGTTTATCTTCTCACTTTGATAATACTCCCTAAGTTTTTTTTCGTCTGGCGATGTAAAGTAAGCACTATATTTTGGGTCAAATACATAGCCAAAATAAAGATGCCTGTAATCTTCATTGCTTAACAGCGAATCATTAGAAGTCATTCGTTCCAGTAATTTTGGATAATAATAATTCGAGGATTTATCTGCAATATTTTTCTTAATTGAATTGTAATCCGGAATAGTATAGCTTCTTTCCTGAGAAAAAGTATTATTTGATACTAATAATAAAATCGTAAGTATAAAAATTATTTTTTTCATGTTTTTTATTTTATGATTCATGTTGTTCTACTCTTATTACTTTGCCATCTCAATCTTTTGCTCGTTTGCAACGAATACCAGAGGGAATTGCATCCTTGCAAAGTAAATCAAAAAAATTATCTTATAAAATTTAACAAAATTACTATATAAACAATAATTAGCTGTTAACAACTGCCTTTTTTACTCCAAAAATCTTTCTTTGTATTTTATCAATAACTTTCTTGAAATAGGATTTCCGTGTCCCAGATAAAAAGTTTGTGTATTTAATGAAAGAATGTGATTGATGCTGTTTTTTAATTGTTGCAAATTATCGTGGAAAGGCGGATGTTTTACCCTTGAATTAAATGCTATTCCTCCAAGTAATATTCCTGATGAAGCTAAATCCATAATTATTGCGCTTCCGTTTTCAAGAATAACGGACAAGGACCCCGGTGTATGCCCTGGAGAATGAATAACTTTACCATTGATTCCATAATTTTTTAAATCAAATTCTTCATCTCCAATTAATACAATATCCGGCAAACAAGGCGAAGTTTTACCTCTTGCCAATCTAGGTTTCAGGAAAACATCCCAGATTTTATGATTAGGATTTAAAGTTTCAAGCATGCTTTCTCCTGTTTCCAATGCTTTTTTATCTAAGTCGTGTATTAAGACTGGAACTTTCAAAATATCCTTTAATCGTTTTGCACTTCCAAAATGATCAATATGTCCGTGTGATATAACTATTAGACCAATATCTTCTAATTTGATTTTATGCTGATGCAGCTGTTTGATAATTTTAGCTTCACTGGAGGGAACGCCTGTATCAACCAAAACATGTTTAGTATTTCCTTTTATTAGAAAGCAATTTATCATTCCTAATGGCAAAATTGATAACTGAATTATTTGATTCATTTTTTCTTAGTTTAAAAATTTGATACAAAGTTCAGCTCTTAAAAAGGGATACTACTTGATAAATGTTAGGAAATTATTTTTTTCCTGATTCGGCTTAAAGATTCCGGCTTTATTCCGATATAGGATGCAATAAACTGAATGGGTACATACTGTATGATTTCCGGTTGTTCATTCAGCAATTTTAGATATCTTTTTTCAGCAGATAAAGCAATGAAGTCTATTGTTCTTTGCTGATTATGAACTATAACATTTTCATATAACTGACGACAAAATATGCTCCAGAAAACACTTTCAGATGTTAAATTTTCATAATCTGATTTGGTAATAAAGAACGCTTCACAGTTTGAAATACACTGAATATTTTCTTTTGAAGTAATTCCTGTGGTAAAGCTGTTAAAGCCTGTAATGAATTTGTTTTTACCAACAATCTGAGTTGTAACTTCTATACCGTCTTTATAAAAAAAAGATCTGATAAAACCATTTGTAACGAAATATAATTTTTGAGAAACTTTGCCTTCTCTTTCAAGAATTGAACCTTTTGAAAAATTATCAGGTTTAAAATAATGAGCCAATAAATTTATGTCATTCTCTGTAAGATCAACAATACTTGAAATGTATTTAATCAATGGGGTGATTGTCATGGTTAGTTATATGGTTATGTTAATGTTCTGGACACCAGGCTGCCTGTTTTATTTTCTTTTCTAATCGCCTGGATGTCTCAAAATTCTTCAATTCCAAACCCAAATCTAAGATTTTTGTCAGCTTCAATTTGACTTTTGTCATTCAAAGTCAAGTATTACATCGCTATCGTCAAAATCAAAATCATGTTCCTTGTTGAACATGATTGAGTCCTCATTTATAGGTTCAAAGCATTGATTTATTTTTTGTTCTCCATACTTCTCAACTAATTGTTTCCATTTGTTGGCTGGCTAGTGGAAGGAAAGCTAATGTATCAGAACCATCGCTCACTTTGCAAAATCGAATTTCATATTTTGGTTTAATAATTACGTTAAGCGCTATTATTGTGCTGTCCCTGTCAACAATTTTTTCTGTGTACACTCTGTTTTCATATTTTATAGTCAATTCCAGATCGTCCGAAACTTGTTTCATTTCGGCGCTTAATAAATTTGTTTTTAAGCATTTTTCACAGTATTCAACAATTGCATCATCAGATTCTCTCCAGTCAACCCAAAAAACAATGTCATTATCAAGATTATAAAAATCGTCGTATTCTTCAGATTCTAAATACTTGACAAGTTTCTCAATTTTTTCGTCCATTATTATTTTTTAGATTTTTAGATTAAATATGAGTAGTTTTTTGAAGCAAATCATCCAGAATATAAAACCAATTTCGATTAAGCCAATTCTAAATCCATTGCTCCCGCACGAATTCTTTCGTGTGGCTTTCTTAACTAAATTTTATCGTGAGCAAAAAATTAACTTCATAATGGCTTTTAGTCCTACTATTCTTCCAATATTTTTATTTTCTAAAAGGCAAAATAAAAGATTTTTCTTTCATTGTGGCTGAATAAAGGAATTTATTTTTAATAGCCTTTATTAAAATGTTTGAAATATAAAAAATTATTTTCAAAAAGCTCACCTGAAAGGATTAGTGCGGGAGAATAGAGTTCTGCCTTCCGAAGATAAACTTTATTCGCAAAATGTTAAAATGACCTTTGTACTCACGCTGGCAAGAGGATTCAAAAAGATTTCTGTGTTTCAGAAGCCGCGTTATAAACGCTAAAATTCATCACTTTAATTTAGAAAGTAGTTGTTGCAAATGAGTTCCAGTGGAAGTTTTACAAGAAAAACTTCAGGTGAAAGTGTTGGAAAAAGCTGAAAAGCAAGTTTTTTTTGCCCAAGTGTACTTGCTGGAAAACTGGAAAACCTGTATCCAATAGCTGTTTTTGACCAGTGTGGTCCGCCTGCATGGTATCTTGGCGTTAGCCAAAACTCCATTCCCTTTAAAAAATTCATTTTACGGAAAAGGGACTTATACCCATAATTGAATTAAAACACTTTAAAAGCCATACCTGATACTAATCCCAAAAAAAAAAGAGTTGCAATAGCTCTTATAACTGATTTATCGAAAAAACCATAAGGAATGGATGCAGCGCGGTTCAGTTCAACACTAGTTTCATAGTTCGTGCTACGTACGCAACTAAACTCTAGCTGTTATGTAAGGTTTGTTATAGTCTGCTTTTTTAGATCCATCATTCCATGAAGAATTCTTGCGATTTCTATTTCGGTTTTTGATATAGTTGAGTAAAAGATAATATGTTCACCTGATTTAAAACCTAATATTCCTTTTGTTACTATATCATAGTTTCTACCAAGTTCTGGATTATTTGCTAAAACATCACATGATGCCAAAAGTAAATCATAATACTTTTCAGCTTGCATTTCAGACCAAGTTTCGATTGTATAATCCCAAATTTCAGATAAGTCATCAACAGCTTTATTTGTTAAATAATATTTAGCCATTTGATTTTTTTCTTGCCTTTAAAAGTTCAAGATGTTTTTTAGCGTTAAAATCTACTGCACGCCCGCTTTCAATTCCTTCATTGATAGCTTTTCTTAAAGCTACAATTTTATTTTCTTCATCTTCTAAAAGACGAAGACCAGCTCTGACAACTTCACTTGCGTTATTGAATCTTCCATCATTTATGCTGTGTTCGATAAAATTTTCGAAATGATTACCAAGCGATATAGAAGTATTTCGTCCCATAATTTATTTTTTAGCTAAGTTACCAAAAAATGGTAACTTTTCAAATTATTACGATATTTTAGATCTCACATAACTTCAGTCTGTGAAAAAACTTCCGTTTGTCTAGTTCCAAATAAGTTAACAATTGTATAAAAACCAGAAAGGGTGAACCGCCGGGTTCGTGACCCGCCTGGTTTATCCTGAGCTAAGCCGAAGGGCTCGGTGGTGTGAGAGGCGCAATCCGTCAGTTACTGGCGGAGCCGTCTACTCGATTAGCAGTAGCTTTTTTATTTATTCCGTTAATCTGTTTTCAATACTCATTCTTTCGTGTAAAACTCTAACGACTTCAATTTCATTTGTTTTGTCTTTTTTAAAGAAAATTAAATGTGATTTTACTTTTGAAAATCTATAGGATTTTCGAATTTTTCCGAAGTCACGAGCCATATCAAAATTATCGACGATATATTCAATTTCGTCAATGATTAAGTTATAATATCGATTTGCTTGTTCGACAGACCAATTTTCTGCTGTATAAATCCAAATGTTATTAATATCTTCTAATGCCTTTTCACTAATTATATATTTTGACATTATTTTTGAAAATTAGTTTTTAGCATTTCAAGATTTTTATTGCGGTCAAAATTTCTAATTTTACTACTCTTTTCACCAATTTTTAGTTCATTGATTAGAGATTTTGTTTTAATTTCTTCTTGCTCAAAAACTCTTAAAGCAGTTCTGACAACTTCGCTTACTGAATTATATTTTCCTGTAGAAATTTGTTCATTGATAAAGTTTTCAAAATAGTCTCCTAATAATATTGATGTATTTCGTGCCATAATTTTTCTTTTTACCAAATATACCAATAATTGGTATTAAATTCTATTTTTTTCGGTTTTTTACACAAAAGTTACTGCTAACGTCAGTCTGTGAAAAAACTTCCGTTTGTTGAGTTCCAAATAAGTTAACAATTGTATAAAAACCAGAAAGGGTGTATAATCTCCAAAACAGGAAAGGAAGCAAGAACGACTATTGTGCGATCGGCAATTTTTTTAGTGGATTGCTACATTCTGATTTAGTAATTCTACATTAAAATTAATTTTGGCATTTAAGGCTTTAAAAACTTTAATAATTGTGTCAAATCTTGCGTCAGTTAAGCTATTCTCAATTTTTGAAATTTGAGCTTTTTTCACGCCAACTAATTCTCCTAATTGCTCTTGTGTCAAATTTCTTTCTTTACGAATTTGTTTAATTGTTTGACCAATCAAATCAATTTTTAATTCGTTTTCAAAATTTTCTCTATTTGTTGTTCCTTTTGCTCCAACGAATTTATCTGTTACTTCATCTAAACTATATGTTTTCATAATCTTATTTCTTTTCGTTAAAATATTTTACTCTTAATGATTCTGCTCTTTCAATTTCCACTTTCGGAATTTTTTCGGTTTTCTTTATAATCCCGTGAGTAGAAATCACAACTGTATCCGTTTTATCTGATTTATCCCAAAAAGCAAAAAAATACTGCTTGTTATATAAATTCCCAAATCTCTCCATCGAGTTTTTTGAATAATTCATTATCGTTTACGCTTCTAGATTTCCAAATATTATAAAGTATTTTTTCTCTAGATTTCGGTCTAGATTTTCCAAAAACTCTAAAACGGGTTTAAGAAACTCAACTTTAAATTTATATCCATTTTTCACTAATCTTAATTTTCTGTAAAGATATAAGTTTCCTTTTTAAGAAACAAATGATGTCGATTTTTTTCGGTTGTTCGTTGCTGTAGCCCAACGTCAGTCTGTGAAAAAACTTCCGTTTGTTGAGTTCCAAATAAGTTAACAATTGTATAAAAACCAGAAAGGGTGTATAATCTACTCCAAAAGCCAAGATCAGGCGAAAGCGACAGCACCAGGTTATTGCCAAATTCCTAAAAACGAAGCTCAGACTAACCATCAACGAGGAGAAAAGCGGGATCAGACGTCTTGTGAACTTCACGCTTTTGGGATTTGGTTTTGTGCCAACGTACAGGAAAGGAAGCAAGAACGACTCTCAGTTGGTAGTGGCAGAAAAGGCGTGGAAGAAACTCAAAGAACAGCTTAAAAGCATCAGCCGAAAAACCACACCAGTCAGGTTGGAAGAGCGTATTGCCAAGATAAGAGAAGTGCAACGAGGATGGTTAAACTGCGTTACTGCAACTGGCACGACTGGAAGAAGCCGGAAAGGAAGAGAAAAAATCTCATCCGATTAGGAGTTGACCCAGACCACGCCTATGCTTTTAGTCGCACCCGAAAAGGCGGTTGGGGAATTGCACAGAGTCCGATTCTGAGTACTACCATTACCTTAAAACGCTTAAGACAGCGAGGCTATCAATCCTTGACGGATGTTTACATCGAACTTAACCCATCACTTTGCGAACCGCAGGGTACGTGGCCCACCTGGTTTATCCTGAGTTAAGCCGAAGGGCCCGGTGGTGTGAGAGGCACACTCCGTCGGTTACTGGCGGAGCCGTCTACTCGATTGGGCGATCGGTTTTTAGTACAGTTCGTTTTCAAATGGTTCAACATCTTGAATTTTTGGCAAAGGCCTTATAAGGATTTTCTTTTTTGTAATAATTGGAGCTTTTTCATCTTCACCATAACTTTCTTCTTTTTCAATTCTTATTCCCGTTGAAAGATTAAAGTCCGTAGTGTACATTGTTCCGTGACCATCCGATGATATTAATGAGTAACCAATTAATTCAAAATTTCCATTTTGAAATCTATATTTATGTTCAAAGTGTCCTCTCAATAGTCCAAAATTTACGCTAACAATTCCTTCAATAATTGTAATATCAATAAACCCATCTCCTGTCCGGTATCCATCTCTACCATCAGGGTATTGTGGTGCAATTGCTTTAGTTGAAGTAGCGATTAATTTAAATTCACCGTTTGGCTGAGCAAAAAATATCTGAAGTTTATATGGAGATTTTTGATTAATAGTATCTTGAGTGACTATTACTTTATCATCTAAGTTATCTTTGTTTAAGTCTCCAATTACTTTTGTAACCAAAAAAGTAAAAGTGTCTTTTTTATTTTTCGTTTGTGAAAATGTATCTACATAAATCAATAGTAATATTAATAAAATTAGTTTTTTCATTTTGTTTAAAGGTATTTTTTAGCATTCTGAGCGAAACTGACGCCTAACGTCAGGCTGTGAAAAAACTAATTAAAAAAGAGAAACTATACGGATACCTGTCGGAGAAAAATTTCATACAGCCGATTCTCAGAGGCTCATTTTGAGTATTTTCACAGACTGACTTCCTCGCGCTACACGCAGGCTGGGATTAAGAAAGCCTAAACTTTCGGTTAAAACTATTTTTTCAAATACAAAGCCATCTCTAAATTAAGCCAATTGCCCAGCTTGCTTGTAGCGTGTGTTATGGCTCGTACTTATGCTTCAACTATTTTTTTTCTTTCTTCAGATAATTTTTCTGTTATAGTTTTAACCATTTCTGTAGCTTGTTCGTTTAGGTCAGCAGTTGGGTCATATACTAATCCCCCAATTTTATGTGACTCATCAAAAAAGCCTGGCATATTATCATTATACCAAACAGGAATAATAGTATTGTCGCCAAATCTTTGCTTAAAATTGTCTGATTCAAATTTTGTCCATATTTTTCTTGGATAGTTCTTACTTAAAAGAACAATTACAAAAGAAGCCTCTGAATTATAAATAGGAGCTAAGTAGTCCTCAACGTTCTCTGCAAGAATCCTATGCTGTTCATTTTTATCATAAAAAATTGATATTTCTTGTTCTAATAGTAATTCATTTAATTTCTCGGCTAAATCTCTATTTTCTCCTGCGAATGAAAGTGCAAAATCATATTTGTTTTTAAAAGTTATACTTAAATAACCAACTTTTTCTGCAAATTTTGACCATAATATATTACGAATGTAGAACATAAATTTTGGGTCTTCAATTGTAAGTATTCTTGAATCTTTATCATAGTGAATAACATCTTTTATTTCATCATTATCTCTTATAATTGCTTCTAAAAATCCCTTGTCTACAACTTGAGCAACACTTAGTTTGTGTTCAGGATATTTAACATATAAATAATCTATTTGTAAAGTCCATTCATCAGATTGAGAAAGCCAATATAGTAAATGCAAGTAGGGAGCTCTACCTTCTCTTCGTAATCTGTTACCAATAGCAAACTTTCTTGCCTTTGGATAAAAAGTTCTTGAAAATTCTAATAATACTTTTTCTTTAATGACCTCTATGCTTGAAGTAAGAGTTTTTAAATTCTCACAAGTTTCTAACATATCAGAATCAATGCAAGTTTCTTTACAAAGTAATTGTGTAATATGAAAACTTCCTTTTGACAAAGAAACTATATCACTTTTTGTGTTTATTAAAATATTAAGGGTTTTTTCTCCTAACTCTATTAATTCCTCAATTTTATAATCAGGATTTTGTTCAAATTTAATTGTGTCTATTCTATTGTTTAAATCGCTCGCTATCTGTATCAAAGAATCTCCTGCTTTATTAATACCTATCAATATCAATTTGTCATTTTCTCTTTCTTCATCAGCCAAGACTTTCATATAATCTGCTATTGAAGATTTTAAATCATATTCGAGTAAATGGAAATCATCAATTATTACAGTTCCTAAACTATCGAAATCGGGTAATAAACGTATAAATTCAACATCATCTTTTTTGCGCGCAGTTAATTGAGTTATATTTTTATTAAGACCTAACTCTTCAATTACTTTGATAACAGAAGTTGTTTTTCCTATACCAGATGGGCCTTCAACAACCAAGCATCTTCCTTTGGTTCTCAGAGCTACAAGAATCTTGCTATATTCATTTGGCTTAACAAAGGTATGTGTAGGAATTCCTGATGTTTTATAAACGTCTTCTAAATATGCTTTCATAGTTCAATATTTCCTTTTATTGTGTTTAATTTCTCCTCGTCTCTGTTAGTATGAGCCATAACTTGTTTATATGCGATACAAACATGCGCATATGTACCCAAATTTAGGTGTATATGCGCATGTTTGTATCGCATTATTTTTTTTCAAATATATTTATTATTTCTTACAAATCGTCAAACAACATTCTAAATAACTTTATGAAACCAAATGCCCTAGCCCTGACAGAAGCGGCATCCTTTTGGGGCGGTGTTCGCCACAAAAGATACAGCGGATGGCAGGAACAGCTTCTAATTTAAAAACGGATACTTCTTAAAACAAAAAAGCTGCTCCGGGGCAAAGTAGAGCAGCTTTTACAACTAAATAATCTGCATTACTTAATTGCTTGTATTCCTGTATGTGTTGGGGTTACCTGTTTAATGGTTCCGTCTGGGTTGAATTCTAATTTGTCAATGCAGACTTCGCGGTGAAAACCTCCGGCTCTTCCCATTTTTATTCCGGTTGGATATGAAAATCGGTGGTAGGTGATATACCATTCGTCTTTGTTTGGAATCTGTAAAACCGAATTATGTCCCGTGGCATAGATTCCCTGATGCGGAATTCCCTGAATTACGATGTTGTTTTCCGGAATTTCAATTGGTCCCAGAGGCGATTTTGAAGTTCCGTAGCGCACTTTGTAATTCGGACTTCTGGTATCATCTTCGCTCCACATGAAATAGTAGGTTCCTTTTCTGTAAATTACATAGGTTCCTTCGCGGAAGGTTTTATCGACTTTGATTAATTGTACAGCGCCTTTAAATGAGATCATATCGTCGTTCAGTTCGGCTACCGCCATGTATCCGTTACCCCAGTACAAATAACTTTTGCCGGTTTTAGGATCGGTAAAAACGTCCGGATCGATTTCCTGACCGCCTTTAGCGCCTTCCGGTTTAGTTGCTACCAACGCTTTTCCGCTGTCTTTGAACGGTCCTGCCGGATTGTCTGAAACGGCAACGCCAATTTTTTGCGCTGCTGTGAAATAATAGAAATATTTATATTTTCCTTTCACCTCTTTCTCCACGATACAAGGCGCCCAGGCATTTCTGTTGGCCCAGCTCACGTCTTTTGGAAGGTCTAAAATAATGCCTTCGTCTTTCCAGTTGACTAAATCAGATGAAGAGAAGGTTTTAAAATACGTTCCGGACCAGCCATCAAAACCATCGCTGGTTGGATAGATGTAATATCTTTTGGTTTTGTTTGAATATAAAATATCAGGATCGGCATAATAGCCTTCTAAAACCGGATTGTTATTCAGTTTTGGCAATTTTTCAGGAGTTCCCCATTTTGCAAGCAGCCTTTTTAATTCGGTACGGGTGATTGGCAAAATAGTTCCGTGGCGCGGTTTGAAATCCATTGAAATCTCATCGTCAATTGCTTTTAAGTTTTCTAAATCAGTACTTTTTGTAAACTGATATCTTCCTTTTTTGTAAACATCATACATCAGAATATAGTCGTTCGAATTGTTTAGTTTGAAAATACTGGAACCTTCTACAGATTCTTTGGTCTGTTGCAGGTAATTGTCGTTTTCTGTCCATTTTCCGGAAGTCAGATCGGTTGTGGTAGCCACTTTGATGCCCGGACTTTCTGTTTCTGTTTTATAAAAAAGGTGATACACACCGTCATTTTCAATGATATCTCCGTCAATGCAGGCTTTTTGAGATTTTGGAACGAATAATAATTTTGGTTCACTTTCCAGCGCTGTGAAATCTTTATTCGCATAAGCGTAGTAAATTTTATCAGCATCTTTGTTGTGCTGCATGCTGAAGTAAATCAGATATTTACCAGCTTTAACATCGTAAATAGTCTGAGGTGCCCAGACACGTTTCAGGTTTTCGTTCCCCGGAAATGCTTTCTGGATATTCACAATACTGCTTTTCCAGTTTACGAGATCGGGGCTTTTAAGCAAAACCATCGCACGGTTACTGTCCCAGCCTTTTGAGGACGTCATATCCGTCAATACCATATAAAATGTTTTGCCATCGTCTCCACGCAAAATATGTGGATCGCGTACCCCTCCTGTTGAACTGATGGCTTTGCTGTCTATAACCGGTTTGTTGTTATTGAGATGGTAATAATGGTAGCCATCGGTGCTGACTGCGTAACGAACTGCCTCGTCTTCGACAGCATTTCCCGTAAAGTAAACAAACAAATAGGCTGTTAAATCCTTTCCGGCATTAACCGGAGGACCTTTGGGAGTTTCCTGAGCTTGTAACGTAAAAGCGGATAAAACCAAAACTATGACTAAAAGCGACAGCAGAACCAGAAAGTTTTTCGGTAGAAAGTGCTTCATTATTTTTTGCTTTTTAGTTTATAAAGAACAGAAGCATGAGGTTTTAAAGTTACGGAAACTTCTTTTGCAGCAATATTCAGTTTTTCACCTGTCCACATGTTTTTACAATCAGCTAAACCGGCAATACCAAGATCTGAAAGAGGTACCGAAACGTTTTGAGAATCTGTATCTGAAATATTAAACAATGCCAGATATACGCTATCGTCTTTTGGATTTCCTGAAGTCACCGCAATTTTTCCGTCTTTCTGAAAAAGCTGTTTTACATCGGTACTTTCATTGTGCATTTTTACCACTTCTTTATTCGTCAGCAGTGATAAAGTAAAGGCATTGTTGCTTGGTAAATCTCCGCCAAAGAACAAAGGCGATTTAAAAATATTGAAAAAAGTAATTAAGGTATATTGCTCGTCTTTTGTCAAACGCGTCATTCGGTCATTGCCACGTTCCCCACGGATAGAAATACGTCCAAGCGGAATCATATCACAATCCGGCCATGTTCCCGGAGCAATGTGCGGATACCATTTTTGGGCAACATCCATCAAATGTGTAATGTGCGGCCAGGTATCCCACACGTCATCCACCATACGCCACATATTAGCATGCTCTTTTACGTGAGCAGCTGCTGAAATTGGTGTTTCGCCAGGTGAAGTACTCAATACGATTTTACGTCCGCATTTGTCAATGGCGTTTCTGATTAAATTGATTTCACCTTCGTGATACGGTCTTGATAAATCATCAATTTTGATAAAATCTACTCCCCATTGTGCGTATAATTCAAAAATTGAATCATAATATTCCTGTGCTCCCGGTTTGTCTGCCAGAATAGTATAATTGTCTTTTAGCCATTCGCACTGCAAAGCTGTAGTATAAATTTGATCGGCTGTAACTCCGTTTGTACCCTTAATCGGCATCTTCTCTTCAACCGCTTTTTTAGGAATACCGCGCATGATATGGATACCGAATTTCAAGCCTTTTTTATGAATATAATCTGCCAGAGGTTTAAATCCATTATTGTCTTTTGCTGAAGGAAACCGGTTCACTGCTGGAAGATATCTTCCGTATTGATCGATTACATAACGCGGATCGGTCTGATTGTAACCTCCTGCTTTATCATTTTCGACAAACCATCGGATATCAACTACAATATATTCCCAGCCAAATTTCTTCAGCTCTTTTGCCATATAATCGGCATTAGCTTTTACTTCGTGTTGTTCGACTGTTGGACCATAACAATCCCAGCTGTTCCAGCCCATTGGCGGCGTTTGTGCCCATTGCTTAAATTCATCTTTCTTAAAAACTACTTTTTGAGCATTTAAAAAAAATGATGTTAAAAAAATTCCTAAACCAAATAAAATTATACTTTTTATTTTCATATTATTAAAAAATAAGTGTTAATAGTACACTTCAAATATAACAAACTTTTTATTACTATAACAATTAACCTGCTTACTTCACAAAAAGCAAGCAGGTTAATTGGAAAATTTAAAAAATAACTTACTAATACTCGTTGGTGAAATTTGTTTTTGATGATAATTTTTCGTCAGTTCGAGTGACTCCGATTTTTCATCGGGATTGTATAGAGAACAGAAAATTATCATTAAAACGGTTCTCGATACACATCACTTCGAGGGCGAAGCATATCGAGAAGTTTTGCTTCGTTTCTCTGCACAAAAAAAAACTCGAACTGACGCTTTTAATAAATACACCCAACGAGTTTACTAATTATTTTACATTAACCGTTACTTCAACCGGTTTTAGCCACTGGCTTGTAAAAGTGACTTTAATAGGCTGTGCTTCTCCTGTAGCTTCAATGTATGCAGCAATATGCCCATGGTAAACCCGCTGGACATTATCTGTATAATCTGTCATATCACTGTTGTTTCCGGCTTCAAGTCCTAAAAGAACTCCCGGACCAGTAATATTACAAGTTACTTCGTTGTCTGAAAGCATTACCGGAAGACCGTTTTGATCCTCAACCTGAACCATAATTTTAGCAACGCCTCTGTCCTTACTGATTGTGATATCCTTTTCAGCAATTGTCAATTCTACAGGTTGCTGAGTTGTTGTGATTGCGTAACGACTTACTTCTTTATCATTTTTATCCAGTCCAACCGCTTCTAGTTTTCCAGATGCAAAAGGAATGTCCCAATAGATAATTCCGGTTTTTTGGTCATACAATTTAGTCTCTCCAACTACTTTTCCGTTTAACTCCAAACGTGCTTTTGCAGCATTGGTATAACAAACCACACGGATTTTTTGTCCCGTTTCGTAATTCCATATTGCCCAGGCGTCTTTAGAAATATCTTTTTCATTTTTCAACGGATACGTTCCTAAATACGCCATTGGTTTATCTGACCACAATGACTGACGGAAATAGCCTCTTGGCTTTATTACCCCTGCGAAATCAACCAATCCTGAGTAAAATCCTCTTGAAGGCCATCTTCCTGATTCACCCAGATAATCAATTCCTGTCCATAAAAACTGTCCAAAAATATGCTTATTGTTTTTTACGGCCAGCCAGGGCTCAATGTCATGTACATTTTCGCTTCCGAAAATTACCCTGTTTGGATATTTTTCGTGATCCGACTGGTATTTGCTTTCTGTATAATTGTATCCGGTAATGTCCAAAGCGTACGGATATTCTGTTTCGTTAGACATCGCAACACCTGCCAGACCTGCCGTTGTCGGGCGTGATTTATCGTATTTTTTAACTGCTGCAACCAGACGTTTTGCAATTGCTCCAAGACGCATGGCATCCGGCGCGTCTTTTTTGTAACCTCCGTAAGCTGCCTGTCCGAAACCGTTTTTCCCTTTATCCAGAACAGGATGCGAATACGGGTCATTTGGATAATCTACTTCGTTACCAATGCTCCATCCGAACACAGAAAGATGGTTTCTGTCACGACGTACAAAATCTTCTAAATCTTTTTCTGCCCATTCGGCAAAAATATCGAAAGAACCTTCAAAACCCGGCGTTCCGTAATTCCAGCCTTCCAGCCATTTACGTTTTGGAAATTCCCATTCGTCATACGCTTCGTTCAATACCAATAGTCCTAATTCATCGCAAAGCTCATAGAAATCAGGTGCCTGCGGATTATGGCTCGTACGGATTGCATTTACACCAATTTCTTTCAGCGTCTGCAATCTGGTTTTCCAGACTTCGCGAGGCACGGCCGATCCCAAAACTCCGGCGTCATGATGCAAACAAACGCCTTTCATTTTCATCCATTTATCATTCAGTGCAAAACCATTATCTGGATCGAAAGTGAATTTTCTGAAACCTGTTTTGGTTACCGTTTCATCGATTTGTTTTCCGTCTTTTAAAACAGTGGTTTTAAGCTGATATAAGTTTGGATTCTCCAAATCCCATAATTGTGGATTTTTGACATTCAGTTTAGTCAAAATTTTTCCGTTCTGATTTGCTGCCACATCCATTTTTGAAGAAGATTTAGCCACTGTTTTTCCGTCTTTGGAAATCAATTCATTAATAACCGTAAGAGCTGATTTTGAAGCTGAACCATTTTCTACCTCTACCTCAACATTCAAAATTCCTGTTCCTTTTTTGATCTCAGGATATGCATAAACACCCCATTGCGCAATATGAACCGGATTTGCATATACCATCCATACATCTCTGTAAATCCCGGAACCAGTGTACCATCTTGAATCGGCACTCTGGCTGTGATCCACACGAACCGAAATGGTGTTTTCGCCTCCGTATTTAACGAATGGTGTTGCATCATAAGCAAAAGAAATATAACCGTTTGGACGTTTGCCTAAAGAATGTCCGTTAAGGAACACTTCGCTTCGGTTGTAAACGCCTTCAAAATACAAATACACTTTTTCGCCCGATTTACTTTGCGGAATACTGATTGATTTTCTGTACCAGGCAATTCCACCCGGAAGATATCCGGTACAGCTTGCCAATGTTGGGCTCAGCTGTCCTTTTACGCTCCAGTCGTGAGGCACATTTATTTTTTGCCATTTGCTGTCGTCGAAAGCAGTGTTTTTTGCATCCGGAGTTTCCTGAAGACTGAATTTCCAGTTGTCATTAATTTTTTTAGAATCTCCAAACGAAATCTGACTGGTCGCTGACAGACACGAAAAGAGTAATGCGGGTAATAAGATTTTTTTTGTAAACATGTTTTTTAAAGGTTCTAAGATGCTAAGATGCTGAGATTCTAAGTTTCTGAGCTTCTTTCGTCTTTATTAATTAAATTCTTTTATTCAGGTTTCAGGTTTTCGCTCAAACCTGAAACCTGAAACTTTATTTTTTGACTATTGCAATTGTCCCACAAACGTTACTACAGACCTTGCAGGAATTTCTAAATTCGCTGCATCAACAACTGCTCCTTTTTTCAGGCTCAGCGTCTCCGAAGTGGTGTAAGGTGTTAATTTATTGTCTGTTAAAGTGCCTCCGGTAAGGTTAAATTTGTATGTTTTTGCTGTTTTACTGATATTCACAGCAACAATTACCAGCTTTTTAGCTGCTACATCTTTGTAAGCCGTCACCATAACATCGTTTACGGCTTTTGTACTATCAACAGTTGGAACCTGAACCCTTATCATTCCCGGTTTTACAAAGAAAGAAAAGTTTCCTAAAGCCCAAAGTGTTTTGGAGTCCCTGATAAATCCGTCGTTTTTGCAATAGTTTGCGTCACCGGCACCATTGCTTGAGCCATTATCAACGTGAATCAATCCGTCTTTGTAATCGCCACGGCTAATCGCTGTCCACCACTGCCATGAAGTTACGCCTCCAACTGCAATATCGGTACTGATAATACGCGCTGTCCAAAGTGCCAGAGACATTCCTAAATCTCTTCCAGGGCCTGCACCTCCCTGAAGCTCAGCTGTTCCAGGACTTTCTAAAACACAATATTCAGATGACCAAAGACTTAACCCTCCAATAGACTGTGCTCTTGCAGCAGCCAATTGCCTTGAATTCACCAACTCTCTTAAAGGCCACGCCTGCCAGTAACTGTGTGCGGAAATAGTTTTCTTAACGTTGCTTAAACCTGTAATATTTTTAGATGAACCGGAAGCAAAGAAATAATCAATCTGGTTCGATCTGTTTTCTTTTCCTGCAATCGTTTTGTACAAAGGCTCATAAGATCCTCCCTCTCCCACTACGATCTGAGAACTCAATCCATTTGATTGTAATTTTGGTGATAAAACATTCACAAAACTGTAAATATTTCCATTCGTAGCCGGAGAACCTTCCTGACCTGAACCGTCCCACTCATATTGCGGTTCGTTAAACGGACTCACATAATCGATTGTCAATCCGTGTTCTGATTTTAATTTATCTAATGAAGTTACCCAGAAATCTGCTAACTCAGGCATTTTTCCTTCTTTCAGATTGTAATATTCTTTGATGCTTGCATGCGCTTTTCCATTTTGAGTCAGATAAACCGGAGCACTGTTTGAAAATGCCAATAATTTAGCTACACCACGTTCTCTTGCCGCTTTCATAAACCAAACCTGTCCGGCCTGTTTGTTCATATCATAAGTAACTCCGTCTGTAGTAAAACATTCTGTACGTCTCCATTCGTCCGTAATATCACTGGCATCGCCCTGCTCTGAACTTCCAGCTCCAAGGTTAAAACGCCATAATGACAAACCGATTCCTTTTGGATTTCCTTCGGCATCCAAATCAGTACTGAACAGCAAATCTGCTATTTGATTTTTTTTATCCGAAGGCCAGTTTTTTCCAATAAAATTGCACTGCCAGGCATCAGAAGCACCGAAACTTTCCATGGTCTGAAGATTAGCATCCAGATTCACTTTCAGCTCTGCAACAGCATTTTCAGCATCTGAGTTTTCGTCTTTATCAGAATCACAACTTATGAATAACGAACTTGTGAAAAGCAAGCCTGCACACAGCAGACTTACTTTATTTATATTATTGAATCTCATCTTAATAATTTGGGTTTTGAGTAATTATGCCGCCACTTAAATCTCTTTCTAACTGAGGTATTGGCCAAAGCAAGTGTTTTGCAGGGTCAAAATTGATTCCTTTGTCCTGTGCTTCCCTTGTATTTGTAGTTTCATAAGGATCAGTTGAACTTAAATTGTATTTTACAAAAGTTCCGTTTGGTCCCATTAAAGTTTCAATTACTCTTTTTCCTGTTGTCGGGTCTTTTTCACGACGTATATCGAACAGACGTAATCCTTCAAAAGCCAGTTCTAAACGACGTTCTTTGTAAATTTGTTTTAAAAGCGTTGGTCCTGAAATTCCTGTTTTAGGCTCTAAATCTACACGATCCCTGATAATATTGATATCAGCCAAAGCATCTCCGCCTGTATGATAGTTTGCTTCTGCTCTTGTAAGGTACATTTCGGCCAGACGAATCAACGGAATATTCAATGGCAGGTGTCCGTCTTTTTTATCCAAGGTTCGACGTGTTGCGACAGGAATATAATATTTACGACAGATACGTCCTGACTTATTATCATTCAGACTGAATTTATGTGTTGGATTTAAAACCTCATCTCCATAAGCAGCTTCTCCCCATTTGGTAATGGTGCTTCTTCTTCGAATCTCATCATTTTCAGAAAGATAAGCATTTTCTAAATCACTGGTTGGCATGCACCATCCCCATCCGTCAATAACATCATTAGCATCGTTGCTTGGAAAATTCTTCTTATCCTCTCCTCTTGCGCCTGATAAAGTTGGCAATGCAGAACCTAAACTTTCATTTTGTACTGAAGATGACTGCGCTTCTAAAATAGACTCTTTGCCATTATGATTGTTCACATTCCAGATGTTCAGGAAATCTTCTTCCAGCTGGTAAGGTCCTTCTGCAATTACTTTATTGGAATATGTTTTTGCTTCAGCCCATTTTTCCTGAAATAAAGAAACACGAGCCAATAAAGCATACGCAGCCCATTTGTTTATTCTTCCGTTTCTTGCTGCCGGAATGTTCTCAAGTTTTGCTGCAGACTCTTTTAAGTCGGCTTCAATTTGTGCATAAACCTCAGCAGCCGGACTTCTCTGTAATTTTAAATCAGCTGTACCTAATGATTTTGTATATAATGGAACATCTCCAAAAAGATTAACCAATTCATAATAGCAATACGCACGAACAAATAACGACTCCCCCATGTACTGATTTTTCTGAGCATCTGTAATGGGCGAATTTGCCATTTTTTCCAATCCAATATTTGCCGACTGAATCGTATAGTAATGTGCTGTGTAAACACTATTCATATCCCCCATATTGTCCGGAGTAATAATGTATTGCGAGCACGGTCTGTGGGCAGAATTATCCTGACCTGTATTACCCATCCAGGCATCATCTGTAGCCATTTCGTTAGTAACCCTTGGCGCAACTAATGTGTACCAGTCATTTGGAATTAATAATCTTCGGGTTAATTCATTTGCATAATTTTCGCATTCCTGCGCTGTCTGAAAATAGTTGTCCAGCGTTTGGGTTCCTCTTTCTTCTTTTTCAATAAAATCCTCACAGGAAACTGCAAACATTGAAAAAGCTATTATAGATAAAATTATTTTTTTCATGTCTTTCTTTATTAAAATGCTACATTAAGACCCATCAAAATGGTTGGCTGTACCGGATAATTCCATCCGCCAAAACCTGATCCTTTAACTCTGTCATCCTGATTCGGATCTCCTCCTGCAACTTCAGGATCAACCCCTGTATAATTTGTCCATGTCCATAAATTCTGACCGGATATCGATAACCTCAATTTGTCTAAGCCAAACATATTCTCAAAAGTATAACCCAACTGAATGTTCTTCATTCGTACAAATGATCCGTCTTCTACATAAAAAGAAGAAAATTTAGTGAAGTTTTCGTTGTTGTCATCTTTAGACAAACGAGGAACATAATTAGAAGTTCCTTCTCCGTGCCAGGCCATCTGATCCAGTCCTCTTACTTTGTTTGTTAAACTTGCGCCATTATATAAATCTGAAATATTCTGATTTACAATGTCATTTCCGATACTGGAATAAAAATTAGCAACCAAATCAAATTGTTTGTAAGCAAAGTTCAAATTCAGACCCACATTGTAATCGGCCCAGGGTGAACCAATTTTTGTTCTGTCTTTATCGTCTAATTTCCCGTCACCGTTAATGTCTTTAAAACGAATATCACCTAACTGAGCATACGGCTGTAATTTAGTTCCGTGTTCGTCAGTATGGGAATTCAGTTCGGTTTGACTCTGGAATAATCCATCTGCTACATATCCGTAAAAATAGCCCGGTACTTCTCCTTTAACCGTTAAAGTCCTGTTTCCTGCACCATAAAGTCTTTCCCCTTCGGCAGACAAAGAAAGCATTTCTACATTTACTGTTGTAAAAGTCAAATCTACACCATAAGAGAAATCCCCTTTTTTATCTTTATACGAAAGCAACAAATCAATACCGCTTGACTGCATAGCACCTACATTCGTCCAGATTGTTGAATACCCCGGAAAACCGCTGTAGGTTGGAAATTGCTTCTTGAATAACATATCGTTTGTTTTCTTTTGATAATATTCCAATGAACCTGAAAATTTGTTTTTCCATAATGCGAAATCAAGTCCAAAACTGATATCCTCAACAGTTTCCCATTTGATATCTTTGTTAGCCATAGATGAAGGATAAGAAGTATCTACCATTTCACCTCCAATTACATAGTAACCTTGCCCAATATTAGACTGATAAACTGAAGCCGGAAGTCCCTGATTACCTACTTTACCCCAGCCTGCTCTTAATCTAAGATCACTTATGACTTCTTTAGTGTTCTCCATAAAACCTTCATTTGAAATTCTCCATGAAGCAGATGCAGAAGGAAAATTCGCCCATTTATTATTTGCCATAAACTTAGAAGAACCATCGCGTCTGAATGTACCGGTAAAATAATATTTACTGTCATAATTATAAGAAAAACGGGAGAGATATGACATCACAGAGCTAGACCAGCTGTTTCCTCCACTGTCACGGTTTTTAGTAGCTGCATTTACCTCCCTCATGGACTCCGAATTGTTAGGTACGCCTTCTCCATAAGCCCAGGTATCATTACCATTATATTCCTCCATAGTACTACCAACCATCAGCGAAGCATTGTGTTTTTCTGCAAAAGTTCTGGAATAAGTTGCAGTACTTTGCCATGTCCAGTCATGATTTGTTGTCGATCTTCGCTCAACACTATTGATTTCAGCCTTTTCGTGAGCTGCATCAATAACAAAGTCCGGTCTGAAAATACTTTGCACTTTATTCCCTACTTCAATAGAAGCCTGAGTACGAATTACAAGTCCTTTAATTGGAGCATATTGCAAATAACCATTTGTGTTTAAGTTATACTGATCTGTATAATCGTCATATCTTTTTACAGCAGCAACCGGATTCCATACATACGATGGAGAACGCGCATAAATGCTGTATTCATTTTCTAATCCGGTAAGCTGATCTGCCGGTTTGTAAATTGGTGTAATCGGATCTATTTTCACAAAATCAGCCCAGTTTGAAGGACCTCCCCAGCTTTCATAACGAGGATTTAAAGTAACTCCTGCTGAAAATTTGTCTGAGAATTTGAAATCATTATTGATTCTCATTGTGATTCTTTCCCATCCTCCTATTTCATACATTGATTCTGAATCGTAATAGTTTAAACTGGCAGCATAAGTGTATTTTTCTGAACCACCTGAAACTCCTAATGAAGCATTTGTTACAGGAGAAGCCTTTTTTATTCCCGCTCCCCACCAGTCTGTAGTTTTTCCTCTGTATTGAGAAGCATTTGGCAAATAATCTGAATAACCCGAATTATTATAAGCCGTATTCATAATGTTAGCATAACCTTCAGCATTTGCCATATCGTATGGATTTTCCATTATCTGCATACCTGAACTAAGGTCGAAAGTAAATCTTGTTTTTCCTGATTTACCTTTTTTCGTTGTAATTAGGATAACTCCGTTTGATGCTCTCGAACCATAGATGGCGCTCGCTGAAGCATCTTTTAAAACTTCCATCGATTCGATTTCATTATTACTCAGGAAATTGATGCTGGTTCCCATCGGAATACCGTCCACCACATATAGCGGATCTGTACTAAGATTAATCGTAGAAATACCCCGAATCAAAACTCTTGGCTGTGCTCCCGGACCGCCTTGCCCTGTAACCTGAACACCGGCAACTTTTCCCTGCAAAGATTCGGTAACATTACCAACTGTCATCGTTTGCAGTTCTTTTCCTTTTACTGAAGAAATAGAACTCGTTACATCGCTCTTTTTAACAGAGGCATAACCTACTACGACAATCTCATCCAATACCTGACTGGATTCTTCTAAAATTATATCAATAGTCGTTTTGTCACCTACACTCAGTAATTTGGTTGTAAAACCGATAAAAGAAAATTCGATCTGAGCATTTGCATTAGGAACAGAAATCGAATATTTACCATCAAAATCTGTTGCTGTTGAATTAGAAGTTCCTTTTACAATTATGTTCACCCCAGGAATCGGCACGTTAGCCTTGTCCTTAACAGTTCCTTTGATTGTTGTTTGCCCGAATGATACAGCACTGCACAATACGGCAATAAAAAACCATATATATTTAAATTTCATATTTAGATGTTTTATTATTAATGTGATAACAAATTACTTTTTTGTTATAAAAGCTCTCTCTAACTCGGTATCCAGAACTACCTTGTAAACTCCGGGAGCTGCAGGATATTTAGCATTTCCGTTTTCACCCGGTGACATGGTTGCAATACCGTTTTTAATAAGTCTCCAGGAAGGGCTCCACCATTGACCGGTAAAAGTAGCTTCCATGGTTCCGGTTAGTGTATACTCTCCAACTAACTGATAAGGATTGTTTGGATTATTGGTCAAATGCAGTCCTTTTTGCGTCCAGGCATCCCAGGTATCCCACGTAGCACCCTGGATTCCGCCACCGCAAACGCTCACGAAAGGTTTTCTTTGCGCTTCTGTATCATGCCATAATCCGTTGGCAATATCTGCCCATACTTTGCTTGATGGAGTATATTGTGTTGCGGTATATTTTAAGGTATTTGGATTTACTTTAATAACATAATATCCTTTTACAGGTAAGATAATTGGTGTTGAAGAAACATTATCTTCTAATTCTCCTGAAGTATTTAAACCAAAACAATGTGGGGCAAAGTCAGATTCCTGTCCTAAGAAATAAATTTCTTTATTGTCTTTATCGGCATAATATTTAAATTCAAAATCCTGTCCGTTTTTCTCATGAAAATACATCGGAACACCTACAGCATCAGTCGTAAGATTAGTTCCTTTTGGCTGATCACATAAATACAATGCAGGATATTCATTTGTGGCTACAACATTTATATTTAAACTTCCTGTATTAGGAATTGCAAATTTATCCTTAGCTGTAATTGTCAATACATAATTGGCGGCAGTTACCGGTAATGTGTAGGTTTTATTAAAAGTATAGGTTTGAGCTGACCCCGATAACTCAACTTTATCATCAATACCAAGAGCAGCACACTGAACCTGAACATAATCAATACCTGAATCGTCATTCACAACAAAATTTACAGGCATTAAATTGCTCGTTGATAATAAAATAACAGCCCCTTCTTTTGGCGTTATCATACTTATTGCCGGAGCAGCAAATTCTCCGTCTAAACGAAGGTTAATTTCTTCATTAACAGCATTACCTGAAACGTCTGTTATTATTAGTTTTATTTTAAAAGTTTCTGAGGTTCCTCTATCCGCTGGCACTTCGAAAAAATAACTTAAATCGTATGTTTCCAATAAAGGATCCGTTGAAAATGAAATTACTTTATCAAGTGACAATTCCGGAATCTGGATTTGTACACTTTTTAATCCCAAATCATCTGCCAGAGCGGCTTTGATCTCAAATTTTCTGGTTGGTGCACCGTAAATTTCTTTTGTAGCAACAACTATTGTGGGATTATCAGAACTTGGGAAATCTGATTCATTATTTTGGCATCCGGTAAAAAGGACGACAAAAAGGGCAAGAAAAAATAAAAATACATTTTTTTTCATTTCTTTGATTTTAAGGTTAGGTTAGTTAGTTTTTTTATTTGAAGTGACTTTTTATTTATGTAGGTTATTAATCACTTTTCATGAGGCATACAGAAAGAGTTTTAAAAGGTTGTTTTCATATAATATCTATGGTATTTAGGATTAATTATTTTGTTTTTTCAATATTCTTTTGAATTCGTTTGTTGTAAAAACCCGCAGACTTTTAGCTGCGGGCTGGATAAGCAATATGATAAACCAACTCATACTATCTGTTTTTATAAAAACGCTAAGTTCTTTAAACAGATTAAAAACTTATCGTAAAACAAACATTTATAACATACAGGTAATATAACTAACAATCATTACCTGTAGTGCAAAGTAATGTGTAGTTTAAAATTTTGATGAGGGGCAAAATGGAAAAAAAAGGAGGTCAAATTTGTAATTACGAGATATTTGAGCAATAAAATTAATAAGTTAAAAAAAATAAAAGCTTTTTTTTACATAAAACACAATTTAAACTTAATTGTTTTATCAGCTCTTATTCCATGCATTCTAAAACAAATAATGATTTAAACAGCATTATTAAGATATTTTTACAAAGTCTTAGTTAACTATTTTATGACATTCAAATCCGAATTAAAAGAGCTTTTATACTTTTTAATATATTCAGATGGTGTCATTCCGAATAACTTCACGAATTGCTGTCTGAAGTATTTTGGATCTTCAAAACCCACTTCGGCACTAGCCTGTGCAATATTCATATCTTCGGTAAGCATTAACATTGCGGCTCTTCGGATTCGTAACGAACGTATAAAAGCATTTAAAGTCTGTCCCGAAATAATTTTGATTTTAGTATAAAGCGTTCTGTGGCTCATACCCATTTCAAGCGCAAAGGTTTTAATCGTGAAATCTCTTTTATGAATGTTCGCCTCAACAATGTCAATGCATTTTTTCAAAATTTCCTGATATTCCACCGGGACTTTCTGGGTATTCTCTTTTAAAGTGATGCTTTCCAGGAAATAAGTTCGCAAATTGCTTCGGTTGCGCAATAACGATTCAACCCGCGCCACGAGAATATCATCATCAAATGGTTTAGTAATATAGTCATCGGCACCCTCATTGATCCCCTGCAAATGGGTTTCGGGATTTTTAGTCGCTGTTAATAAAATTACCGGAATATGAGACAAATCATTGCTTTCCTTTATTTTTCGGCACAATTCAAGCCCATCCATTTCTTCCATGGTAATATCACTGATTACCAGATCCGGCATATACTTTTTGGTCAGTTTTAAGCCTTCTTCACCATTTTCGGCACTGTATACGATATAATTCTCAGCAAACAATTTGATTAAATACCCCCTGATTTCAGCATTGTCATCTACAATTAAAACGGTTCGTTTTTCCGTAAGCATCACTTTCTGCAAATCAGCTTCAGAAAGAGTATTTCCGGATGTAATATTTTCTTCAGAGTCACCAACAATTAATTCGTCAAACAGCAGGCTTCTTTTCTGCACGTCATTGGTGATTTCAGCATTTTCAAAATGCCTGTCGCCTTTTAAAAAAGTCAGTTTAAATGTACTTCCCTTACCCGGTTCACTTGTACAGCTTACAGTTCCTTTGTGTTTGTCTGTAAAATATTTTACGATATAAAGCCCAATACCGAAACCGGTTCCAATAGAAACTTTAGAATTAATCTGTTTGAATTTTTCGAAAATTGCTTCAATATCTTTTTTCTCGATTCCGTCGCCGTTATCTGAAATTTCAAGCATTGCTTCTGTATCATTTTCAGTAAGACTCAGCTCGATTTTACCTCCCTTTTGTGTGTATTTAAAAGCATTCGACATCAGATTAAACAATGAAATTTCAATTTTTTCATAATCCCCTATAATCACAATTTCATGATCCGGAATATTAAAATTGTACTGAATATTTTTATCTTTTGCCTGATTTACAAAACACTGATACACTTCATTACAAAGATTATTTACATTTATCGGAGATAGTCGAAGGGAATCTGCATCATTTTCGGCCTTTCTGAAAAGCAAAAGCTGATCGACAAGACTCAAAAGCCGGCGTGCATTTCGGTGTGCAATCGCCAAATCACTTCCCGAAGGTCCATTTTCAACACTTTCTTTCTGTATTGCTTTTTTAAGCGGATTTATAATCAACGAAAGCGGTGTCCTGAATTCATGCGAAATATAAGTAAACATTGACGATTGCTTCTCGGCAATTTCTTTTTCCTTTTTGCTTTCCAGTTCAGCAATTTTGACCTTATATTTTAGTTTTTCTTTGTTCTTTTGATAATCCAGATAAACAAAAAGAGTTCCAGCTATAGCTGATAAATACAATAAATAAGCCCACCAGGTTCTGTACCATGGCGGCAAAACCCGTATAGAAACCAAACTGATTTCTTTGTTCCAGCCTCCCTTAAAATTGGTGGTTTTTACTTTAAAAGTATATTTTCCTTCAGGTAATCTGGAATAATTGGCTTTTCTGTTCTGCCCTACATAATTCCATTGCTGATCCCACCCGTCTAACAAATATGCATAATTGATCTTGTCTGCATTGTTATAATCCAAAGCAACAAATTCGAGTGATAAAGTCGTCTGATCATAATCTAAACTGACTTCTTTTATTTGACCTGAATCAGAATCAATCTCTGCTTTGCTTTCTTCAATTGGCTGATTGTTTACGTAAAAGTCTGTCAGCAACAGATTATTTTCCTGATTGAAACTTTTAATAGCTCCCGGAAAAAAACTGTTAAAGCCATTTATCCCTCCAAACAAAAATTCTCCTGTTGACAATTTAATTCCGGCATTAAAACTAAACTGATTGCTTTGAAGTCCGTCATTTACTGAAAAATTTCTAAAGGTCTTTCTTTTCTTGTCAAACCTGCAAATACCGTTATAGGTACTCATCCAGAGATTTCCTTCTATGTCTTCAAGCATTCTTAAAATAGTGTTTGAAGGAAGGCCATCGTCAGTGGTGAGTCTTTTAAACGTATTTGTTTTTCGGTCAAACAACAGCAACCCTCCTTCCTGCGTTCCGAGCCAGAGTTTTTTATCTTTGTCTTCATGGATACAACGAACAGGATTACCGATGGTTACTTTATTTATTTTCCTGGTTTCCTTTTCAATAGAATACAAAACTGAATAATTTCCTGCCCAGAGTTTACCGTCTGAGGTTTCTGTCATGCACTGCAGATTATTAATCGATTTATCAAAAAACACAAAATTATTTTTAGTGCGGTCAAAAAGATACAACGAACCTTCATTTGTTGCGCTTGCCCAGATATTTGACTTTGAATCTTTATAAACAAACCAGATGTTTTTTTCTACTTTCTTCGTCAAAGGATTATAACATGAAAACTGTGTAACCGAGTTATTTTTCGGATTAATTTTGCTGACACCTCCGGCCCAGGTAGAAATCCAGATTTCGTTGTTATCATCCCTGACAATACCTGTGATAAATTTGCTCGAAAGTTTATTGACGTATTTAAAATAGGTGTTTTTTTTACGGTCCCAGTATTTCAGCCCCGCACCGTCTGTTCCTACCCACAAATTGTTTTTTTCGTCTTCGCAGAATGACAGGATGAAATTTTCGTCAGGATCATTGGCATTGTATCGTACTGTTTTAAAATAACGCGCTGTATTGCTCAGCATACTAATTCCGCCACGTAATGTACCAATCCATTTATTGCCTGCCTTATCTTCATACAGACTCCAGATAGAATTGCTTTTTAATAATTTGTTTTCTTTTACAGAACTGTACGAAACGGCTTTTTTTCCGATAACTTTAAAAATCCCATTTCCGTCTGTAGTGACCCAAATTTCTTTTTTCTTATCAATGAGAATGTCAGAAACGGTACATCTGCCGGAAAAATAATTCTCAGAAAATGAGCCTGATTTTATATTAAAAAGAAAAAGACCTTCATCTGTCCCAAACCAAAGATTTCCATCTGAAGCCAGTTCGAGGGTTTCAACTTCTACAGAAAATGGAAATACAATTTTTAGATTTTTTGAATCATTATCGAAAGTACAAAGCCCTGCATTTCGGACATATATCCAGCATCTGTCATTTTTTGTATCTTTTTGAATAGCGACCGCATCGTAATGATGAATTAATCTTCTTTTTCCGGACATCATAAGCGGAACATTCCTTCCTGTATAAGAACCTTTTTCAAAAATAAGCAGTCCTAAGTTTTGCGAGGCAACCAAAACCCTGTCTTTAGAAACAGACTTAACCTGATGAATGATGTCCCTGACAACTTCAGACTTTTTGTTTGGAGAAATATATCTGGCAGGATGAAACGCTGCACTGGTTTTGTTGTAAATACAAACACCATTAGCACCTCCAATCCATATATTATTTTCTGAATCTCCCTCAATATTATAAATTGTATTAAAAGGTAGTGACTTTTTATCATTGATACGGTTTCGGAATACTTTAAAATTATATCCGTCATAACGGTTTAGTCCGTCATAGGTTCCAAACCACATAAAACCATCATTATCCTGAAATATTGTAACAACCGAATTATTGGATAACCCATCAGATATATCAAGAAATTTAACCTGAGTTTCCTGTGCCGGAACCGGTGCGTAAAATCCGATGAATAAAATCAGAGTTATAAAAAAATTCTTCAAGATTTGTTTATATTAAATTAAGTAGCAGATTTAAGTACTAAAATTATCAATAATTTAAAATAGCACAACAAAAAAGACAAAAAAATAAATAAAAGTTCAATTGTGCACCTTACGTAAGTTAGGTTATATTTGTAGACTTTTTCTTTAAACCATATACAAAGAATGACAATACAAGATTTAGCTGGCACCTATTCTGTTTCAGGAAGCAATCAGGATGGTTCTGATGAAATGACATATCAGGGTGTATTAACGCTCTCCCTTGACGAAAACAACCGTATCAAAGCCAAATGGATTATTGGTAATCATGAACAAAAAGGTTCCGGATTTTTTAAAGATAATATTCTTGCAATCAATTTTAGTTATAAAGGAGAAGACAGAAAAACATACAAAGGGGTTGCCATTTACCGTTGTATTACAAAAGATATTCTGGAAGGATTTTGGTCTGAGAAACACGGAAACCCGCTCTATCTGGGAACAGAGCACTGTCACAGAACAACAACTTCTGAAAGGCTGAACTAAATCATTAGAATAAAAAACCACTTATTACCTGAATTAATAAGTGGCATGGAAAAGAAAAAAAAATATCAGTCAGGATTTGCCAGTATTTTAAACAATTCGGCATTTGAAATGTAAAACTGATTTTCGATACTGATTTGGGAAAGTTTGGCACTCACCAGATTATTTTCCCTTGAATTGATGAGAAATATAGAACTTTCGCCAAAAGAGAACAGTTTTTCTTCCGAATTCAGCATGGTCATGTAATCTTTTACCAGATTATCAATTACGCCTTTCTGCCTTTTCAAAGAAGCAATTTCGGTCTGCTGTGCCTTGATTTTATTTTTAAGTTCCAGTCGCTGCTGGTCAATATCATACTTTAAATCCTGAATCTTAAGTTTAGCCAGTTTTAAGCTTCCGCGTTCTTTTCTCAAAAAAATCGGAATACTGAAATCGACGTTAAATTTATAATCATCTGTATTGAAAGAATCAAAATAAGAAGGTTCTGAAAGGTAATTGTATCCTAAGTTTATCTTAGGAAGCAATGAATTCGCTTTTAATTGCCTTCCTACTTCAAGTATTGACATTTTGGTTTCCAGGGCCTGAATTTTCGGATGAGAATCCAGACCTTCAACATCGACCATCATAGCATCAGTTCTCAGGGTTTCTTCCAGGGTTTTTATCAGATTCTCTTCCGGTTTAACAGCGTCTCCTAATTCTACAGGGACATTTTCGATCCATAAATAATTTGACAGATATAATTTCGCTTTGGCTAATTTAAGATTTCCGTTTTCTACGTTCAATTCACGGTTGCGAACGGTAATTCCGGCTTCGACGCTGTCAATTGAAGGCGAATCTCCAAGTTCAATCAATTTTTTTACGCCCTGAAAACGAGCACTGGCGAAACCAAGATATCGTTTGTACAGCTCAGCTTCATTATAGCTTTTTCTCCACTCAAAATAGGCTTCGCTTGCTTTGTATAAAACTTCAATTGCTCTTAACTTTCGCTGTGCATCACTCAGTCTTACCTGCAGTTTCCCCTCCCTTACATCTGCCATTCGCTGGT
This sequence comes from Flavobacterium fluviatile, assembly GCF_010645065.1. Taxonomy (GTDB): domain Bacteria; phylum Bacteroidota; class Bacteroidia; order Flavobacteriales; family Flavobacteriaceae; genus Flavobacterium; species Flavobacterium fluviatile. Next base: position 11,288 of record NZ_JAADZW010000005.1, on the reverse strand, counting down.
TAATGAACATTCCCTGACCTAAGGCTACATTGATTCCCAGAGAAGTCAGTCCTGCTTCAGGAGTACGATTCTGCGGATTGTAATATTGTCCGTCAGTCTGGTCAAAACCTGCTTTGATTTCGATTCCGTACCAGGTTGGAATTTTAAAACTGCTGTTCAAAAGCGAATAATATTCGGTTCCCTTAAATTCTTTTTTATTATAATCAACTTCAATTTTAGGATCAAAACCCCCACGGGCAAGCATCAATGCAGCCTGGGCGCTACTAATCTCAAGATTTGCCTGCTTTACCAGCGGATGATACTTTTTTACGTATCCCAAAAACTCGCTGTAACTTAATTCTTCTTTATTAAAATCCTGACCGTATAAATTAGAAAAGCCGAATAAAAACAAGAGAGAAAACACCATTACAGCATATTTCAATTTATTTTTTGTCTTTGCCATCCTTTGCTTCTTTTTCGTCTGCTTTATAATAATTTGGAGGAAAACCATTTAGGTTACGCCATATTTCGTACCATACTGAAACAGTATCGAGTAAAGCAATACTCTGCGCTCCTGCTCCGATACTCAGTTCTTTTGGCCATTTATTATCCGGGCCGTCAGGAGATACAAGAATTCTGTATTTTCCGTTTGAGCTTATAAAATTTTCGATTGCCACCACTCTTCCGCCATACGTACCGTAAGACAATCCCGGCCATCCTGAAAACACAATTCTGGGCCATCCGTCAAACCATACACGGACTTTTGCACCGCGATGCACCAACGGCAGATCGATAGGTTCAACATAGGTTTCTACCGCAATATCATAACTTGATGGCATAATGCTTACAATTGGAGTTCCTTCTTTAATTGTTTCCCCTAAACCTGCCAGCAAAGCACGGTTCACATATCCGCTCTGAGGTGCTGTAATGTAGTATAAGCCATTTCTAAGACTATAATTTACATATTGATTCTGCAATTTGTTTACCTGCGCTTCTGTATCATATTGCGTACTTAAAGCGGTGTATTTATCACTTTTTGATTTCGAAATTTTTTCGGTGTACTCAGCAGTAATCCGGCTTATTTCTACTTTTGCATTTATCAGTTCATTTTTACTGCTCAGCAATTTATTTTCCTGCGTAATTACATACGCTTCCGATTCCTGTAGTTTTAGTCTTTTCTGTTCTACATCAGTAAGCGGTTTCAAACCTTCTTTATTGAGCGCTGTCGAACGGTCAAATTGTGTTTTTGCAATTCGGAGTTGTGTTTTTACCGCTACAAGATCTATACTGTCACTTTTTATTTTCAGTTTGGCCTGTCTGATTTTATTCTGTGCCTGCTGTAATTTTAATTCCTTTTCGGTATTAAGCGATTGCGCCTGTACCTCCAGGGAATTTACTTTGTCTCCATAGGATTCTACAGCCATTTTCTTGGCATCGACCTGTTGTTTTGTGTTCCCAACAAGATTGGGATCCAGATAGTCTTCTTTTACTTCAGAAATAAAAACAATCGTATCCCCTTTTTTCACATAATCACCTTCCTGAACATACCATTTTTCAATCCTGCCTGCAATGGCATTATGAACAGTTTGTGGTCTCTGATCCGGTTTTAGTGTAGTTACTGAACCACTTCCGGAGATGTTTTGTGTCCATGGCAGAAAAAGGCAGGCTACACAAAAAATCAAAAATCCTATTATGACCCTGTTTAAAATTTTATAATGTGGTCTTCGGGCAACGCTGGTGATAGATTTATATTTGCCCGGAGTTATCAGTACATTATTATCTTTAGATATATTGAGCATGATTAAAGCTTTATGTCATTAATAATTTTTCCGTCATCGATCGTTATCATACGGTTACACTTGTTCTTCCAGATATCGTTTTTAGAAGTTACAATTACTGTCCAGTCATTTTCTTCAGAAAGCAGAAAATCGATAATTTTCCCGGAAGTCAGTTCATCCATTTTATCAACAGGATCTTCAAGAAATAATATATTAGGTTTATGAACAATACTACGGGCCAAAAGAATCTTCTGGATATCTGAAGCCGAAAGTTCATTACCTCCGGGATGTACCTGATGTTCCAGTCCGTTCGGGAATGTTTTGAGATCCGGTGTCAGGCAAACATTATCCAAAGCCCACTTAAGATCATCATTATTTAGTGTTTCGTTTCCAAAAAGGATATTCTCTCTAATGGTCCCTGCAAAAAGCGTATCTCCCTGCAAAAAAGTTCCCGCCTGTGCTCTGTAGGTATCTTCGCTAAGACGATTCATATAATTATCTGTAACGTACATCGCGCCGCTTTCCGGTTCGAGCAATCCCGACAATAAACGTAATAAAGTACTTTTTCCGGCACCGTTTGTTCCTCTTAAAATTATTTTCTCACCCTGGCTTATTTTCAGATTGACATTTTTAAGCGATTTTTTATTGTGATCCGGATAATTATAACTTACGCTTTCTGTTTCAATATTAATTCCGCTTTCAGTGATCGCAGATGTCTCCGGAATACAAGACGTTTCCATATCGGTTACTTGTCCGATTTTTTCCAAAGAAGTTAGTACATCATAAAAAGACTCAAGTCCGAAAATAATTTTTTCAACCGAATTGATCAGTAAAACGATTACAATTTCTGCTGCTACAAACTGCCCGATGTTCATTTGATGGTGAATTACCAGAAAACCACCAATAGACAATAAGGCAGCTGTAACAATAACTTTAAAAACAGTAAGCTGAATGTATTGTTTTTTCATTACCTGAAAATGCTTTTCACGATAATTCACATACTTGCTTACATAGTCATCATTTCTTTCGAGTGCATATTCAAAACCTCCTTTTTTTCGGAAACTATCACGATTACGTGCAATTTCCTGAAGCCAGGCAGCTACTTTATACTTAAATTTTGATTCGTTAAGACTCGTTTCAAGTCCGTCTTTGTATGAAAACTTAAAAATGATATATAAAATGATGATAAACAATAGACCAATTACAGTAAAGAAAGAATGGTACAAAACCAATAATATGATTCCGAGGCCCACTTGTAAAAAAGCAGTACAGAAATCGAGTAAAAGCTTTGCCGTGCCTTTTTGTACCGTCAAAGTATCGAAAAAACGGTTCGCTTTTTCCGGAGCATATTCAGAATACATTTCCTTGAATTTGATCAAAGGCATTTTGTAGGCAAATTCAAATGAAGAACGCACAAAAATTCGCTGTTGCAGGTTTTCTACTATCCGAAGCTGTAAGATAGTCAGGATTCCGCCAAAGCCAACTCCTATTGTAACCAAAATTACAAGGATAATCCAGGAAACACTTAGCTGTCCGCTCTGAATAAAATTAATAATCGCCTGAATACCTAAAGGCAGTGAAAGATTTACCAATCCCGCAAAAGCAGCATAAAAAATGATTTGATATACATCGCGTTTGTCAAGATGAAGTAAATTGTAAAAACGTTTTAATGGTGTCATGAATTTATATATAAATACAAAATTAACAGATAGATACTAATGTACGACAAAAAGCGTATCAAGGATATAGGAATTTCTCCTACTCCAAAAAAAGAGATAAGTATTTATACTATAAATTCGGGAGGCGGTAAATGAATTTTACCATGAAAACCAAATGAGAATATTTGATTATCAATATAGTTCTTTCTTTTTGTACTAATTTTAAAGTACAAAACAGACAATGAAGTATTTAATGGAACAAGATAATCTAAGGAAGGAATTCCTTTTGCAATTTTAGTAGTTTTCGTTTCTTTTGTTTCGTAATCATCAAGCTCTTCCGGAATGCCGTCACATTTGAATATCTTTTTAAGAAAATTACAGGTCATGCCTTTAACGGTACTAGTTTCGGCATTATCAGCTATGATGCGCCCAAAACTATTTGATATGTTGATGCTGCTGATTAGAAAGTACCCGATAAGCAACGCCTGAAGGCATTTACATAAGATACTATTTTTAATTCTGCTCAACATTTTCTTTTTCTTAAAGAGGCGCAAGTTAGAACGAAATTTTATGGCCAACATTAAAATAACATTAGAATTGATATCTGTTCTGTTATTTTTTTCTTAATAAGATTAAAAAAAATAGCCGGAAGATAATCCTACGGCTATTACTATTTCAGCTAAATGTTTATTTGAAATTCTTATTTCTTATCAATCTTGTAGAGCTTTCCTCCATCAGTGACAGCATATAAAGCACCGTCATTTCCCTGGGTAATATCCCTAAAGCGCTGCCCTTCACTCACAAGAAGTCTTTCTTCACCGATAACACGATTATTTTCAATTGCGAGTCTTACGATATGCTGACCACTTAGTGCTCCTATGAAAAGATTGTTGTTCCACTCCGGAACTCTGTTACCCGAATAAAAAGTCATCCCACTTGGAGAAATGACCGGATCCCAGTAATAGACCGGCTGTTCCATACCATCCTTTTTTTGAATTCCATCTCCAATAGCCGGTCCTTCATATTCAATTCCGTAAGTTATGATTGGCCATCCGTAATTTTTACCAGCCTGCAGACGATTTATCTCGTCTCCTCCACGTGGTCCGTGTTCGCTAAGCCAAATCTCTCCCGTCTGAGGATGAATTGCAAGTCCCTGTGGATTTCTGTGTCCGTATGTAAACAATTCCGGCAGTGCTCCTCCCTGAGTAAAAACAGGGTTTCCTGTTGCAGCAACTCCATCTTTGGTTATTTTGATAACTTTACCCAAACTTCCAACAAGTGATTGCGCTAATGGTCTCGTTTCAAGAACTGAACGTTCGCCAGTACTTATTACAAGGTTTCCCGATTTATCAAATAAAATACGCCCTCCATAATGCTTCGTACTGGGATGTGCAGGCGTGGTACGATAAATTATGGTTGCGCCTTCTATTTTTGTCTCATCATTCGACAATTTTCCTTTAGCAACTGCTGTAAGATTTCCTCCACCAGTAGCTTCAGAAAACACCCAATATACCATTCTGTTAGAAGTAAAATCAGGATCCAGGCATAAGCCTAATAAACCTCCCTGATCTAATGAATTAACTGCCGGCAAGCCAGTGATTTTAGCACTTACTTCTCCGTTTACTTTAACTATACGCATATTACCAGCCTTTTCTGTAATCAAAAGTCTGCCATCCGGAAGAGACTTAACCCCCCAGGGACTTGCAAGTGTTGAAGTAATAACTTTTGCTTCATATGCAGTATTAGTTTGTAAACCACCGATACGGGTTTGTCCTTCGAATGCAGGCTTATAAGTCGTGTTCGGCGAATTATTTTCTACCGGATCAGTCGGAGTACCTGGATCATTCGTGTTCTTATCATCATTTGAGCAGCTAATTAATGTTAGCATTGCTATAGAAAAACTTAGAATTGGTTTTATATTTTTCATTGTATAACAGAATTAAATTTGAAAATCAAAAATCTAAAAATCTGATTACAAAAAATTATACTATTTATATTATGGTTTATATAATTATACGAAAGTTTCACTCTCATTGATTTGTAAAAAACGTTTAAGTCCTCAGTTTTAAAAAAATAAAAATAGATTGTTATTGTATTATTTATTTTTATATTTGCCTTATTTTTATTTATTCTAAATAATTAAAAAAACAGCAAATTTTAAACCTTTTGAGTTATAAAGCATCTAATGTTCATTTTAGATAACTTTTTGCCCAAACTTATTTACAATTTTATGAAAAATAATTTACTTGTTTCTTTTGCTTTAACGGTTACCTTATTCGTAAATGCCCAGCAAAAAAATACTTTATTAGACCAGTCTTTCTGGAAAACCACTCCTAATGTTGAAACTGTAAAGGCCGAAATTGCAAAAGGCAACAGCCCTTCTGCATCAACGGCAAATGCTTTTGATGTTGTGGTCATGGCAATCAATAATGATGCTCCCACAGAAACTATAAAATTCTTATTGGAACAACCAGGCAATGAAGTAAACAAGCCGACACACGACAACCGAATCTATCTTCACTGGGCTTCAGGTAAAGGGAATGCTGAAATCGTAAAATATCTTATAGCCAAAGGATCAGATGTTAATTTAGAAGACAGCCACGGCTCATTTCCTATAACGGCAGCGGCCAGCAGCGGCCAAAGCAATCCTGAAATTTATGATGCTTTTTTTAAAGCCGGAATAGATCCTAAGAAAAAATACCAAAATGGTGCTAACTTATTATTGTTAGCCATTTCATCTGACAAAGAATTAAAAGCTGCCGAATATTTTACTACCAAAGGAATGTCCCTGAAAGATGTAGATAACGATGGGAATACCGCTTTTACATACGCCGCCAGATCCGGAAATATAGCATTAATGAAAAAAATTCTTGAAAAAGGGGTTAAACCAAACGATAACGCACTTTTTACTGCTGCTCAGGGAAGCCGCAGGGAGAGCACTACAATAGAAACGTATAAATATCTGGTTGAGGAAGTAAAAATTAAACCAACTGCATTAAATAAATCAGGACAAAATGTTTTGCATCTTTTGGCAGGTAAACCAAACCAGACAGAAATCATCAAATATTTTATCAGCAAAGGAGTTGACCCAAATAAAGCAGACAAAGAAGGAAATACTCCATTAATGGCTGCTGCATCTGCCAGAGAAACTTCTGCTTTGGAACTTTTGCTTTCTACATCAAAAAACGTAAACCTTCAAAATTTAAAAGGCGAGTCTGCCCTGACAAATGCTGTGAGATATGGATCTCCCGATGCAGTAAATTTACTTTTAGTTAAAGGTGCCGATGTAAATGTAAAAGACAAAGACGGTAACAATTTAGGTGTTTATCTTATTCAGTCGTACCGTCCGCAAATGATGGGGCGAGGTCAGGAAGGAGTCAGTGGAAAACAAGATCCTTTTGGATCTAAGATAAAATTATTACAGGATAAAGGGTTGAACTTAGCCACTCCTCAAAATGACGGAAACACGTTGTACCATATCGCCATCATCAAAAATGATTTAAACTTACTGAAAAAAATTGCTGATTTAAACATCGACATCAATGCCAAAAACAAAGATGGTTTAACAGTTCTGCATAAAGCAGCAATGGTTGCCAAAGATGATACTATATTAAAATATCTTATTTCTGCCGGTGCCAAAAAAGAAGTAACAACTGAGTTCGATGAAAGTGTTTATGCTTTAGCAAAAGAAAATGAATCGCTTACAAAAAGTAATATTTCTGTTGAATTTTTAAAATAAATATTAAAAACTTTCAATTTCTAAATTCCAAATTCCAATAAAAAACAAATCAATTTCAAATGAGATCTATTATTAAAACTGCTCTTACGGGCGCCCTTATATGCCTTGTTTCTTTTACTATAAATGCACAGTCATCAAAATACAAATGCATGCTGCAGATGTCCAACTACATGGGAGAGGGAGCTTATGTGGTAGTATCACTAATAAATGCTAAAGGAGAATATGAAAAAACGCTTTATGTAATGGGTGATGACAAAAAGTGGTACAGTTCTTTGAAAGAATGGAACAAATTTCATTCTAAAAAAACAGAAGACATCAGTGCCAAAACCGGCGCATCTGTTACTGGGGGTGACAGAAGCATCACTACAATTGAAATTGATAATTCTAAAATAAACAAAGGTTACAAATTGCGTTTTGAGTCGGCTGTTGAAGATCAGAAATATTACGTAAATGATCTTGAAATTCCGCTTACAACTGAAGGACTTGCTGCAAAAACAGAGGGCAAAGGATACATCAGATACGTAAGACTAAACAAAATATAATCCGATTACATTTTTAGAATACACGCAATGACTCTTTCTTTCTGGCGTTACGCACACCTGGCCTTAGCCTTATTTTCTTCTGTTTTTTTAATTTTAGCTTCGGTAACCGGGATCATTCTGGCGGTCGATGCGGCTCAGGAAAAAGCATTGCCGTACAAAGCAGCCAATTTTAATCAGATAACTTTAGGCGAAACACTTCCTGTACTAAAAAAAGCGTACCCGGAAATTACAGAGCTGAATATCGATTATAATCAGTTTGTAACCTTGCAGGCAATCGACGAAAATGGAGATGACATCAATGCTTATATTGATCCGAAAACCGGTAAAGTATTAGGTTCACCTGAGAAAAAAAGTGAATTTATTCAATGGATTACAGGGTTTCACCGCTCTTTGTTTCTTCATGAAGCAGGGCGATTTTTTGTGGGTGTAATCTCTTTTTGTTTAGTATTAATATCAATTTCGGGTTTCGTACTTGTCTTAAAAAGACAACGCGGCATCCGAAATTTCTTTTCTAAGGTAATTAAGGAATATTTTGCCCAGTACTACCATGTAGTTTTAGGAAGGCTGGCCTTAATTCCAATTTTGATTATTGCTCTTACCGGAACTTATTTGTCACTCGAAAGGTTCAACTTTTTTATGGGTGATAAAAAAGCAAAGCCAATAAAAACGGAACTTTCGGCGGAAGCCAAAAAAACTTCCATATTCAAAAACACATTTCTTTCTGATGTAAAAAAAATAGAATTCCCCTTCACGGATGATCCTGAAGAATATTACATCATCGAATTAAAAGACCGCGAAATTGAAGTAAACCAGATTACAGGAGCTGTTGTTTCAGAAAAACGTTCTCCTGTTACCATTCGGTTGTCTGCATTAAGTCTTGATCTTCATACGGGAAGAATTCATGGGGTTTGGGCTATTATTCTAGCTTTAGCCTGTATCAATATTCTTTTCTTTATTTATTCGGGATTTGCAATCACTTTAAAAAGACGTTCAAGCCGTATTAAAAATAAATTCAAAGCTCACGAGAGCAATATCATTCTTTTAGTTGGTTCTGAAAACGGAAGCACATTCAGGTTTGCCAATGCAATTCTGAAACAATTAACAGATCAGGGGCACAAAGCTTTTATATCCGAATTAAACCGGTTTTGTGTTTATCCGAAAGCAGAGCATATTATTGTCTTTTCTTCGACGCATGGATTAGGAGATGCTCCTTCAAACGGAACTCAGTTTAAATCTCTTTTGCACAAGCAGCATCAACAACAGAAAATCAATTTTTCTGTTGTAGGTTTTGGTTCAGAATCGTACCCCGATTTTTGCCGATTTGCAATTGAAATTGATGAGCATTTAGAAACTCAAAACTGGGCTGAACGTTTTCTGGAACTACAGACTGTTAATGATAAATCGGCTGTTGAGTTTGTTAACTGGGTGAAATTGTGGAGCAAGAAAACCGGCATTACATTAGCTACTACTCCTTCTTTGTACAATCATGTTCCAAAAGGACTGCAAAAACTGATGGTTTTAGACAAAACAGCTATTTCTGAAACTGAGCATACTTTTATCATAACCTTGCGTGCCAGTATGCGCGCAAAATTCACTTCCGGAGATTTAGTGGCTATTTATCCTGCTAATGATTCACGCGAACGCCTCTACTCTATCGGAAATCATTCGGGAAACATACAATTGGTTGTAAAACTGCATCCACACGGATTAGGTTCGGGATTTTTAAATAATCTTGAAGCCGGAAATACGTTTAAAGCCCGAATCATAAACAACAAAGCTTTTCATTTTCCTGCCAAAGCTCCAAAAGTAGCCCTGATTTCGAACGGAACGGGAATTGCTCCTTTTCTTGGGATGATTGAGCAAAACAAGAAGAAAACAGAAACCCATTTATACAGTGGCTTCAGAATGGAAACCGAAACCGTTTCAGGTTATAAAAAGTTTTCAGACGAAATGATTCAGAAGCAAAAGCTTACGAGTTTTCATCTGGCACTTTCACGTGAGGCCGAACATATTTATGTGATGGATTTGATAAAACGTGACGCGTCTTTTTTTGTTGATTTATTACAGCAGGGCGGTGTTATCATGATTTGTGGTTCTCTTGCTATGCAAAAAGATGTCGAAGCAGTTCTGAACGAAATATGTTTGGCAAACAGCATCAAAAATCTTTATGATTATAAGAAAAACGGACAATTATTAACCGATTGTTATTAATATTTTTATATCATGAAGTCATCTCTCTATAAAATTTTATTTCTCTTTATAATTCTGTATAGTTTTTCCCTACATTCTCAGGTGTTGCGCAAAAGAACGACTTTGTTAATGGGTGGACGTTTTGACATTAGCATAGTTGCCAATGATTCTCTTATTGCAGAACAAAATATTAATGAAGTAATAGCAGAAATCAGCCGGATTGAAAGCCTGATTTCAGACTGGAAACCGGACTCACAGGTTTCTGAGGTGAATCAAAATGCGGGAATTAAACCCGTAAAAGTAGATCGTGAAGTTTTTGAACTGACGCAAAGAGCCATTCGGTTCTCTGAAATTACTAATGGCGGTTTTGACATCAGTTTTGCTGCCTTAGACCGTGTTTGGAAATTTGACGGCTCGATGACCGAAATGCCTTCAGCGGAAGCCATAAAAAAATCGGTAGCCAAAGTGGGTTATAAAAATATTGTGTTAGATAGTGTAAACTCAACCATTTTCCTGAAATTAAAAGGAATGAAAATTGGTTTTGGCGCTTTGGGAGAGGGATACGCAGCCGATAAATGCCGAAGCATGATGCTGGCAAAGGGTATAAAAGCCGGAATCATAAACGGATCCGGAGATATGAGCACCTGGGGAAAACAGCCCAATGGACAAGACTGGAAAATCGGAATTACGAATCCGTTTAAGCCTGAAAAACTTTTGGCTGTTGTTCCTTTGAATGAGGGTGCTGTAACCACATCAGGCAATTATGAAAAATATGTTGTTTTTAACGGCAAACGATATTCTCACATAATAAATCCTGCAACCGGCTATCCTGCAACTGGTTTATGCAGTGTTACTGTTTTTGGTGCCAATGCCGAAACTGCCAACGGATTAAGTACTTCGATAATGGTTTTAGGAAAGGATGATGGCTTGCTTTTACTTCAAAAATTCCCTGAATACAGCTGTTTGATGATTACAGATAATGGAAAAGTAATTAAATCTAAAAATTTTAAGATTTCTAAACTCAAAGCTAAATTGTAATTATAGATTTTTATAAATTATAACTCGTTGGGTGAAATAGAATAAAATAGCTTTATTCAAGTATTAAATCTAATTTGATCTGCAAAAATCCTTTAAAATCTGCGTGAAATACTTTTGGAGTATTAATTTTTTAAGCAGATTTACACAGATTAAAGCAGATTTAGACAGATTTATATCTAAGCTGATGCGATAGAATTGAAAAAAAATAATTTCACCCAACGGGTAATTATAATACTTATCTAGTTGAATTAATTCACCTTATGTATTTGTTTAAAAAACAATTCTTATAATTAATTCAAGTTGCTAGTTGGGATAGCATAAAAAAACAAAGCAGAGGTTAAGTAAATTTGTTTTGCGAACCAAT
>NZ_JAADZW010000059.1 GCF_010645065.1 Flavobacterium fluviatile | reverse complement strand
AAACCGCATAACCGAACTGTTGGCGATTTTCAGAACTTGCTCACTTTACGTGTCGCAACCTCGCACAACATACGTCTCTAGCTATTTGCAACTTTAGTGGAATTATCGTTTTTAATTCCTATTTTCGTTTAGCCGAAAATAATCTGTTTCATAAGTTGCAAACAACTAGAGGCGCAAAACGTTGGGCAGGATTTTCGCGCGAGAGAAAAATTCCGGTGGAATTTACTCTCACTTCTTTTTTGAGAAATAATGAAAATGATAAAGAATGTTCAGGCATATTTGAGCGAAAACTGATTGAAAATTAGCTGTTTAATGAGCGAAACTTGAAAATTAAAAGACGAAAATAAAGCTGAATAAATGAAAGTTGAAAAGCGGAAGCTTGAAAAGTGAAACTAACAAAAAAGAAGCCGAAAAAGTGAAACTTGAAAAACTGAAACCTGAAAAGCTAAACTTGAAAAGCTGAAACTGAAAAAATTAAGCTGAATAAGTAAAATTTTGAAAAGCGGAAGCTTGAAAAATGAAACTGACGAAATGGAAGCTGAATAAGTGAAATTTGGAAAGCAGAAACTTGAAAAACTAAACAAAAAAGAAAAAACCCCGCCCAACACACGTTTGTGGCTATTGCGGAATTTAGTGGAATTATCGTTTTCAATTCGTATTTTCGTTTAACAGAAAATACTCGTCTTCGAAGTCCGCAACAGACCACAAGCGCGGGAACGTTGGTGGTAATTATCGCCGAAAATGACGCAAACGAATAATATCAACAGATTATGACAATGCAATCCAGTGAAATAATAGAATATAGAGGAGAAAATTATTCTATGAGTAATTTGCCTTTAAATCCATTTATTAAAAAAAATAATTTAAAATTTAAAGCATATACTACTGCACATTGGAGAGGTTATCAAGGATATTGGAAACTGACGAATGAAGAACTGTTTCTAACAAATTTACAAACCGCTAATGAAACATATTTTGATGTTTTTAAAACAAATGAACCTATTTTTGCAGATTGGTTTTCGGGTGTAATTCAAATTGGATTAGGCAAAGCAATTTATAATGATTTCTCAAATTACTATGAAAACTACTTATGGCTAAATTTTGAAAATGGAAAAGTTATTGAAAAAAGAATTTCAAGCTTCATAAGTTCAGAAGAAAAAATAACTTTTGGAAAATATAAAGGGAAATCAATTCTTGAAGTCTTAAAAGGAAAAATAAACATTACATACAATCTAGAAAATTTAATAAAAGAATACGTAAGTGAAATAATTACTTTTTGCAAAAACATAGAATTTGACAAAAAAATTAATGTCCCATATTTTGAAATAACTGACGAAGTAAGAAAAAATATTGAAAATATTAGAAACCGTCCTTTTACATATTTGTTTACAAAAAATTTCTTGGCAATAGAAAAACATTTCTATGTAAATCAAGATGAAAATGAATTAGAAGAAACTGAATATTTTTCTAATTTAATGGAAAAAATTTTAACATCTGATTTCCGTATTATAAGAACATTAAATCGTAAAGATTGCCAAAACTGTGAAGTTTCAGAAAAAACAAACCTAATAAACCCTGATATTAATTATTTAGATTGGGCAATAAAAAATGTAGACAAATTTGCTATCCCTCCACATTTTTTAAAAATTGAAAAATTAAAATTTCTATCAAACTTTACTGTTAATCGATTAAATTCAACCATATTTGAATTTTCACCTATCTTGATTGATAATAAATTAAGTTTTAGTAATGAAACTTTAACGTTAAACAATTCCAAGTTTGAAAAAATCTACGGAATAACCTATGATGAAAACTGTAATAATTATTTTTTAGATATAAATATTAAATCAAATTATGAGAAATTTGGCTATTTTCTCGATGAAAATTTTGAAGAAGAAGCAGAGGATTATTATGATGGAGACTACGAATACGATAGGAGGAGTTATTCAGAATATAACGGAGCATATGGCTTTGATGACGATACAATAAATTCAGCTTTTGAAGGTGACCCAGAAAACTATTGGAATATCGATTAACAATTGAAAAAAAATAACTACCACCAACACACGTTACAAGCAATTTGGGCATTTGGCATAATGGAAAAATTGGTTTGTATTTGGAAGATTTGGCAAATCCGAAAGATTACGCTTCCTTAATCCCAAACTGCTTGTAGCGCGAGAACGTTATACGCAAGCAACAGAAAACCAACAAGATGATAACAACTTTTCAAATTATAACAGCTATATTTCTGTTCT
>NZ_JAADZW010000058.1 GCF_010645065.1 Flavobacterium fluviatile | reverse complement strand
TTTGTATTTGGGAAATTTGTATTTAACCGAAAAATCCCGCATCTTTATTCCCCAACCTCGCCAAGCGCCGGAACGTTAGCGGTAATTATACACAACCAACAATGGACAAAGCGAAACAGAAAGAAATACAAAATCAACTTGCTGAAAAAGAATTAGCCGAGTTTAAAAAAAGCTTACCAGTTGACGAAAACATATTCTCTCGACTTTTTGACTTTTTAGATGTTGAATTAGGCGAATATGGTTGTGACCATACAACTATATTGACAAAGAAATTTTTAGACAAAAATGTTGTTGTGAATGCAACTGATGTAATTGACTGGTTGGAGAACAACGGAGGCGGTTGCGACTGTGAAGTTTTAGCAAACGTGGAAGACTTATTTGACTATCTAAATCCTCCAATAAAAAAACCTTCCCCAACAAACCAAATTAAGAAGCAAAAACTGAACAGTTTAAAAACAGACTTTGGTTTTTCTATTGAGAAAATCCCATCACCTTGGATTTTAACAGAGACAATTTTAGGGAACGACAAAATTTATAATTTTCAAATCGGCAAAAGCAATAATTGCATTGTAAATTTAACTTCTGACTTTCCTATAACTCAATTGGACAATGACAAATTTTGGGCAGACCTATGGGTAAAAGAAACGGAATTACATTATAAGCTTGACGACTTAACTGTTGAACAAATTGAATTTGAAAACTATTTGGCTATTTTAGTAAAAACAAAAAACTGGACACCCGTCAAAATTTGGTGCATTAGAAAATCAACTAAAAAATGGTTCTTAAAAATGACCACTGAATTGAGCAGACATAAGGATGACATAAAAGAACTTGAAAAATTGATAAATCACATAAAGACGGAATAAAAATAACTACCGCTAACAGCCACTACAACGGATTTGGGCATTAGGCTTAAAAGAAAAATAGTCTTGTATTTGGGATGATTTGGCAAATCCGAAGAATGGGCTTAATTTAGTCCCAAACCCGCTGTAGTACCAGAACGTTGGCAGATATAGTAAAAAAAACGAAGCGTAAACCAATGAAAATCAAACTATTTATTACACTTTTTATAATTTCAGCAAGTTTGATTTTATTAAATAGATTTACTAATTTAAGTATAAGTAGTCCTTTAATTTATTGGTTACTGATTTTTGCTTCTTATTCAATATTTATTTTTTTACTAAATGAAATACTAAAAGGAAAATACAGAAAAGCATTAAGAATATTAATAATTATAATTGGAATCATTTGTATTGGTTTATATTATATTACGAATTTGAGTTTTTGGGGAACACAAACAATTGAATACGTAAATATTTCTGATAAAAATAAATCAATCGAATATCAAATGAGAGATTTAGGTGGATTTGGATTCAAAACCCGAATAATAGAAAAGACAAAAATTCTGCCAACCATAAATTTGATAAAGGAAATAGATACGACCAAAATTAATAAAACAGAATGGGAAAAAGTTGAAATTGAAAAGAATGAAATGAATATTAAATTCCCATAAGAATAAATAAAACTACATCTGCCAACACACGTTTGTGGCTATTGCGGAATTTAGTGGAATTATCGTTTTTAAATCGTATTTTCGTTTAGCCGAAAATACTCGTCTTCAAAGTCCGCAACATCCACAAGCGCGAGAACGTTACCCAACATTTCACCAAAAAACCGTACAAACAACTGAAAATTAAATGAATATAAGTTTCGACCTTGATAGTACGTTAATTCCAAATGGAAAGGAATTTGAAACTGAAAAAGTAAATATAATTGCTAAATATTTCGGTATCGAAGAAATTCGTAAAGGTACTAGTGAATTGATTTCTCATTTACAAAGTGAAGGTCACAAAATTCACATTTATACAACATCGTTTAGAACTAAAAGAAAAATAAGACTAACTTTAAAATATTATGGAATAAAAATTAACCGAATTATAAATCAGACCAAAAATCAGAAAGTTTTAAAATCTATGAATATCAACTCATCGAAATATCCAACGGCTTTTGATTTTGACATCCATATTGACGACTCAAAAGGAGTTGGAATTGAGGGTCAAAAATTTAATTTCAAAGTTATTATTATTGAACCGACGGATAAAAATTGGATTGAAAAAATAAAATATGAAATAAAAAACGTCGGGTAACACACGTCTGTAGCGATTTGCGAATTTAGTGGAATTACCGTTTTAATTCGTATTTTCGTTTAGCCGAAAATACTCGTCTTCACAAGTCGCAAACCGCTACAGGCGCGAGAACGTTGTGCGTGATTGCTCCCAAATTGGAAAGCGGAAAACCGAAAACTAATTGACAGCCGAAATCGAAAAACCGAAATT
>NZ_JAADZW010000057.1 GCF_010645065.1 Flavobacterium fluviatile | reverse complement strand
TTTTTATCGTATTTTCGTTTAGCCGAAAATACTCGTCTTCGTAAGTCGCAAACGGCGCAAGGCGCGAGAACGTTATGCCTCAGTTTAAAAAACCGAAAATCAGAAAAGAATGTATAAAATAAAATATTTAGTTTTTATTCTTTGTATTTTAATATTTTCTGCGTGTAAAAACGAAAAAACTGGAAATATTGAAAAAGTCAACGACACGGAATTTACTTTGAATAGTTTTAAAAAGTTGCCAAAAGAAATCGATGGTTGCTCGTGTATATTTTCAAAAAACGAAAAAGATTATGTAGAAAACAACTTTGTTTTTGCATCAAACTTTGACAGTATTGCTTTTGTGTCTATCAATAATAAAATTGTAAAACTGAAACTTAAAAGCAGAATTTACAAACCAAATACAGTTGAAAATGAAGATTACACTTGTAAATATGAAACAAAAGAATACAAAGTAACTATTGAAATTAAAGCAGATAAAACCAAAAAGGACGCTGAAGAAAGTTGGTGGAATAAAGGATTGATATTAATTGAAAATAAGAATGGTGAAAAAATAACACAAGATTTCATCGGTGAAAGTGGTTGCTAAATAAAAAACCGAAGGCATAACAGCCGTTTGGCGAGATTGCGAATTTTGTGGTAAATTCACGTTTACGTTTCGCAAGAAATTTTATCTTAGCCGAAAATACTCGGTTACGAAGTTCGCAACCTCGCCAAGCGCCAAGACGTTGTATGCCATTTTAGCGCAACTCGTTAAAAACCAAATGTATAAACCCGAAAAATATGTCAAATTTTAAATTACTTTTTTCAGACTATTTTGAAATTGACGATTCAGTTTTAGAAAATTATGGTGCACTAAATATTTGTTTAAGTTCAGATTTACCAATGTTTATTGACCCTTTTCTATTATTTGCATCTGAAAAAGATGAATACAAAAAATTACACAGAGAAGTAGTTAATCATTTACTCATTCTGAAAGAGTATGCAACTGAAAATGGTGGCAAAAATGTAGATATAAACTTATTTAGATTTCCAGAAATAAAACAGAATTGGTTAGGTTTGTCAGAATATGGTAATGGTGGAAAAGGTTTGGGAAAAAGATTTGCTAATGGCGCAATTACCGCATTTAATGGTTTTTACAATACTTTCGGTCAAGAAGAAATAACTGCTGAAACACACATTGAAAAAATCACATTATTAAATTCGGGTGTTGGCAAAGATTTTATAAGTGATTTTACAACAAACTTAATATTTGAATATCTTCTTGAGTTTACAGAAAATTTTGCAAAAGTATATCTAAAAGAAAATCAACTAAAAAGTTTTTCAGTTAGATGTCGTTTTGACAAGCAATTAAAAATATGGCAACCAAGAACTTTTAAACTTCCATATTTATACAGAGAAGGAAATGGAGATTTTATAATTTTGACACCGTTGGACATTTTAACAGTTGATGACTCTGTTATTAATAATTCGGATTTTTATTCAAATTTTAATAATGTTACTAAATCGCTTGAAAATTCATCTTTGCGTTCAGCTGTAAATGATTTTTTCAGATCTAATTTACCAACTAAACCAACTAAAAAAGATAGAGAAATTGCATTTTTAAATACAATTAGAAAATTTCCAGATTTAGTTGATTTTTATATAAAACTAAAAGAAGATAAAAAACATGAAGCAAGCTCTGCTTCTATTTCAAAAATAAATGAATTAAGAGAAAAATTAGTCGATGCTCTAACTCCATTATGTGAATTGCTCGATAAAAAAAGTGATTTTTATAAAATTCCTTCAAATAGTTATAATGAAGCACTTCAAAGAGCATTATATTTAAAAGATGTAATTGAAAACAATGATGGTTATAGAATTTTCTACGATGGAATTCGACCAATTGCAAAGGAAGATACAATTCAAAGAATATTTAAATTGACATGGTATGCGTCACCTTATGATGTAAATGCAGAAGTAAATAATGGTCGTGGTCCAGCAGATTATAAAGTTTCATTTGGAAGTGGAGACTCAACCATCGTCGAGTTTAAATTGGCAAAATCATCTTCATTAAAGAAAAATTTACAAAATCAAACCGACATTTATAAAGTAGCTTCAAAATCTGCTAAAGATATTTCTGTAGTTTTATGTTATTCAATATCTGAAATCCGAAAAGTGCAAAAAGTTTTAAAAGAAATTGAAAAAGAAAATCATGAAAACATTATAATTATTGATGCTACTAGAAAAATTTCTGCTTCAAAAGTGTAATAAAATATTAAACTCTAAAAAAAAAAAACGGCATACAACACACGTCTTGCGCCATTTGCGAATTTAGTGGAATTATCGTTTTTTAATCGTATTTTCGTTCAGCCGAAAATACTCGTCTTCGTAAGTCGCAAACGGCGCAAGGCGCGAGAACGTTAGCAGCAATATCATCAAAACTCAATGAAGAAGAACCGAAATTTTAAAATTGTGCTAATAGCAATTACAG
>NZ_JAADZW010000056.1 GCF_010645065.1 Flavobacterium fluviatile | reverse complement strand
CAGCAACGGGTGTATGGACAGTAGGTTCTTTAGCCAATACGGCTATCCAGACCCTGCAAATAACCGCTACAGTCAACGCAACCGGAACATACCTAAACACTGCCGAAGTTACGGCAAGCGATCTTCCGGATCCGAACTCGACACCTGCAAATGGAGATACGACTGAAAACGACTACGCAGAAGCGACAACCGCTCCAATACAACAATCTGCCGATTTATCATTGACCAAAACAGTGAGCAATGCAACTCCTTTAGTGGGTTCTGAGGTAACCTTCAGTGTGAATGTAACCAACAATGGCCCTCAGGATACTTCGGGTGTGACTGTTACCGATCAGCTTCCTTCGGGTTATACTTATGTGTCCTACACTGCAACGGCAGGAACTTACGACACAGCAACGGGTGTATGGACAGTAGGGACTTTAGCCAATACGACTACCCAGACCCTACAGATAACCGCTACAGTCAACCCAACAGGAACCTATTTGAATACTGCCGAAGTTACGGCAAGCGATCTTCCGGATCCAAACTCGACGCCTGCAAATGGTGATACGACTGAAAACGACTACGCTGAAGCAACAACCGCTCCGATACAACAATCTGCCGATTTATCATTGACCAAAACGGTGAGCAATGCAGCGCCGCTTGTAGGTTCTGAGGTGACTTTCGAAATAATAGTTGCCAATAACGGTCCGCAGGACAATACCGGTGTTCAGGTGACTGACTTGCTTCCTTCAGGATATACTTTCAATGGATTTACCGTTTCAAC
Organism: Flavobacterium fluviatile; assembly: GCF_010645065.1. Lineage (GTDB taxonomy): Bacteria > Bacteroidota > Bacteroidia > Flavobacteriales > Flavobacteriaceae > Flavobacterium > Flavobacterium fluviatile. Next base: position 1,767 of record NZ_JAADZW010000056.1, on the reverse strand, counting down.
CGGAACTTATATTCCGGCAACGGGTGTTTGGACAATTGGGAATTTAATCAATGGAGCTTCAGAAACATTACAAATAACCGCCACGGTCAACCCAACCGGAACCTATTTGAATACTGCTGAAGTTACGGCAAGCGATCTTCAGGATCCTAACTCAACTCCTGCAAATGGAGACACGAGTGAAAACGACTACGCAGCAGCGACAACTGCTCCAATACAACAATCTGCCGATTTATCATTGACCAAAACGGTGAGCAATGCAACTCCGCTTGTAGGATCTCAGGTAACCTTCAGTGTGAATGTAACCAACAATGGTCCTCAGGATACTTCGGGTGTGAGCGTTACCGATCAGCTTCCTTCGGGTTATACGTATGTTTCCTACACTGCAACGGCAGGAACTTACGACACAGCAACAGGTGTATGGACAGTAGGTGCTTTAGCCAATACGGCTACCCAGACCCTGCAGATAACCGCTACAGTCAACGCAACCGGAACATACCTAAACACTGCCGAAGTAACGGCAAGCGATCTTCCGGATCCGGATTCCACACCAAATAATAGTGTCGTTCTTGAAGATGATTTCGCAACGGCTGTTACTATTCCGATACAACAATCTTCCGATTTATCATTGGCCAAAACGGTGAGCAATGCAACTCCTTTGGTGGGTTCTGAGGTAACTTTCGAAATAGTAGTTGCCAATAACGGTCCGCAGGACAATACCGGTGTTCAGGTGACTGACTTGCTTCCTTCAGGATATACTTTCAATGGATTTACCGTTTCAACCGGAACTTATATCCCGGCAACGGGTATTTGGACTATTGGCAATTTAATCAACGGAGCTTCAGAAACATTACAAATAACTGCCACGGTCAACCCAACCGGAACATACCTAAACACTGCTGAAGTAACGGCAAGCGATCTTCCGGATCCGAACTCGACGCCTGCAAATGGTGATACGACTGAAAACGACTACGCAGCAGCGACAACCGCTCCAATACAACAATCTGCCGATTTATCATTGACCAAAACGGTGAGCAATGCAACTCCGCTTGTAGGATCTGAGGTGACTTTCAGTGTGAATGTAACCAACAATGGCCCTCAGGATACTTCGGGTGTGACTGTTACAGATCAGCTTCCTTCAGGTTATACGTATGTTTCCTACACTGCAACGGCAGGAACTTACGACACTGCAACGGGTGTATGGACAGTAGGTTCTTTAGCCAATACGGCTACCCAGACCCTACAAATAACTGCCACAGTCAACGCAACCGGAACCTACCTAAACACTGCCGAAGTTACGGCGAGCGATCTTCCGGATCCAAACTCAACTCCTGCAAATGGTGACACGACTGAAAACGACTACGCAGAAGCGACAACCGCTCCAATACAACAATCTTCAGATTTATCATTGACCAAAACAGTAAGCAATGCAACGCCGCTTGTAGGATCTGAGGTGACTTTCAGTGTGAATGTAACCAACAATGGCCCTCAGGATACTTCGGGTGTGACTGTTACAGATCAGCTTCCTTCAGGTTATACGTATGTTTCCTACACTGCAACGGCAGGAACTTACGACACTGCAACGGGTGTATGGACAGTAGGGGCTTTAGCCAATACGGCTACCCAGACCCTGCAGATAACCGCTACAGTCAACCCAACAGGAACCTATTTGAATACTGCCGAAGTTACGGCGAGCGATCTTCCGGATCCGAACTCGACGCCTGCAAATGGTGACACGACTGAAAACGACTACGCAGAAGCGACAACCGC
>NZ_JAADZW010000055.1 GCF_010645065.1 Flavobacterium fluviatile | reverse complement strand
CTTGTTTTGATATGACTTCTTTGGTTTTCGCAAATAGTTGTATGTTCAACATAAATGGGAAAACCTAAAATATCTACGCCGATTTGGTAAGTTGTTTTTTGGGGTTTAGTGCTTTTTTGTAACATTACATTCTATGTTTATTGGCTTTACGAGGGAAACTTTCTATCGCTCCGGCACTTGTAACAGCCTTGTTTTCAATTATAACTACACCGCCCTCGATTGTGTCGGGTCCGTCAATCTTTTTCGATTTCATAGTAAAGCTTGTAAATTGACTAGTAAGCCTTTTCATGTTTGGGTCATTCTCTTCGGCTTTATTAAATATTAGTTGCCCTAATCTGTTTTTAGGTTCTAAGGTTCCTTCGATTCTTACATGTTTATCGGGCTTACTTCTTTCGTCTGGAGTAATAGGTAAGGCAATGTTTTTCGCCTCACCAGTTTTAAAAATAAGGGGTAAAAAAACTTGCTCATAAAATGGGTCTTGTAAAGAGTTGTTTTCAATGTAAATGTTTACAGGGTCAACACCGGCTCTTTTTAAGTATTCATAAGCTTCAAACAGATAGTCTACAAACGTTGCGTTTGTCATTTGATTTAACCAAACTTTATAGACATAATATTTAATACCTTTTCTACCTATAATTGCCACGCACTTACCTGATGAGCTTGTCCTGTCTTTGTTACTCGGAGCAGGGTCAGCATAAGCAACTACAAAATCACAATGTCGTAACTGTGGTAGTTGGTCGAAAATTATTTCTTTAAATATGTCTCCATCGTCTTCTGGATTGTTGAAATATTCCTTTTCAGCACTAGATGTAGAAATAGTCTCTAAAACCCTGTCTATTTGCTCCTCCTTATTCTTTGCAGGCCATGTGCTTTTTCCTTCGGCATCACGAATGTTCACGATGTCCCATTTATCAGCTTTGGCCCCCATTTCAGTTATGCAGCAATATTTAGCAATGATATTGCCACAAGCTATTAATAGCAATCCTGTACTAATTGAACGTGTTGGAATTAAAGCCTGTTCTATCCATTTAACACGCTCTTTTACAAGTTCTTCGTTACGACAAAATTCGTCCGTATCAATATCATCAATCAAAATGACATCCGGGCGACTTGCATCGTTACGGGTTCCACGCGGTGACTGACCCGCACCAATGGCTCTAAAGGAAACGCCTTTTCGAGTTTTAAACTCGCTCGCTTCCCATGAACCAACTTTCTTTTGAGTACCGTAATCGGCAATAATTCTGTTATTGCGTTCGAGTATTCCTTTATATGGTAAAAGCAACCTTTCGGCATTGTCCGCTGAATTGGAAATTAAAAGAATGTTTCTTTTTTTTCCAGTCATCGCCAGGTACAGTACTTCCATCATGGTTCGACCCGACTTGGATAGTTCTCTCGCCCATGAGCGCACTTCGTACCATTCGGCATTGGCTAATACACGCTTGGTTGCTTTTATATGAAAATCAGCGGGTTCGCTAGTATAATAATTTGGAAAGTAGTATTTAAACCATTCCTCTGGGTTCTTTTCAAGGTGTGCAATTCTTCTGAGTTTTGCACCGTGGCTTTCAGTTAAGTCTATAGGTGTTGCATTGTCCATGTTTTCACAGAACTCACGCCATATATCCAAATACTCCTTATTACTTACTTTTTTAGCCATTCTTTAACTTCGAGTTGATAAACTCATCAATGTAATTTTTGAACCTTTTTGCTTCGTTTAAATCAACACCCTGAATGAATGTCAATAGTTTTCTTCCTACCTCTACATATTCGCCAATTCCTGTCTCGGTTTCTAAGCGTTGGATGTTCGAAGTAATTTTGCTCATTACATCGGCTTCTTTGGAGTCTGGAACCGGAAGGTCTCTTTTTGCAATATTTTCGTTCATGGCTTCCAGTTGGTTGTACCAATGCACTAATTGATTTTGCTTAGTGGTCAGTAAACTTTTTCTGAGTTTGTCCCAGTTGTCCGCTTCCGCCCATTTACCAATCGTTTTTTCGGTTACGCCGGTACGTTCTGCAATCTCCTTAAAGGTGATACGCTCGCTTACATATAATATTCGAGCGTACTCCCGCTCCTGTGTTTTGGAAATTCCCATTTTACTCCTTGATTACTTGGCAAAATTGACCAAAAACAAACCTCAATAAAAATAGTTGTGCAACCCTTGCGCCCTTATTTTCAAAGGGTTTGAAGTATTCGCAAGTTTGTACTCACAAAAAGAGATAACCTAAAAATTTAGCCAGTGAGTAACAAGTTTAAAAAGATTGAAAAAGAGTTTTGTCTCACCGATGAGTCTGTCAACGTCTATGGTTATCGCTGTTTAACGGCTGGCTTATTATTGGACGAGGTGAAAAAGAATCCAATCGGTTATTTCATGCATCAACGTGATAATGGAGTTATTGTTCGATGGGAAGATTTTAGAATCGATGGTGTAAAAGTTTACGCTAAACCTGTGATTAATTTATCACATCCAGAAGGACAAAACAAAGCTGATGAAATCGAAAACGGTTTTTTAAATGCTGCCTCTGTTGGTCGTATCATTTGCTTAGATGCCAGTGACGATGATAGCCTAAAACTTGAAGGACAAACAGGACCTACAGTTACCAAATGGTTTCCCCGTGAAATATCCTTAGTTGATATTCCGGGTAACTACAATGCACTTGCCAATTTATTTGATGAAAATGACAACGAGTTGAACCTCGCTGATTTTGTAAAACCTAAACCTAAAGAAGAAATGAGTAAAGTTCTTTTAACAGCCGTGATGCTTACGGCTTTAAACTTAAGTGACAAGTCGTCTGAGGAGGATGCTAATAAAGCATTTCAGGACTTGGTTGATA
>NZ_JAADZW010000054.1 GCF_010645065.1 Flavobacterium fluviatile | reverse complement strand
TATCAACCAAGTCCTGAAATGCTTTATTAGCATCCTCCTCAGACGACTTGTCACTTAAGTTTAAAGCCGTAAGCATCGCGGCTGTTAAAAGAACTTTACTCATTTCTTCTTTAGGTTTAGGTTTTACAAAATCAGCGAGGTTTAACTCGTTATCATTAATATCATAGAGATTCGCCAACGCGTTGTGATTGCCCGGAATGTCAACAAGGGAAATTTCACGAGGAAACCATTTTGTTACCGTTGGACCCGTTTGTCCGTCAAGTTTTAACTTTGGATCATCTGAAGCAGCTAAACAGATTATTTTACCACATGATGCAGCATTGATAAAACCGTTTTCAATCTGCATGGCAATGTCATCAGCTTTTGGATGTGATAGGTTAACTACGGGTTTTCCAAAAAGTTTGTCGCCTTCAGTTCTGAAATCCTCCCACTTTACCAATACACCCCCTTCACGGTCATGCATTAAAAAACCAATCGGGTTCTTTTTGTATTGAGCCAAATCCAGTCCCTCCGTTAACAATCGATAGCCGTACACATTTACGCTATTATCTGTTAAGCAAAACTCTTTGTCAATCTTTTTAAACTTGTTACTCACTTGCTACAATTTTGGGTTATCTCTTTCGTGAGTACAAACTTGCGAATACTTCAAACCCTTTAAAAATAATGGCGCAAGGCTTGCACAACTATTTTTATTGAGGTTTGTTTTTGGTCAATTTTGCCATGTAATCAAGTAGTAAAATGGGAATTTCCAAAGCACAAGAGCGGGAGTACGCTCGAATATTGTATGTAAACGAGCGCATCACCTTTAAGGAGATTGCAGAACGCACAGGTGTGACCGAAAAAACAATCGGAAAATGGGCTGAGGCTGATAATTGGGCAAAGCTTCGAAAAAGTTTGCTAACTACTAAAGAAGCTCAATTGGTGCATTGGTATAACCAATTAGATGCTTTAAATGAATTGATTGCTAAGAGGGAAATTCCTATACCAGAATCTAAGGAAGCGGATATTATGAGTAAGATAACCGCAAACATCCAGCGACTCGAAACCGAAATAGGTTTAGGCGAATACGTAGAGGTTTCCAGAAAACTATTAACGTTCATCCAGTCGGTTGATCTGGATGATGCAAAACGATTCAAAAATTACATTGATGAGTTTATCAACTCGAAGTTAAAGAATGGCTAAAAAAGTAAGCAATAAGGAGTATTTGGATATATGGCGTGAGTTCTGTGAAAACATGGACAATGCGACACCTATAGACTTAACTGAAAGCCACGGTGCAAAACTCAGAAGAATTGCACACCTTGAAAAGAACCCAGAGGAATGGTTTAAATACTATTTTCCTAATTACTATACCAGCGAACCCGCTGAATTTCATAAAAAAGCAACCAAGCGTGTATTAGCTAATGCCGAATGGTACGAAGTCCGTTCATGGGCGCGAGAACTCTCAAAGTCAGGGCGCACCATGATGGAAGTACTCTACTTGGCTATGACGGGAAAGAAAAAGAACATTCTTTTAATTTCCAATTCGGCTGACAATGCCGAAAGGTTGCTTTTACCTTATAAAGGAATCCTGGAACGTAACAACCGAATTATTGCCGATTACGGCATCCAAAAAAAGGTTGGTTCATGGGAGGCCTCAGAATTTAAAACACGAAAAGGCGTTTCGTTTCGTGCTATTGGTGCGGGACAATCACCTCGTGGAACTCGAAACGATGCCGCACGTCCTGATTGCATCCTAATTGATGATATTGACACAGACGAATTTTGCCGTAATCCTGAGCTTGTAAAAGAGCGTGTGAAATGGATAGAACAGGCGTTGATTCCTACACGTTCAATTTCTAACGGATTGTTATTAATTGCCTGTGGTAACATCATTGCAAAATACTGCTGTATTACAGAAATGGGTAAAAAAGCAGACAAGTGGGATATTATCAATATCCGCGATAAAGACGGTTTAAGTTCATGGCCACAAAAGAACTCTGACGAAGCAATCAAAAGAGTAGAAAGCTCAATTTCATACGAAAGTTTCCAAAAAGAGTACTGTAATAATCCAATGGACGGAGGAGACACTTTCAAGGACATGATTTTTGAAAAATGCCCGCAATTACGGCATTGTGATACAGTCGTTATTTATGCCGATCCTGCGCCATCAAACTCAGACAAAACAAATGCAAGTTGCAAATCAATTGTAATTGAAGCTAAAAAAGGCAATCAGTATTTCGTTTATAAGGTTTGGGTTGACCAAATGGGTAACGCTCAATTTTGTGAGTACTTATTTGAAGCCTATGATATTTGTAAACGTGCCGGTGTTGAAATAGTCTATATCTGGATTGAAAACAACTCGCTTCAAAATCCATTCTATGAACAAGTGATCTTACCGCACATTTATCGGATTGAACAAGAACGAAAGGTGTTTTTACCTATTCGTCCGGACGATCGTAAGAAGCCTGAAAAATATGCACGTATCGAGGGAAAACTTGAACCATTAAACCGATTAGGCAGGCTGATTTTTAACATTGCCGAAAAAGCTAACCCACACATGGAGCGCATAATTGCTCAATTTACCGGATTTAATCGAAAAGCAAAGTTAATGGATGGTCCCGATGCCGTCGAGGGTGCAACTGTAAAAATTGAAGAAATAGAAATAACCAGCGCAACCGGAGCAATTGAAAGCTTCAAACGTCAAGCGAATAAACATAGAATGTAATGTTACAAAAAAGCACTAAACCCCAAAAAACAACTTACCAAATCGGTGTAGATATTTTAGGTTTTCCCATTTATGTTGAACATACAACTATTTGCGAAAACCAAAGAAGTCATATCAAAACAAG
>NZ_JAADZW010000053.1 GCF_010645065.1 Flavobacterium fluviatile | reverse complement strand
TTTTTAATTCCTATTTTCGTTTAGCCGAAAAGACTCTGTTTCATAGGTTGCAAACAGCTAGAGGCGCAGGAACGTTATGGGGCAGTTGCGCCGAAATTACGCAGATGAAAACAATTAGAAAATAAGCATTTGTTTCCGCAAAAAGTTTACAAAGCAAAAGCGTGAAAATTGGAATCGCCAATAGAAGTCGGAAAGTTGGAATCTGCCAACAGAAAATTGAAAATTGGAATCTGAAAAGCAGAAGCGTGAAAATTGGAAATCTCCTACTCTAACGTGAAAAGCAGAAACTTGAAAAGTTTTGTGCAGAAATTAAAAAGTGAATAATAGAAAATAATGCGCCGAAATTACGAACAGAAAAGCGAAAACGTGAAAATTGGATTTTGCCAACAGAAGCGTGAAAACTTTGTGGATAATCGTAATTTCGACAAAACAACCGCCCCATAACAGCCGTTACACGAGATTTGGGGATTAGGTTGAATTTAAAGATGGTTTTGTACTTGGAAAATTTGTGTTTAACCGAAAGAACTCGCATCTTTAATCCCAAACCTCGTGTAGCGCCAGAACGTTATGCGGCATTTTGAAAAAAAAACGGAGAATTCAATAACAAAATTATGATAAATTTATCAATGTCAGAAATGCTGACTTATTCTACAGTAAGAATAGAATGTGAACTAAAAACTGGAGGAATTTCAACTGGAACTGGCTTTTTCTTCAATTTTGCTGAAGATGAAAGTCAAAAAACTCATGTTCCTGTTGTAGTTACTAATAAGCATGTTATTAAAGATGCAGCAAGAGGAAAGCTGATAATAACAAAATGTGGTAAAGATGGAAACCCAATCGATACTGAACATTTCACTCTGCATTTTGAAAATTTTGAGAATCTTTGGAGACAACATCCTGACGATGAAGTTGACTTATGTGCAATGCCACTTGCTCCATATATAAATGAAGCTAATAAAAGAGGTGAGAAATTATTCTATATTCCTTTTGGAAAAGATTTACTTCCGACCAAAGAGCAGAAAGAAGAGTTGACTGCACTTGAAGATGTATTAATGATTGGTTATCCTAATGGAATATGGGATTCCATAAATAACATGCCGATTTTTAGAAAAGGAACAACAGCAACAAATCCCGCAATAGATTATAATGGCAAAAAAGAAATAATGATTGACATAGCTGCTTTTCCTGGATCAAGTGGTTCACCAGTCTTAATATTTAACGAAGGTGGATATAGAGATAGACATGGTACTATGTTTATGGGGAAAAATAGAGTAATTCTATTAGGAATTCTTTATGCTGGCCCTCAAGCTACTGCTAAAGGTGAAATAATTATGACTCCTAATATTCAGAGACCTATAGCTATATCTCAAATTCCTAATAATTTAGGACTAATTATAAAAGCTGAAAGAATATTAGAACTGGAAAAATTATTTAAATAAAAAAACGCCGCATAACACACGTCTTGCGCCATTTGCGAATTTAGTGGAATTACCGTTTTTTATCGTATTTTCGTTTAGCCGAAAATACTCGTCTTCGTAAGTCGCAAACCGCGCAAGGCGCGAGAACGTTGGCGGATATTTTGGCGCATGAAAGTAGAAAACGAGCATAAATTTGAATATAATAAATGGTAAATAAAATTTTAGGAATTGGCATTGATGAATATTCAGATAAGAGAATTAAAAAATTGAATAATTGTCAAAGTGATTTGAATAAATTAATCAGTTTATTACAATCTAAATATCAGTTTGACGAAGTAGAATTATTACTTCATAAAGAGCAAACAACAAAGAGCTTCATTTATAAAACTCTTTATGATTACATCATTAATTCTTTAAATGATGAAAATTTATTAATTCTTTTTTTAGGTCATGGTGAATATAATCCAAGAATTGAAACTTCATTTTGGCTTCCATCTGATGCAGATATTTACGATCAATCAACTTGGATTTCAACTCTTGAAATATTAAATTTCGTAAAAAAAGCAGAAATAATGCATTTTTGTTTGATAGCAGATAATTGTTATTCTGGCGCAATCTTTGAAGAATCTGAAAGAGGTGGAGGAATAAAATCATTAGAAAACCGTAAATCAAGATTTGCTTTAACATCTGGAAGTATCGAAAAAGTAAAAGATGGTAAAATAGGAGAATCAAGTCCTTTTAATAAAGTTTTGTGTGAAGTACTCGAAGAAAATACTGTAGATGAGATTTCTATTGAAATTATTGCAAATCAGGTAATTTTAAAGTTTCCAAAAGATATAATTCAAACTCCACGAAGTGGAATACTTAATGGTTTAGGACATGAAGGCGGAGCTTTTATACTTAGGTTAAAAGATTCAAATTCTAAAATTATAAAGTTTAAGGAAATCGAATTGCCTTTAAACATTAAAAATAATGTCAAAATAAATTACGAGTGTTCAATACCCTTTTTTGAAAATAGCGATAAATTTGATTCTAACAATATAAATAGTAATATTCAAAATATAGTTTATGAAATTTTAAGTGATTTAAGAACTGGCTTAATTGATTCAGAAGTAAGTTTGGAAGAAGTTTCTCAAGTCTACGATTATTTTTATGAAATAGGATACAATATAAACCTCATATCCTCCAAATTCATTAGTATCAATATTGTTACTTTTAGTTCTTTAGGTGGTCCATATCCAAGAAGTAAAATTATTTCTGTAAATTATATCTTATCACCTGAAAGGAAAATAAAACTAAATGATATAATCCAAATAGAAGATGAGAAATCCTTTTTTAATTCTATAATTCAAAAATATTCTGAAGATGGAGATGAAAAACAAACTCTATTACAATATTTAGAATATTATTCGATTTCTGGAATTGAATTTTCAATAAGTGACAAAATGATTCATATATCACTCCTAAATTACATTCCTAAAGTTGTTCAATGTTATGCATTTATAGAATTTCCTTTAGAAGATTTTAATATAGATATTGGAGAAATATATCATGCAAAATAAAAAAACATCCGCCAACACACGTCTTGCGCCATCTGCGAATTTAGTGGAATTATCGTTTTTTAATCGTATTTTCGTTTAGCCGAAAATACTCGTCTTCGTAAGTCGCAAACGGCGCAAGGCGCGAGAACGTTATGGTGTATAGCTCCGCCGACGAGAATCAGTTGATTTTAATCTGGCATTTTAGTTCGGAAAACAAAATGAAAC
>NZ_JAADZW010000052.1 GCF_010645065.1 Flavobacterium fluviatile | reverse complement strand
GTTTTTAATTCCTATTTTCGTTTAGCCGAAAAGACTCGTTTTCATAAGTTGCAAACAGCTAGAGGCGCAGGAACGTTAGCGGTAATCTTACTTAAGAGCCGTCAAAATATTAACTTTTTCATCTGAATCGAAAAGTTTATACATCTCGCATATTGAAGAATCAAAACTATCAGAACTAAATTCACCTAATTTTTTAGCATTTTTCACTGCAGTTTGCTGATTACCCTTGATTTTTTTATACAAATCATTCTTTACAAAATATTTTTCGCTTTTATCATAATCAGTTAAATGCTTTTTTAGTAACTGATTAGCTTCGTTGCAATCTGTAAAAGGTTTTGCAGTATATTGAAAATGAAGTAATAACCAATATTCAAGACAAGGATTAGAAACAATTACTTTAACATTTTTTAATTTCTCCAAATCTTTATAATACCTTAAAAATTCTTCTTTTGGATTTTTACCATCTTTCTTTTTGCTTTTCTCCTCTTCAATAATTTTATCTAAATCAACAATCCAAATTACTAAATCGTAATCACTTGCTGAATTCCTTACTTCTTTATATAAATCAAAAAGCTTCTTCTTTCTTGGTAATTTTGGCAACAAATCAAGATTAATAGCATTTTCATTTCTTCTCATCATTTGAAAATACCATAATTCACATTCTCCATCAACAAAAATGGCTGCTTTCTTTTTCTTACTTATTTTTGCCATTTTCATCGTATTTAAAATCAAGAAAATAATCTCCTAATTCAGGTACACCTCCTAATTTACCTATACTATAAGCATTGTAAACATTACTACTATTTCTTATAGTTTTAGTGTCGAAATCTTCTAAAGAATAAATTTCAGTATTACCTTCTTCTGTCTTATCAGCAAACCAAATGCAATCATCTCTAAAGATATCTCTATTTTTTAATATTTCTCTGTTATGAGTTGTTGCAATCAATTGAGATTTGGATGAATTTACAAGATGCATTAAAATAAAATGGATATATAAATCGGGATGAAGAGAAGACTCTAACTCATCTATTGGTACAATACTATTTTGTCTTACAAGTATATCAAGAATACCAGCTAAACCGTAAAATCTTTGCGTACCTTGAGATTGATTTTCAAAAGGTAAATTATAATTATTATCTCCGAACCTATGGACAAACTCTAAATTAACGGCAGTAACTTTACCTTTCTCTCTAATAGAAGAAATTTTCTTTCTCTCTTCTTCATCTTTAGTATTAGTTTCCAAAAACTCAAGTAAGCCTTCGGGTATTTCTCTCTCCTTTTCTTCAATAATTATATCTTCAATGTTTAAATCTGCTTTTCTCAAAACTTCTAAAACATTTTCTTTCCTAATATTACCACCATCATTTAAATTTCTAGTAACAAATCCATCTAAATCTGTTCTTGGTGAAATCATTGGTCTTAAAGCACTTTCAAACCAATCAAGCACTTCTCGCAACTCAATAATATCAATATTTGTTTTTAAAAAACCTCCAAAAACTGTGTTGTTAGATAATGTATTACTCACTAGCGTATTAACATAATCTTTATTCAGTTTAACTTTACTTCCAAAAAGAATTTCAGTAAGATTATTATTAACATTAGTAGTTCTTTTAAAAACAGTTGCTTTATTAGGATTAAAAACTAACAATGTTTCTTGGCTAATAACTTTCTTATTAAATTCAACCCTATAAGAATATTTTTTTGATTTATGAACGAAATCTATTTCAATTATTGAGTCTAAATTTTTACTTTCATTATCAAACAAAAATGGATTAAAATCAAATTTTTCATTTTTTTTCTCAAATGGATCTAATACAATATCACGCAAAAATTCGATTGCATTTAACATTGTGGTTTTTCCAGACGCATTAGCACCATATAAAAAGATTAGTTTTAATAATCTTAATCCTTTTATGGGTTCAATTACATAATAATTCTCTAAATCGTCATATTTTTTTGCTTCAAAAGAAATTGTTTGCTTTTCTCTTATTGGACCAAAATTAGCAACTGAAAAACTTATTATCATCTTTTTTTTGATTTTAATTTGCAATTAATACGCAAATTTAAGTATAAAAAATGAATTTTAGGCTATTTTTTCAAATAAAAGACTACCGCTAACAAGCGTTGGCAAGATTGCGAATTTTGTAGTAAATTCACGTTTACATTTCGCAAGAAATTTTATCTTTGATAGAAAATAATCCGTTCCGAAGCTCGCAACCTCGCCAAGCGCCGGAACGTTAGCAGTAACCATCCGAAAAATCGTAGAAAATAATGACCATTTCAAAACTCGATAAATTAAAATATTTACTGCAAAAGAAAAAATTTGCTGATTCCGAATGGGAAAAAAGAGGATTAAATCCTTCCAATTCTGAATTATGCGAACAATTAGAAAATAACTTTGATAATTGTCTGAATTCTTTATTAAAACAAGTAGAAGAACAATCAACAAATAAACAGTTGAAAACTACTTTGAGCCAAAACTTGAAAAGTTTAAACAAAACAGAATTGGATACTGAAGAGAAAGAATTCGTTTGTGATTATTATTATGAAATCGCTAAAATCATTGAAGTAGATTTTAAAAACGAACTCAATAATTGGCTATATGGAACTGTATTAAATTCACTTTTCAAAATATCTGAATTCTTAAAAGGAAAAGAAAAAATAGTAGAAACTTTATCACAAAACTGTACAAAATGCAATTCTAAACTTGAGACATTTATTCTTGAAAAAGATGAAACAATTCCTGAATCAGATTTCTTTATTGTGAGATGTAAATCTTGTAGAGAATATAATTTAATAGATAAAGGTCCGAAAATAAAAAGATTGAAATTTGGAGAATATGAACTAACTGAACAATTATCCAGAAAAGATTACGATTTGGACGGAGCAATGATAAGGCTAAAACAAATACAATACTTCAGAAAATAATGGCTACTGCTAACAGCCGTTTGGCGAGATTGGGGTTTTAGGCTTAATGGAAAGTTGGTTTTATATTTGAAAAATTTGTGTTTAACCGAAATATCTCGCATCTTTATTCCCCAACCTCGCCAAGCGGCGACACGTTATGTGACATTTAACCACAAAATCAGGAAAATACAAACCAAATAAAAAATGAAAAAAATAATATTACTATTTACTATAATGATTGGACTAAATAGTTGTGGTCAGAAAAGCGAAAACTCGATTGAAACTAAAGAATTCGAAGCTAAAATTTTGAAAATGAATGATGCCGAATTATTGACTTTTTCAAACAAACTATACGATTCTCGTTCTGAAAATTCTAAAACCATAATTGCTTTCCAAGAATGCGTAAAAAGAAATATTGACAAAGGAAATAGTTTATATAGACTTGGAGTAAGTTACGTTGAAAATGGAGAAACTGAAAAGGGAATAGAAAAACTTGAAGAATCAATTAAAATTAATCCGAAAAATTTCAAAGCATATTTCAATATTGGTGCGGTTTGCTATGACACAAGACAATTTGAAAAGTCAATCGAATTTTATAAAAAATCATTAGAAATTGAACCTAAAAATGACGCAAGTTATTACGGAATTGCTTTATCTGAATATGTTTTGAATAAAATAAAAAGTAGTAAAGAAAATTGTGAAAAAGCATTACAATTAAATCCAAATAATGAGAATGCTAAATTACTAATCGCAAAATACTAAATAGAATAAACGTCACATAACAGCCACTCCTATGTAAAGCATCATAAAGTTATTCACAACTTTTGAGAGGGTTATATTTCGGTTGTTTTCGAGTATAAAATT
>NZ_JAADZW010000051.1 GCF_010645065.1 Flavobacterium fluviatile | reverse complement strand
CTTTCTGATAAAGCTTACTTTATTTGTCTTTGGACTTCAGTTGAACAAATCGATTAACTAGCAACTTAAATTAATTACCATTCTTTCTTATTTCTCCCGTTCGTTTGTCAAAACCATACGGACAATGACGACAGCCACTCTTGCAGCAGTAACCGCGTTTTAAATGATGTTTTTCAGTAAAGCACTTATAACCCTCAGGCGTATAGTAAAAATCTTCTCCTTCGATTAATTTATTTTCATTACTTTGCTCTTTCATAAACTATTTTGTGTCAATTGGCGTTTCATTAAAATCGAAAATAAATTAGTCGATTGTGATTTTATTGAAATCAAACAATTTTATAACTACAAATTTATAAATTTTACAGCCAATGTTTCTTATTGTTGCCAAATATTTAATTCCGAGAGGATATCGGGGAATGGCCGTGTTTCCATTTATTTTAATTAGATATTATAAAGACCAGGTAAATGTTGTTTTTTTGAATCATGAAAAAATTCATTTAAGGCAACAGTTAGAAATGTTGATTGTGCCGTTTTTTATCTGGTATTTTTTGGAATATTTAATAAGGTTGATTCAATATAAAAATAAAACTTTGGCATACCATAATATCAGTTTTGAAAGAGAGGCTTACACAAAAGAAACCGATTTAAATTATCTTAAAAAACGATCTTTTTTTCAGTTTTTGAAATACATAAAATTAAAATGAATCCAGTTTTCAATCAGCCCATAAATATTCAGTTTCCCAAAGATATTTCCATGACAATAAAGCGTGAGGATTTGATTCATCCTTTTGTTTCAGGAAATAAATTCAGAAAACTGAAATACAATTTACTTCAGGCCAAAGCCGAAAATAAAACGACCTTACTGACTTTTGGAGGCGCATTTTCGAACCATATTGCAGCGGTGGCTTACGCCGGAAAAGAACAGGGTTTTAAAACTATCGGAATTATTCGCGGGGATGAACTTCCTAACAAAATCAATGAAAATCCAACCCTGATATTTGCTCAGGAAAACGGAATGCAGTTTGAATTTATTTCCAGAGAAGAGTATCGTCTAAAAAGTGAAAAGTCTTTTTTAGAAAAGTTAAAAGCAAAATTTGGAGATTTTTATCTGATTCCCGAAGGTGGTACAAACGAACTGGCAGTAAAAGGCTGCGAAGAGATTTTGACAGATGAAGATTCGGTTTTTGATTACATTTGCTGTGCTGTTGGAACAGGCGGAACCATTTCGGGATTAATCAATAGTGCATTGCCAAATCAAAAAATTTTAGGGTTTCCGGCGTTAAAAGGTAATTTTTTAAACGATGAAATTCGTATTTTTGCAAAAAAAGATAACTGGATTTTAATTTCTGACTATCATTTTGGAGGTTATGGCAAGATAAATTTGGAATTAATAGAATTTATCAACGCTTTTTTTGAAGAAAATAAAGTACCCTTAGATCCAATTTATACAGGAAAGATGGTTTTTGGCGTTATAGATTTAATCCGTAAAAACTATTTTCCTGCAAATTCAAAAATTTTACTCATTCACTCCGGTGGATTACAGGGCATTGAAGGAATGAATATCAAATTGAAGGAGAAGAAATTACCAATACTCAACAACAATGATTAAAAAAATTGTACTGTTCTTTACGCTACTAATTTTGGTAAGCTGCTCATCAGGCAAACCAGCCATAGCAACGACCAAAAAAGCGGCAGCAGCTCAGAGACCAAGAGTTGCGGCAACCAAAAAGCCAGTTAGAACCATTAAAAATTATCCCTCTACAAATAATACAACTGAGGTTATCCAATCTACATCGAGAACAGTTGTAACCGGCGATTTGATTAGTAATTATGTCTTGCAGTATAAAGATATTGCCATGGGAAACATGCGAAAATATGGGATTCCGGCAAGTATTATTCTGGCACAGGGAATTCTGGAATCGGGAGCCGGTAAAGGAGATTTGGCAGTAGCTGCGAATAATCATTTTGGAATCAAATGTCACAAGGACTGGCTTGGAGAGAGTGTACGCCATGATGACGATTCATCTCAGGAGTGTTTTAGAAAATATAGAGAGGCTTCAGAATCGTATAGGGACCATGCCCTGTTTTTGGTTGGAAAAAACAGATATGCTGTTTTGTTTACCTATGAAAAAGACGATTACAAAGCCTGGTCAAAAGGGTTAAGGGCTTGTGGTTATGCGACAGACCCAAAGTATCCGGATAAATTAATCAGTTATATTGAACGGTATAATCTGCATCAGTATGATTGTCAGGTTACAGGAAAAAACTATACGCCAATCAATAAAACTGCTCCGGCAAGAAAATCAACTTATGATCCGGCTTCCGACCCAAAGATAAGTTTAAGCTCAAATGATCCGAATTTATATGAAGTTCAAAAAGGTGATACTTTGTATTCGATATCCAAAAAATTCAACATTCTGGTTGACGAATTAAAACAGAAAAATAACCTGACAGATAACGCACTTTCAATAGGACAATTGCTGAAAGTGAAATAATTCACAATTAATAATTAATAATGATTTATAAAAGAAGCAGCCAGCTTTTTGCTGAAGCAGAAAAAGTAATTCCGGGAGGGGTAAATTCACCAGTTCGTGCTTTTAAAGCCGTTGGCGGAACTCCGATTTTTGTTAAAAGTGCCAAAGGTGCTTATTTGTATGATGAAGACGGAAATAAATTAATCGATTATATCAATTCATGGGGGCCAATGGTTTTGGGACATGCTTATCAGCCCGTTGTTGATGCTGTAATCGAAAAAGCAAAACTGGGAACTTCATTTGGAATGCCAACAGAACTGGAAACAGAAATCGCAGCTTTAGCTGTTTCTATGGTTCCGAATATTGATAAAATCCGTTTTGTGAATTCAGGAACAGAAGCTTGTATGAGTGCTATTCGTCTGGCACGCGGCTTTACAAAAAGAGACAAAATCATCAAATTTGCAGGCTGTTACCACGGACATTCTGATTCCTTTTTGATTCAGGCAGGAAGTGGCGCGGTAACTTTTGGTTCACCAAACAGTCCGGGCGTTACAGAAGGAACTGCAAAAGATACTTTATTGGCAAAATACAATGATTTAGAGAATGTAAAAACTTTAATTGAAGCTAATAAAAATGAAATAGCAGCAATCATTATTGAGCCGGTTGCCGGAAATATGGGCTGTATTCCGCCTCAAAAAGGATTTTTGCAAGGGTTAAGACATTTATGTACTGCAAACGGAATTTTACTGATTTTTGATGAGGTAATGACCGGTTTCCGTTTAGCAAAAGGTGGCGTTCAGGAGTTGTACAATATTGATGCTGATATTGTGACATTCGGAAAAGTGATTGGCGGTGGGCTTCCGGTTGGAGCTTTTGCTGCGCGAGAGGAAATCATGAATTATTTAGCACCTCTTGGCCCTGTTTATCAGGCGGGAACATTGTCAGGGAATCCATTGGCAATGGCTGCCGGTCTAGCGATGCTGAAGGCTTTAAATAATGATGCAGCAATTTTTACCCGATTAGAAGAAAAAACAGCTTATTTAGAAGCCGGAATTGACAGGGTATTAAAAGCAAATAATGTTGCTTTTACCATCAACAGAGTTGGTTCTATGATTTCGGTTCACTTTGACGCAGATCCGGTTACTGATTTTCAAACAGCTGCAAAAGGAGATAACGAAACATTTAAGAAATTCTTCCACGGCTTGTTGCAGGAAGGGGTTTATATTGCGCCATCAGCATATGAAACCTGGTTTATTACAGATGCTTTAACGTATGAAGATTTAGATTTTACGATTAATGCGATTGATAAAGTTTCAAAAGCATTTTAAAGGTAGTGTCTCACTAACTGTGTAAGTTGAAAAGTTATTCTGAAAAATATTTGAGCTCTTTTAAAAAGCCCAAAAA
>NZ_JAADZW010000050.1 GCF_010645065.1 Flavobacterium fluviatile | reverse complement strand
TAATGTTCATCCATTGGCGATAAGAGATGAATATATTGAACTTTGGAAAAATAGTACGTACAATCTTTGTATCTGGATGTTTGGCGCCATTATAGACCTCAATAATAAACTGAGCTCTTTTGTTGTAGTTCTTTTTATTATACGCCATGTAGCAAAAATAAAAAGTAACTTTAAATTGTGCAACACGAGTTTTTGAGCATAAAAAAACCCGACTGGATTCAGTCGGGTTTTTAAATTCTATACTATTCTATTCTATTCTATACTATTCTATTCTATACTTATATTGGTTAAATTTCCATCGTAATCCAGATTACAATAAATCGCCTGTAACACCAAAGCATTGTAAGCGTTTTTAGCTCGGAATGTGGTTTTAATAGCAAAAGTACTGTCTTTATTCATTCCATTATTCCAGGTATTGACAATTTCAAGACTCGACGGATCATTTATATTTTCTTTTAAATACCTTTTAATGGGTTTGTAACCGCCTCTTAATTCGTCAAAGTTTTTTTCTTCAAAACGTTCAGAGTATGTTTTTGTTTCAGTTTCTACTTTAGCTGATGCTTGTTTTTCTTCATCCTTAGTACTGCTTTGTGTAAATCTTGCAAATAGACCTAAGGCAATAAATCCTATTATGATATAAATTATTTTTTTCATGTGTTCTTTTTTTTAAACAGACTCCAAATGTAGTATTTTTTCTAATATTTTAAATCCGTCCAGTGAATTATTTTCCCAGTAAAATCTTCATTGAAGTAAGCGAAGAAATCTTCTATTGTGTCGAAACCGTCGTTCTGAACTAATTCTAAAAGCCCTTTGTCAATTACTCTATGGCCATACTCATAGTATATTGCAAATACATCATCGATCCACACTTGTCTTTTCCTAAAACCACAATTTTGAGTAATTATAATTTCAACTTTTTGAGTACTAACCACCGGCAGAACCGGAGCAAATCGAAACATTTTCTTTGTCCTCACATTGATAAAAAAATCAATCATCATTCCGACTTTCCAACGGTCTTTTGGGTCTTCCCGGATAGTGTGAATTTTAGGTTTCGCTTCAACTAATTTTAAAAGTTTTTTATTGATGCATTCGTAATACATTTCAGGAAAAATGTACTTATTATCAATTTTATATTTATCCTCTATTGAAGCCCATATTTTTTCTACAAAGTCAGTAGACTTGCCGTTTATTTGTGTGCTAAATCCTAGTATCATATCATATTGTTTAATCGTTGTCAATTACAAATTTAACGCCTAAAATCGTTTTTACGTTTCTGTGACATTTTGCGCCGTTGTAGCTCATTTTATTACATACAGCATATTTTGGAATAGTCATAAGTCCTAGATATTTTCCAACTACTTCAATAAATTGAACTAGGTCGTTATTTGTAAAGCTGCCTTCATACATTTTTTCATCTAAAAACATAATTAGCTTTTGTCCGTTGCTTGATATTGTTGGCTTTTCCATTTGTTCAATTTATTGAATTGCTATTAGTAAGTAGTTAACAAACAGCTTACTCATAATAATCAACAGAAATCGTAATTATTACTTTTTTTTGCTTATTAAAATAAAGTAAGTTCTTAACATCTGCTTCAACAGATAGTAATTTAGAAACTCTACTTTCTAAATCATTCTCGTTATTAATGCCTATTCTTTCAGTTCCGTTTTTAGTAATTAAAAAACCTTGGTCTAATAAATCAATCTCAAATTTAGTTTCTCTTTTATTGCTCATTTTTGCGGATTAAAAAGCCGATTTGCTAACACTGCATAACAGTAATTTAGGCATCAGGCTGGATTTATAATTTGTTTTGTACTTTTAATCTTGGTTCTTAACTTCGATAGTTCAGGATTTTTAACCCTAAACTACTGTTATGCTCAACGTTATACCTCATTTAATTAAAATCACTCAAATTCTTTCAAATCAATATTGAAAAATCTTTTTACTCTTGAATAACAATCTATAACATATCCTCTTAAAATTTCCTTTCCGTTATACTTTAACTTAACTTCGTTAGGGTTTTCTGAAATTCTTATTATTTCTATTCCTGCATTAGTTAAGATTTGATTCAAACTCTTTGTACTCATAAAAATTTAGTGATTAGTGATTAATTTAATTATTGTTTTGCCGTAACCTCATAGGGCAAATCCAAAAGATATTCCTGTAGCCATTAAGCTTTTGTCCAATCATCATTATAATACTGACGATTTATGAAAGTTGATAAATGAGCAATTGCGGTACCGGTTTTGGATAAGTATTTTTTATATCCGGGAATGGCCAGAAAGCATTTAATTTTGTCAGCATCTTTTAGTTTTTTGAACTGCTTTTCTGAGTCAAATTTTGACACTTTGTGGGCGTACAAATTCCAAAGATTTTCGAAGTCTAAAACGGGAGCAGCTTTTGTAATTTCAAAGTTATCTTTGAGGTTTTTTGACATCCACACACTTTGCATAACATTTTCTGATGATGGAAAGTTAGAACCTGAAAACAGCCACGTTATTTGCTTCGGTGATAATGAACCGTCCAGAATTTCGAAACTTTTAAAGTCGCCGTTTAAATCGTATTTAAACAGCCAGATATAGCCGTTTTGCTTGCTTTTTACAGTGTAGGTTGTGAGTTGTTCCATTCTTGTAGTTCTTTTAGATTGTTAAACGTTGGAATGCCTAATTGGTCGCAAATTTCAATTTCAAGTTTTGCGCCTTTTGATCGCATCCAGTCATTAATTAGAATTACACCATCACAACTCATAACTGTTGTGATACATTTTTTCATTGCCACATTCCACTGACATTTCCAATCACCCACAACTACTAAAGGATTTACAGCTTCAAAACCTAAATCAGTTAATTGCTTTTGAATTATGCCAAACTTCATCGTGCATTCGGCTATTGGTTCACCGGTTACTTTTCCGGCTATGTAAATTTTCTTTTTCATAATTATAAGTTATCTTCAATGAATTGTAAAACAGCACATGCAGTAGCATGGTATTTTTTTAAATGCCGAACGGTTAAAACAGTTTCGCCTTTAAAAGATAGTTTTGCTTCTACATATTCATTATTAATAAAATGGCAAATAATATCCCAATCATTATTGATAATAATATGACTATCCTTTGTTACTTTTACTTCGAAAACTGGATATTCTGACGCAATTGTTTTCATGCCTTGCATTAACATTTGCCAATCTTTAAATAGTTCTGGTTTTACGCTCATTTTAAAAGGTATTTTACAGGTTTGGTGTGAATAAATGTTTTTGAAATTTCTCTGGCCTCCTGCTTTAATCGTTTATCGTTATCAAAAATGCTTTCGGCTTTTAGCGTTGGTCTTTTGGGGTATTTTTTTTTGTCTCATTACGCCAATTGTTGGTTTAAATTCGATTTAATCATTCGGAGTACATTCCGGTCATAATCATTCATTGGAAAAGCTTCAACAACTCCAATAAATCTCTCTAAATAGTGAGCTTCGTAATATTCAAGACCGAAAGAAACTTTTTTAGGTTTTTTAGAAAATAGATCAACTTTTTGTCGCCTGATTTCTAACTCCTTTTTTTCAAATTTCAAAATCACTTTTTCCAATACTGCTCTGGCGACTTTTATCTCTCTATTTTTCTCTGGAGCATACGGCGGTTTTGGGAAGTGATGCACCAAAGCGTTTATTTGCAATGGTGATAGTTTAAGATTTAATTTCATACTTCAATTGGTTTATAAGTTTCTAAAGGACAATTGTCTGGTATATCTATATGATTCGAGCCATTTTCGCAGACATCAAGTAAAAAAGGCTGGTGCTTAATAGTACTTTCGTCAGCTTCAAATAAGCAGATAAAAGCTTTAGTACTTTCGTTTTTTGTTTTTTTAAATTGTTGGCAAAACTCACAATCATAACAAGTGTCTATTACTTTCTGTATTTTTCTCATCTACATTCGGTTTAAGAGTTGATTTTCGACCATGTCAAATGACAATACGCAATTTGATTATAACAGTCAGCCAAAGCATTATGTCCAACACCTAAATATTTGAAGTTTGCTTTAATCTCAGGTTTGAAACTAACTAAGGTTCTAACACATCTTTCTTTTTTAAAATCCCAACAGATAGGTAATTTTGCTTTGTTATAGGCGTTTTGAAGTATTCCTAAATCAAATCTGGCAGAATTGCCCCAAACTTGATAATCTTTGTTACAGAATCCAGAAAAGGAGGTTAACGCATCAACAATATGAACAGTTCCGTTCAGAAGACTTTTACGAGCTTCATCGGTTTGTTTCATCCACCACATAATTGTATCAGCATTTACAATTAATCCTAAATCGATACATGATTGTAATGATATGTTGATATAAAACTCTTTGCCTGTTTGACCTGTGTTAATATCAAATTCGACCGCTGCCAAACTTATAATTGCAGAGAATGACTCGTTAGCCATAGTCTCTAAATCTATCATTAAATGCTCCATAGTTACTTATATTTTTTAGTTACCATTGATTCAAAACAGGAAATGATTTTGGAGAGCTCTTGTTGGTTCATTTCTTTTAAAGGTTTATTAATGGGGCTTTTATCACTCTTTAAAAACTCGCTTAACCTGTCGAGGTCTGCAACTTCGCCCCATTTTTCTGATGGCACCGTCCATTGTAATGTGCGTAACTGTGATAATATGGCCTTGTGCTGCTGATTGTTTTTGTCGAACAAGCCCCAATTGCTTTTGCTGTGCGATCTACCACCTTGTATAATGGTTTTAAGTTGCTGTTTTGGCCTGTTGTAATCATCGATTGCGGAGCCGGTTCCGGTGTAGGTGTATGCTTTAGTTGTTGTCATAAGCCTTTAATATTTGAAA
>NZ_JAADZW010000004.1 GCF_010645065.1 Flavobacterium fluviatile | reverse complement strand
CCTGCTGAAACTGTAAAGGTCGGACTGCTCTGGAATGAACCTGTAGCTCCTCCTATGCCATAAGTCAAACTTCCTGTCCCGCCTGTACCAGTAGCCGTAATCGTAAAACTACTGCCCGATCCTGTACACTGGTTGTCTACAACTGCCGTAACTGATGGAAGATTGTCACTAATAATTGTAACGGTTCTTTTTGCAATACATCCATTAGCATCTTTAACATAAACATCCCAAACTAAGTTTGCACCAGAATTAGTATCCACTGTTAAGATGTTATTATTTCCATAAGTAGATGTAGGAACTGTCGATGGATTTACAGAGTACGCATATACGTAATTTGGTGTTCCACCTGTTGCGGTTATTGTAATTTGTGAATTATCGTTATTACAGTTAACATTATTTGCTATTGCATTTGTTATAGAAACTGCTGCTGCAGGTTGTGCTAAATTTACACTATAAATTGCTGTACATTTTGTTCCCCTGTCTGTTGCCGTAATTGTATAAATACCTGCAATAATATTGTTTAAATTAATTGTTCCGGTTGTCTGATTTGTATTAGAATCTACAGTTGTGTTTGATGAATTTCTAACAATATAATCATAACCACTTGTACTTACACCGGAAACAGTAAACTGAATGTTACCGGTACTACCAAAACATTTAATAGTACTGGTTACAGAACCTCCCGCAACAATAGCCGGAATTCCACTAATTGTATAATCTTTTGTAAATTTACAATCAGTCTGAGTATCTGTAGCCTGGAAAACATAGCTTCCTGCAGCTAAACCTTGGAAAATTCCCGTAGTATTTACTGCAGTACTAAATCCTGTTGGCCCGGAAACAATTTGATAACTAAACGTATTTCCTGTACCCGCTTTAACTGCCGTAATAGTAACTTGTCCGCCAACTGGTGTTGTAGAACAGTCATAACCGTTATCAACAATAGTAATATCTGTGATTGGTACTAAAGCTCCTATCGTTACAGATAAAGGCCCAATCTGACAACCGCTATTATCTTTTACATACGCTGTAACTGTACCTGCTACAGAAGTATAATACGTATTTGTGCTTGTAAAGTTTGCTGTTCCATTAAAACTGTATTGATATGGTCCTGTTCCTCCGGAACCTGTAACTGTAACAAGAGCAGGAACCGTTCCTGATGTACTACATTTTAACTCAGTAGCACTAATCGTAGCAGTAACTACTCCTGGATTTATAATAGTAACATTCCTTACAGCAGATTCACATCCCTTACTGTCAATTACCTTAATATTATAAGTACCCGCAGCCAAACCTGTAAACTGATTAGTTGACTGATTAGTATAAGTAGCCGCAGTACTTAACTTAATCGCATAAGTATAAACTGTTGTTGCTCCATTTGAAGCGGTAACAGTTATTGTTCCGTTATTTGCATTATTACATTCAATATCAGTTTTAACTGTTGTGAATGCAGGTGTTGTTTTTGGAGTTACAACTATTGTATTACTTGTTGCTGTACAACCTTTACTGTCTGTAACCGTAAATACATAATTTCCTGCTACAGTAGCTGTATATGGGAAAGAAGCAACATTAGTTGGTGTCCCTCCGTTACGGGATACAGTATAAGTATAAGGTGCACCATAACCACCCGATACAGCTGTAGTAATAGAACCATCAACCAAACATGTTAAATCCTGAGATAATGTCGCATTCAGTTGCAATTGAGGTTCAATTATAATGTTTGAAATTGTTGCCGTACAATTATTGCTGTCTGTTACTACAATAGTATGCGTTCCAGGGGCAACATTATTAAATGTATTAGTAGTAACCGGAGTATTGCTGTCTAATTTATAAGTATAAGGACCAACTCCTCCACTTGCGGTAACAACAAAAGTCGCAGGATTTGATGGTGTATAACACCAGTCTGTTGAAGCAGCCAGCATTGCAGTTGGTGCAGTTGGATTTGTAATTGTTATCGGAGCAGATGCAGGCGACAAACAACCATTCGCATCTCTAACCTGAACAGTATAAGTACCTGCTGCTAAATCACTAAATGTTTTATTATTGTTGAATGCTGTTACAATTCCGGAAGAATTACTCAGTTGGTACTCATAACTTCCTGTACCTCCTGTAACTGTAGTAACTGTAATAGTTCCTCCTGTTGTACAGGTTGGCACGGTTTGATCTACCTGAACAATAAGAATTACCTGTGGGCTATTAATTACTGAATCAAATGAAAAACTACATGTTCCTGCCGTATCATTTTTTACAATGACTTTATATGTTCCGGCTGCTAAGCCAGAAACAACAACCGGTGATGTGGTAGAAGTATTCCAGGTTGAACCATTATTTATAGAATAAAAGAAACCAGTTGTGGTATTAAAATTAGATGCAGAAATAGTAATGCTACCGTTATTTTGACCGCTGCATCTTGCATTTTGTGTACTTGGTGCAGGAGCTGCAAATGCTCCATTTGTATTCACCACTACAGGCACTTCAATTTCATTACCACACGCTTTTGGTACCTGATAAACTAAAATATCATCTATTGCCAGGTCGTTACCTGTAACAACCTGACTGTTTGATATAATTTGAAAATCTAAAGATGTATTATCACCTGGATTTAAGTTCAAAAGAGTGCCTGCTAAATCGGTACTTGAATGCCATTGCTCATCTCTCGGAATACTTGGCATAGCCTGAGATGCAATCACAGTTCCATTTTTGACTAATTGTACCCTTAGCTGAGGAGATGGTAAATTATTTGTAATTTTCAATAAATTAGTCATAAACAATGACACATTTATTGGCTGATTAGGAATTACATCATTAATTGGCTTGCTATACAAAACCGCTCCAATTGGAATAGTAGCCCCAATATTTACCGCCAAAAACCTTCCACCAGTAACAAGAGGAGTATTATTTAATACCGCAGTATGATCTTTTGGTAACCACCAGTTAAAATCAGGACCATGATCAGGTAGTAACGCACTCGTCACTACGTAATCCCCATCATTCATTAACCATGGATGCCAATCATTGAGACTACAAGTTGCAAAAGCCATAGTATTACCATCCTGTTTTTCCCAGCAATAAGCAGAATTAATACCCGGTGATTGAGTATCAGCACCTCTTCCAAAATCTTCCTGTAATAAATTACTATAAGTAGAAACTGTTTGCACGTTATATTTTACAATTACTGTATGTGTACCTGCAGGAACATTTTCAAATACATTACTTGTAATTGGAGTATTAGGAACCGGATCAGCAGACCCTGTTTTGATATAATACTCATAAGTATAGGTCGCACCATTTGTCGTAGGTGTATTTACTACAACGGTAGCAGTAGCAGAACCATCACAATTGTATATAGGTGTAATATTATTATCAACAGAAGGGTCCTCTGGTTTAGGATCTAAAATAACATTATAAGGAATTTTATAAAAACATCCTAAATTGTCTCTTACACGCAAATCATAGGGTACGGTTGAAGAAACAACATACTTTTGTGGAGAAGTTTGCCAGGTAGCACCTCCATCAAAACTATATTGATAAGGTGCTGTTCCACCCTCAACATTTGTAAATCTTAGTAAACCTGTAGGCTGTCCCCCTTGTAAAGGTCCACAACCTGCTAATTCAGCAACACCTGCAGAAGCAGTTACTGACGAAGTTGGTCCTGTAATTATTACCTCCTGAGAAGGATCTGAACACTCTTGTGTTTCTGTATAAGGATAGTAGGAAACAGGGTAAGTTACACTATATCTGACTTTTACGTTATAAGTACCCGGATTTAAATTTGAAAAAACCGGACTAGTTTGATAGGTTCCTCCATTATTAATACTATAACCCATAGTATAACCAGCTGTTGAACCAGTAACATTAATTCTTATCTCTGCCGGATCATCATAACAGTTGCTGTTGGTATGAGAAACTGTATAAGTTGGTTTAGGATTTGCAGGTACATTAATTGTAACTGTTTTTTCACAGTTACCCTCAACTACCCTAATGGTGTAAAGGCCAGCTGTTGGAGCATCAATTTCTTTTGAATTCTGAAAAGTAGTCGAGCCATTTACAAAATAGGAGTACGTTTTCCAACTTGGATCTGTTGTTATCAGAATTTTTCCTGGTCCGCAATCAGTCAAAGGTTTTATAATGGATGGTATTGCTTTTATTTCACTGGCAGGAGTGTTTATACCAACGTAATGATTAGTATAGGTACATCCATCCTCTGTTCTTACTGTGAAAGAATAACCTCCTGAATCTAAATTATTAAAAAGGTGGTCTGCATTACTAACTGGACCTACTTTTTGAACTGATGTTCCATTTCTAAAAAGCTCATAATAATACTGTCCTCTTACACCTGATGTGTTGATTTTTATACTTCCTTTATCCCCAAAACATACTGGATGAGTTACAATTGTTTCGACATCTAATCTTCTGTTAATAATAGTAACAGGAACTTCAAATATACATGGGTTGGTTGTAACACCTGTTTGTTTTATATATACTGTATAATTCCCGGCAGAATTTATTGTAAAAGTATTACTGTTTGTATAGGTACCATTTCTGGATAAACTGTACTGATATCCTGCAGGTACACCATTTACTGTAATCCTGCCTGTTGTATTACAATATATGTCATTATAAGTTACAGTAGGATTTAATTCGTTTTTATAAACATTAAAATAAAACTGATTGAAACAATTATTTTGATATCTAATCGTTAAACGGTATTGTCCTTTTGTATCTGCTTTGTAATTTGGTCCGGTAGCCACTTGTGTCCAGGTACAAGATAAATTCTCGTTGGCACATTTATCATTAGTCACAGCGGCACAACTGCCTTCATTAAGTTTTTCCCAGACAATTGATGTTCCTGTTGCTGAAATACCGGTTCTAATATCTCTAAAATCAGCTGCGCCACATAAAAACAAATTAGGTAAAAATTTACCCGTATCAGGACATTGTGTAATATTTCCTGCGTATGGAGCTCTTGCGTATGGCAATACCGGATTTTCCATTAATCCGTTTGGAAGCGATACTGTAAATTTTTCTTCTATTGACAAACAAGGTGCTGGTGCAGTATTTTTTACATAATACACACCCTCTTTTACAACTGTCAATGTTTGACCAGTTCCTATTACAGGTGTCCCTGTTGGACTTGTCGACCATGAATAACTGCTGTATCCGTTGGCTGCTCTTATTTGGATACTTGTTCCACATAAAGTTTCAGTTTTTTCAAACTTACAATCATCGACATCTACTAAGAAGTTAGTCGATTGTGGAATACCTATATTACAACTTGTATAAGAATCTAAACTTTTATCACCAAAAGTTCCGGTATTATAAGTTCCAGAATAATTTGATAATGCTGTATTCTGAATAATATTAGAACAAACATCACTAATCTCGCTACAAGATTCTACAACTTTAACTTTAAATCGAATAGTATACCTTGGATCATTTATTTCAACATATTCTTTAGGAATTGTAAATGTAATCGTACGGGTTGCAGCATCATAACTATAAGTCACTCTATAGGTAACACCATTAACTACAAGGTTAGGTGGTAAAGAAGCAATATCAGCAGGATAATTGAATTTTGTATTAATTGGTAAAATATCCGTAATCGTAAAATTGGTAGCATTATCATTACCCTGATTTTGAAACCCGATTAAATAATTTAACTCCTTACCTAAAGTTACATCCTTATTACCCATGTTGGTTGGAGGAGTTGTAGAATAATCAAAAACCTCTTTGGTTAATGTTATCTTAGGTTCAATTATATCTACTGCAAAGGTCGTTACAAAAGCACCAAAGCCATCCCCATTTGTTGTTAATCTTAAAGTTGCTGCATTTTCCTCATTTGGAATAACACTATTTGATGGATTAGGAACAATAACATTGTCAATATCAAATCCCATAGTATTAGTACTATTAGGATTTCTGTTTAATAGATGCGCACCATTGTTTGAAATTGTCGCATTAAAGAAATTTGTATCTGGGTTTACCGCATCACTAATCCTCGTAAAAGGAGTTGCAGCCGGTAATGAACTTGACTTAATCTGAAAACTATCTCCTGTTAACTGGTTATCTCCTTCAAGTGCTCCAACCCCTATTTTAGCATTAACTGGAAAGCCAAGAGGTAATGTTTGAAAACCATTAACAGGAAAATCAATAGATGGGAGGTATCCCGTACCTGAATCAGGATTAACACCAGCATAACCATCAAAAACAGATATAAACTTGCTTGATAATGTAGGACTTTCATAAACCACTACTAAAGTCCAGCCTCCTGCTCCCCCTCCATTTCTTTTACCTCTGGAAGCTCTTACATTTGCAACAGTATATGTACCGTCAGCATTCGCTAAGCCCTGGAGTAGTGTTGTCACATTTTTAAAACATACATATGGTGAGTCTTTAAATGAATTTTGAACATTTGTATAGTTATATCCATCAAAGATAACTTCATCTGCAGTAATATTCTGATATCCACCAACAGGTAATTTAAACTTGATATTTTTCCAGTCTTCAACTCGTTTGGAACCATCATATTTAGTTCCGGTATTAGTACTTCTTTCATATGGGTAGATTGCTGACCAGTATAATCCGGCAAAAACAATTTTTTTACAAGAATTGTTTATCATTAAATCTGCTGAAGTAGAGCTAAAAGTGCTACCGTCATTATCTATATCTGAATATTCAATAAAATAATCATTATTGTTTCCGTTTCCGTTAAAAGGAACATTAGCTTCACTAGTAAGGGTACCTAAATTTGTAACTGTACCAGTATAGGTTACTCCGTTTTGAGGAGCTGAAGGAGAAAATACTGGTGCAGTACTGACCCTGTTTACAACAGTATTCCCAATTAGAACAACATCTCCTTTTACCTTTATGTTTCCACCAGAAAGTCTTGGAGCAAAGGCTTTACCTAATTGTGCATTAGCAGTTATAAAACTTAAAAACAAAAACAAAGTAATTATAAAAGAATGATGATATTGCTTTAAAATCAGAATATTTACATCTTTTTCGTTTTTAAAAGTAGTAGGGTTTTTCATGGTATTTACTTTTTTTGGGGCTTACATTTTATAATCTAAGGGGCATTAGAAAATAAAGTCTGGGCGCTTTAAAAATATTTATTTTTGTTAGTCCTCTTAATTTTTAAGAAGGACAGCATTCTTTTAATTCTTGATTCTATTATTAATTTTCAACCTTCACAATAACCATTTTGCTATTATAAGGTTTGCTTCCTTTTGCTTCTAATGCCTTAGTTGCTCCGGATAAATCTTCATGCTTTTCATAATAAATATAATATTTACTTGTCGTCACGCTGTAAAAGAAATTAACATCTGAACGTCCTGCAGCAACAGCTTTGGTTAAAAATTCGTCTCGTTTTTCAACACTGTTATGAACTGCAATAATTAGATAATAACCACTCTCAGAATTTTTAATATTCTTAATAATCTGCATATTAGACTGATCTTCACCAAAATCAAAATCGCTTTCTGTCAATGGTGTACTGCTTACTTTTGTTGTTTCTTTAATGCGTTTAAGAGCAGCAAGATCCTGTGCATATCTTCCTTCATCATTTTCATAAGCCGCACGTTTAATTCTACGTTTTTTCTCAATTTCTGTTTCTGTTTTAATACGCTCTAAATTTGCAATTAAAGCTATATTATCTTGCTCTGCCTTTAATTGCGCGGCTTTCAATTCATTTATTTTTTCTAAATAAGCCCTGTTTAAAGCATCATTTTTATTTGGAAATTTTTTAAGTCTTTCGTTATATAAATTTGTCAAATTAGCTATCGCATCTTTTTGAGCCCTGTTTGCATCAGCTATTTGAATTTTCAGGGATTCTATCTGAGCATTCTCAGCGCTGACACTCTTAAATGGTTTTGGTTCTTTATAAATTCCTTTTTCGCTCAAATCATTTTCTTCCTTCATATCATTCAGGTCTTTTTGCTTATTTGAAACAGTAGCATTAAACTGAGCAATTAACTCTGATTGGGCTTTACCTGAATTTTCAACTATTTGAGTTAAGTTATCCAACTCTTTGGCAGTTTCATCTTTTTGAGCTGCTGCGGCTAATGCTTCTGCATCCGCTTTGGCTTTAGCTTCGGCAGCTAATTTTGCTTGAAGGGCTTCTGCATCCGCTTTCGCTTTAGCTTCTGCTGCAAGTTTTGCCTGTAGCGCTTCTGCATCCGCTTTCGCTTTAGCTTCCGCTGCTAATTTTGCCTGAAGGGCTTCTGCATCAGCTTTCGCTTTAGCTTCCGCTGCTAGTTTTGCCTGTAGCGCTTCTGCATCAGCTTTCGCTTTAGCTTCCGCTGCTAATTTTGCCTGAAGGGCTTCTGCATCCGCTTTGGCTTTGGTTTCGGCAGCTAATTTTGCCTGTAGCGCTTCTACATCAGCTTTCGCTTTAGCTTCCGCTGCTAATTTTGCCTGAAGGGCTTCTGCATCAGCTTTCGCTTTAGTTTCCGCTGCTAGTTTTGCCTGTAGCGCTTCTGCATCAGCTTTCGCTTTAGCTTCGGCTGCTAATTTTGCCTGAAGAGCTTCTGCATCCGCTTTGGCTTTGGCTTCGGCAGCTAATTTTGCCTGAAGGGCTTCTGCATCAGCTTTCGCTTTAGCTTCTGCTGCAAGTTTTGCCTGTAGTGCTTCTGCATCAGCTTTCGCTTTAGCTTCTGCTGCAAGTTTTGCCTGTAGTGCTTCTGCATCGGCTTTGGCTTTGGCTTCGGCTGCAAGTTTTGCCTGAAGAGCTTCTGCATCCGCTTTGGCTTTAGCTTCTGCTGCAAGTTTTGCCTGTAATGCTTCTGCATCGGCTTTGGCTTCTTCAGCTAATTTCAATTTTTTCGCTTCTTCTTCTGCTTTAGCTCTATTAGTAGCTTCTGCATCAGCTTTGACTTTAGCATCTGCAAGTAATTTTGCTTGTAAGGCTTCCATATCCGCTTTAGCTTTAGCTTCGGCAGCTAATTTTACCTGAAGGGCTTCTGCATCAGCTTTCGCTTTGGCTTCTGCTTCTAATTTTATTTTAAGTGCTTCAGCATCGGCTTTTGCTTTAGCTTCTGCTGCAAGTTTTGCCTGCAAAGCTTCTGCATCAGCTTTCGCTTTGGCTTCGGCTGCAATTCTGGCTTGTCTCGCTTCTGCATCAGCTTTTACTTTCGCTTCTGCTGCTAATCTTTCCTTTTCTGCTGCTAATGCTGCTGTTCTGGCTTTTGCATCTGCAGCTGCTTTAGCTTTAATCGCAGCATCTTTTGCCGCTTTTGTTTTTGCTTCTGCAGCAGCTTTTGCTTTAGCTTCTGCAGCTAATCTTGCTTGTAAAGCATCTGAATCTGCTTTTGCTTTGGCATCTGCTGCTATAATCGATTGTAAATCTGCAGCCTCAGCTTTTGCTTTTGCTTCTGCTTTACGTTTTGCTTCCTCAGCATCAGCTTTGGCTTTGGCATCAGCTAATAATTTTGCTTTTATTGCTTCAGCATCAGCCTTAGCTTTGGCATCTGCTGCTAATTTAATTTTTAATGCTTCGGCATCAGCTTTGGCTTTGGCATCTGCTGCTAATTTTGCTTTTGTTGCTTCAGCATCAGCATTTACTTTTGCATCTGCCGCTAATTTAATTTTTAATGCTTCGGCATCAGCTTTTGCTTTGGCATCTGCAGCTAATTTTGCTCTTGCAGCCTCGGCATCTGCCTTAACTTTTTCAGCTGCTGCTAATCTTGCCTGTAATGCTTCAGCATCGGCTTTGGCTTTTGCATCTGCAGCTAATTTTGCTTTTGTTGCTCCATCAACTCTTGTAATAGGAGCTGTTGATTTTTTAGCTATTACTGGTTTTGGTTTAGAAGTATCTATCAGAGAGCCTTCTTCATCGTCTCCATAATAATAATTGGTGTTTTTAAATTTATAAGCAATTACAAATTCATGAGAGGAGCCAAGATTAGTAAAATTACCGAAACCTCTTTCATAATTATATTCTATAGCAATGTTAGGTGTTATGTTAAGTCCCAAACCTGCTGAAACTCCATATAACGTATTATAACCCGCCTGTGCCCAGATTCCTTGTGGAATAGTAAGCATAGCGAGTCCTGAAATTATGGTATTGTCCTTTTTAATTTCTGTTTTTACAATACCGGAAAATTTACTTTGGTCAAAAAAGCCGTAGCTGTCGATATAGCCAGTATACATCGCATGCAATTGTATAGCCTTTTCAGGATCGTCTTTTATAATTCCCGAACCAAAATTATAGAGAAATAAATTGTTCATTGACAATCCAAAATCAAGAAAAGCTGTTCCGTAATTAATTCCGGGATTTACAGTTAATAAGGTATTTGATGGATAATCTCCCTCTATTGGATCATCAGAAATTATTTTTCCTTTGTCTAAACCACTTTGATAAGCTCCCACATTTAATCCAAAAGTTAAATTGCTGTCCTCCTGTAAAACAATATTGTGCGCAAAATTAAAAACTCCGCCAAAAACAGTCATTAAACCATAGTTTTGCTGGAATAAACCTATCGCATACCCATCATTTTCTTTCAAACGTCCTGAATAATTGAAAAGATAAGTGTTTGGAGCATCATCAAATTGTATGTATTGTCTTTTATTATAAAAACTTATCATTGGGTTTTGCTCACGTACAAAACTGAATGTAGGGTTAATTAAGTATCTATTAAATTTTAGTGAATTTCGAATAGGTAATGAAAACGAAACAACTCCATTCTCATTAGTATCCTGAGAATAGAGTAATTGGGATGTACCGTAAAATAAAGTTAAGAATAGTAAAAATTTCTTCATATTATTTTAGCACCGTTATTGATCCTTTTTTTTCACCTGCATCGCCTTTAATAACATAGTAATATACCGGATTTACATTTTTAATATCTAATCCTGTTTGTGGCCAATCACCCTGATAATTGACCACATCCAGAACTTTTTCACCATTTGAACTTATTATTATAACTTTTGTGTTTTCATTTCTATACTCATCTGGAATATTCCAATATGGTGAAGTGCTTAATTTAATCACGTTTGGAATTACTGTAGCAAGACTTGGTGGGCCATTAACTTTAAAAGTAAATTCTTTTGAAGAAATACACCCTCCTGACTGAGAAATTTTTACTCTGTAATTTCCTCTAAAAGAAACTAAATAAGTATCTGCTGTTGCCCCTGGAATAAGATTACCATTCAAATACCATTCGTAAGTTGGACTTGAAGCGTCATCTGTTACAGTCACACTTAATGTTTCACCTTCTTCGATAGTAGTTGTTTCAGCAACATCAATACTCGCATCAAAGCTATTACTGATTAAATTAATGCTTCCTGAAGCTGTACATCCTCCAAAATTTACATCAACTGTATAAACGCCACCTTCATTAGTCGCATAAGTACGGGTTGTTACACCACTTATTACCACACCATCTTTTTTCCAAACATAACTATTTCCTGAAGTTGCAGTTAAAACTGTATTACCTCCATTTGCACAAAAAGGATTACCCAAACTCGATGAAATAGTGGTTGTAGATCCTGATCCGGATATACTTGTAACATTTACACGGTTGGAACTGTAATTATTATCAGAACACGGACCATAATCAATTTTTGCGTAATAATTTCCTGCAGTGTTGACTGCTAAACTTGCAGCGTTTTGTCCTGGAATTAATACATCATCTTTATACCAAATGTATTTTAGGTTCGTATAGTTTACAGGTGAAGATTCTTTAACAGCTGGTGTAGGATTGTCAATAGAAAGTGTCAGGCTACCCCCACCACAAAAAGCAGCATTAGGACCCTGATTATTAATTGAAAATGAATCCGCATAATTTTTATAAAAAATAGAAAAAGTATCACTATTTACAAAATTTCTTATTCTCTGGCTATTGATACCATTACTACTTTTTATTCTTAAACTATAATTATCAGATCCCTTTAATTCCAAAGGAATTGCAAACTTAATCGTTTTTTGCGTAGCAGATATTGTTGTTTCTTCTATTACATTAAGAAAGGCAGGAGTAGCTAAGAAATTACCATTCTCGTCAGATATCTCAACACCAAAAGTTACATCAGCAGGCAAGCCACTGTATGTAAAAGTTGTGTAATACTCATTAAAGGGTTTGCCATTTACTATTTCTCCTGCGCAAATATTGACAAAATCAGATTTACTGGCTGAAATTGTAGCCTGGGCATTAGACTGGTAAACTGTAAAGAAAAATACTCCTAAAAAAAGTAATGATTTTATCAGAGAAAGAGTAGTTTTTTTCATCATATAGTACGAATTCTTGCTAAGTCTATATCTTCAAAAAACAAAATATCTATAAAGGTTTCAGAAAAATCATATTTATAATTCTCAATAATATCTTTTGCAAGTGCAGAATACGCAGCGATATTTTTTGATTGATTTTTAGAGTTGACATCTGTGTTTCCTTCATCAATTCTTACAGCTTCTACAGCAAAGCTATCCTTGGGGATGGATAGCTCCGCTATAAACTGTTTAGAAAACTCTAAATTAATTACAGGTGTAATTATTGCGTTTGTTTGGTTTGAATTTTTTAACGTAACAGCACTATCAATAACAAAATTTGAATTTATAGTTTTTTCAATTTTGCTTTGAGAATATAAGCTTAATGTCAAAGGGGAAACCAAAAATATTGTATATATAAAATACTTTTTAATGCTTGGGGCCATATTCTTTTTTGATCTTTATTTGGGTCCTGCTTTAAGACGTATACATAAATTGTCTGGGGACTTTATTAATAAAATTTACGCTTTGAAATAAAAATCTAAATCTATTTATCTATTACCGCTGGAAGCAGTAATTTTTCCTAATTGAAGTCTGAAATCTGGTTTTTTTGGATTAAAAATATCTATAAAAGTTTCTTTGTTGTCGCTTTGAGAATACACATTAAAGAACACGCTATTGCCATACCAGCTCTCTAAATCTTCATTGTTAGAATTAAATTCTGTAAATATATTTCCTTTACACAGGTTGAAATACATTTCTTCAAATTTAATTTTCTTAAGATTGTCGTTATTAATTTCTATTTTACTGTCTAACAAAACAGCAGGATTAAAACCTGAAATTACACTACGTTTCATTTCAAGAGAGGCGTTTTCAGCAATATAGATAGCTTCTTTAACTAAACCGGACTGAATGTCTGCATTAATATTTTCACTGTCATTAAGCATCGTTATATTTGATGCTACAACTAAAGTTTGTTTTTTAGTAAAATCTGTTTCACTTTTCTTTTCATATGAAGCAACTTCTAAACAACGCGATCCGTCTTTGTTACTTGATAAATAAGAAGATCTTACTGCAAGAGAATTGTGCAAACGGCATTGCACGCCCTGAGTAAATTTATAATCATCATTGATAGATTTATAAGAAACCAATTTAGTAGCATTTAGGTCTCCTCCAAAAAATCCAAATGAATCTCCTGCAGAATAACTAACCATTATGTTTTCTAAAATTGTTTTGTTTCCAACACCTGCAAGAGTTAAACCGTTGAAACTACCGGCACCTTTTACTTTTTTACCAGCAAATTCGATTCTCACAAATCTTAAAATTCCTGAACTTGAAGCAGCATTATCACCACCGTAGGTAGTGCGTGTAGGGTCAAGATCTAAGTTATAAGAACCAACATTTCCAAATTTATTAATTGGAGCATCACCAAGAATCACTATTCCTCCCCAGTCACCAGCTTTTTTCTGACTTCTGTTAGAAGTGAATACGATAGGATCTGTTTCTAAACCGTCTGCTACAATTGATGCACCTTTTGTGACTACCAACGTTCCTTTTGTTTCGAAATCACCAATAATTAATGTTCCGGGTTCAATCGTTAAAACTGCGTTATTAGTTACATAAACATTACCCTGTAAAACATAAACATTTCTCTTAAGCAACTTTGTATTTGTTGAAATGTTTCCAGCTAAAATTTGGTTAGCTTCACTGTATTCAACTTTGTTAGGCTTAAATTCGGTCCAGTTGTTCAACCAATTGTTGTAGCCCATAATTCCTTTTTCTTGCTGAGCACTCATACTTGCAACTGTGAAAAGAACGCAGATAATTTGAGTAAATTTTTTCATGATAAGGGGGTATTAGGGTTAATAATAAATTTGGGATGCGTTAATTATAAAAACTCATCCCGCGTTTCCAAAAAAATTAGAATACATCGAAAACGAGTTGTTTTAAGACCCTTTTTAAAATTCGCTAATGAATTTTAATTCATATACGACGAAATTCTAAAAAGGGTTTTAAAAATATTTCAAAAAATTACATTTCATTCAATTCATTGAATTCATGTAAAGATTTCAATGTTCCTTCGTAAAATAATATTGCTGCAATTAAATTCGCCTTGTCTGAGTAAGGCATCATTTTTCTTTGAAAATCTACAGTAGTATCTAAGAAAGTAGTCGTTCCTATAGCCTGATTTTCTAAAGATTTTTTGTGTTCATTATCGTCCGGGATACCTAAATCCGCCATTGTAACTCCAGGTTTGGTAACCAGGGCAATGTAAGGAAGTGTTTTTACCAGTACTTTGATACGCTCAATGTATAACTCCAATAATTCTCCTTTTTGCATACCACTTAATTCTTTTTGGTCGTGATATTTACGGATAAGAGCTGTTGTACTAATAATACTTTTTGGAGCATTTTTAGCCTGGGCAGATACAGCCCCTGTAGTCAATAAAAAAAATACACTTAAAAAAATAATTTTCCCTTTCATAGATTCTTATTAAAAGTTTGTTGTTGATGAAAACAAAAATATGTAAATTAACTTAATTTGCAACTTTAATATTTTTTTTTTTAAAAAAAAGACTTAAAAAAAACTTAAAATTATATTCAAATACCTGTAAAATAAGGACTTCCCATATGTTAAAATTAATTTCCCAATAATACAGTTTATGTAAGATTTTTATCTAAATATAGATAGAAAAACTGTTTTTTGATTCAATATATTAAACTAAAAAAAAGTTGATTTAATCCTTAATTAGGAAAAAATATTAACAAAAAAATCTTAATATCTCTTGCAAAAAACCTCAACATTAACAAAACCTGACAGAATAAAAATTAACAATCAAGTTAAAAACAAGCTATCCAATAAAAATTAAATTGAATAATTAAAGTTTAATTTATAATGTTTTTGACTCTCTCAATTTCTTATATCTTTGCTCTATGCAATTTTCAGAAATTTTAGGCCAGGATTACATTAAAAGCCACTTAATTAAAAGTGCTTCTTCAGGAAGAATTCCACATGCACAATTATTTATTGGGCCTGAAGGAAGTGGTACATTATCTACCGCTATTGCCTACGCGCAATACATTTTATGCAACAATACAGGTAACGAAAATTTAAACGGAAATGATGCATGCAATCTAAAATTTGAAAATATTTCGCATCCTGATCTGCATTTTATTTATCCAACCGTAACCACAGAGGATGTTAAAACAAAACCTAAAAGTTTAGATTTCATTCAGGACTGGCGTACCTTTATCCATGAGATGCCTTATGGTGGCTTATTTGACTGGTATAAAATTTTGGGTGTACAGAACAAACAGGGTGAAATTCGTGTTGAAGATGCCCAGGAAGTTTTAAAATCCTTTTCACTAAAATCATATGAAGGCGGTTATAAAATCATGATTATCTGGATGGCTGATAAAATGAATATTGCTGCCTCTAATAAATTATTGAAACTATTAGAAGAACCATCTGATAAAACTATTTTTATTCTGATTTCAGAAAATGAAGAAGATATTATTCAAACTATACGCTCACGTTGTCAGGTAATTCACTTTAATGGTTTGCCGGAAAAGACAATTGCAGAAGCATTGGTTTCTCAACATAATATAAATAGTAACTTAGCTAAAAAAATTGCACATCAGGCACAGGGAAATTTTAATAAAGCAATGTCCTTATTAAAAGAAGATGATTCTGAATATCCCTTTGAACAATGGTTTGTTAATTGGGTTCGTGCGGCATTTAGAGCCAAGGGAAATGCTGCGGCTATACAGGATTTAATTTCATGGAGTGAAGAAATTGCGGGTTTGGGACGAGAAAGTCAGAAAAAATTCATTCAGTTTTGTATCGAAATGTTCAGACAGGCACTTTTGCTTAATTATGAAGCGCCAGGTTTAGTTTATATTGAACCAAAAGTTGATAAATTTAAGCTGGAAAATTTTGCTCCTTTCGTAAACGGAAACAATATTCATCTCATTTTCAAAGAACTTTCAGATGCGTTGTATCACATTGAAAGAAACGGAAATGCAAAAATAATCCTTACTGATTTATCCATAAAACTTACTCGTTTAATTCATAAAAAATAATTTTTAATGACTAATGTTGCTTCTGCTTTACTATTGATTTTTTTAGCTCTGACTTTCTTACAATCAGGCTATGAGAAAATTTTTTACTGGAAAGAAAATGTTTCCTGGCTTAAAGAACATTTTGCTAAAACAATTCTGAAAAATAGCGTTCCTCTTGCGCTTCTTCATCTTTTAATTTTAGAATTAATTTCCGGAATTTTATGCGTAGTTGGTGTCATACAATTATTAACAAAAAGCGGTCGTGAATTTGGTTTTTACGGCGCCATTTTTTCTTGTATCTGTTTATTAATGATGCTTTTCGGTCAAAGACTGGCTAAGGATTATGATGGGGCGAGAACTATAGTAATTTACTTTATTCCGGCTGTAATGGCGGTTTACTGGCTGAATTAATCAGTCATTTTTCAAATTTTACCTTAAAAAAAATGAATCCAAAACACCCTTCAGAATCTCTGACTATATTAACCGATTTGGTTTTACCCAGTGAAACAAATCCTCTAAATAATCTTTTTGGCGGTGAATTATTGGCGCGTATGGATCGTGCTGCCAGTATTGCTGCCCGAAGACATTCACGTCGAATTGTAGTTACTGCGTCAGTAAATCATGTTGCTTTTAACAGAGCTATTCCCCTTGGTGCCGTTGTGACAATTGAAGCAAAGGTTTCCAGATCTTTTAAAAGTTCTATGGAGGTTTTTATTGATGTCTGGGTAGAAGACCGTGAATCCGGTAGCAGAACCAAAGCCAACGAAGCCATTTATACTTTTGTAGCAGTAGATGATAGTGGAAGACCCGTTGAAGTACCGCCTATTACTCCTGAAACAGAACTCGAAATTCAACGTTTTGATGCAGCATTACGTCGTAAACAATTGAGTTTACTGCTTGCAGGCAAAATAAAACCATCAGATGCTACAGAATTAAAGGCTTTATTTTTATAGCATA
Source organism: Flavobacterium fluviatile (assembly GCF_010645065.1). Lineage (GTDB taxonomy): Bacteria > Bacteroidota > Bacteroidia > Flavobacteriales > Flavobacteriaceae > Flavobacterium > Flavobacterium fluviatile. The sequence goes on along the minus strand of NZ_JAADZW010000004.1, from coordinate 187,875 downwards.
AATTGTCTCAATTTGTAACAATTTGAGGCAATGAACTTCAAAAAAAAGAAGTATTTTTACAAAATTACATGCGCACATAAATCTAAATCAGGAAGTTATTAAATCTGATTTAGTTTGAAAAAAGTTATAAATTTTAGATGAAAGAAAAAGAAAAAGAAAAGATGAGTTCAGAGAAAGATGCCAAATTAAAAGCGTTACAGCTTACACTAGATAAATTAGATAAAACTTACGGAAAAGGAACCGTAATGAAAATGGGCGACAAAGCTATTGTAGAAGTTGAAACAATTTCTTCTGGTTCGCTTGGTGTTGATTTAGCACTTGGAGTAAACGGATATCCAAAGGGAAGAATTATCGAAATTTACGGTCCGGAATCATCTGGTAAAACCACTCTTACTTTACATGCAATTGCAGAAGCACAAAAAGCAGGAGGAATCGCTGCTTTTATTGATGCCGAACATGCATTCGATAGAAACTATGCTGAAAAATTAGGGGTAGATATAGAAAACCTGATTATTTCTCAGCCGGATAACGGGGAGCAGGCTTTAGAAATTGCCGAAAATCTTATTCGTTCTGGCGCAATAGATATTGTGGTTATTGACTCTGTTGCCGCATTGACTCCAAAAAGTGAAATCGAAGGCGAAATGGGAGATTCAAAAATGGGTCTTCATGCCCGATTAATGTCACAGGCCTTAAGAAAACTTACCGGGACTATCAGCAAGACAAATTGTACCGTTTTCTTTATCAACCAATTGAGGGAAAAAATAGGTGTAATGTTTGGAAATCCTGAAACTACAACCGGTGGTAATGCATTGAAATTTTACGCTTCGGTACGTTTGGATATCCGTCGTTCAGCCCAAATAAAAGATGGTGAAAATGTTATTGGAAACAGAACTAAAGTGAAAATTGTAAAAAACAAAGTTGCCCCACCATTTAAAACTGCTGAATTTGATATTATGTACGGAGAAGGGGTTTCAAAAACCGGAGAAATATTGGATTTGGCTGTTGAATTTGATATTATTAAAAAAGCAGGATCATGGTTTAGCTACGGAGATACTAAATTAGGTCAAGGACGTGATGCCGTTAAGACTTTAATTAAAGATAATCCGGAATTAGCTGATGAATTAGAAACAAAAATTAAAGAATATATTAAAGAATTGGCTAATGCTTAAACTTTATAAATCTGAGTTACAGACTCTTTTAAACCCGACATTTGAATGTCGGGTTTTTTATTTTAAAAATTCAAAAAAATGAAGCAACCTTTTATGAATTATATCATCTTTATAAACGTAAAAACTTTGAAAGGTTGTCATAATACTTTCAATACTTTTTAGAATAAGTTTGGTGGTTATCTTTCAATAAAAATCCGTTAGTTTTTGTTTGGTTACTAACGGGTTTTTATTATTTTCAGATTTTTCTTCTTTTTTTTACGCAACCATTTTAATTTGTAATACTCTATATTATTACAGTTAACTGGAGTTTGATTAACTCTTTTTTATAAACTTTAATATTTCACACCATGAAAGAAAAAAAAGAAGTCGAGTTGAATAAAAATCGTAAAAAGAACAAATCAAAAATTAAAAAAATATTACGATTTATTTCAGAAAAAATAATTCACAGATAAATTTTGAATATAAAAGGGGTTTTAGTTCAAAATTAAAACCCGGTAAACTTTTCAGCTTACCGGGTTTAATGTTTTATTTTATCTCATCAAATTACTTCTTAAATTCAAGTAATCCTTTGTAAATCAATTGTCTGGTTTGGTCACGAAGATCTTTTCTGTCTTCTCCTGTTAATTCTTTTGTTTCAATAAAAGGGAAAATTTTTACTCTCATCTTACCGGGACTTCCGCTTAAAAAAGTATAAGAGAAACGCTCTTTATTATCAGCAAAAACGATTGGAACAATTGGAATCTGATGATCTATTGCCAATCTAAAAGCACCATCTTTAAATTCATCCAATAAAACTAATTCATCATCAGGGACACCTCCTTCAGGAAAAATACAAATGCTAAGTCCTTGATTTAATCTGTTTTGAGCTCTTTTAAAAACTTCGTTTTTACTTTTTGAAGAATTTCTATCCACTAAAATACAGGTTCTTTTATAGAAAAATCCAAACAACGGAATCTTTACCAACTCTTTCTTCCCAACAAAAACAAACGGGTTTTTTATAATTGCCAGCATCAGCATGATATCCGTCATTGAAGTATGGTTAGCAACAATCATGTAACTTTTGCCTTTTTCCAGCTTTTGCAGACGCTCTACTTTATAATAAAAACCCATCCCGAAAAGGATGAATTTTGCCCAAATGCGGGCCATTTTAAAAAAATAGGGATATCCGCTCTCCGTTATAATTGAAGCCACTAAAAATGGCAGCATAATCAATATTGGAATGGCCATTAAAATGTAAAACCAAATACGCCAAAAAATCCAAAAAATAATTTTAATTCCTTTCATAGCTTCAAATGTAAGAAAACAGATGTGAATTTAGATTTTCGATGGACAGATTTTTTGCCATTTTAAGAAAACAAAACTTCTAAACACTAAGAGCATTGCAAAAAACTTTGCGAACTTTGCGAATAAGAAAAAATAACCTTTCGGATATTGTAAAAACTTTGCAATATTTGCGTTTAAGAAAAAAATAAAATGGCAAAAATACTAACCGGGGTTCAGAGTACCGGAACACCACACTTAGGCAATTTATTAGGGGCAATTATTCCTGCAATCGAATTATCAAATAATCCGGCAAACGAATCGTATTTGTTTATAGCTGATTTGCATTCGATTACTCAAATAAAAGACGGTAAAACATTAAGAGAAAATACCTATAGTACAGCTGCAGCATGGCTTGCATGTGGTTTAAACCCGGATAAAGTTACATTTTACAGACAGTCTGACGTAGCTCAGACAGCTGAACTGACCTGGTATTTAAGTTGCTTTTTTCCTTATCAGCGTTTGACTTTAGCACATTCTTTCAAAGATAAATCAGACCGTTTAGATGACGTTAATGCCGGACTTTTTACCTACCCGATGTTAATGGCTGCAGATATTTTGCTTTATGATGCCGAATTTGTTCCGGTTGGAAAAGACCAATTGCAGCATCTTGAAATCACGCGTGATGTGGCTTCCCGTTTCAATCATCAAATGGGTGAAACTTTTGTACTTCCTGAAGCTAAAATTCAGGAAAATATCATGCTTATTCCTGGAACAAACGGTGGGAAAATGAGTAAATCTGCCAACAATATCATTAACATTTTCTTAGACGATAAAGCTTTAAGAAAACAGGTGATGAGCATTGAAACTGATAGTACTCCGCTTGAAGCTCCTAAAAATCCTTATACCTGTAATGCTTTTGCAATCTATTCCCTTTTAGCAGATGAAGCTCAGATTGCTCAAATGAGATCCAATTATTTAGGTGGAAATTATGGTTATGGTCATGCCAAACAAGCTTTATTTGAATTAATTACTGAGAAATTCAAAACAGAAAGAGAGCGATACAATTATTACATAAACAACCTCGAAGAAGTTGATGCTTTATTGAAAAAAGGAGCTTCAAAAGCTTCTGTTGTAGCCGATGGCGTTTTGGCCAGGGTTCGGGAAGTACTTGGATTTGGTAAATAAATATTGCAAACCCGACAGTTTAAAAATATTGTCGGGTTTTTTATGTAAAATTTACAAAATCGATTTAAAAAATAATTAAATAAAATGCTGAGAAAAATATTTACAAATTATCTCTGTTTTCTCTTAATATTCCTTTATGGATTTGGCTTTATATTGGGTTATTTATTTGGAAATGAGCAGTCATACGGAATAAACAAAACTGTTGGATGGGCATATGATTTTTCGAATCAGGTTTTTTATACTGCATTAATTTTTACCTTTTCTCAAATTCTTTTTATCATTGGATATTTAATAATTTTTCTCTTTCGTCGAAAGACAAACTTCTGTTTTTCTATTGCACATTTTGAGATCATTATACTCACATTAGCATTATTGTCTTTCGAAAATTTTATGGTTCATATGTTATTTTGTGGGCTGTCCTTAATTTTATTTTTCATAAATATTTTCAAGTCTCATAAATCAGATCATTAAGATTAAATTGCCTCAAATAATTTCCCCGGCAAAGGCCTGATTACTCCTTTTAATTCCATATTTAAAAGAATTCCTGATATTTTATAAATCGGAAATTCACATTGAAGTGCAATTATATCAAGCAGTTCTTTCCCATTTTTAAGAAGGAAATCGTAGATTATTTGTTCTTCCGATTCCAGTTCAACGAACAATTGTTTCTGAACGGGTTTTATATCGCTTTTAATATCCCAATTGAGCATATAAACCAAATCGGCAGCACAGGTTAGTACACTTGCTTTTTGTGTTTTAATCAATTGATTGCAGCCCTGACTGTATTTGTCAGTTACACGGCCGGGAACGGCAAAAACATCACGATTATAGTCGTTTGCTATATTGGCTGTAATGAGTGAGCCTCCTCTGTCAGCAGATTCTATAACGATTGTAGCTTCGGACATTCCGGCAACAATTCGGTTTCGTCTGACGAAGTTCTCTTTGTCAGGATTGGCTGAGCTCCAAAACTCGGTTATGAAACCTCCATTCTCCTCCATTTTTGACATGTATTTTTTATGTACTTTCGGATAAATCTGATTTAATCCATGCGCTAATACACCAATAGTCTGCAGTTTATTTTCTATCGCCAGCTGATGTGCTACAATGTCAACTCCATATGCAAAACCACTAACAATTATGGGATTTAAAGGAGACAGATCTTCAATCAGTGTTCTGCAAAATTCAATTCCGTATGACGTAATTTGTCTTGTACCGACAATACTTATTATTCTTTTATTTTCTAAACTAATATTTCCGGCAGAAAAAATTAACACCGGGCAATCTATACAATGTTTTAGACGATCAGGATAATTTTCGTCTTTAAAAAAAGACACTTGTATATTATTTTTATTGATGAATTCAAGTTCCCTGTTTGCTTTTTCAAATACAGTTTTATCCTTGATATTTTTCAATAATACTGATCCAATTCCATCTATGGCAGCAATTTGGTTTGTTTTTGCCTTGAAAATCTCTTCGGCACTGCCAAAATTGGCCAATAATTTCTTAGCCATAATATCTCCGACACCCTCTACCCGCAATAAGGCTAATAAATAAAATAAATCTTGTTCTGACATGGGCTTATATAATTTTTAAGGATGAAAATTTTTAAAAACAAGATTTTGTTTTTATTTTAGCAAATATAATAATTACAAGTAAATTCTTTCAAAAACTAAGCTTTTCAAAGTCAAAAAGAATTAATCACTAAATCAAAAATAATTTAACTGACTGGAAAATAAACATCTGCAATAATATTCAGATTGTTAATAAAAATTGTGAATAAATTTTTGATAACTATATTGGATGCATAACTTTGTTAGTATGAAAATCGAAACTTACATCTCGCAGTTATTATATCGTTATCAGTGTGTAACGGTTCCAGGATTTGGCGCATTCTTAACTGAAATTCAGTCCGCACAGCTTACTGAAAGCACAAATTCGTTTTTTCCACCTAAGAAAATGGTTTCTTTCAACAGTCAAATCAAAAACAATGATGGTTTGCTGGCAAATCATATAGCCAATACAGAAAAAACATCTTATGGTTTTGCTGTCAGTGCCATTGCTTTTGAAATTTTAAACTGGAAAAAGGCTTTAGAAGAGGATGGAATTTTATATTTGAAAAATATTGGTGAAATTCGTTTGAATAGTGATAACAATTTAGTTTTCAGTCCCAACCAGCAAAATAATTATTTGACTACTTCCTTTGGATTGAGCCCTTTTGTCTCGCCTTTGGTAAAAAGAGAAAATTTCGAAAAGGAAATTCAGAGAATCGAAGAACAAGAACCTGTTGCATTATACGCTGATGAAGAAAGAAAATCTTCAAATTCATATTTAAAATATGCTGCAATATTCGTTTTAGGTCTTGGAATTACAGGAAGTATCGGTTATCCGCTTTATCAAAAAGAAATTGCAACACAAACACTTGTTGTTGAAAGTAGTGTTCAGAAAAAGGTACAGAACAAAATTCAGGAAGCTACCTTTATGATCCAAAATCCTTTACCAGCTGTAACGCTTTCTGTAGATACTTCAAAAACAGAATCAGTTGATAAAACAATGCCCTATCACATTATTGCAGGTGCTTTTAGAAGTGAGCAGAACGCAAAAAAAGCGTATAACCAATTAATAAAAAATGGTTACGAAGCCAGAATGCTGGATGAAAACAAACATGGGTTATTCCCAGTTTTGTATGGAAGTTACGCCACTATGGCTGAGGCTGTAAAAGCTCAAAAAGAAATACAAAAGGCTGAAAATCCGGATGCCTGGATTTTAATTGAAAATTTATAAAAACAAAAAATCCTATTCAAAGCGAATAGGATTTTTTGTTTAACGTGAAACAATTTTAGCGTCCTGAGAAAGAATTTCCTTTTTGTTTTGGTAGATCGTCAAACCTGCAGGAGCTGAACCATTTTCGCGTAAAGGAGATATATGACATTCGTAGATGTATTGACCTTTTTTAAATTTGAATCGATGATTTCCGCCATTTCCATCTAAAATAATCTTTCCTTTAGTAATTACAAGATCGGGTTCATCACTCATTTTCTTTTTTAAAGGCCAGGAAGCATATCTGTAATTATTATTTCCTAAATCATCAATTCTAATTCTGAATTTGCTGGTTTCCAATACACATTCGGGATTTTTAAATTTAGCTATCGAAGAATGTAATTTCATTTTTTCATTAGCAATGATCTTATTTTTCAAATCCTTTTCAAATTTTGACTCATAATTTATCGAAATCAGGCGTCCGTCAGTATCAAACCATATTGTACCCTGATTCAGCATAATACCTCTCCAGCCCATTTCTGACCAGTCTTTAGCAGAATTCGATATTATAATTTCGTTCTTTAAAGCCGCATCAAAAATCTCATTATAACGCTTTATGAATTCAGTTTTGTTTTGGATTGCTGGTATAGGATATTCCCTTTTGAAAGGATACGAAATCATATTTGCAACAGCTTCTTTTTTATCATTCTTTACACTGTTGATAAAGGTTTTGATGAACTTCTGGTATTCAGGTTTCAAATCCTGACTTAAAGCTAAATTTGAAAAGAGACCAACAAAAAATAGCGTTATGATTTTAAATTTCATTTTCTTATAAATTAATTAATCTGTGTTTTACGTGAAACATTCACTTAAAGATACTTAATTTATACTGGCCTTAAACATTTTAAGTTCATGCCAGGTAAATTCATCGCCATGCTTTTCTTTTAATCCGTTTAAAGATTCCTCCTGATAAAATTCGAAAGCATCCCGCAGCGCCAATATTTTATCGTACGGTAAAACATCCGAGATTTCGATTTTTTTTGCCTGAATTAATTTTACCAGATGCATTTCAATTGTTTGTACCGTAAGCTTGCGAAGACGGGCAATATCCTGAACCGAATTTTTCTCAATCCACAAATCGTATGTTTCTTCCACCGTAGTTTTCTTAATTGCTTTTGGCTCGTTTTTATCTAATTTTTTGGCCGTGTAGCGTGCAACTGGCTCATCGAGTTTAAAAATATCAGTATTGCTCATTTGAAACTCTTCGCGAATTTTCGCAATCTTATCTGATTTGTAGTTTTTAATCGCTGAGGACGTTAATTTTTCCTTGCAGATGGTTTCGCCCGAAACTACAATTTCAATGAGCAATTTGGCCTTCATTATGCGTAAAACAGCCTTTGTTTGCAGATCATCCAATAAAGCTAATTCTTCGTAAAATTCTTTTACTTTTTTGAATTTCTGAATTTCGGCCATTTTCTGCAAAAGATCTGTAACCAGTTTATCCATAGGTTTAAAAAAATAATCATAGGCCGCCACTACCCTTTCCTGCACAAAAAATAAATCAACGGTTTCTTTACTAAAAATTTTATTAAGCTGTTGCACAAATTTTTGCGAAGGATCTATCAGCAATTCAATTGTATCAAGACGCTTATGCGCCCAAACGGAATGTTTGGATTTTTCTGAATTAGCAGCATTTTCATTATAACTAAATCTGTGATTACGCCATTCCTGAGCTAAATCTGACCAGTTAAAACTGTTAATCAAATAGTTATGAATAAAATTTTTAGTTTCAAAATGCAATTGTTTTTCTAAAATAGCTTCAGTTGCTTTATTCAATGCATAATCCATTACATCCTGGTCGTTAGAAATACCGTTCATTTGAAGAGGAGAAAGCAAAATAAGGCCTTTTAAAGAAGTTAAACGTGACAACGCTACGTATGCCTGTCCGGGCAAAAAAACTTGCGATACATCAAGCGCAGCTTTCTCAAAAGTTAGTCCCTGACTTTTATGTACCGTAATTGCCCATGCCAATTTTAGAGGATAATGGGCAAAAGTGCCTAAAACATCTTCTTCTATCTCTTTTGTAAGCTCGTTTATTTTATACCGGATATTTTTCCATTCGTATTTTTCAACCTCAATAGTTTTATTCTCTTCCGGAAAATGCACAAAGATTTCTTCTGATGAAAGTGATTTTATGACCCCCATTTTTCCGTTGAAATATCTTTTATCAAAAGATAGGTCGTTTTTAACAAACATAACCTGTGCTCCCACTTTCAGTTTTAGATTTTCTTCAACCGGAAATATCTTTTCGGGAAAATCTCCAACAATAAAAGGCTGATAAGCATACTCATTTCCTGCTAAATCACCAATTGCCTGTTCATTAATCGAATCAGCCTTTGCATTGTGTGTGGTAAGCGTAATATAGCCCGGATTATTTTTCAAATCGAAATCAGGTTTGACATATTCGTTTAAAATCCGGATATCCTCCGGAGTAATCTGATTGTTTCGAAGATTATTCAAAACTGAGATAAAAGAATCATCAGTCTGGCGGTAAATCTTAGATAATTCAATATAAAGCGGCGGATTTTGCTGAATTACATGCGAATGGAAAAAGAATTTTCCTTTGTAATACTTCCGTAAAGTTCGCCATTCTTCATCCCGAATCACAGGCGGCAACTGCAATAAATCACCAATAAAAAGGACCTGTACGCCTCCAAATGCCTGTGAATTTTTACGTACGGTCTGCATCATATAATCTATGGCATCCAGCAAATCAGCACGTAACATACTTACTTCATCAATAATCAGCAATTCCATATTTCTGATGACATTACGCTTCACATTATTCATTTTAAAATGGCGGCGTAAAGTTTCCTTATTTTCAAATTTTACAGTTTCTGTAAACTGAGAATTATTTTCATACGAAGGAATAAAAGCCGAAAATGGCAGTTGAAACATAGAGTGAATAGTGACTCCGCCCGCATTTAAGGCAGCAATTCCGGTGGGTGCAACAACAACCGTATTTTTATGAGTAGTAGCAATAATTTCACGTAAAAGTGTAGTTTTTCCTGTCCCTGCTTTGCCGGTCAGGAATATCGATTTTTGCGTTTGATTAATGAATTGTAAAGTGTAAGCAGCTGCTTGTGAAACGTTTTGCATTGGGCGTATATTGAAAACTAAAAGTATCGCATTTTTATAAATAAAAAAACCTAAATCTGTAAATAGATTTAGGTTTTTAAAATAGTTAGTTATTTTGGTTGTTATTTTTTTGCCTCTTCTTTAGTTGCATCTGTTTTTGGCTGAGCTTTATATTTATCGTTTAAGGCTTTCACAATCTCTTTTGTAATATCGTATTTGTCTTCTGCATATAAAACTGTTGCTGCATCACCTGTTCCGTAGATATATGAATAGCCATTTTTCTTACCGTAGTCTTTAATGAATTTTTTTACACCGCTTACAAGAGAATCCATTTCAACACCGCTTTCTTGTTGCAGTTGCTGAGCTAATTGTTGTTGAGCATAACCTAATTGCTGTTCTCTTTTTTGTAATTCAGCACCTCTTTGTTGCGCCCAGGCCTGACCGTTTGCCTGTGCCTGACTTTGAAAATTAGCAGCATCTTGTTTAAAACGATTTATCTCAGCTTGCAGTTGTCTTCCTTTTTCTTCTGATTGTGCTTTGTATTTTGCTTCAAGGTCTTTTGCTTCAGTGTACTCTTTCATCAAAACCGAAGTATCTACGTAAGCTGTTTTTACTTCCTTTACTTCAGCCGTTTTCTCACATGAAACAACTAAAACCGAAAGCGCGATAATTACTAATGCTTTTTTCATTTTCTGAATTTCTAATTTTTATGTATGAAAGACAAAAATATAAAAAAATAAATAGCACCGACATAAAGTTTAAAAAATGCTGTTTTTTTATGATATTAGTTTTCTTTATAGTACAATTTGATAATATAAAATATCGTTATTAAAACCGGATTTAATAGCTCTTCTTAAAAGCGTATTCTAAAAAAAGCCAATAATTTCCCTTACTTGAGAGAAAATATTGGCTTAAATGCGCTTAAAATAAGTTTTAGCAGTTTTTTAGAACATAAATGTGTGATGAATACTCTTTTGTAGAGGAAGCTTTCAAATTTGATCGCAAACCGATAAAAAATGCTTTAATGAAATTCATTTTTCCTGTTTTATATTTTTCAGACAAAAGGCTCACATAAAAAGAATCGAATTTCATTGGAAGCACTTTTTCTAATTTTATATCTACTTTTTCAAAAAGAGATTTTATGGATTTTTTTGAGAAATGCCAAAAATGAATTGGCACATCGAAAGCAGCCCAAAATTCACCGTAATGATTTGCGTCGTAGGATTTAAAATTTGGAACCGCAACAATTAAAGTTCCAGTTGGCTTCAATAATCGCTTCAATTCCTGAATTTGTAATTCTAAATTTGGTACGTGTTCCAAAACGTGCCACATTGTAATTACGTCAAAAGAATTATTTTCCAATTCACTGAATTCTTCCACAAATGAAATTCCTTTTCTTTTCGCAATTTCTTTTGCTTTTTCACTTGGTTCTACTCCGATAGTTTTCCAGCCGTCATTTTTTGCAGTTAACAAAAAATCTCCTGTTCCGGCTCCAATGTCTAAAATTTTTCCTTTTTTAGATTGTTCTAAATTGATGAGATTCAATTTATTTTTTAAAGCAATATTTTTTACAAAATGATACGCTTTTTCAAAAACGGATCGTTTGTTATCTGTGTGCGAAATATAATCCTCACTTTCGTAATATCTCCCAAGATTTTCAAAATCCGGCTGTGGAGATGTAATGAGCATATCCAGATTTTCATCATAATACAACTCAAAAATTTCTTTCGAAACAGAATGGTCTTTTACAGTAAGAAAATGCTTTTTGTTTAAAACGTCCATTTTTTTATTCTGGTTATTTTTTGGTTTAATTCATAAGAAACACTAAAAATGAAAATCTCTTAGGATCTTTTTATTTAAATTCTTTATTTTTTTCAAATTTATTTTAACTGCTGTTTTTCATTATTCGCACACCAGTTATTCAAATTGAAATTATTATACTTTATCTTCTAATAAAAACTCTTTCAACTATTGTTATTTAAATTATTTCAAAATGGTTTCACGTGGAACAATTTGAAATTGGTTCAGCTTTCAAGTTTCACCTGAAACTGCAATCAAAAAAAAACAAAATTTCAGGTTCAAACCAAAACCTGAAACCTGAAACTTGAAACTTTATTACCTGCCCATATAAATTAAAAGAACAGAAATATCACTTGGAGAAACACCGCTTATTCTGGATGCCTGAGAAATTGTAATCGGACGAATTTTGCTTAATTTTTGTTTTGCCTCGATAGACATAGATTTTATTTTATGATAATCAAAATTCTCAGGGATTTTTACTTCCTCTAAACGATTTAGTTTATCTGCATTATTTCTTTCTTTTTCGATATATCCGGAATATTTAACCTGTATCACCGCTTGCTCTACAATTTCTTCATCCAGATTATTTTCTTTGACATAAGCATCTACTTTTTCAAATTTCAACATATCTTCCAATTCAATTTGTGGGCGCGAAAAAACTTTAAACATTTTATCTCCTTGCGAAATTGGAGCTGATTCTTTCTCAATCAAAATTGGATTAGCTTCTGCAACGGTAACACTTGTTTCTTTAAAAAAAGCAACCATCTTTTCAGACTCATTCAATTTATGTTCCATTCTTCGCATACGATCTTCAGAAGCTAAACCTATTTCGTATGATAGTGGTGTCAATCTGAAATCGGCATTATCTTGTCGCAACAATGTTCTGTATTCTGCTCTTGATGTAAACATACGATAAGGTTCTTCTGTCCCTTTCGTAATTAAGTCATCAATCAAAACTCCAATATACGCTTCATCACGTTTCAAAATTAACGGCGCTTTTTCATTAACTTTTAAATGTGCATTTATTCCGGCCATCAAACCTTGCGAAGCTGCTTCTTCATATCCTGTTGTTCCGTTTATTTGTCCGGCAAAATATAAGCCTTCAACAAGCTTTGTTTCTAAAGTATGTTTTAATTGTGTTGGCGGAAAATAATCATATTCGATTGCATAGCCCGGACGAAGAAATTTCACATTTTCAAAACCGGCTACAGAACGTAAAGCTTTAAACTGAATATCCTCCGGAAGCGAAGTTGAAAATCCATTTACGTAAACTTCACAAGTTTTCCATCCTTCAGGCTCCACAAATAATTGATGTCTTTCTTTATCTGCAAAACGATTTATTTTATCTTCAATCGATGGACAGTATCTTGGACCTATACTTTTTATTCTTCCATTAAACATTGGCGAACGATCAAAACCTGATCTTAAAATATCATGAACATCCAATGATGTATAAGTCATGTGACAAGATCTCTGTTGGGTTAACGGAACCGTAAAGTCAGAATACGAAAACTTATCCGGTTTCGCATCTCCTCTTTCTTCATTCATTTTCGAATAATCCAAAGAACGTCCATCTACTCTTGGAGGTGTTCCTGTTTTCATTCTTCCGGATTCAAAACCTGCTGCAACCAAATCTTCGGTAATTCCGAAAGCGGCACTCTCGCCCGCTCTGCCTCCACCAAATTGTTTATCCCCGATATGAATTAATCCGTTTAGAAAAGTTCCGTTAGTGAGAACAACAGATTTTGAACGAATCTCAACTCCAAGCGAAGTTCTGATTCCTTTTATTTTTCCGTTATCAATAATCAAACCTTTAACCATTTCCTGGTAGAAATCAAGATTTGGAGTTCCCTCGAGCATCATTCTCCATTCTTCAGCAAAACGCATTCTGTCACTCTGAACTCTTGGCGACCACATTGCAGGTCCTTTTGATTTATTCAACATCTTAAACTGAATCGCCGTTCTGTCTGAAACAATACCGGAGTAACCTCCAAGCGCATCAATTTCGCGAACGATCTGGCCTTTTGCAATTCCTCCCATAGCGGGATTGCAAGACATCTGGGCAATATTCTGCAAACTCATTGTCACCAATAAAGTTTTTGATCCAAGGTTCGCAGCCGCAGCCGCAGCTTCAGATCCTGCATGACCGGCACCAACTACAATAACATCGTATTCTTCTAAAAACATTTGTTTTATTATTCTCTAAAAACTGGTTAAGTCAGTTCTCAGAATTAAATTTCATTTTTTTTGTTCCACGTGGAACAGTTGTTTTTTTTTATTTAAAATTTCAGGTTTTAAAAACATTTATTATGTTCCACGTGGAACCATATAAAGTTTAAAATTAGTAATCGTTTCATGAGAAACTATCATCAAAATAAAAGGATTTAAAACTTAATGTTTCACGTGGAACATTATAAAAAAAATTAAACCACAATTAAAATATGTTTCACGTGGAACATAAAATTTTTGATTAAAAAAATATAAACTATAGTTCCACGTGGAACATAGCTATTTTTTCATCTTCTTTTGAACGCATCAAATCTGCATCGCTTTCTGTTTTGTCTTTATAACCACAATAATGTAATATACCATGAACCAGAACTCGTTTTAATTCTTCTTCAAAAGAAACATTAAAATCTTTTGCATTATCTTCTACCCTTTCTACAGAAACAAAAATATCTCCGTTTAGCTCATTGCCAACTGTGTAATCAAAACTGATTATATCTGTTAATGTATCGTGATCCAGATATTCTACATTGATCTTATGAAGATATTCGTCATCACAAAAAATATAGTTTATCTCTCCTTCGTTTTTCTTTTCAGAAACAATTACAGCACTTAACCAATTTGTAAAGGCTTCTTCGTTATCTAAAATAAAATCTGTTTCGTAATTAAAATTGATCATTTTGTATTAAAATATTCCTGAACCTTTTGATTAAAATTTGAGCGTAAAGGTAGTGATTGTCTATTTAAAATTTCTACACTATTTAAATAATCAGTTAATATGCCTGGTAACGCATTTGAACGATTAGAGAATTCATTCTTACTTGTTTCAGATTGACGCTTCGTATCCTGACCTTGTTGCTGAACTGCATTATTTAATTTTAATAGTTCCTGCTGAATGTTTAAGATTCTTTGAAGGTTCTCATTCTTAAATCCTTTATTCAAAAGTTGCTTTTCTGATTGTTTCATTTGATCGATTACAGATCTTCCCTGAGAATCTAATCCTTTTTTGGCCAATTCTTTTTGCAAAGCTTCACGAAGTTTTACCTGCTCTTTATAAATCTCCATTATCTTTTCAGCATCTCCTTCTCCGTCATCACCTTCTTTACTGTTCTTCTCACCTTTACCGTTTTTGCCATCTTTCCCGGAAGAACCATTATTACCACTATTTCCCTGACCTTCTTTTCCATCTTTACCCTGACCACTTTGTCCTTGTCCCGGTTTTTGACCCTGACCTTGACCCGGTTTATCTCCCGGTTTATCTCCCGGTTTCATTCCGTCTTTCATTTTATCGGCAAGACCTTTTTGCTTTTGAATAATATCAGGTAACTGCATTCCTTGACCGTTTCCTGGTTTTGGTTTTCCCATTCCCGGTTTAGACATCTGCATCTGCATGTTATTCAAAAGATCACTCAAAAAATCGGCTAATTTGTTTGCAGATGAAACAGCGTATTGCTGATGCGAAACTCCTTTTGGAACCTGTACATCTGTCAAAGATTCAATAGCTTTGTCAACATTATATTGAACATTTCCAATTTCTTTGGTTACATCTTCTGCTACTTTTGGGTTACGTAGGGACAATGCAAACAAACTATCATCAACATGTCTGAACTGTTGTTTTAAATTTTGCTGTATTTTTATATTTTTAGTATATATAGAAGAACCTAATTTCATAGACTTAAATTGCTTCATTACATTCTCCTGGGATAAAGAATAAGCCAGAAGATTATCCAGTATCTGACGAAGCATTGCAACATCTTCTTCTAATTGTTCTTGCTCTCCGCCTTCCATACTTGAACTCATTTGCTCTGCCATAGACTTCATTTTCTTTGAAGCACTTTTTTGTTTTGGCTTAGCCGAAGAAGTATTCTTCTTATTTAATTCTTCTGAAGCTTTATTCAAATCATTTTCTACATCTTTTTCTTTGGAAGCATCTTTCGGAATATCCAAAGGCGATTTTAAACTGTTGTTTTCTTCTTTCAGTTCTTTTAAATCCTCCTGAATTTTATCAAATGTTTTATTGATCTCTTCCTGTTTTTCAGAAGTGTTTTCTTTATCTTTATTAGAAAGCTGTTCTTGTTTTTCTGCAAGCTTATCTAACTTTTCTGCAACTTGTTCAGCTTTCTTTTCTACATAAAATCTTTTGGTTAATTCAACTAATTGTTCTAAATTTCTGGATTGATTTTTGCTGATTTGCTTAAACTTTTCCATTTTATCAAACAACTCTTCGCTGTTTAATTTATCATTTAGATTCTTTAATTCATCCAATAATTTTTGATTTTTCTCTAAATCTTTATCTGCATTCTCTAAACGCTTTTGTAAATCTTCAGCCGTTTTATCCTTTTTGTCGTCTTTGAATTTGTCTAAATTCTTGTTCATTTTCTCAGCAAACTGCTTCATCATTTCGTCTTGTTGTTTCTGACGTTTGATAAAATCATTTACTTTTTGCTGATCTTTAAACTCCAGATTATTTTTTTCTTTTCCTGTGTTCTGGATTTTATCCATTTCAGAAAACTGTTTTTCCTGATTCTTTAACGATTTCTCTAAACTATTGATATTTTGATTTTGCTGTTGCAATTCTGCATCCTGAATTTCATCCGTTGTAGCAACTCTGTCTGAAAAAACAGAAGACTTTGTTCTCTTAAAACCATGTGGCGCATCGTTATCAAAAATCTCAAAATAGTATTCATAAGATACTCCTTCTTCTACTGCAAGATTGCTCGGGAAGTTAAAAACGAACTGATCGAATATTGCTTGCTTTACAGGAATGGTTCCGCGTTTTGCAGTATGTGGTTTGTTACGCTCATAATAAACAATCTGTAATTTAGATAAACCATAGTCATCACCAAGTCTTCCTAAAACATAATTCTTATCTAGCTTCAAACTGTCTGGCGCAGGTGCTACAGTAATTGTTGGATGCTGATCTTTGATAACAGACAGCTGATAGTCTAATTTCTCGTAGTTTTTAATCTTATTATTCGAAGTAAGAATTTGATATTCTGTATTTTGAGCTATATTTTTACTCAATTTAAACTCATATTCTGACTTGTTAAACTTAAAAACTGAGTTTTCATTCTTCCAAATAATTTCCTGAGTCGCCTGAGTGTGCATTTTCCAGGTTACCAAAGTACCTTCGGGAACGATAGCATTTCCGGTTCCCTGAATTGTTTCTGATTTCTTTTTTAAGTATGATGGAAAATTCAGAACCATTTCGAAGTTGGCAATTGATGGAACAGTGATTACTTTTAATTCGTATTCTTCAGATGAAACTGAATTTCCTTCAAAAGAAAATGAAAGATTTTCAACCGGTTTTTCTATTTTGAATTCAAACTTTCCCGGTTGAGAAGATTCCATAAAATAACTTTCATCACCAATATGAATCATTACATTTTCGGGTACAACGTTTCCTATTGATTCCATTTTTATAATAAAATCTTTATTCTGTTCTGTCTGTAAATTTTGATTCAGCACTACAAATTTGAATGGTGCCGGAGGTAAAAACGTCGCATTAAAATGTACTACCCTATTTAAACTTTGAGAAATAATATTACTGTTTCCGGAAATATAAAACACCGCAAAAAGCAAAACCGGAACAAGTGCCAATGGTAAATATTTTCTGTTTGAATTAAAATTGATTGCATTTCCAAACGGAATTGGTTGCAATGAATTTGCTTTTTGCTCAATTGAAGCTAACATCAATTCTGAACTTTCAGCTGAATTCTCAGAAGACGAAAGCTGCAAAAAGTTCGTCAGCTTATCACTTACTTCCGTAAAATGGTTTCCAATAATTGCCGAAGCCTGATTATAATCTATTCCTTTTTGAAGTTTGAATAGTTTAAAAATTGGAAACATAATAAAACGAAACAAAAGAAAAACTTCTACCCCGATAAAAAGCCAGAATAAAAGTGTTCTTCCAAGAGGTTTTAACCAAAGAAAGTATTCAATAAAAAGCGTAAACAAAAAATACAAAAGACCAAAACCAATAAAAAGAAGTGCTCCTTTTATCAATTCATTGGTGTAATATTTTTTAATAAAAGCTTCCAGCTTTTGATATATGGCAGATGTTGTTTTCAAAATGAATCTGTTTAATTTATAACCTATAAAAGTAGTAATTTTAATTAGATAATGATTAATTAGAAAATTAGTCAATTAAGCTTCAGACAAGACATTATCTCATTAAACACATTTTCTAATTTTCTAATTCAGAGTTGTATCTTTGCATCAAAATTTATACAAATGTCAAAGCAAGTTCGTGTGCGTTTTGCACCAAGTCCAACAGGACCATTACATATTGGCGGAGTTCGTACTGCCCTGTTTAATTATTTATTTGCCAAAAAAAATAATGGTGTATTCTACTTAAGAATTGAAGATACAGATCAGACTCGTTTTGTTCCAGGTGCTGAAGAATATATAATGGAAGCATTGGAATGGTTAGGAATTGCTCCTGAAGAAACTGTTGGAAAGAACGAAAAATTTGGTCCATACAGACAAAGCGATCGTAAAGAATTATACCAAAAATATGCAGATCAACTGATCAATTCGGGTTGGGCATATTATGCTTTTGATACTCCGGAAGCTTTAGATGCTCACAGAAAGCAGCACGAAGCAGAAGGAAAAACATTTATTTACAATCATCACAACCGTGAAAAATTAGATACTTCGTTAGTAATTTCTGCAGAAGAAACTGCTAAAAGAATTGCAAATGGAGAGCATTATGTAATCCGTTTTAAAACTCCGGTTGATGAAACTTTACATTTAAAAGACATTATTCGTGGCGATGTTAAATTCGAAACCAATTTACTTGATGATAAAGTTTTGTTCAAAAGTGACGGAATGCCAACGTATCACTTAGCCAATATTGTGGATGATCATTTGATGGAAACTTCACATGTAATTCGTGGTGAAGAATGGCTGCCTTCTATGCCACTTCACGTTTTATTATACAGAGCATTTGGCTGGGATGCTCCGGAATTTGCACATTTACCTTTGATTTTAAAACCTGTTGGAAATGGTAAATTATCTAAAAGAGATGGTGATAAATTAGGTTTCCCGGTATTCCCATTAGAATGGAAAACAGAAGAAGGCATCTCATCTGGTTACAGAGAAAACGGATTTTTCCCGGAAGCTGTTGTAAACTTCCTTGCTCTTTTAGGTTGGAATGACGGAACTGATAAAGAATTATTTTCTCTTGATGAATTAGTTGAAGCTTTTGACTTAAACCGAGTTCACAAAGCCGGAGCTAAATTTGATCCTGAAAAGAACAAATGGTTTAATCACCAATATTTAATCAAACAAAATGATGCTGATTTAGCGAAGGACTTCACTCCTATTTTAGTTGAAAAAGGTGTTGATGTTTCTAAATATGACGTTACAAGAATTGTTTCTTTGATTAAAGAAAGAGCAAATTTCGTTTCAGATTTTTGGGATTTAACAGATTTCTTTTTCCAGACGCCAACAACTTATGATGAAAAAGCAAGTAAAAACTGGAAAGAAGAAACTCCAGTTTTAATGCAGGAATTGATTTCAACACTTGAATATATTGATGGTTTTGATTCAGCAAATATCGAAGCAATCGTAAAAGATTGGTTAACTAAAAACGAAATTGGAATGGGTAAAGTGATGCAGCCTTTCAGACTTAGTTTAGTTGGAGCATTAAAAGGTCCTCACCTATTTGACATTGTGGAAATCATCGGAAAAGAAGAAACTATTTCGAGAATTCAGAAAGCGATTGCTACTTTATAAATAATTTTAATAATAAAAATAGAAACGTCAGGAAACATTGAGAAATGAGCCTGACGTTTTTTTATGCTTTAAAAAAATAAATAAGAAGAAATTTCGTAATTTGAGCAACCAATAAAAACTTAAATCAATATCATTATGAGTATCCCTTTCATTATCATTTTTGTAATTGCATTCTTTATTTTCCTATCATCATTCTTTACAGTAAAACAACAATCCTCTGTAATTATTGAAAGATTTGGAAAATTTCAAAGTGTTAGAAATTCCGGGTTGCAACTTAAAATTCCGGTAGTTGACAGAATTGCAGGGCGCGTAAATCTTAAGATTCAACAGTTAGATGTAATCATCGAAACCAAAACCAGAGACAACGTTTTTATCAAAATGAAAGTTTCGGTTCAGTTTAAAGTAATTCAGGAAAAGGTTTATGAAGCTTTTTACAAGCTTGAATATCCACATGATCAGATTACTTCATATGTATTTGATGTGGTTCGTGCCGAAGTTCCTAAACTAAAATTAGATGATGTTTTTGAAAGAAAAGATGATATTGCAGTTGCAGTAAAACGTGAGTTAAACGAAGCAATGTCAACATATGGATATGATATCATCAATACTTTGGTTACCGATATTGATCCGGATATCCAGGTAAAAAATGCAATGAACAGAATCAACGCTGCAGACAGAGAAAAAACGGCAGCAGAATTTGAAGCTGAAAGTTCAAGAATCAGAATCGTCGCAAAAGCAAAAGCTGAAGCAGAAAGTAAACGTTTACAAGGTCAGGGTATTGCAGATCAGCGTCGTGAAATTGCACGAGGATTAGTAGAAAGTGTTGAAGTTCTGAACAATGTGGGAATCAATTCTCAGGAAGCTTCTGCCCTGATTGTAGTAACGCAGCATTATGATACACTACAGGCAATTGGAGCTGATGCCAATTCTAATTTGATCTTGTTACCAAACTCTCCACAAGCCGGAAGTGACATGTTAAACAATATGGTTGCATCGTTTACAGCTTCTAATCAGGTTGGTGAAATGATGAAAAAAACAAATAAAAAAGTAGAGAAACCAAAACCGATTCAACCACAATCCGGATACGAAGATGACATAACACCAGAAATTAAATAATAGTTTTAAAAAGAAAAAGAGGCTTAATTGCCTCTTTTTTATTTCTGGTATTTAGCGTTTTGAGTTTTTAAATCAGCTAATTTAGATTCTAAAAAAGAAATAACTTCTTCTGTTTTATGACTAACTTTTGATAGTAACTCATCAAAAGTTCCATCAAGATTTTGTGTAGCACTTGTGAATTTTTCACGTAAAAATTCTGAACTTGCTTCAAAGGAATCTTTTAAATTGTGGGCAGTATCTCCCAGATTTTCTTTAATTTTTGCTCTTGTGTTTGAACCTTTGTCCGGAGCTAACAAAATTCCTATCGCCGCTCCTACTGCTGCACCGGCTAAAATTGCTGCAATCGTATTTGTATTGTTTGACATAATATTAAAATTTAAAAGTGATTAATAAAGATACTCTTTTCTGAATTATAAAATTTCATATTTGACCTTTAGATAAAAATACGGACTTTATAAACAATTGAATGTTAACAACCCGTTAAACTGACAAAATTGAGGTTAGAAATTAAAATAAGGCTATTAAATCAATAATAATTCAAAAGATGATTAATGACATAAAAGAAATTAAAAGTGGTCTTAAAATTAATTTATGGAGGTTAATTTTAATTATAATAAGCTATAAATTTTTAAAAAATGATAGTTTTTATAAATAATAATTAAAATATTAAAATTTAAATTAGTTGATAAATAAAATTGATGCTTGTAGAAAATAGAATTTTTGAAGTTTATTTGCTGAATTAAATGAAAATAAAATCTCTTTTTAACTTTATCAACAATTCAATGTTGATAAGCATTAAAAGAGCATGAAATGGATCATAAAATCAAAATAAAGCTTCCTATTTAACTATTTTTAGAAAGATGATAAATGAATCGAAAGTAATTAGAAAATGTCTTAAAATCGTTTTATGAAGGTTACTTTTTATTTATTAAAATTATAATTTTAAACATATAATAGAAAAAATAAATAATAAAAAAAAGCGCTAATGAAAGCGCTTTTAATAAATAATATTGATATTACTTCTTCGTCATTTCAGCGAGAATTTCAATTTCTCTTTCCGAAGCATTTTTTGGTGGATTTGAATATAATTTCAAAATTTCTTCTGAAAATTGATTTCTCAAACTTTCACTTTCAAGATCTCTTAAATTCAAAAGTGCTTTCGACCTTACATAAGTCGATTCACTTCTGAGAGACATCACATATAATTTTTTAATATCCTCATCTTCAAAATCCGAAGATTTCCAGTTTGAATATTTCAATAAAAACTGAGAAAACAACAATGAAGCTTTATTATTGTTTATATTCTTTTTTAAAGAATTTTGTAATAATGAAAAACTGGAAACATTTTTTATGCTCTCCCCTATTGCATTTTCAATTGCAATTCTTTCTGGTTTAGTCTCAACTTTGAAATATTTGTTGATATCTTTCAAAGAATTGTTGATGCTGTTTTCTTCTTTTTTACCTTTTTCTTCCCACGCATCTTTCAATCCAACCGTTTTGTTAAACACTAATTTTGAAGTAGTTGAATCTTTATCAACAGTAAAATATCCTAAACGCTGAAACTGAAACTTGTCTTCATTTTGAGCTGTTGCCAAACTTGGTTCAACATAACCAGTAACAATTTCTAATGAATTTGGATTCACAAAATCTAAGAAATTTTTCTCTTTATAACTGTCAGGAGCTTCATCTGTAAACAAACGGTCGTACAAACGTACCTCTGCTTCCAATGCATGTTTGATAGAAACCCAATGTAATGTTCCGGATACTTTTCTCTGGCTGGCTTCAGTACCACTTCCACTTAAAGAATCTGTATCATACGTTACATGAATTTCTGTAATATTTCCGTTTTCACCTTTTATAACAGATTCACCTTTAATAATATAAGCATTTTTAAGACGAACTTCTTTTCCTAAAGTCAAACGGAAAAATTTAGCAGGAGCTTCTTCTAAAAAGTCTTCTCTTTCAATGTATAATTCACGGGAAAAAGGTACTTTTCTGAATCCTGCATTTTCATCTTCCTGATTGTTTTCAGCTTCCAGCCACTCCTCTTTTCCTTCCGGATAATTTGTAATTACCAGTTTTACAGGATCTAAAACAGCCATTACACGAGGTGCAATTTTGTTCAGATCTTCACGAATACAGAATTCTAAAACCGAAACATTGATCAGATTATCACGTTTTGCAATACCAATTGTATTGGCAAAATTTCGTAAAGATGCAGCGGTATAACCACGTCTTCGTAACCCTGAAATCGTTGACATTCTTGGATCATCCCAGCCGTTAACATGCTTTTCCTTCACAAGTTGCTGTAATTTTCTTTTACTAACAACCGTATGTGATAAGTTACGTCTGGCAAATTCTCTTTGTTTGGGACGTATTCTGTTTTCGTCTATAATCTGATCTAAAAACCAATCGTATAATTCGCGGTGAGGTAAAAATTCTAATGTACAAAATGAATGTGAAATCGCTTCTAAATAATCGCTTTGTCCGTGTGCCCAATCGTACATCGGATAGATTTTCCAGGTATCTCCTGTTCTGTGATGATGTTTGTGTAAAATTCTGTAAATGATGGGATCACGCATTAACATGTTTGTAGATTTCATATCAATTTTGGCACGAAGAATATGCGTACCGGCCTCAAATTCACCGTTTTTCATTCTTTCGAATAAATCAAGGTTTTCTTCTACAGAACGATTTCTATATGGACTGTCAGTTCCAACTGTAGTAGGCGTCCCTTTCTGGATTGCCATTTCTTCAGAAGTCTGACTGTCAACATACGCTTTATCTTTTTTAATCAATAAAACAGCCCACTCGTATAATTGCTGAAAATAATCTGATGCATAACATTCTTCGGCCCATTTATAGCCCAGCCATTCCACATCTCTTTTAATAGCATCAACAAATTCCTGTTCTTCTTTTTCGGGATTTGTATCGTCAAAACGCAAATTTACAGGGGACTGGTAATCAATCCCTAAACCAAAGTTTAAAGCAATAGAACTTGCATGTCCAATGTGTAAATAACCGTTTGGTTCAGGTGGGAAACGAAAACGTAACTTAGAATTTGAAAGACCTGATTTTAAATCTTCCTCTACAATTTGTTCAATAAAATTAAGTGATTTATCTTCTGATGCCATTATTTATAGTAATTTTAGCAAAGATAAAAAAAAGGTTTCAGGTTTTAGGTTTAAAGTTATTTAAGTGGCGTAAACCTCAAACGCTAAAGCTAAAACCTGAGATTAATTTATTTAGTATTTTTGTATAAGTATTGAGAATTATGAGACAATTAACTGTTACAATTCCGGACGATTTTTATGAAACTTTTGTTAGTTTTTTCAAGCATGTTCCTGAAGTTTCTATAGATGAAAAGGTGGAAAATGAAATTCCTTTATGGCAGCAAGAAATGGTTTTGGAACGTATAAAAAACGCTAAACCTGAAGATTATATTTCGCTAGAAGATGCATTAAAAGAGTTAGATAAAAAATGGCTTTAGAAGGAAATTATAAAACTATAATTCTTCCGAGAGCAAAACTAGAAGTAGATGAAACAGCTTTTTATTATGAATCTATAAGAAAAGGCTTGGGCAAATTATTTTATAAAGAGTTTAAAAACTATGCTCTAACATTAAATACATTGCCTTTTTTTGAAGAAAAATACAACATTGTTGGTACGTTACCCTTAAAAAAATTTCCTTATATAATTCATTTTACGGTCGATGAAGACGAAAAAAATGTTTCGATTCAAGCTGTAACATCCAACTATCAAAATCCAGAAAATACTAGAATAAAACTATAAAAATGGGTATTATAAAACTTAAAAACATTCGTACTTTTTCATATCACGGATGTATGATTGAAGAAGGAAAAATAGGATCTGATTACACTATTGATTTAAAAATAAAAACCAATTTACAGCAATCTGCACAAACAGATCACTTAGCTGATACGGTTGATTACGTACATTTGAACAAAATTGTCACTGAAGAAATGGCAATTCGTTCACATTTATTAGAGCATGTAGCCAAAAGAATCAATAATCGTATTCTTGATGAGATTGAAACTGTAGAAAAAACGACAGTTTGGGTTTCTAAAATAAATCCTCCTATTGGTGGTGATGTTGAATCAGTTACCATAAAAATGAAGGAAATCAGAAAGTAATTTATTTAATCTAATATTTAAAATTTTAAAATACTTTCTTTGAAACTTTTGAAATTTAAAGATTTTAGTTACTTTTGCCAACCGTTCAAGCAATGGCGTCGTGGCCGAGCGGCTAGGCTGGGCTCTGCAAAAGCTCCTACTCCGGTTCGAATCCGGACGATGCCTCAAAACCTTCAAAGCAATTTGAAGGTTTTTTTATGGATAATTTTTAGGAAAAATTAGTTTAAGATATCGGTTCGAATACGCACGATGTTTCCAAATCTTCAAAGCAATTTGAAGGTTTTTTTTTATGGATAATTTTTAGGAAAAATTAGTTTAAGATATCGGTTCGAATACGCACGATGTTTCCAAATCTTCAAATCAATTTGAAGTTTTTTTTTATGGATAATTTTTAGGAAAAATTAGTTTAAGATATCGGTTCGAATACGCACGTTCCCTCAAAACCTGCAAAGCAATTTGAAGGTTTTTTTTATGGATAATTTTTTCGATTTTTGTCATTTCGACCGAAGGGAGAAATCACACGAGAAACTCCATAAAGTGTGGTTCCAATCTTGTCGAATCCCGAGTGTCATTTCGACCGAAGGGAGAAATGACAAACTATACGTGAATAACTTTGATAAACTTATAAAAACAAAAAAACCTCTGAAATTCAGAGGTTTAATTTTATATCTTTGAGTTATTAACAAACTACTTTTCTATTCTTTCAAAAGCATTTTTAACCATTTCTTTTTCTTTTGGAAACCAGCCCTGAATCATTAAAACTACTCCAAATACCATCAAAACAATACTGATTCCTTTTTTAATTTTTAGAATATTGACAGGTGTCATTTTAGATTTTAATTGTTTTGCTAATACTATTTTAAGACAATCAACCAATAAATAAGTGACAATGACAGAAGTAAAAAAAGTCATCATTCTTGGAGTCTGCATCTGCAATTTTGGACCGACTGAAATAATAACGGCAAGCCAGAAACCAAGAACTCCAATGTTAATAACGTTCAGTAAAAAGCCTTTTACAAACAAACTACCGTAATTTCTTTTTAGAATATCACGATCAATTTCTTCATCATTTATTTTTTCTCCTTTTTTCAGTTTTACGAATGAAATAATACCGTAAGACAGCATTATAATGCCGCCAAAAATAAAAAGAGCGGGTTTGTCTTTTAGACTAGAAATCAGTCTGTAGCTTCCCAGATAAGCAATAGCTATAAAAAAAATGTCTCCTAATACAACTCCAAAATCAAAGACAATTGCTGATCTGAAACCTTTGGTAATACTGGTTTCCAATAAAACAAAAAATACCGGACCTACCATAAAGCTCAGAACAAGTCCCCATGGCAGCCCAGCCAGAATATCATTTATCATTAAATATTATTTTACTTCTTCTATTTTACCTCCAAAAACTGTTTTTTGGTTAATTTGTTTAGGTTTTCCATAAATGTAAATAGAGCCTCCTGCGCTTACTTTTGCATCAACAAGGGTTGAAGCATTAACATCTGCTTTTCCACCAGCAGAAACGCTTACTTTTGTCTGGGATGTGGCTAATTTACTTCCAAGGAAATATCCTCCTGCTCCCAGGCCAGCATCAAGGTGATCTGCTTTACCGGTTGCAGTGATTTCTCCTCCGGAAACAGAACTTACTTTAAGCTTATCAACATCCAAATCTACATTTATTTTTCCGCCTTCCTGAGCACTTACCTTAAACGAAGTAGCTTTTATAGTTTCATCACTTGTAACCTCTGCCCCTTCATTAACATCAATCAGTTCGATATGTTTGTAGTACAAAGTAACATCTAAATCATCACCAGATAAAAGCTTAGGAAAAGGCATTCTGATTTTTAAAATACCGTTTTTATTGACAGCTTCCAGTTCTGATTCCCTTGCGCCTTTTATAACAATTTTATTTTCAGACGACTGAACTAATTTTACATTCAGTTTATCGTAAACTTTAACGGTATCAAAATCTCCTAATTCTTTGGTAACCTGTCCAAAAGACATTTGTATAAACAAAATTATAACTACAATAATTAACTTTTTCATTTTTTAATTTTAAAATTTAACCACTTATTCAGCTCTTCTTAAAAAATGAAAATCCAGTTGTTTTTTAACTAAATCGGCATTTTTTACTTTAACGTAAATTTCGTCACCTAATTGCAATATACTGTCTGAAGTAGCTCCAACCAGTGCATATTGTTTTTCATCGAAAGTATAATAGTCATCCTTGATCTCTCTGATTCTCACCATTCCTTCGCATTTATTAGAAACAATTTCTACATAAATTCCCCATTCGGTAACACCGGAAATAACGCCAAGGAATTCCTCATCCTGATGATCCTGCATGTATTTAACCTGCATGTATTTGATACTGTCTCTTTCAGCATTAGTGGCTAAGCTTTCCATGTTGGAACAATGCAGACATTTGGTCTCATATGTTTCTTCGTCTACAGAAGCTCCTCCATCCAGATAATACTGCAATAAACGGTGTACCATTACATCCGGATAACGACGAATCGGAGATGTAAAATGGCTGTAATAATCAAAAGCCAAACCGTAATGACCAATGTTATCTGTCGAATATTTGGCTTTGCTCATACTTCTAATAGCAAGAGTATCAATAAGATTTTGCTCCTTTTTGCCATTTACTTCTTCCATTAAGGAATTCAGGGATTTTGAAATATCACCTTTATTTCTGAAATCTAACTTATAACCAAATTTAGCAATTACAGCTGCCATTGCAATTAATTTGTCTTCGTTTGGTTCGTCGTGAATACGATATACAAAAGTTTTCTTTTGTTTACCAATATATTCTGCCACTTTTCTATTGGCTAAAAGCATAAATTCTTCAATAAGATGATTGGCATCTTTAGAGATTTTGAAGTAAACTCCTTCCGGTTCTCCTTCTGCATCTAAATTAAATTTTACTTCTACTTTGTCAAAAGAAATAGCGCCATTCTGCATTCTTTTCTTTCTTAAAATCTTCGCTAATTCATCTAATTTTAAAGTAGCTTCAACCATCTCATCTGAAACAACATAAGATTCTCCTGTGATGGAAGTTTCCAATGGAATGGTATTGTCTTTTGTTTCAATGATATATTGCGCTTCTTCGTATGCAAAACGCTGATCCGAATAAATTACAGTTCTGCCAAACCACTGACTGATAACCTGGGCTGATGGAGAAACTTCAAAAACTGCAGAGAAAGTATATTTCTCTTCATTTGGGCGAAGCGAACAGGCAAAATTCGATAATACTTCAGGAAGCATTGGCACTACCCTATCCACTAAATAAACCGAAGTGGCTCGTTGATAGGCCTCATCATCCAGAATTGTTCCTTCTTCTAAATAATACGAAACATCGGCAATATGAATTCCGATTTCGAAGTTTCCGTTTTCTAACTTTTTGAAAGACAATGCATCATCAAAATCTTTTGCATCTTTTGGATCTATGGTAAACGTAAGCGTATCACGCATATCACGACGTTTTGCAATCTCAGATTCCTGAATCGAAGTATCCAGTTTTTGTGCAAAAACCTCTACTTCTACCGGAAAATCAGATGGAAGACCGTACTCAGCTAAAATGGCATGAATCTCAGTATTATGCTCACCCGGTTTTCCTAATACACGAATTACAGATCCAAACGGACTATCAGCTTTTTTTGGCCAGTCTTCAATCTTTACCAAAACAACATCACCATTTTCTGCTTCTCCAATTTTATCTTTTGGAATAAAAATATCGGTGTACATTTTAGGATTTGCAGTAGCAACAAAAGCAAAATTTGGTTGTATATCTATAACGCCAACAAACTCTGTTTTCTCTCTTTCTAATACTTCAATTACTTCTCCTTCAGGTCTTTTTCCTTTTCTACGGTTGTAAACGTAAACTTTTACTTTGTCCTTGTCTAAAGCACGATTGAGATTATTGGTCGGAATAAAAACATCTTCTTCAAATTCGTCACAGATGAAATATGCCGTTTTTCTGCTCGTCATATCGATTGTGCCTTCGTAATAATCCTGGCTGATCGCTTTGATTAAATACTTACCGGGTTCTGTTTCTGTAATTTTTTTGGAAGCTGCCAGAATTTTTAAATCTTTTATAATCTGGTTTCTGCTTTTTGTATCGTCAAGTTCAAGTGTGGCTGCTATCTGTTTATAATTAAATGCTTTATTAGCACTTTGCGATAAAATCTTCACTATTTTTCCGGAGAAATCCTTCTCTTTTTTTATCGGCTTTCTAATTTTCTTACTCATATATCTTTTCTTATAAAGTTTAAAATTACAAATAAGAAATCAGATTATAGATTTTAACAATTAGAATTATTAAAATTATAACTTTTCGTACATTTACAAAAACACCTTATATGGAAAGCTTTAAGACCATCGCCGTATTCAATTATCATCACGAAACAGTGGTTCTCAAACATTTACTGGAACAAGAAGAAATACCCTATTTCTTCGAAAACGAAATCACACTCTCAGTAGTTCCTTTGTACACAACGGCATTGGGCGGAATCAAACTCAAAGTTCATCCAAACGATTTCGAGCAAGTTCAGGAAATTCTCGATAATCTCAACAATCCGCTTAAAATCGTTTGAAATAAAACTTCAATTTCAAATCACAATAAAATTCATTTCAAAAAATAAAATTTTTACTTTCCAACTTTTTTAGTTTTCAACATATATTAAATACAACAAAAAAGATTTTTAAAAATTTAAAAAAATTTGATGGTTATTATAGTGTGTTAATATGTCGAATAAATTTATTTTTAAAGTCATTGAAATCTCGTTTTACTTATTTATTGTGAGTTATCAACATAGTTATTTTTGGTTAAATGATTAATTTATAAGACTTTTTGTATTTTAATTAACAACGGTTGACAACCAAATTTGAATTGATTTTGTAGATAAGTTGATATGTTAATTTCTGTTGAAAATAGTGTTTTTGATATTCATAACTTTTCTAAAAATTCATGAAACTTTTCTTGCATATTTAATTTTGGTTTTGGATTATGAAATTTTTGAAAACAACCAAAAAAAACTTCTAATTTTCTTTTCGAACTTATTAACATTTTCTGTTAATTTAAAGTTAACTGAATATCAATGAATTACGAACTACTATTAACACCTCAAAATTTTAACAAATAGTATGTTTATTCTTTATTGATTGTGAGACACTTATGAAGTTATCAAGATTGTTAATAACCCTGTAAATATTTAAAAATTAGATAGTTGTAAATTTTTATAGTATATATAACGTATTACATTCCACTCCCTACGTTTATGATTATTAATAATGTTTTAAAACTTATTGATTTTAAAGAAATTAGTGAAAATTGGTGTAATCAGTAGCAAACATATATTAAATGAGTAAATTTGCAAAACAGAACTTAATAGTATTTAAAAATGAAAATCTCGATAGGAAACGATCACGCTGGACCAGAGTATAAAAAAGCAATTGTAGAAATGCTTAAAGCGAGAGGATATGAAGTAACCAATTACGGAACAGATTCTGAAGATTCTGTTGATTATCCTGATTTTGGACATCCGGTAGCCAAAGATGTATCTGAAGGAAAAGCTGATTTTGGAATCGTAATCTGCGGAAGCGGAAACGGAATAGCCATGACTGTTAATAAACATCCCAAAGTGAGAGCCGGACTATGCTGGACGAAAGAAATTGCGGTTTTAATTCGTTTACATAATGATGCTAACATTATCAGTATTCCGGCACGTTTTACTTCAATCCCTCAGGCAGTAGAAATGGTTGAAACTTTTCTGAATACTGAATTTGAAGGTGGAAGACATCAAAACAGAGTGAACAAAATTGCTTGTTCGTAAAAGTAAAAAATTCGGTGCTCCGCACCTGTACATAGACAAACCGGACCGATTTATATTTGTCCGGTTTTTTTATTTTTAATTAGGTTAAAAATCGAATTTACATTAATACAGTCAATGTACTGACTGAATTTACATTAATTTAATCAATTTACTGACTGAATTTACATTTTTTATTTTAACTTTGATATTCATTTTAATAAATAATGAAATGGAAAGTTATTTAAAAAGAGCGATTTTAGATCATTTCAGCAAAAAGGTGCTACCAAATAAAGTTTTGATTTTATTGGGGGCAAGGCGCGTTGGAAAAACGGCATTTATAAAAAATTATATATCTACAATCCCCAAAGAAGATTATTTACAATTAAATGGAGAAGATATTCAGGATGCTTTTTTGTTAAAAGAACGATCAGTGAGTAATTATAAGCGCCTTTTAGCAAACATAAAATTATTAGTAATTGATGAAGCTCAAAATATTCCTGAAATTGGATTGATTTTAAAATTGATTGTAGATTCAGTTGAAGGAATAAAAGTTATTGCAACAGGCTCATCGGTTTTTGATTTGTCTAACAAATTAGGTGAACCTTTAGTGGGAAGAAAGAATACAATATATTTATTTCCAATGGCTCAAATGGAATTTGAAAAATATGAGAATTTCAAGGAAACTACTCAAAAATTGGAAGAACGATTACTTTTTGGAAGTTACCCTGAACTGGAGCAGTATGAGGACTGGAATGATAAAATCAATTATTTAAAAGAGATAGTCAACTCATATTTATTAAAAGATATTTTAGTTTACGAAGGTATTAAACAATCTAATAAAATTTTAGATTTATTGAAGTTGATTGCTTTCCAAGTAGGAAAAGAAGTTTCCTTACAGGAATTGGCCAAACAATTAGGTATTTCAAAAAATACAGTCGAAAGTTATTTAGATTTACTTTCCAAGGTTTTCGTAATTTATAAAGTGACAGGTTTCAGCCGAAATTTAAGAAAAGAGGTAACAAAATCCAACAGGTGGTATTTTTATGATAACGGCATTAGAAATGCAATTATAGCCAATTTCAGCCAATTGGATTACAGAAACGATGTAGGAGAATTATGGGAAAATTATATAGCATCAGAACGTGTTAAATTTCAAAATTATACACAAAAAACAATCTTAAACTATTTTTGGCGTACTTATGA
Organism: Flavobacterium fluviatile; assembly: GCF_010645065.1. Classification (GTDB taxonomy): domain Bacteria; phylum Bacteroidota; class Bacteroidia; order Flavobacteriales; family Flavobacteriaceae; genus Flavobacterium; species Flavobacterium fluviatile. The sequence continues at coordinate 156,318 of NZ_JAADZW010000004.1, read as the reverse complement.
CCAACAAGAACTGGATTGGTTAGAGGAAGAAAATGGTGTATTACGAGGATATGAATTCAAATGGAATGAAAACAAAAAAGCAAAGATTCCAACAGCGTTTGCAAAAGCTTATCCAGAAGCAAGTTTCAATGTTATTAATAAAAAGAATTACTTAGATTTTATTAGTTAGTCTGAAATGAATCAGTACAATTTGCACTAAAATAATCGCCACAAACTTCATAATAAAAGACGATTTACTCGTTTTATGTCTGAATAATAACATAGCAAATAATAAACCAAAGGAACCTCCCAAAAAAGCCATTGAAAAAAGAGTGTTTTCAGGAACTCTGCGTTTATTTTTAGTAGCCGGGTATTTGTCATATCCCGCCATAACAAACACAGCAAAATTTATAATTAAAAAATACAGTAATAAAACTTCCATCCGCTTAAAATTATAAACAAAGATATTATTTTAGCGATATAATTATTTCATTTATACAAATGCAACAAAGGCATATAATTATCTAATTTTCAATTTGACACATTATCTCATTCATACAATGACAAACATACAATTCATTGCCAAGACTGTCCAAACAGCAGCGATTAACATTCAAAACACAGTAAAGTTATTAGAAGAAGACTGTACAATCCCGTTTATTTCCCGTTACCGAAAAGATGCTACCGGAAACCTTGACGAAACTGTTATTGAACAGATTGCGAAACTGCAAAAAGAATACGATACGCTGATAAAACGTAAAGAGGCCGTTTTAAAATCTATCGAAGAGCAAAAAGCACTTACGCCGGAATTGAAGAAAAAAATTGAAGACAGTTTTGATTTACAGGAAATTGAAGATTTTTACCTTCCGTACAAAAAGAAGAAAAAAACAAAAGCTGATGTTGCCCGTGAATTTGGACTGGAACCTCTGGCAAAAATTATCATGTCAGAAAGTGATGTTGATGTCGATTTTGTTTCGACACAATACATCAATGAAAATGTAATTAATGAAGAGGCAGCCATGCAGGGTGCAAGAGATATTGTAGCCGAATGGATCAATGAGAATATATATGTCCGTAAACAGCTTCGTAGATTGTTTCAGCGAAAAGCTACCATTGCAACAAAAGTCGTTAAAAAGAAAGCGGAGGAAGAAGGAGCGCAAAAATTCAGTCAGTATTTTGACTGGGAAGAATCTTTGACAAAAGCTCCGGCACACCGTTTACTGGCTATGCTTCGTGCAGAAAATGAAGGTTTTATCAAAATAAAAATTGATGTTGATATAGATGAAGCTTACGATATTATTGACGAAATCATCATTAAAAAACAAAACAATACCACAGCTCATTTACAATTATCGATCGAAGACAGTTACAAACGTTTGCTTAATCCGGCAATTGGAAATGAAACCCTTCAGGAAGCCAAGGCAAAAGCAGATGCCAATTCGATTCAGGTTTTTGCGAACAATTTGGGTCAGTTGTTATTGGCGCCGCCATTGGGGGAAAAACGAATTCTGGCAATCGATCCGGGATTCAGAAGCGGGTGTAAAGTAGTTTGTCTGGACGAAAAAGGCGATTTATTATACAATGAAACCATTTATCCCCATGCTCCTCAAAACGAAGAAACCATGGCAATGAAAAAAATTCGTTCGATGGTCAATTCGTATAAAATTGATGCGATTTCAATTGGAAACGGAACAGCTTCCCGCGAAACCGAATTTTTTATCAAAAAAATTGCGTTCGACAAACCGGTTCAGGTATTTGTAGTTTCAGAAGCCGGCGCATCGGTTTATTCGGCTTCGAAAATTGCCAGAGAAGAATTCCCTAATTATGATGTAACCGTTCGTGGTTCGGTTTCTATCGGGCGAAGACTTTCAGATCCTTTGGCAGAATTGGTAAAAATTGATCCGAAAGCCATTGGAGTAGGGCAGTACCAGCACGACGTTGACCAGACAAAGTTAAAAGAAGAATTAGATAATACCGTAATCCGTTGCGTAAACTCGGTTGGAATTAACATCAACACGGCCAGTAAACATCTGTTGAGTTATGTGAGTGGAATAGGAGAGAAGCTTGCCGAAAACATTGTACAATACCGCTCTGAAAACGGACCATTTGAAGACAGAAAACAACTGAAAAAAGTACCTCGTCTGGGAGATAAAGCGTATCAACAAGGGGCAGCTTTTATTAGAATTACAAATGCTAAAAATCCGTTAGACAATTCAGCGGTACATCCGGAAGCTTATCCGGTTGTAGAGAAAATGGCAAAAGATTTAAAACTTTCGGTAAACGACTTAATCGCAAACAAAGAGAAAACAGCGCTTATTAAGGCCGAAAACTATATTACACATGAAGTAGGTTTACTAACACTAAAAGACATCATAAAAGAGCTTGAAAAACCCGGATTAGACCCAAGAAAATCCGCGAAGGTTTTTGAGTTTGATGCGAATGTGAAATCGATTAAAGATTTGAAAAACGGAATGATTCTTCCCGGAATTGTGAACAACATTACCAACTTTGGCTGTTTTGTTGACATCGGAATCAAAGAAAGCGGATTGGTTCATATTTCGCAATTAAAAGCTGGTTTTGTAAATGATGTAAATGAAGTAGTAAAACTGCATCAGCATGTTGATGTGAAGGTTACTGAGGTTGATGAGGATAGGAAGAGGATTCAGTTGACGATGGTAATTTAATTATTTTGTAGATTTGTAAAAAACATGGAGTTTCAATGGATTATAAGCTAGAATTACTTGATGACGATAAAAAATTCGAAAGATTAGTAAATACAATTTGTGAAAAAATACTAGGTACAGGTGTTATTGAATTTTCAGAAGGTAAAGATGGAGGAAGAGATGGAAAATTTACAGGAACAGCAACTAATTTTCCATCTAGTATAGATTCTTGGAAAGGAAAGTTTATAATTCAAGCAAAGTTTACAACAAACTCCCAAGCATCTTGTTCTGATAGTGAGTTTGAAAAATTGATGAATCTTGAAATTCAAAGTATAAAGAAATTAAAAGAAAATGGAGAGGTTGATAATTATTTGATCTTTACAAACAGAAAATATACTGGAATAAAAGGTGAAAGACTTCTAAAAAAAATAAAAAATGAAACAGCTTTACAAAATGTCGAAATAATTGGAAAAGAAACAATTAATCGATATTTAAATCAAAACAAAAATATTGTTAAGTTATTTGAACTAAACAAACACCATATTCCTTTTGATTTTTCTGAAGAAGAAATTAAAGATATTATTTTAGAGTTTAAAAAACAATTATCAAAGATTTCAGAAGATATTAAAACAAAAGTTGAAGAAGTTAAATATGATTTTGACAAAATTGAAATAGAGGAGAAAAACAAGAAAAATTTATTGAGTAAAGATTATTTTGAAAATGAAATCTTATCTAGGTCACTATTAGAATTTACAAAGATTCAAATTTTTTTAGAAGATGATAAAAATTCTGAGTTTAGAGATTACTACTTTGATATTACTTCAGAATTAAGTGCTTTGATTACCTTGAAAAGAGATAATTTTGATATGTTTGATGAAGTTTTAGTTTTTATTTATCAAAAATTGGCTGACAACAACAATAATCTAAAAGGCGGAAAAAGACATATTTCAACGCTTCTTCATTATATGTATATGAATTGTGAAATAGGATTAAAATGATAAAACCGAATAGACATACAAACCCAGATTATTCAGTTATAAATATTAGTGCATTCATTATAAAATTATTAAAAGCACATTCTAACATTGAATATGATAAATTACTAGGAAAGGTTATTAATGAATTGGGAGATAAAGCAAAGGAAAATTATCCTTATGCTTTAAATTTTTTGTTTTTATTAAATAAGATTAAATATCAGGAACTAACAGATACCTTTACTTTTAATGAAGCTAAGTAAATTATATAGTAACAAGGAAAACTTTAAAAACATTTTATTCAATTTGAATGGATTAAATGTAATATATGCTGATGTGCAAACTAAATTGAAAGAGCGAAAAAATTCTCATGATTTAGGTAAAACAAAAGTAGCAGAGTTAATTGATTTTTTGTTATTAAAAAAAATTGATAAAAAGGATTTTCTTTTAAAGTTGACAGATATTAATAAAAAATCTATTTTCAATGATTATATTTTTTATTTAGAAATTGAGCTCAATAACGGGAAATTTTTGACAATAAAAAGAGGCATTGAAAATAATACAAAAATAGCATTTAACATTTCTGAAAAGAGAGAAATGGGTTTTTCTCCTCCTTTAAAGTTTACTATTGAAAATATTTCAATTGATAAAGCAAAAGATGTTTTAGCAGAATATTTAAACTATGACTTTTTTTTCGATAAAAATTATGATTATAGAAAGGCATTAAGTTATAATTTAAGAACTCCTCCAGACGATTATAAAGATGTTTTTCAGTTATCTAAGTTTTCAAATGGTAAACACAAATATTGGAAGCCCTTTATATTTGATTTATTAGGTTTTGATGGTGATTTGCTACTAAAAAAATATGAAAATGATGATGAAATTGAAGAACTAAAAGGTTTTATCGGAACTCTTAAAAGAGAATATAAAATAGATAAGAAAGATAGGGATTCATTAATTGCGGAAAAGAGATCAATTGAAGAGAATAATTTAGAGATTGAAAAGAAAATAGATGCTTTTAACTTTTATGAACAAGATAAAAAACTAATCCAAAATGGAATATCAGATATTGAAAATTCAATAAGTGAGTATAATTCATTATCATATAATCTTAACTATGAAATTGATAAGTTAAAAAAATCAATCCAAAATGACTTTGCTTTTGAGATAAATAAAGTTGAGAAAGTTTTTGAGGAAACAGGAATCTATTTTGGAGATCAAATTAAAAAGGATTATCAAGAGTTATTAGAATTTAATTCTAAAATTACAGTAGAGAGAAACAAATTAATAAAAGGTATTTTAGCAAAAAAGGAAAAGGAATTAAAGCTAATAAATTCGAGTTTAATTGAATTAAATTCAAAAAAAGAAAATCTATTATCTGTTTTACAAGATACTGATACTTTCAAAAAGTTTAAAACGTATCAAAAAGCTTTAGCAAAAAAGGAAGAAGAACTTAACGAGGTAAATTCTAAAATTAGTTATATTGATTTAATCTTTTCTAAAGAAGATGAAATTGAAGCCAAGAAAAGCGATATTGAAAGCACTATAGATAAGTTAAAATTTTTGCATAGACATACCGAAGAAAATGAAAAGTATGATGATATAAGGAAAAAGTTTCATTTATATTATAAAGAAATAATGAATGAAAGCGCTAATATTTCTTGGTATTTAAATGCAAATAATAACATTGAATTTCCACCACCGAAAGTATTGGATAATACTAATAAAAGTACTGCAAAAGATGAAGGAACTACTTATAAAAAAATATTGTGTGTGGTTTTTGATTTAGCAATTTTGGCAAGTTATAATAATCAATCATTTTTTAGATTTATTTATCATGATGATGTACTCTCAACTCAGGATAATGGGATTAAGTTGAGACTTCTCGAACTGATAGATAAGTTAGCAAAAGAATATAATATTCAGTACATTTTATCAGTGATAAAATCTGACTTACCTGTTGATGAAAAAGACGAAATAATTTACTTTAAAGAGAAAGAAATTGTTTTACAATTGAATGATAAAAACGAGGAAGGAACTTTATTTGGATTTAGTTTTTGATATTAATCAAATATTACAAAAAAGTGGATGAGGATAGAAAGAGAATTCAATTGACGATGATATTGTAAAATTCCATTTCTAAAATAACAGAATCCAAAAATTATTAGAATCAATAGATAAAAACTCCCAAACTACTTAATTCATAGTTTGGGAGTTTTCTTTTAAAAATAATTCTTCCCAATACTATATATTTGTAAGAAATCATTAAATCCCCAAATCATGAAAAAAATTATTTTAATTGCATTTGCAGTTTTATTTTCGACTATTGGTCATGCTAAATTTATTAAGGCCGTTTTGTACATGGAAGACGGTACTAAAAGAACAGGTTTTGCCGAATTGGTTGAAAGTGGTGACTCTAAAGTAGCTTTCAAAACTGACGAAAAAGCTAAAAAAGAAAAGATTGCAAGTGCAGATATCAAAAAAATAGAATTCACAGATGACGACAGAAATGAGTTTCTGGCCGAAAAATTTTATTTAACTTCTGCGAATGCTTTTACCGGAAAATTTTCGAAATCAAAAGAGAAAAAATGGTTTTACATTATTTATGACAGAGATATAAAAGTAGGCTGTGTAGATTTTGCGGGAACTATGCAATACAATCCTTCAAAAGGTAAAACTTCAGGGCAATTTGGAGGTACAACCTATTATTTTGGAAAGAAAAAAGGAGATGAACTGTATTTTGGGTTTTTAAAATCAAGCGCAGGTATAGCCGTGCATACGCAGACAGAATCCAATATCAAAAAAATGTCCAAAGAAGCTTTTGCAGGATGCCCGAAACTGATTGCCGCTATTGAAAAAGAAGATTTTAAAACTAAAACAGCATTGCATCAGCTGATTGGTATTTTTGAAAGAAATAAATGTAAGTAATAGCATCAATTAAATGCAAAAACGCCCAAATTACAATTCGTAGTTTGGGCGTTTTTAATTTATTTTAAAATCACTTTTTTGGTGACAGTTTTAGTTCCGTTTGTAATTTTTATGAGATACAAACCTGAGGATTGATTAGTCAAATTAATTTCAGTGTTTTCAGAAGATGTTTTTCGTTCTGAAATAAGGTTTCCCTGCGGAGATAAAACCGTAATTACTGAATTTTCAGGAGCAAAGACAGTAAATTTATCAGCACTAGGATTTGGGTAAAGCAAAACGGTAGATTTTTCCATATCAAAATCATCATTAGATAAAGTTGCACTTGGTGGCAGATAAAAATTTCCTGTTAATAAAAACGAATACAATGTTTTTAATGTGTGATTGAAATAATTGCCTGGTTCATTTATATTTTTTAAATCAGCATAAGAAGCATCTAAATGAGCCTGATTTTCACCCGCCATTGCTGCGCAGGCAAAAGCACCCACAAAAGGAGCATTGTTCCATTGTTCGGTAACTGTTCCGTTTTGGTTATAGCCGCTTTTAATATTGGCGGATCCTCCCAAATTTATACGTACAAAGTCGGATGATTTTTTACAATACGTTTTAGCCTCCGGAGTTCCATACCATAAGTAGTCAACTGCTATTCTCCATGGAGTTCTGGCTGCATCGTAACTGTAGGTCTTACCGGCATTTGCGTATCCATTAGCTTCTGCTGAATAATTTCCTGAAGCTTCACACCAGTCAGATACTAAACCGCCAACAGCATTATTAACAGTTAAATTATTGTTGATAATAACATAAGATTTTGAAGCAACAGTATTCCAAAAAACAGTATCATTGGTAAAAGCACCAAAAGCGCGGTAATAAGCAGGAGAGAAGTAAGACGGATTTGTTATCTGGCTTCCGCCAAAAGCATCTCCCGGTTTTAGCACAAAAGTGTTAGCTTCAATTTCATGGGTTTTAATGGCAGTAATTAAAGTTTTAGCATCATTTTTATAATTGATTGTCCCGGTGCTTCCCCACTGATAATCGGCAACGATTAAGGCAAAAGCAGCGTCGAGTTCTGCATCAGTAGCACCATTTTGACCATCAACTCCGGAACAGCCGTTAATTCGCCAGTTCATAACACCATTACTGTTAGCATTATCTTTATAATACAGCCACAGTCCGTCAAAAAGAGTTTTATCAGCAGAATAAACGCTTAAAAGCATACCATAAGCAATACCTTCAGAAACTGTTTGCGAGGAATTGAATTTTACTCTGTATCTGCCGTTGTTACAGGTTTCAGTAAAATTAGATTTCCATGTATCGTAATTGGCTTTAGCATCCTGGCTGTTTTTTGAGGTTGCCATTAAGCCGTTATTAAAAACAATATTGACAGGGAAGGGTTTTGTTTGTGAATGATTTTCGATACATAGAAAAATACTCACTAATAGAAATAGGTTTTTCATACTTATATAAATTTAGGGATGATAAAAGTAAGATTTTTTATATAAATAAAAAAATTCAGAAGCACAGCAGGAAACACAGTTGAATATTTCTTCAAAAATGAGGCACAAAAAATCCCAACTAAAATCGTTCGGATTCCAGTTGGGATTCTAAAAAGACTACTTTACAGCGTCTTATTTAACTTCTTCTTCCTGCTTTTTAACAGCAGACTGATCGTCTTTGGCAGCATTTTTAAATTCCTTAATTCCGCTTCCCAAACCTTTCATTAATTCCGGAATTTTTTTACCTCCAAAAAGTAATAAAACAATACCTACTATAACAAGGATTTCTGTAAGACCTAATCTTCCCATGATTGTATATTTAATGCCGAAGCAAATTGTTTCTAAATTTTAAGCAAAGGTATAGAAATATACGGAGAAGAATAGTTTTTGGTTTAAAATATTTGTATGGAGCTGCGTTAAATATTTTATAAAATAATAAATTAAATAATTTTGTGCAAATTTCTTCAGCAATATTTAAAATCATTAATTGCTATATTTGCGGGTATAAATAACCGTAATGTCAGGGAAAAAACATAACTTCAGGAAAAAATTATTCAACAAAAACCGATTGGTTATTTTGAACGAAGATACATTTGAGGAAATTTTTTCATTCAAACTTAACCTTATGAATGTTTTTGTCGTTCTTTCATTTGGCGGAATTTTCTTAATTCTTATTACTACTTATATAATTGCATTTACACCCCTGCGGGAATTTATTCCAGGATATTCTTCTTCTGAGTTAAAAAAGAATGCTTTGGAACTGGCTATAAAATCGGATTCATTGACAACTTCCCTTAAAAAAAATGAAGCTTATATCAAGTCTATTCAGAAAGTGCTGAATGGAGAATTAGAATATTCGAAATTCAATAAAGATTCAATTCTGGCTGAGTCTGAAGAAATTCCCAAAACTAATATGAATGCCACAGAAGAGGAAATTAAACTCAGGGAAAGGGTTGCCGAAATAGAAAATGAGTCGAGTGGAACTAAAGCAAACAAAAAGAAATAATACCACACAAAATGTCGATCAAGTCAATAGCAGCAAAAATTTTTGCCCGAAAAATATACAAACAAACACTTTCCTGGTCAGATAAACCTGTTGAAACTCAGCTCAGGGTTTTTAAGAATCTGATCGAGAGTGCCAAAGCAACTGAATTTGGAAAAGACCATCATTTTGGCGCAATAACAACAATTGAAGATTTTAAAAAAAATGTTCCTGTTCGGGATTATGAAGATTTAAAATCGTACATAGAAAAAGTAAAATCAGGTCAGGAAAATATTCTGTGGAGAGGAAAACCCATTTATTTTGCCAAGACTTCCGGAACAACATCCGGAGCGAAATATATTCCGCTTACCAAAGATTCAATGCCGTATCATATTAATGCAGCGCGTAATGCAATCCTTCATTATATACACGAAACAGGAAATGCTGATTTTGTTGATGGTAAAATGATTTTTTTGCAGGGAAGCCCAATTTTGACTGAAAAACACGGAATAAATTTTGGCAGACTTTCCGGAATAGTAGCGCACTTTGTTCCAAAATATCTGCAGAGAAACAGAATGCCATCCTGGGAAACAAATTGCATCGAAGACTGGGAAACCAAAGTAAATGCAATTGTTGATGAAACGATTAAGGAAGATATGTCTGTAATTTCAGGAATTCCGTCCTGGGTCCAGATGTATTTTGAAAAACTGCAGGAAAAAAGCGGTGGAAAAAAGATTAGCGAGATATTCAAAAACTTCAATTTGTTTATTTACGGTGGTGTTAATTATGAGCCTTACCGTGCAAAATTTGAGCAGATGATTGGTAAAAAAGTGGACAGCATTGAGTTGTTTCCGGCTTCAGAAGGATTTTTCGCCTATCAGGATTCCCAAAAAGAAAAAGGAATGCTCCTGCTGCTGAACTCAGGTATTTTCTACGAGTTTATAAAAGCAGATGAATTTTTTACCGAAAATCCAAAAAGCTATACTATTGGTGAAGTAGAAAAAGGAGTAAACTATGCTTTAATTGTTTCTACAAATGCAGGGCTCTGGCGTTACAACATTGGGGATACCGTTCAGTTTACTTCCTTGGCTCCGTATCGTGTTATCGTTTCCGGGCGTATCAAGCATTATATTTCGGCTTTTGGAGAGCACGTGATTGCAAATGAAGTAGAAAATGCCATGAAAGAAGCAACTGCCGATACGAATATTGTAATCAATGAATTTACTGTTGCTCCACAAATAACGCCAGCCAGCGGATTACCCTATCACGAATGGCTGATTGAATTTGAAAAAGAACCTGAAAATATACAGGCTTTCGCCGAAGCAATTGACAATTCGATGAGAAAACAAAACATTTATTACGACGATTTAATTACCGGAAATGTTTTACAGAAGGTAGTCATTACCAAAGTTTCAAAAAACGGATTTCAGCAATACATGAAATCACAAGGGAAATTGGGCGGTCAGAATAAAATTCCGAGGTTGTCAAATGATCGAAAGATTGCAGATAATTTGAGATAAGTCAGAATTTGGATTTTCACATACCTTATAAACAAAATAGAAATAGAGACTGTGATTTTATAGTTCAATATCGCTTTTTTTCTCCAGAAGAAGGCGGAAGGCCAAATGGAAATCCAGTTCAGGGATACCGTTCGGATTTTATGTATTCTGGTGATGAAAAAATCAGACAACAATGGATGATCTGGCCAGAATTTTTGGATGATGAAGATAATATCATTTTAGATAAATCATTACGAGTTCCTACTTCAGGAAAGGCAAAAATGTGGATATTAAATGAAGCCCTTATAGAACTTCATAAAGGACGAATTAAAATTGGATTAAAAGCTTTTTTATGGAAGGTCATAAAAAAGGCGGCAGAATGTGAGGTCATTCAAATTATAAATAGCAGTTTAAAATAAATGTTATAATTATATGACATTTACAGAATCGGATAAAAATAACATATATAATTCCTACTTTCGTTTATTGGAAAGAACGAAATCCTCTTTTTTTTCCAGAAGATTTCAAAATAAGAAAACATGAAAGAAACCAAACATATATCGAGATCAAGAGCACAGGAGTCATCCGCAGCGATTGAAAAAATGTACATCACCATGCGCCATTTATTCAACCGCGGTTTCTACAAACCAATGGGAGTTTCGGGCGATAGTTTAAGAGAATCATTATTGGCGTTGCGTCCTGAAATCTACGGAAATATTGCCGAGGAAAAAGTAGAACTAAACGGACTTTTATACGTTATTGAGCGTCTTCCGATAGGAATAGAACAATGCCGTTTTATCAATTTAACCTCAGATGAAGGCTATTCCAAATCACATTTTCAGCCTATTGTTCCTCCAAAAAGAAGAAGAAACTGTTATAGAATTGATGAGGAACAAATGAATGTTGAGATCACACGCGGACGTTCAGACATTTACGATATCCTGACACATTTGACTTTTATTTTCATCGAATCGCATAAAATCAAAAACAGGGTTTTATTAGATGATGGAGGAGAAGTTTCGCGTGACTGGCTTAAACTGGAACAAGCCATACTGCAAACCAAAAAACTGTCCCAGATAGAAAAAGAAAAAGCAATTTCGCACGCAGCTAATATTCTAGCCAGAACATTTGAAGAAGTTTTAGATATTTATGATGCTTTTGGTTCAGAAAATGCGCCGGATCGTTTTCTGCATGTCATCTATTGGCTTGGAAAATTAGCCATTGAAGAAATGATGGAGAACAACAAAAGAACCATCACTTTTAGTCCCGTTTTAAGAGAGCGTTTAGGACATCACATTCATGGAGAAATCTGGGCAACCAACATTAAGGAAGTTCTGAAAGCCAATAATCTTTTAAAAAGACCAATTCATATCATTAGTGCGAACATGCATAGTGTGATGAACTCAATTTTTGCAACACCACTCCTGAAAACAAAGTTTAAAAACAAATCAGATTTCTTTATTTATGAAGAATTGAGCAAATCTGCCGCCAAGGAAATCAGAAGTTTAGTTGAGGAATTAGCTTTGAAAAACGGAATGATTTTTTTGCCTGACACATCCGGAACTAATATAGATGTCCAGATTTTTGATACGGCCAAAATTGACTGGAACAAAACAGCCTTTACCTATGCAAATGTAGGGGAAGAAAAGCCGGTTATAATTGTAATGGATTATGCTTTTGGGGAACAGGCCTATGAAACCATAGATGAACTTTTGAAGCCGTATAAAAAAGATACTTTATTGAATGTAAAATCGGTTTCAATAATGGGCAAGGCAGGGATTCTGGAAGGTGGAAAAGGAGATATTATGATTCCGTCAGCTCATATAAACGAAGGAACCGCAGATAATTATTTCTTCGAAAACGAACTTACTGGTGCCATGTTCGAAGGAAATGATATTGCAGTTTACGAAGGAGCAATGGTAACGGTTTTAGGGACTTCATTGCAAAACAGGGATTTGTTGAAATTTTTTCACGAATCGACCTGGGGCGTAATCGGTCTTGAAATGGAAGGTTCTTATTATCAAAAGGCAATTCAGTCGGCATCAAAAATCAGAAAAAGCGTGCCTCAGGATATTAAAGTCCGATATGCTTATTATGCTTCAGACAACCCTTTAGAAACCGGAAGCACTCTGGCTTCAGGAGGTTTAGGAACTACAGGGGTAAAACCAACATATTTAATTACTATTAAAATCCTGGAACAAATTTTAAATCTAAACAATCAGCTGGGAGTAAATTTAATAAGCACAGAAAAAGATAAACTTTAAATATATTTTATAAAATTGAAAAAGTAAATTTGCTCCAGGAAACAAATTAATATGAAAAGAATACTTATTACAGGTGCTGCAGGATTTTTAGGATCACATTTGTGTGACAGATTTATCAAAGAGGGCTATTATGTTATCGGAATGGATAATCTGATTACGGGCGATCTGAAAAATATTGAACATTTGTTCAAATTAGAACATTTTGAGTTTTACCATCATGACATCACCAAATTTGTTCATATTCCGGGCAAATTAGATTATATTTTGCATTTTGCTTCACCGGCAAGTCCAATTGATTATTTAAAAATCCCGATTCAGACTTTAAAAGTTGGTTCTTTGGGAACACACAATTTATTAGGATTGGCCCGAGTAAAAAAAGCAAGGATTTTAATAGCTTCAACTTCAGAAGTGTATGGAGATCCTCTGGTTCATCCGCAGACAGAAGAATATTACGGAAACGTAAACACCATTGGGCCACGCGGGGTTTATGATGAGGCCAAACGTTTTCAGGAATCCATAACCATGGCGTACCATACTTTTCATGGTGTAGAAACCAGAATTGTACGTATTTTTAACACCTACGGACCAAGAATGCGCCTTAATGACGGTCGTGTCATTCCGGCTTTTATAGGGCAGGCGCTTCGTGGAGAAGATCTGACCATTTTTGGAGACGGAATGCAGACGCGTTCTTTCTGTTATGTTGACGATCAGGTTGAGGGAATTTACAGATTACTCCATTCTGATTATGTGTATCCGGTAAATATTGGAAATCCCGACGAAATTACCATCAAAGATTTTGCAGAAGAAATCATAAAACTTACCGGAACCAGTCAAAAAGTGGTGTATCATCCGTTACCAATAAACGATCCGCTTCAGCGTCAGCCCGATACGACAAAAGCAAAAGAATTATTGGGATGGGAAGCCAGAGTAAACCGGGCAGAAGGAATGAAAATCACGTATGATTATTTTAAATCGCTTTCAAAAGAAGAACTTTCGAAAGAAGAGCATAAAGATTTTTCAAACTATATAAAATAAATGCGGACAAAAACAGGAAAATATTCAGGCTATATCCGTCCGTTCTCCTATTTAATTGATTTAATAATTATCAATTTTTTTGCGGTTTATATTGCGCATTTTCCTGTAGATCAAATTTTATTTTTAGCTGTACTTAATATTGGCTGGATCGGTATTGCATCCGATTTAGGTTTTTACGAAGTATATCGTTATACTAAAGTTATCGCAATTTTAAATTGTGCTTTAAAACAAGCCTGCTTATTTGGTTTTGTAGTTTTTGCCCTTGCATTCTTTTTTGCTAAGCAAACCAGTTTTAGAACGTTGTTGTTTTATTTATGGTTTATATTTATTCTTATCTTATTCATCAAGTTTTCAATTTACTATTTCCTGCAGACATACCGTGTTGTTTTTAGAGGCAATCTCAGAAAAGTTGTACTGTTAGGCAATAAAGAAAGTATTTCACCTTTAAGACATTTTTTTACTGAGAATCCGGATTATGGATATGAACTGATTCATGTTTTTGAATTTGAAGAAGTAAAAACAGAGCATATTGAGCAAATGTTCGAATTTGTTCTGAATAGAAATATGGATGAAATGTATTGTTCTATTATTGGTTTATCACAGGATCAAATGAACGAGATTATTGATTTTGCTGATAGCAATTTAAAAACATTGAAATTCATTCCGGAAGGGAATCAGATATTTTTCAGAAATTCCATCTTAGAATATTATGACTATATTCCGGTAATTGCTCTCAGAAGTATTCGTCTGGATGAACATTTGTACAAGATAATGAAACGAACTTTCGATGTCGTTTTTTCAATAATTATCATTCTGGGAGTTCTTTCGTGGATTTTTCCAATTTTAGCAATTTTAATAAAACTGGAATCAAAGGGACCCATCTTAATCAGACAAAAACGCAATGGACTTAATAATGAGGAATTCAATTGTTATAAATTTCGTTCAATGGAAGTGAGTAATGAAACGGTTATGAATCAGGTTTCTAAAAACGATCCGAGAGTCACGAAAATCGGGAGGTTTATTCGAAAAACCAGCATCGATGAACTGCCTCAGTTTTTTAATGTTTTGATTGGGGAAATGTCTGTAGTCGGGCCTAGACCACATATTGTAAGTTATAATCAGGAATATATACTTAAAGTTGATAAGTTTATGGTGCGCCATTTTATAAAACCCGGTATTACAGGTCTGGCTCAGGTAAAAGGTTTTCGGGGAGAAATCGAAACCGATTACGATATTATAAACCGGGTCAAATATGATATTTTTTATATCGAAAACTGGTCGATTTTATTAGACTTGAAAATTATTGTAATTACGATTTACCACATTATTAAAGGTGATGAAAAAGCATATTGATGAGTGAGTTAGTTTCTATCATAACACCCACATATAATGCCGAAAAATACATTCGGGAAACCCTGCAGTCAGTATTAAATCAAAGTTATCAAAACTGGGAAATGATTCTGGCCGACGACGCTTCAACTGATACTACAGTTGCAATAATTGAAGAGTTTGCTCAAAAAGACAACAGAATAAGACTCTTTAAATTACCGGAAAATAACGGAAATGGTTTTGCGAGAAATGCTGCTTTAGAAAAAGCCTCAGGAAAATATATTGCCTACTTAGATGCTGATGATTTATGGTTTCGCGAGAAATTAGAAAAGCAGATTCAGTTTTTAAAAACGAATAATTTGCACTTTACTTTTAGTTTTTACGATTCTATTGATGAAGAAGGAAATGCTTTAAACAGAAGAGTTGAATCACCCAATCCGTTAACTTATAAACAAGTATTTTTCTGTAATTATGTAGGTAATTTAACTGCCATTTACGATGCGGATTATTTTGGAAAAATTATTCTGGAAACGTCGCAAAAACGCCAGGATTGGAGAATTTGGCTTACCATTTTAGAACAAATAAAAACGGCAAAACCTGTCCCGGAATCTTTAGCGTTTTACAGAATCAGAAAGAATTCAGTTTCTTCTTCAAAATTCAAACTCATTAAACACAATTTTGGTGTTTACAGAGAATTCCACGGGCATAATTTTGTGTTTTCGGTTTTGCTCATGATTCGGTTTTTGTATACACAGTTGATTGTAAAACAACAATATATAAAGAAGATTTAAATCCACCTAAGATCGCAAACTGACTTTGAAGTATTATTTTTTATATCCAATTTTTACTCTTTGCTTGTCATTTTCTTTTTTCTCAGTTAATTCATCCAAATAAGAAAAAACCAATTCTATATTTTTATCATGATTCTCTAACTTCTTTTGAATCTGAAGTATATCGACTTTAATTTCAGTTGTATCCAAAAGCATTTGTCTCACTTTCGTAAATATCCTCATAATTTGGATATTCGTTTGGATTGCTTTGTCGCTTTTTAGGACGCTTGAAAGCATTAGAACGCCATGTTCTGTAAATGCCATTGGAATGTGACGCAAGCCCATCTTATCGGAATTGGAGGTCACAAATTGTGACCTCCAATTTTCAAACTCTGATTTAGTAAGTTCAAACATAAAATCTTCTGGAAATCTGGAGATATTTCTTTTAATAGATTGCTTTAAAACTTTAGTTTCTATTTCATAAAGGGAAGCCAAATCACGATCAAGCATCACTTTTTGACCGCGGATAAAATATATTTTATTAGAAATTGTTTCTTCAGAAGTAACGATTGATTGTGCATAAGTTTTTAATTAAAAAACAAATGTAAGATTTTATTTATTTAATATTTGATTTAAACTGTTTTAGTTTACCGCGATTGGTTCTTTCTAAAACGGTTTTTCGGGTAAAAGTGAAATTTAGATTTGGTTCTAAATATAAATTTATTGCTTCTTTTATTTTTTGAATTTGTTCTGAAACTAATTCTTTTTCAGAAACATACTCAATTTCAAAGGTGTCTAATTTGGTTTGTTTGATAATGAATTCTTTTACATTTCCGTCATCTTCAATTATACTTTTGGTTACATAATAAAATGTCAAGCCAGGCGATTTTTTACCACTAGGCAAAATTGCTACGTCATTGGTTCTTCCAATTAGTTTTTTCAGAATTGGTTTTTGTGGTGTGCTTTTTTCATCCAGAATTCCAATGTCGCCAATTTCATATCGAATGAAGGGATTTGCTTTGTTAAATAAAGATGTAATCACAATTTTGCCTTCGGTTCCGTTTGGGACAGGATTATTGTTTTCATCTAAAATTTCAACAAAAAGCGTTTCAGCATTGACCTGCCATTCACCCTGCGGATTTTCAAAAGCTATCAAATCCAGTTCAGAAGCGCCGTATTCACTGATTATCGGAAGACCAAACTGCTTTTCCAGCAATTTTTTATCTGATTCAAAAAGCATTTCCGAAGTAACAAAACAAGCTTTTAATGTCGGGCAGATTTCTTTTAAAACAATGTTATTTTGTTCTAAATATTTGGCAAACAAAACAATAGAACTTGTATAGCCATTGATGTAATCGAATTTTTTAGTTTTGAATTTTTCCAGAAATTTTTCCAGAACTTCATCAGATAAATCAAAGACTGGAAAACGAAAACGATGCGTAAGGAAATCTTTAAAACGTTCTTTTTGATATCCAATAAAATCCATCGGAATGCCGTAAAAACGTGCTTGGTACGAATGGTTAAAATCAATGCCAAACCAGCCAAAACGCATCATATTGGAAGCCCACGTTAAAGCATGCGAATATTTATCTTTGGCAAAAATAAAAGGAGTTCCGCTAGATCCGGATGTTTTGTTGAGGTAGAAGTTTTTTTTAGAATAACCTTTTGAAAGTCTTTCTTCAAGGGGTTTCTGCAAGTTTTGCTTGTTCAGGATAGGAAGATTTTCCCAGTTTTCAAAAGTTGTATTTCCGGCTAATGCTGCGTAAAATGAATTGTTTTTGAGATGAAAATCAACAATTTCTTTTTTTTTATTTTGAAGAAAAACAGCAAATTCCTCTTCAGAAAAATGAACAATTTTATTCAATTCGGTTTTAGCTTCCCTGATAGGAAAACCATTTATACGAAGTGTAATATCGAAGAGAGAAATCATTTAAACGGCTTCTTTTAAATCGTAACGTTTTATTGATTTTAGTTCCTGACTTTTATTTGATTCTTCTTCTTCAATATCAAAATCGTCCTGAAGTCCTAGCCAAAACTTAGCTGAATTTCCAAAATACTGACTTAAACGCAAAGCAGTATCAGCCGTAATTCTTCGGTTACCTTTTATTATTTCAGAAATTCTGGTTTGTGGGATTTTCAAATCTTTAGACAAGCGATAAGGAGTAATATTCAGAGGAATCAAAAATTCTTCGGATAAAATCTCTCCCGGATGTATGTTTTTTAATTTTTCCATTTTTAAATCTTTTAATGATAATCAACAATTTCAACATTTGATGCATTTACATTTTCCCAGCAAAAAATGATACGCCACTGATTGTTAATTCTAATGCTGTAGAAATCTTTTAAATTTCCGCTTAATTTTTCTAAACGGTTAGAAGGAAGGATTCTTAAATCGGTTAAATTTTGTGAGTTATTAAGCATTCTAAGTTTTCTTCTTCCAATTTGCTGTATTTCAATTGAAGGTTTTTTGACAACAATACCATTCCAAATTTTTTCAGTTTCTTTTGATCCAAATGAAATTATCATACCTTTCGCATTACTAACGTCAAAAGTAAGTAAAATAAATTATTATTTAACGTTAAAAGCGATTATTTTTGCACCACAACTAAATAAACAACACCATGACAATTTTACTATTGGGTTCGGGCGGAAGAGAACATGCATTTGCATGGAAAATGACTCAGAGTCCGCTTTGCGAAAAACTTTTTGTAGTACCGGGAAATGCAGGAACTGCTGCTATTGCTGAAAACGTTGCCATATCTGCAACAGATTTTGAAGCGGTGAAAGCTTTAGTGCTGAAAGAAAATATAAGTTTAGTAATCGTAGGTCCTGAAGATCCGTTGGTAAAGGGTATTTATGATTATTTTAAAAATGACGAAAGTTTAAAACATATTCCGGTTATCGGACCATCTCAATTAGGTGCTCAATTAGAGGGAAGTAAAGAATTCGCAAAAGAATTCCTGATGAAACATAATATTCCAACTGCAGCTTACGACAGTTTTACTGCCGAAACAGTTGAAAAAGGATGTGAGTTTTTAGAAACTTTACAGCCTCCGTACGTTTTAAAAGCAGACGGATTAGCAGCCGGAAAAGGAGTTTTGATTATTCAGGATCTTGAGGAAGCGAAAACAGAATTACGAAATATGCTGGTTCATGCAAAATTTGGAACAGCAAGTTCAAAAGTGGTTATCGAAGAATTTTTAGACGGAATCGAATTAAGCTGTTTCGTTTTGACAGACGGAAAAAGCTATAAAATTCTTCCAACAGCAAAAGATTACAAAAGAATCGGAGAAGGAGATACAGGCTTAAACACAGGCGGAATGGGAGCGGTTTCTCCAGTTCCTTATGTAGATGCAGTTTTAATGGAAAAAATTGAAACCCGTATCGTAAAACCAACAATCGAAGGTTTCCAAAAAGACGGAATCGAATATAAAGGATTTGTATTTATTGGTCTTATTAATGTAAAAGGCGAACCAATCGTTATTGAATATAACGTAAGAATGGGAGATCCTGAAACAGAAGTTGTGGTTCCCAGATTGAAATCTGACTTGGTTGAATTGTTTTTGTCTGTTGCAGATCAGAAATTAGGAGATTTTAATTTAGAAGTTGATCCAAGAAGCGCAACAACTGTAATGGTAGTTTCTGGCGGCTATCCTGAAGATTTTCAAAAAGGGAAAGTAATTTCTGGATTAGAAAACGTTACTGATTCAATAGTTTTTCACGCAGGGACAAAATTAGATGGCGAAAATGTCGTTACTAATGGAGGACGTGTAATTGCAATAACATCATACGGAGATAATTTCCAGGAGGCCATAAAAAAATCTTATCAAAACATAGATAAACTAAGCTTTGATAAGATGTATTTTAGAAAAGATATCGGCTTCGATTTAATTTAAATTACTCACCAGCCCTTTTTAATTAAAGGGTTTGGTTTTTATTTTAAAAATGAATGGGCTGTTGTATCCTGGTTTTCTGTTCCTGCATTATCAAAAATGCGTAATTGTTTAATCCAATACACGATTGCTGCAGAACAGATAATCATGAAAATCCAGTTGATCGTGTTTGCACCAAACCATGTAACCAATTCCAAACGACGTAAAAAGTCAAGAGGAGCAAACAAAATGTTAACGAATAAGTATTGAATTCCTTCGAAAAATGCTGTCATAATTTTAAAAATTATATGTTATTTATTGTTGTGTAATGCTTTGAAGATAAAATTCGATTATTAGAATCTTTTTTCAACTTGTTAGTTCTTACCTTTTAAACAAGTAGTATCTTTACAAACGCAAAAGTATAAAATATCCTTATGATAACAAGTGTTTTTAAAAAATCTACACCATTAAATTATTCTTTGGTTGTAATTTTAATACTGGTTTTCTTTTTTTTGTATCAAATTCAGGAACCCTCATGGATGAGTTCTTATTTTTTGGTGTTTCAAAAAATAAGTTTATTTTGCTTTGTACTGGCTTCTTTTTTTCTGATAAATTTTATTGTGAAAAAAAATGGACTCAGTAAAGACAACGGGTATGCGATATTATCCTATTTACTGCTGCTATTGTTTTTTCCAACAATATTCAATAATCCAAATGTCATATATGCTAATTTTTTTCTGTTATTAGCGCTTCGTAGATTAATTTCTTTACAATCTTTAAAAGCTTCAAAAGAGAAAATATTTGATGCTTCTTTTTGGATTTTAGTGGCTTCCTTGTTTCAGTTTTGGTGTATTCTTTTCCTGATATTAGTTTTTATATCCATTATTTTTCACGTTTCAAGTGATTACAGAAATTGGGTATTGCCTTTTATTGCCCTTTTAGCAGTTGCATTATTATTTTTAATGATCTCTCTAATTTTCAATTTTGACGCGATAAAATTTATACAGGACAGGGCAGTTATTGATTTAAGGATTGAGTATTTTAAAAACAATTACGAAAATGGAGCATTTTCAATCTATGTTGCAGTAGTTTTATTTTTTGTAGTTTCAATGGTAACAACACTATCAAACAGACCACAAATTGTTCATACTTCATACAAAAAAGTAGTAGCCTGTTTTTTTATAGCGATATTTGTTTTTCTTATTTCGGCAGACAAAAGCAATGATTTATTATTGTTTAGCATTACGCCATTAACAATTATGGCCTCGAGTACTATAGAATATATGCAGCAAAAACTAAATAAAGAGATTGTATTTTATGTCCTTATTTGCTGTAGTCTCTTTACTTTTTTTTCTCAGCTATAATTTGTTTCCGTAAGCAAGATCGCCGGCATCTCCAAGTCCGGGAACGATATAATTTTTTTCGTTTAAATTTTCATCTAAGGCAGCAACCCATAAATGACAGTTGTCTGGCAGATTTTTTTCAAGATAAGCAACTCCTTCAGGTGCGGCAATAACAACAGCAATATGAATTTCCTTTGGAACAGCACTCTGAACTAATTTTTTATGAACAGCCACTATCGACTGACCAGTTGCCAGCATCGGATCAAGAAGCAAAACTGTTTTATCGTTTAGATTTGAAATTGCCTGATATTCGACTAAAATTTCAAAATTATCATCATTATTCGGATGATGCCTGCAGGCGGAAACAAAGCTGTTTTCTGCATGGTCAAAATAGTTTAAAAAACCATTATGAAGTGGTAATCCGGCTCTTAAAATGGGACATAAAACCAAATCAGTTTCGATTTCAGTTGTTCTTTTTATGCCAAGCGGAGTTTGGATTTCGACATTTTTATAAGATAAAACTTTACTCAGCTCGTAAGCCATAATTTCACCGATTCGTTCTATATTTCTTCGAAAACGCATACTATCATTCTGAATATTTATGTTTCGGATTTGTCCTAAAAAATGATTTAGCACGCTATTATTTTCAGAGATATAATGGATTTTCATAATATTTTTTTTAGAATTATCGATCGCTATGACTGGAAATGAAAAATTAAAGGTTTTTTACCTACTATAAAAGTATAAAAAGTATCTTTGTAACTCTAAAAAATAAATACATGTTTTCAAAATTAGCATATTCAGTTTTCGAACAAAGCATCAGGGATTATCATCAGTTTGATAGTGTTGACCAACCGATAAATAATCCTTTCCCAAAGGATAAATTTGAACATTTATTGTATTTGAAAAACTGGATTGATACTGTTCAGTGGCATTACGAGGATATTATTCGTGATCCGCAAATTGATCCTGTGGCAGCTTTAACTTTAAAAAGAAAAATCGATGCTTCAAATCAGGAAAGAACTGATATGGTAGAATATATTGACAGCTACTTTTTGCAAAAATACAGCCATATAAAAGCTAAGGACGGAGCAAAAATAAATTCTGAAAGTCCCGCCTGGGCATTTGACAGATTGTCGATTCTGGCATTAAAAATTTATCACATGCAGGAAGAAGCTACACGTGCTGAAGCGACTGAGGAACACAGAGATAAATGTCAGGAAAAATTAAACGTCCTTTTAGAGCAGAGAACAGATTTATCTACAGCAATTGAAGAATTACTGACTGATATCGAAAATGGGGATAAATTCATGAAAGTGTACAAACAAATGAAAATGTACAATGACGATGAACTGAATCCGGTTTTATATCAAAATAAAAAATAATTTGGCAGACTTGTCCACCAAAATCAAGCACATAGCCGTCATGAGACTATCCGCAATGGGAGATGTCGCCATGACGGTTCCTGTTTTACGGGCTTTTGTAAAACAATATCCAACAGTTAAACTGACTGTCATTTCGCGTCCGTTTTTTAAACCTTTCTTTAACGGAATTCCTAACTTAGAGTTTTTTGCTTTTGATGAAAAAGAAAGACACAAAGGATTTTCCGGACTCTTGCGATTATTCGGTGATCTGAAAAAACTTAAAATTGATGCTTTTGCAGATCTTCATAATGTTTTGCGATCTAAGGTTGTGAGTTTACTTTTCGCTTTAAGCGGAAAAAAAAGAGCAATTGTTGATAAAGGAAGAGAAGGGAAAAAAGAATTGACCCGTGCTGAAAACAAAATCTTCAAACAATTACCAACCATGTTTGAAAGGCACGCAAAAGTATTTGAAGAACTGGGTTTTCCCTTAGATTTATCAAATCCTGAGTTTCCTGAAAAAGCCATTTTAAGCGCTGAAATTACAGATTTAATTGGAGGGAATTATCAAAAATTAATCGGAATTGCACCTTTTGCACAATATGATTCTAAGGTTTATCCGATAGATTTAATGGCAGAAGTTATTTCGATTCTGGCACAAAATCCAAATTATGAAATATTACTTTTTGGCGGAGGAAAAAAAGAAATTGCGATTTTAGATTCACTTTCAGAACCGTTTGAAAATGTAATTAATGTAGCCGGTAAAATTAAATTCCAACAGGAATTAAAACTGATAAGCAATCTGGACGTTATGCTTTCTATGGATTCCGGGAACGCACATATAGCTGCAATGCTGGGTGTAAAAGTGGTAACGCTTTGGGGCGCAACACATCCATACGCCGGATTTTTGCCATTTAACCAAAGTTTAGAAAATGCTTTAACTTCAGACAGAAAGCAATATCCTAAACTGCCAACTTCTGTCTACGGAAATAAAATAGTTGAAGGTTACGAAGATGCAATGAGGACGATTTTGCCATCAGCAGTGATACAAAAAATCCAATCCTTATTATAATTGGAATTTTTGTATAATTTCAAAAATGGGATTTTGGCCCATGAGTTTTTCTCAGATTTTTAAAATCATCAATAATATTATTTCCAACATTAAAACCAAAAGAATATTTACGGGTTGTAATTATAGCATTTCCGTTTAGATAAGCAGGTTTATAAACATCAGGAATGTTTTTTATTATTTGTTCGAGCTCGTTGCAAATTTCTGCATTAGGCGCAAATGCTTTTACATTTATGATTTTACCTTTATCATCTATTTGAAACGAAAAACGGATATTGATGACACCAACAAGTTTTGTTTTATTTCGGATAGTTCTTTTAAAATTATTAACTACAAGATTTTTAATGCTTTGATTCATGCAATCGTATAACTCTTTTGAATTTGATGATTCACAATCCTTATCAAAAACAGGTGGTGTATGAACAGACGGTTTATCGCTAGACACAATTATATTTTTGTTAAATCTATTAATTATTATAGGATAGCCGTAAGAATCTATTGAATTTACAGGTTTTATATTTAATTTTTCAAATGGAAATTTTTTAAAAACCCCAATAAGTTTATCATTAAGTTCTGATGTATAAGCATTGGTTCTAAAATTTATTGGTTTGCCTTTTTTGTCAATATTAAAATAGATACTAATCGGGGCTTTTAGGAGAAGAATTTTATCAAGTTCTTCGACACTTATATATTTTTTAAAATGAAGTGCCAATTCGGTATTTTGGTTTAGAAATTCGTCACTTACATTTAAAAAACTTTCTTGATATTGATTCACTTCCTCTTTATATTTTTCATTGTCAGATTCTATTTCAAGAGAAATGGTTTTTTCATAAACAAAGCTGGTTGGATTACCATTACGGGTAGCTGGAATTTTGGCTTTTGGAAAGATTGCTACTACCCGATTTAATTCTTTGGTCAAACTATCTGTTGGCGCTTTACAATTTACCTGTTCAATTTCCCCTTGTTCGTTTACTGAGAATTTTACACGTAAATTTAATGATCCTAATACCTTTGCTTTTTTAATTTCGACAGATGAAATATTATTTGCTACATGTTCAGAAATTTTGTTCAGAAGGCAATTGGATAGTTTCGTTTTATTTACAGCAGATTCACATCCTTCAAAAACAGGAAGTTTATCAAAGACAACATTTGTGCTGCAATTAATAATCATTTTATCTCCTTCTGTGGAAAGAATCTGTAGCGTATAAGTGTTCAGTTGATTTTTTTCGGGAATATTTAAATCTTCAATATTATAATTTATAAAGGCTTCACGAATATTTTTGTTTAATTCTGAGTATGGCGAATTGACAATAATATTGGTTATTTTGTTTTGTGGGTCAATTTTAAAAGTCAGATAAACGAATTTTTTGGTTTTTATTGTATCGTTAATTTTATAATGGCTAAGTAAATCAGAATGAATTCTTTTTGAAAAATATTTAGAAAGTATATTGTTTTTATCAGGTTTTGCATAAAAAGCAAATTCCTCATATTTATTGATAAACGTCTCATATTCGTTTTGAGAAAAAGTAATTGTAGAGTAGATAAACAAAAACAAAAACGAAAAGTATTTCATAAGTTAATTATTTAGAGCCGTAAATGTATGAAATCACTTTATAATTTTGTTTCGAATAAAATTTAAAATTTGTTATTAAACGGTGAAAAAAAATTTCCAAATTCCAACATAAAAATTGGGATTTGGAAATTTTTTATTTTTTAGAAATTTCAATGATTATACATCATCAAAATCTACATAAATAGTTTCAGATGTTGGATGTGCCTGACAGCTAAGTACCAAACCATCAGCAATTTCTTTATCGGTTAAGATTGAGTTTTTCGTCATTTCTGCACTTCCCTGAGTGATACGGCAGAGACAGCTGCTGCAGATTCCGCCCTGGCAGGAATATGGAGCGTCGATGCCTTGTTTTAAGGCTGCGTCCAGAATAGTCTGTTTTTGGGACATTTCAAAAGTAACTTCGTCATCATCAACCAAAACAGTAATTTTTGTATGTCCTTCTAGTGACGCCTTGATTTCCTGTTCCTGAGATGAAGAGGTAAAAAGCTCAAATTTGATAGCGGAATCTTTTACGTTCTTTTCTTTTAAAATTCCGGAAACTGTATTGATCATTTCTTCAGGACCACACAAATAAAACTTATCAAATTCTAATTCTTTGTGCTTGTTGTTCAATACAAAATTTACAGCCGATTTGTCGATTCTTCCAAACAAAGCATTTTCGGCTTTGGCCTGGCTAAATACATAATGTACAAATAAGCGTCCTACATATTGTAGCTGAAGGTCATGTAATTCCTGATGAAAAATAGTTTCTTCAGGAGTTTTGTTTCCGTAAACCAATACAAAAGTACTTTTTGGTTCACTTTTTAAAACCGATTTTATAATAGAGAGAACCGGCGTAATTCCGCTTCCGGCAACAAAAGCTGCGTAGTTTTTTTGTCTTTCAGCATCCGGTTCAAAAGTAAATTTGCCTTCCGGCTGACCAACTTCAAGAACATCTCCGGCCTTTAATTTTGTATTTGCAAATTGGGAGAAAAGACCATTTTTAACTGCTTTTACAGCAATTCGCAATTCTCCGCTTTCAGGGCCTGAGCAAATGGAATAAGCGCGACGGATTTCCTGATTGTCAAGAGTTAATTTTAAGTTTATATATTGTCCGGCAATGAATTTATAGTCCGGTTTTAGTTCTTCAGGAACATTAAAAAGGATGGAAACAGCATCTGTAGTTTCGCGTTTTACCTCTTTAATTATGAGTTTTAAGAATGAAGGCATGATATGATATTTTATGCAAAAGTAGCAAACAGCAGCTAATTGAAAGGCACCAAACTATTTTTTTTAACTTTTTTTGTAACGTTTCGCTAAATTTGATCTCTTACTACAAAACTGAAAACCAAAGAACCATGATTAAAAAGTTTATTTATCTCGAATGGAAAGCCTTTACCAGATCAGCATCATTTGGTGCAAATCTGGCAATGAAAATTTTAATAGGTTTTTTGATGGTGTATTTCTCCCTTATTTTTATCGGAATGGGAGTGGGATCGTTCTACATACTCAAAAAAATGAATCTAGAACCTTTGGTTACCATCAACAAATTTTTGATTTATTATTTTTTATTTGATTTAGTGATTCGTTTGTTAATGCAGGCCATTCCGGTATTAAATATTAAACCGTTATTGGTACTGCCTCTTAAGAAACCTGCAATTGTACATTTCTCTTTGGGCAAAACAGCAATATCGTTTTTTAACTGGGCGCATGCTCTGTTTTTTGTTCCTTTTTCGATCGTATTATTTGTTGAAGGCTATGATGTTTTGGGAATTCTTTTTTGGCTGATAGCTGCTTTTTCAATAGTATATATCAACAACTTTTTGAATATTATTTTGAGTAATATTGATAAATTATTTGTTGTTTTTGTCGGAATTGCTTTGGCTTTAGGTGTTGCACAATATTATAAATTATTTGATATTACTTCTTTCACAGGACCGGTTTTTCAGTCATTTTATGCTTCTAAAGGATTATTCTTAATTCCGCTTCTGGCATTAATTGGCTTATATATTTTTACATTCAAATATTTTAAAAACAATTTATTTTTAGACGCAGGCCTTTCTAAAAAAGAAGATATTGCGACAACTGAAAACCTTGTATGGTTAAATCAATTCGGTACTTTAGGCACATTTCTTAAAAATGATATTAAGCTGATTAAAAGAAACAAAAGATCCAAAACGACAATTTTTATGAGTATTCTCTTTTTGTTTTACGGATTGATCTTTTTTGGTAATTCGCATCAGCCTGAAATCATGTACATTTTTGCCGGAATATTCGTTTCAGGCGGTTTTTTATTTGTTTTCGGGCAGTTTGTACCAAGCTGGGACAGTTCGTATTATCAACTCATGATGACCCAGAATATTCCGTATCGGGGATACATCACTTCAAAATGGTGGCTGATTGTTATTGCAACTTTTATTTCTACAATCTTAGCATCATTTTATCTTTTTTACGGATGGGAAGTTTACCTGACGATTGTGGTTGGTGCAATTTACAATATTGGAGTCAACTCACATTTGGTACTTCTTGGCGGAGCATTTACCAAAACACCAATTGATTTAAGTAATGCCGGAGGTGCTTTTGGAGATAAAAAAGCATTCAATTTAAGTGCTATGCTATTAACACTGCCAAAATTATTATTGCCATTAGGACTTTATGGAACCGGGCTTTATTTGGGAGACAAAACCCTTGGATTATTGCTGGTTGCAGGAGCAGGGGTTTTAGGTTTTGTATTTAGAAATACCGTTTTTTCTATAATTGAAAAAAGATACAAAATCGAGAAATACAGCACGATCAGCGCTTACAAACAGAAGAGTTAGTAATTAGAAATGTGGCAATTTGATAATTTTTATCCGATTGAAAATCAATTAAACAAATTAACAATTAAACCAAAAGTAATGATACAAGTAAACCAACTTTCAAAAATATATAACGGAACTACAGTTTTAAACATAAATAATCTTGAAATTCCAAAAGGACAAAGTTTTGGCTTAGTAGGAAATAATGGTGCTGGAAAAACTACTTTTTTCAGTTTATTGCTGGATCTGATTCAGCCTTCAACAGGAAATATTACAAGCAATAATATTCAGGTCAATACAAACGAAAACTGGAAATCTTTTACAGGCTCATTTTTAGATGAAAGCTTCCTGATCGGTTATTTAACTCCAGAGGAATATTTCTATTTTATCGGAGATTTGCGTCATCAGAATAAAGCAGATGTTGACGCTTTATTAGCGCAGCATGAAGAATTTTTTAATGGTGAAATTTTAAAGAACAAAAAATACCTGCGTGATTTATCAAAAGGGAATCAGAAAAAAGTTGGAATCATTGCCACACTTATTGGTAATCCTGAAGTGATTATTCTCGATGAGCCTTTTGCCAATTTAGATCCAACCACAGTAAGCCGGTTAAAAAAAATCATAAAAGAACTGGCCGAAAATCCAAATATTACCGTTCTGGTTTCGAGTCATGATTTGCAGCATACAGTCGAGGTTTGCGAAAGAATTGTAGCTTTGAATAAAGGGGAAGTTGTAAAAGATATTCAAACCTCAAAAGAGACCTTACAGGAGCTGGAATCGTTTTTTGCGGTTTAAATTTCTATATTTCAAAAAGAAGCGTATTTTTACCGGTCATATACTAAAAAACCTTTTTAGAAGTTAATTGATTTAAACTCTTTTCTATTGAAAAAGAATGCGCTGAAATATAGTTTTCCATTTGTTTTTATATTTTTTTTGATAGCCTGTTCTACCAAAAGAGACACTTTTTTGGCAAGGAATTCTCATGCTTTAAGTACAAAGTATAACATTTTGTACAACGGTGGAATTGCTTTGGATAAAGGGTTAGCAACGATAAAAGGAAATGATCAGGACAATTTCTGGGAAATGCTTCCGATTGAAAAAATGCAAATCGATGATGATGTTTCTGAAAAGGAAAAAACCAAAAATCCTGATTTTGAACTGGCTGAAACCAAAGCAACAAAAGCAATTCAGAAACATTCGATGAATATTGGCGGGAGAGAGAAAAATACCCAGATTGATGAGGCTTATTTAATGCTCGGAAAAGCACGATATTACGACCAGCGTTTTATTCCCGCACTTGAAGCATTCAATTATATTTTATACAAATATCCAAACAGCAGTAATATTTACACCGCTAAAATCTGGCGTGAAAAAACCAACATGCGTTTAGGAAATGATGCAATTGTAATAAAGAATATAAAACTTTTATTAAAAAATACAGATTTAAAACATCAAACATTTTCTGATGCAAATGCTTTGCTGGCTGAGGCTTTTTTAAATCTGGAGCAAAAAGACAGTGCTGTTAGCAGACTTAAGATTGCTGAAAAATTTTCAAAAATAAACGAAGACAAAGCCCGATATCGTTTTATTCTGGGGCAAATGTATCAGGAAGCAGGAAAAATTGACAGTGCTACATATTTTTATGACGGTGTAATCGATATGAACCGTAAAGCCGATCGAAAATATATGATGCAGGCTTATGCCAAAAAAGCACAACTGTTTGACTATGAAAGCGACAATGATACTATATTTTTAGAAACGTATAATAAGCTGGTAAAGGATCGTGAAAACAGACCCTATTATGATATTCTGTTTTATGAAATGGGCGTCTTTTATGATAAAAGGAAACAACAGGAGAATGCGTTAGAATTTTATAATAAATCATTAGACAGAAATTCAAAAGATTCTTATCTGGAGGCTTCGACTTATAGAAATATCGGTAACATGTATTTTAAAAATACAGATTATACTATGGCTGCCAAATATTACGACAGTACATTAGCAAAATTGAATCCCAAAACAAGGGAGTTTGCTTTTATCGAAAAAAACCGAAAAAACTTAGACAACGTTATTAAATACGAAGGAATTGCAAAACGCAATGATAGTATTATTAAGGTAAAAGGCTTACCGGATTCAGAAAGAAAAGCCTATTTCGAAAATTATATCGCAGAATTAAAAAAGAAAGACGAAGCTAAACGAATCTTAGAAGAAAAAGAGAAAGAACGATTAGCAAATATCGAACTAAACACAAATTCAAACAATGCACCGGAAGCTGTTAATCCTCAGTCAGCAGGAAATGGTTCCCCTGTAGGTGCAACCGGAGCATTCAATCCTCCATCAGGAAACGATGCTGCAAGTACTTTTTATTTTTATAATCCATCAACGGTTGCTTACGGTAAATTACAGTTTAAAAAAATGTGGGGCAACAGAGCCTTAACAGGAAACTGGAGATTATCAGCTTCAAGGTCTAATGCAAATACAGCATTGACAGATTCAATAAGTATAAAACAGGATTCTATAAATGCTTTGAAAGATTTAATTGTTATCGAAAAATATACAACAGATTTTTACGAAAAACAACTTCCAACTACTCAGATTGCCATGGATAGTATTGGTAAGGAACGCAATTTTGCTTACTATCAGTTAGGTTTAATTTATAAAGAAAAATTTAAGGAATACGATCTGGCCAGTGGTAAATTTGAGCAATTGCTTCGTAATAATCCGGAAGAAAAATGGATTTTGCCATCCATGTACAATTTGTATAAAATGTATCAGATTACCAATCCGGCAAGAGCAGAAAGGATAAAGTCTGATATTACAGCCAATTACCCAAATTCGAGATATGCCCAGATTTTAAACAATACAAATCCAGAAAACGGTTCAAATTTGTCACCTGAAAAGGAATATGAAAAATGGTATAAATTATTTCTGGATGAACAGTTTGACGTAGTATTGGACAATATCGACAACTTAATAAATCAATATTCAGGAGATGAGATTGTTTCCAAATTTGAATTGTTAAAAGCCAATACGTTAGGAAAAGTGAATGGTTTGGCAGCCTATAAAAAAGCCATGGAAGAAGTTGCTGATAATTATCCAAACAGTGAAGAGGGTAAAAGCGCACGTGAACTTTTAGAAAAACAGATTCCAACACTCGAAAAACTTGATTTTACTAATGTCGATGGGAAAAGCTGGAAAATTTTATATTTAGTTGATAAAAACGATACGAAAACAGCTAAGAAAATTGAAGAAGCGATTAAGGTTTTTTTACTAATTGAGAACTTTGAAAGATTAACCACTTCTTTTGACAAATACAATAGAACCGAAAGCTTTTTTGCAATTCACGGTATAAAATCTGAAGCTTACGCAAGAGATGTTGCAGGAGTTTTAAGAGATGATGAAAAATATAAAATCTCATATCCGTTCATTATTATTTCAAGTGAGAATTATAAAATAGTTCAGATGAAGAAAAATCTTCAGACATACTTAGCGCCAAAAACTCCATAATCATGTTTGAAAAAGCAAAAAAAAGCGGAACAGAACTTTTAGGAAAAACCAACCGAATTGTTGAAGGAACTTCTATCATTGGTGATATAGTTTCTAAAGCTGATTTCAGACTGGATGGAGAGCTGATCGGAAATTTTACTTCACAGGGAAAATTAGTTATCGGACCATCAGGCGTTTTAAAAGGAGAAATTATTTGCCACAATGCAGATATTGAAGGAGAATTTCAGGGAAAACTAAAAGTTTTAGAAGTTCTTAATATAAAAGCAACCGCACGTATTCACGGTGAAGTGGCAGTAGGAAAATTGTCTATCGAGCCAGGAGCTGAGTTTACGGCTACATGTACAATGCTAAATTCCAATCCGGTGATACTATTAGAAGATGGAAAAGGAACCGAATAAAAAACAAAGGAATAAATGGATTGCACTCATCAATATTCCGATTCAAATGGGTGTTATTATTTTTTTGTTTTCATATTTAGGAACGTGGCTGGACGAAAACCATCCGAGTCCAAAAATTTACTATAATAAGATTTTAGTTATGGTTGGTGTAGGTCTTGCTCTGTATAACGTTATTCGACAGGTGAACGAAATCAATAAAACAAAGTAATTTTACTTTTAAAGAGCTTTAAATAAATATTGCATCTTTGCATAAAATTATTTTAAAATGCCTTTAAAAAATTACAAACCTCTTTTATATTTATTTTTTATCATCTTCTTTACCTATATAATACATAAGGTAGCTTTTTATTTTTTAAAAGTCAACGACAGTAATTTTCATTACAGCCTGGAAATTTTGTATTTAATCTTTTCAGTATTTGCGACAATTTTATTAGTGGTACTATTAAAGCTTGAAAAGGATAAATTTGACAGCATAGGAATGTTTTTTATGTTGGGAACTTTTATTCAAATGTTTTTGTCCTATTTAATATTAAAGCCAATTTTATCCGATAAAATTCATAACGTATCTGTTGAAAAAACTAACTTTTTTGTAACATTTATTTTGTTTTTGTTATTTGAGACGCTTTTAACTGTCGGATTATTAAATAAAAAGCTATAAAACAGTGATTCTGTATAATAAGGTTCAAAAATAATTTTTTATATCCTTTTTAATATTAATAAAAAATGTACCTTTGCACCAAATTTTAGAAACGTAAAAAATAAGATTTTCCACGATATGGTGATTTCACACAAACCACTCAGATTTATTCTTGCAGCTTTAATAGCTTGTCTTCCACTAATGAGCTTTTCAAATACTGAAAAAGACTCAGCGCATGTTCAAACTGAAGAAGCTCATGGAGCCGTTTCAGAAGGACATCATACAGAACCGACAGATGTTAAATCTAAGATTAAGGCATTTATTGGTCACCACGTTCTGGACTCTCATGATTTTACTTTAACTCAGGATGATGAAACTGGTAAATATTATGGTTTTCCATTACCGGTTATAATTTGGGATAATGGCCTTCATATTTTTTCTTCTTCAAAATTTAATCATGGTCATTCAGTAGCGGAATCAAATGGTAACTATTACGCGATAAATCACCACGATGGAAAAATTTACAGAACAGATGCTACGGGAACAATTTCAGAAGATGAAAAAACAGGTCACCCAACAAATGTTCGTCCTTTAGACTTTTCAATTACAAAAACGGTACTTTCTATTATGGTTGCCGCTTTGTTAATGTTCTGGTTATTTACAAGCTTGGCAAAATCATATGCTAAAAACGGAGGAATTGCTTCTGGAGTTGGTAGAATTTTTGAACCTTTAGTGCTTTTTATTCGTGATGATGTTGCAATTCCAAACATTGGAGAAAAACATTATAAAAAATACATGAGCTATTTGTTAACAATTTTCTTCTTTGTATTGTTTTTAAATATCTTCGGATTAACGCCACTGGGAATTAACGCAACAGGAAACTTTACAGTTACGTTTGCTTTAGCAATCCTTACTTTCTTAATAACAAACTTTTCAGCAAATAAAAATTACTGGGGTCACATTTTCTGGATGCCGGGAGTTCCAAAACCAATGCGAATTATTTTAGCACCGATTGAGTTGTTGGGGGTTTTTATTAAACCATTCTCGTTAATGATTCGTTTGTATGCAAACATTTTTGCTGGTCACATCGTATTAATGAGTATCATTGGTTTAATGTTCATTTTTAAAAGCTGGATCGGAAGTACATTATCATTCGGATTATCATTTGTACTTTCTATACTTGAAATTCTGGTAGCATTTTTACAAGCCTATATTTTCACAATGCTGTCTGCACTATATTTTGGTTCAGCAGTAGAGGAGCACCACCACGAAGAGGAGGGACACCACTAAAAATTAGATTTCAGAATCCGGATTTCAGATTTGCAAAAATCTAAAGTCTAAATCTAAAGTCTAAAAATCAAATTGAATGTTTAATTTTTAATTATATATATTATGGAAATTCCAAATATCGTTGGAGCAGGATTAATCGTAATCGGAGCAGCATTAGGAATTGGTAGAATCGGTGGTTCAGCAATGGACGCTATCGCTCGTCAGCCTGAAGCTTCTGGAAAAATCCAAACAGCTATGCTTATCGCTGCTGCACTTATTGAAGGTATTGGTTTCGCTGCATTATTCGCTGCTTAATTAAAACACAAAAGCAATAGTTGCAACGGTTGGTTGTAACTATTGTTTAAATTAAAACATTAAAAATTGCTTTTCAGAAATGCAATTTAAAAAAACATCAATTAAAATTTATAATCATATATAATGGATAAGTTAATAAATCAGTTTGAGTTCGGTTTGTTCTTTTGGCAAATATTGATATTTGTTGGATTAATATTTTTGTTGAAAAAATTCGCTTGGAAACCAATTCTAGATGCTGTTAATACTAGGGAGCAAGGTATTAAAGATGCATTACTTTCTGCTGAAAATGCAAGAAAAGAAATGGAAAATCTTCAGGCAGATAATCAAAGAATATTAAACGAAGCTCGTGCAGAACGTGATGCTATGTTAAAAGAAGCTCGCGAAATGAGAGAGAAGATGATTGCTGATTCTAAAAACGAAGCTCAGGCTCAGGGTCAAAAAATGATCGAGCAGGCTAAAGCGGCTATCGAAAGTGAAAAAAATGCTGCTATGGCTGAATTGAAATCTCAGGTTTCGACTTTATCATTAAGCATTGCTGAGAAATTATTGAAAGAAGAATTATCTAACAAAGAATCTCAAACTAAATTAGTTGAGAAAATGTTAGGTGACGTAAAGCTAAACTAAGATTATGGCAAGTACAAGAGCAGCAATTCGTTATGCAAAAGCAATTCTGGACTTAGCAAACTCTAAAGGTGTTGCCGAAGCTGTTAATAACGATATGAAATCAATTGCTGAGGCAATTGAAACAAATACTGAATTGAGTAACTTTATTCAAAACCCAACAACAACAGTTGAAGTTAAAGAGAGTGCTCTTTTGGAAGTTTTTGCAAATGTAAATGGTGTAACAAAAGGTTTATTTCATTTATTATTCGAAAACAAAAGATTTGAAATTTTAGAAGCAATTGCAGTAGAATACAGCAAAGTATTTGATGAAGGCAACGGAATACAAGTAGCAAAAGTGACGACAGCAATCCCAATGGACGCTGCTTTAGAAGCTAAAGTTTTAGCTAAAATTGCAACTTTATCAGATAAGAAAATTACAATTGAAAATGTAGTAGATCCGGCAATTATTGGAGGATTTATTTTAAGAATAGGTGATCAGCAATATAACGCTTCAGTTGCAAACAGATTACAAGTATTAAAGAGAGAGTTAAGTAATTAGTTTTTATAACACAAAAAGTGTCTAAATTATAAATTAAGATGGCGGAAATCAAACCTGCTGAAATTTCAGCAATATTAAGAAAGCAAGTAGAAGGTTTTGAATCTGGTGCTACGCTAGAGGAAGTAGGAACGGTACTTCAGGTAGGGGATGGTATTGCTCGTGTTTACGGGCTGTCTAATGTACAATATGGTGAGTTAGTTGAATTTGAAAACGGACTTGAAGCTATTGTACTGAACCTTGAAGAAGACAATGTAGGTGTGGTACTTTTAGGACCATCAACTGGTATCAAAGAAGGATCAACAGCAAAAAGAACTCAACGTATTGCTTCTCTTAAAGTAGGTGAGCAAATGGTAGGTCGTGTAGTAAATACTCTTGGTTTTCCAATTGATGGAAAAGGACCAATTGGTGGAGACTTATACGAAATGCCTTTGGAAAGAAAAGCACCTGGTGTTATTTTCCGTCAGCCGGTAACTGAACCATTACAAACAGGAGTAAAAGCAGTAGATGCTATGATCCCTGTAGGTCGTGGTCAGCGTGAGCTTGTAATCGGTGACCGTCAGACAGGTAAATCAACTGTTTGTATCGATACAATCTTAAATCAAAAAGAATTTTACGATGCAGGAAAACCTGTATTCTGTATATATGTTGCAATTGGACAAAAAGCTTCAACTGTAGCAGGAATCGCAAAAATGTTAGAAGAAAAAGGTGCAATGGCTTATACAGTTATTGTTGCTGCAAATGCTTCTGATCCAGCTCCAATGCAGGTTTATGCTCCTTTCGCAGGTGCTGCAATTGGAGAGTACTTTAGAGATTCTGGCCGTCCTGCACTTATTGTGTATGATGATTTATCTAAACAAGCTGTTGCTTACCGTGAGGTTTCTCTTTTATTAAGAAGACCACCGGGACGTGAGGCATATCCTGGAGACGTTTTCTACTTACACTCTCGTTTATTAGAGCGTGCTTGTAAAGTAATCGCTGATGATGGTATTGCTAAAAACATGAACGATTTACCAGATTCTATCAAGTCTATCGTAAAAGGTGGTGGTTCATTAACTGCTTTGCCAATTATCGAAACTCAGGCTGGTGACGTTTCTGCCTATATCCCAACAAACGTAATTTCGATTACAGATGGTCAGATTTTCCTTGATGGAGATTTGTTCAACTCTGGAGTTCGTCCTGCAATCAACGTAGGTATCTCTGTATCTCGTGTTGGAGGTAATGCACAGATTAAATCAATGAAAAAAGTTTCCGGAACTTTAAAATTAGACCAGGCTCAATTCCGTGAATTAGAAGCTTTTGCTAAATTTGGTTCAGACCTGGATTCTGTTACTTTAAACGTAATCGAAAAAGGAAAAAGAAACGTTGAAATCTTAAAACAAGGTTTAAATGATCCTTATCCTGTTGAAAACCAAGTTGCAATTATTTACGCCGGATCTAAAAACTTATTAAGAAACGTTCCTGTAAATAAAGTAAAAGAATTTGAAGCTGATTTCATTTCTTACTTAAACAGTAAACATAAAGATACGCTTAACGCATTGAAAGCTGGTAAACTAGATGACAACATTACTGATGTTATTGAAAAAGCAGCAAAAGAAGTTTCAGCAAAATATAACTAATTAGATAATTCGTAAATTAGATAATTAGAGAATGTTTCTGCATTTTTTAATTATCTAATTTTCAAATTGTCGCATTTTCTAATTAATAGATGGCAAATTTAAAGGAAATCCGTAATAGAATTACTTCCGTTTCATCGACGATGCAAATCACATCGGCTATGAAAATGGTTTCTGCTGCAAAGCTTAAGAAAGCACAAGATGCAATCACTGCAATGCGCCCTTATGCCGAGAAATTAACAGAGTTGCTGCAAAATCTTTCTGCTACACTTGAAGGTGAAGTAGGAGGGGCTTACACAACACAACGTGAAGTAAAAAAAGTATTGCTTGTAGCAATAACTTCTAACAGAGGTTTATGCGGTGCATTCAATTCAAACGTAATCAAAGAAATC
Source organism: Flavobacterium fluviatile (assembly GCF_010645065.1). GTDB lineage: Bacteria > Bacteroidota > Bacteroidia > Flavobacteriales > Flavobacteriaceae > Flavobacterium > Flavobacterium fluviatile. Next base: position 119,117 of record NZ_JAADZW010000004.1, on the reverse strand, counting down.
AAAAACCGTACTGAATTTTACGCAGGAAAACAGGTTGATGTTTTTCCTATTGGTAAAAAGGGTAACGATGTTTTGGCTAAAACTCATAAAGTTCACGGTCATCATAATGCAATTTTTGATCATTTGACTTTTGATAATGTTGCTGCAATTGCTGATAATCTGACTGAAAGATTTTTATCTGGAGAGTACGACAGAATTGAATTGGTTTATAATCAGTTTAAAAATGCTGCGACTCAAATTGTTCAGGTTGAGCAGTTTTTGCCTTTAGCTCCAATTAAAGCTGACAAATCAGTTTCTGTCGGAGATTATATTTTCGAACCTTCAAAAGAAGAAATTGTTTTGACTTTGATTCCAAAATCATTAAAGACACAATTATATAAAGGTATTCGTGATTCGTTTGCTTCAGAACATGGAGCGCGTATGACAGCAATGCACAAAGCAACTGACAACGCAACTGAATTAAGAAACCAATTGAAACTGACTTATAATAAAGCACGTCAGGCAGCTATTACTAACGAGATTTTAGAAATTGTTGGTGGAGCAGAAGCATTGAACGGATAGAGTTTTAAAAGTAAATACAAAAGAGCCTGCAATTACTTGCAGGCTCTTTTTGTATTTAAGAATTCCCCATTATTCTTAAATTAGATTTTAAAATGGTGATTCCTGAGAATTCTTTTCCCAAGAATCAGTCCCATTTTAAAGATTTTGGTGGAAATATCCCAATTGCTTTGTTTTTTATGGGAACAAACTAGCTTTATTAATCCCAATGCTCTGTCTTTTATAGGGTTACATTTTAGCTTTAATCAATCCCTTTGCTTTGTTTTTTATGGGAACAAACTAGCTTTATTAATCCCATTGCTTTGTTTTTTTTTGTTAGGGTTACACAGCTGATTTAATCCCTTGCTTTGTTTTTAGGCACAAATAGCTAAATACCTGTTATGCTTTGTTTTTAATTAGGTTACACAGCTGGTTAATCCTATTATGCTTTGTTTTTTATGGGAACAAATTAGCTTTATAAATCCCAATGCTTTATTTTTTTAGTAGGTTATCAGCTCTCATCCTAATGCTTTGTTTTTTATGGGAACAAATTAGCTTCATAAATCCCAATGCTTTATTTTTTTAGTAGGTTATCAGCTCTCATCCTAATGCTTTGTTTTTTATGGGAACAAAATAGCTTAATAATACCCAATGCTTTGTTTTTTTTAAGGGTCACTGTCAGCTAAATTAATCCCTTGTATTATATAGAATCATTCTGTTTTGTTATTGCAAATATTTATAAATAACATGAGAACCACAATACCCATATTTAGTGATATTTCATTTTATTTATGTAATTAAGAAAAGTTATAAAAGCTAAGTTAAAGATATACAGGTGATTAATTTCTTTAAATTATTTAAATTAATGATTTCTTAAATTTTATATTACATTAAAATTCTGATTCAGGCATAAGTTATGCTAATAACTTTATTCAGGATTTTCGAAATATAAAATTTCTATAAAAACCAAAAATGCCAACAATATGCCGGCATTTTTTATATAGTGTAGATATTTTTAGAAATTAAACTTATAAAATGGTGATCCTCAACTTCCCCAAAAAATTGAGAATCAATACCATTTTATAAAATTGTTAAACAGACTTATTAGATGAATCTGCAATGCTTTGTCTTTTATGGGAACAAACTAGCTTTATTAGTCCCAGTGCTCTGTTTTTTAAAGGGTTACATTTCAGCAGAATCAATCCCTGTGCTTTGTCTTTTATGGGAACAAACTAGCTTTATCAGTCCCAGTGCTCTGTTTTTTTAGGGTTACAATACAGCAGAATCAATCCCTTTTTGCTTTGTCTTTTATGGGAACAAACAAGCTTTATCAGTCCCAGTGCTTCCTTTTTTATAAGGGTTGTATTTAGCTTTCTCAATCCCTGTGAAGCAAATTTATGAACAGTGTAAGAAAAAAATCTTACATAATTTTTCATAATTATTTACATATTTCACATGTTTATACATTAAACTGTATTAATGACAAACAGAGAAAGATTAAATTTTTTTGATGGAATATGTAATTTCAGAGCAGATGTATCGATATTATTCATTAAAAATCAGCAATTTAGATTAAAGTCTTTTCACTTCTTTAATATCAAAAATTAATCGGTCTTTAATTTGATAATTGTACTTTTATTAGAAGAACAAAGCAATATTTAACCAAAGAAATGGTTATTTTTGTTTTATAAACTTATACAAAAAATATTTTGGGATTATATAAAAATCTATTCAAACAGACTGCTATTTATGGATTAGCCACTGTATTACCTAGAATGCTCAGTTTTTTATTAGTGAGACTGTATACAGGTATTTTACCAACGGCAGAATATGGCGAAGTTTCAATTGTTTTGTCGTGGATGGTTTTCTTTAATGTGGTTCTTTCCTACGGTATGGAAACAGCGTTTTTTAGATTCTACAGTGCCGAAAGTGATAAAAAAAATGTAATTGCAACCGCAACGATATCAGTATTTTGGACTTCAATTGGATTTTTGTTCGCCGCGTTAATTTTTAGAAATACACTGGCAAACTGGGCAGAAGTTGATACCCAATATGTCACCTATTCAGTTTGGATTTTGGTATTGGATGCTTTGGTTTTAATACCTTTTTCTAAACTGAGAGCCAATCAGCGCCCAATGGTATATGCAGCCATTAAAATTGGAAATGTAATTATAAATCTTTTACTGAATATTTTTTTCTTACTCTGTTTACCAAAACTTGCAGCTGATAATCCCAATTCTGTCTGGGACAATTTATATATCGAAAATTTCCAGATTGCCTATATTTTCATAGCCAATCTTCTGGCGAGTCTGGCTACATTCATTGTTCTTTCACCAAATTATCTTTCGCTTGGTAGAAAATTCGATCCTGTTTTATGGAAAAAAATGATGAAATATGGTTTGCCAATTCTTGTTGCCGGAATTGCATTTGCCGTTAACGAGCATTTTGATAAAATTTTATTAGGGTATTTATTGCCTGAAAATTTGGCTAAATCAGAAGTAGGAGCTTATTCGGCCTGCTATAAATTAGGATTGTTTATGGTGCTGTTTGCTACGGCCTTCAGACTGGGTATAGAGCCTTTCTTTTTCAGTCATGCAAAAAATGAGAATGCTCCACAAACCTATGCTGTAATCACTAAATATTTTGTAATCCTGGGATCTTTAATTTTATTAGGTGTAATTGTTTTTGCAGATATTCTAAAGTTTCTCCTTTTAGATAATAAATCATATTGGGAAGCGATGAAAGTTGTTCCTTTGATTATTCTGGCTAATTTTTTCTTAGGAATTTATAACAATTTATCTGTGTGGTATAAACTGACAGACAAAACAAGAATAGGGGCATACATTTCTATCATTGGTGCTGTTGTAACATTGCTTTTAAATTATTTATTAATTCCAAAATACAGTTATTACGGATCAGCAATTGCAACGATTTCAGCTTACGGGAGCATGATGCTTATTTCGTATGTTTTAGGAAACAAATATTATCCGATACCTTATGATATGAACAAAATTGGAGCTTATTTAGGAATTTCTATCGTATTTTCAGCTATTTCTTTTTATTGGTTTAGAGAAAATTATTTTGTCGGAGTTCCGTTATTATTAGGCTTTATGTATTTTGTTTATTATAATGAAAAAGACACAATCAAAGGAATTATGAATAAAAAGTAATCCTTAAAATTTTAAAATAAAAATGAAAATACAAATTATCAATAAATCACAGCACAACTTACCAAATTACGAAACAATTGCTTCTGCAGGAATGGATTTACGTGCCAATTTGACCGAGTCTGTAACTTTAAAACCATTAGGAAGAGCCATTGTAAAAACAGGACTTTTTATTGAGCTGCCAATTGGTTACGAAGCACAGGTTAGACCAAGAAGCGGTCTGGCAGCTAAAAAGGGGATTACTGTTTTGAATTCTCCCGGAACTGTGGATGCTGATTACAGAGGAGAAATAGGTGTAATTTTAGTAAATTTATCAAACGAAGATTTTGTTATCGAAAACGGAGAACGAATTGCACAATTGATTATTGCGAAACACGAAAGAGCAGAGTGGATTGAAGTTGCAGCGCTTTCTGAAACTTCAAGAGGAGCAGGAGGTTTTGGAAGCACAGGAGTAAAATAGTTCCCGCATTTGTTTTATTTTTTCTAAAGTTAAAAGCATAAAAACGGAGTGCCCTTTGCAAAAGGCTTTTACAGCTTTTGCCATTAAAAAATTTCAACCAAACCAAGGAGATTTTTTGTCTCCCCATAAAAATAAATACTAAAAATGAAAATAATCGTTCCAATGGCAGGTCGTGGATCGAGACTACGACCTCATACTTTAACAGTTCCAAAACCATTAATTCCTGTGGCAGGAAAATCAATCGTTCATCGTTTGGTTGAGGATATTGCCAAAATATTAAAAGAGCCAATAGAAGAAGTTGCCTTTATTTTAGGAGACGAAGCTTTTTTTGGCGATGATGTTGTCGCAAGTTTACAGGATTTAGCTAAAGGTTTAGGAGCAAAAGCATCTATATATCGTCAGGATTTACCTTTAGGAACGGGTCATGCAATTATGTGTGCCAAAGATTCTTTATCAGGACCCGCTGTAATTGCTTATGCAGATACTTTAATCAGAGCCGATTTTGAACTGGATCCTGCTGCTGATTCGGTAATCTGGGTAAAACAAGTAGATCAGCCGGAAGCTTTTGGTGTAGTAAAATTAAATGCTAATAATGAAATCATTGAATTGGTAGAAAAACCAAAAGAATTCGTAAGCGATTTAGCCGTTATCGGAATTTATTATTTTAAAGAAGTTGGTGATTTGAAAAAAGAACTTCAGGGTGTTTTGGATAATAATATTCAGAATGGAGGTGAATACCAAATCAACGACGGTATCAAAGCCATGATGGCCAACGGAAAAGTTTTCAAAACCGGAAGTGTTGACGAATGGATGGATTGCGGAAACAAAGATGTAACAGTTGAAACGAATACCAGAATGCTTGGTTTTCTGCATAATGACGGAGAGCATTTAGTAGATTATAATGTGACTTTAGAAAATTCAACTATTATTCCTCCTTGTTACATTGGAGAAAATGTGGTGTTAAAAAATACAACTGTTGGTCCTAATGTTTCTTTAGGAAAAGGAACCCGTGTAGAAAACAGTGCAATCAAAAACAGTTTGGTCCAGACCAATTCACATATAAAAAATGCTGATTTAGATAATGCAATGATTGGCAATCATGTAAGTTATGACGGAAAATTTACCAGTATTAGTATTGGTGATTACTCTGTTTTTGAATAAAAAATAGTAATTTAAAAGGAAATTATGTAAATGATGAAAAAGAGAGTTATAGTAAGTTTATGCTTCTTTTTGCTTAGCAATTCGGTTTCGGTTATGGCGCAAACAGAGCCGGAAGATATTGCTATGGGTACAGACGAATATCAGGACTCTTTTTATGAATCATTAAAACAGAAAGGAATTGAAAATTATGATAAGGCAATTTTTTCTTTAGAAAAATGTATTAAACTGAAGCCAAATGATGCGGTTGCTTATTCTGAACTGGGTAGAAATTATTTAAAATTAAAGAATTACCAAAGTGCTCAAAATTCATTTGAAAAAGCAGTACAGTTAGACCCAAAGAATAAATGGTATTGGCTGGGAATTTACGATGTTAGTTTTGAAACCAAGAATTATCCTCTGGCAATAGAAACCATTCAGAAGATTATTCCGTTTGACGAAGAATATAAAGATGACCTGATTTCATTATATATGATTACCAGTCAGTTTGAAAAAGCACTTTTGGATATCAATGAAATGAATGATAAATATGGAAAATCGGAAGATCGGGAGAGGTATAAAGAGCAGATTCTATCTCAGGGCAAATTTCAAAATACCGAAGTTGACAACCTGATTAAGCAGATCAAGCAAAATCCGAAAGAAGAATCTAATTATGTCAACCTGATTTTGCTATATTCAAAAACAGCAGAAACAGATAAAGCGTTGGATGTTGCAAAGCAATTGGCAAAGGAAATTCCAAATTCAGAATGGGCACAGGTAAGTTTGTTTAAAGGCTATTTAGATCAAAATCAGGCAGACAAAGCAATAAAATCAATGAATTTTATTTTGTCAAATCCAAAAATTGATTCCAAAATTAAGCACAGAACGCTGAATGAATTTTTGATTTATGTGAATAAAAATCCCCAGTACGCACCAGATTTAGAAAAGGCCATTGGCTATTTTGACAACGATCCAAATGTAGCTGTTGCTAAAGAAATTGGAAAATTTTATCACAGTAAAAACCAATTTGAGAATGCGATTAAATATTATGAGAAAGATTTAAGCGCCAATTCAGATACAGATCGTGAAACCAATTTGCTTTTGCTAGAAGCGTATTCTCAGGCAAAGCAATTTGAACCAATGACGAAAAGGGCAATGATGCTGATTGAGGTTTATCCTAGTCAGCCGCAATTTTACTATTATGCAGGATTAGGAAGCAACCAGGTGAAGCAATTTAAGAATGCAAAAACCGTTTTAGAAATGGGATTAGATTATGTAGTAGATGATAAAAAGCTGGAAGCAAATTTTAATATTCAGTTGGGAGAGGCCTACAATGGATTGGGAGATGCTAAGAAAAAAGAGGAATACTTTTTGAAAGCAAATGAATTATTAAAACAAAAAAAGTAAAGATGAAAAAATATATAGCAATATTATTAATGACAATTTTTATGATTTCATGTAAATCTAAAGCTGTTGCGGTACAAAATAGTAATACGGAAACACCAGTCAAAATTGACAATAAAACGATAGAAAAACATTATGACAACAAATTAGATTTTTCTACCTTATACATCAAAGCAAGCGCAAAGTATGAAGATGAAAAACAAAGTCAGAATGTTACAGCCGAAATTAAAATTGAAAAAGATAAGCAAATTTTAGTAAGTGTTCGTTTTCTTGGAATCACAATGGCAAAAGCTTTAATAACACCAACTACAGTAAGTTATTACGAAAAAATAAAAGGAAGCTATTATGAAGGGGATTTTACAAGCTTAAGCAAATGGCTTGGCACCGAACTGGATTATAATAAAGTTCAGAATTTATTGGTTGGTGAAGCTTTGGATGATTTGAGAAAGGGAAAATATACACAGACGATAGTAGAAAACCTTATTCGTTTAGAAGATCAAAAAGACACAAAACTGAAAAGGGTTTTCTTTTTAGAGCCAGAAAAATATCTGTTGCAAAAAGAACAAATCTCTCAGACTGCAGAAAACAATATGTTGGAAATCAAATATTCTGATAATAAAGTTTTTAATCAGGGAACGCTGCCAACTACTATCGAAATAAATGCAATTCATCCAAAAGGGAAAACAGATATTAATTTAAATTATAATACAATTTCGTTCGATGAAGAACTTTCTTTTCCATATAGCGTTCCAAGTGGCTATAAAAAAGTTATAATTCAGTAAATTTGCAAAAAACATAACAGAAAAATGCCAAAATTTCTCCTAAGCCTAATTTTTACATGTGCCGTGACTTTTGTTTGGGCACAGGACTCGCAACAAGAAAAACTGGAACAGCGAAAAGCTCAGATTCAGCAGCAAATCAGGGACAATGAAAAAATGCTGCAGTCAGTAAAGAAAAAGGAAAAGTCAGCAGTAAATGTTTTTTTAATCCAGCAAAACAAAATAAAACTGAAAGAGAAATTGATTAATACTACTTCTAAGCAGGAACGCGTTTTAGGCAACGACATGTATATTAACCAATTAAAAGTTAATAAACTAAAAAGAGAATTAGCCGTCCTGAAAGAAGATTATGCCAAGATGATTCTAAAATCATATAAGAGTCGTTCAGAACAGAGCCGGGCAATGTTTATTTTGTCTTCTGAAAGTTTTTTACAGGCATATAAAAGAGCACAATATTTAAAACAATATACCAATTTCAGAAAAAACCAAGGATTAGAAATACAATCAAAAACAGCAGAATTAGTTGAGTATAATGCAAAATTAGATGGGCAGAGAAAAGAAAAGAAAAAGATAATTGCTGAAAATCAGAAAGAGAAACAAAGTCTTGAAGTTGAAAGAAAAGAGCAGCAAAAGCTGGTTAATTCTCTTAAAAAAGATAAAAATAAAATTATTGCCGACACAAGAAGCAAACAACAGGAATCAAAAAGAATTGACAGACAAATTGACCGTTTAATTCGTGAAGCAATCGCTGAAGCAAACAGAAAAGCTGCTTTAGAGAGAGCTAAGGAAAATCCGGGTTCAACTGCAGCAAAAGCGCCAGTTTCATCTTCAAAAATAGCATTAACTCCTGAAGGTAAAATTTTAGCTGCAGATTTTAAAGCAAACAGAGGAAAACTACCCTGGCCTGTAGAAAAAGGATTTATTTCATTAGGATATGGAGATCAGCCACATCCTCTTTATCCAACTTTGACGGTGCATAATTCAGGAGTGGAGATTACTACTGAATCCGGAGCAACTGCGCGTGCCGTATTTGAAGGTGAAGTTTCAAGTATTATGGTCTTATCGCCAATCAACAGAGCAGTTATGATTCAGCACGGAGATTACTTTACTGTTTATCAAAACCTGAGTCAGGTTTTTGTAAACAAAGGTGATAAGGTTAATATCAAACAAAGTATCGGTAAAGTAAGGACCAGTGGTGATACAGGAAAAACCGTTATCAAATTCCTGATCCTTCAAAATACATCAAATAACAATCCGGAGGGATGGTTACAAAACAGATAAATGAAAGGAGCTCATGAAGCTCCTTTTTTTATGGCTGTGATTAAAGATTTTATTATTGGAATTGGCAAATTGAAATTGTCATTGTTGTTGCTGCTGCAACTGATCCATATAACTTAATTGTTCTTGGACATTCAAAGATACTTCCTGTAATTTCACATCATTAATTTCTTCAAATTGCCTGCCATCTTCGTATCCGATAGAAACACAAACCGAAAGTGTTTGTCTGGCAAGGCCTTTAAAAGTCCCTTTTATTGGAGTACAGTCTCCAAAATTTCTTCCAACCGAAAGGCGTACATGATTATCCATTGTCCAAATATTATTGGTTGGGTCTAAACCTAACCACCCCTGGGCTGGCGTATAAATTTCTACCCATGCATGTGTTGCACCCTCACCGCGAAGTCCACTTTCGTTAGGACAAATATAGCCGCTCACATAGCGTGATGGAATACCAGCTGTGCGTAAAAGATGCAATAAAAGGTGTGCAAAATCCTGACAAACACCTTTTTTAAGAGTTAAAATTTCGTCCACCGTAGTTTCAATATTGGTAATTCCTTTTGTATAGGTAAAATTTTCAAAAACGTAAGCGTTGCATTGTTGGGCAATTTCAAGGACAGATTTGTTTTCAATATCTATTTTTTCTAAGATATTGTCAATTTCTGATTGTTTTTCGATTTTATCAATATAACTCAGACGTAATAATAAAATACTTTTTTCTTTTTCTATCTGGATGTCTTTCACGTAAGTGGAATCTATTTCGGGAATTTTAAGGGAATGATTTACCCGAACCAGCATTCGGGATTCGATCGTCATTTCGGTATGACTGCCTAAAACGTTAAAATTGCCTACCCGGTTTCCGTAATAATCCTGAGAAATATCGACATTTGGCGCCTGCGTAATTAAAAGCTGATATTGCAGTACTTCCTGATTTTCAAAATGATGAGGGAATAAGCGTATTTCGTTAATACTTTCTTTTATAGGATAATTGTATTGGTATTTTGTGAGATGAACTATTTTAAAAAGTGCCATATATTTAGGTATAAGAAAAGAATAATTTTGAAAAATCGGTTGAAAACTGAATTAACTGGTTTTTGGTATTTCGCAAAACTTCCTCTAATTCCTGGTTGGTCAGGTGCTGATAATCTGTAAAAGCAATATAGCTTTTTAAACGGCCAAACTGATTCATTAATGTTCGGGCTTCGCTTAAATCCGTATTTTTAAACAAGCAATCAAGATAGGTATTAATAAAATCCAGCGTGTAAATTACAGAATGCGCAAAATCCATATTAAAAATTACCTGATGCACTACTTTCCTGTTATGTGAAATGTTGCTGTAACTTTTCAGATATAATTCATAGCCTGAAAGTGATAACAATAAACGTCGCCAGTAGATTAAATCTTCTTCGCCTTCAAGATTGTAATTAATAGGGGCAAAATAGGCCTGAGTCATAGATATGGTTTGTAAACATCTTTCGATATGTTTGCCAATGCTCGAAAAACACCAGCCTAAACCTCTTGGCATTGTTACCTGAAGGATTCCGTTATAAAGAAGTAAATCTTTGTTTAGTTTGGTAATTACATTTAAGGCATCTGAGGTCTCTAATTTTTTTGGCAAATCCGGTGAATTCACAAAATGATACATGGAGTTAATATGCTCCCATAATTCTTTGGTAATTTTATCCTGAGATCCTCTGGCATTTTCACGTGCTTTTACCACTAAGTTTTTTACAGAGTTTTCATTTTGATTGTCACAAATAATGTATTTTAAAACATAAGGAGTGTCATATTGTATCGAATGAATTTTGGCATTTGAGAGACTTGTATAATATTCTAAAAGGGGCTTATAACCCTGAGAATCATTAATTTCTTTATCAAATGATAAAATATAAGAAGTATTAAGGGTAAGCAACATTCCGTCGGTTCTTTCCATATAACGGTTAAGCCAAAACATTCCATCTGCAACTCTACTAAGCATATCTTTTATTTTTGAATGGTTATTTTTATTTAATAATCCAGGTGTCTTTACTTCCGCCACCCTGAGAAGAATTTACTACCAATGAACCTTCGGTAAGTGCCACACGGGTCAATCCGCCGGGAACAATCTGAACCCCTTTTGGTCCGCATAAAGCATAAGGCCTTAAATCGACATGACGTAATTTAAGTTGCCCGTCAATCAGACACGGAACTGTACTTAACTGAATAATGGGCTGTGCAATAAAATTTCGGGGATTTTTGGTAATGGCAATTTTAGCATCATCCATTTCTTCCTGACTTGCTTTGTTCCCCATAATCATTCCGTAGCCGCCACTCTGGTTGGTCTCCTTAATCACCATATTTTCCATATTTTCAAAAACATGTTCACGTTCGTCCAGATTTTCCATTCTATAAGTGGGCACATTTTTCAAAATAGGTTCTTCGTTCATATAATATTTAATCATATCCGGTACATAAGCATATACGGCTTTGTCATCTGCGACTCCGTTTCCTACGGCATTTACGAGCGCTACATTTCCTTGTCGGTAAGCACTTATTAAGCCGGGAACGCCAAGAGCACTGTCTGGTTTAAAAACCAAAGGGTCTAAATATTCATCATCCAAACGTCTGTAAATAACATCAACTTGTTGCAATCCCGAAGTCGTTTTCATATAAACCCGACTGTTGTTTACGACCAGATCACGACCTTCGACTAAAGGAATTCCCATTTGACGCGCTAAATAGGTGTGCTCGTAATAAGCCGAATTATATACACCAGGTGTAAGCAAAACCACATTTGGATTTGATATATTTCTGGGCGATAACGAAACCAGAATGCTGTGAAAAATCATGGGATAATTACTTACCATGCTAACATGATTCGATGAAAGCATATCCGGAAAAATTCTTTTTGTAATCTCTCGGTTTTCCAGCATATAACTCACACCGCTCGGACAGCGCAAATTATCTTCAAGTACATAAAACTCGCCTTTTGCTCCTCTGATTAAATCGATTCCCGCAATGTGTACATGGATATTATGAGGTACTTTTATACCCTGAACTTCCTGAATGTAATGGGGACATGAGGCAATTAATCCAGCCGGAATGATTCCGTTTTTTACAATGTTTTGTTCATTATAAATATCTTCTAAAAATAAATTTAATGCCAGTAAACGCTGTTTGATACCTGACTCTATTACTAACCAGTCTTCCTGAGTTATGATTCTCGGGATGATGTCAAAAGGGAAAATTCGTTCTATTCCATTTTCATCATCACTATAAACTGTAAAAGTGATACCCTGATTCATGAATAGATCAGAAGCCTGTTTTTGCTTATTGGTCAGAGTTTTATGATTCAGACCTTGCAAAGTTTGAAAAACCTGGCGATAAGAATCCCGAACGCCTTTGTTAGAAAACATTTCGTCCCAACCATTATGATTTAAACTAGGTGCTAATTTTGCCATGTTTGAATTATTAAATAAATACTATTTTAAGTATTTTGATGAAAATTATTTATTTTTTTAATCCAAAATACAACTTTTTAAGCTAATTAGATTTGTTCTTTGTGTGAATTTTATAATTTATGCCGGATTCGTTTTTTGAGGTTTTAATTTTGAAAAATTTCTTTTTTAAAGCTATGTTTTTTTGAGATTTGATATTCCTAAAAACAACCATTTCGGATGATGTGAATGTTTTTACAAGAAAAAATAAATTTAGTTATTGAATAAAAAACACAGAAATTTAATCAGGGCAGTATTATTCGGGTAAAATGATTTGATTGTTGGATGCGAAATTGCAACGATTGAATTTAAAAAGTAGTATTTTTGCAGTATGGAAACAAACAGACAGAAAAAAATAGGCGGTGTTATCCAGAAAGATCTGGTTGATATTCTGCAGGGTGAAGTGAGAAAAAACGGAATTAATAATTTAGTAATTTCGGTATCCAAAGTAAGTGTTACTACTGACTTATCTGTGGCAACAGTATATTTAAGCATCTTCCCGCAAGAGAAAGCAAAGGAAACTTTAGAAGCAATAAAATCGAATACAACTTTAATTAAGCACGATTTGTCTCAGCGTGTACGCCTGCAATTGCGTCGTGTACCAAATCTTGTATTTTTTATCGATGACTCATTAGATTATATCGAAAAAATTGACAATGCTTTAGCAGGCAAAGAGAACCCAATAGAAAACCGTGATCTTTTAGAAAAAAGAAGAAAATCGTAAATTGAATTTCCCCCTTTACATAGCCAAACGTTATCTTTTTAGTCTCAGTAAAAATAACGCAATCAATATCATCAATTCAATTGCCAGTCTTGGAATTATTGTTGGTACCATGGCCTTGTTTGTGGTCTTGTCAGTTTTTAGCGGATTGAAGGTTTTTAGCCTTTCATTCACAAACGAAATCGACCCTGATTTAAAATTTACAAGTACATACGGTAAGTCATTTTTGCTTACACCGGAAAATGAAAATCAAATTAAGAAAATAGAAGGAGTAGCGTCATACACTAAAATTATAGAGGAACGCGTTTTATTTTTGTTTAAAGATAAACAGCAGGTTACTTATTTAAAAGGTGTTGACAGCCTTTATCCTGTCGTAAATGATATCAAAAAAAAGCTATTTAATGGGCAATGGTTAAAGCCGGAAAGTTATCAGGTAGTAATTGGCTATGGAATTTCACAGGATTTTTCAATGGGGATTCTGGACTTCGAAAATCCGTTGCAGGTATTTGCGCCAAAACCCGGAAAAGGAGCAATCGAAAATCCTGAAGAGGCTTTCAATAAAACAGATGTCCTTCCTGTCGGAATTTATTCCATCAGCGAAGAACTGGATTCTAAATATATTTTTGCAGATTTAGGACTGGCTCAGGAATTATTGATGTACAAGCCAAATCAGATTTCGGGAATCGAATTGAAACTCAAACCAAATGCTGATGAGAAAGCGATACGTTCTCAACTTCAAACTATTTTCAAGAATAAAATTACGCTAAAAAACAGGGCTCAGCTTAACGAGTCCTTATACAAAATGCTCAATACCGAAAATATTGTTGTCTATTTGATTTTTACACTGGTCATAATAGTTGCACTTTTTAATTTGGTTGGAGCGTTAATCATGATGATTCTGGAAAAGAAAGGAAACTTAAAAACGCTTTTTAATCTGGGTAGTGAAATTAATCATCTGCGAAAAATATTTTTACTGCAGGGAACATTGTTAAGCGTATTCGGAGGGATAATCGGCCTCATTCTGGGTATGATTCTAGTACTCTTGCAACAGCAATACGAACTGATTATGATAACACCGACTTTAGCTTATCCTGTTGTTTTCTCATTCGAAAATGTCGTTATTGTAATGGCAACTATTGTCATTCTTGGCTTTGTGGCTTCCCTAATTGCAAGCAGCCGTGTAAGTAAAAAGCTGTTGGATTAGTATTTCTGCCTAAAAAATATTACTTATATTTACCGCCTCAAAATTCTACAGCATATGATTGTTTCTGCTTAATCCTATTTATTTTTTATAATAATTAGGATACTTACGCTTTACTTTTTCAGTTCAGATTAATAGAATCCGGACTAATTTTTATCATTTATCCTAAAATATCATGACAGAAACAACCATACAGAAAAATCTATTTTCTAAAATTTTCACCACATTAAAACAAGCGCTGAAAGGCGACGAATCTTTTGATTACACCTCCGGAAGCATCAAAAAAGCAGTAATTCTCTTAGCCATTCCGATGGTTTTGGAAATGATGATGGAATCCGTTTTTGCTTTAGTCGATTTATATTTCGTAGGACATCTGGAACATAGCAGTTTTGCAATTCAGACCGTTGGTTTAACCGAATCGGTATTGACGGTTATTTATTCGCTCGCTATCGGGATGAGTATGGCAGCGACAGCAGTGGTAGCCAGACGTATTGGAGAGAAAGATCCTGTCGCTGCAGCAAAAGCAGGAATGCAGGCCATTATTATTGCTTTTGCAGTTAATAGTATATTGAGCATTTTCGGAATTATTTATGCGAAAGATATTCTTATACTTATGGGTTCGTCAGTAGAATCTGCAGAGCATGGTTTCAGATTTACACAGATCATGATTGGTTCCAGTTTGTGCATTATGCTTTTATTTCTGATAAACGGAATTTTCCGCGGCGCCGGAAATGCAGCAATCGCCATGAAAAGTCTTTGGATCGCCAACATGTGTAATATCATTTTATGCCCGATTTTAATTAACGGTTTAGGACCTGTTCCTGCTTTTGGTTTGATGGGTGCAGCATTAGCCACTACATTCGGAAGAAGTATTGGGGTTCTGTATCAAATCTATCATTTATTTTCAGGGAACGGAATTTTAAAAATCAAAATTTCATACTTCACTCCGGATTTTACACAAATAAAAGCTTTGGTAAAAATTGCAGCTCCCGGAATTTTACAATTTGTAATTGCATCCTGCAGCTGGATCTTCCTTGCCCAATTAGTAGCTACAACAGGAGCCGATCATGGCTCGGCTGGTTATCAGACCGCACTTAGAATTATGATGTTTTTTATACTTCCTGCCTGGGGATTGAGTAATGCAGCCGCGACTTTGGTTGGGCAGAATTTAGGAGCTAAACAAATTGAGCGTGCCGAAAAATCGGTATTTACGACTGCGAAATACAATGTCATTTTTATGGCTACAATTATGATTATTTCATTGTGTTTTGGCAAATACATTGTTTCCTTTTTTACAAACGACGAAATGGTTAGAGCTGTCGCTGCTGAAGCCTTACAAATTATGAGTGCCGGATTTGTTTTCTACGGAATCGGGATGGTTTTGATTAATACCTTCAATGGCGCAGGAGATACCTGGACACCAACCGGAATCAATTTCTTCGGTTTTTGGCTGTTCCAGATTCCGCTTGCTTATGTATTGGCAAAACATTTCAATATGGGACCAACCGGAGTTTTTATTGCCATTCCGGTTGCGGAAACTGCTATAACGTTGGCTGGAATTTTCTTTTATAAAAAAGGGAGGTGGAAAAGGGTTCTGGTATAAAACACACTTTGTACAATATTTCTTAAATATTTTCGTTGGGTTTAAATAACCAAAAAGATATTTTTATGAAAACAAGGATTAAAATTTTAGTAGTTTTAAGCATTGCATTATTTGGACTATTTGCTTTTACATCAATAGCAAAAAAGATAATTGTTATTGATGCTGCTCATGGCGGATCTGATTTTGGAGCAACGTTGGCAGGATCACAGGAAAAAATAATTGTTGAAACAATTGCTAAAAAGATTAAAAGTCAGAATAAGAATGAAAATCTGGAAATTGTTCTGCTTCGGGAAGGGGATAATTTTATGGAATTAGATGAAAGAGTTTCAATCATCAATAAATTAAATCCGAATTTGGTGATTTCATTGCATATTAACGCTTCTAAGGATTTTAGCAAAAATGGAGTTGAAGCTTACATTTCTTCAGATGCTAAATTTTATAATCAGTCAAAAAAAAGTGCTGAAATTGTATTGGAAAAAATAACTGCTGAAAATTTATCCAAAGGGAAAGTAGCCGAAGCTAATTTCTTTATTTTAAAAAAGTCCGATTGTCCTGCAATGATTCTGGAATTGGGATATCTTAGCAATGAAAAAGACAAAAAATATATTACCAGCGAAAAGGGACAAAATGAAATTGCTGAAAAAATATTAGAAGCCATTAAATAAAAGATATTCTTTAAAAGAAAAGACCTTCATTTTAAAATTTGAAGGTCTTTTTTTATGCTTTTAAACAAATTCATATCCCGCATAAACCTGTTCAATTTCTTTCATAATAGCGAAAAGATTTTCAGGTTCATCAGTGGTAACTAATTTTTGTTTGAATTCTTTGAACGAATGAATTCCTTTGAAATAGTTGGTATAATGACGACGCATTTCTACAATTCCCAAACGCTCGCCTTTCCAGTCCATTGACCATTGCAGATGATTTCTGGCAGCTTCAACACGATCAATAACCGTTGGAGCAGGCAAGTGTTCTCCTGTTTTAAAGAAATGTTTGATTTCATTAAAAATCCACGGATACCCAATTGCCGCACGACCAATCATGATTCCGTCGATACCGTATTCATTTTTATAGTGTAATGCTTTTTCCGGACTGTCGATATCACCGTTTCCGAAAATAGGCATTGTAATTCTTGGGTTGTTTTTTACACGTGCAATATGTGACCAGTCTGAATGACCTTTGTACATTTGGGCACGGGTTCTTGCGTGAATTGTTAAAGCCTGAACACCAATATCCTGAAGTCTTTCTGCCACTTCATCAATATTAATGGAGTTATCATCCCAGCCTAAACGGGTTTTTACCGTAACAGGCAAATCTGTGCCTTTGATAACCGCTTTGGTCAGACGTACCATCAAATCAACATCTTTTAAAACTCCCGCACCGGCACCTCTGCAGACTACTTTTTTTACCGGACAACCGAAATTGATGTCCACCAAATCCGGTTTTACGGTCGAAACGATTTTAGATGACATTTCCATCGCTTCTTCATCACCGCCAAAAATCTGAATTCCAACAGGACGTTCGTAATCAAAAATATCCAGTTTCATGCGGCTTTTTATAGCATCACGAATCAATCCTTCCGATGAAATAAATTCAGAATACATCATGTCAGCTCCATGCGTTTTGCATAATCTGCGAAACGGCGGATCGCTAACATCTTCCATCGGAGCTAGTAATAAAGGAAATTCGGGTAATTCTATGTTGCCAATCTTGACCATCTTCAATATTTTTTGCAAAATTACAACATTTAGTTCAATTCACAGCAAAACAATTAATAAGCTGAAATTAAACCATATAAGTGATATAAGTTCATTTAATTAGAACGTAAATTTCAATACATACAAGCATAGACAATTGAAACTCAAAAAAAGGCGTTTCACTAATTTAAAATTCACATAGTTACGCTGAAATTAAACTATATAAGTGATTTGAGTTCCAATTAAATGAACTTAAATGTTTTCAATACAGACAGTAACAGTTATTTAGAAATTTCAAAAAGGCATTTCATTAATTTAAATGTACTTAATTTTGCGATTTGCTATTACACAAAGTTTTATATGAACTTATATAACTTATATGGTAAAAAAAATCAATATGGTATTATCGATAATCAAAAAACCGAATGGGTTTTCGGCTCATTGGATTAAAAACCAACGGATTTAAAACTTCTTTTGAGGCAAATTCTATTTTTGGAGTAACTCTCAATTTGGCTCTGAAGTGATCCTTAATTTCCTGAAGAAATTCAGGGGATTGGTTTTTAACCGCAATTTTTATCAGGATTTCATCTGTGCCTAAATCATTGGTTGAAATTTCGATCAGATGATTTTCAATATTGTCAAAACTGCTCAAGACATCATTCATCGCAGGTGGATAAAGCGTCGTTCCTTTGTATTTGATCATTTGTTTTTTACGGCCAACAACCGGTCCAACGCGTAATGTGTTTCTTCCGCAGGCGCAAGGTTCGTTATGCAGCTGCACAATATCCCCTGTTTTAAAACGCAGCAAAGGCATGGCTTCAATTCCTAAAGTGGTAAAAGTCAGTTCGCCGGTTTCACCGTTTTTAACCGGCATATTATTTTCGTCCAGAACTTCAACAATAATCAATTCCGGATGATGATGCCCACCGTGACCGTGTTCACATTCTGTAAAAGCGGTACTCATTTCGGTAGAGGCATAAGTCGAAAACAACTTAATATTCCATTTATCTGTAATTTTTTTCGATAGAATATTCATTGAAAAATCCTGTTCTCTCAAAGATTCTCCAATGCAGATGGCGCCTTTTATGCTCGAATTATTATAATCGATTCCGTGGATCTCGGCGTATTCGATTAATTTTAAAAGGAATGAAGGAACGGTAATTAAATAACTAGGATTGTATTTTAAAATCGAATCCCATTGCATTTCCGGAATTCCCGCACCAACGCGGATAACGCCGACTTTCAATTTTCGAAGCCCCAGAAAATACGCCAGGCCGGCCATAAATTTTCGGTCAATTGTAGTCATCAATTGTACAACATCCCCTTCTGCAATTCCGGCGCAGGCAAACGAAATGGCTTCGTTATAAGCCAGTCGGTCCAAATCAGAATCGGTTAAACCAAAAGTTACCGGATCGCCCAAAGTCCCTGATGTAGAAGCGTAATCGATAATTTTATGCTGCGGAACACACAAAAAATCATCGTTATATTGCTGTAAATCTTCTTTTGTTGTTACAGGTAAATATTGTAAATCTTCGAGTGTTTTCACTTTCGAAAGATCAATATTTTGTCCTGCGAAAAGTCTTTTATAAAATGGAGAATTCTCGCTGATGTAAGCTAAAAGCTCAGCTAATTTTTGTTCCTGAAAAATTTTAATTTCCTCTAAAGAATTTTTTTCTATTGCCGGAATCATTGTAATTTTCTTTTGAGTTTTTTTAAATATTTTTCAATTGCTGCTTTTTCAGGAGCAGTGGTAATTTCTTTGGTCAGTGCTTTTTCAAAATTTGCCTGAGCCTGCTGAAATTCTTTCTTTTGGTAAAAATACAATCCTGTTTTATAATACACAACCCAATAATCCGGGTTTAACGATTGATAATTTTGAATGAATTCAGCAGAAATCGTTTCTTCCTTTTTCAGATACAAATCCATTTGATGATCTTCAGTTTTAAACTTTTTATAGTTTTGAAAAGCTTCTGTTTTTATAAAAGGATCTTTGGCAATATTTAGATTTTCCTGTTCGAATGAAACTACGGTTTTTGATCTTTTTGAATTAAAAACAGAATCGAGATTATAACAGACAAATTCGCCCAATTGATACGGATTTGCCGAAACCCAGACCAGTTTTTCTTTTGGTTTAAAAATAATGCCGTGATGTGCCATTAACTGATTCAGCGCTTTTTCATTTCCCAATCCTAGAGGAATATTATTTAAGCCATCTTTGTTTCTGAGAATTTCAGAAGCAATCTGCGGATTTATCTTTTTATTTTCTGATAAAAGTTCCTGCATTCTTTCAAATCGGTATTCAGAGTGACTGTTTACAATTTGTTCCTGATTTCGTTTATCATCCTTAAATGCTTCTGACTGAAAATGATTGGAACAAATTAACTGACTGGTATTTGGCATATCATAAACATCCATTTTTTTTGGAGAAACTTCAATCAAAACCGCTTTGTTGTCCTGCGCGCTTCCTACCATTATGGATTCTGAAACAAATACTTTTCTTTTTTTGGCAATGGCGATCGCTTCATCAATATTTTGAGCGTGCTGTAAAATTTCACGGGTCAGAATCGAAATCGGTGTTTTGGCAATCAGCGGGATTTTAGATTTCGAAGCATTTATAGTTACAGTCAAACCCTGCTGATTCATTCCGGAAACAACGCCAATCATTCCGGGCCAGGTCACCATTATAAAGTTGTGGCCTTGTTTGGGTTTTATAAAAGCAATGATTTTATTTTCTGCGAAAGCGTCATTTACATAAAAATCAAAATTACGCCCGAGAATTAAATTTCCGTCTTCCGATTTTTCATTCCAGGCCGCAAAAGACGAACAGCCAACCAGTGCCAAATCCTGCAAAGCATGTCCAATATCGTGTGCCGCATGCAGGTACAAACCCCGCTGATATTGTGGCGCAATATTGTCAAATTCATGCGAAGTATATTGCGAGACTCCGTAAATTTCTGTCTGATATTCTTCTGGAACATTCATATATAATTTTCGGTTGAACCAGCTCAAAAAATGGCGCAGCATTTTCTGTTGAAATTTGGAAGGGACAATATCTGTTATTTTAGAGAAAAAAATGCGTTGTTGTTTCTGCAAAAGAGAATCAGACAATGCTCCGGTTGTAAGACCAATTTCCAGCGGATCACCTTCGACATATAATTCCCATAGACCTTGTTTGTTTTTTGAAAACGAATTATTTCCTGAAATAAAAGAACTATCGGAAAGTTTAGTTACAACAGGTTTTACAGCATTATAGTTTGAAATATCAGGCAGATGTTTTTTTGATTTTGCGGTACCGCAGGAAACCAGAATTCCTAAAAGACCAATGAGTAAAAGATATGAAATATGGTTTTTCATCACAATTAAGCCTGATTGATTTTAGTAATTAAATATTCTTTGCCAACAATTTCAGAACAGGTTACAACAGCCCCAATTGTTACACCTAAAACCCCGTGCATACTGATACTTTGGCCCGTGAGATACAAATTTTCTAATTTGGTTTTAGACGGAATCAGCGTTTTCATCGGATTGCTGGAATCTTTAACATAGCCGTACATATTGCCTTTATCTCCGCCAATATAATCTCTGTACGACAGCGGACTTGAGGTATGAACAGACTGAATGCAGTCTTTGATTCCCGGAAATTTTATTTCGATTTCAGCTAAAAATTGAGCTGCTTTTCTGGCTTTGAATTCTTCATAACTTTCACCACGGTCATTTTTTTCGGCGGTCGTATTAAAAGTATTTGCCCAGGGCAGGACATCATCAAATTTCATGTACGTGATAAACGTCATTCCTTCTGCCCAGATTTCGTCTTGTTTAGAAGCATTCATAGAAGCCATATACATTTTTGGCCACGAATTTTCATCGTATTCGTGCGCCGTCCAGACTTCACCGCTATTTTTAAAATGATAATAATTATGGTTGATGTATCTGAAAGCCTTTGGTTTAAAAACCAGGTACAGACTAAAGGCGGAAAGTACGCCTTCTAGATTTTGAATCCGGTTGAAAAATGGCTTTCTGAAATTTTCTTCACCGGCCATTTTTAAAGTCGTTTTGGGTTCAATATTCGAAATAAAAAGCTTTCCGGAAACCTGCGTTCCATCTTTCATCTTAACCGAATTCACTTTGTGATTTTCGACTTCAAAATGGGTAACTTCTTTGTATTTGTAAAATTCGCCGCCGTATTTTTTAATCTGTTTCAAAAGCTGCTTGGTAATCTGGCTTCCGCCGTTGATGCAGCGCCATGAACTTTCTATATACGAATTTACAATTAGCGCATGAACATAAAATGGGGACTTGTCCGGAAGACCTGCATACAGAAAATTCGAACCTGCCAAAACGGCCTTTAGTTTTTCATTTTGGGTAAATGAATCAATCGTTTCTTTCGCATTAAGCGTTAAAATTTCATCGTCATATTTTCCTTCCCATTCTAAGTTATAGAGCGGAAAAGAACTGCAGACTTCTTGTAAACTTTTACAATAGTTCTCAATATTTTCTTTTTCTTCGGGAAAAGATTTAACTAATTGGCGAACAAAATTCCCATAGCCCTGCGCATGCGGATATTCGGTAGTATCATCTTCAAAAGAAATAACATCGAAGGAGTTTTCGTCTAATTGCTTCAGGTTTAGTTTGTCGATAATTCCCAGATATTTAAAATACTGATGAAGGTTCTGGCCTTCACCCAAACCTCCGATATAATGAATTCCGGTATCAAAAATCGTTTTATCGCGAACAAAAGTCTGAAGATTTCCTCCGTACTGATTGTTTTTTTCGAGCACGCAAACGCTGTAGCCTTCTTTAGCCAGAATAATGGCTGAAACCAATCCGCCTAAACCGCTGCCTACAATTACTACATCGTATTGCTCTTTCATTTTAATTTTTCTTTAAAATGATGATATCGTTTTCTTCTAAAACACAATCAAAACCAAAGTCAGTTATTGTACTTTTTAAACGGGAAGAACCCACTAAAATTATAGTGGAAGCCTTATTGATTTCCGTAAAATTGTTCAGGTTTTCATCTGAAATTAATACAATGTCATATTCGTTTTCAATCGCAGATTCTAATTGATCCGGATACGATATTTTTCTTTTTTTCGCGATGTAATTGGTTTTGGCAACGGCTCTTTTTTCTTTATCAGAAATGTACGAATGAATTTTTCGCTGTGGTTCCTGCAAAGCGAGTAAAACGTCTAATTGCCCGTAATCATTTGCTAAATGCAGGATTTTGGCTTTCGCCGAAATGTATCGGTTTAGGTGATAATAGGTTTCGAGATTTGATTTCAGATTTTCTTTTACACTTTTTACGACTTCAATTTCTTTGTAATCATAACTGTGAATCAGCATTTTTTTGAAATAATCCGGCCCTTCGATTTCCTGGCGAATTTTGCTGAATTCTGTTCTAAAGAAACTGCTGATTTGTTTGGTTCTTTCAGCATAATTTTTGCCGAAAGAATTATTTTCAGGAGTTATTCGTTTTAAAACAGACACCGTAATATTGCCGTCATAGATTATAAAATCGCCTTTTGGCAGCACTTCAGAAACACCATGAATTAAAATTGGAAGAATATCTAAATTCAGCTCTTCTGCCAGATAAAAAGCTCCTTTGTGAAAACGCTTAATCTGATTGCTTTCAGAACGTGTTCCTTCAGGAAAAATGATTATCGAATACCCTTCTTTTGCTTTTTGGCGTAAATGCTCAACACCGTTTTCAAGCCCTTTTGTAACAGGATAAAAACCTGCTTTTTTAGCAATGGGTCCAAAAAATGGAGAATTATACACCCAGTCATTTACTAAATAAATAACTTTTGGACTCAGCATTCCAATTGTCAGACTATCTAAAAATGAGGTATGATTGGCAATGATTATGGCTGGTTTTTCGAAATTTTCATTAAAATTATTGATTACTTTTTTCTGCACAAACGGATTGGAATATAAGACTGATTTCACAAACTTCGAAATCACAAATCGGAAACTTTTCATTTTCGCTTTTTCACTGACAGGTAAAACCGGCATGATAATCAAAGAATAAAGAGACATTAAAATCCCGCCAAGCCCGTAGTAAAAAAAGGAAATGAAACCATTTAAAAAACTGCGTAATTCGAAAGGTGGGTTTCCGTTTTTTGACCGGTTCGAAATTAACAGTTTAAAAAGAATCGGGTAGAAGATAAAGGTGATAATCAAGGCAGCAAAAACCCCAATCAATGAAACCGATGAAATTGAAGTTAGTGCCGGATGCTTCGCAAATATCATGGCACCAATTCCTAAAATTGTCGTAATCACAGCCAGTATGATTGACGTTCTGTAAATCGCAATTTCGTTTTTTCCGGTGGTATATTCTTTTTGAAGCGCACTGGTCATGAAAATACTAAAATCGACACCGTGACCAAAAATCAAGGTACAGACGATCATGCTGAAAATATTCATCTGAATGCCAAAAATGCCCATAATTCCAGCTGTTACAATTCCGGTTAAAGCAATCGGAATAGAGCTGACAATTACTAATTCGATTCTTCTGAAAAAGAAAAAGAGAATTAAAATCACGGCGACAAATGAATAATTGACAAGCGAATTAAAATCGGTTTTCAAGGTGCTGAAAAAAGTTTCATTCATTTGCTGACGGTCAATTGCAATCAGATTTTCTTTGGCGGAAGCCGATTTTACAAATCTGTCACGTTGTTCCGGCGAAACTTTTACCAAAGTCGAAATGGTATAAAAACCATCTTTTTCGGTTACAAACTCTTTTAATTGTAAAGCCTGAATTTTTAAATATTCATCGGCAGAAATGGGTTTGAAATCAAAGTTTAAATGATCAAAAAAGATGGAATAAGCGGTTGGCTTAAACCCAAGTTTTGAACCTTCGGAAATTAATTGGGATTGTAAAAGCTGTTTTTTATTGGCGTCCCAAAACGAATTCCATCTTTGAATTTTTTGAAACTGTTCCTTCTGCGAAAGCATAATTCCGCCCACAGAACTGAAATTCAATATTTTGTTTTGTTGTTTTGCTGCAGATAAATCGGTAAAAAGCTGACTGTTGTGCTGTAAAACTTCTTCCATGCTTTTTCCGTAAGAAGCCACATAAATCGTTTTTGAAGTCAGGCTCGTGCTTTCTTCTAATTGTTTTTCAGCAGCTTTGATTTCCTTTGGAACAAAATTCAATTGCGACAAATCGTTATTAAAGCCAACATCATTGTAAGTAAAAAAACAGACAATCGTAATTAAAACACAAAATCCAATCAAAAATTTATTGTTATGAAAGGAGAAATGAGCCAGTTTATCGATCACATTTTTCTTATGTTCAAAATTATTTTCTTTTGGTTTGTATAAATGTGGTACAATCAAAAGCGAGAAAAATGCTGAGGCCATCACAATTACGGCTGCAAAAATTCCGAGGTCATTCAGCGCATCAGATTTTACGAATAACAGACATAAAAAAGCAACTGCCGTAGTCGAACTGCTCATAATCACAGGCATCGTGATGTCTTTATACAACGATTTGATGTCGCTGTTGTGTTTGTAATGTGTAAGAATGTGCAGCGAATAATCGATCGTAATTCCTAATAAAATAGATCCGATTCCGAGTGAGATTGCCGAAATCTGTTCTTTTACAAAATATAAAAAGGCAACGGCAAATAATCCGCCAAATAGTGTCGGAATAAAAATAATCAGCGGAATTACTATTTTTCGGTAAAAGAAAATCAGAATCAGCATCAGTGTAATCATGGCGATAGTTGTCGTCAGGACAATATCACTTTTGATCTGACTGGCATTGGCAACGGCAATCAAAGCAGAGCCAAAGTAACTGACTGAAGTTTTTCCTTTAAATTGTTTGTTTAGATTTTCCTGAATCGATTTTAGTTTTTCGGCAAAAATGGTATTCTTTTCGGTTTCGCTCGACGGAAGGTTTGAGGTAATAAAAAGCAATAATTTCTTTTTGTCTTTGGTCATCACGAAACCATTGTCCAGCGCAAAATCATCACCAATATTTAACTGCTGTAATTTTTTTAAAGCGATAAATGAAATTCCAAGCGGATCCTGAAGTATAAAATCTTTTGTTACAAATCCCGAAGGCGAAATTATCGATTTATAATTTCCCTGAACGGTTGCCGCAATACTGTCTTTCTGCAGTTTCTTTTCGATGGAAGCATAATCGTTATTATCCAAAAAAAGCGGCAGATTATGGTAAACAAAATCGATTGTCTCCTGGATATTTTCTTCGTCAATTTTTCCCTGAATTCCGGTAATATAAGGTTTGCAGGATTTAGAAACACTATCAGAAAAAGCAGTTGCCATTTCTTTTAAATCCTCTTCGGAGCCATTTTTTTCTAATTTAAAAATAACAGTAGTTTTGTCTGCGAAATTTAACTGTTTTAGAACTTTTGCCGTAGCATCTGCTTTGTCATTGGCTGGAATAAGTTTGGTTATGTCTTCTTCAAATTTGATTTGAGAAGCAAAAAATCCGAAAATAAAAAGCATCAGCACAGCCAAAAAAACCGAGAGTGATTTTCTTCGGTTTACAAATGAATGTATGGCGTAAAAGTATTGATGCATGATGGATTAAATTTTTTCGCTGCGGATTTCACTAATTTCCACGAATTAATTTGTGAAAATTCGCCACAAAACTTTTTAAATATTTGTGTTGTTTTTAGAACTAAAAGCCGTCAAAAGTAAATAACTAATCAGACCAACGGTTAGCGCAGAAACGGATGCTAAAATAAGACTTCCTACGATATATTGTGTAGCATTTTTTTGAATATCGTCGAGTGTGATCGAACTATCCAAAATTAAAGGCGCGTTGCCGGAAACAAAAATACTTCCTACCTGAAGTGAAGCGTAGATGATAAAAGGAATGAAAGGCGGGAAACTCACGTTTGAAGTCAGATAAGCAATCACTTTGTTAAGCCTGAACAACGCCGCAAAAGTAAAAAGCAAAATGGTCTGAAAACCCCAAAAAGGAGAAAGACCAATAAAAATTCCTAAAGCAATTGCAGCGGCTTTTTTAAAATTCGAATCTTTGCTTTCTAAAATATCCTCGAGAAAGAATTTTTTAAAACCTTTTTTTTTTGCTCTTCTGAAGAAATCTCTTGGTTTGATGTAAAGCAATGCATTAGTTACCAAGACCGTATTCAAAATACTGATACGGGTAAAATCCCGAAACGGACGAAAATGCGAAACACGTTCTGCCGGATCGTACAAAACCTGAATCGGAATGTTTTTTACTGTAATTCCTTTCCACGCAGCGCGCACAATAACTTCAATTTCAAACTCAAATTTATTGGTAAAAAATTGTTTCGGAAGCAATTGTAAAGGATATAATCTGAAACCGGATTGTGTATCATCCAGTTTGATTCCGGTTTCAAACTTAAACCAGAAATTCGAAAATTTGTTACCAAAACTGCTTTTCTTCGGCACGTTTTCCTGTGTCATATTCCGGCTTCCAATCAATAACGAATTGGGTTCTTCCTGAATGGCTGCAATAAAATTTGGAATATCGGAAGCGAAATGCTGCCCGTCAGAATCGATTGTGATGGCATATTCGAATTTCATTTCGACTGCTTTTCTAAAACCGTTTCTGAGCGCTCGTCCTTTTCCTAAATTTTTAGGATGATGAATCTGCGTAAGCTGTGGATATTGTTTTAAAATGTCGAAAGTTTCATCAGTTGAACCGTCATTAACCACAATAATATTTGAAGTGAAATCCAGAACAGAGTCTAGTACTTTTTTTAGTGTTTTTTGATTATTGTACGTCGGCACAATAACGCAAATGTGAGTCGAATTAAGTAATTCCTGCTGTGATTTCATGAGGTGTTTTTTGAGCCTATTTTACAAATTGCTTCTCTTTATCAGAGAAACTTTTAGATTGCAAAACAAAGTCTTTAAGATAGTCTTTCAAAGCTGCACCCTGCGAAGCATAATGTGTCATGATGAATTTTTTATCTTCTTTAATATTTTTCTTGTAGCCAGTAATACTTGGAACATCTTCCTGAATACTCAGTCTGATCATTCGCATTTCGATATTACCCGGATCACTTTTTATTGTGGCTTCAAGTAATTTTGCACCTTCTTTAAAACGTTCGATTTTTTCACCTAACTTTTTTTCAAACTTTGAATCTAATAAAATAGAAGCGGCTTTGTAGGCCACTAAAATTTTATCATCATTATTTGAAACACCTGACAGTTTTGCTACAAATTCTTTGGCATTACTTTCAGATTTTGTAACATCAGCATACATTTTTCGAATAGCAGCCAAATCCGGATTGCCTGCAAAATTTACCAGTAAAAGTAATGTCAGTAGCAGTTTCATAATTATATTTTTTTATACACATTACTCAGTTTCAAAGCAACAGTATCATTAAAATAAGTTGTGTTTTTTACTTTAACCAAATTATCTTCGGTTGTTGTAATATCAAGTTCTAAACGTAATTCCGGAGTGCTTTCAGGATTTATTAGTGCCATAAATTTGACATTTGAAAGTGTCTGAATCATTAAAGTCTGCTGTGTGATTTTTTCTGTCAGTTCTTTAATAATCTGAATCATGCAAACCCCCGGCATAATTGGATTTCCCGGAAAATGACCTTTGAAAACTTCATGTTTTTCATTGACCAGAATCGTGATAGTATGTTTAGAACCGGATATTTTTTCTTCCGAAAGTATTTTGTAAAAGTCTTTTAAAACCATATTTATAATTTATTTTCCTCCAAAAGAATAAGAAATTCCAAGTTGAAAATTGATATTAGTATTATAACTTCCGAATAAATAATGATCATTTCGTTCATTATAATAATAGTCACTATCTAATACATCAAGAGCCCCTTTCTTGAATCTGCCTTCAATTGTCAGCCCCGAAGGCATTCGATATGCAATTCCTGTAATAAATGCTAAATCATTATATGATTCTCTTTTAGCTAAATTATCATTTACCAGAACATCTAAAGCGGGTCCAAATTGGATTTGAATGCCAGGTCCAAATGTAAATTTATTGATGATGGAAAAAGATAAATAACCTAATTGTAAATCACGATGTTCGACTCTTTCTGTATTCGACTCATAATAATTTCTTGCCACATTATCAGATCCTTGCCTGATATAGTTTATTTCTGGCTGTAATGCATAATGTTTTTTTATATTTATCACTCCAAAGCCACCAATGTAAAAGTCAGTTTTATAGTTGGCATGCATTTCTGAAATAGTTGAAAATGTAAAGCCTCCTCTTAAACCAGGCTTAAAGCTAACCTGAGCTTGTGTTTGTTGTAATCCGAAAAAGGATACAACTATTACTGCTATATTTTTAAAACTCAATTTGATTACATTTTAAAAGTATAACTAATACCCAGCTGGAAAACCTGATTCAAAATTATTTCGTCATAATAATAGTCATCATCAACTCCGTCATATCCGTAAATATCTACCAGTCCTTGTTTAACTCTGGCTTCAAATGTTAATCCGTTTGGAAATGTATAACCTACGCCTCCAACAAGGGCAAGGTCAAAATTTTCAGGATTAGTATTGATGTAATTATCATCTACTTTGAAATCTAAAGAAGGTCCTCCTAATATGTGAAATCCGCTTCCTCCAAAGTTAAATTTAGCAACGGCGCCAAGTGTTATATAATTCAGCTCATATTTTTCAGAATAAAAACGGCCGTCTTCAAAGTATCTTCCTTCATCACCTTGTCTTGAATACGTAATTTCAGGCTGGAGCGAAAAATATTTATTGAATTTAATATTCACTAATCCACCAAGATAAAAATCTGTTTTAGAACTATTATTTTCAACATTAGTCAAGGTTGAAAAGTTCAAACCGCCTCGAAGTCCCGGACTCACTTTTACCTGTGCCTGAGTTGTTAAAAGTCCGATAAATAAAACAAATGCAATTAAGGTTATTTTTCTCATAGTTGATTTAGTTTAATGATTAGTTTAATTTTTATTCTGATTTAAAATAATTTAGTTCAATTTTTAACTTGATATTCTGGTGTAAAATGACGACTTTTTTGGCAAAAATATCGTTTTCTAAAGTAAAAGTAATCGTTATTTTATCTTTTGTTTTAGAAGAACGAACTACTTTTTCTAATTTTTGATGTTTTTTGGAGAAGAAAAGATAGTTGTCGCGTTTGCCGTCTGCCGATTTATAAATGTTATTTTCCTCGTTTTCAAATTGTTCCTGAATCAGATATTTGTTTTTAAGAAGTAGATGAAAATCTTCTTCCAAAGTATTTATCAGGATTTTTCGGTCGAGTTCAGAAACCATCGAATTGACTTTAAAATCGTTTTCTGAAATTTCAAAATCCATTAATTTGTTGCCGAATTCAGTTGTAAATACAACACGATGTGTAGTATCATTTATTTTTTTAGCAATAAAAATTCCCGACATTTCGTGACCGTAAACCGTAATGTTTGTTTTATACACATAATCAGTTTTGGAGTCCGAGAAATATGGAACTTCTATCGAGGTTTTATCTAATTTTTTGGGTGTATAATTTTGGGTGACCGAGCCACAGGAAACCAAAACAATCGCCAGAAAGCAATTAATTAGTAAAAACTGAATCGTCGATTTTTGCATTGATCACTTTATTTTTAAGTACAATTCGGGTATAATCATCTGATGATTCCAACAATTTTACCTGAACCACAGTTGCTTCTTCTTTGTTAAAAGTCAGTTCAATTTGTTTGATGTATTTTTTCAGCGTAGCATCTTTCGGAATAAATTTCGCCAGATTTTGCCCTTTTAATTTGAAGTATGAAATCGTAAATTCCTTATCGTCAAACATGTTTCCGCTAACACTTCCCACAATTAATTTATTGATTCGTGCGAAGATTTTGCTGTTGCCAATATCAACCGCGCTTTTTTTTCCTTCGTCGTTAATCAGGATTTTTCCGTTTTTGAAAACGATGCTGTAATTGTATGGTTTTTTATATTGCCAGGACAATAATGCGGGTTCTTTAAAAAACATTTTTCCGGATGTTTCAATGTCTTTCGACAAAAAATCCAAATGTTTGTATTGCACAAAATCAGTACTTAAAGTCTTGATTTTTTTGGATACTACATTTACGTCTTCTTTAAATTTAGATATTTCTGCAGCAGTCATTTTTTGTTCTTGTGCAAACAAACTACCTGAAATAAAAAGAATTAGTAGTGCTATTTTAGTTTTCATATTTATTACAAATTGTACTTATTATTCTGCCACGAATTACACCAATTTTCACCAATTTTAATTAATAAAATCCGTTTTAATCAGCGTCTTCGTGTAAGCGAACCCGTTTCATCCGTGTTCAATTTTCATAAGCTTTAAGGTTCAAAAGTTCTTCAATCGAAACCGCTTCATAATTGTTTTGCTGCAAAAATTGCAAAAACTGTTCCAATACAAAAACAGAATGTGGAGCAGTATCATGCAAAAGTACGATTCCGCCGGGAGAAACCCGTTTTTTAATTCGGTTCAAAATTAAATCCTGATTTTTTGTTCCACCGTCAAGCGAACGAATATTCCAGCCAATTACTTTATGTTTTGTAAATTTTAAAGCTCTTCTAATGGATGGTGTTGTAACTCCGTAAGGCGGTCGAAAAAAGTTAATTTTTTTGGATGTAAATTTTTCCAGAATTCTATCTGTTTTTTGAAGTTCTTCCATTATGGTTGGGTAGGTATAAAAATCAAAAAACTTAGAATGCGAATACGTATGATTTCCAACCAGATGACCTTCATCAATTATTTTCTGAAGAATTTCAGGATGCGTTTCAATATTTTTTCCAATGCAGAAGAAAGTCGCTTTTGCATTGTATTTTTTCAGAAGTTCCAAAACTTCCAAAGTAAATTCACTTGGTCCATCATCAAAAGTCAGTGCAATTTTTTTCTCTGTTTCCGAAGGGTTATTGCAGAAAGCTTTTACGTGATAATTGGAAGAAATTCGGGCAGAACCAAAAGCATTTATTCCCATCCAAACCAAAATAATCAAAACAAACCACCAAAAATTAATTGCGATATAAAGTTTCAGAAGAACTAATAAGAGCAATAAAAAAATGAAAAACCGTGATATGTTTTTATGCGTTATCATTTTGACAGCAGCGTAAAACTATGGTTTTTCCCGTTTAATTGATTGTATAATAAAATGGTATTATAAGTTGGTTTTACAACCGAATTCAC
Source organism: Flavobacterium fluviatile (assembly GCF_010645065.1). Classification (GTDB taxonomy): domain Bacteria; phylum Bacteroidota; class Bacteroidia; order Flavobacteriales; family Flavobacteriaceae; genus Flavobacterium; species Flavobacterium fluviatile. Next base: position 87,529 of record NZ_JAADZW010000004.1, on the reverse strand, counting down.
TTTTATAATTTCAGGAATTTCCTGTGTTTTTAAAATTTTAGATGCCATCCATAAAGCAAAAGCCGAAGCCGTATCGTACGCGCCGCTCAAATGTTTGTAATACAGTTGAGGTGTTTTTACGAAAGCATTTTCAGAAAGATTTCGATAATAAGAATCAGAATCTGAGTTTCCGTCAAAACCTAAAACAACGGCGTCAAGGTCAGTAATTTCTAAATGGTTAGATTTTAAAAATAAAATTAGGGCTTCTTCAACTTCATTTTCTTCAAGTGAATTTTTTATTTCAACATCTAAAATTTCGGCATACGTCGAATCCTTTTTTTCATTTTCTAAAACAAAAAAACTGGCACCTTCGCCATAAACAACTCCAGTTGAATTTGCGTTCAAAACATTTGACGGAAGATCGTTTTCTTTTTTGATTCTTCCGGCAAGTTTAAAAAGCGAAGTCGTATAATCGCCATTTTCATCAACACCGCCCACTAAAATTGAATTAGCTTCGTTTTCTTCAATCTGCATTTTAGCATCCAAAAGAGCCGATTCAAAAGAAACCGCTCCGTTGACATACGTAAAATTATAGCCTTTGCATTGCTGTAAAAGTGCAATCTGTGCACCAACTGTATTGTGTGTGGATTGAATGAAAGAAGTTGGTGTTAAAAATTCTTCGTTATTATCTAAAATGCTTTTCAGGAATTTTTCAGAATCTTCGATACAACCTAAACCCGTTCCGGTGATAATCGCATCGACATTTTCAACATTCGCATCTTTCATCGCCAAAGCCGAAGCAACGATTCCGTTTTTTACGCCTTTTGCCATACGTCGGCTGGCGGCTGGCGAAATATATTCTTTGTATGCCGGCGGAACAATTGCCAGTACATTTTCATTATGATTTACAACAGCTTCTTCCAAAAAAACAGTATCAAATGTTTTTTGAGTCGAAATACAGCCTACTCCATTTATATATGTTTTTTTACTCATTAGCTTTTTGAAAATATAAGGGTTGAACAATTTCCTCCAAAACCAAAAGAGTTGGACAAAACGTGTTCGATAGTTTTATTTTTTAAAGTAGTCTGCGGAGTCAAATCAAATTCTTCCATCGGAATTTCAAAATTTAAGTTCGGATAAACCACATTATTCTGAATGGCCAAAACGGAATAAACTGCTTCAATCGCCGCCGCAGCCGCTAAAGTGTGTCCTGTATAAGGTTTTGTAGAACTGAAATCAGGAACTTTTTCGTTTTCATAAATTCGCAGCAAAGCTCTTCCTTCAGATAAATCGTTGTTCGGCGTTGCTGTTCCGTGTACGTTGATGTAGTCAATTTGAGAAGGTTTCAAACCTGAAACTTCAAATGCTTTTTTCATTGCCAGATAAGCACCCTCTCCATTTTCTGAAGAAGCAGTCTGGTGAAAAGCGTCATTGGCATTTCCGTAACCCGAAACTCTTGCCAATACTTTTTTATTTTGCTTGGCTACAATTTCATCCGATTCTAAAACCAAAAAAGCCGCAGCTTCTCCAAGATTTAATCCTTTTCGGGTATTGTCAAAAGGTTTGTTGTAATCGTCAGATAAAATCATCAGGGTTTTAAATCCGTTAATGGTGAATTTTGCCAAGGCATCAGCACCGCCCACAATAACACGATCTAATTTCCCGGTTTTGATTAATCTCGCACCCAGCATAATCGAATTTGCTGCAGAAGAACAAGCCGTACTAATGGTTGTTACCATTCCTTTCAAACCGAGCTCTTCGGCAATTTTTTCAGCAACATCGCCTCCATCATGACAGGTGATGTATTTTACCAATTCCGGTTTTTCGAAATAATCGTAATAATGTCTTTCGGTCATGTCCATTCCGCCCACGCTGGTAGCCGAAATCAGTCCGGTCCTGAATTCGTTGATTGATGTAATGCCGGCATTTTCAACAGCTTGTTTTGCTGCTAAAGTGCCAATCATAGCGGTTCTCGAAAAATTATTATTTTCAGGAAGCTGCAATTCGGCAACGAGTTCTTCATTGGTCTTTTTGATTTCACCCACTTTGATCACATCGGCATGAACCGTTGGGATATTTTCAATACGGGAAATACCAATTTTATTTTCGATCAGGGAAATATAATTTTCTTCGACTGAATTTCCAATCGAAGAAATAATTCCCATGCCCGTTATTGCAACACCTTTCATCTAATTTTAGATTTATGATTTGATTAAACTTTGCGCCTTTGCGTCTTTGCGAGCAAATTTCTCGCTGCTAGGAAAAAAGCTTAATCTCGCTAAGTCGCAGAGTCGCAAAGTTTTTTAAGCTTTTTTTAAATAGCAACTCTTGACAAAGTTTATGAAAATTACTTTGTTCTATTGGCACTTATATACGACGCCATCGTTTCGATGGACTGAAAAATAGATTTTCCTTCTTTCGGATCCACTAATTTAATTCCGTAATCTTTATCTAAAATCACGATCAGTTCAAGTGCATCAATCGAGTCTAAACCTAAACCGTCTCCGAACAAGGGATCGTTATCAGCAATATCTTCTACAGCGATATCTTCAAGGTTTAAGGTTGTAATGATTTTATTTTTTAATTCTTCTTTTAATGCTTCCATGATTATTTATGGTATAATGTATTGATATTTTCGTTTTTGTAATTTTCGTTTTCTGCGGCACTTATGATGCAAAGAAACGCTTTGTAATTGTCATTAAAAAATTCTGTCCAGCCGCAAAGAACCAAATCTGCTTTATTTGTATTCAGTAAAATGTTCGAATAATTCGATAAAAATTCGCCGTTAAAGGCATCAAATATAAAGAAAGAATTCTCACTTTTCAGCTGGTGGCGGATACTTATTTCGCCCAGGCAAATATTGGGCAGCGTATAAACAAAAACCGCCGGACTCGGAAAATAATTTTCTTTGTCTGAAATTGATTCCTGATATTTTACATCGGTATCCAAACTTGATGATTTATTCGCCAAAACCAAAGCAATATTATTTTCGTCTTCAGTTGAGGTTATCGGACTCAAAAGCAATTCTGATCCTAAAAAAGCCAGTTTGCTTAAAGCATCCATTTTGAAAAACTTTGGATACTGCATTTCAAAATTTCGATACGCTTGTTTGGCGAAATCTGCAAAATCGGTGGGTTCTGTTTTGAATGCAGAAGTTCCGTTGAGAACAATTTCGTTGTTTTCGATTTTGATGTAGGATTGTATGTTGGGTTTGTTTTGAGTCATTTTTATTTTATATAATCTTCTGCTTCATAAGCGTCAATAGGAAAATTTTCTTCAGTAACTGATTTGTAAAAAAAAGTTCCAATACTTATTTTTAAGTCAATATAAATTTTGTCTAAATTTTCAATCTTGTCATTTTCCCAAAGAATATCATGAAAAATATATCCGACATTTCCTGTTTCTGTATTTAAAACAATTGGATCACCATTAAGACCAGAACCAATAATCAACAAATTGTTTTTATAAATGTCTTTATTTTCTTCTTCGAGATTTTCTGTTCTAATTCTATTAACGCAATTGAAATAAATATTTCCGAATTCAATTTCTTCTCTAAAAGAAAACGTTTTGAAAAACTCTATTACTTCAGACGATAAATTAATACTTTTTAAAAACTCAATTGTTTTATCAGTTACTTTGACTACTTCATTATCAAAATTTTGAAATTTTAAAGCTTTTTTAAAAAGAGATTCGTCTAGATTCATTTGTTTAAAAATTGTACTTGTAAATTTTCCTTACAAGTTGGAATTAAATTTATAGATTTGGACCATATGAAATTCTATGAAAAATATCCGCAATTAAAGCAAAAAAGCTTTTTATCAAAAGTTCTTGTGGAAAGCACTTATTCTACAATGGCTTTGGAAAATCAACATGTTTCAAAAATAAAAATTATAAAAATTGTTCATACTATTTTGAAAGAAAGAGAATTGAATGGTTCAGCATTCTTTAATAAATAGTTTTTATTATCGTCTACTTTACTTTCTCAAAAACCACAGCCGTATTACAACCTCCAAATCCAGAAGCCGTTTTTAAGAAAATCTCAATATTTGCCTCTTCATTTTTTTCAATCACATTGATAGATTCGCTTACGCCGATTTCATCAAAACCTTTTGATTCAAAAAGTATATTTCTGTTGGCAGATTCAATCGCAATTACCGTTTCCAATAATCCAGAAGCGCCTAAGGTGTGACCGTAAAATCCTTTTAAACTATTAACGGGAACGTTTTGCAAATCCAAACGATTTAAAGCAATCGCTTCCATTTCGTCGTTATAAGGCGTTGCGGTTCCGTGTGCTGAAATATAATCTAATTTGTTGGCTTCAATTTGAGCTTCTTTCAAAGCATTCTGAATACTTCTGAACAAACCTTCGCCTGTTCTTGAAGGGCCTGAAATATGATTCGCATCGTTTATCGAACTGTCTCCAATCACTTTTATTTTCGCGTTTTTGGCTTCCGCCGAAACTAAAACGGCTGCTGTTGCTTCACCCAAACTTACACCGGTTCTGTTTTTAGAATATGGTTTGCAAGGCAGTTCGCTCATCGCTTGGAAAGCATTAAAACCGGACAAAACAAATTGTGATACTTCGTCGCCAGCCACCACAAAAACATTGTCATACAATTCAGATTGAATCATTCTTTTGGCAACTGAAACAGCCAAAATTCCGGAAACGCAGGCATTCGAAACTACAATTGGCTGAGTTTGAAATCCGAAGAAAGCAGAAACGTTTTTTGCCAAAACATCTAAATGCGCGTTGTTAAAACTTTCTTCAGAATCATGTGCTAAAGCTGTTATATTTCCTTTTGTGGTAGAAAGTATAAAAGCGGTTTTTGAATTTAATTCGACTTTTGAATTTTTGATAATAGGCTCCAAAGCCAGAATCATCATTTTTTCTAAACGGGAATATTTTGTTTCAGTGCTGATTTTTGAAAAAGAACTGTTTATTTTTTCATCGCTGATAATCGAAGCATAAAATGAATTGGGCATTAAGGAAATATCGTTATGCAGCTGAATTCCCGAATCGCCACGAAGAATCGCTTCGATATTAGATTCGACATCAAAACCTAAAGGGGTGATACAATTCGTTTCTGTAATGTATATTTCTCTTAACATTTTAAATTTCGATTTCTCCTGCAAGGTTTCCAAAACCTTGTAGGTATGTTATTTTAAAGGGTTATCTGAAAAAAAGGTTTCACGCAGATTTTGCAGATTAAAGTAGATTTGCACAGATTTTTATTATTTTAATTAGTGAAAATTTGTGCAATCCGTGTTTTACTTCAACAACCCAACCTTCCTTTTCCATTCCTCATAAAAAGGAGGATTGGTCAGCATCAAGTTTCCTTCTTTATCCAAAAAAACCTGAGTCGTTTCGCCAGTGCAGGCTATTTCTCCTTTAGCATCAATAATTTTAAAACGGTAAATCATTTTTGCGGCTGGTGTTTCTACAACTGTTGTTTCAATGGTAACCACATCTCCGTAACGCAAAGACAATTTATGTTCGCAGGTTGATTTTACTATTGGGGTTGTATAACCTGTTGCTGCAATATCTAAATAAGTAAGTCCGTGCTGACGCCCAAATGCTTCTCGCCCATCTTCGAAATACGTGATATAATTGCCGTGCCAAACAATTCCAAGCGGATCAGTTTCGTTAAAACGAATTCTGATCTCGTGAGAAACGGTCAGGTCTGTGGCTTCGTTATACTGTTCTTTTCTTTTTGTCATAAAATAAAGCGATGGCGGTTGTGATTATAAAGAACAAAAATAACAAACTTATTTTTGGAATGATTGAGACGAAAGAACTGTTGCGTAATAAAACATCATAAAACGCTTCCAGTCCCCAGTTCATAGGAGAAGATTTTGCGATATACTGCATGATTTTCGGCATAGCAAAAACAGGAACCCAAACGCCTCCAATGGCTGCCAAAATAATCACACTTGTTGCACCAAACGGAGCAGATTGTTCCTGAGTGCTTGCGACAGTTCCCAATAAAATTCCGAAGCCGATTGCTGCAAAACCTGAAAATAATGCCACAACGCTTGTCAATAAAAAATGACCTTCGATATTTAAGGAAGGCAATCCGATTGAGGGAAATAAGAAAACAGCAACGGCAACCATCATATAAAACTGAATCATACAAATGATCGAGTAGGTGATGGTTTTTCCAATAATGACAACCAGATTAGAAACCGGATTGGTTCTTAACCGTACAAAAGTTCCCTGTGTTTTTTCTTTTACAATATTTATGGAAAGCGGAATCACGATAAAAAAGATCGCAAAAAGTGTCCACGCCGGAACGTTGTGCTGCACCGAATTCGGAAGCACTTCTTTATTATTGATTCTCGGAATTATTTCTTTGAAAGTAATAAAATTTTTTTGCTCAAAATTGATCGTTTCTTCTCCTAATTGTTTTTGAAAAGTAGCATAAATCGATTTGGTTTCAATCTGCGAAATCATTTTGTCAATCGAGCTCATAACCGCATTTTTGAAACTCATCTGAACCGCCGGATCAAAATACAGTTTGACTTCTTTTTCTTTAATAATACGTTGAGGTTCAGCAGTTGCAGTGCTTTCAGTCAAACCTAAATTGCTGACAATTTTTTCTACATTCTGCTCGACTTTCACTTGTAAATCAGAACTTAGATTTTCCGGAATTACAATCGCCAGTTGGAATTTTCCTTTGTACACATTTTCTTTGGCAATTTCTTCGGTAACCGGTTTATCGTCAATTTGTGTTACAACGGTAAAATAGTTGCTTTTTTCTAAATTTTCGAAAACGGTTTTCGAAACAGATCCTTTGTCTTTATCGACCAAAAGAATCTGAAGTTTAGAATTGGTTACGGTTTTAAAAGTACTGTCCTGAATTATGGTTACAGCAATGACTAAAACCAGAGGCATGACAAATAAAATAATGAGTCCGCCTAAATCTCTTTTCAACAAAAGAAATTCTTTTACTACCGACATCCAGATTTTATATATCATCTCTCAACGCTTTACCGGTTAATGAAATAAAAACATCTTCGAGATTTCGGGCCTCTTTTGTAGCTTCAATCAATGCAGAAGGAGTGTCTTGCGCATAAATCTGTCCCTGATCTAAAATGGCAATCTGCGTACAGAAATCTTCGGCTTCAGCCAAATGATGCGAGGTATAAATAATCGTCGTTCCGTTTTGATTCAGCACTTTTAAATAATCTATAATCGCAGTTTTAGAATGTACGTCAACACCAACCGTTGGTTCATCCAAAAACAAAACTTTCGGGTTGTGCAGGATTCCGGCAATCAGATTCACACGACGTTTCATTCCGCCCGAAAAAGTCTGAACCTGTTTATCGGCAAATTTTAATAAACCCAAAAGATCCAAAGCTTCAATTACTTTGTCTTTTAAATCAGCACCTTTCAAACCATACATGCTTCCAAAATATTGCAGATTTTCCCTGGCAGTCAATGTTGGGTACAAAGCATATTCCTGAGGCACAACGCCAATAATTTTTTTAATTTTTGAAGCATGATGCTGATAGTCTAAACCATCAATTGTAAAATGCCCCGAAGTAGGTTTAATCAAACCGCAGAGCATAGAAATTAAAGTTGTTTTTCCGGCACCGTTTGGACCCAGCAAACCAAAAATCTGTCCTTGGTCGATCTCCAGCGAAACGTTGTTCAAAGAAAACATTTCTGCTTCTTTGTACTTTTTCGAAAGGGATTCTATTTTTATGATGGGCTGCAAAATATAATTAGCTGATTGCTTTTTTTAGTTTTTTGAAAAAGATTTCTTCACGATTGGCGATGTCTAAAAGTTCATCGGCAATGGCGTTGTAGGCATCTTCTTTGGCACTTCGGTTTTTGTAAATTCGGGAAGCTTCAACAGCAAAATCACGCCATGAATCCCCAATTTGTGTCATTTCTTTCGAAAGATTTTTCAATTCTTCATTATTTAAAATGACCGATGCTTCCTGTAAAAAAGCGGCATAAATAAAACGAAAACCACCGCCTCCTGTACCAATTTCTTCCTGCATCCGCACCATTTGTGCCAGATAATGATTTGCTTTTCGGACACCATGTTTCTTAGGCCATTTTCGGATTCGGCGAGAAACCATTTTGATCCCGCGAACACCAACAATTGGCATCGGAGCGAGCATATCGCGACAGGTATTTTTAATTCCTTTGATTATCGCACTTTTGAAATCAACAGTAGTCGGAATCTGAATCGGATAATACATTTGGCCTCTTGGCGCAAAAGCACCCTTTGCAAAACGTACTTTGTCCATTTCTTCATGCGTCAAAGTGGTAACCGTTTCCATTACCGGATCACTGATTAAATAATCCGTTTCGGTTTTTCCATACACCACTAAATTATGTGCGTTGAAATGAAAGCGGTATTCATCAGGAAAATAACTCAAATGATACACGCCGACTTGTAATCCGGTCGGGATATTATTTTTTAGATTTTCTTCTAAAGCTTTATTCGCATTGGCAACAGAAGAAAATTTTTGTCTTTTTATTTTTAAGTTTAACCGATTGGCAACTTTATTGAAAATCTGTCCCGGCAAAGTTCTGTAGCTGATGGCCGGTGCATGATTGACTTTTAAAAAAGGTAGATAAACAAACAAAAGCCCCGAACCAATTCCGAAAACCATCGGTTCGCTGATGTGCAGTCCACTGTTTTTTAAGAGGTTCGAAGCTACTCCGTTTTCACAATGAGCAGATTGGTGATGTGTAAAAGTAACTTCCATTATTTTGTAATACTATTTTTGAGTTCGGCAATTGAAATATCAAAAGCGTCGGCATATTTTTGTAAAGTCTTGTCGCTTAATTTGGCAAAAACGGATGGTTTAAAATGTCTTTTTACGCGCCATTTCCACATGTCAACATAACCGGCAAGTATTGAAAGATCCATTTTATTGAGTTCCATAAAATAACAAATCGGACTCAATTCTCCGTTTTGAACTTTTATTCTGGCTTCTTCCGCGCGTTCTTTTATGTCGTCAATTGCGTTCGAAAGCGCTATGGCTTTTGGTTCCCAGCCTGTACTCAACGCGGTTGTATAATCGCCGTTTTCGTCTGTTGCGTAAACCAGTTCCTTGAGATTTTTTTTGCTTAAATTTCCATCGTGCTGCGGTACATTTTCTTTTTCCATGACGGTTTATTTTCGATTTAGAATTATGTGGTTGCTGAAATCGTCTTTTGAATAAACAAATTAATTTCGCATTCTAAAAGTATTTTTTCTTCGAGCAAGCTTTGACAGCTCATCGTACATAAAGTATAATCATCACCGACAAATTTCGAAACCAAAGTTGCTTTTGTCGTTATCGTATTGCCAGTTTTTGGCAGTGCATGTATTTTCAGATTTTTAATGGCGCTTATGAAACCTATGACATTTACGTTTTCATTTTCGGTTCCGTCTTCATCAAAAAAATATTTTTTACCCACAATTGAAGAACAGGTCTGTGCCGTATTTTCAATCAAGCCGGCTTCAGTAAAAAAACCTTTGTCAACAAAAATATTGTCTTCTTTAATTAAAAATTCAGTTTCAACAAAATTGGCGTCAATATCCAAAATCAGATCCACCATCAGCATTGGAGCGCGATGAGGTAAGTAATTCTGAATGTCAACTCCCACTTTCATGTTTTTTTTATTTGGCTAAAACGGTTTTCATTTGTCCGCTTGCAATTTCTTCATCATTTAAAAAAGTCACGATATCTACTAAAGTTACTCCCGCAAATTCCTGTAAAATGGTAACATTTGACTGAATGACATCATTGATTTTAGGCAGTTTTTTAATCTGTATATCTTTTATAGACCCAATATATCCGGTTGGAGCAGTTTCATTTTTCAAAAAGAACTGATAGCCGGTATGCAAAGCGACTGATTGTGCCATATGTTCAATTAAGCCTGCTTCTAAAAAAATGTTTTCTTCTAAAAAAATATTGCTGTCCTGAATTTTCAATCCCGAAACTAATGCCGTTTCTGAATACGAAAACATACGATCCACCATGACAAAAGGAAACTTTTGCGGGATCAGGTTTTCGACTGCTTCTTTTTCTAAAAGTACTGAGGCTTCCATTAGCAAACGGTTAAATACGCATACGCAAATGAAAATCTTCCGCTTTCCGGAACCGACAGTAAAATTCTGTCTCCTTTTTTTAATTTTCCGGAATTCATTAATTCTTCAACTGCAATATAAATCGAAGCCGAACCTACGTTTCCAACTCTCAGAAGGTTCATGAACCATTTTTCTTCTGTCAGGACTATACCTTTTTCATCCAGTCCTTTTTTTAGTCCTTCAACAAAAAAGTACGATGAAACGTGCGGTAAAAAGTAATCAACATCTTCAGCAGTAATATTATGTTTTGCCATAGCGTCGCTCATGCTTTCGACCCCTTTTGGCAAAATAAATTCGTCCAGTAATTTTACATCCTGTTTTACAGCAAATACAGAGTCGTTCAGCCATTGTTCCGGGGTAAAATCACTCCACGGTTTTATATCGCCGTTTTCTAATTTGTCCCCACCGGCATACATACAGGCTTCTAGTTCGAAAGCATACGAATAGGCTTCCATCCATTCGATTTTTAATGAAATTTCACCTGCAGGTTTATTTTGCAGTAAAAAAGCACCGGCTCCGTCAGACAACATCCAGCGTAAAAAATCTTTTTTGAAAGCGATAATAGGCTGCTCTTCCAGATTTTTTAAGTTGATAATTTCGTTGTTGTATTTTTGGGCAGAAAGCCAGGTCGAAACTTTTTCAGATCCTGTACAGATTGCATTTTTAGAATTTCCGGCTTTTATAGAAAGAAAACCGTATTTAAGGGCATTCATTCCGGAACAGCAAATTCCCATTGAAGAATTTAATTCAACCGATTTGTTTTTTAATAATCCGTGCACCATTGCAGCATGGGAAGGCGCAATGATATCCGGCGAAGAAGTCCCGCAGGACAATACTTCTAAATCCTGATTGGTAAAGTTTTCATCAAACAGCTGTACGATAGCATTTTTTGCCAGTTCAGCGTTGGTATGTGTACTCTTGCCGTTCTTGTCAACGGCATAATAGCGGCTTGTAATTTTATTATTGCGCAAAATAATACGTCTTGCCTTTGAGGCAGTATCATTTATCAGTCCTAAATAGGTCTCCATTTCATCATTCGAAACGGCTTCATTTGGCAAATACTTTGCGGCTTTTGTAATATATACGTCAAACATAATCTAATTTTCCTCTTCTAAACTCCCTGATAATATTGCGTTTCTTTTTTTATGGTTTTTAGCTTAAAAGGATAGCTAATGAGGTGCAAGATATACACTATTGGCGAGATTAACCATATAGCTAAGAATAAATAAATATAAAATATTTTGAGAAGCTGTTTTCTCTTTTTTGGGTTCTTATAAATAAAGTTCGACCACTTGCTAAAAATTTTATTGGCTGTTTTGTCAACGGTCACCAAATAAGGGCTGATTCGTACAGCATCAGCAGCTATTAATTTGGACTGTAAATCATTTAATTGGTTCTGACTAAAGTGTGAAAGAATGATATCTCCAAATTTTGTCGATTCCTGAATGTCTTTTTCAGAAACTCCCGGCAGCGGAAAAATGCCCAAATATTTCTTTTTTACGCCCGAAAACATCCATTCGACTATAGTCAAAACGCTAATTAAGTTTCCGGCACGATCGACCAGAGCGATATTTCCAACCAGTTGAGAATTGGCTTCTTTTAGCAGAACCTTAATTTTTTCCTGAGCCATAAACCACATATTGCGTGAACCGTTAATGGTGACTACAGGTGTATTGTTCAGGATTTTTTTTCCTTCCTGACTTCTTAAAAAGGAATTGATCGGGATCGATGGTGATAAATACCAAACCTGATAGTGAAACAAAATCAAATCAAATTTTGTGTTCAGAATTTCATCCGGAACAGGTTTTAATGCTGTTGGAATCTGTAAAAAGGATTCCGGGAAAGCATCAAAAAAGGATTCTTTGTTCCACGGAAAAGGGAAGGGTTTCTCTAATTGAATTTCATGAAAAGTTACCTTTATTTCTTCAGAATTTAAGAAAGGCTTTGCAATATTTTGCGCAATCGATTTTAATTGTCCGGACTGGGAATAAAAAATAACGAGAACATTTTTCATTTTGTTATTTGGTTTGATTACGAACAAAAATAGCCAAATTATTATAAATGAATTTAAGTTTTATTAAATGAAGAATTATTATTAGGTACGAATTCTATAAATAGAGTGATAGATCAATGTTTAACTCCTAATCAGAAAATGAAAAAATAAAAATAAGAAACTCAACTCGTTTTATTATTTTAAATCAATCAAAAAATACCCGCAAATCATTGTTGTCGATTTGGATAAGCCTATAACGGATACTTTAGTGATGCTAAAAGGAGGTTTTTCTATGGAGGGAAATTCAGAAATAGAAGGGGAAGAATAGAGTTATTTTTAAAATATAGCCTTTTAAATCAAAATGTCATAAAGTGCAAAATCAGGTTTTCTGGTTTTGCATTTTTACATTTGGGAATAATAAAAGAATTTACCCGTTTCGAAATGGAGTGTTTATATAAGGTAGGTACTTTTTCTTACTTTATGAAGCAAAACGGTAAAAATGAAACAAAAATTGTATCTTTACATAAAGTAAATAAGTAGGTGTCATGGATTTAGAAGCACGTAAATATAATTTTATACAGGAATTGTTTAGTATAGATGAAGAGTCAATAATGGCTACTTTAGAGCGCGTTTTAAAGCAGGAAAAAGAAGAAAATCAAAAAGTGTCAGCTGCACATAAAAAAGAATTGGACAGTCGTCTGGAAAGTTATAAAAATAATCCCGATAATCTTTTGGAGTGGAAAGATGTAAAGCATGATTGGTAATGATTTATGAAATAAAATTACTGCCAATCGTACAAACTGACTTGCGAAAAGCTAAAAAATGGTATGAAGATAAGAGTAAATCATTAGCTGAAGAGTTTAAGGCTGAAGTTGATAAAGAGATCGGTTACATTGGAATGTTTCCAGAACATTATGAGCAAAAATATAAAGAGTTCAGACAATCTTTAGTGACTCGTTTCCCTTATGCGATTTTCTATTTAGTTGAAGAAGAACAGAAGCGAATTGTGATTTTTGGAGTTTTACACACAAGTAGAAATCCTGAAATAATTAAAGAAAGAATGTCAAAATAATAAAATTAACATTTTTCAATGATTTCTTTTTAATGCTTAAAGCTGGAGAATATTTTAAACTTTAAGCTCCGGTATCATTCCAAAAATCAAAATAATTGAACCATTGCAAAGGATATTTTTGCAGAATACTTTCTACACTTTGCACATATTCTTTCAATAATCCTTTTTCGTCACGATGTTTTACGGTTGCTTCGCGTGCATACAAATGATAATGAAGGTTTGGTTCTTTCATTACATAAACAAAAACTACAGGAACTTTTAATCGGGAAGCTATTAGAAAAGGACCTGCGGGGAAATTGGCTTCTTTTCCTAAAATAGTTGTAGAAAGTGATTTGGTGCCTTCAAAATAGCGATCTCCGGTAAAACAGACTAATTCCTTATTGGCCAAAGCGGCATTAATCTCAAAAATATGCGACAGATCTTCTTTGATGATGATGAATTTTACAGCAGATTTCTGCGTAACGCTTTCGAGATAATTCTTTATTGCCGAATGCTCTAAATCGGTAGTGACCAGATTGATTTGAAAATCAAGATCGATGTCTCCGAAAAAATGTTCTGCGATTTCAAAATTTCCAACATGCGCACTTATCAGAACACCGCCTTTTTTTTCAGCTAAAAGTTTTTTCAGGATTTCTATTCCGTCAAATTCATAGGTGAATTTATTTCGAAGACCGGCTGAAATAGAAACTTTGTCAATAATGGTCTGGCCAAAAGTGTAATAACTTCTGAAAACCATTTTTTTTGACTGAAACCAGGAATATTGTAGTCTTTCTTTAAAATAATAAAAAATAGCCTGATTGCTTTTCTTTAAAAACAAAAAATAATAAGAAGCGACAAAATAAAGTAAAAAATAAGCCGATTTTACACCCGCTTTCCGAATCAGAAAAACGAATATTCTATAGCCTAAAACTGTCCCTTTTGATTTGCCATCCCATTGACTCATTAAGCAGTTTTAGCTTTTAGTTTGGATTCGATAAGGTCATAAAAGTTTTGAAAAGTAGCAATTCCGACAAAATCTGCTTCAATCAGTTTTACACCAAAGTTAGATTCGATAGAAACGACTAAATCAACGTAATCCAAACTATCCAGCCCAAGTGTATCCTTTAAATTAGCATCTGGTTCGATTTCGTCATTGTCAACTTCAAATTCATCAACCAAAAAACCATTAATTCGTGCTATAATCTCTTCTTTATTCATTTTCTAATTTAAACTTTTTAACCACCAACGCAGAGTTGGTTCCTCCGAACCCGAAAGAATTGGACAAAAATATATCAAATTTTTTGTTTAACGTACTTTTGACCAAATTTAATTTAGATGCATCTTCATCCGGATTTTCCAAATTGATGTTGGGAGCAATGAAATCGTGCTGCATCATCAGAATAGAGTAGATTATTTCGCTGGCTCCGGCCATCCAGCATTCGTGTCCGGTCATTGATTTTGTAGAACTTACAGGAGGATTTTTCTCACCAAAAACCTCAAAAATAGCTTTGGCTTCGTTTGCATCACCAACAGGAGTTGAGGTGGCGTGTGCATTTATGTATCCAATATCTGATGCTTTTAAGTTGGCTTCTTCAAGTGCTCTTTTCATTGCGGTAGCGGGTCCTTCTACATTTGGAGTTGAAATATGACCTCCGTTTGATGAGAATCCGTAACCGGAAACTTCGGCAATAATAGTCGCACCCCTTGCAATGGCAGATTCATAACTTTCTAAAATTAAGGTTGCCCCGCCGCCACTCGGAATTAATCCGTCACGTCCTGAATCAAAAGGTCTTGAAGCTTTTTCGGGATCGCTTTCTCTATTCGAAAAAACACCTAAACCGTCAAAACTGCTCATCGCATATTTATTGATTTCCTGTGCCCCTCCGGTAATAATGATATCCTGAAAACCGCTTTTTATTAAAAAATAAGCCAGTCCAATAGAGTGTGAACCGCTTGCACAGGCTGCACTTACAGTTAAATTAATACCGCGGAGTTTAAAAATCGTTGAAAGATTCATGGTAACCGTAGAATTCATCGATTTGAAAATGGCTCCTGAACCAATTAGCGCCGTATCTTTTTTCTCGCGGACTATATCTGTCGCATCGATTATGGCTTTAGAGACGCTGTCGTTACCGTACATAATGCCAACCTCGCGATTGTCAAAAAAAGCATCGTCAATATTGGCATTTTTCAAAGCTTCGATTGTAGCCATATAGGCGTATTCGGTTTCTTCGCCAATGCTCATACGCTGTCTTCGGTTTAGTAGATTTTTCAGATCAGCTTTTGGAACCATCCCGGTCAATGCCGACTGGAAACCAAATTCTTTTCGATCCGGATCAAATTTAATACCTGATTTTCCGTTGTATAATGATTCTTTTACCTCGTCTAATGAAGTACCAATGCAGGAATAAATTCCCATTCCCGTAATTACAACTCTCCTGTTCATCTTCTTTTTAAAGTAATTTTTTATCCTTAAAGTGTCTTTTTAAACACATAGATACATAGTTTTTGTAAACTCAAAAAAGGCGTTTCACTTATTTTAAATAAACATAGCTCTCTATGTGAAAGAAATATATTTCTATTTTGTATTCTTTTTATGTATAAAAATCTATGTTTCGATGTGTTTAAAATATTTTAAGAATATATTCCGCCGTTTATGTTGATGATTTCTCCTGTAATATAGCCTGCTTTTCTAGAAATCAAAAAGCTTACCAGATCTGCTACTTCTTCTGCTTCGCCAAAACGATTTACCGGAATTAGTTTTAATAATTCTTTTTCGTCAAGCTGGCTTGTCATATCGGTTCTGATAAAGCCAGGCGCAACAGCATTTACCGTAATATTGCGTTTTGCTACTTCCTGGGCCAAAGCTTTTGTAGCTGCAACTATAGCACCTTTTGCGGCCGAATAGTTGGTTTGGCCCGCTGTTCCTTTTACTCCCGAAACGGACACCATATTGACAATTCGGCCGTATTTATTACGCAACATTTTCTGGATAAAAAACTGCGTTACATTAAAAAATCCGTTTAAGCTGGTGTTTACAACTCCGTTCCAGTCTTCGGGAGTCATCCACATAAAAAGACCGTCTTTCGTAATTCCGGCATTATTTACAATGGCTTCAACAATTGCTTCAGGATTCGCTTCCTGCCATTTTGTTAAAACAGATTGTACTTCTTCAAAATTAGATACATCAAAACCCAGAATTTCTCCTGTTGCTCCTAATTTTTGTATCTCCTGAAGTGTTTCTTCGGCAGCGGTTTTGTTAGAGTGATAATTAATCAGAATATGATAACTGGATTCAGCTGCTAATTTTTTACAAACAGCACTTCCTATCCCTCTTGAACCGCCGGTTACTAGTACACATTTCATTTTAAAAGATAGTTTTTATTATTTTTGAAAAGGCTCAGCGTTCTGGTACCATTCATTTAAAATTTGTCCATTAGGTTTAAGAAAACCCCATTTTCCACTAAGTTTTACTCTTGCGAGTCCATCAATGAATCCTTTTTCCTGATGCATAAACATACCGAAAAGTGCGATTGAAATTTCATATTTTGTCGGAATAATCAATTCTCCGGTTTCATTTATAAATCCCCAATTATAATTTTTCACGGCAGCAAGTCCGTTTTCACTAAATGGTTCAGCATCATTATAAGTTGGCGCTACAACATACGCACCTATTAAATTGATATAACCCCATTTGTCATTTGAACAGACAGGAGCCAGATTTTTAGAAAAAGATTTTGCTTTTTGAAATCTGGGCTGAATAACCCATTGTCCTTCTAAATTTAGAAATCCTACTTTTCCGCCTTTTTTTGCAGAAACCAAATCTTGTGTCCCGAAAGAGCCGAATTCAGTAACACCCGGAATTTCAATAAAATTCCCATTGCGTATCAATCCGTAAGCTTTGTTCTTTTTCGCCCAGCTTGTATTGTTGTAATAATTTCCAACTTCATCATAAATAACTTCAACAACTTCTTTTCCAGTTGGGTCAATAATTCCCCATTTGTCATCTTTTGCTGCTTTCGCATAACCATTTTCAAAAGCTCTTATCACATCATATTTTGGAGCAAGGATAATTTCAAATTTAGTATTGATAAGACCAACTTTTCCGGATTGTCTAAAAAATGCAACACCATTATCAAAATCAAATAATTTATCTGATTGCGGTGCGCCTTTTAATATTTCACCTTTTTTATTAATGTAAAACCAGTCGGTGTTTTTTTGAATGATACAAATACCACTGTCAAAATATTTTGCATTATCAAAAGAAGGAGGAATTATAATTTTTCCTGTCTTATCTATAAATCCCCATTTTCCATTTTCTTTTACAGCAGCTAATCCATCAGAAAAATTTTTGGCACCCTCAAATTTTGGTTCGATGGCAAAAGTTCCGTCTTTTGTGATGAAACCCCATTTTCCGTCTTTTTTAACTAATGCGAGTTCTTGAGCGTTAATTAATTGTATAGACAATAGAAATAAAAAAAATATTTTTTTCATATTATTTAAGTAAGATTGCACTTTTTAAATTAGCTGTTTATCAAATAATCTTTTACCTTTTGAACAAAAGGATACATGACCTGATCTTCTTTAAAAGTTGGGATTATTTTTCGAACATCATCATACCATTTTTTAGAAACAGATGAAATTTTATCTTTTTGTTCTAAATAATCAATAGCCTGAACAATTGTAATTAATTCGATTGCCAATACTTCAAAAGCGTTTTCTATTACTTTTGAGGTAATAACAGCCGAGTTGGTTCCCATGCTTACAATATCCTGATTGTCGTTGTTGTTCGGAATACTGTGAACGTACATTGGATTGGATAACATCTGGCTTTCTGCAGTGGTTGAGGTTGCCACGAACTGTACACCCTGCATTCCGAAATTAAATCCTAATGTTCCTAAATTTACAAACGGAGGCAGTAATTCGTTAATTTTTGAATTCAGTAAATAATTTAATTGGCGTTCTGCCAGCATTGTTAATTTGGTAATTACGATTTTCAGTTTATCCATTTCAAGCGAAATGTAATCTCCGTGAAAATTTCCTCCGTGATAAACGTGCTGGTTTTTTACATCTATAATTGGGTTGTCGTTTGCCGAATTAAATTCATCTTCCAGGATAGAAGCTACGTTATTAATCGTTTCTAAAACAGGACCCAAAATTTGAGGGACACATCTTAGAGAATAATATTCCTGAACTTTTTCTTTGAAAATTTCCTCGGTATTTTCGCCGGAATATAAATGGTCTTCTCTTTTACGGATCAATGTGCTGTCAGAAAGATTTTGTCTCATTCTTAATGCAATTTCCTGTTGTCCCTTATGGCGTTTGGTCTGGTTTAATTCTTCAGAAAAATGATCGTCGTACGCCTGAACCAGTTCGTTTATGGCACAGGAAGCTTTCAATGACCAGTCTAATAATTTATTGGCATGATGTACATTTACAACCCCAATTCCGGTCATTACAGAAGTTCCGTTGATCAAAGCCAGACCTTCTCTGATTTCTACCTGAATTGGTTTTAAACCTTCAATTTCAAAAACTTCGGGAGTTGGTCTTCTTTCACCTTTATAAAAAACTTCGCCTTCGCCAATTAAAACTAAGGCTAAATGTGATAACTGAACTAAATCCCCACTGGCACCAACACCCCCGTGTTCAAAAATTAATGGAGTGATATCTCTGTTAATTAATTCAGCCATCAAATGGATAACGGAAGGATGAACACCGGAATTTCCTAGTGATAATGAGTTTAAACGTGCTAAAATAGCTGCTTTTGCACAAACCGGACTTAAAGGTTTTCCTGTTCCGGATGAGTGGCTTCGGATCAAATTATATTGCAGCTGAATCTGGTCAGACTCTTTAATTCGATACTGAGCCATAGGACCAAAGCCCGTATTTACGCCATATATTACTTTATTTCCTGAAAATTCTTTTAAAAAATTGAAGCTTTCATGCACACGGTTTAGTACCAAATCGCTAATTGTAACTTTCTGGTTTCCAAATATAATAGCCTCGAATTCGGCTAAACTTAAATATTCATTAATTGTATTCATTAAACTCGTTTTGATTGCGCTAATTTAATTTTATTTATCAAAATAAATGTAGTTATTTTGATGAGGGCAAATGTAAGTTAATAAATCAGAACATTTCTATTATGACAAAGGAGTTTGTAGACGTTTTAATCATTGGGGCAGGACCATCGGGATGTGTTTCGGCATCGTATCTTCATAGGAACGGTGTTAACATAAAGGTGGTTGAAAAAACAAAGTTTCCAAGATTAGTGGTTGGCGAGAGTCTTATACCGAGGGTTATGGACCATTTTGCAGAGGCCGAACTTTTTGAAAGTTTAGACGCCATGAATTTTGAAAAGAAGCTTGGAGCCCGTTTTATCAGGGGTGAAGAGATTTGTGTTTTTGATTTCAGTCAGAAATTTGGAGAAGGCTGGGACTGGACCTGGCAAGTGCCAAGAGCTGATTTTGACAACACAATGGCGCAGGAAGTAATTAGAAAAGGAATTAACCTGGAATTTGAAACCGAAGTTCTGGAAGTTTCCTTTGAAGGGAAAAATTCCAAAACAGTCGTAAAAGATAAAGACGGAAACCTGAAAGAAATCCACGCGAAATTCATTATTGATTCCAGCGGTTACGGACGTGTTTTGCCAAGGCTTTTAGATTTGGATACTCCTTCAAAACTGGATCCGCATTCTTCGATATTTGCACACGTAAAAGATATCAACCGACCTGAAGGCGAGGAGGGAACCATGATATCATTTGATATTCTGGAGACCGAAGTCTGGCTTTGGGTAATTCCGTTTTCGAATGGAAATACCAGTTTAGGAGTGGTTGGTCCGACAGATTTTATCAATTCGCTTTCAGAAAATAAAAATAACGCTGAAGCTTTACGAAATGCGATTCAGCTTTCGGATTATTATATCAAAAGATTCAAAGGGACTGAATTTTTATTCGAGCCGGTAAAACTGGAAAATTATTCAAGAGCCGTAAAAAAAATGTACGGAGACGGTTTTGCGTTGACCGGAAACAGCTCAGAATTTTTGGATCCGGTATTTTCATCTGGAGTTGCTTTTGCGACAGAATCGGGAATGCTGGCAGCCAAATTATACCTGAAAGAATCACAGGGAATTCCTGTTGACTGGGAAGTTGAATTTACGCAATATATGAAACGGGGCATCGCTGTTTTTACCACTTACGTAAAAGAATGGTACACCGGAAATCTTCAGACTTTGTTTTTTCATCAGCCTGAAAATCCGGATGTGAAAGAAAAAATATGTGCTGTACTGGCAGGGTATGTCTGGAATGAAGAAAATCCGTTTGTTAAGAAACATGACCATGTAATAGCAAATATGGCGTATCTGCTGAATATGCAAAAAGAACAAAGCCCTGAATAATCAGGGCTTTTTTTGGTTTTTTATTTATACGCTTTTTTTGCTATAAGCTTAGACATTGATTTTGCTGTTTTAGCGTAACCTTCTCCAATTCGGGATTCATTGCTGAAATTGTTTCCCCACTGATCTCCGGGAGCTTCTTCACTGTTAATTTCCAACAAAACATTTGATTTATTTGCTGTTTCAACAAATTTTAAATTTGTGGTAACTTTTGCTGGCTGTTTCATAATTCCGGCATCCCATCCCGGATATACCCACACTGTTTTTACTATTAAGGTATAAGGAGTGTTTAATCCTTCCTGGAAATTTAAATCTTTATGTTCTTTAGTTAATACGACATTGGCAATTTCCAAAAATTTAGGAGTCCATATTTGTTCCTTGGCAGCTACCCATTTTTTTTGCCAGATGTTTCCGTTTCCTTTTGCCTTTTTGTCTAATTCGGCTTTGTGTTCTTCAACATACTGAGCTTCTGTTTTGTTTTCTTTCATCATAGTAAAACTACTATAATCAAATTCTACATTAACTTCTTTTTGGTTTTTTAAAAAATCAAAATCTCCATTTACGACATTCATGTCCTGAGCAAATGTAAATCCTGAAACGAGTAATAATGCAAATACAATTTTTTTCATAATTAAGGATTAGTTTAGGTTTCAAATGTAAATATTTTTTTAAAACACAACCAGTCTTTTGGTGATTTGTGCAATTTTTTTTAACAGGATTTATTTCCTAATTTCAACCTTGTGAAGTTGAGTTTATATATCTGATTTTAAATATGTTATAAAAATTAACTTTCCTTATTTAAATGCATAACTCACTATTGCGTAATTTTGCAGCATGTATGCTTTAGTCGATTGTAATAATTTTTATGCTTCATGCGAACGTGTTTTCCAGCCGGAATTCAACGGAAAACCTGTTGCGATATTATCCAATAATGATGGCTGTGTGATTTCACGAAGCAATGAAGCTAAAGCAGCTGGGATTCCAATGGGCGCGCCGGCATTCAAGATCAGGGAACTGGTAAAAGAAAAAAATGTCAAATTGTTTTCGTCCAATTATCCTTTGTACGGAGATTTGAGCAACCGGGTGATGAAAATTTTGGAGCAGTTTACCCCAAATGTAGAAATTTATAGCATAGATGAAGCTTTTCTGAATTTTGATGGTTTGAATATTTTGGATTATCAGGATTACGGGATGCAAATGAAATCCCGAATTCAAAAATGGGTTGGACTTCCGGTATGCATTGGCTTTGCCGAAACTAAGGCGTTGTCAAAAGTTGCCAATAAAATTGCAAAAGAATTTCAGGATAGAACCAAAGGCGTTTATGTAATTGATACCGAAGAAAAAAGAATCAAAGCTTTAAAATGGACTAAGATTGAAGACGTTTGGGGCATTGGTTATCGTACAAAAAAGAAAGCAAAACTCAGAAATATACATACGGCACTTGATTTTATTGATCCTGTGCACGAAGCGTGGATTAAGAAAGAAATGGGCGTGGTTGGTCTTCGCCTGAAATATGAACTCGAAGGCAAATCGGTTTTGGATTTAGAGCCTTTGCCGCAACAAAAAAAGAGTATTGCGACTACGAGAAGTTTCCCCAAACAAATTTCTGATTTTGATTTGCTGCGTGAACGGGTGACGACCTTTGCAGCCGTTTGTGCCGAAAAACTGCGCAAACAAAATTCCTGCTGCCATACCATTATTGTAATGCTGGTAATCGATAAACACTCGGTACAATCATCCCAATATTATTTTAATATGGCGGTGACGCTGCCTTATGCAACCAATTCAACTTTGACCATTTCGAATACGGTTATCGAAATATTGAAGAAATTGCACAAGGGCAACGAAGGAATCCGGTTTAAAAAGGCTGGTGTTATAGTAACAGAATTAATTGATGAAGATAAAAAGCAGTTTCAGTTGTTTGAAGAAGAAAATCCAAAACATCTGGCCTTGATGAAAGTGATGGACCAGCTGAATAATAAATTAGGAAACCGGAAAGTAAAACTGGCTTCGCAAAATCTTAAATTGACCTGGGATATGAACCAGAATCATTTATCTCCTAAATATACCACTGATTTTAATACACTTCTGGAAGTAAAATGTCTCTAAAAAAAGAACAAAAACTGACCTTTTTTCAGCCTGATTTCGAAAGTGGCATCAGGATTCCTTATATCAATGAGGGCGTTTCGGCCGGTTTTCCGTCGCCGGCAGCTGATTTTATGGAAACCAGTATCGACCTGAACAAAGAACTAAGCGAAAATCCGCTGGCTACTTTTTATATCAGGGTCAAAGGCAATTCTATGATTGATGCGGGTATTAACGACCAAGATGTATTGGTAGTTGACCGAAGTCTGGAGCCGCAAAACAATAAAATTGCGATTTGTTTTATCGATGGCGAGTTTACCGTAAAACGCATTCAGGTCGAAAAAGATTGTTTGTACCTCATGCCTGAAAATGCAGAATATAAACCCATAAAGGTTACTGAAGAAAACCAGCTTATTATTTGGGGAATGGTTACTTATGTGATTAAAAAGGTGTGAAAATAACATGCATCGTTGAAGTTGGATAAAATTCAAGATATTCTAGAAACTACAGCCACTCCGTTATTAAAGTGGCTTTGTTGTTTTAACCGCGTTACAAACGCTACGATTTATCTTTTAATTTAAGTAGGCACTCGCTATAAGCAAGCGCCAGAGTTGTCGACAAACGAGCGCCAGTGGGTGTGTTCCTTTCCAACGCTGCGCAAATGTCTCCGACTTTGCGCCATTTTAAAAATTTCTTAAGAACCCAATATTTGTAAAAGTCTCCGACTTTAAACGAATAATTAACACAAATTATATTTTGTAAGTGGCTTAGGGTTTAAAACATCGACCACTGGATTATCTGCTTTTTCAATTTTTATATCCCTGAAATTACAGCTTAATACTTTTAAATTTTTTATAAATATATAACGTATTTGTTTTTTATTGGTATACAAGAATTTTAGGTAAAAAGTCGGGAGACTTTTGAGAAGTTAAGGATTATAATAACATTAAAAAATTGCGCAAAGTCGGAGACATTTGCGCAGCTTTTCAGTTGAAGACTTCGGGGAGCAGGGGTATACAAGAATTTTAGGTAAAAAGTCGGGAGACTTTGAGAAGTTAAGGATTATAATAACATTAAAAAAATGCGCAAAGTCAGAGACATTTGCGCAGCTTTTCAGTTTGAAGACTTCGGGGAGCAGGGGTTATAATCACTTCTTCTTATCCTCTAATTTCTTTTCTATAATGGCGATAATTTTATCTGTAGTGGCTTCTTTATCAAAATATTTTAAGAAAGCTTCGTATCCGGGATCTGCATTTTGATAAACTGAATTTGGATCGCGCAAAATGTGGTTTTTTTCTTCTGTGATTTCTATTTCACCCATGCCGGTTAATACCCAGTTTATATTTAAATTAGGATAAACCTGCATAATTTTTTTCAAAATATTCATTCCCAGCGACCTCGAATTGGTTAAAATTGGATGCAATGAAGTGTATAATATATCATTTTCTATACAGAACTGCCTTAGGTTAACTTCTTTGCTTTCAATGTAGTAGCGTAATCTTTCGCCTTCTGTTTGCATTTTTTTTAAATTTTTGTATTAAAAATGATACAATATATTAATAAATGATATATATTTGAAGTAGTTACTTCGTAGTAAATACGTAGTAAAAATACAATAATTATATGATTCAAATAAAACTTATCTATGATTACAGCCGGGCAAAGGAATAAAATGAAGAAAGTCTTTAAAAAAGGATACTCAAAGGAGGTTCAAAAGCTTTTGGAAGAGAAAGCGATACGGAATAAAAAAGGGCTTCCGTTCAGCAATTCATACATTACTCATGTTTTTAATGGCAGAAATACAAACAATGATATTGAAGAAATTATCATTGAATTGTATCAAAAAAGATTACATGAAGAAACTGCGATTACATTGCGCAGAAAAGAGATCTTTAGCAAAAAAGCATAGGAGCAGCTAAATGTAAAATCTAATATATTTTATGCAGAAACAAATTACGCTAATCAAATAAACATCTGTAAGCTTTTAAATAACTGCTAGCAAAATTTAAAAACCAGGCACAAAATCTAAATAGGATTAATTATCAAAGTTATAAACCAAAAAAGCATTCTGTAATTATGGCAATAATAAAAAATGAAATTTTAGAAAATATGGGTTACTTCTCAGATAAACATGGTGCATTAACGAATTTTATTTTCGAAATCTTAGCTGTGAAATACAGTGATAATCTGTATGGATATTTTAGAATAAAAGTAACAAATGATAATTCAAAATTTGTAGTGATTAATAATCTCAGTATTTGTGGTAAATTTTCTGATAATTTTCCGGCAAGATTATTACAAGAAGGTTTTTACTTATGCCATCCCAATCTGAATCATGAAATTCTACTTGAGATATTCAGTTATGAATTTGATTTGTATAAAAGCAAATCGATTGATCACAAACAAGAAAAACAGGAGTTCTGATATGTTTTGCCAAAAAGTCATCATTTATAAACTCAAAAAAAAGTCTGAAAACCAATTTTAGTTTCAGACTTTTAATTAATTGAAAATATATTTTACCAGAACTTAACGTATAATGCTATGATAACTAATAATGTAATTACGATTAAAACAGTCGTTTGCGGTTTTACAGCAAACATTCCTGGTTCAGTTTCAAAAGCTTTAGGGTTAACTTTTGGTCCTGCGAAGCTCATTGCTACCATTACAAGTGTGGTAAAGAAGAATGATAATCCCATACAGATGTGGAATGGAATTTCGTAGATGCCTTTAGCATTTTTGTAAGCAGTGTACAATAAAGTCTCGTTTCCGAACAATGCAGGGGCATATTCGTTAAATAATACTGATAACACGAATCCTAAAATTACCCCTACAATAGCTGCAGCTCCGGTAGTTCTTTTCCAGAACATACCCAAAACGAACATGGCAAATACTCCAGGGCTAATGAATCCTGTATATTTTTGGATGTATGTGAATCCACCAACACCACCAATTCCAAGAACATCATTCCATGTAAATAAAACCGCCAAAAGCATCGCTGCGAAAACAGCATATCTTCCGATATTTACCTGATGTCTGTCGCTTGCATTTTTCTGAATGTATTTTTTGTGAACGTCTAAGGTGTAAATAGTAGAGATACTGTTTACTTTACCAGCCAAAGATGCTACGATAGCAGCAGTTAAAGCCGCAACAGATAATCCTTTAAGACCTGTAGGCAAGAATGTCAGCATGGCTGAGTAAGCTCCGTCTTTTCCACCAACCAATTGTGGAAGATCACCATTTTGGTATAAAACATAAGCAGCAATACCAGGCAACATTACGATAACCGGCATTAATAATTTTAAGAAACCTGCGAACAAAATACCTGTACGTGCAGTCTGCAAATCAGCACCCAAAGCTCTTTGCGTGATGTACTGGTTACAGCCCCAATAGTTAAGGTTGATGATCCAGATACCTGCCAGATAAGACATTAGTCCCGGGAAAGTAAGATATTTGTCGATATCATTTTGAGTAGAAGTGGCTGTTGGCTCAGGAATGATCATTTTGAAATGTTCCGGAGCTTTTTCCATCAATAGGTTGAAACCGGCAAGAGCGTCTTTTCCAAAACCAAAACTTTCTGCTACAACCGTCAAAGCAATATAAGAAGTAACCAAACCTCCAATGATTAAAACCGCTACCTGGATAACGTCTGTATAAGCTACAACTTTCATTCCTCCCAAAGAGATGATCAAAGCAAAAACAGCTAAACCAACCATAATAACGTGCAGATACTCACCACCTGCAAGTCCGTTGATAGCAACCGCTCCTAAATATAAAATAGAAGTAAGGTTTACGAAAACGTATAAAAACAACCAGAACACCGCCATAATCAAGGCAGTAGATTCGTTGTAACGTGTTTTTAAGAATTGTGGCATGGTATAGATCTTATTTTTAAGATATACCGGGATAAACCAAACGGCAACAATAATAAGAGCAATAGCGGCAATCCACTCATAGGCAGCAACTGCAATCCCCAGGAAGAAGCCCTCGCCACTCATTCCGATAAATTGTTCTGCTGAAATGTTTGAAGCAATTAAAGAAGCTCCAATCGCCCACCATGTAAGGGTTCCTTCTGCAAGGAAGTATGCCTTGGCATCGTGTTCGTTTTTTTCGCGTTTGCGATAGATGACGTATCCGTAAATGGACACGACGAGAAAATAGATAATAAATACTGCATAATCTGCAAAAGCAAGGTTCTGGCTCATTTGTTAGTAATATTTTAAATTAATATAAAGTGATTTTTGATAGTTTTAAATTTTGCTTTTTGTTATGAATGTCAAAAATGGTTGATAATGGTTGCGAAACTAAGTAATTTATTCTTTTAATTCGAAAAAAATACGATATGTATTTTAATTCTGCTTTTTTTTTAAAAAATCGAAAATCAAAAGTAAAGTAAAAATAGTTCTTGGCAACATAAATAAATGTATTTTTTACATTTGTAACAAAAAGATACAATTTGTATGTTTTCTTCAGGTTATTTTTGTCTGATTTTTTGTTCCCATTTCCACGCACTTCCGATTGCTTCGTCCAATGATAACTGTGTTTTCCATCCCAGGACATTATTAGCTTTGTCAGTATTAGCATAAGCTTCAGTTACATCACCTTCTCTTCGTTCTACGATTTTATAAGGCAATTTTTGTCCGCTTGCTTTTTCGAAAGCAGTAATTACTTCTAAAACAGAACTTCCTTTTCCGGTTCCTAAGTTGAAAATTTCCAGTTTGTCAGCATTTGTTTTGTTGATTAATCGCTGCATTGCAATTACGTGGGCTTTTGCCAAATCGACAACATGAATATAATCACGAACGCAGGTTCCGTCAGGCGTAGGGTAATCATTTCCATAAACCGATAATTCTTTTCGTAGTCCAACTCCGGTTTGTGTAATAAATGGAACCAGATTTTGTGGAACGCCAAGCGGCAACTCGCCAATTTCGTTTGACGGGTGTGCACCAATCGGGTTAAAATAACGTAACAGAATAGCGTTAAGATTACTCACTTTAGTTACATCAGTAATAATTTCTTCTCCAATTTGTTTGGTATTTCCATAAGGCGACATTGCCGGCTGTATAGAAGTTGACTCTGCAATTGGCATCTTTTCGGCCTGACCGTAAACTGTACAGGAAGAACTGAAAATAAAATTAGCCTCTGGTTTTTGCTGTAATTCCTGTAGAATGTAAACCAGAGAATTTATGTTGTTCTCATAATACAGTAAAGGATTCTGAACGCTTTCCCCCACAGCCTTTGAAGCTGCAAAATGAATTACGCCTGAAACATCAGCATATTTTTTAAAGAAATCCTGAACGGCAGCTTTATCTCTTAAATCAATTTGTTCAAAAAGTGGTCTTTTTCCTGTAATTCTTTCGATACCGTCTAAAACTTCAATGGAAGAATTAGAAAGGTTGTCGATTACGATTACTTCAAAATTTTCGTTTTGTAATTCAACAACGGTGTGTGAGCCGATAAAACCTAACCCACCTGTAACGACTATTTTCATCTTATTTGTTTTTATAATGTATATCTGACAACTCCCTTAAAACGGCAGCACTTTTTTCAGGAGTAATATCCCGTTGTGATTCACCCAGCATTTCGTAACCTACCATGAATTTCTTTACAGTAGCAGAACGCAACAATGGCGGATAAAAATGCATGTGAAACTGCCATTCTTCATGACTTTCCCCGTCTGTTGGAGCCTGATGAATGCCGGAAGAATATGGGAAAGAAGTATTGAAAAGGTTATCGTACTTAGTTGTAAGCTGTTTTAGGATAGTAGCATAAGAGCTCAATTCTTCAGCCGTAAAATCGGTGATTTTGGTAATATGCCTTTTGCTGATAATCATGGTTTCGTATGGCCAGATAGCCCAAAACGGCACTAATGCTGCAAAATGATCATTTTCGATTACAATGCGGTCTTCTTTTATTAATTCAGCTTTAAGGTAATCCTGTAAAAGATTGCGGTTGTTTTTAAGAAAATAATCTTTTAGGTTTTTTTGGGTTTTTTCAACCTGTGTCGGCAAAGAAGACTGAGCCCAGATTTGCCCGTGCGGATGCGGGTTGCTGCATCCCATAACACTACCCTTATTTTCAAAAATCTGAACGTGGTTAATATAGTCGATATTGCCTAAATCTGTATATTCTTTCTGCCAGGTGCGGATAATATTTTCGATGCCTTCAACTTCCATTTCCGGTAAAGTAAGGTCGTGCCTTGGCGAAAAACAAACAACTCTGGAAATTCCCCTTTCCGGTTGCGCCTTAAAAAAAGTTTGTCTGATGTCGTCTTCGTACATGATTTCATCCTGCTTCATAGCGGCAAAATCATTTTCAAAAACAAATGAGCTTTCGTAGTCAGGATTGTTCACACCATTGGCGCGGACATTTCCCGGACATAAATAACAGGTTGGATCGTATTCAGGTAATTTTTCTGTTGAAATAGTTTCATTCTGACCTTGCCATGGTCTTTTTGCACGATGAGGTGAAACCAAAACCCACTCGTTTAGTAATGGGTTGTACCGTCTGTGCGGATCTTCATTAATATCAAAATTTCTCATTCTTAATTTGTATAAAGTGATGTTCCGTTTGAGACCTTCACATCATAAATTTTTAAATCAATTCCAAATGTATCAAAATAAAGGCTGGTAAATGCTTCTTTGACTCTGTTTTCGCTTCCTTTTTTGATTAAGGTTATGGCACAGCCTCCAAAACCGCCGCCCATTAATCGGGAACCTACAACCGCTTCTTCTTTTTTGGCCTGTTCAACAATAAAGTCTAATTCAGGACAACTAACTTCGTATTCTTTTGATAACCCGTCATGGGTATCAAAAAGCAATTGGCCTAAAAGTTCAATATTTCCATTGTCTAAAGCCTCACAAGCCTGAGTAACACGCAAAATTTCTTTTACGACGAAATGAACTCTTTTAAATACAACTTCAGACATTTTATCCTTCAGACTCAAAACCTGCTCTTCAGTACAATCCCTGAACGTTTTGATTTCCGGAAAATGATTTTTGATAATCGAAAGTCCTTCTTCGCACTCCAGTCTTCTGTTGTTGTATTCTGATGTAAAAAGGGAGTGTTTTACATTACTGTCAAATAAAACCAGTGAATAATCTTTGAAATCAGCATTATGATATTCAAATTCTAACGTGTTGCAGTCCAGTTTTATTACTTTGTTTTCAAGTCCGTGAACGCTTGAAAACTGATCCATAATGCCACAATTGATGCCCACCCAGTGTTCTGCTTTTTGTCCTAATAAAGCAATATCCTTTTTTTCAATTTTTAAACCGAAAAGTTCTTTGATTCCGAAAATCATTCCGCATTCTAAAGCGGCTGACGAAGATAATCCTGAACCAACGGGAATATTACTGCTGAAAACACAGTTGAAACCTTCAAAAGAAAAGCCATTATCCTGCAGTTGTTTGATAACGCCACGAATGTAATTGGTCCAGACGACATCGCTTAACTGAATTTCCTGAGTCAGATCGATTTCAAATTCTTCATTCAAATCGATAGCAATAATTTTTGATGTTTTCGAATTGCTCTTTTCAAAGGCAAAACAGATAATTTTGTCAATTGCAGCAGGCAAAACATAACCGTCATTATAATCGACATGTTCGCCGATAATATTGATTCTTCCCGGAGAAAGTACAATTTTTTGAGGGGCTGTTCCGAATGATTTCTCAAAAAAAGCAGTGGTATTCTGTATTAAAATCTCGTTCATTATTTTTTTATTTTATCAGAGTTTTTTTTGTTAATTTTTAATTTATATTTTCAAATTTATAAATGGTCGTCTGTTGATATTCTTCTCCTTTTTTCAAAACTGAATTAGGAAAATGACTGTGATTTGGTGCATCAGGGAAATTTTGAGTTTCAAAACAAATTCCGCTTACCGGAGTGTAATTTACATTTTCTTTTCCTTTCAAAATATCAAAACAGTTTCCGCCCACATAGATATGAACGCTGGGCTGATCGGTATAAACGCTCATCTTTAAATTGTTTTTCGGACTGAATAACTGTGCTGCAATTTCGACATTTGAATTAATAACAAACGAATTGTCAATAGAAGCCGGACAGTTTTTTGCAGTTCTGAAATCGAAGGCATGACCGTCAAGAGCAGTGAATTTTCCTGTTGGAATACTCTCATCGTTTGTTTCGAGCATTTTGTCTGCATCAATAAACATTTCCTGATCCAGTACATTAGCATCATGCCCATTAAGGTTGAAATAACTGTGGTGGGTTAAATTTATAACGGTGTCTTCAGTAGTCGTTGCTTTATATTCGAGTTTTAATTCGTTTTCTTCCGTTAAGGTATAGGTTAGAAAAACGTGTAATTCCCCTGGATAGTTTTCTTCTAAATTTTCACTGATCAGATGAAAAGTTACCGACTGGTTTGTTAAATCCGTAACATCCCATATTTTTTGACCAAAACCAATATTTCCTCCGTGCAAAGCGTTTCCATTATTGTTTCCTGCCAGCTCAAATGTTTTGTCATTTAAAGTAAAACGTCCTTTATTAATACGTCCTGCATAACGCCCGACAGTTGTGCCAAAATAAGGAGCACTTGGTAAGTTATAGGATTCAATATACGAATTGGGATTGTCAAAACCCAAAACTACGTCTGTCAGTTTTCCATCTGTAGCCGGAACTTTTAATGAAGTTACAGTCGCACCATAGTTCGTAAGCTGTACTATCATTCCATTTTTATTGGTCAGTTCAAAGCAATAAATTTCTTCGTTATCAGGGGCTAAACCAAACAATTTGCAATTAGAGTAATCTTGTAAATGCGATATGTGCTTTAAATTCATGTTATTTTTATCAAAAGTGAAAATTCAAAATTATATATATTTTCGTTTTTTGTATACCAGTACCTACCAGTTTTTTGTATATTGCCAAAAAAATCTTTTTGTATGAGTATCATTTCGATTCAAAATAATCTGGGTTTGCCAAAATACAAACAGATAATTCTTTCAGTTGAAAAAGCAATTGATGAAGAAAAGCTAAAAAAAGGGGACAGGCTTCCTTCTGTAAACAAGGTCTGCCTGGCATTTTCCTTATCTCGTGATACTGTGCTCCAAGCCTATGACGAACTTAAAAAAAGGGGAATAATTTATGCTATTCCGGGCAAGGGATATTACGTTAAAAGTATTGAAACCAGTATCAAACAGAAGATTTTTTTGCTTTTTGATGAACTTAATATTTTTAAAGAAGACATCTATAATTCGTTTTTAAAAAGTATTGGAAAAAACGTTCAGGTCGATATTTTTTTCCATCATTTTAATGTTCCGGTCTTCAAAAAATTAATAAATGACAGTAACGGCAATTATACCAAATACATCATTATGCCGACCAATCTGACGGGCATTATTGACACGATAAAAACCCTACCAGTAAACGAAGTGATTATCCTGGACCAGACCAATCCCGACTTAAAAATTTATCCTGCCATTTATCAAAATCACCAAAAAGATATTTTTGAAGGACTTTTAAAAGGAAAATCAAGACTGGGCAAATACAAAAAACTGATTTTAATTTTCCCGGGTTTCCGTGAGCCTTTGGGAATGAAAACCGGATTTGAAAATTTTTGTGCAAAATATAATTTTGACTACGAAATTATCACCCAGTTCACCGATCATGAAATCGCAATTGGAGATTTATATGTGATTCCGAACGATCGTGACCTGGTTGGGGTAATCGAAAATGCACGAAATCACAATCTTAAATTAGGAACTGATTTTGGCATTATTTCGTATAATGAAACTTCCTTGAAAAAAGTTGTTGCAAACGGAATCGCTACCATTTCGACCCATTTTGAAGACATGGGAAAAATATTGGCCGATATGGTTCTCAAAGGAAAAAATGAACAAATAGAAAACAAATCATCGCTGATTATGCGAAATTCGCTTTGAGATTCTGTTGAAATCCGTTGGTGAAATTAGTTTTTGATGATAATTTTTCGTCAGTTCGATCTCGATTTTTCATCGGGATTGTATCGAGAACAGAAAAGTTATCATTAAAAACGGTTCTCGATACATTTTTTGTTTCGTTTCCTGCACAAAAAACACTCGAACTGACGTTTTTAATAATTACACCAACGGGTTAAAATTTTGTTTTTTACTATGATTCCTTTAGTTTTGGAAAAAAAACAATGAAAGTATTTGATGTAGCCATCATAGGAAGCGGTCCGGCCGGAGCTTCTGCAGCCTTTGAATTATCAAAAAGCGGAATTACGACTGTTATCATTGAAAAAGAAATTCTGCCAAGATATAAAACGTGTGGTGGTGGCCTGGTGCACAGAGGAAGGATAAATATTCCTTTTGATGTTTCATCAGTTGTTGAAAAAGAATTCTATGAAGTAGATACTTATTTCTCAAACACAAATATCAAGCTAACAACAAAAAGAGACAAGCCCATCATTAGCATGATTATGCGTGATGCTTTTGATAATCTGATTGTAGAAAAAGCAAAAGAAAACGGTGTTACTCTCTTACAAAACCATAAAGTTACGAATATCACTTTTGGAGAAATGCAGACTATTCATACTTCTGAGGGCGATATACAGGCAAAATTTATTATTGCCGGAGATGGTGCTTTAAGTCCCATAGCTAAAATGGCAGGATGGCAGGAAACCAGAAATGTCATCCCGGCTTTAGAATACGAGATAGAAGTTCCTCAGGCTGATTTTGAAAGATTATCAAAAAACGTTCGTTTTGATGTCGATGCGATTCCGTCCGGTTATGGATGGTGTTTTCCTAAAAAAAATCACTTATCTGTAGGCGTTTGCATTTTAACAAAAGCGAATCAGAAGATTGATCTGAAAAAATATTACGCAGCCTATTTAAAAACGTTGGGAATTACAGAAATTGTAAAAGAAGATGCCCACGGATTTGTAATTCCGGTTTCTCCAAGAACGGATACTTTCGTCAGGAAAAATGTTTTTTTAATTGGCGACTCAGCAGGATTTGCAGACCCCATACTTGCAGAGGGTATTTCGAACTCCATATTAAGCGGAATCTTAGCAGCACAATCCATTATAGAAGAGAAACTGGATCCTGTACGATCTTCAGAACTGTATCATGAAAAATTAGAAAATGGCATTTTACCGGAAATAAAAGCCGGAGTTACTTTGGCCAAAATTTTCTACAGTAAAAAGATATTACGCAATTTTATCGCTAAGAATTATGGTCCAGTTTTAGCGAATGCCATGACAGATATTTTTATGGGAGCCAGAACGTACCCTAAAGATTATAAAAAGGCTATACGTGAAAAAATTAAAGGGGCTAATTTTTTGATTAAATAGTTACAAAATTTAAGAAGGTTCCAATTCTGTTAGTACAGAATGAAACCTTTTTTTTTTGAAATCTAAAAGAACTTCAATTGAAATGCCTTTGTCCGCTACAAAATGCTGTTCTTTAACCAAAACAAAGTCTAAAACATTAGACTTTAGAGGCAATTTACTTCAAATATTTTTAAAGTTAGTTTTAGGTAATTTTCTTCTAATTTGCTTAAATAGCATTATATTTTATGTAAGACTAATAAATCATTAAAAATTTAGTAAAAAAAATAAACAAAATATTTTTTGTTTTTCTGAAATTATTTTACATACATTTGTAAATGTAAATTTTACACTTATTATTTGATTTGTTTCTGCTACCCATTTTCAGAATTATTTCTACTTAAAATCCTGCATTAACAAATCGACAATTCTCCTTTAAAACCACAAAAACAATACTAAAAAAAACTTTAAAAATGAACAACAAAATAGACCAGTCAGCTGCAGATAATATACGTGCTTTAGCAATTTCGATGGTTGAGAAAGCAAATTCAGGCCATCCCGGAGGAGCTATGGGAGGAGCTGATTTTCTTCACATTTTATATACCGAATATTTAAAATACGATCTAACCGATATGCAATGGATTTTCAGGGACCGATTTTTTATGGATGCAGGACATCTTTCGGCTTTGATGTATGCACAGTACCATTTGCTTGGAAATTATGAAAAAACAGATTTAGAAAATTTCAGACAATGGGGTTCTGTTACGCCAGGACATCCCGAAATTGATGTGAAACGCGGTATCGAAAATACTTCAGGACCATTAGGGCAGGGACATGTGATGGGAATTGGGGCAGCAATCGCAGCTAAATTTTTATCAGCCAGATTTGATAATTTATTCGATCATAAAATATATGGTTTTATAACAGACGGAGGGGTTCAGGAAGAAATTTCACAGGGGGCCGGGCGTATTGCAGGTCATTTGGGACTGAATAATTTTATTATGTTCTATGATTCTAATGATGTTCAGCTTTCTTCGATGACTGATGAGGTTACGACAGAAGATACAGCGATGAAATATGAATCATGGGGCTGGAAAGTAACTACAATAGACGGTCATGATCACGAACAAATTCGTAAAGCACTAACAGATGCTAATAACGAAACTGAAAAACCAACCCTGATTATAGGAAGAACTATAATGGGCAAAGGCTGCGTAACAGCTGACGGATCCATGTATGAAGGACAATGCGAACTGCACGGAAAACCGATTGGAGGTACAAAAGCATGCTTTACATCAACATTGCTTAATCTGGGAGCAAATCCTGAAGATGCATTTGCGGTTTATGAAGAAGTTGCAGCACATTACGCAGCAATTTTAAACAAAAAGACACAAGAATCGGCAGACAGAAAGGCAAAAATTGCAGCCTGGGAAAATCAAAATCCTGCATTGGCAAAAAAAATTGAGCAGTT
The DNA here is from genome assembly GCF_010645065.1 of Flavobacterium fluviatile. Classification (GTDB taxonomy): domain Bacteria; phylum Bacteroidota; class Bacteroidia; order Flavobacteriales; family Flavobacteriaceae; genus Flavobacterium; species Flavobacterium fluviatile. The sequence continues at coordinate 52,203 of NZ_JAADZW010000004.1, read as the reverse complement.
TTTCTCAGGAGATTTGCCAAATCTGGATTTTGGAAGTATTGCACAAAAAGCAAATGCCGCAACGCGTGATGCTTCTGCAGCAGTTTTAGGTTATTTGGCCGAGAATGTTGAGAATATGATTGTGTCTTCTGCAGATTTATCGAATAGTGACAAGACAGACGGATTCCTTAAAAAATCATCAGTTCTGAAAAAAAATAATTTTAACGGCGGATTTTTACAGGCAGGAGTAGCAGAATTAACAATGGCTGCAATTGCGAACGGAATCGCACTTCACGGAGGAGTAATCCCGGTTGTGGCGACGTTTTTCGTTTTTTCAGATTATATGAAACCGGCTATTCGTCTTGCTGCGATTCAGGAATTACCTGTAAAATATGTGTGGACGCACGATTCTTTCCGCGTAGGAGAAGACGGACCAACCCACCAGCCAATCGAGCAGGAAGCTCAAATTCGATTATTGGAAAAAATTAAAAACCATTCAGGAGAGCAGAGTTTACTGGCTTTACGTCCTGCAGATGCTGTTGAAACTTCTGTAGCCTGGCAAATGGCACTGGAGAACAAGAAAACACCAACCGGTTTGATTCTTTCCAGACAGGAAATTAAGGATCTTCCAACTAATGGAAACTCTAGGTTTGAAGAAGCGTCTGGAGCAAAAAAAGGAGGTTATTTGGTAAAATCGGTTCAAAATCCGGATACCACTTTAATTGCCAACGGATCAGAAGTGTCAACATTAATTGACGCTGCGAACGAACTTGAAAGTACACTGAAAATAAAAATAAATGTAGCATCGATAATTTCTGAAGGGCTCTTCAGATCACAGCCAAAAGAATATCAGGAAAGCGTAATTCCGAATAATGGACTGGTCTTCGGACTTACAGCAGGACTTCCGGTTAATCTGGAAAATCTGGTTGGAAGTAACGGAAAAGTATTTGGTCTGGATCATTTTGGATACTCAGCTCCGGCTTCGGTTCTGGATCAGAAATTCGGATTTACGAGTAAAAATGCAGCCGAGGAAATCAGTAACTATTTAAAAGAAAACAATTTTTAATTCATTAAAATAAAAAGAAGACATGAAATTTTTTATCGATACAGCCAACTTAAAAGATATTAAAGAAGCCAATGATTTGGGGGTTTTGGATGGTGTTACTACGAATCCGTCATTGATGGCGAAAGAAGGAATCACCGGAGCACAGAATATTCTTGACCATTATATAAAAATCTGCGAACTGGTTGACGGCGATGTAAGTGCCGAAGTAATTTCAACAGATTTTGAAGGCATGATTGCCGAGGGAGAAAAGCTGGCAGCCCTTCATCCGCAAATTGTGGTGAAAATTCCAATGATAAAAGACGGAGTTAAAGCCATTAAATATTTTTCGAATAAAGGAATCAGAACCAATTGTACTTTGGTGTTTTCATCAGGGCAGGCATTACTGGCAGCTAAGGCCGGGGCGACTTATGTTTCTCCGTTCATCGGAAGACTGGATGATGTTTCAACAGACGGTATGAATCTGATTGAAGAAATCAGACTGATTTATGATAATTTCGGTTTTGAAACCCAGATATTGGCAGCTTCTGTTCGAAATGTAATGCACATTATCAACTGTGCAAAAATTGGGTCAGATGTGATTACAGGTCCGTTGAGCGCAATCGAAGGATTGTTGAAACACCCATTGACAGATATTGGCTTAGCTACGTTTTTGGCAGATTATCAAAAAGGCAATAGCTAAAAATAAAGAGAATTAGTTTAGTTTTTTAATAGTAGTTTTATTTAATGCAAAACCCTGAAAATTTGTGGCTTTCAGGGTTTTCTTTTTTATTTAATCTCTTGTTTTTCTATAAATTCAGTACAAAATCGTTAAGTAATTTTTCTTCATATTTTTCTTTGTTGAACGTATATAAGTAGGATCCTTTTCTGGAAGACTGCATATCTTTTTCATCCAGTTTGTTTAAAATTTCCAAAGAATTTATTTTACTGATAAAGTTACGTTTGTCCAGCTCCTTACTTAAAATCGCTTCATATAATTCTAATAACTGACGCATGGTGAATTTTTCAGGAAGTAATTCAAATCCAATTGGTTTTATCGAAGTTCTGTAACGCAATCTTCTGATAGCATGCTGAACCATTTCGTTGTGGTCAAAAATAAGATTTGGTGCATCTGCTATACTAAACCATTCTGCATGATAGTTTTTAATCAGTTCTTCATTATGGTTTTCAATGTTAATCAGCGCATAATAGGATACAGAAATAGTTCTGTCAACGGGGTCACGGTCTATTTCACTGTAAGCATGCAGCTGTTCCATATAGATGTCGTGTAACCCGGTGTAGGTGCTCAGAATACGAATAGCAGCATCGTCTAATATTTCATCACGTTTTAAAAAGCCACCAATCAATGACCACTTGCCTCTCTCAGGTTCAAAGTCCCTTTTGATTAAAAGTATTTTTAGTCCCTGATGGTCAAATCCAAAAATGATACAATCTACTGCCAATAATACCTTATCCGCAGAGCTATAACTGTTTAGCATATTTTATATTTTATTGGTAAATATATAAACTTCCTGATAGGTTTCATAATTTATTAATGTTGATTTTACACTTGCTAAGTTAATTAGAAAAATTTTTTCAGATTTCTATATTTTTTATTCTCATTAAAAAAGGAATAAAGTAAGATCATATGTTTTTATACTAAAAGCACTTTTTTATTCCTTACAAAATAGTATTTAAGTAAAAATTAACTTTTTTAATTACGTTTTTTAGTACAAAAACACAAACATCCTACTTTATTTACAATTAAATATAATATTAATAACTTTTTTTTAACAATTGAATTTTTGATTAAAAAGCTTCATTTTGACAAAAAGTGTAGTTTTTACACAAATAAAGTCATTAAATCCCTTCTTTTTTGACAAAAAGTCAATTTTTTAAATGTTGATTTAACACTTAAATTATGATATGTATTTTTTTTATTCACTTTTTTTATGTTATTAATTTGTTTTTGCAGTTTTTTTTTATTTATATTTACAAATGTAAAATTAACACTTATAATAATATACTAACTAACTTAAAAAAACCAGTATGATAACAAACCAAAAATTATTTCTTTATTGGAATTTCGTGTTACCAAAAAAAGAATGGCTTATAGCATTATTTATGCTAGTGTTTTCTGTTAATCTTATGTCGGCTCAGGGCAAGGAGATTAGCGGAATTGTTACTTCGACACAGGACAAATTGCCTTTGCCGGGAGTAAATGTTACGATAAAAGGAACCAAAACCGGAACCACAACCGGATTTGACGGACAGTATTCGATTAAAGCATCACCAAACGATGTATTAGTTTTTTCATTTATAGGATATCAAAACCAACAAGTGACGGTTGGAAATCAATCAAAAGTAGATGTAGCCTTAGGGGAAGACAGCAATAAACTGAATGAAGTAGTAGTAATTGGATATGGTACACAAAAGAAAGCAGACCTATCAGGGTCAGTGGGAGTAGTAAGCCTGAAAGAAGCTAAAACTATAGTCACTTATGATCCGGCAAAAATGCTTCAGGGGCAGATAGCTGGTGTAACTGTACAATCATCAGGTGAACCGGGAGGTTTTGTAAATATTAAAATTAGAGGTATTACTTCATTTGCAAATACTAACCCACTTTTTATCATTGACGGGATGATTGTAGAAAATCCTTATGATTTTGCTCCGGGCGATATTGAATCAATGCAGGTATTAAAAGATGGAGCTGCCGCAGCTATTTATGGTGTGCGCGGAGCTAACGGAGTAGTAATTATTACGACAAAAAAAGGAAAACAAGGAAAAATGAGTGTTGGGATTAGATCTCTAACAGGATTCCAAACTGTACCAAAAAAATGGTCAGTAACAGACAGAGTTGGATATCAGACTATAACTAACGAAGCTGAAAGAAATGCGGGATTAACAATTGCTCCGGGAAATGACCCAACTAATCCTCAATATATTAACAATGTAAATACAAATTGGCAAGATGAGGCTTTTGACACAGGTATTGTACAAAATCAGTCATTAACACTTAGTGGAGGGTCTGAAGGTTTAAACTATAATGTGAACTTAGATTATTTTAAAAATGACAGTTATGTTGAATCACCGCAAGATTATGAAAGATATACTATGAATCTGAATTTATCAGGAAAAAAAGGAAGATTCAGTTATGGTACCAAAATAGCATATACACAGTCTGGTAAAGAAAAATTTAACAGTTATGTTGGAGAATCAGCTATTTCCAGTTTATTGACAGCTATCCCGACAATGCCTGTTTATGATGAAAACAGATTAGGAGGATATGGCGGAACAGACAATGCAACACAGAGAGCTATTTCTATAAACGTAATTGGTTTCAACAACTTATTACAAAATAGAGACAGAAGAAACCGTTTTATTGGGGATATTTGGGGTCAACTTGAAATCGTTAAAGGATTAAAATACAAACTTGACGCAAGTTATGATAGAACAGATACTCAAAACAGATTGTTCATACCGCCAAGTGATTTAGGATGGTATTACATCACTACAAATGACGAAGCTTCTTTAGATATAGCAAATGCTAATCAGACAAATACTTTCCTTAATAATATTTTGACCTATAAGAAAACGCTTGGTTTGCATCAATTTGATGTTTTGGCAGGATGGATTCAGGAAGCAAAAGACTATTACAATCATTGGTCAAGAGGGAAAGGTTATACTCCTGGAGAAATTAGTCAGGTAAACTATGCTGATGATATTAGCGCTGGAGAATATAAAAATACACTTACAGGTATATCTTATATCAGTAGAATAAATTATTCATTTGATGACCGTTATTTATTTCAGGCAAATTTCAGACAAGATAAATCATCACTTTTTGGACAGAAATATAACAAAGTTAATTCTTACTCTTTCTCCGGAGCCTGGAAAATCAGCAATGAAAAATTCATTCACTTGCCACAATGGGTAAGTAATATCAAATTAAGAGGAAGCTGGGGTACTCTAGGAAATAATTCAATTCCTGCTTATTCTTTTGCTACAACGGTAAATCGTTTTGCCAGTTATAATTTTAATAATGAGTTAGCTAACGGAACAACGGTGGTAAGTTCCTTAGATCCGAATTTACGTTGGGAGACATCTATAAGCAGTGATATTGCACTTGAGTTAGGTTTCTTTAACAATGATTTACAGTTTACAGCAGAATACTTTAATAAAAAATCTGATGATCTTCTGATTCGAGTACCATTACCTTATTCTACAGGTTCTTTTCCAGCGGATGTTTTGACTAATGCTGCTTCTATGAAAAACAGCGGTTTAGAATTCACTATTGCTTATAACAATTCAAAGCATCAATTCAAGTACAATATTTCTGCAAACGTAGGAACTTTAAATAATGAAGTGACAAAAATTGGAGTTTCAGGAAATCCATTATATGGAACTTTTGCTAAAACGGAAATAGGAAGATCTGTAGGTGAAATTTATGCATATCAAACTGATGGAATTTTTCAAAATGCTGGAGAATTAGCAGCTGGGCCTACACAAACTAATGCTGGTGTTGGAGATATACGTTTCAAGGATGTTAACGGTGACGGAGCAATTACGGATCAGGACAGAGTTTATCAGGGATCAGCAATTCCAAAATATACTTTTGGTGCAAATTTTGGAGCTTCATATAAAAACTTTGATTTCACAATGGTTTGGCAAGGCTCAGGAGGTAATAAAGTTTTCAATGCAATGTACCGTGACTTGATGATAGGTCAATATGTAAACCACAGTACAGATGCCCTTAATTACTGGACTCCAACAAATACTAATACGAATGTTCCGCGTCCAATCATTGGAGATCCAAATGCCAATGCAAGAGAATCTAATCGTTTTATCCAAAATGGGGATTATGTAAGATTACAAACTATGGAAATTGGATACTCAATCCCAGTGCCTGCTGACTTTTTTATTGAAAAAGCTAAAGTATTTATAAATGGTCAAAATCTTTTCACTATAACAGATTACAAAGGATATGACCCTGATTTCAATAGTAATGACGGACTGCTTTCAAGAGGGTATGATGCAGGTTCTTTCCCAAATCCAAGAACTATTTCTTTAGGGTTTGAAGTGAAATTTTAAATTAGTCAACCAATTAAAAACGAATCAAAATGAAATACAATATATTTAATTATGCAGCGGGTTTTTTAGCACTTGCATTAATAACCACCAGCTGTGTCAATGATGAAGATCTTATACAATTAGATCCAAATAATGACTCTGTTGATAAATTCTGGACAACAGATGTAGATGCAGTAGAAGGACTTAATGCGGCCTATTCAAGTTTATTAAATGATGGAAGTTACATGAGAAGTACTCCTTTATTATTAGACACAAAAAGCGACGATTCAAGAAGTAATAGCCCTTGGCCGGCGATGTATAATGTTGGCCGGTTTAACTCAAATGTATCAAATGCTGAAATTTATGGCTGGGCATTTGAAACTTACTATCAGGGTATAAATAGGGCAAATCAGGTTTTAGCGGGTGTGCCAAAAATTGATTTCGCCGATGCTGCTTTAAAAAACAGAGTTCTTGGTCAGGCTTATTTTTTAAGAGGCTTGTATTTATTTCATGCAGTTAACATGTTTAAAAATGTGCCAATACCAACTGAACTGGCAGTTTACTATCCACAAAAAACACAAGAAGAAGGATGGGCTCAGGTAATCTCTGATTTCAAAGCCGCTGCAGAATTGCTGCCAGTTACGTACGAGGGAGTAAATGGAATTGACACAAAGGATTCTAATGGAAATACCATAAAAGGACGTGCAACCAAAGGAGCTGCACTAGGATACTTAGGAAAAGCGTATTTGTTTACTAAAGATTTTCCAAATGCAAGAACAACTTTTAAACAAGTAATCGATTTAGGTGTTTATTCATTAACGGCAAATTATCGGGATAACTTTACAGATTCCAATGAAAACAATTCAGAATCTTTATTCGAAGTCCAATTTAGCAGAGCAGCAGGTGGTGTTGAAAATAGCTGGGGTGGAATACCAGCTTCAAACTGGGGAAAAACATCAGCAAGAGCTATCACATATGCACCAAGAGCTTTTGGATGGACAGACGTACAGCCAACATGGGCTTTATTTAATGAATTTCATGATGAAAAAACAAAAACAGGCGGTGATGACCCACGTTTAGATGCTACTATATTCTACAACAAACCAGGAGGGATGAAACTTTACGGGGTAGATTTCGCAACTAAATATGCAGCTAATGCAGGTGATCTAAATGATTTATTTTGTGCAAAATATCAAAATTCAGATGGTGGATTTGCTGATGAATACGATTGGCGTTCAGGAATTAACGAGCGTCTAATGCGTTATGCTGATATTTTGTTAATGTATGCAGAATGTTTAAACGAAACAGGTGATACTCCGGGGGCTTACACTTATATTCAAATGGTAAGAGACAGGGTGAATTTGCCAAATTTAGCAACTACAAAACCAAACATGTCACAAACCCAAATGAGAGAACAAATTGGTCATGAAAGATTTTTAGAATTTGCTCTTGAAGGCCACCGTTTTGATGATATCCGCCGTTGGGGATGGCTGCAGGATGAGGCTAAATTAGCCTGGTTAAAGTCAAGAGATGTAGAGTTTAATTCGTACGTACCAGGAAGAGAGTTTTTCCCAATTCCTCAATTAGAAAAAGATAATAATCCGGGAGGAATACAACAAAATGACAGTTATTAATATTTATTGAATTAGTTAGATTGCATAATATCATATGGCGGCTTTAAACTGCTATGTGATATTATGTTTTAAACATTGAATACCAGAGAAGTTAAAATTTTACAATAACCAAAATTATTATACAATGAAAGCAATTGCAGGTTGGGTTTTATTAGCAATATTATTAGTAGGTTGTCAAAATGAAGATATTGTTTCTCAAAGCGAAGAAACAAATGCTGTAACTCAGGATTCTCAAATTAAAAATTTAACCGCAAAAACAGTTGCCGGAAATGTTCCTTCACATGATCCGGGCACAATTGTAAAAAGCGGTGTTAACTATTATGTTTTTACTACCGGTGATAATATTCCAATGACATATTCCAGAGATTTAGTCAACTGGACATGGGGTACTTCTGTATTTACATCAACTCCGGGCTGGATAACAAGTTATGTTCCGGGTTTTACCAAAACATTTTGGGCTCCGGATGTTGCGTGGTTCAATAACAGATGGAATATGTATTATTCCTGTTCTACTTTTGGTTCTGCAAGATCGGCTATTGGATTAGTTACGGCTCCTTCAATTTCACAAAGTGCCGGAACGAAATGGACGGACAGAGGTGTTGTTGTCTCTTCTAATTCAGCTTCAGATGTAAATGCAATTGATGCTTCTATTTTAGTCGATGGAAGTAATGTTTACATGGCTTATGGTTCCTGGCATGCCGGAATTGGAGTAGTTCAGATTAATCCTTCCACAGGAAAACCAACCGGAACAAGGACAGTGGTAGCCGGAGGAAACGGCGCATCATGGGAAGCACCTTGCTTAATCAAAGAAGGCAGTTATTACTATATGTTTGTAAACCGCGGAACGTGCTGCAACGGTGTAAACAGTACTTATTATATTGTAGTAGGACGTTCAACAAGTCCATTTGGGCCTTTTACGGATAAAAACGGGTTATCGTTAAAAAGTGGTGGCGGAACTACAGTTTTAGCTTCTCAGGGAAATTACATCGGACCGGGTCATCTATCCAGAATTACAGGAACACAAAAAGGAGCTGTTCATTATTACAATAAAGCAGACAATGGAAATCCGAAAATGGAAATTGTTTATTTTACATGGTCAGGAGGCTGGCCAACGCTTTCTTATTAAAAAATTAATAAAGAGAAAAATTGATTAATTTTCCTCTTTATAACTATCTATAAACTATATTATGAAAAAGACGTTTTTAATTCTATTTGTTTTTACATTCTGTAATCAAATTACTTTCGCTCAAAAAGAAACTACAGTTGTCACATTAAAAAATGATGACAAAGCTCCAGTCATCAACAAAAATATCTACGGTCATTTCGCAGAGCATTTAGGACGCTGTATATATGGAGGTTTTTTTGTGGGTGACACTTCAAAAATACCAAATACTAAAGGCGTTAGAAATGATATTATTGCGGCTTTGAAAGATTTAAAAATTCCAAACCTAAGATGGCCTGGAGGATGCTTTGCAGATACGTATCACTGGAAAGACGGAATTGGACCAAAAGAAGAAAGACCAACTATCGTAAATAAATGGTGGGGCGGCGTAACTGAAGATAACAGTTTTGGAACGCATGACTTTTTGAATATGTGTGAACTTCTTGAAACAGAACCTTATTTATCAGGAAATGTAGGAAGCGGAACCGTTCAGGAATTAGCTGACTGGGTTCAGTACACGAACTTTTCTGGTAAAAGTCCGATGAGTGATTTGCGTGTAAAAAACGGTCGTAAAGAACCATGGAAAGTTAAATTCTGGGGAATTGGTAATGAAGCCTGGGGCTGCGGAGGTAATATGACGGCAGAATATTATGCCGGAGAATACCGCAAGTTTGCCACGTTCATGTCGGATTGGGAAAATACTGGCGGAATCACGCGTATTGCATCAGGATCTAATAGCGGAGATTATAACTGGACAGAAGTTTTAATGAAAAACATTCCACTTAATATGTTAGGGGGTATTGGGGTTCATCATTACGCTGTAATCAACTGGAATAAAAAAGGAGACGGAGTTGATTTTACCGAAGAGCAATATTTCAAAACCATGCAATCTGCCCTAAAAATGGAAGAATTGGTTACCAAACACGGTGCTATAATGGATAAATATGATCCTGAGAAAAAAGTAGCCATGCTGGTTGACGAATGGGGTGGCTGGTACGAAGTGGAGAAGGGAACAAATCCGGGATTTTTATACCAGCAGAATACTATGAGAGATGCCGTTTTAGCCGGATCAACCCTTAATATTTTCAACAATCACGCTGACAGGGTTCGTATGGCAAATTTAGCACAATGTGTGAACGTTTTACAGGCTGTTATCCTTACAGATAAAGCCAAAATGATTACTACGCCAACATACCATGTAATGAAATTATATGCTGTTCATCAGGATGCAAAATTACTACCAATAAGTTTTCAGTCGCCGTTGTACAAAGTAAATGGAGAAACACTTCCTGCAGTATCAGCTTCTGCTTCAAAAGATAAAAAAGGAGCAATTCATATTTCTTTAGTGAACGTCGATGCAAAAAATAAAAACAAAATAGAGATTGATGTAAAAGATCTGGGAGTTAAAAACTTCACAGGAACCATAATTACATCAGCAAAATTACAGGATTACAATTCATTCGATACACCTAATAAAATTGTACCAACAGCTTTTAAAGGTTTCGAAAACAAAAAAGGAAAATTAGAAATCACAATTCCTCCTTTCTCAGTTGTTGTTTTAGAAGGAAAATAAAATACAAAAAGATGAAAAAACCGAAATCCATTTTAAAAAATGCTTCTTGTTTAGGGCTCTTTTTATTGACTCTTGCTGCTACAGTAAGCTGTTCAGGTGATGATCCTGCAACTGAAGATCCAGATCCGCCGGTAGTTGTTGTTCCTCCAGTAGTTGTTCCTCCAGCTTTTCCGGGACCAACTTATGCCGATAATTATACTGCTATTTCTTCCTGGAACAGCAGGGCCCAATGGAATTTAGCCAACGTTCACGATCCAACTGTCGAAAAAAGTGGTGACTATTATTATATGTACCAAACGGATGCCTCATATGGAAATGCTCACGATGGGAATGGACATTTTTTTTACAGAAGATCCAAAGATTTAATCAATTGGGAATTCATGGGAGCGTCGATGAAATCGGCTCCTGCTTGGGTTAAGGATTCTTTAAATAATAAGAGAGCACGTATGAATCCAGCTCTTCCACCAATTGCAAATCCGAGATATGGCTATTGGGCACCATTTGTAAAAAAAGTGGGTAACAAATTCCGTATGTATTACAGTATTGTGGTAGATGAGCCAATTACAGGAACTAGTTTTGATACTTCATGGTCAGAACGTGCTTTTATTGGTTTGATGGAAACTGATGATTTAGGATCAAATAATTGGACTGATAAAGGAATGGTGGTATGCTCAGAACCTGATGGCGTAAAGCCCTATTCATATACAGGAGCCAGAAATTGGGAAAATGCTTATTTCAAATACAACGCCATTGATCCAACTTTTATCGAAACACCACAAGGAGAACAATATTTAATTTATGGTTCCTGGCATTCGGGAATTGTAGCTTTAAAATTAAATCCAACAACAGGAAAACCCGATCAGTTAAAAACATTATCAGATTATGGAACCAAAATTGCCTCGAGGCATTCTTCAAGCCGTTGGCAGGCATCAGAAGGACCTGAGATCATTTACAATCCGGATACACAATATTATTATTTATTCTTGGCCTATGATGAGTTATCAGTGGCATACAATACCCGTGTAGCAAGATCTAAAAATATTTTAGGTCCTTATGTGGGCATTAATGGAGCCAATGTTACCAGTGGCGCCGATTGTTTCCCGATGCTTACACACCCGTACCAATTTAATAATCATACAGGTTGGGTTGGTTTTGCACATTGTTCTGTTTTTCAGGATCCTACTTCAAAAAAATGGTATTATGCTTCACAAGCGCGTTTGCCAGAAGGAGTTCCGGGTGTAAATGTTTCTAATGCTGTAATGATGGGACATGTTCGTGAAATTGAATGGACTGCCGATGGCTGGCCGGTAGTGGCTCCGGAACGCTATGCCGGAGTACCTGCAACTACTTTAACGGAAGCTTCTTTTATAGGTGAATGGGAACATATTTCGATGCAATATCAATACAAAACCATGCAAAAGTCAGGAACCATTTTTTTAACGGCTGACAAAAAAATATCAGGAGCAATGACGGGAACATGGTCTTACGACAGTACTACAAAAACATTGACCATTAATGATGTAAAATGCAAAGTACAAGATGCCTGGGATTGGGAAACTTCTACCAGAAAAGTTACCATTACCTATTCAGGACTTACCTCGGCAGGTTTACCATTTTGGGGTAAAAAGAAATAAAAAAAAAACAATTATAATGAAAAAATTATTCTTTCCGTTTTGCATATCGTTAGCTGTTTTAGCTTCAAAAGTAAATGCTCAGACTAATAAAACTGTTGAGGTAAAACAAAATAACCCAATAATTACAGATAAATACACGGCAGATCCTGGTGCTCTGGTTTATAAAGACAAAGTCTATATTTATGCCGGTCATGATGAAGCACCAAACGATGTCAATTCATATCGAATGAACGAATGGCTGGTGTATTCTTCTTCGGATATGAAAACCTGGAAAGAACATCCGATTCCGTTAAAACCAACCGATTTTTCCTGGGCAAAAGGTGATGCCTGGGCAAGTCAGGTAATAGAAAAAAACGGAAAGTTTTATTGGTTTGTAACCGTTACCCACAACGAAAGTATACATGGGAAAGCCATTGGTGTTGCGGTTGCCGATAATCCGCTTGGCCCTTTCAAAGATGCTATCGGAAAAGCGTTAATCACCAACGATATGACTACGCAAACCAAAATCAGCTGGGATGATATTGACCCAACGGTTTATATTGATGATGATGGGAAAGCTTATTTATACTGGGGAAATACCGTATGCAAATACATAAAATTAAAAGATAACATGATCGAAATGGATGGCGAAATTCAAACAGTCGATTTGCCAAAATTTACCGAAGCGCCTTGGATTCACAAACGTAAAGACTGGTACTATTTATCGTATGCTTATGATTTTCCTGAAAAAATTGCCTATGCAATGAGTAAATCTATTACCGGACCTTGGGAATTCAAAGGGATTTTAAACGAAGTAGCCGGAAACAGTAATACCAATCATCAGGCGATAATTGAATTTAAAGGGCAATGGTATTTTGTATATCACACTGGAGCAATTCCAACACATGGAGGAAGTTTCAGACGTTCGGTTTGTGTTGAAAAACTATTTTATAACAAAGACGGAACTATGAAACGTATTGTGATGACGACAGAAGGAATTCAATAATTTTTAGTATCACTCGGATTTATATACCATGCTTTATAACCATAAAAAAGTGACTTTTAAAACACTGTTCCATTCAACTCAAAAAGCACTTTTTTTAGTTGTAGCATTCTCGTTTGCATTTTCTTCAATGGCTCAGATGAAGGAATTTAAACTACAAGAAGTACGATTAACAAGCGGACCTTTTAAGAATGCGCAGGATGTTGATTTAAAATATATTTTAGCCTTAAATACAGATCGATTATTAGCACCTTATTTAATTTCGGCCGGACTTCCTACCAAAGCTGACCGATATGGAAATTGGGAAAATATTGGACTGGATGGACACATTGGCGGGCATTATTTATCGGCACTGGCTATGATGTACGCTTCAACAGGAAATACAGAAGTTAAAAATCGTTTAGATTACATGCTTTCAGAATTGGCTCGTTGTCAGGATAAAGATGGAACGGGTTATGTTGGAGGAATTCCCGAAGGAAAAGTTTTTTGGGATCGTATTCATAAAGGCGATATCGACGGAAGTGGTTTTGGATTAAACAATACCTGGGTTCCCATTTATAATATTCACAAACTTTTTGCTGGTTTGATTGATGCGTATAATTATACCGGAAATCAAAAAGCAAAAGACATTGTTGTAAAATTAGGCGACTGGTTTATCGAATTAATCCAACCACTTTCGGAAGAACAAATTCAACAAATTCTAAAAACAGAACATGGCGGTATCAACGAATCTTTTGCCGATTTATATCTGATTACAAAAGACAAAAAATACCTGGAAACAGCTGAAAAGCTTTCGCAAAAAGCCATTTTGGAGCCGTTACTCAATCATGAAGATAAGTTAACCGGATTACATGCCAACACGCAAATTCCAAAAGTGCTTGGTTTTGAAAAAATTGCCACTTTATCCGATAACAAAACCTGGTCTGATGCAGCTCAGTTTTTCTGGAAAAATGTTACCGAAAAAAGATCCGTGGCTTTTGGAGGAAATAGCGTAGCCGAACATTTCAATCCAATTGATGATTTTAGCGGAATGCTAAAATCCAATCAAGGGCCAGAAACCTGCAACTCCTACAATATGGAGCGTTTGAGCAAAGCACTTTACTTAGACAAAAACGATGTGAGCTATCTGGATTTTTACGAGCGTACCTTATACAATCATATACTTTCGAGCCAGGAACCTAACAAAGGAGGTTTTGTTTATTTCACGCCTATCAGACCGAATCATTATCGCGTGTATTCGCAACCTGAAACCAGTATGTGGTGCTGTGTGGGAACCGGACTTGAAAATCATTCCAAATACGGAGAGTTAATTTACAGCCATTCGCAAAATGATATTTATGTGAATCTTTTTATTCCATCAACTTTAAACTGGGAAGAACAAGGAATAGCATTGGAACAAATCACAAAGTTCCCTTATGAAAACAACAGCGAAATAGTTTTGAAACTTAAAAAAAACAAAACCTTCGCTGTAAATATTCGTGTTCCGAAGTGGGCAGAAAATTTTGAAATTTTAGTCAATGGGCAGTTGCAAAAAACCGAAGCCAAACCAAGCAGTTATGCAAGTCTGAATCGCAAATGGAAATCGGGAGACAAAATAACGGTGAGATTCAAAAAATCAACGCATTTAGAAAATTTACCTGATGGTTCCAATTGGGTTGCTTTTGTGAATGGGCCAATTGTTTTGGCAGCCAAAACATCTACCGAAAACTTAGACGGATTATTTGCCGATGACAGCCGAATGGGACATGTGGCAAGCGGAAAATATATTCCTTTGGATAAAGCTTATGCTTTGGTGGGCGAAAAAGGAAGTTATGTTTCTAAATTGAATGACTTAGGAAACATGCGTTTTCAACTGGATTCTTTACAGTTAGAACCTTTTTTCGAAGTGCATGATGCCCGTTATCAAATGTATTTTCAAACTTTTACAAAAGAAGAATACAAAGAAAAACAAGCTTTGTTACAACAACAAGAAATAGAAGCTATGGATCTGGAAGCCAAAACGGTCGATAAAATAAACTGTGGAGAGCAACAACCCGAAGTAGATCATCATTACAAAGGTGAAAAAAGCGATTCTGGTTACGATGATGGCCATTTCTGGAGAAACACCCGCTCTTATATTTCCTATCAATTGGTCAATAAAAACAAGGAAGGAAAATTTATCGAAATCAGTTTTTTAGGCAATTATAAACTGGATAACCTGGAAGTTTTAATCAATGAAAAACCAGTAGAAATTATTTCAGCAACTGATAAATTAACTCGTTTCAATGTGGATAGAGATGAAATTTTTACATTAAAAATCAAATCAAAAGATGGTCGTCCAACTTCAAAATTGCATCAAATACGAATTGTAAAATAAAACGAAGTATGAAAATATATTCGAAATTAAACTCTTTTATAATGTTTCTGATTCTTTCATTAGGATTACAAACATTGGCACAAGATATTACTGTGCATGATCCTGTTATGATTAAACAAAAAGACACTTACTATCTTTATTGCACAGGAATGGGAATCAGTGTTTTTAGTTCAAAAGATTTAAAAACATGGAATAAAGAGCCACAGGTTTTTACCGAAAAACCCGTTTGGGCTGATGGAGTTGCCGCCGATTTCAAGAACCACATTTGGGCACCGGATATTACATTGCACAAGGGTACTTATTATTTATATTACTCGGTTTCGGCTTTCGCCAAAAATACTTCGGCGATAGGTGTAGCCACTAATACCACTTTGGATTCAAAAGATAAAAATTACAAATGGGTCGATCAGGGAATTGTAATTCAGTCCATTCCGAACCGCGACCTTTGGAATGCTATTGATCCGAATCTGACTTTCGACGAAAACAACACGCCTTGGTTGGCTTTTGGCTCTTTTTGGGAAGGCTTGAAAATGGTCAAATTAAATGCCGATTTAAAGTCCATTGCGCAACCACAAGAATGGCACACGATTGCCAAACGCAAAAGAACTTTTGAATTGAAGGATAATGACCCCGGAGATGCTGCTCTAGAAGCGCCTTTTATCTTCAAAAAAAATGGTTACTACTACCAATTCCTTTCTTGGGACTTGTGTTGCCGAGGAAAAGAAAGCACGTATAAAGTAGTAGTCGGCCGCTCTAAAAATGTTACGGGCCCGTATGTCGATAAAGAAGGAAAATCTTTGAACGAGGGTGGAGGAACATTGCTCATTCAAGGAGACAAGGATTGGTTTGGAGCCGGGCATAACAGCACTTATACTTTTGACGGGAAAGATTATATCATTTACCATGCATATAGTGCCAGCCAAAACGGAAGACCAGTATTGCAAATAAAAGAGATGGATTGGGACAAAGATTTATGGCCGGTTATTAAGTAAAAAAGATTAGAAAAAGGAGTATGAAATTTTACTTGAAAATAATTGTAATTATCTAAGTCTGCTTTCAAAACAAATTAATACATAGAAAATTATTATCATGCAAAGAAACCTATTCAAAAACCTGGTACTTTCAGCTGTTCTTTTGGTTGGAGCTGCCTCTTGTTCAGATAAAAAAGAACAAAAAGAAACATCTAAAGAGGAAGTTTCTATTATGGCAAACATAAAAGGTTCTAACAAACCGATTGTGCTGCAAAGAGCAGATCCGTTCATCTACAAACATACAGATGGGTATTATTATTTTACAGGATCTGTACCCACTTATGATGCTATAGAGATAAGACGTGCAAAAACGATTGCCGAATTACAAAATGCAGCGCCTTTCAGAGTATGGGAAAAACATGCAAGTGGACCAATGAGCCGTCATGTCTGGGCTCCGGAAATTCATTATTTAGATGGAAAATGGTATGTGTATTTTGCGGCAAGTAAAGAAGATGATATTTGGAGATTAAGACCTTATGTTTTGGAGTGTACAGGTCAAGATCCTCTAAAAGATAAGTGGAAAGAATTAGGACAAATGCAAGCTGCTGATAACGACCCAAAAAGTTTTACTGATTTTTCGCTAGACGGAACTGTATTTGAACATAAAGGCAAACGATATTTTTGTTGGGCAGAAAAAACAGGTGGACAATTCGCAGCGTCTAATTTGTATTTAGCCGAAATGGAATCGCCTATCAAATTAAAAACCGTTCAGTTCATGCTCACTACTCCGGATTATGATTGGGAACGTGTTGGTTTTTGGGTAAATGAAGGGCCAGCATTCATTAAAAACAAAGGAAAAATTTACATCACTTTTTCGGCAAGTGCTACAGGTGCCTGTTACGCGATGGGTATGATGGAAGCCGATGAAAATGCGGATTTACTAAATAGAAACTCCTGGAAAAAATCGAGAAATCCAGTTTTAAAAACGGACGCATCAAAAGGTATTTACGGTCCTGGTCATAACTCTTTCACAGTGGATGAAAACGGAGAGCCAATATTAATTTATCATGCAAGGGATTATGAAAAAGCGGTTGGTGATCCAAAAGTAGTACCGGCAACAGATAAAAGATCTTTAGAAGAAATTATAGCAGACCCGTTATACGATCCTAATCGTCATGCAAGAATGATGAAAGTAAAATTTGATGAAAACGGTACACCAATATTTAAATTTAATTAAAAAGTTCAAAACAGTAATGATGAGAGCTCTTTTGTGGCACAGCCAAAATGGGTGCTTAATAAACTGATTGTGAGTTAAAACGCAATCAAATTCAATACAATTTTTCGACATATTATTTAGTGTTTTGAAAATAAAGATGAAATAATCGCAACAGAGTAAATGTATAATTAATGTTTGTTTTTTGTTTTGAATTTAAATCATTGTTTTGATGTATTTTCTGTAAAAAACAACAAGAAAATTTTTATTAAGTGTTTTTTGTACACTTATAAATTAATTATATTATATTTGTCTCATTAAAATGAATTTCGAAATGAAAAATTACGTTATAGGATTAGATTACGGAACAGATTCTGTTCGTGCGGTGCTAATAGATACTGAAAATGGACAGGAGCTTGCATCCAATGTTTATCATTACAAAAGATGGAAGAATAAACAATATTGTGATGCATCGATCAATCAGTTTCGTCAGCATCCTTTGGATCATATTGAAGGATTGGAAATTACCATTCAAAATGTTGTGAAAGAAAGCAAAGTTGATCCTGCTGCAATAAAAGGAATCTGTATTGATACTACAGGATCTTCTCCGGTTCCGGTTACAAAAGACGGAACTCCACTGGCTTTGACAAAAGGTTTTGAAGAAAACCCAAATGCGATGATGGTGTTGTGGAAAGATCATACAGCGATTAATGAAGCTAACGAAATCAACGAGCTGGCAGTAAGCTGGGGCGGTGAAAACGTTACCAAATATGTTGGCGGAATTTATTCATCTGAATGGTTCTGGGCAAAAATCCTGCATATTGCCAGAGAAGATGAAGCGGTACGAAATGCAGCACACACCTGGATGGAACACTGTGATTTAATGACGTATTTATTAATCGAAGACAAAGATTTAAAAACCTTCAGAAGAAGCCGTTGCGCTGCAGGACACAAAGCCATGTGGCACGAAGACTGGAATGGTTTACCTCCGGTTGAATTTCTAGAAAAACTACATCCTTATTTAGCGGCACTTCGAAGCAATTTATATGATGAAACTTATACTTCAGATTTAGTTGCCGGAAAATTAAGCAAAGAATGGGCAGATCGTTTGGGACTTTCTACAGAAACTATTGTTGCTGTTGGAACTTTCGACGCACACTCCGGAGCAGTTGGAGCTAAAATTGGCGAAAATACTTTGGTTCGTGTAATGGGAACTTCGACTTGCGATATTTTGGTTGGTTCTTATGACGAAGTGGGTACCAAAAACGTTCGCGGAATTTGTGGTCAGGTTGACGGATCTGTAATTCCGGGTTATATTGGTCTTGAAGCAGGACAATCTGCTTTTGGCGATTTATTAGCATGGTACAAAGAATTACTAATGTGGCCAACAGAACAATTATTAGGTGCTTCATCTCTTTTAAATGATACTCAAAAAGAGCAATTAAGAGAAGAATTCAGTGATAAATTAATTGTAGAATTAACGAAAGAAGCCGAAAAGATTCCGTTGTCTGAAAGCATACCAACCGCTTTAGACTGGATCAACGGACGCAGGACTCCGGATGCAAATCAGGAAGTAAAAAGCGCCATTTCAAACTTATCATTAGGATCAAAAGCCCCTCATATTTTTAAAGCTTTAGTAAACGCAATCTGTTTTGGATCTAAAAAAATTGTGGATCGTTTTGAAGAAGAAGGTGTAAAAATTGACAGCGTGATCGGTATCGGTGGTGTTGCAAGAAAATCACCTTTTATCATGCAGACTCTGGCAAACGTTTTAAACAAACCGATAAAAGTAGCCTTATCAGACCAGGCTCCGGCTTTGGGAGCTGCAATTTACGCTGCCGTAGCTTCCGGGATTTATCCAAATGTAATTGAAGCCAGTCAAAAAATGGGAAGCCCTTTTGAAAGCGAATACACACCAGAACTAGACAAAGTTGCTGCTTACAACAAATTACTTTTAGCATACGACCAATTAAGCACTTTCGCAGATCCATCTATTAAAATTACAGAAAATGAGTTCTCTTTATAAAGATTTAAAACAAGAATGTTACGAAGCCAACATGCAGTTAAATGCATTGAATCTGGTGGTGTATACATTTGGAAATGTAAGCGCAGTTGACCGCGAAAGAGGTGTTTTTGCCATCAAACCAAGCGGTGTACCTTACGAAGATTTAAAACCTGAAGATATTGTGATTGTTGATTTTGACAATAACATTATCGAAGGAACCATGCGTCCGTCATCAGACACAAAGACGCATGCTTATTTATACAAAAACTGGCCAAATATTGGAGGTGTTGCACATACACACGCGACCTATTCAGTGGCCTGGGCGCAGTCACAACAGGATATTCCAATCTTTGGTACAACACACGCAGATCACTTAACCGCTGATATTCCGTGTGCTCCGCCAATGGCTGATTCGCTTATCGAAGGAAACTACGAACACAATACCGGAATTCAGATTCTGGATTGTTTCAAAGAAAAAAATCTTTCTTACGAAGAAGTAGAAATGGTTTTAATTGGAAACCACGGTCCGTTTGCATGGGGAAAAAATGCTGCAAAAGCGGTTTATAACAGTAAAGTTCTTGAAGTAGTTGCAGAAATGGCGTACCTGACTTTACAAATAAACCCAAATGCACCAAGGCTGAAAGATTCATTAATAAAGAAACATTACAACCGCAAACACGGAAAAGATTCGTATTACGGACAATAATGAATTTGTTTCAGGTTTCATGTTTTTTAGTTTCAAGTTTTTGGAATGTGAAACTAGGAAGCTCAAATAAATAAAATCTAAACAAAAAAATAACAAAAGAATATATAACACAAGGTTTTTCGACGATTTCACAACATGAAACCTGAAACAAAGAAAACCTGAAACAAAATAAAAAACATAACAATTCAGGATTTTCAGATTCTAAGAACCTGAAACCTGAAACAAAATAAACAAAAAGTAAAATGATAGATATCTCTCAAAAAGAAGTATGGTTTGTAGTAGGAAGCCAGGAATTATACGGTGAAGAAACACTAAGAAAAGTAGCAGAACATTCGCAAATAATTGCAAAAGGATTAGATACTTCATCTCATATACCGGTAAAAGTAGTTTACAAAGATGTAGTAAAATCACCGGATCAGATCTTAGATGTATGTCTGGCAGCAAACACAACAAAAAACTGTATCGGGGTTATTACCTGGATGCATACTTTTTCACCTGCAAAAATGTGGATTGGTGGTTTAAGAATCCTTAAAAAACCGTTATGTCATTTGCACACACAATACAACGCTGAAATTCCATGGGGTTCTATTGATATGGATTTTATGAATTTAAATCAGTCAGCTCACGGAGATCGTGAATTTGGTTTTATGATGTCAAGAATGCGTAAAAAACGCAAAGTAGTTGTGGGTCATTGGGAAGACGAAAGAGTTCATAAAAAATTAGGCATCTGGTCAAGAGTAGCTTTAGGCTGGGACGAACTTCAAAACCTGAAAGTAGCACGTATTGGAGACAATATGCGTGAAGTTGCCGTTACTGACGGAGATAAAGTGGAGGCTCAGATTCGTTTTGGAATGTCGGTTAACGGATATGATTCTTCTGATGTTACGAAACATATCGAAAAGGTAACTGAGAAGGAATTAAACGATTTATTAGCAGTTTATGAAGCTAATTATAATTTAACTGACTCTTTAAAAGAAGGAGGAGCGCAAAGAAGTTCATTAATAGAAGCAGCAAAAATCGAGTTAGGTTTAAGAGCTTTCCTTGAAGAAGGAGGTTTTGGCGCTTTCACTGATACATTCGAAAACCTTGGCGCATGGAAACAATTACCAGGAATCGCTACACAAAGATTAATGGCTGACGGCTATGGTTTTGGTGGAGAAGGTGACTGGAAAACAGCTGCTATGGTAAGAGCATTAAAAGTAATGAACATTGGTCTTGAAGGAGGAACTTCTTTCATGGAAGATTATACCTACCACTTTACACCTCAAAAATCGTATGTTTTAGGATCACACATGCTGGAAATCTGTCCATCTATTGCTGACGGAAAAGCTAATTGTGAGGTTCACCCGTTAGGAATTGGAGGAAAAGAAGACCCGGTTCGTTTGGTATTTAATTCACCTGCAGGAGAAGCAATCAATGTTTCGCTTGTTGATATGGGAACCCGTTTCCGTTTAATTGTAAACGAAGTTGTAGCCGTAAAACCATTGGCAGAATTGCCTAAACTTCCGGTTGCCCGTGTATTGTGGGATTGCAAACCAGACCTTGACATTGCAGCTACAGCATGGATTTTGGCAGGAGGGGCACATCATACCGTGTACAGCCAGGCAGTTACAACAGAATTTATGGAAGATTTTGCTGATATCGCCGGAATTGAATTATTGGTGATTGATGAGAAAACAACAATCAGGGATTTCAAAGATAAAATTAATGCGAATGAAGCTTACTACCATGCTTTTCAGCACGGATTGTAATATTTAAGTCTAAATGTCTTAAAGTCTTAAAGTGAAATTGTAATGAATTACGTCTTGATAAATTCGTAACTTCGACTTTTGACTTTAAGACTTTTGACTTTTGGATGAAGTCTTTACTAACTTAAAAACCAGTATTTATGAATGTATTAAAACGTTGTGCTTTCGGAATTACGATAATCGGTTTGGCAGCACTTTCTGTTCAATGTAAAAGCGATAAAAAAATGGATGCCACCACAACCCAGGAAACACAAGATTCTGTAACAATTGTAAAATCGGACTACGGAACAACTCCAAAAGGAGAAAAAATTGAAAGCTATAAGCTGAAAAACCAAAACGGCATGGAAGTCGATATCATCACTTTTGGTGGTATTATCACAGATTTAAAAGTGCCAAACAAAGACGGCGTTTTTGAAAATGTGGTTACCGGATTTAATTCTTTGGAACAATACATGAAGCCAAATCCATTTTTTGGAGCTTTGATCGGACGTTTCGGAAACCGAATTGCAAAAGGTAAATTTACATTAGACGGTAAAGAATATACATTAGCGATTAACAACGAACCAAATGCTTTACACGGAGGACCTGAAGGCTTTTTTAGAGTGGTTTGGAAAGCAGAAGAAGCTAAATCAGGGGAATCAGCAATTTTGAAATTATCTTATTTAAGCAAAGATATGGAAGAAGGTTATCCCGGAAATCTAAAAGTTTTAGTAACCTACACGTTAACAAAAAACAACGAATTGGAAGTGCTTTACGAAGCTACTACAGATAAAAAGACCGTTGTAAACTTAACACAGCATACATATTTTAACCTGTCAGGGGATTTCTCTAAAACAATTTTAGACCACGAACTTACTCTGAACGCGGATAAAATTGTTCCTGTGGATGCAACTTTGATTCCAACAGGGGAGTTGCAGGATGTTGCCAACACACCATTCGATTTCAGAAAACCAAAATTAATCGGAAAAGAAATCGATGCTAAAGACGAACAATTAGTAAGAGGAAAAGGGTACGACCACTGCTGGGTACTGAACAATCCTGAAAAAGGAAAAACAATTATCGCAAAAGCCTACCACCCTGCAAGCGGAAGAGTTTTAGAAGTGACCACAGATGAACCTGGAATTCAGTTCTACTCCGGAAATTTCCTTGACGGAACTTTACCAATGCGCAACGGCGGAACTTATGCACACAGAACAGCTTTCTGTTTAGAAACACAACATTATCCGGATTCTCCAAACCAGAAAAACTTTCCAACGACAGTTTTAAATCCTGGCGAAAATTATAAAACTAAGACAACTTTTAAGTTTTCAGTTAAAAAATAAGTTTAAATCAGTTTTGTTAGTTTAATACCAAAAAACCTCGAAAGTTGTGATTTCGAGGTTTTTTCGTTAATTCAAATATGATATTCTTTTTATATTTGATGGATTACACAATGGTAGCAAGTTAACAGAAATATTTATGTACTTACCCGAAAAATCTTTGGAGTTTTTATATAAAGGAGATTCCTTTGAATATCTGATAAAGGAATTTGAATATGGTTTAAACAACATTCATGGATATAAAAATGAGGAGGTATATTGGTTAAATACTCCTGGACCATTTTATACAACTCAATCAGATAATTGTGGTACAGGACAAATGGAAGCGCCGCAAAATGTATCTTGAACAGCAGGAAAAGAAAGATAAATCAAACATATTTTATAGATTTTTAAAAATAATAAAACTAACAAAACCAACAAAATCAGCAACCTGACAACAATGCCGTAAAAATGTCGCAAATAAACCGCTACCAGAATTACAGTTTCATAATACTTTTGTCAAAAAATAAACGCAATCAATTATGAAAGAAATCGGAGAAAAAATTAGGGAAGTCAGAAAGAAAAAAGGACTGTCTCAGGAAGAACTGGCTGAATCTTCTAAAGTAAATTTAAGAACTATTCAGCGAATTGAAAACAACGAAAGCGAACCACGCGGTAAAACACTCCACTTGATTTGTGAAGTACTGGACATACATGCAGAAGACATTTTAGATTATGGAAAAAAAGAAGATCATCATTATCTGATAATTTTACATCTTTCCGTATTAGCGTTTTTGGTTATTCCAGTAGGAAATATTATTCTTCCCTTAATTTTATGGATGACCAAAAAAGATAAAATAACCGGGCTGAAAGAAGTGGGAGCCAACCTTTTGAATTTTCAGATAATCTGGTCCGTTTTGGCGTTTATTTCAATTACTTTCTTCGCCTTATTTAAAATTCTGCATTACGGTCCATATGAGGTTTTACTTTATATCGTAGTTGTACTTTATGCATTAAATATCATTCTTCCAATATTGTTTGTTTTTAAAATAAGAAATGGAAACCTACAAAACCAGTATCCGAATCTAATTAAAATTATAAAATAGCGAAAACAATTTTCAAAATTACAAAAAGCTGATCCGAATAAGTTTTCATATCTCGCGGAAGTTTTATATTCACAGGGAGTAAGAAATTTATAATTGTCCTAAAAAATAAAAAGAATTAAATTTAAATCATGAACATTGATATTCTAAAAGCACAAAAATCTGATTTAGCAGCAATTCTTCAATTACAAAAGAATTGCTATCTGTCTGAAGCAGCAATTTATAATGATTATGAAATTCGACCTTTGATACAGAGTTTAGAATCATTAGAAGATGAATATAAAAAATCAATAATTTTAAAAAGTGTGATTAATGGGGAAATTGCAGGTTCAATTCGGGGTTATGAAGCAGAAGGAACCGCTTACATTGGTAAGTTAATTGTCAGAAGCGATTACCAAAACAAAGGAATCGGCAGAAAGCTAATGGATGTAATAGAAACGAGTTTTAAAGACTGTAAAAGAATTTAATTGTTTACCGGATTTAAGAGCGAAAAGAATCTTTATCTCTATAACAAAATTGGTTACAGTGAATTTAAACGAAAAATTATAAATGATAACTTGACACTTGTTTACTTAGAAAAGATAAAATAAAAATGACCTTCAAACACATTTTCAAAGCAGCAATAAACTGGACTTCCAACCAAAATCAGGAACAATTAGGACGAAAATTCTACAGCAAAAGCCATAAAATTTTAATCGAAGGAAAACCAGTTTTGGATGTTTCGGCTGCGAAAGCTTTCAAAGGCGATCCCGAATTATACAATCCCGAAGATTTGCTTTTAAGCAGCCTGGTTTCCTGCCACATGATGTCGTATTTATATGTGTGTTGCCAAAACGGAATAGAAGTTTTAGAATATACTGATAATGCCGAAGCAATTCTTGAAGTCGCTCCAGACGGAAGCGGTCGTTTTACAGAAGTTCGCTTATACCCAAAAGTTAAAATTGCAAACCCTGATCAGATTCAGGGAGCTTTAGAGCTGCATACAAAAGCGAACCAATTGTGTTTTATAGCCAATTCGTGTAATTTTCCTGTTCTGCACAATGCCACTTGCGAAACGGCATAAAAAAAGAGACTGTCGTAAAACAGTCTCTTCGTATATTGTTTTTTTTTTCTTTTTTTTTGGATTGGGATTTTCTCGAAAGAAATTAATTTTTTAAGTCTTTGATTACTTTAAAAGCAACATCAACTTGTTCTTCTCCTACAAGGATCGTAAATTCGTTTGAAGTCGAAATTACCTCATTGATAATAATTCCTTCCCACGCCAAACGCTGAAAAATGAAGTAATAAATACCGGGAACAACAATGTTTTCTTTTGGCAATTTTACAGTAATTGAAGCCAGATTATCCAGTTTCTGAATCAGTTTCTCACGAATAAAATGTTTTTCAACTAAATGGTTGATACTGCTGCTTACTACGATATTAGTTTCGTTTACACCACGTGATGAGGTATAAAATATATCAGACAGCATATTAATATCAGAAATTAAATCAGCCTGTTTGTTTAAAACAGTGTCAGAAGCTGCAAAAGTGTAATCTGTGAGTTCTGAGCGAACCGTGATTTCACCAATGTTTTTAATGACCTTGTTGATTTTGTGGTTCAGTTTAAAGTCTAACTCTTCTGTAAGTCTTTTTAGTGACATTACTACAGCACCTTGCTTTACTTCTTTACCAAATTCACTTTCCAGTTCGGTCATGATATTGCGCGACAAAGAAGTCAGGTTAATAATTCCAAGAGAAAGAGCATTGAGTAAAAATGGCTTAGTCTTGATGTAATTTTCTACAATAGAAGAAACGGTTTTCATAATCTTTAATTGTTTTTGAACGTAATTGTGTTAGTTTGGTTTGTTTGTGATGTTATAACATCTCCGCAAAGATAAATTAAAAAACAATTTGTTACAAATATAACAATAAAAAAATATGTTAAAAATGATAAAAAGCGTCTGTAAGATGCTCAACAGCAAATGTTTCCTCGGTTTTTTGCACGGCGATAATATCAAAACGGACTTCTAAATCGTCTTTAAAATTCATTTCCCTATCGTTTATGTAGGCATTTACTGCTTTTATGAGCAGCTGAATCTTTTTTGGTTTCACAAAATCCTGCGGAAGTCCGAAGTCTATACTGGATCTTGTTTTGACTTCTATTACGGCTACGATATTTTCTTGTTGGGCAATAATATCAATTTCAGCTTTTTGAAATCTCCAGTTTCTTTCTAAAATTTTATAGTCGTTTTGTAGCAGAAATTCTACAGCAAGATCTTCACCTTTTTTTCCGAGTTCGTTATGTTCTGCCATTTTTTGAGTTATGAGTTATAAGTAAATGTGACAATGAAGTATATAAATTAAAATATCAGGTTGTGAAATTTGTAAACTCATAACCCATAACTTATAACTTTTAACCTTTTTATTTAAAAACAACAGTACTCCCGGAAGCATTCACTTCAATAGAAATCGTACTTCCCATAACAAGCGCACGATTGTCCTGAATATGTCCGGCCGGAAAATTAAAAATCACAGGAATATTATATTTTTTAGTCACATCATCAATAATTTCAAGCGCATTTTTCCCCCATGGAATCTCATTATCCTTCATTTTAGTCATACCGCCAATAATGATTCCTTTCAGGTTTTCGATACAGCCATTTCGACGTAAATTCATCATCATTCGATCAATATGATACAGATATTCGTCTAAATCTTCAATAAATAAAATTTTGTCCCTGCAGTCAATCGCAGATGGAGATCCTAATAAACTGTATAAAATAGAAAGATTCCCACCGACCAATTCGCCAGTTCCCTGACCAAAACGGTTCATAGGATGCGGCGCAACCGAATAAGACAAAGGCTCGCCAAACAAAGCCGACTTCATAGAACTAACAGCTGCCGGAGTCGCACGCGGAATCGTAACCGGCATAATCCCATGAATCGATTTGTAACCCATTGTATTAAGGTGATTGTGTAAAACAGTAACATCGCTGAAACCAATGACCCATTTCGGGTGCTGTCTGAATTTTGTAAAATCCAGTAAATCCAGCATTCTCACAGTTCCGTAACCGCCTCTAACACACCAAATCGCTTTGATATTCGGATTGTCCATTTGCTTTTGAAAATCGGCAGCACGCTGTTCATCTGTTCCTGCCAATTGATGGTAGTCCAAACCAATTGAACTTCCGATTACGGCTTCCAGTCCCCAGCTTTTAAGTAAATCTATGGTAGGTTTTAAATTATCGTCGATGTTTTTTCGGGCTGTTGCCAAAAGAGCTATGGTATCTCCTTTTTGTAAATAAGGTGGTGTTATCATATTTTGTTGTGATTGACTGGTAAAGGATTGTAAAGCAAAAATAAGGAATACGAATTTATAAAAAGCACAAGGGCTGTTTATAGGAAGGAATCTGTTTGTATTCATTTTCTTTTTTGCTTTTGATTTATTTCTAACAAAGATAAAGATTTAAAAAAATAAAATCATTTGAAATTTCTTACAAATTTAAATTTTGATTAATTTCAGCAATTTAAAAAATTAAATTTTTATGCGAATAATTATAACTAAAATTTGCTTCATTCTTTTGTTTTCGATTACGGCTTTTGGTCAGGCCAAAAAATATAGTATCCACACCGCAGCCTTTTACAATTTCGAAAATCTTTTTGACACTGTTGATGATATTTATACGAATGATGACGAGTGGACACCAAACGGAACACAAAACTGGACAACAGAAAAATACAATCAAAAACTGCAGAACCTTTCAAAAGTAATATCAGAAATCGGAAAGCCGGAAAATCCAAATGCGCCAGTTTTGATTGGAGGTTCTGAAATTGAAAACAGAGGCGTTCTGGAAGACTTAGTCAAACAGCCCAAATTATTGCCTTTGGATTACGGAATCATTCATTTTGATTCGCCCGACAAACGCGGAATAGATGTAGCATTATTGTATCAGAAGAAATTTTTTAAACCGGTAACTTTTTCAAATATACCTTTATATATATTGAAAAATAAAAATGTAGAAGAACAGGGAAAAGAAGAATCAACAGATGAAGAAACAACGAAGACAGTTCAGAACAATCGTGTTTTTACCCGTGATCAGCTTTTAATTACCGGTTTTTTGGAAGGAGAAGAGATCAGCATCATTGTCAATCACTGGCCTTCTCGCTCGGGAGGTGAAAAAGCTACAAGCGAATATCGGGAAGCGGCGGGAAGATTAAACCGTAAAATAATCGATTCGCTGCAGCAAATTAATCCAGATGCAAAAGTGATTACGATGGGCGATTTAAACGATGGGCCTTATAATAAAAGTATAAAAGTGGCGCTTGGAGCAAAAGCTAAAAAGGCTGAAGTTCCGGAATTTGGGACTTACAATCCGTTCGAAGAAATGTCCAAACGCGGCATGGGAACAACAGCTTTTCGGGATTCCTGGGATATTTTTGACCAGATCATTATTACACAATCGCTCATAAAACCTGATTTTGCATCATTCAAATTTTGGAAAGCCGGAATTTTCAATAAACCCTATCTCATCCAAAATTCAGGAAAATACAAAGGTTATCCGTTGCGACACAGTACAAGTGAAGTGGGTTTTAGCGACCATTTTCCGGTTTATATTTATCTGATAAAAGAAATGTAATCGTAGAGATGCACGCAGTACGCTTACAGTTCAAGCCGCGAATTGCACTAATATTCACGAAATATTAAAGCATACAGAATTCGTATAATTCGATTCATCATAAATAAAAATTAGCGATAATTGGTGTAATTTGTGGCTAACTTTTTTAAAGGTAAATACAGACACATTACCGTGCGTCTCTACAATTTTCCTTAACTTAGCTTCTCAGAAACTTAGAACTCAGAATCTCAAAAAAATGGCTATAGCAAAACCTTTCAATCTGACCAAATGGATAGACGAGAACCGTCATTTACTAAAACCGCCTGTTGGAAATAAAAACTTATATGTTGACTCCGGTGATTATATTGTGATGATTGTTGCAGGTCCAAATGCCCGAAAAGATTATCATTACAACGAAACCGAAGAACTTTTTTACCAGCTGGAAGGCAATATAAAAGTAGTCATTCAGGAAGAAGGCGAACGCAAAGAAATGATTCTGAACGCAGGCGATATGTATTTAAATCCAGCGAAAGTACCGCATTCTCCGGTTCGTTCAGAGGGTTCTATTGGTTTGGTCATCGAGCGAAAACGTGCCGGATTAGGCTACACAGATGGTTTGCTTTGGCATTGCGACAACTGCAATCACAAATTATATGAAGTGTTTTTTGAACTGCACAATATTGAAAAAGATTTCCTCGCACACTTTGAACATTTTTACAATTCAGAAGAATTAAGAACCTGCGATAATTGCGGAACCGTTATGGAATCTGATCCGAGGTTTGTAGCTAAGAAATAATTTTGGACAAAATTTATAAATACAAAAACCGATAGACTTTTTAAGTGTATCGGTTTTGTTTGTTAAAATACTACTATTATTGAGATACTAGAAAGTGAGTGTTTTTTGATTTTTTTTTCGAAGATTTAAATGATTGAAGAATTTTGTCGTTAAGATTATATGAATAAGGAAGCTCACTTTTTGGTTTAAACAAAATTTCAAACTCCTGTAAAGAATTAAAACCCGCAAGTCCAATATTATATTTTCTAAACAATTCTATATTTTTAACAGCTAAATGAACTCCTACAGAAGGAATAACAACATAAGAGATATTTGAAAAACTTTTATATCTAAAAGCTTGTTTTATAGCACGTTTCCAATCTTTTAGTTTTAATTCAAATGCTATAAGCTCAGTTTTCTCTTCATTCTTATCATAGTATACAAAATCTGGGACACCGAATAATCCTTTACATTCTTTTAAATAAGTATTTCCGAAATTCTCTTTCAGAAACTTCTCAAAAACAATAGACATTTCTTGTTCGCTATTAAACATAATATTTAATTTCTTTTTCAAAAGCATTTATAACATTAAACCATGTAGATAAGTGGGATCCATCACTATCATTGTCCAAAAGTACATTGTTTTCAATTATATTGAATAGATTTATTGCATCTTTAATTTTTTGTTTTAAATATAAAATTCTATCAGATTGTGATTCAGGTAATTGTTTAATTTGTTCATTAAAAACATAAAAGTAATGTTTATAAGGTTCTGCTTTAGCAAAATGCCATTTAAAATCAGGTTTAAATATGAGAGGCTTAAATTCTGAATCATCAAAAAAATCTTCATAATTTACTATAAGCTTTTCCATCGCTTGTATATAGACATAATCTACCCATTGGAGAAGTAAGCTACTATATAGTCTAGCATTAGGACCTCTCATAGGACTATTTTCTAAATCTTGAAATCTTTTTATTCCAAAAGAACGGAGATTTTCATATGATCCAATTGTAATCGAATCAGGCATTGCGATTGAATACAACAATGCTTCAGTATTACAGTAACCAATATGAACTTCGAGCTGATTTATTTTTAAAATATTTATAAATTTTAAAACATTTAATAAATAATCGAAATCTTTAATTTGTTTTGACGTAAAATTGTTTTCAAAGATTATATAGACTCCATCAATACTTTGGTGCCCAGTAATCCAATTAAGAACTTCATTCTTCTTTTCTTCATCAGTTAACATAATTGTTTTAATAATAACTGATAGCAAAACTTTTTTAGAGACTTTTTTTTCTTTCAAATATTCACAAAAAGGTTCTACAAAAAAATCAGTTGAATCTAAAAAATAATTTGTTGGATTATCAGAATGATATCTAGTTGGAATCACTAAATAGTCAAAATTATTTTCCATTTGATAGTCCACACATAATTTTGCTAATTCATTATGAGAATTATCTAAATCAGGAGTGCTAAAATCAGGTTTTAAATTCCCTGGAAAATACGGATATGTATCAAGACTACCTTTTGCTTCATTTAGCAAATATAGTTGTGGATCTAAAAAACTCGGTTCTTTATTTTCTTCCTTAAATGCGATAAGTTTATCTGAATCAATGTTTATAGGAGAAAAAATCAAGCCATCTCCGACACCTTTTTCAAAACTTTCTATGTTCCAATTGTATCTAAATCCAGTTTGGTGATAAATTTTCATCTATGAATAAGTTTTTAAAAATTCTTTAAATAATGAATAATTTCTAAATCTCATATAAGGCTGAGTGTGTAATACTTTCAAAGCTAATTCAGACATTTGTTTACTTGCTTTAATATTTTGATTTTCGACAATATAATTATTTTGCAATATGTTTTCAATAATTGAATATTTACCTCCAGGTTCATTGAAAGGATGTTGATCTAAATATAATTCTAATGCAATAACTACTAAAGCAAAAAAATCAGTCCTTAAATCAATTGAATTTTTATTGTTTGTTAATTGTTCAGAAGATGCATAAATAGGAGTACATGGACCAATAGGAGATATTGTTTTGGTTAATGCTTCTAAATCTAAAAAACGTGCTATTCCTAAATCTATTATACAAGGCTTCATATTAGGTCTAATAATAATGTTTTCAGGTTTCAAATCCCGATGAACTACGTTTTTATCCCAAATCAATGACAAACCATCAATCAATGATTCAAGTAATGTAAAAATTCTGGAAGGATTATTACTGAAAAAATCAAAATTCTCCCTTAATGTTAAGCCTTCTATATATTCTTCGACAATTTCAAATTCATTAGTTTTGAAATCGATATTAAAATGATATTGTTTAGGATAATATTCCGAATCAAGTTCATCTAATAATTTAACTTCACGTTTAATTCTTTCTAAAGAAGTAAAACTCTTAATTAAACCTTTCTTGATAACAACTTTTCCAAATTCATGATGTTCTGCCAAATAAACCTTCTTTTGACCTCCCTGAGAAAATTCTTTAATTGATGTACATTCAGCGATCATATTTTTCTAAATTTAATTACGAATATAAGAAAAATAAGCGATAATGTTAATGATTACTTCTTAACACTCCCAACAATCCCTTTCAAAAAACCATTAAAATCAAAAGCAGGATCTTCCTTCAATCCCATTCTCACAATCACCATATCTTTTGATGGAATAATAGCAACCATTTGTCCCTGATAACCGCTGCAGTAAAACATATCGCGGGGAGCGTCAGGAAATTTTCCGCCGGCGTTAAGCCAAAACTGTGCGCCGTATTTTCCTTCAGAAGTATTGGTGGGTGTTGCCGTATATTTTACCCAGCTTTCATCCAGAATTTGTTCGCCGTTCCAATTGCCTTTATTTAGATATAATAATCCAAATTTTGACCAGTCACGCGCAGTTGCCCATGCATAGGAAGAACCTACAAAAGTTCCGCTCATATCCTGTTCTACAATCATCGAACTCATTCCGATTTTGTCAATCACGGCACTGTACCAAAAATCAAGGTATTCCTGCTGGGTTTTAAATTGTCTTCTCAAAATCAAAGACAATAAATTAGTCGTTCCCGAAGAGTAGTTCCAATGTGTGTTAGGTTTAAATTCAGCGGGTTTGTCCAGTTGGACTTTCCCCATATCTTCTGCCTGAAAAAGCATTTTGGTAGCATCGCAAATCGTGTTGTAATTTTCTTCCCACTCCAAACCCGAATTCATGTGCAGCAGATCATTGATAGTGATGTTTTTACGTTCATCATTTTGCCATTCTGCCACAGGAGCA
This sequence comes from Flavobacterium fluviatile, assembly GCF_010645065.1. Classification (GTDB taxonomy): domain Bacteria; phylum Bacteroidota; class Bacteroidia; order Flavobacteriales; family Flavobacteriaceae; genus Flavobacterium; species Flavobacterium fluviatile. The sequence continues at coordinate 19,082 of NZ_JAADZW010000004.1, read as the reverse complement.
GGTTTGTAAATATCTATTTTTCCCTGTTTCGCCAAAACTCCAAATGCCGAACTGGTAATGCTTTTGGTCATCGACCAGCCTAAAATTTTGCTATCTTTTGTAAATCCGGTATCGTATTTTTCGGCAATCAATTTATTTTTATACAAAACCACAACAGCACGTGTTCGTTTTAATTTTCCACCCGATTTGTCAAAAGCGTCATCAATCGCTTTTTCCAATTTAGAATAATCAATATTCGAAAAAATAGTGTCTTTCGGTTCGAGGTTTCCATAAGGGAAAGGTAAATTATTGACTAATGGAGTTCGTTTTGGAACTAAATATGGTTTAGAAACATCAAAGTCATCATTAATTAAAGTCGCTCCCAAACCTTCACGGTAGATGGCTTTTCGTTCTTTTAAACCATAAACACTTGCAGTAGCAAATTTTCCGGCCTCATCAATAGTATTGGTGGCCAGATTAATCAGCTTAATATCGTTGTCGGTTTTTTCGATTAATTCTTTTGAACGGTTATCCAGAAAATGCCCCGAAGCAATGCTTTTGGCTGAAAAGCCTGAAATCAGACCCAGCTTCGGATAAGTTGTAAATCCGAAATACAGAACTATTAAAAGAAGAAGAACACCAAGTAATTTGAGGATTTTTTTCATAGTCAGATACAGCTATTTTTTATGCAAGATAAATAATTTAAGGTCACGATTTTAGTACTTAATGAGGCTTTTAAATTCGGGAAATTCAGAAAATCAAATTAAAATTTGCAGAATCAATATTTCATCCCCGCTATTGATAGTGCCATAAAAGGAAATTATAGAATTGGCGGATAAAACAATTTAGTTTTAGTACTTTTGTACATAGAATTTTTCTAAATAAATTATGCTGGATATTCAAAAAATAAGAGCTGATTTTCCAATACTTTCTGAAAAAGTAAACGGAAAACCATTAATATACTTCGACAATGGTGCAACCTCGCAAAAACCACAGGTTGTTATTGATGCCGAAGCGAAATATTATCAGGAAATAAACGCCAATATTCACCGTGGAGTTCATACTTTAAGTCAGTTAGCTACTGATGCTTATGAAATTTCACGTGTAAAATTGCAGCATCATATCAATGCCAAATTTTCTCATGAAGTTTTATTTACTTCAGGAACAACACACGGAATCAATTTAGTATCCAACGGCTTTGCCTCAATTTTAAAACCGGGTGACGAAGTTTTGGTTTCTTCTTTGGAGCATCACAGCAATATTGTACCGTGGCAAATGTTATGCGAAAAAACAGGAGCCATATTAAAAGTGATTCCGATAAATGAAGACGGAGAGCTGATCATCAGTGAATACGAATCTTTATTATCTGAGAAAACAAAAATTGTTACGGTAAATCATATTTCGAACGCTTTGGGTGTAATCAATCCTGTAAAAGAGATGATTGCTAAGGCACATGCTGTAGGAGCTGCCGTTTTAATTGACGGGGCACAGGCTGTGCCGCATTTAAAACCGGATGTTCAGGATCTGGATTGTGATTTTTATGCTTTTTCAGGGCATAAAATGTGCGGGCCAACCGGAACGGGAATCTTGTACGGAAAAGAAGAGTGGTTAAATAAACTTCCTCCTTATCAGGGCGGTGGCGAAATGATTAAAGAAGTTACATTCGAGAAAACAACGTATGCTGACCTGCCTCATAAATTTGAAGCCGGAACCCCAAATATCGCTGGTGGAATCGTATTAGGAACCGCTGTTGATTATTTAAACGAAGTTGGTTTTGGAAACATTCAGCTTCAGGAAAAAAAATTACTGGAACACGCTACAAAGCGTCTGCTTGAAATTGATGGTCTGAGAATTTACGGAAACGGAAAAAATAAAGCTTCGGTAATTTCGTTTAATATTGACGGGATTCATCCTTATGATATTGGTTCGATAATTGACAAATTAGGAATTGCAGTCCGTACCGGACATCATTGCGCACAGCCAATTATGAATTTTTTCTGTATTCCGGGAACTATTCGTGCTTCGTTCTCTTTTTATAATACCAAAGAAGAAATTGATGAAATGGTTGAAGCGGTTAAAAAAGCCAAAACCATGTTAAGCTAAAATTTCATTTTATGAGAATTGTATCTTTTTTATTGCTGACAATTTTTATGATAACAGGCTGTTCTAGTCAAAAAAAAGCAGATATGGAATCAACTGTGATCGAATATTCGGCCATGTCGAGAGGTTATTATAAAAAGATAGTGGTGCAAAATCAAATGGTTTCTGTGACCAATAAAAGAGATGCACAAGCTCTAGAAAATAAAATTGATAAGGCGAATTGGGATAAAATTATTACCGAATTCAAAAAGATAAATTTAGAAACTATTCCGACTTTAAGAGCACCTACTGAAAAACGTTTTTACGATGGTGCCGCAATTGGGAATCTAAAAATAACCCAAAATCAGAAAACGTACCAAACACCGGGTTTTGACAATGGTTTCCCTCCAAAGGAAATTGAAAAACTGGTCAATTTGCTGACTGATTTTGCTAAAGAATAATTATGACAATCAAAGAAATACAAGACGAAATAATAGATGAATTCTCTATGTTTGATGACTGGATGCAACGTTACGAATACATCATCGAATTAGGAAAAAGTCTTCCGTTAATTAAAGAAGAATACAAAACCGATGAAAATTTAATCAAAGGATGCCAGTCGAAAGTATGGTTGCAGGGAGAACAAAAAGATGATAAAATTGTGTTCACCGCAGACAGTGATGCGATTTTGACCAAAGGAATAATCGCCATTTTAATTCGCGCTTTCTCGAATCAAAAAGCAGCCGACATTATAAATGCCGATACAGAATTTATAGACGAAATCGGTTTAAAAGAACATTTATCAGCCACCCGCGCCAATGGTTTGGTTTCGATGATAAAAAACATCAAAATGTACGCTTTGGCTTTTGATTCAAAAAACAAAAATTAAAAAATTTTAAACCATATAAGTTCATTTAAATCATATAAGCTTTGTGTTTACTGGTCTTAACTAATAAAGTAAATATAAGATAAGATGATTTAAATGAACTTATATCACTTATATGGTGAAAAAGTAAAAGTAAGTTTTATCTTTCTTTTTTATTTCTTATAATTGTGAAAAAATTACATGATAACAAAGAAATATTTGAATGATTTAATTTATCAGGTAAACGGAGCAGCGATTGAAGTTCATAAAAATATTGGCGCAGGGCTTTTAGAAAATATTTATCATCAGTGCCTGATAAGAGAATTATCTTTGAGAGGAATTAGTTTTCAGTCTGAATTGATTATTCCGGTAGAATACAAGGGTTTAGTATTGGAATCAGATTTAAGATGTGATTTATTTATAGAAAATTGTTTAGTTCTTGAATTAAAATCTGTTGATCAAATTATTCCGGTTCATATTGCCAAATTAATGTCTTATATGAAACTTTTAAAGTCTCCAATAGGTTTAATGATAAACTTTAATGTTACAAACATTTATCACGAAGGCCAAAAAACATACGTCAACGAATTATACCGTTGGCTCGAAGATTAAAAACAAAAAATTTTTGAACCATATAAGTTCATATTAGAACATATAAGCTTTGTGTTTACTGATCTTATTTAAGAAAGTAAATATTAAGATTGCAGAATTTAAATGAACTTATATTACTTATATGGTGGAAAAAGAAAAAAACAAATAAAAATGGAACAAGAAATAGACACAAACGAATTGGGAGAATCAATTGTAAGAGTTTTAAAAACGATTTACGACCCTGAGATTCCTGTAGATATTTACGAATTAGGACTGATTTACGACGTAATGGTAAATACAGATTACGAAGTAAAAATCCTGATGACCTTAACCTCTCCAAACTGTCCGGTTGCCGAAAGTTTGCCAAGAGAAGTAGAGGAAAAAGTAAAAACCATCGAAAACGTAAAAGATGTAGATGTTGAGATTACTTTTGATCCGCCATGGAGTAAGGAGTTAATGAGCGAAGAAGCAAAATTAGAATTAGGAATGCTTTAATTATTTGTTTCAGGTTTCAAGTTTCAGGTTTAACGTTGTTGACTTGAAACTTGAAACTTGAAACCATTTTTCATTATGGAAGAAATTATCAATAAAGTTGCCAACAGTGCTTTAGAAGTCTTTGATTTAGAGGATTATTACCCAAAAGGAATGCGTGTGCAGATTGACATTTCGCAATGGCTTCTGGAAGGTTTTTTATTGAAAGAAAAAGACTTTCGGGAACATCTTAAAAATCATGACTGGTCGCAATATCAGGATCAGTATGTTGCTGTGCATTGCAGTACAGATGCTATAATTCCGGCCTGGGCATTGATATTGGTAAGTGTACATTTAGCTCCTTTTGCCAAAAAAGTTGTCAACGGAACTATCGAAGACCTGGATGCCAGTTTGTACGAAGAAATTTTAAGTAAAATCGATTATTCTGTTTACAAAAGCAAACCGGTAATCGTAAAAGGGTGCTCGAGAAAACCTGTTCCCATGCGCGCTTATATTTTAGCTACAACTTATTTGCAGCCTTTTGCACGAAGCATTATGTATGGCGAGGCATGCTCTGCTGTTCCCTTATACAAAGAATCTAAGAAATAACTTTCAGGAACTCAGTAAAACCCTGAATTTGCAGGTTTTTTTTAGTATATTTGTTACTATACCTAAACTAAACTACCATGAGAAAGATAGCTTTATTACTTATCATTTTAGCAAACGTTACTTTTGTTCAGGCACAAAATTCAGAAAAAGAGTTAATTCAAAACACTGAAAAAGCGGTAAAAAAAATAAATGACACCATCGAAGGCGAAGGCTGGAAAACCAAAGGAACAGTATCACTTTTATTAAATCAGTCGAGTTTTAATAACTGGCTAGCCGGAGGTGAAGACAGTTTTTCAGGAACTTTAGGAGTTAATTACGATTTTAATTATAAAAAAGAGGATATCAGCTGGGATAACAAACTTCTGGCTTCCTATGGGCTTTTACAAACAAAAACCGCTGATTTTGCAAAAAAAACAGATGACCGTTTTGAGTTTAATTCGGTTGTGGGTAAAAGAGCTTTTGGAGAATGGTATTATTCCTATTTCCTGAATTTCAGGACACAATTTACTACTGGTTATATTTATGGTACTGATGAAAACGGAAAAGAAATCAGGACAGAAAATACCAAATTTATGTCACCGGGTTACCTAACTACCGGTCCCGGTATTTACTGGACAAAAGATGAAAACTTAAAAATCAATTTTGCTCCTTTAACCTCAAAATTTACATTTGTAGACAATACTTATACCTCCGGAATTGGTTATGTTGACGGAGATTATTTTGGTGTAGATCAGGGCAAAACGATGCGTTACGAATTAGGTTTTTACGCTTCGGTTTACTACAAACTGGCCATCATGACCAATGTAACTGCAGAAAACATACTGAACCTTTATTCTAATTATTTAGAAGATCCTCAAAATGTTGATATGGATTACTCGCTGAACATCATTATGAAAATTAATAAATATCTGTCGGCAAACTTCTCCTTCCAGGCTATTTATGACGACAATGCTTTTCAGGGATTCCAAACCCGACAAGTCTTTGGTTTAGGAGTTAACTTCGGATTCTAATTTCAATGATTAGGAGCATCACAAAAGGCTTTTTTTGAGCATGATTTCCCGCCATTCGCTATATCTTTGCTTGCCATAAAGAAGGCAAGCAAAGGATGCCGCTGCTGTCGGGGCTAAATACAAACAATTGGCTTCTTTTAAATATTTTTGAAAGACTCATAAAACAAAAACGGCTTTTGATATAATTCAAAAGCCGTTTTTCTATTCTTCTTCCTTCTCAACTGCATCCTTATAATCCGGATAAAGGAATTTATTATAAGGAAATCTCGTAATGTGAATCTGGCGAACCGCTTCGTAAACCATCTCCCTGAATTCTTCGAAATTTTCTTTTTGAGTTGCCGATATAAACAATGCTTTATCTTCACCAACATTACTCATCCAGGTTTGTTTCCATTCGTCCAGAGTGTAGTGTTTTCTGGTTTTTTCGGTAATCAAATCATCTTCATCGATAGTCAGATGTTTGTAGGCATCAATTTTATTAAAAACCATAATTGTTGGTTTGTCATTGCTCTTGATTTCCAACAAGGTTTGATTTACAGATTCAATATGATCTTCAAAATCCGGATGCGAAATATCTACGACATGCAACAATAAATCGGCTTCACGCACTTCATCCAGTGTACTTTTAAAAGAGTCAACCAGCTGCGTAGGCAGTTTTCTGATAAAACCTACAGTGTCAGAAAGTAAAAAAGGGAGATTTTTGATTACCACTTTTCGAACTGTTGTGTCCAAAGTTGCGAATAGTTTATTTTCGACAAAAACATCACTTTTTCCAATCGCATTCATCAAAGTCGATTTTCCAACATTCGTATAACCAACTAAAGCTACACGTACCATAGCGCCACGATTGCTGCGCTGGATGCTCATTTGTTTATCGATCGTTTTGATTTTGTCTTTCAGTAACGAAATACGGTCACGAACGATACGTCTGTCGGTTTCGATCTCTGTTTCTCCCGGACCACGCATACCGATACCTCCTTTTTGGCGCTCAAGGTGTGTCCATAAACCGGAAAGTCTTGGTAGTAAATATTGGCATTGTGCCAGCTCTACCTGAGTTCTTGCATACGAAGTCTCCGCTCTTTGGGCAAAAATATCCAGAATCAGGTTCGTTCTGTCAAGGATTTTGCAGTCAATAATTCGGGAAATGTTTTTTTGCTGTGAAGGGGTTAATTCATCATCAAAAATAACAGTCGATATGGCGTTTTCTTTTACAAAAAGATTGATTTCATCTATTTTTCCGGTGCCCACAAAAGTTTTAGGGTTTGGCCGTTCCATTTTTTGCGAAAAGCGTTTAATAACTTCTCCGCCGGCGGTAAAAGTCAAAAACTCTAATTCGTCCAGATATTCTTGTAGTTTCTCTTCACTTTGATTTTGAGTTACAATACCAACAATGGCTGTTCTTTCAAAATTTATTACTTCTTTTTCTAACATAGCTTTGAATAAGCTGCAAATTTAATGATTTTGTAAGACACAAACACTTATAGAATTTGGTTTTTAAGTTCTATTTAAGAAATGGCTATAGTTTTTGAAAAAAATAAAACCATTTAGAAAGCTAACTTCTAAATGGTTTTTATTAGGAGAGTGAAAATACAGTTCTTATTCGTAAATAAAAGTCTTCTCGGTTTTTACAATTCCATTCTCCTCAATCTGTGAACAGGATATTGGGAAATTCAGTTTGTTGTATTTGTATTTCCTGCTTACAGCAACCAAAGCTGTTGAAGTAGGACTAAAGTTAACTTCATTATTATAGGATATTGCTTCAAAGCTAAATTCGTTTTCGTGGTACGAAATCATCGGTACAATCACTTTATAATTATCGCCAAATAAGTTCTGAACGATTAACTGATCTACCGATTTTTTATCATCAAAAGTATAGGTTTTGGATATTTTATCTCCCACCAGACCTTTGTGTTTTGATACGTTGTCATTCACATAAACATATTCAATTTTACCAATGATGGCTTTGTTTCTGTCACGTGAAGTACGTCTCACTATGATGCCGTTTTCCACGATATATTCAATGTCTTCAAGAACATTCTGGTGATTAGTACTTTTTTTGGTTATGGCTTTTATCCTCGCACCGTCGTAATTAAAAGTTACTGTTTTAGTGATGTAATCATTACCTTCATGATACTTATTTACAAATTTTATAATGTTGTTATCTGCATTATAATAATAATTCACAACTTCTTTCCAGTCACTTCCAATTTTATCCTTAACAGTCATATCCAGTAATCCGTTTTTGTTATAAAAGAATTTCTGAATAACATCTGACGTGGTGATGGTTTCAATTTTTCCGTCTTTAAAAACAATAGTTTTGTTTACAATTTCACCGTCTTTAGAATTTTGATAATTTGTTTTTACGATGTTAATTTGTTTTAAGCGAACCGGGTTGTCCTGACTGTGCAATAAACTGAAAGAAGATGCCATAAGGATGGCAAACAAGTAGATTTTTTTCATAAGAATTAATTGATTTGGGATGACCAAAATACAAAATTCTATAAAAAATTAACAATTTAAGCTCAGGAAAAATTAAAAAAATAAACAGATATTTGTTTTTTGTTTTGTAAATCAGCTGGTTATGTTTTTTTGTCGAAAATTTATTTTTCACCAAACATTTTCACATCATCAACCATAAATGCACCATTGAGCGTTTTATCTTTTCCTGATCCGATGTATTTGAATGCAATGTTGATGTTTCCTGAATAAGCAGATAAATCAATCCCTCCGGAACTAATAAACTGGCGTGTTGGCGTAGAAAGTGATGCTACTTTGGCATCTAATTTTATCCAGGTGGCTTTGGTTACATTTGATCCGTCAAAATTGGCTGAGATATAAACTTCTAAAGAGTTCAAAGCCGAATCTACTTTTAGGTCGTGTTGGGCACTTCTAAAAGAAAGTACCGTATTTTTATATTGAGTTAAATTAATTTTTGGCGTTACCAGCCAGGCCACATTTTCAGCTGCCGTAGTGCTCGTAGTATTAAACTCGGCATATCCGTTTCCGGCAGAAACCATAGTTCGCCATAATTTTGACGCTTTTTCTACGATATTGCTCCAGTCCGGTAATGCAAAATTGACATTGTTTGTAACTGTTTGAAAATCTTCCGTAAAAAACGGAACATTGCTTTTTCCATCCATAACAACATCTTTTTCAGAACGGGCCATCAACTGATAATCAGAACCGTATTTGGTTAAAATCCCACGTACTTTTCCGCTTCCCTCCGGAACTAAATGAGTAGAAAAGTCTGCAAAACTACTCGTCCTGAAAATAATCTGATTTCCGGATTTATCCCTTAAGCCCCAATTGGTAGAACCTCCAACATTATTGGCTTCTTCAAAATAATGACGGCCGATAGCAGCTTCCAAAAACTGGACATCAGAAAATTCTATTAGAGTGTTTAGTTTACTGTCGTTCAAAGCTTCTTCAATAGAAATTAAATTCACTAATTCATCTTCATTCAACATCGTACACGAAGCATTCAGTACGTTTTTATAATCATTTTGAGAAATTCTTCCTACTGAGGCTGTTCCAGAATTCCCTTCGTATAAACTTCCAATCCGCATTCCGCCATAAAATAAATCGGTAAACTGATCTTTTAATTTGATGTAAACCTTATTTCCAACACGGTAATCAATATAAGTGTTTGTTGCATCCACGGCAACACTAAAGCCTATAGCTGGTTTGGTTTCTGTTGCCTGAGTCTGAAGATACAGGATTTTAAAAAAGTTTCCGTTTTCATCACTTGAAACGACATATGCTTCAATTACATCATCATAAACATATTTTGTTGCGGTAATAGTAGCTGTTTTAAGCACATCTTCAACGGTTCTGTTTACTTTTAAATCAGGCTGGGTACATTCTAATTTAGGAATAGCAACATCTTCATTGCAATTGCAAAAAAGGAATAAGAATAATACTGAAATGAGGTTTTTATAGTTGTTTTTCATTTGAAAAAAGGTTTTAAAATTATAAACTGATTGTCAGGTTTACGAAATAAGTTCTTCCGTATCCATAAAAATATTTAGCCCCAAAAGAAGGCGTTCCGCCGGAAACATCCTGATTCAATTCCCTGAAATTCGAATTTCTTGCCTGTTCAAATCCGCCCGTTTTATACTTAAAATCAAGTATATTATTAATGCTGGCAAAAAGTCCGAGTGTGGTCTTATAAATACGCCAGGATTTTCCGCCGGTCATATTTAAGAGCGATACCGGGTTTAGTTTTTCTTGTTTCAGCAGTATTTTCGCGCGTTCTTCTGAAGCTTCGGGAAAATTGAAACCACTCGCAGGATTGATATAAAACCTTGAGGTTCTTGAAATGGGAGAAACATCGATGTAACTGTCTGTAATGTAATTGACATTGGCAGAAAACCACCAGAATTTAGGATCATGATATTCCATCCCGAATGAAAATGCCTGTTGTGGTATTCCGGATTGTTTGTAGTTTTTAAGCAATGATCTGCCGAAATCGAAAGTCGTTTCGGCATCAGCAATGGCAGCATTTGCATCATTGGTAATCGAAACATTTGGATTGCTGTTATAAGTATATTTTCCGTAAGCAGCAGAGAAAATACTTTTTAGGGTAGATGAAACCTGATATTCCAGACTTAATTCGGCACCTATGTTTTTCTTGTCTAAATGGGTCAGCGTCTGACTAACAAAGGCATCTGTATTATCATAGCCGGCTCCATCATCAAAAATCCCTTCAGCATAAAAGAAGGAGGTTTTTGTGGTATTTTTTATCAAGGCATAATAACCGGAAAAACGCATTTTAAGTTTTGGGGAATGATAAACATAATTTATGTCAGCAGCACTTAGGGTTTCGTTTTCAATTCCGTTTACAATAGAATTGTTTAGTCTTGAGTTAGAAAAAGTATTCCGGAGAGAAGGTGCTTTGGCTTGATGCATTCCACTAAAAAACAGCCATTGTTTTCCTGAAATTTTATAGGTCAGTCCGCCTTTAAATCCAAAATTTTCGAAATTTACTTTTTGGCTTTTGCCTAATGAATTTTCCGGATAAATGCCGTTTTGATACAAACCTTCCCTCTGATATTTTGAAGTAGAAAATGAATTTCCCAAGTAAAAATCAACTTTTCCATACACAAATCTAAACTGCGTAAAAGCTTCTGCTGTTGCGGCATAAAAATTAAAATTATAACCATAAGTATCACCAGGTTTTACCTGACGATCAGGGTTTTTTAAATCCGATTGGGATTGATCGCCTTTATAAAATGAATCAATATCCTCAAAATATTCACCGCCCAGTAAATCCAAAAGGTTTTGAAAATTATGTGATTTTAAATTTTTTAAAAGTATTCCTCCGCTAAAAAAGATATTTTCTGAAAGCTGTGCGTTGAGGTTTGAATTTACAGCCAAAGTTTTGTCATCGGTTCTGTCTTCGTAAAGCACATAATGGCTTTTTGAAGGTTCATAACCTGTAATAATACCTTCAGAATTTGCTATAGCTTTCTGATTTGCTCTGTACATTGAATCCCAGTCAATTTGCGAGTTTTGTAGAAACAATGTTTTGCTTATTGCTGCATTTTCATAATCGGGAGTAAATTCTCCGGAGAATTCTCCATTGTCTGCAGCATACATAGAACTGAAATAACTGGGCAATTTTCTGTAATAAGTTGGATCAGGACTGTCAGAATCCTGAAAATCAATATTACTGTTGCCGACTTTTCCAAACTGATACATAATGGCTGAAGTCAGATTGGTCCGATCATTTATTTTAAAATAATGATTGAGTATCAGCAGTGGTTCTTCCACATTTTTTACTCTCGCATTTCGCTTTTCACCGTTTTGATATCCCCAGTACGAATTGTATTTCTCAGATTTTAAATTAATGATTTCATCAGTATTTGGCGAATTCTTTCCACGGGTATTTGGTGTATAAAAACCTGTGAAGTTTAAGGAATGTTTTGGATTTAATTTTTTCTCGACACTAATAAAAAAAGAGTTTGCATCGTAATTTGTCCCTTCAAAATAGCCTTCCTCTGCCCAGCGTTTTCCAACTGAAAAAACATAAGCCCAACCCGAGGATTTCATGCCCGAAGCATACGTAATCATTGTTCTCCAGTTGTAATTGGTATTGGTTCCGGAAAACAATATCCTGGTTCCTTTTCTGTAGGCAGATGCCTGAGTAAAAATTTGCTGAGTGCCTAAAATCCCTCCAAAAGTATAGTCTGAAGGAGTAGGACCAATTGTAAATTCCTGATTTCTGAGGACATCATTTAATCCTCCCCAATTATTCCACTGCGGTCTTCCGTCGTAAATTTTATTCATTTTTACGCCATTGAGCATCATCGTTGCATTTTCGCTGTCTAATCCGCGGACACTGAATCGGGCTTGCCCCAATTGAACGCTGCCGCCTGCAAAAAGGCATCTTTAGAAGATTGTAAAAGTCCCGAAGTAGTTTCTGATGAACTATTGTCTTCGTTCAGATCGCTTTCTAAAAGTGAAATAATGGTGTGCTGGATATTTTCGATTTGGTCTTCTTCTAATAATAAGATGCCGAGATTTACTTTTTGTCCAAAATCAGAATTCACTTTCAGAAGTAAATCTTTATAGCCCTGACTGTGTATTAAAAGTAATTGTTCACCGATAAGAGCAGAATGCAATTCGAAAGTCCCATCTTTTTTGGTCAGCTGCATCAAGACAGAATTTTGAATACCGACGACAACATTTTCTAAAGGACGCTGAGTTTTAGAGTCTATAACAAGCCCTGAAAAAATAGTTTCTTTTTGGGCAGAAGCAATTTTAAAAGTAAAGAGAAATATAAGAACAAGTATTTTTTTATGCATTTAAACCGAATTTATTAAAAAAAACCCTCTTCTTTTTTACAAGAAAAGGGTGTAAATCTTTTTTGACTGAAACTTTTGAATTTCAGAAATTTCAGTCAAAAAAATCAAATTGAGTTTGGAAATGCAAATGTTTGAAAGTAGATAATTAGTGGTATTTAATTTTCCAAACAAATAATGAGTTTAAATTAGGTATGAATTATATTACAAAGATAATATAAAAAATAGTTTTATTTCTTTTCTTGTAAAAAAAAATATTGAACATAAAAAAAATATTTTGTTTTAGAATAATAAATGATTTGATTTACTCTGGCACTTTGACTTTAGAGACCATAAAAGCAATCAAAACCCCAAATATTCCAATAAAGGCGAAAGAAAACTGAAGACCGAAAGATTCTGCAATGTATCCAATCACAGGCGGTCCCATCAAAAAACCAAGGAAGCTTACACTGGAAACAATAGTTAAAGCTTCTCCAGCCGAAACACTCTGATTTTTACCGGCAAGACTGTAAACCGTTGGAACTATTGTAGAAACTCCCAAACCTACAACCATAAAAGCAATTGTAGAAGGAATTATGTACGGAAAGAAAACAGCCGTGAAAAGACCAAGGGAAATCATACAGCCACTAATTTGCATGACACGTTTACGGCCAAATTTATTATTCATGGCGTCTCCGATAAAACGTCCGCCGGCCATCATAATCATAAATGAAGTGTATCCTAAAATCACCAAAGCGCCGGGAGCTTTTACAATATCTTTAAAATAAATTCCGCTCCAGTCAAACATTACACCTTCGCTTGCCATGCTGCAAAAACCAATTATACCCAGCCATAATAAGGAACTATCTGGTTTGGTAAATAATTTTTTGCCTTCTTTTTTGGGCTTGATTTTTTCTTTTGCTTTAACTAAAAATTTAAAATTAAAAGCAACCATTAATAAAACAACAGCGCCTACAATTAGAAAATGCTGATAAGGATTTAAGTGAAGTGCCAGCATTCCCAAGCCTGCCAAAGCACCAGTAAATCCTGCAAAACTCCACATTCCATGAAAAGAAGACATGATATTTTTTCTGAAAAGGACTTCTGTATAAACACCCTGAGTATTTACGGCGATGTTGGCTAAATTGCCGAAAATGCCAAAAGTAAATAATCCTAAGGAAAGCTGAAGTGCACTAGCAGCAAGACCCAAATTGGTCAGACTGAAAACATACATTATTAAAGAGAAAATCAAAATGCGGTGACTCCCGAATTTGGTTACCATTTTGCCCGAAAAAGGCATGACGATTAATTGACCAACCGGCAAAGCAAAAAGAACAGAACCTAATTGTGCTTCGCTTAAATGTAAAGCCGTTTTGATATCCGGAATTCTGCTTGCCCAGGTGGCAAAACTTAAACCCATTCCGAAATAAAACATGCTAACGGCAAAACGAATTCTGTTTAAATAGGAAGCTTTTGCCTCACGATAGACCTTTTTAATTTTTCCTTTGGTCTGGAATAAAGCTAATGGATTGAAATCTATCACAGAAATGCATTTTAAATTTGTATATACAAAGATACTGAATTCCTATTTTAAAGATTAAAAACAACACACTGTTTGTCAAATATACAACGTTATTGTTTATAAATTGTGAATTTCAAACCCGTAATGCTCCTCTAAAACCTCTTGCCGCATAATAGGACTGAGCACCATTGTGATAAATGAATACCGTATTATAACGAAAATCGGCAAAAAGAGCTCCACCCAAATTTCTGATATCAGCAGGGGTTTTGATCCAGCTAGAGGTCTTCTCATCAAAATTCCCCAACTTTTGTAATTCCCTGTATTGATTTTCATCCAGAAGTTCAATACCCATAGCAGCAGCCATGTCAATAACATTATTTTCAGACTTATGCTCTTTTCTTGATTCCTGTGCTTCCAAGTCAAAACAAACACTTCTTCGTCCTTTTGGACTTTCTGCAGAACAGTCATAAAAAATATATTCGTTTGTTTTTTCATCGAAGGAAACAACATCTGGTTCACCTCCGGTTTTCTCCATTTCATTCAGAGACCATAGTTTTTCAGGACCGGATTCCAGCTTTGTCTGTACTTTGTCCCAATCAAGATTTTGATGACGGTTTTTGTTTTTCTCAAAACGGTTTTTCAGAATTTTAAGCAGCTCTTCATGCTCTTTCGGCAACAATTCTTTTTTGTTTTTCATATTAGAAAGATTCTTAAGACCTTAGATTTAATTGAAAAATTGTAGTGTCAGGCTGAGCGGAGTCGAAGCCCTTTTCAAACGAAAACCTTCAATTCTTCTTTGAATGATTATTTCTATTGTAAATCAATAATTTTTTTGTGCTGGTTACTCGCAATTGCGGCTTCGATAACCTGCATTACTTTTACACCGTCCTGAGCCGTAACCGGTTCGGGTTTATTATTAGCAATAGCTTCATAAACGCCATCAAAATATTCAAAATAATTCCCCTGAAGTGTTTTGATTTTTTCGCGGATTGGTTTTCCGTCAATTTCAGTGTGTAAAAGCCCTTCAAAACCATCTAATTCTGTTCCCCAGGAATCACGGTTTGGCTTTTTGCCTACTTTAAGTTCGTCTTCCTGAACATCGCCGCGCTGTTTTAGGAAAGAGCCTTTTTTGCCGTGAATGGTATAGGCCGGATTAGCTTCTCTCACAAAAAAACCTGCTTTTAAACGTACCCTGAAATCTTCATAAATCAGTAATAAATCAATCCAGTCATCTACTACTGAGTTTTCCCTGGTAAAACGAATATCACCAAAAACTGATTTTGGCGAACCAAACAGGCAAACGGCCTGATCGATTAAATGCGGACCTAAATCTTTCAGGATTCCGGCTCCGTCGTTCACAGTTTCTTTATGCACTTTCGGACTTAATACCGGATTGTATCTGTCAAAATGAAATTCGGCTTCAACCAAATGTCCTAAAAGGCCGTCTTTAATTACTTTCTGAACGGTTTTAAAATCGCTGTCCCATCTTCTGTTTTGAAAAACGGCCAGTTTTAAACCTTTTTCTTTCGCAATTTGAGCCAGCTCATGAGCCTCGGCAACGGTTGTGGTAAATGCTTTTTCAACAACAGCATGTTTTCCTGCCAAAAGCACTTTTTTAGCATATTCATAATGTGTTCCGACTGGTGTGTTTACAATGACCAAATCGACATCATCGGCTAATAATTCATCAATTGAAGGGTAACTTTTTACAGTTGGATAATCTTCCTGAATCAGTTTTTTGCTTCTTTCCCACGAACCTAATAATTCAAAACCGGGATGAAGATCTAAAAAAGGAGCGTGAAAAACTTTTCCCGACATTCCGTATGATAATAGTGCTGTTTTTATTTTTTGCATTTTATTTGTATTTAGGTTTTGCCACGAATTACACTAATTTTCACTAATTTCTTTACCCATTTTGAATTCATTATAAGTTCGTGAAAAGTATTTTACCCAACCTATACGAAGAGACAAACTCAATTCGTGGCAACTTTTTTAGATCATTTATCTGTGAAATCTGTGGCTAATAAAATTTAAATCTTAGCTCGCTCGTATTGTTTTGGCCATTGAACATCATCGTTTAATTCTCTGGCAAAATCCAAAGCCAAATTAGGATTTCTAAGTGATTGCCGTGCAAACAAAACTAAATCGGCCTGATTGTTATTTAGGAGTTCTTCTGCTTGTTGTGATTCGGTAATTAGACCTACAGCTCCGGTTAAAATATGGGCTTCTTTTTTTACTTTTTCTGCGAATGAAACCTGATAACCTGGGCCTGTTTCAATTTTCTGATAAGAAACCAATCCACCAGACGAGACATCAATAAGATCTACTCCTTTTTCTTTTAATAGTTGTGAAAGCTTTACAGATTCTTCCGGATTCCATCCGCATTCTGCCCAGTCGGTTGCCGAAATCCGAACAAATAAAGGCAGATCAGAAGGCCACTCTGACTGAACGGCTTCAACGATTTCAAGTGTAAAACGGATTCGGTTTTCGAAACTTCCGCCATATTCATCGGTTCTTAGATTCGTTAGAGGCGACAAAAACTGGTGCAGTAAATAGCCATGGGCTGCATGGATTTCAACAACCTGATAACCTGCATGAACCGCTCTTTTGGCTGCAGCCTTAAAATCTGAAACCACTTTTTCAATTCCGCTTTTGTCTAAAGCGACAGGAAGATAAGGTTCGTTTTCATGATAAGGAACAGCACTTGGCGCAACAGTAGTCCAGCCAATATTTGATTCGTCTAATTTTTTATTGCCTAACCATGGTTCTGAAACACTGGCTTTTCGGCCTGCATGCGCCAGCTGAATTCCGGGAACGGCATTTTGTGAAATGATAAATTCGTTGATTGTTTTTAGTTTTTCAATGTGTTCGTCTTTCCAGATTCCAAGATCAGCCGGAGAAATTCTTCCTTCTGGAGAAACCGCTGTGGCTTCCTGAATAATCAGTCCGGCGCCTCCACTGGCACGGCTTCCTAAATGAACGAGATGCCAGTCATTCGCAAATCCGTCAGCCGAAGAATATTGGCACATTGGCGAAATAACGATTCTGTTTTTTAAAGTGATGTTTTTTACAGTAAGCGGAGAAAATAATAATGGAGCCATAATCATGTAACTTTTAATGTAGTTGAGCTACCAATGGATACGATAGCATATAAAAAAGTAAAGTTACACCATCTTCATAAAAGTAGAAATCCAAATGTTTATTAATTAACAAACATTTAAAACCTTAAGTATTATATTGCGCTCTCAAATTAAAATAGAAAACGTTACTTTTGTGCGTTAAATTACGAACTAAAAATACAAAATGGATATAGTTATCAAACTCTCTCAATTTCTATTGAGTTTATCTTTACTTATTATTCTTCACGAATTAGGGCATTTTATTCCTGCAAAATTATTTAAAACAAGGGTCGAAAAATTTTACTTATTTTTTGATGTCAAATTTTCTTTGTTTAAAAAGCAAATTGGTGAAACGGTTTACGGAATCGGATGGCTGCCACTTGGAGGCTATGTAAAAATCTCCGGTATGATAGACGAGAGTATGGACAAAGAGCAAATGGCCCTGCCTCCACAGCCGTGGGAATTTCGTTCTAAGCCGGCATGGCAGCGTTTAATCATAATGTTAGGTGGTGTTACGGTAAACTTTATTCTGGCTTTTGTTATATATATAGGTATGGCGTTTGTTTATGGTGAGACATTTGTAGCAAATGCGGATTTAAAAGATGGAGTTTTGATAGAAAATCCGGTAATGCTTAAAACAGGTTTTAAAACAGGAGATAAAATTTTAGCTATTGACGGAAAAAAAGTTGAAAATTTTGACAATGAGTTAAACATGAACATTATCATGTCGAAAGAAGTTCTGATTGAGAGAAACGGGCAACAGCAAAAGATTAATATGCCTAATGATTTTGTTGATCAGTTGTCAAAATATGAAAAATCTCCTCTTGTAGATATGCGTGTGCCTTTTGCAATTAAAGATGTTCCTGCTGAATCTGTAAATAAATCCCTGAAACCAAAAGACTTAATCGTTAGCATTAATGGACAGGAAGCTAAATATTACGATCAGGTTAAAGCAATTTTAAACAGTAATAAGGGGAAAACAATTCCGGCAGTTGTGTTGCGTGATTTAAAACAGACGCCAATATCGGTTAGTGTTTCAAAAGATGGAAAACTAGGCGTAATGGCTGGAGGATTAGGAATTGAATCATTAGAGAAACTTGGATATTATAAAGTAAGTACAAAACATTACGGATTTTTTGAATCTATTCCGGTGGGATTAGAGAAAGGAAAAGACCAATTAGTAGGTTACGGAAAACAATTAAAAATGATTTTTAATCCTGAAACAAAAGCGTACAAACAAGTAGGTGGTTTTGCTGCGATTTTCAATATTTTTCCCACATCATGGAGTTGGGAAGTATTCTGGTCCATCACTGCTTTATTGTCAATTATGCTTGGTGTAATGAATTTATTGCCAATTCCTGCCCTTGACGGAGGCCATGTGATGTTTTTACTATACGAAATTATAAGTGGCAAAAAACCAAGTGATAAATTCCTTGAAAACGCCCAAATGGTTGGTTTCGTCCTGCTTATCTCACTGCTTTTGTTTGCTAATGGTAACGATATCTACAAGGCAATTGTCAGGTAGAAAAAATATTTTTGAAAAAGAGTTAAAATATTTTTGAGAAACTAAAAAATCATCTATATTTGCACTCGCTAAAAAGAGCAACAACTTCCTCCTTAGCTCAGTTGGTTAGAGCATCTGACTGTTAATCAGAGGGTCCTTGGTTCGAGCCCAAGAGGGGGAGCAAACTTTTTTTAGCAAACATATTTACCTTTAAGGTGATTCCTCCTTAGCTCAGTTGGTTAGAGCATCTGACTGTTAATCAGAGGGTCCTTGGTTCGAGCCCAAGAGGGGGAGCTTATTAAAAGACTATCATGCAAATGATAGTCTTTTTTTTATAAACTAAAATTAAAATTAGATTGGATCAGGTGCAAAAGCTGGGATCAGACAATCTGAATAAGAAAAAATCACACCTACCATACACACTTCAATATTTGAGTAAAGAAAAAGACATTTTTTTTATTCCTCGTTAATTTCGGATCAGGTGCAAAAGTTGGGGATTAAGCAAAAAGATTAGATAATCTGAATAAGAAGAAGTCTATATTCCTTACTCC
>NZ_JAADZW010000049.1 GCF_010645065.1 Flavobacterium fluviatile | reverse complement strand
TAGAAAGTTCTCTCCTCCCGTCTTGTGGACGGGAGGAAAAGGGTGTACATAAGCTTACGGATTATTAGTACTACTCGACTATGACATTACTGCCTTTACATCTATAGCCTATCAACGTGGTCATCTTCCACGATCCTTAAAAGAAATCTCATCTTGTGGTGGGTTTCGCGCTTATATGCTTTCAGCGCTTATCCCTTCCCAACGTAGCTACTCTGCGGTGCCCCTGGCGGGACAACAGATACACTAGAGGTTAGTCCAATTCGGTCCTCTCGTACTAGAATCAGATCCACTCAAATTTCTAACGCCCACAGTAGATAGAGACCGAACTGTCTCACGACGTTCTGAACCCAGCTCGCGTGCCACTTTAATGGGCGAACAGCCCAACCCTTGGGACCTTCTCCAGCCCCAGGATGTGACGAGCCGACATCGAGGTGCCAAACCCCCCCGTCGATATGAGCTCTTGGGGGAGATCAGCCTGTTATCCCCGGCGTACCTTTTATCCTTTGAGCGATGGCCCTTCCATGCGGAACCACCGGATCACTATGCTCTACTTTCGTACCTGATCGACCTGTATGTCTCTCAGTCAAGCTCCCTTATGCCATTGCACTCTTCGCACGGTTACCAAGCGTACTGAGGGAACCTTTAGAAGCCTCCGTTACTCTTTTGGAGGCGACCACCCCAGTCAAACTACCCACCAAGCACTGTCCTCTTCATCGAAGAGTTAGGCCTCAGATAAACAAAGGGTTGTATTTCAACAATGACTCCACAACGCCTGGCGACGCCGCTTCATAGTCTCCAACCTATCCTACACATCATTTATCCAAGGTCAATACTAAGCTATAGTAAAGGTGCACAGGGTCTTTTCGTCCCACTGCGGGTAAACGGCATCTTCACCGTTACTACAATTTCACCGAGCTCATGGCTGAGACAGTGTCCAGATCGTTACACCATTCGTGCAGGTCGGAACTTACCCGACAAGGAATTTCGCTACCTTAGGACCGTTATAGTTACGGCCGCCGTTTACTGGGGCTTCAATTCAATGCTTCTCCGAAGATAACATCTCCTCTTAACCTTCCAGCACCGGGCAGGTGTCAGGCCCTATACTTCATCTTACGATTTTGCAGAGCCCTGTGTTTTTGATAAACAGTCGCCTGGACCTCTTCACTGCGGCCAGCATTGCTGCTGGCGACCCTTCTCCCGAAGTTACGGGTCTATTTTGCCTAATTCCTTAGCCATGAATCTCTCGAGCACCTTAGGATTCTCTCCTCAACTACCTGTGTCGGTTTACGGTACTGGTACTGATTACCTGAAGTTTAGAGGTTTTTCTTGGAAGCCCTTAGGCGCACTATCTCTTTGTCCGAAGACTCCGAGTACTATCGTATTTCACCAAAATCTGCGGATTTGCCTACAGATCTTATAGCTAGGTACTTTAACGAACTATTCCGTCAGTTCGCGGCGCTTTCATCACTCCGTCACCCCATCACAGTAATCAGTAGTACGGGAATATTAACCCGTTGGCCATCGACTGTCCCTTTCGGGTTCGCCTTAGGACCAGACTAACCCACAGCTGATTAGCATAGCTGTGGAAACCTTAGTTTTTCGGTGTGCGGGTTTCTCGCCCGCATTATCGTTACTTATGCCTACATTTTCTTTTCCAGCCAGTCCAGCATACCTTACGATACACCTTCAACCCTGCTGGAATGCTCCCCTACCACTTGCAATTGATTGCAAATCCATAGCTTCGGTAATATGCTTATGCCCGATTATTATCCATGCTCGTCCGCTCGACTAGTGAGCTGTTACGCACTCTTTAAATGAATGGCTGCTTCCAAGCCAACATCCTAGCTGTCTGGGCAGACAAACCTCGTTCTTTCAACTTAGCATATATTTGGGGACCTTAGCTGATGGTCTGGGTTCTTTCCCTCTCGGACTTGGACCTTAGCACCCAAGCCCTCACTGCTGTAAAACATTATATAGCATTCGGAGTTTGTCAGGAATTGGTAGGCGGTGAAGCCCCCGCATCCAATCAGTAGCTCTACCTCTATATAACTATTATCAGCGCTGCACCTAAATGCATTTCGGGGAGTACGAGCTATTTCCGAGTTTGATTGGCCTTTCACCCCTACCCACAGGTCATCCGAAGACTTTTCAACGTCAACCGGTTCGGTCCTCCACTGTGTGTTACCACAGCTTCAACCTGCCCATGGGTAGATCACACGGTTTCGCGTCTAACACTACTGACTAAAGCGCCCTATTCAGACTCGCTTTCGCTACGGATCCGTGACTTAATCACTTAACCTTGCCAGCAACGTTAACTCGTAGGCTCATTATGCAAAAGGCACGCCGTCACCCCACTAAAGGGCTCCGACCGCTTGTAAGCGTATGGTTTCAGGATCTGTTTCACTCCGTTATTCACGGTTCTTTTCACCTTTCCCTCACGGTACTGGTTCACTATCGGTCTCTCAGGAGTATTTAGCCTTAGCGGATGGTCCCGCCAAATTCAGACAGGGTTTCACGTGCCCCGCCCTACTCAGGATACCACTATCTATTACATTTATTACCCATACGGGGCTATCACCCTCTATGGCGTCACTTTCCAGTAACTTCCGGTTCTGCATGCATAAAATGTCGTGGTCCTACAACCCCAACATTGCCGTAACAACATTGGTTTGGGCTAATCCGCGTTCGCTCGCCACTACTTACGGAATCACTTTTGTTTTCTTCTCCTCCGCCTACTTAGATGTTTCAGTTCAGCGGGTTTGCCCACCTATCGGTGTACTATGTCTTCAACATAGTGGGTTGCCCCATTCGGGTATCTGCGGATCAAATGGTGTGTGCCCATACCCGCAGCTTTTCGCAGCTTATCACGCCCTTCATCGCCTCTGAGAGCCTAGGCATCCCCCATACGCCCTTATTTTGCTTATTGTACCAAATCATAAATCAATATGATCCGTTTTTTTTGTCTTTTGCCCTTTGTATTGCTACAACAGCAAAAAACGCTTTCTACTTTTTAAATTTTTCTTATCTCAATATGTCAATGAACTTTTTTCTTAGTGATTAGTCCTTAGTAATTAGTGATTAGCCTTAGACCAATTACTATTTACTCTTTACTATTCACCTTGAATAGTGGAGAATAACGGAGTCGAACCGTTGACCTCCTGCGTGCAAGGCAGGCGCTCTAGCCAGCTGAGCTAATCCCCCGTTCTTTAGTGTTCAGTTAACAGCTTGCAGTTAACAGTCCTTGAACGGTCACTTTTGGTGTAACTCAACTTCTAAAATTTCCTTTATTAAATAAAAACTTCTTTTTTTTTATTAACTGCTTACTTATAACTGTAAACTGCAAACTTTTAAAAAGTAGTCCCGGGCAGACTCGAACTGCCGACCCCTACATTATCAGTGTAGTACTCTAACCAGCTGAGCTACGAGACTCTGTTTTTACTTAATTCTTATCATTTTTTTTTAAATCAACAGCAAGAGTAATTGAATCTTTGATTCAGAACTTTAAGATAATCATCTTTTCCCCAGCGTGTGTTGCCACTAACACTAAGGCTCTAGAAAGGAGGTGTTCCAGCCGCACCTTCCGGTACGGCTACCTTGTTACGACTTAGCCCTAGTTACCAGTTTTACCCTAGGCAGCTCCTTGCGGTCACCGACTTCAGGCACCCCCAGCTTCCATGGCTTGACGGGCGGTGTGTACAAGGCCCGGGAACGTATTCACCGGATCATGGCTGATATCCGATTACTAGCGATTCCAGCTTCACGGAGTCGAGTTGCAGACTCCGATCCGAACTGTGACCGGCTTTATAGATTCGCTCCCCCTCGCGAGGTGGCTGCTCTCTGTACCGGCCATTGTAGCACGTGTGTAGCCCAAGGCGTAAGGGCCGTGATGATTTGACGTCATCCCCACCTTCCTCACAGTTTGCACTGGCAGTCTTGTTAGAGTTCCCGACTTGACTCGCTGGCAACTAACAACAGGGGTTGCGCTCGTTATAGGACTTAACCTGACACCTCACGGCACGAGCTGACGACAACCATGCAGCACCTTGTAAATTGTCTTGCGAAAGTTCTGTTTCCAAAACGGTCAATCTACATTTAAGCCTTGGTAAGGTTCCTCGCGTATCATCGAATTAAACCACATGCTCCACCGCTTGTGCGGGCCCCCGTCAATTCCTTTGAGTTTCAAACTTGCGTTCGTACTCCCCAGGTGGGATACTTATCACTTTCGCTTAGCCACTGAGGTTGCCCCCAACAGCTAGTATCCATCGTTTACGGCGTGGACTACCAGGGTATCTAATCCTGTTCGCTACCCACGCTTTCGTCCATCAGCGTCAATCCACTAGTAGTAACCTGCCTTCGCAATTGGTATTCCATGTAATCTCTAAGCATTTCACCGCTACACTACATATTCTAGTTACTTCCTAGTAATTCAAGTCCAGCAGTATCAATGGCCGTTCCACCGTTGAGCGATGGGCTTTCACCACTGACTTACAAGACCGCCTACGGACCCTTTAAACCCAATGATTCCGGATAACGCTTGGATCCTCCGTATTACCGCGGCTGCTGGCACGGAGTTAGCCGATCCTTATTCTTACGATACCGTCAAATTCCTTCACGAAGGAGTGTTTCTTCTCGTATAAAAGCAGTTTACAATCCATAGGACCGTCATCCTGCACGCGGCATGGCTGGATCAGGCTTGCGCCCATTGTCCAATATTCCTCACTGCTGCCTCCCGTAGGAGTCTGGTCCGTGTCTCAGTACCAGTGTGGGGGATCTCCCTCTCAGGACCCCTACCCATCGTAGCCATGGTAAGCCGTTACCTTACCATCTAGCTAATGGGACGCATGCTCATCTTTTACCGTTGTGACTTTAATATATAAATGATGCCATTCATATATACTATGGGGTATTAATCCAAATTTCTCTGGGCTATCCCCCTGTAAAAGGCAGATTGCATACGCGTTACGCACCCGTGCGCCGGTCTCAAAATCCGAAGACTTCTACCCCTCGACTTGCATGTGTTAAGCCTGCCGCTAGCGTTCATCCTGAGCCAGGATCAAACTCTTCATCGTATATTTTAATATTATAT
>NZ_JAADZW010000048.1 GCF_010645065.1 Flavobacterium fluviatile | reverse complement strand
ATCAACCGTAACGATCGTAGTGCTTTGTCTGCAATTGCCCTTGAAGCCAAAGAGAATTTATCACTTGAAAATTTTACGGCTTTGGTGGATAAAGGCTATCATAACGGTAAACAAATAGAAATATGCAAACAAGCCAACATCACTACCATTGTAGCACAACCTGAGCAGGGAAAAAGTAATGAAAAAGGTACAACTAAGGATTATCTGGTCGTCCGATTTCAATACGATAAAACTACCGATACTTATACTTGTCCACAAGGCGAAATACTAAAAACTACGGGCAGTTGGCATAAGAAAACTACAGATAGAGATAGCTATAATTTTAAAAAATATCGAACACCTAAATGCAGAGAATGTCCCGTAAAACATTTATGTACCAGTAGAGCTGGTGGCAGAGAAATCGACCGTAGCCAATATGCCGATGCCGTAGAAGAAAATAATAAACGCTATCACGCTAATGCACAACTCTATCGCAAGAGGCAGGAAATCAACGAGCATATCTTTGGTACTATAAAACGACAATGGGGTTACAACCACACCAACTTAACGGGATTGGAAAAAGTAAACGGAGAACATAGTTTGATTATGTTAGTCTATAACATTAAACGCAGTATTAATATACTGGGCGTTCCCGAACTTATTGCAAAATTCCAAAAATGGAACTCACCCTACAAGGCAAAAGTCTTGTTTTTGCTAAAAACCGGTTATTTAAAGCTAAATACACCAACTAATTTTTATCCCGAGAAATTGGCAGCCTAAAAAAGTGGTTCAGTGTACGGCTTTATTTGGAATCGTAGTGCCTTGAAATTTAGAAGTTTTGATTAGAAAGGAGGTTTTTTCACAGCCTGACGTTCTGCGACTACAGTAGGTTGGCGCTAAATTGAAACCATTCTTTTGATTTGCGTAATGACCCCAAATACAAATCCAACTTTCATTAAGCCAATTGCCCAAATCCGTTATAATAGCTGATATGCAGAGGTTATGTTTTGAATTTTCTAAATGCTTGTATTGTTTGAAAGATACCATATGAAACAAATGCTCTGCCAAAAAAATCCCATGTATAAAAAAAGGTTTTTGGCTTTTCATTTTCTAAGTATTCTATTTTGTGAGTAGGAGTCATAAAATTAAAGTAATATTTTATACTTTCAAAAAATGCTTCTTTGTCATATTCTGAAAACTAAAATAATAGTTTTCTGTTGCTATAAGGGAAAAATAAAAAAAAACAAATCCGATTGAAAAAGTGAATAAAATTGCTCTTAAATATGATTTGCCGTGATTGTTTGAAATATAATTTAAAATCAGGATTATAAAATTTTGAATTGAATCCTTTTCAGGATTCTTACGAAATACTTTTTTCTTTAATTGATGATAATATGTTTCTTGTTCAAAATTCGAATATTTCAAGTAATCTATAGAATTACTTTGGTCAATAAAATGCTTTTTTAAAATTCTGAATGTTTCTCGCTTGTTTTTTTCTACAATAATACCTTCACTTGAAACATAATTTTCATAAATTTTTTCGTCTTGCGTGTCAGGATTACATTTAAAATTTGCTATTGTAATATCAAAAGGACTAATGGTTCCACTAATAATAGCAACTGATAAATCTAGTCCTTTGTTAAACTTTGTGCCTCTGAAAATTATTAATTTTTCTATTAAAGAATATGTAAACAATACATTTTCTTTAAATACAGTTGTTGAAAAAACAGTTGTTTTAAGAAAGTCCGTTTTATAAAAAATAGTCTTCTGAAAAAAAATAACTCCCCAAAAATCTGCTAAATCATTGAAAACTGTATTTCTGAACTCAACTTTTCCTTCAAAATGAGATGAATAAAACCTTACTTTTTTAATAAACTTACAATTGCTAAAGTTTACATCAGATTTAAATTTGCAATTACTAAAATTTGCATTATCACCAATATCTTGATTAATCTTTACTGTCCTATTAAAAATACAATTATCAACTAATATAACACCTAAAGGATAATAAATTATTACTTCAACATTAATTGTGCAATTGTTTAATCGTAAATCGGTGAAACCATCGTTTCTGTTTTGTGTGTTATTCTTGAATTCTTCTAAAGTATTTATTTCTTTCACTTATTATTATTTAGTGTTTTGGGAATGACTTATATTTATGTACGACAAAATCATACAAAAGCCACAGTCTTTTGGTTAGACATGTATGACAAACATCATATTAGATTAACCAAATATATAGATAATTCTTATTACTCAGAATTTTAATTACTTAATACATGTATGTATATTACTTCCATTAAAAATCTTTATATAACGCAACCAGTTACGCTTTCTAACATAAAAAATGAGAACGAAATAAACAAACTTTGATTCAACCGATACATAATATTACAAATTGAAGTACGATAGTAAAACAATTTAAATATGCATTTTAGATTTCGTTTAATTTTTAATCGTCTTCTAATAAAAGGATGAATTCTATCGTCAAAATCAACAATGCTTTACTCTTTCATGCTTTCATTAATAAATGTGACAGAACCTTATTAATTTTTGTTTTTTAAGATGCTAAAACCAAGAGGATTGTTATTATTCTTATATCTTAATTAATTTCGTCACAAAGTTCGAGAATCCCCTGCGGGCGCTAGCAAAAAATTCCCCCATAAATGCAGGAAAAAAAAATCCTGCTTTATTGCGTTGCTTTTTGCGCTTGCTAGCGGGATTCCCGGTGAATGTTCCATAATTAATTTAAAATATAGAAATTATGGAAACTTTAAATCGAAACTGGCAGACTGTATCTGAAATTGAACTGATCTATAAAACAAAAATAAAAAACTCTGAAAGACCACAAATCAAATCTTCTAAAGATGCATATAAACTTGTTCTTTCAGCTTGGGATCACAATAAAATAGAATTCTTCGAGCAGTTCAAAGTATTACTTTTGAATCAAGCTCACAAGGCACTTGGAATTTACGAAATCTCTTCTGGAGGAATTGCGGGAACTGTTGTCGATCTTAGATTAATATTTTCCGCAGCTCTTAAAGCAAATGCTACATCACTTATGATGATTCATAATCATCCATCAGGAAACCTTACAGCCTCTGAAGCCGATAAACAGATAACTCGAAAAGTAAAAGAAGCTGGAAGACTTCTTGATATTACATTACTGGATTCATTAATTATAACTCCCGAATCTTATTATTCCTTTGCTGATGAAGGCGCTTTATAAGCGCCTTATAAATATTCTAATCTCTCAAAGACTTCTAAAAAAGTTAAAGATTTTCCAATATACATTTTAAGATGCAATTGCAATTATCATGTAATAATCTTCATAAAGTAAGTAGATAATTGAATGTTCCTATGACAAAATCGGAAATTACACAAAATAATTTATTACTTTCGATTGAGTTAAAATCAAGTATTTTTACGTGCTTTATTAATTACAATATAGACTATTTTTAATAATTATGGAAATCCGTAAAACATACTTTAATAAAGATTCTATATTGGCACAGGAGGTAAATTGAAATCTATACAGATAATAGAAAACCGAAGGTAAAGCATCTGAATTTTTGAGAATGTACATGTTTACGTTAGCCATTTATATACTACGTATAACTAATGGATTAGTACAAAACTTAAGTAGATGCTTTTTTTAATTTTGTTTTCTTTCAATCCCAAATTGATAAAATATACATTGTTAAATATATGAATAGCCAATAATTAAAATTGTAAATGTCTAAACTGAACCCAAAAGAAGAAAATGAATATGCCAAAAACATCGAAGATGAAGTTGTTTACATTGGTGATGCATTAAGCGGAAGAAAGGGTTATTGGTGCTTAGGGTGTAAAGAAGAAATGGATGCAGTAAAGCAAAAAAATATCTATCATAAATCTTATTTTAGACACTCGGCAAAAGGAGTTGACAATGAAAGAAAATGTACTTTTAGCAACCAAGACTACAGACATAAACTTGCAATAGAAATACTTCAATTTACAAAACGCATAAAAGTTCCTAATCTTTATTCGTATTCTCCGGATGGAAAGAAAGCTGTTCTTCTGGAAGAAGCACAATTTATTGAAGCACATCATGTAAGAGCCGAACTGACTTTTTATGAAGATGATGAAGGCAATGTAGTCCACGGGAAAAATCCAGATTTAGAAAATAAAAATCTTTTGATACGACCCGACTTAACTTTCTTTAATTCTAAAGATGATCCTGTTTTATTAATTGAAATTGTATTAACCCATAAATTAGATGATGAAAAAAAGGTTAAACTGAAAAGACTAGGAATAAATACAATACAAATTATTATACCAAAAGATTCAGAAGAAAATATTGCAAAAAGCTTACTCACAACAAATAATACTAAATGGGTTTATAATTATGTCCAAGAACGCACTAACTACATTCAAGTTTCCAAAGGAGATAGAGAGGAATTATCATCAATTGATGAACTCCAAAGAAAGTTTTTTGCAGAATCTGCCGTCTGTAGAACAAACCAAATTAGCAATCTTATACGGTCAATTAAAATCAGTTTGGGAACTCAACAATACAGAAGAATTGAACAACAATTTGAATCTGAATTATCAAGAGTTAAGACAAACACAAAGAGAAATAGAGAAAGACTGGACGAACTGGAAAGAGGATTTGAGGATGAAGTATATTCAAGTATTAGAGACAAAGAAGAAGAAGTTGAACAAGGATTTCGAGACTTTGAACAACAACAAACTGCATTTGAAGAAAACTACTCAGGTTTGGAAAGAAGATATATTAAACGTAGAGAAGATATTACAGAAGAAGAAGCAAATACTGACAGGGAAATTAAGCTTAGATACCGAGTTGGAAACTCTGAAGAAGAAATTAGAAGAGAATTTGGATTTGAAGAAACAAGAATTGATGACGAGCAAAAAAGCATTAACAGACAACAGAGCTATTTGGACATTGATTTACGAGAAGAATCAAGATTTGCGGGAGATTTTGAGAGAGAAGAAAAAAATCTTGAACGAGAATTTAGAGAGCTTGAAGACAAAGAACGAGAACGGTTTGAAAAACTTAGCGAAGCAATTCAATCTAAAGATGGAGAGTATAGAAAACTCAAAGCCGAAGTTGAGAATGAACTTGGAAGCGAATTTGAAAGGAAATACGAACAAATTGTTGACAGAGTTAACAAAAGAGATGTACAGTCAGACGACGAATTGTCCGAAAGAATTAAAAGCATACTTGAAATACGGGGATTACTTGACAATTACGAAAATGAAATATCAACCATCGAACAATATCAAAAATACCTTGAATTTATTAGAACAGGAGCTTGGAAAGAATGGTAAAACTGACACTATCCCAAAAAGTGTGTAAGTTGAAAAGTTTAGGCTTCGGTTTTTATAATCGGAGCCTTTTTTCAAATATA
>NZ_JAADZW010000047.1 GCF_010645065.1 Flavobacterium fluviatile | reverse complement strand
ACGTTTTTAGTCTTTTCCGTTTCCAAAATCCTTATTAAATTCATCTGTTGTTCGTCCACGGAGCAATCTCTCCTAACTTACTTATACCAGCCATAAAATGGCTTCAATAAGCTATTTTTATGTTGGCTTTATGCCATAAATTGGCTTTTTTTACTGAATGCTAATATAGAAATATTTTACTACAAATCATCAAATGGACTTTTTATTTGCTGCAGACTTTTCGTGCTTACATGTGTGTAAATTTCTGTTGTTCTACTGCTGCTGTGTCCCAAAAGTTCCTGAATAAAGCGGAGGTCGGTTCCGGATTCTAATAGGTGAGTGGCATAGCTATGGCGCAGCCAGTGCAGACTTACAGGTTTTTGAATATTGCTTTTTGTTAAAGCTTGTTTCAAAACGTTTGATAAGCTGCGTTCGTCGTAAGGTTCGTTTTCGTTTCGTCCTTCAAATAGCCAGGTTTTTGGTTTATAACAGATATAATAACTTCGCAGCATTTCTAATATTTTTGGAGAAAGCGGAACGATGCGGTCTTTTTTGCCTTTAGATTGTTTTATCAGGATTAAGTTTCGTTTGGAATCAATATCGGCGGGTTTTAGATTTAATAATTCACCGCGCCTTAATCCGCAGCTATAGATTAATGAAAGCATTGTTTTGTGTTTGATATTATGATGAGCGTTTAATATTAGTTTAACTTCTTCTTTGCTCAATACATTGGGTAACTTTTTTTCACCTTTGGGACGATGAATGCTTTCTACTTCCATTTTTTTGTTCTCGACAGTTCTGAAAAATAATTTGATGGCATTTACAATCTGATTCTGATAAGAGACCGAAATATTGTTTTTTAATATATACTCATTATTGTAGGCAATGACGTGTTCATTTGTGATCTCTGAAACCGGAAGTTCCCGATGAAATACTAAAAAGGATTTTAAGGCTTCTATATATGTTTTTACAGTATTGGGACTATAACGTCTGGAAGTAAGCCAATTACTGAACTTTTGTATAGCTAAAATTCCTTCTTCTGATGGTAATGATAAATAGGCTGCGGGTATTTTAAAATGAATCCGGTTCTGTTCATTGTCCGGTAAATGCCAGACTTTTAAGGTTTGGCTCCATTTGGCACCTTCAAATTGTTTGATACGCTCAATTAATTTTGTGTTTTTTTCAAAATAAACAGCGATTCTGAATTCTTTTTTATGCAAGATTAATCTGGATGACCAATTCATTTTTTTTAATTAAAATTGAGGTTAAATATAAGAATATTCATCTTTATTTTGTTCGTATATCAATCATGTATTTAATTTTGAAAATACTTTTTGTTTTTAGAAAGTAAATATTATTATGAAACCCAAAGCCGCATGAGGGATAGCAGCCAATGTCATTACGTTTAGGGATATTGTCGTCAGTTCGAGTGTTTTCTTTAAAAATGCGATAGCTTTTTTTAAAGAAAATGTATCGAGAACCTTAGTATTAGAAAGCTTCTCGATACAATTTTTAATAATAAAGCTATCGCATTATGATTAAAAATCACTCGAAGTGACGTTAACTTAATGACATTGGGATAGCAGCGGTATCTCCCGGTTTAGAAAAACAAGGCATTTTTGCCGTAGTTTTTGTTAACCGGGAATTTAGCGAATAGCCCGACCCGCTTTTTCTGCGGGGCATGCCATAAAAAAATCCGATCTGCTTATCACAAATCGGATTAGTTTGTTAGTTTTGGTTTGTGGCGGTGTTTCGTTTAAAATACAAAAAAACCGTGAGTACGTTAATGACTGCCAGAATCCACAACAACGGATTGCTGAAAAAGACCTGATAAGTGTTTCCTTTTGGGATTTCGATAAACGGGACAGTTACTAAAATGTCCAGAAGCAGTGCGGTGCCAGTAATTAAAATTCCTGCCAGAAGCCCCGATTTTTTTGCTGCTTTTTTATAATAAAACCAGGCGGCAAACCAGGCATAAAATATAATGGTAAAAGCAGCAATGAATGACTGAGCAGTCGTCGATTCCTTAAAAAACGGAATGTGTTCCAAAACATAAAAAGTAATCACAACACAAAGCCATGCCATAACGCCTGCTAATAGGGCTCTTGGATAATTCATGGTGTTGCTACCAGTTTAGGAGCATCCCAGATTCCGGTTTGCGCTGTCTCTTTTACGTAATCGGTAAAATCTTTGGCTTTTCGGCCCAGGACTTTTTCAATATCGTTGGTAATGCTGGAATTTCGGCCGTCTAAAACTTCTGTAAAGAGGTAGTTTACCAGCCAAAGTTCGTCTTCCGGAACCTGATATTCACGCAGCATACCGATGTATTCTTTTACAGAAAGCGACTGAAACTGAATTTGCCTGCCTGTAATTCGGGCTATTTCGGCAACGGCCTCTTTAAAGTTGAGCAGTCTCGAACCGGTAAGTTCGTATGTTTTTCCGTTGTGTTTTTCGTTTAAAAGTGCTTCGGTTACCACGGCTGCAATATCATCAGCATCGGTAAAAGGCTCTGGTGTTTCGGCTCTTGCTATGGCTACATAACCTGCCAGAATAGGTTTTAAAAAGATGCTTTCGCTAAAATTCTGACTGAACCAGCTGGCTCTTACAATCGTCCAGTTTTTTGCTGTCGATTTTACAATTTCTTCGCAAACCTGTGCTTCTTTTTCGCCTCTTCCGGAAAGAAGTACTATTTTCCGGACACCGTTTTGAGTGGCCAAAGTCGTAAATTTCTGAATCGTTTCTGGTGCTGACGGAATGGCAAGATCGGGCTGAAAGGTGATGTACACCGTATCAATTCCTTCGATTACCTCAGGCCAGGTTTCCGGATTTTCCCAGTGAAAAGGAGGGATGCCGCTTCTGGATCCGATGTAAACTTCGGCATTGCTTTTCTCTTTTAACAGTTTCGTTACCCTGCGGCCGGTTTTTCCGTTTCCGCCAAGGACTAAAATTTTCTGATTTTCCATTTGTATATGATTTTAGATTAATGATACTGCAAAGTTGCACGGATCATAACCAAATCATTTGTCGGAAAAGAATTAAGATTTGTTTGAAAGGAATTGTTTTTTTACTTCGTTGGGCCTGGAGCCAAACTTCTTCTGAAAAGCATTCGAAAAGGAACTCAGGCTTTCATATCCAACTTCCCAGGCGGCTTCCTGAACGGTTTTTTCTGTTTGCGTAAGGAGTTCATACGCTTTGTTCAACCGTTCTTCGTGAATGTATTTGTAAATCGGAATCCCAAATAATTCCTTGAAGTTCTTCTTCAGTTTGGTGCTGTTAAGTCCGATGAGCCTTGATAATTCTGAAATAGTAGGCGGTTTTGAATATTGTGTGGTCACGATATCTTTTGCCTGAAAAAGTTTCTCTTTGTCCTTGTCGGTCAGTTCTGTTTTTTTATCATCAGACAAAAGGGCAAAATAATGCGACAGCAATTCATTAACCTGACTCTTTAAAAACAAAAGCCTTGTATTGCCGGAGTAGGTGGTGTTGAAAATCTTCTGAACCGCAAGCTGCATGTCAAGCGTCATAAAAAAAGTAGGGCCTTTTACAAAATGTTCTTTTGGATTTAATAATTCGGGCAACTGTTTTTCGAAAATTTCTTTTTCAACCTGAGAGAGTGTATGCAGGTTTTTAAGTTTCGTAAAAATACTGATGGACTGCAGTGGTTTGTCCGGAGCGATTTTATGGGCAAATTCTACTTTTTGATTGCCAAAAAAAGAAATCGCCAGTCCGGTAGTATTCGTTAAATATTTTGTCTGATTATTGTGTTTGATCTCTAATTCAACATTGCCCGAACCATAAAAAGCAAAACCAACCGCATCTCCGTCTATTTCACATTTCTGAACAAAGGTTTTCTCTGCATTGGAATGTTCGATCAGGACGATAAAATTGTTTAATTCTATGATGTCGGTGGTCATAAATGAGGGTTTTGTTGGTTAGAGCATTTTAGTCAGATATAAAAATCATACTATTGAGTTGTCAGGCTGAGCGGAGTCGAAGCCCCTTTGTACTCATAAAGCCTTCGACTCCGCTCAGGATGACATTTGGAATTTCAGCCGTTTAGGAGGCTAAATACTTTCAATCACGCCGTCCAGTAATCTTCTGGATTTAGGCATCACTTCGATTCGGTTAAAATCATCCTCAGCACCATATCCAACCGCCATTGCAAACAAAGGTTTAAAGTCCGTCATGTTAAGGATTTCCCTGTATTTGTCAGACTCGATTCCTTCCATGGCAGTCGAATCCAGACCTAAGGCAATACTTGCCGTCAGGCCAACGCCAAGGGCAATATAAACCTGCTGAGACAACCATGTTTTTAATTCGGCTTCAGGTTTGCTGGCCCTGATCTGGTTGTACCAGTTTCTGCGTGCTTCCGGAAACTGTGTATCTACTATTTGCTGAAAAGCATCCAGATTATCCGCAACACTAAAAACCACTACCAGCTGCGCCTGATTTACTTTTTCGAGATTATGCATCGAAACCGCAGCTAATTGTGCCTTAATAGCCTGATTTTGCACAAATGTAAATTTCCACGGCTGAACATTTATAGAAGATGGGCTCAGGTATAAGACCTCTTTCAGTGCTTCGATTTTTTCCTGCGGAATGACCTTGTCAGTATTGTACTTTTTCGCAGAGTATCTTTTTTTCATCAATTCCAAAATATCCATGGTGCTGTATTTTAACGTTTTTAGTTCTATAGACTGCAAAGTTAAGCTGATAAGCTGAATATTTCGATAATTGTAGCCGTAGTTTTGTAAACGGAATATATTTTATTGTTGTTTTTGAGAATAGCATTATTCGCCGGCACTCAGTTTTTTTTCGTTTTCTGTCTAGGGTTTTCCGCTCGCATTTGGTTCGCCTTTGCCTGTAGTAATCAGTTTTTTTAAGCTATTCTGAATGTAGTTTGTCCACGAATCCCTGCAGATGTCAAAACATTCGTATTCCGGAACAAGACCAACATGCGAAAACTTTAGTTCTGTTTTTCCGTCTTTTTCCGTGATTTCAAAAGTTGGTTTAGTACCCGTCCATTCGGTTTCGTCTTCCGTAAACTTAAAATAGTTCTCCTCTACCAGCCAGACGATTTTTTGGTTGGGAATTACTTCTGTGAGTTTCACTTTGCAACGGTGAATATCCTCGTAATGATAATTAAATTCATCATTCAGCTTAGCCGAATCGCCTTCAATTTCTTCAGACCACCAGCCACGAACGTTTGTTACGGCATTAAAAACTTCCTCCGGCGACTGGTCAACCTTTATTGTTGTACTAAAATCTGATGCACTCATTTTGTGTGTTTTAAATAGTTGTACCACAAATTTAAAGTTTAAAAATCAATAGGTTAGGGGTGTAAAAGGACAAATTCGGCATTAATTCGGACAATTTGTATGATGAATTTAAGAAGCAGAAACATTCCTTTTCATCAGGACCTTTTGTCCTGCTGTTCGCTAAATTCCCGATAAGAAAAACTACGGCTAAAGCCTTGTTTTCTAAATCGGGAGATACCGCTTCCATCAGGGCTCATATCTTTGACATAGATTAAAAATATGAAAATGTATCTTTGAAATACTAACAATTAATA
>NZ_JAADZW010000046.1 GCF_010645065.1 Flavobacterium fluviatile | reverse complement strand
GGTTTTTTTGTTATGGTGGGTTTGATATTCGAATATATAACTAGAAGAAAATAGGTTAGTTAATTCGGTTTCCTGAGTTAAAAAGTGGATGACTTTTAGTCTGCGGGTTCGAATCCCGACTCAGGAGCAACATTACACAAAAAAGGAATATTAATAATTATTACAAAAATCAGGAATATGGCAAAGCAAGCAACACATTATTTTGTTTATCTAGGTCACTCGACACAAACAAAAAATAGATTACAAGAAGAGTTCAGTAACTTCTTAACAACTTTAGAAGGTACTTTAATAAATGCCGACAGAATTGAGGATTTAAAACAAAGAATCATTAAAAAAGCTACAGAATTGAACGAAAAGCACAAACGATGTGCAGCACTTACAATTGACTTTTCTAAGCTATACAAGGATAACGGTATTTATATACAGGGATTTTACTTCTTAACCTTTCAAATATTAAAGGCTTATGACAACAACTAAAGCATACACCTACACCGGAACCGGCTCCGCAATCGATGATTACATGAAGCCAAAACAGCAGCTAAAAAACATTGTTCGAGGTAACAAAACAGATAACAAAAATTGGGGCTTGTTTGATCCAAAACACAAATATGCTAAAGTTCACAAATTAATACGTTCGATATGTATTACAAAAGAATGGAGTGTTCCTAGTGAAAGATGGGGTAAAGTTGCCGATTTAGACAAGCTAAGTGACTTTTTAAAAAGTGATAAATCACCCGTTAAAAAGCCTTTAATGGATATGGATAAAAAAGAGCTTGAAAAATTAATAGTTGCTCTGAATTCAATTGTAGTGCATCATTGGAACAAAAAAATATAAGTAACATGAATCATTTAATGATAGATTTAGAGACAATGGCTAATGAGTCATTCTCTGCAATTATAAGTTTGGCAGCAGTGGAATTTGATATTAACACAGGTCAAACAGGCAAAGAGTTTTATATCAACATATCATTACAATCATGTATCGATTTAGGATTAATTGTAAATGCTGATACAATTATGTGGTGGATGAAACAAACCGATGAAGCTCGTAAAAGTCTTCTGAACGGAACTGTTCATATTGTTGATGCGTTAACCTCCTTTTCTGGATTCTGTAACAAAGATTATCAAGTTTGGGGCAATTCTGCCAGATTTGATTTAGGAATACTTCAAAACGCCTATAACAAAGCAAAATTACCTATCTGTTGGGATTTTAAAAAAGAAAGATGTGTAAGAACTCTGGTTAGTTTCAAACCTGAAATTAAAGCAAATTTCAAGTATGCTGGAACTGCTCACAACGCTTTATCTGATTGTTATAATCAAATTCAGTATTGTCATTTGACATGGTCGCAAATCAACTCTTAAACCGAACGTAGATGAAAGCAAAAGTAAAATTAAAATTAACAGCAAAACAAATTAGCGCTTTGGTTTATGTATTCGATCAGGCGTCTAAAGCTCCTGCTAAAGGTCGAATTGCCAAAGTATCAAAAAGTGTAATGGATAAAGTTGTTTTGAAATTCAAGACCAAGCAATTACAAGTTAACCAGGTTACTGATCTGTTCAACGCAAAAGATAAATATGATTTTAGTCTGGAACTTGTAGAAGCTCACTTTTTAGAACAGTACTTGGTTTCGATGGCAAATTATCCAATGTGCGAATATGATAAAATTGTAATCAATCAAATTTCAGCAAATATAAACCAACAATTGGCATAATGAGACAAAAAAAATACCCCAAACGACCAACGCTAAAAGCCGAAAGCATATTTGATAACGATAAACGATTAAAGCAGGAGGCCAGGGAAATTTCAAAAACATTTATTCATACCAAACCTGTAAAATACCTTTTAAAATGAATCTCTCAACAAAAGAAAAGATAGCCAAAATTTACGAGCTCGTAAAACGCGGAACGACAGAAGGTGAAAAAGCAGCTGCCGAAATTGCTTTAAACAAGCTTTTGAAAAAACATGATCTATCAGAAGAATATCTGTTAACTATCCATCTAACAGAATACGAGTTTAAATATTCTACTCAATTAGATTTAGATTTATTTGTACAGCTTCACAGCTTCTTTTTTAAAGGCAAAGAGTTCAACGCCACAAAAACAGGCTTTACCCGAAAAAGCATTTTTATCAATATGGAGTATTTAGATTATGTTTTATTGTCTACATCATACGAATACTTTAGGCGTCACATGAATGCGCAATTTAAAAAAGTTTGTGTACCCATTATTAACCGCTGTCGAAGTGCCAAAACCAAGAACGCCCGACGGAAAGAACTACAAGCTGAATTTTTCTCCAGGTATGTAATTAAATCAAAAATTTTCAATGATGAACAGATCACGCAGGTTGACAGTTCAAAACTCAGTCAAAAATCAAAGCAGGACAAAGAAAGAATCTCCGGCATTGAAGGAGGCAATTATCACACTCAAATTAACACAGGTTTATACTTAGAATAATATGAAAAAGAAAATTTACATAGCCGGAAAAGTAACCGGTGAACCAATAGCCGAATGCACAATGAAGTTTGGCATAATTCAAAAGCAATTAACTGATTTAGGTTTTGAAGCTATAAATCCTTTAGTAGTTGTGGGTGATTGGAAATGTCCGTGGAATGTGGCAATGAAAAAATGT
Organism: Flavobacterium fluviatile; assembly: GCF_010645065.1. Taxonomy (GTDB): domain Bacteria; phylum Bacteroidota; class Bacteroidia; order Flavobacteriales; family Flavobacteriaceae; genus Flavobacterium; species Flavobacterium fluviatile. The sequence goes on along the minus strand of NZ_JAADZW010000046.1, from coordinate 3,173 downwards.
ATCACAACAGTTATGAGTTGTGATGGAGTAATTCTAATTAATGACTGGATGCGATCAAAAGGCGCAAAACTTGAAGTTGAAATTTGCGACCAATTAGGCATTCCAACGTTTAACAATCTAAAAGAACTACAAGAATGGAACAACTCACAATTTACACTGTAAAAAGCAAGAAAAACGGCTATATCTGGCTGTTTAAATACCATTTAAACGGAGATTTTAAAAGTTTCGAAATTCTGGACGGTTCACTCTCACCGAAACAAATAACGTGGCTATTTTCAGGTTCTAACTTTCCATCATCAGAAAATGTTATGCAAAATGTGTGGATGTCAAAAAAACTCAAAGATAACTTTGAAATTACAAAAGCTGCTCCCGTTTTAGACTTTGAAAATCTTTGGAATTTGTACGGACATAAAATATCAAAATTTGACTCTGAAAAGCAGTTCAAAAAACTAAAAGATGCCGACAAAATTAAATGCTTTCTTGCTATTCCAGGATATAAAAAATACTTGTCAAAAACCGGTACCGCCATTGCTCATTTATCAACTTTCATAAATCGTCAGTATTATAATGATGATTGGACTAAAGCTTAACGTTCCCACGCCTTACCGCGTGGTTGGATTGAAAAACCGAGTAGTTTCGGCTAAACGAAAAATTAATTATGAAAATATAATTCCACTAATGCCAACCATGAGGTAAGACGTGTGTTAGCAGGAGTACGGATTATTAACCACGAATTTTTTCATTATGGACATAGAAAAAATAATTTACGAATCAACAAGAGAAATTTATAGTCTTGAAGATAAATTAAGAATCGCAACGATATTTTTATTTTGTGAAAAATTGGGAAATTCAAAACTTGCCGAACTATTATACACTGATAATCACGAAAAATTAATATTAGATATTACGGAAGAATTTAATGATTACGATGTTGATTTTCATATAAATTTTAGTAATTCAAATGTGAAAAGTGCTTTTAATAAAACACTAGAAAAGGTTAAAAAAGTATGCGATGACAATGGATATTTGAAAGCATTATTTAATAAAGATGAATATGCTTTAGTTATCGAAGGAATTGTAAATTATAATTTTGATAAAGTAGAATTTAAGCAGTTCACAAAAAACATAGTGCAACAACTAACTTTCGATTTTAGCAGTTAACGTAGTATTCCTGCTAACGGCTGCCGCTATAATTTCGGCGTGACATAGAACCGCAGATTTTCTGCCGAAAACAAAACATTATTAATAACGGTAATTCCACAAAACCAACGCTGAAATATAGCGGTTGTTACCATCATACCACGAACGAAACTAATTTTTAAAATAATACAAAATGAAAAAATCAGCACACCAAATTTGGAAGGAATCTAAAGAGCAGAATTTATCCAAAGAAGAATTTAAAGAAAAACTACAAAATGAAGGTATAATTATAAAGAAATTGACACATATAGAAAAAGCAACTGATATTTTAGAAAAAGTAAACAACGGTAAAATATCAAAAGCTTTATGGGATAATTGTTCGGATTATGCAAAAAAAGATTTGAAGCGAAAAGCTTTTTTAATTGTAGATGAAGTTATTTCTGCTTTATCTGATTTAGGCAATGAGCTTCACGACAAACAGGGTAGTGATTCTTATAATGCAAGATGTTTAAATCACGATAAAAAAGCGTTTTACAAAGATGTTCGAGAGAGTATCGGCAACTTCTACCCACAATCATAGGCGGTTGATGGTAACTACTTACTAATAGCAATTCAATAAATTGAACAAATGGAAAAGCCAACAATATCAAGCAACGGACAAAAGCTAATTATGTTTTTAGATGAAAAAATGTATGAAGGCAGCTTTACAAATAACGACCTAGTTCAATTTATTGAAGTAGTTGGAAAATATCTAGGACTTATGACTATTCCAAAATATGCTGTATGTAATAAAATGAGCTACAATGGCGCAAAATGTCACAGAAACGTCAAAACCATTTTAGGGGTTAAATTTATAATTGACAACGATTAAACAAGATAATATGATACTAGGATTTAGCACACAAATAAACGGAAAGCCTACTGACTTTGTAGAAAAAATATGGGCTTCAATAGAGGATAAATATAAAATTGATAATAAGTACATCTTTCCTGAAATGTATTACGAATGCATCAATAAAAAACTTTTAAAATTAGTTGAAGCGAAACCTAAAATTCACACTATCCGGGAAGACCCAAAAGACCGTTGGAAAGTCGGAATGATGATTGATTTTTTTATCAATGTGAGGACAAAGAAAATGTTTCGATTTGCTCCGGTTATGCCGGTGGTTAGTGTTCAAACAATTGAGATATACCACTTCGGAGAAAAGGCAAAATCAGTTTGTATTAATGGGAGAAAACTTAAAGTTTTACGAGTAAAAGAGTTAGCCCAAAACGATGGTTTTGATACTGTAGAGGATTTCTTCGCTTACTTCAATGAAGATTTTACTGGGAAAATAATTCACTGGACGGATTTAAAATATTAGAAAAAATACTACATTTGGAGTCTGTTAAAAAAAAGAACACATGAAAAAAATAATTTATATCATAATAGGATTCATTGCCTTAGGTCTATTTGCAAGATTTACACAAAGCAGTACTAAGGATGAAGAAAAACAAGCAGCAGCTAAAGTAGAAACTGAAACAAAAACATACTCTGAACGTTTTGAAGACAAAAACTTTGACGAACTAAGAGGCGGTTATAAACCCATTAGAAGGTATTTAAAACAAAATTTAAACGACCCGTCTAGTCTGGAAATTGTTAATACCTGGAATAACGGAATGAATAAAGACAGTTCCTTTGCTATTAAAACTACCTTCAGGGCAAAAAACGCTTATAACGCATTGATTTTGCAAGCAATATATTGTGATCTCGATTATGAGGGAAATTTATCTAATATACGTATAGAATAGCAAAAACCCGACTGGATCCAGTCGGGTTTTTTTTTGCTCAAAAACTCGTGTTGCACAAGTTAAAGTTACTTTTTATTTTTGCTTCATGGCGTATAATAAAAAGAACTACAACAAAAGGGCTCAGTTTATTATTGAGGTCTATAATGGCGCCAAACATCCAGACGTTCCAGATACAAAGATTGTACGTACTATTTTTCCAAAGTTCAATATATTCATCTCTTATCGCCAATGGATGAACATTA
>NZ_JAADZW010000045.1 GCF_010645065.1 Flavobacterium fluviatile | reverse complement strand
AATTTTCCAAAGAGTATTAATTTGATGGCTAAGTTAGGAAATCTTCAATTCCTCCCCAAGTTTTGTTCTTGACCCTTTTATTTTTGCATTCAAAGATTATTCACAATCTTTTAATTTACTTTTAAAGGAGTTTATAAATTTCATTTCCGCCGAAGCATTAGTGCTTCTTTTATCAAAATAATTCAATATGGACTGGTAATGGTTTTGTATTGTCCGGGATATTTAGCTCTAATCTTTCAGATTAAATCTTTTTTGCTTACCACAGCCTTTCCACTATCCAAAAATGTAAAATAAACAATTAATGTCCTTTTGTTAAAAAAGTATCATTCGAATAAATAAATATCTTTTATATTCGTAAAAAAATATTTTAATTATTTGTTTATTATCAATTACATTATTTGCAGTTTATGAGTAATACATCTACCAAAGGTATCTGGAAAGTAATTTCGGCCTCTTCTATGGGAACTATGATTGAATGGTATGATTTCTATATTTTTGGAAGTTTAGCCGTAGTGATTTCAACAAAATTTTTTCCCGGTGACAATCCTACAGCAGCATTTTTGTCAACCCTGGCGACTTTTGCCGCAGGATTTGTAGTGCGTCCTTTTGGAGCTTTATTTTTTGGAAGACTTGGAGATATTATTGGCCGCAAATATACTTTTATGGCTACGCTGTTGTTAATGGGTGGTTCTACCTTTTTGATAGGCTGTATTCCGAGTTATGAAACAATTGGATTTATGGCTCCTTTATTGGTTTTAATCTTACGCTTATTACAAGGACTTGCTCTTGGAGGAGAATACGGCGGAGCAGCTACCTACGTGGCAGAACATGCTCCAAAAGGACAGCGGGGCTATTGGACTTCCTGGATCCAGACCACTGCAACGGTTGGATTATTCATTTCACTGATGGTCATTCTGGCGACAAAAACAGTTCTTTCTGCTGAAGATTTTGATACCTGGGGATGGCGTGTTCCGTTTTGGGTTTCGATAGTAATGGTAGGCGTTTCGTATTTAATTCGAAAAAATATGGACGAGTCTCCTGAATTTGCAAAAGCGAAAAAAGAAGGAACTACAAGTACCAGTCCGTTAAAAGAAAGTTTTGGAAACCGTTACAACTTAAAATTTGTACTGCTGGCTTTATTTGGAGCTACAATGGGGCAGGGAGTCGTTTGGTACACCGGACAATTTTATGCCATGAGTTTCATGAAAACGGTTATGAACATTGACTCTTCGCAGGTAGATACTTTATTGGGAATTGCACTTTTATTAGGAACGCCATTTTTTATTGTATTTGGATGGCTGAGTGATAAAGTAGGAAGAAAATATATTATGATGGGTGGTATGCTGCTTGCTATTTTGCTGTACAGACCAATTTACAAAGCAATGTACAATACAACAGATACTGGTCTAAAAACTGAAATTACAGAAAAAACAAAAACTACGATTGAACTAACTCCGGCTAAAGATTCTGTTTATACAACTCATAAAGAATTTACAGACGGCACTGTTTCAATTGAAAAAAAGACCCATTTCGCTGCTAAAAAAGCCCCTCAGGTTACTACCTCTGTCATTATTAATTCGGGCGATGAATGGAGTCTGATTTTGTTAGTGTTTATTCAGGTTATATTTGTTACTATGGTTTATGGGCCAATAGCCGCCTTTTTGGTCGAAATGTTTCCGGTCAAAATCAGATATACTTCTATGTCATTGCCTTATCATGTTGGAAACGGAATTTTTGGAGGTTTGCTTCCTGCAATTTCGACTTATTTTGTGACTCATTCAAAAGCAGCAGGAAAACAGGACTTTTATCTCGACGGACTTTGGTATCCTATCGTTATTGCCTCGATTTGTTTTGTAATTGGAATGATTTATATCGATAATAAAAATAAAAACGCTCACCTTTAATCTACTGAAAAATGAATTTTATAAAAAGAGCCCTGGGAATTCTGTGGATCGTATTAGCAATTGCTGCAGCCTATTTTTGTGTGTTTGAATTTGGCCTTCCAAAATTTTTATCGGACCAGCAGGAAGATTTAGTATTTGGGATTATTATTTTGTTTATCCTGACTCCATTGATTGTTTTGGGACTGGGAGCTTTTGGATACTTTTCGTTGACAGGAGAATATGATAAAGAATAACCATCTAACCAATTATTGCAAAGGCTGCCCATATGCGGACAGCCTTTATTATTTTAGTATAATCTTCTTTTTTGAAGAATCATATTTATAGTTCACTATACTTTGATTTAATAATAACCCGATCACTTCATCAATAACGGGTAATGGAACTTTGAACCATTCTCTGGGTATAAATCGGCTTCCGTATTTATCATATAAATCAATATCCAAACAAACCTCAGCAAAAAAACGGTGCAAAAGACTTTCAAAAACCAGAACATTTAAACTATAACAGTTGTAAGAAGCAACGATTTCTACATTTGCAAAATAAATAGGTAGCTTCATTCGAAGCATTTTTTATACGCTCTTTTATGGGGTTTTTAGAAAATCCAATTTTATAAAGATGCTCTATTTTTTTTATTTCTGGGTTTTCTGACTTTGATTTCAAAATATAAATCCAGCCACTTTGTATATCCTCTTCGCCAACGACACCAAAATTTTGTTGTAATTGGTTATACATGTCTTCATTTCTGTTGGTAATAATTTTTCCGTTTTTTTGAATAGCTTTACCGAGTGATCTAAATAACATATTTGAAACAGTACCATTTTCAAATACAGTTACTGTACGCCCTTCTAAACGCAATCTATCGCCTGATTTATTTTCCTTTAAAATCTTTTCAGCATTAGAAACTTCAAGATAAGCCAGTATTCCATCTACTAAATAGAAATTCCCTTCAATCAAATTATCTTCTGCATTAGAAAAATCAAGAAGTTTTCGTTTGCCTTCTTTTAAATCTTTATGAACCTGTTGAAACATGATTTCATATTTCTTAAATTCCCTTTCTGTTATTGATTTTCGTTGCGCAATATAATCAGCGTTAGCCCTACTAGGTCCTTTTGGAGTGTATTTAAATTCAAAAATAGAAGTATCCCCTTCTTCTTCTAATAAGCCATAGGTATCATCATTTAAAATATCATCAAGGGATTCAATTTTTAGTTCAACATCACCCAATAAATTAAATCGGTCAAAAGCTTTTAAAATACTTTTCTTATGCTCGTTATTTCTAAATTCTTTGAGTCGTGAACACAATGAATATTCAGACATCGAAGACGTAGAAGGCTCTCTTTTATTCTTTTCAAAAAACAGATTAATTTCTTCGAAAGAATCAATCAAGCGGTCTTCATCGGTTCGGACAAAGTGTTGTTTTTCTTTTGATTCTAATAAACCAAAATCATCATCATTAAAAATATCATCTAAACTCTTAGCCATTTTGATTTTTTCTACGCTTTGCTTCTTGCAAAATTAATAAAGCTTGAGCTAATCGTTGCTCTTTTGAATCATAAGAATTAATATCTGGTGCTTTTCCTGTATTTGTTTTCCAACGTTTAATTGCTTCCCAAGAAGCTATCGCTTCTTCTTCCGTCATTTCAATTTTAGTTATATTGATAGTGTCTTGAATTGATTTCAAGATGGAGGTTGTAACATTTTTAGATAAAATTTCAAATGCTTTTTGGAACGGGTTAACAGTATCGATTAAATCAATATGAATATCATCAATATTCACAAAGCTTCCGGCCATACGTATGAATTTTTTAGTACCATGTTCCTCTACTTCACTGTTTTTAATTACAGAATCTACTACTACATACTGACGTATTGCCTCGACATCATCTTCGGCTAAATCAGGATAAATTTCACGGATTATTTTTGGGATAAGTACAGTATTGATTATTTCAGGTTCCAGATTTCCTGGCAACGCTTTTAACATAGTGTCATCCTGAAGAATACGCGCTTTTAAGTCATTTAAATCACTTTCAATAATATCTTTTGCTCTTTGTGAAGTTGGTTTTTTAAAACCTCTAATTTTTATGGTATTTCCATCTGAATCATCGTCTTCTCCTTCATTATCAAAATCATCCATTGGTTTAAACTTGAAGTTTGGAGCCAATACCTGTTCCATTAATAAAGAAGCGGTTATCGCTTTGAGCATATTGTTTACTGCCAAACGAACATCATCATCTACCGCATCGGGTTGAGCAATTAGATTCGTAAACTGAGCATGCGACTTATTATTGCTGTCTCGGGTTGCTCGCCCAATAATCTGAATAATTTCTGTTAACGACCCTCTATATCCAATGGTTAATGCATGCTGGCAAAAAGGCCAGTCAAAACCTTCTTTTGCCATACCCAGAGCAATAATCATATCAATATCATCAGGAGTTTTTACGCCTCTTAGGTAAGCAACAATTTTATCTCTTTCTTTTTGGTTATCATTGACCAAGTCAGCAATTTTCAATATACGTCCTGAACGCTTGCTTTTTACAAATAAAACACCTGTTTCTGTATCTTGATATTCTAATTCTCCTATACAGTCTATAACATGATTTACTTCTTCAAATTTATCACCGGAAGACTCAGCTGAATTGACACTAGGAATATGAATAATTGTTTTCAGACTCTCGTCTAATATTTCTTCTAAAGCTGACATATTACGTTCGGGCTATACTTTGTAATAACGCCCCTGATAAAAATGATAACCTATTCCCAATGACTTTAAATATTCGTAACCGTTCAGTTGGTCATAATAGTTATAAGTAACTTTAATGAATTTTTCTTCATCCTCCGGCAAAAGCACCGGAACGCTATCGCCTCGAAAATAGGAACCGGTCATTGCAACAATATGAGCAGAAGACTTTTCCATTATTTTTCGCATCACATTTCCCAAAATATTATCGCCATCGGCTGAGACGTGATGAAATTCATCAATAGCGAGTAAACAATCATTAAAATCAGATTCCTGTAAACCTTCAAAAGCAAAACGCAAAGTAGCATGGGTACAGATTACTATTTTTGAATCGGATTTTAAGAATTCAGCAAAAGCTTTCACCTTGGCTTTATCACTTCCGGGAGAACACAAATTGTATTTATTGTGCAGTTCCCAATCAGCATAAAAACCATATTTTTTTAATTCTGTCGGGGCAAATGAATTTCCAATGGACCGTTCAGGCACAGCTACAATAGCTTTTTTTAATCCTTGATTAATTAGTTTATCTAATGCAAGGAACATCAAGGCTCTTGATTTTCCCGATGCAGGTGGTGCTTTTAATAATAAATATTTTGCTGTACGTGATTCATAGGCTTTTGCCTGCATTTCACGCATCCCCAATTCATTAGTTGATTTACTTTTACCTGTTTGTCCATAGGTAACATTAACCAAATTGATAGGTTTTATATAATTGTAGGCTGTGGTATCTTCCATTTCGGTATCTTATAATTTGCCTAAAGAATGGCTAATTTTTTCTCTATTTTTTTATTAAAATCTATTCGTTTGTCAGATGTTTTACTATTTTTTTATACTCTAACCAATTTCATCAAAGGTTCGAATGAATACATTGCAGCTCTGCGTCCAGATGATTCTTCTCTTAAGACTAAATACCCGTTTTCAACCAATTTTCTTATAATCAAAACCGCAGTAGCATTTGGAATTTTTGTAGTATTAACAAACTTATTGTTTCTAAATACAGGATAGGTAAAAATAAAATCCAGTATTTCCATATTCCATTTTGATGATAATAAATCCGAAAATTCTGTTTTTGTTGTTTCGTATAGATTTTTAATACTTTCAGCTATCTCTAAATTTCTTATAGCCTGACTTTCGACAGCGTTTAAGAAAAATTTTATCCATTGATTCCAATCTTTCGTTTTAGAAACGTTTCGCATTTGTTCAATGTATTCGTCTTTGTTATCTTCAAAATAACCACTGATGTAAAAATGAGGCTGTGAAAGGATATTTTCCCGCCACAAGTTAAGGGTTATCAGCATTCTGCCTATTCTTCCGTTTCCATCTTTAAAAGGATGCAATGCTTCAAATTCCAAATGCATAATAGCTGTTTTAATCAGTGGGGGAAAATCACAAACTTCTAAAAAATTAAAAAGTCTTTCTAATCCATCATCCAAATTTTCGGGTCTTATGGGAATAAATTGTATCTCTCTTCGTTGTTTATCGGCTAAATAATTTTGCTCTTTTTTAAACTCTCCAGGAGATTTATTCGCACCTCTTCCTAAATATAACAATTGTTGATGCATTTGCTTAATGAAACTTAATGAAAAATTATAACCGCTTTCTAATGCGCTTTGGGCATTTTTTAACGCTCTTTGATACAAGATTGTTTCTATTACATCTGCTTTTGCTGTAGTGATATCTTTCCCTTCATAATCTGCTTCATATTGTAGAATTTCATCCATTGTGCTGATTGTTCCTTCAATTCTTGAAGATATAACAGCTTCCTGATTTCGTAAAGGGGCCAATAAAATTTCTGTGTTATGCAGATTTTTGAGCATTTGGTCAAATCGGGCCAATGCGTCTGTAGCTTTTACAAGTTCCTGAATAAATAGATGATAATTAATGTTTTCAGGAGGAAAACTATCATAATGATAATCAACTGCTTTATCTAGACTATAGTCCATATTTCTTTTTTTGATTACAAATTTAGCTAAAATAATGAACCCAACAGGCATTGATTACAAAAAAGCATAAGTTTTAGAACGCAAACTTGTTTGATTACAATTTTGATATCTATCGCTGTTGATTACAAAAAATGAACAAATTATGTAATCAAATATTTTTGATTACAATTTTTGTAAACAAAAAAGTTTGATTACAAAAAAGCAGCTTATTCTACAAACAATATGATTTGATTACAAATTTTGTCAACAAAAAACATTGGCTACACAAAACCACTATTTTATGTAAGCAATATTTAAAAAGATTGATATGCGTTCGGAAGATTAATACTTTTTCCTTTTCTTTTTCTCCGTGGCAAACAAAGTTGCTTTTTGCGTCATTTCATCATAGAGTTTAAACAGATATTCCAGTCGCTCTGCATCGGTGCTGAAAGGAGCCAATCGATAAATTTGCTCTATACACAAATCCAAATCTTTATGAGCTTGTTTTAAACCAATAGGCATCGTCTCCGGATTATACAGCCAAGCCATTGTTTTTTCAGGATATTTTGCCCGTTCGTCCAAAATACCAAAAACACATAAATTAATGCGTTCCTTTTGGGTTTCATTGATAGCAGGAAAAGGAAAAGTATTATAACATAATTTAGCCGAATAACGATAATCTGTTTTTAGTTTGCCTCCCACAGCATCGACCCAAATCATGTGCATTTTGGAATGCAGTACGCCAAATAACCAAGGTTGGGCGTCGTAGATTGCCATTGCTGAATCTGCTATTACTGTATCAGAATTATAAAATCCAAGAGGAATATAGTCTCTGTTTTCTGATGAATGCCTCGGAATAATTATTGAATCTCCTTCTTTGTGCCTAATCTCTCCAAAAGAATAGTATAAACTTTTTAATTTATTGGTTGCTTCCCTTTTACTTTCATTCCTGTGTTCAAACACTTTATTAAAACGTTCTTTAATTAATTTAAGTTGCTAGTTAATCGATTTGTTCAACTGAAGTCCAAAGACAAATAAAGTAAGCTTTATCAGAAAG
>NZ_JAADZW010000044.1 GCF_010645065.1 Flavobacterium fluviatile | reverse complement strand
ATTTTCATAAATTCGTTTTTTCCTAGTGGAAAAAACTCAGTTCCAAAGCCGCAAACAGCTTGTAGCGTCGGAACGTTAGCGGTTATGCTAGAAAATGAAGAACTTTATGAAAATTTCGAATAAAACAAAACTTGTCTTTTTTTTAGTTTTTTGTTCTCTAAAAATTGTTGGACAGAATAAAATTGCGGTAACTAAAATTGGCGTAACCAAAATCCCAAGAGAAATTAAATATAACGGTAAAGTTAAAAACGCAATAACTTGGAATGATAAATTAGGCGAAAACTTTGTCTTGACTTGTGAAACAGGAGAATTTAAAACTAAATACTCCGAAAATGACGGTCGTGATTCTGAAATTTACGCATATCATTACATTCGTTATAAAAACGTCATTAAACAGAATTGGAAAATATACGATTTCATTAAGGATTGTCCCGTTGATATTGAAGCCAGTTTTTTAAAAAACACTTTAAATGTTACAGACTTAAACAATAACGGAATTGGAGAAATTTGGATAATGTATAAAATCGTTTGCCACGGCGATGTAAGTCCTTGCGAAATGAAAATTATAATGTACCAAGAAAAACTAAAATTAGCAATGCGAGGCCAAAATCGTGTAAAAATTTCAGATATGAAATATGATGGTGGAAATTACACCTTTGACAAAGCGTTTAATGAAGCACCAAGTTATTATAGAGACTACGCTAAAAAATTGTGGAATAAAAATATAAATCAGAAATGGCAATAAGCACAACCGCTAACAGCCGTTTGGCCTAATTGCTGGCTTTTCTTGAAATTGAAACAATGTATTCACGCAGAAAATTTTACCTTAACCGAAAATAATCAGTCCGCTTTGACCGCAACTAAGCCAAGCGGTGGAACGTTACCTGCCATATTACCAAAAAATCGTATAAATCACAACTGAAATGTCATTATTGGAACTTTATAAAGAATATCATCCTGACATAGTTGAACGACTATCAAAGTTTTCTGAAATAAATAAAAGAAGACTAATTAAAAAATTGGAAATTGAAAAAGACAAAAGAAATTTCCTATCGACAATTTCAGAAATTAAATTTGGTGAATTATTTAAAATATTAAATATCGAATCTGAATATGATAAAAAAATAAATTCAAAAACACCCGATTGGACTTTAAACTGTTCTAAATCAAAAATAATTTGTGACGTTTATAGACTTGGCCAAAGCAAATCAGACCAAATAAGAAGTGACTTTGAAAATTCACTCATCGAGCATATTCAAAAAATTAATGCCAATTATATAATCCGTATTTCATTTATTGAAGAATATTTCGAATCAGAAATCTATAATGTAGAATTTATAGTGACCAAGCTAAAGGAATGGATTTTGCAAAGTTTGCCTAAAATTGGAGATAAAATTTTAATAAGCGAAAATTTTTATTTTACAGTTTTGTCAAATTGTTCTAATCATCAATTTGTAAGCTGTTGTGGAAACGCAAATTCAATAGAATACAAAATTGGTAAAATTGAGCAAGAAGAGAATTCTTATCCAAATGAAATAACAAAAAAACTAACTAAATACAATGAAATTATTCAATCATTCAACCTTTCATACTTCTTGTGTATTGACATAGATTTTGGAAGTGGATTTACGCACAACGAATTCAAAGAATATTTTCGAGGAAAATCTGCTGAATTAATTGACTATGAAGAGGTAAAAGATATTCCAGAATTTAAAGAATTAGGTTTAGGTAAAGAATGGACAATTCTTGGAGAATTTTACAACAATCCTCATTTGAGTGGAATCATTACTTGCTTAAATAATAAATTTAAAGTTTTATTGAATCCATTAAAAACACAAATTATCTATGATGAAAAATATCAGGAAATATTAGAGAAGTTGGAAAATATAAAAAAATACGGCAGGTAACACACGCTACAAGCAATTTGGGTATTTGCCTTAATTTGAAGTTAGTTTTGTATTTGGAAGATTTGGAAAATCCGAAGAATGGGCTTAATTTAGTCCCAAACTGCTTGTAGCGCGAGAACGTTAGCGGTAATGCGCCCAAAAATCCTAAATTTGAGTAGTAATAATATCTATATTTGAACCTAATTTTTGAAAATCCTTATCATTAGTAACTATCTTGTAATTATTACTCTTGGAAAGTTCAAAAATATATGAATCATTAAAATCAACAATTTTGAAATTGCTTAAAATATTCTGCAAATTAATACAGTGAAAACTATCAGGTACTGGTTGAATATTTGGGAGTTTTAGAATTTTATTAATGGCTTTTGTTATTGTATCAACAGAATCTTGATATGTTTTTGTTCCAACAAAATCAGTTTTAAACTTTACATTTACAAATTTACCAATAGAAACCCATTGATCAAAATCTCTACGTAACAATACGTTTGCAAATTCAGAAACAACTGTTGAGGATATAAAAATAGGTTTATCTTTTGTTATTAAATCTTCTAAAAGTTTTGAATAAACCTTTTGATCTTTCTTTTGAAAATTTGCTACTGTTCCAAAAAGTAATAACCAAATATTTGTATCGAAAAAAAATTGATCACTAAATCCAATATTTAAATCTTCAACTTTAATCGTCGCCATAAATTGCATTATTAGAGTTTTTTTCAAAATCTTCTTTGTTTGCAAAGTACTCTTTGGCTCTTTGAATCACATCTTTAAATAGACTACGATCTTCTTTCTCAACATTTTCGAGTTTTAGATATTCATTTAAAAATTCAGGTGTATATTCTTTTTTTCCGTATAATTTTCCAATTGCTGCGTTTAAGAATGCAGTAATCATTATTGTTATTCCTGAAAAATCAAGTTCTACTTTTTCTTTCTTTTGAAGATAAAAATCTACAACTTCAAAAACTTTTTCTCCATTTTCTGTAGAAACTGCTAATTCTGAATTAATTATATCTTTAATTAGTAAATGTTTCATTGTAATATAATCATTCGTTTATAATAAAGTGTAAAGTTAAGCTTTTTAAAATATATTTTCAAAATATTCGTCTTCATTACCAAGTGAATAATGATTAAGGTCATTTAGATTAAATTTTATATTTACAATTGTACCTTCAAAAATTGATCCTAATCTTTTTTTAGTTACATTTCCATTCTTATATTCATAAAAGCCATCCGAAGAAATTACTTGAATCTTACCTTTATTAAGTTTAATAAATTCAAATATAACTGCTAAACCTAATCCCCCAGAAGTATCTCCTGTTTTTGTCGTATTTCCTTTCTTCATTGCCCAATCAATGGCATCTGCTGCATTTAAGTCTATATTAAAAAAAGCAGAAACATTTTGTTTAATATTTACTCCTTTGTCCACAATTGTAAAATGTAAAGGTTTATCAGGTTTTTTAGGATAAAATTGTCCACAAGTATGGATAAAATCACACTGTCCGTGTGTTCTTGCATTTTCATATATTTCAAAAATATTTCTTGTAATTTCTTTGCCAAGTTTGTCGCTATGTGATGGGAATTGAGGTTTTTTCAATAATTGGGTCGTAATATAGTTGTTAAAACCTAAATCATCATTTGGCGTAAATTTTTTATAAATTAAAACTGTACCATTGTTATCTAATATTTTTGAAAATCCAAAAGGAATTAAAAACTCATTTTTTCTCAAAATAATTTCAACTTGAGGTTTAATATTTTGTAAGCTTATTTTATTTTTACCGGTCTCAATTATTTCAAATATAGTTCCAATTAAAGCACAAAGATTAGCTTCAAGAAAAGTAACTCTACTGAAATCAAATATAATTTCAGTATTTTTCACATCTTTATACTTGTTTATCCAAGTAATGATATAATCATAACCTTCAAACTCACTTTTTATATCATTCGGAATTGTAATTACCATTTTTTATCTTGAATATAGAACCAAATATAGCTAAATTAGCCTATCCGTAGAAAAGAAAATTTAGTAAAAAATATGCACTACCGCTAACACACGCTACAACGGATTTGGGCAATAGGCTTAATGGAAAGTTTGTCTTGTATTTGGGATGATTTGGCAAATCCGAAGAATGGGCTTAATTTAGTCCCAAACCCGCTGTAGCGCGAGAACGTTATGGGCAACCTTAAAGACAGACACTAATGGCAACAGACGGAGTTAAAATAATTGACGGGGACACGGCTCACGACACATATTGGGGCATTATGGATTTATACGACAGTGAAGCAAACTTTGAGACTATAAGCAAAGAATTTCCACTAATTCAAGCCGACTATTTTGACGATTTTGACAATGAAATTTATGTCACTTCTTGTGCTTTGGCTCTTTGGGAAATAGGACAAATGACAGAAGAAAAACTTACTTACGTTAAATCAATAATAGACAAAGGAGCTTGTGTAAAAATATGGACTGAGGAATATGACACCAAAGAAGGCAAAGCACGACAAAAAGAACTCGACAAATTTTGGAAAAAAATCAGCCAGCCAAACGCAAAAGTAAGAGCAAGAAAAAAATACAGAAAAATAACCAATTTCTATTTTCAACCAGACGACTTATTGACTTTTCAGTTGAAAGATGGAAACTATAGAGCTATTATTTGTTCTTCAATAGACCAATATAGAGGTCAATGCAATTACATATTGGTTCCAACAACTTACAATTCCAATAAGAAGCCAACAGTTGACGACTTGAAAGATAAGGAGATATTAGGCAGACAAATAGGAAGTGGCTACGACCACAAACTACAAGAGAAATGCAACCAGGCATTGACCGAATTTGGAACTTGACGGGTAAAAATTGTAACTTCTTTTTTGGTGTCATTAAACTTGCCGTTGACCATAAAGACTTTATCTATTTCAAAGATAGATTTGAAAGAGTAGGCACGTTGAAAATAATTGAAGGACTTAAAGAAACTGGCTCTTTTGGTTATGAAGATAACTTTGATAGGTTTGAGACAATTTTTGGAGACTTAGAAAATCATTTAAAAATATTTCAACAGAAAAAATATCCTGTAATAACTTTATGTGACATATGACAACAGAAAGAAAGGCTGCCCATAACACACGCTACAAGCAAGCTGGGGATTTGGCTTAATTTGAAGATGGTTTTGTATTTGAAAAATTAGTTTTTAACCGAAAGTTTAGGCTTTCTTAATCCCAGCCTGCGTGTAGCGCGAGGACGTTGGGCAGGATTTTCGCGCGAGAGAAAAATTCCGGTGGAATTTACTCTCACTTCTTTTTTGATGAATAATGAAAATGATAAAGAATGTTCAGGCATATTTGAGCGAAAGTTGATTGAAAATTTGATGTTTAATGAGCGAAACTTGAAAAATAAAAGACGAAAATGAAGCTGAATAAATGAAAGTTGAAAAGCGGAAGCTTGAAAAGTGAAACTAACAAAAAAGAAGCCGAAAAAGTGAAACTTGAAAAGCAGAAACTGAAAAAGCTAAACTGAAAAAGCTAAACTGAAAAAGCTAAACTGAAAAAAT
Source organism: Flavobacterium fluviatile (assembly GCF_010645065.1). Classification (GTDB taxonomy): domain Bacteria; phylum Bacteroidota; class Bacteroidia; order Flavobacteriales; family Flavobacteriaceae; genus Flavobacterium; species Flavobacterium fluviatile. The sequence goes on along the minus strand of NZ_JAADZW010000044.1, from coordinate 5,301 downwards.
CAAGCTGAATAAGTAAAATATTGAAAAGCGGAAGCTTGAAAAATGAAACTGATGAAATGAAGCGGAATAATTGAAAGTTGAAAAGTAGAAACTTGAAAAACTAAACAAAAAAGAAAAAACCCCGCCCAACACACGTTTGTGGCTATTGCGGAATTTAGTGGAATTATCGTTTTCAATTCGTATTTTCGTTTAACAGAAAATACTCGTCTTCGAAGTCCGCAACAGACCACAAGCGCGGGAACGTTGGCAGACAGTTACAAATAACCGGTAAAAAAACTATGAAAAAAATATTATTATTTTTACTATTAATTTTTGCATTCTCTTGTAAAGTGGAAAAAGAGAAGACTGACGATGGTCAGGATTTAGATGACACTTACATCCAAGAAATTGGAAATTTATATTATCCTGAAAAAATAGATGCAAGACCTATGAAAGTAGGACCACGTAATGAAAAAAAAGATTATATAATTGACATTACTAATAGTGACTCTTTAAAAGACAACTCAAAAAACCTTATAATAAATTCTAAAAATATTGCTTATTTATATAAAAAGCATCTAATAAAAAATAAGAGAATTCCAAAGAACATAATTGTAAATGTCAAAAGGACAAATGGAAATAACGAAAGTTTTGAATTCGACGAAAAAGAATTAACAAAAAATTGGAAACTACAAAAGGAAAATCTAAACAATAACCGATCTGCCAACAGCCGTTACACGAGATTTGGGCATTAGGTTGAATTTAAAGCTGGTTTTGTACTTGGGAAATTTGTGTTTAACCGAAAAACCCCGCATCTTTAATCCCAAACCTCGTGTAGCGCCAGAACGTTGGGCAGGATTTTCGCGAGAGAGAAAAATTCCGGTGGAATTTACTCTCACTTCTTTTTTGATGAATAATGAAAATGATAAAGAATGTTGAGGCATATTTGAGCGAAAGCTGATTAAAAAATTTGATGTTTAATCGGTGAAACTTGAAAATTAAAAAGACGAAAATAAAATTGAATAAGTAAAGTTGAAAAGCGGAAGCTTGAAAAATGAAACTGATAAAATGAAGTCGAAAAAGTGAAACTTTAAAAGCAGAAACTGAAAAAGTAAAGCTGAATAAGTGAAATTTTGAAAAGCGGAAGCTTGAAAAATGAAACTGACAAAATGAAGCTGGATAAATGAAATTTGAAAAGCAGAAACTTGAAAAACTAAACAAAAAAGAAAAAACCCCGCCCAACACACGTTTGTGGCTATTGCGGAATTTAGTGGAATTATCGTTTTCAATTCGTATTTTCGTTTAACCGAAAATACTCGTCTTCGAAGTCCGCAACATCCACAAGCGCGAGAACGTTGGGCAGGATTTTCGCGCGAGAGAAAAATTCCGGTGGAATTTACTCTCACTTCTTTTTTGACGAATAATAAAAATGATTAAGAATGTTGAGGCATATTTGAGCGAAAGCTGATTAAAAATTTGATGTTTAATCGGTGAAACTTGAAAATTAAAAAGACGAAAAAGTGAAACTTGAAAAGCAGAAAACGAAAAAGCTAAACTGAAAAAGTAAAGCTGAATAAGTGAAATTTTGAAAAGCGGAAGCTTGAAAAATGAAACTAACAAAAAAGAAGCGGAAAAAGTGAAACTTGAAAAGCAGAAACTGAAAAAGCTAAACTGAAAAAATCAAGCTGAATAAGTAAAATATTGAAAAGCGGAAGCTTGAAAAATGAAACTGATGAAATGAAGCGGAATAATTGAAAGTTGAAAAGTAGAAACTTGAAAAACTAAACAAAAAAGAAAAAACCCCGCCCAACACACGTTTGTGGCTATTGCGGAATTTAGTGGAATTATCGTTTTCAATTCGTATTTTCGTTTAACCGAAAATACTCGTCTTCGAAGTCCGCAACAGCCACAAGCGCGGGAACGTTGTGCGACATTTTAGCGCAACCGAGAACCAAAAGAAAAATGAACCAAAAGAATATATGCTTACAAACTTTTTTAAATTAAACGAACCATATAAAATTATTAAAACTCAAATTGAGTTTTATGATTTATTAAAAATAAGCAAATCGTTTGTAAATATTCTTTATGAACCCGACATATTACAAAATGATGGAATACATCCAAAACTAAAAATAAAAGACACCAATTTTCAAAATGTTAGTTTTAGTAAAACTAAATTAAATGAGGTGATTTTTATAAACTGTAAATTCGAAGATTGTCTTTTTATTGGCTGTGAAATTGTGAATTGTGAATTCCATAATACATTTTTCATCAATTGCAATACACATAAAATATTGATAAGTAAAACTTATGTAAATCCAGAAACTTTTTCAAAGTCAATCAATAAAATCAGTAATGCAAATATTGGAGTTCATTTATTTCAGCAATTATTAAATAACTCAAATGATTCAGGTCAATCAACTTTCAGTAGGGTTTCTGAATATCATTTTAAAAAATGGCAAGATAAACTAACCTTAAATAAATTTTGGAATAAAAGACCGTACGAAATATCATTTTGGAAATTTATTTGTAATTATCCATTTAGATGGTTATTCAGATACACTTTTGGATATGGTTTAAGACTGCGGAATTTTCTAATAACCTTTGTAATTGTTTTCACTTCATTCTTTTTCATAAATCAATCAAAGTGGAAAAATTATGATTTACAGAAAAAAGATTTAGCAATAAATGTTTTTTGTAAAGACAGTTCAAATGTTTCATCAAATATTTATTACACATTAGATGCAACTACTAAACTTGTTGATTCACAATTTCAAGCAACTTCAAATGAAGGTATGATTTGGCTAACAGTTCAAAACCTTTTTGGTTTTATACTTTTAAGTGCTTTAATAACAATTATTTTAAATCGATTTGTAAAATGAAAAATTATAGTGTAGCAATTTACGGCTCATCAACACGAGAAAATTTCGATAAATACAGCGATAAAGATATTCTTATTGTTGCGGAATATTATAAAGAACTGAAAAGCTTAAAAAATGAATATGAAAATAAAGGTTTTTCTGTTTCTCTATATACTTATTCAAAACTAAAATTTATGTCTGAAAATGGTAGTTTATTTATAGACCATTTAGTTAAAGAATCTCAAATATTAATTGATTATAACGAAAATTTAGATTTCATACTTAAAAATCACAAATCTAAAAAACCAGATTTAAAACAATTTCAAGACAATAAAAATTATTTTAAAATTTTAAATTTGATTCCTAACTCTAATAAAGGTTTTGGTTGGTATTGTGATTGTGTGTATATCGGTTTTAGAAACTACTTAATCTTAAAAAGCGCTAAAAAAGAAAATTTCAATTTTTCTTATTTAACACTTTTAGAAGAACTTAAAAATGAAAAATTAATATCGGATAATGAATTAAAAATTCTGCGTGAATTAAGAGTAATAAAACGAAATTATAGAGAAAAAGTTAATGATGAATTACCTTCTAAAAGTTATATTTTTAAGGTTATTAATATTCTAAACAAATTAGAATTATTAAAAAATAGTCATCTATCAAACAAAGCTCAATTTCAAGCTTATGTACAAACTTCAATAATGAATAAAGAATTAGGACATTATCAAAAAATGCGTTTAGTAGAAATGTATTATCATTTTGATGGAAAACAAAATAAAGAAATTGAACGTATAATCTGTAATCCTCAATTCTATGCTTCTTTTTTCAAAAAGGAAAAATATATTCAAAACATAATAGAAAAAATAACTTTCGAAAAAAACGTCGCACAACAGCCGTTTGGCGAGATTGGGGTTTAAGGTTGAATTTAAAGATGGTTTTGTATTAGGAAAAATTGTGTTTAACCGAAAAATCTCGCATCTTTATTCCCCAACCACGCCAAGCGCCAGAACGTTATAGCCAATGGTAAAAAAAATCGTACGTAAAAAATGAAAATCCCTACAATTCACGGATATATTGACAGAAGAATTTTAATCAACTTTACGGCTGACCCAAAAACTGTGGAAAAAATTATTCCGTTTCCTTTTAGACCAAAAATTTATAAGGAAAAGGCAATAGTTGGTATTTGCCTAATAAGACTAAAAAATATTAAACCAAAAGGATTCCCTGACTTTATTGGCGTAAATTCTGAAAATGGCGCTCACAGAATTGCAATAGAATGGGATGAAAACGGAGAGACAAAATCAGGAGTATATATTCCACGGAGAGACACTTCGCTTAAACTAAATACTTTAGTAGGTGGAAGAATATTTCCAGGCAAACATTATTATGCTAAATTTAATGTAGAAGAAAATAACGGAAGTTATCATATTGACTTTAAAAGTTCGGACGACACCGAAATTTTTATTGATGCTACCGAAACAAAGTTGTTTAATGAAAAATCAATTTTTGAAACACTAAATAACGCTTCTGTTTTTTTTGAAAATGGAGACCTTGGCTACTCTCCAAACAAAAATAAATTTGACGGACTAAGATTGAATGCTTATAAATGGGACGTTAGACCGCTTGACGTTTCAAGCGTAAAATCAAGTTTTTTTGAAAACGTAGAAATTTTCCCAAAAGGTTCTGTGTCTTTTGACAACGCATTACTAATGACAAACATTGAACACGAATGGAAAAGCGAAGCGGACAAATAACCACTGGCTATAACACACGTCTTGCGCCATTTGCGAATTTAGTGGAATTATCGTTTTTTAATCGTATTTTCGTTTAGCCGAAAATACTCGTCTTCGTAAGTCGCAAACCGCGCAAGGCGCGAGAACGTTGGCAGATATTTTGAGTTGCGACAGAAAAAATGCATTTAAAATAAATTGAAATTATTTAAAATTTTAATTGAAAACAAAAATTAATGATGCCAAAATTGTTATTGAGAATTGTTATATTTCTAAAAGAAAAAGCTGAATAAAAATTTAAATAAATAAAAATGAATAAAGCAGAATTCATAGATAGTATAAAAAAATTGAGAACTGATTTTGAACTTAATAATGATAATTGGGATTCTCAAACTATTCCTGAATATTTGGAAGCAATTGAAAGATATGCAGAAGATATTCAAGGTTATTACGACAATACAAATCAAAATATAAATGCAGAAGTTGCCAATTGGAAAATCTTTGCTGATATTATGAAAGGCGCAAGTATTTACGAATAAAAAAACATCTGCCAACACACGTCTCAAGCAATTTGCAAATTTTGTGGAATTCCCGTTTTTTATCATATTTTCGTAAAGCCGAAAATACTCGTTTTCATAAGCTGCAAACTGCTTGAGGCGCGAGAACGTTGGCGGTCAGTTTAGCCGAACGAAAAACTGAAGATAATCAAGAATTATAAAATTAAATGGATA
>NZ_JAADZW010000043.1 GCF_010645065.1 Flavobacterium fluviatile | reverse complement strand
TTTGGCAAAAGCAATAAGTTTATCGGTTGTATTCTCAAAAATACCACGAAGCTCCTGAGTTAAATTATATCCTTTTTGAATATCAGGATATAGTTCAAACAGTAAAGCCGCGCGTTCCGTTTGACTTTGAGTCCACTTTGATTTGTTTTTATATAAGAAGTAGCGACTTCTCGCCAGTAATTGCTTGATTGTATCCCCGTTAGAAAGTGTTTTGGGCTCGAAAGTTCTTTTTGCATTCTTAGCTTTTTCCATAGCGTTATTTTCTTGATCTATGGCTTGCCAGCGGTATTTGATTCTGATTTCCTGTAAAGCTTCTATGGCTAGTTTTTGAACATGAAACCGGTCTGTAACACGTGTAGCATTTGGAAAGCATTTCTTGGCAATAAGCCCCATATTTCCTGCCATATCAAGAGTAATTTCAGTAACAAGATTTCTTTGTTTGAGAGGGATTTTTTCGATAATTCCAATTACGGTTTCTGCTTTTGTTCCAGCAATCATGGCTACTATAGTTCCTTTTTTACCTTTGCTTGATTTATTGGTTAAAATAGTATAGAGTTCGCCATTGGAGAGAGAAGTTTCGTCTATAGACAAACGTTTTCCGATATTTTTAGCAAACAGGAGCCATTGTTTGGCGTGTGTTTTTTGATCCCAACTTTTAAAATCGCTTAAAAAATCCTTGTATTGGTATTGTAAATTTTTACCAGAAACCCCATAAAAAGAAGCAATGGCATTACAATCATTTGGGCTGGAATCTATTGATCTCTTTTAAAAAAGACGCAAACTCCTGTGTGACACGAGTTCCGTCTGCTACTAAATTCCAATCTCTGAAAACCACTTTTCCGGTATCTTCATTTAGCCATCTTCTGCGAGTGATATGAAGATATACCTAATGTCCACGGATAGGGAAATCCTGAACTGTTATCTCATCGAAAAAACCTTTAGAGCTTAATTTAAAATTCCTGTATTCTTTAGGAATTGAATTAATCTCTTTTAGATATAAATGAAGAACTTCTTCTTCTTTTTTATAAGAAGTAAGTTCAAAATAGTCAACTATTATTTCTGAATAGTAATTTAAGAAGGTCAACAAAAGAATCCTGCATTTTAATTATTTTTGAAATGCAAAAATCGACTTTTTATATTTCCCCACAACTTTTTGAATTGATCCGAGATCAATCCGAAAACCGGATATGATTTCAAATATATTTCAGCTTTTATATTCAAACAGTCCACAAATGATTTTCAAATTCTTCTGTTAAATTTTGTCCTGAAAATGTACAAAAGCCGAAAAATCAGTCTCTAAATAAACTCAGCAAAAAAAGCAGGTTCAATAACGTTTTAGAATCCGCAATGATTACTTCATCAGATAACATATCTTTTACTTTAGAACGGACAGTTGTAAGAGCAACATAAGTTCGATTATAAACTGTTTTTTCATCAACATCAAAGTAGGAAGCCGTTTCCTTAATAGAGTGCTGTTCCTCCCAGCGATATACAAATATTTCACGGGTGAGCTTTGGCAGGCTTTCCAAAATTTCATCAATCAGTTTGTGGATTTCTTTTTCTTCTATTTCCTCAAGGATATGGCTGTAGGCTAATGAATATTCAATATTGTTTATTTGTTTCTCTGAATCCGCTGCCTTTTCTTTCTGGTTGAGGTTTCGCAGATAATCTAAAATGCGATAAGTGTAAAACGAAAGGAGAAAATTCCTGGCAGAACCTGAATCATTTGTTCTTATGTTTTGAGGCTTCAGCCAGACATTAGACCAAAAATCCTGTCCTATATCATTAGAAGCATCGGTACTTCCAATCCGATTTAAAGCAAATTTGTGTAATAAGAAAGAATATCTTTTATAAAATTCATTAAAAGCTTTTTCATCCCTATCAGCAATGGCTTCCAAAAGCTCTTTGTCAGACTTTTCCATAATAAATTGAAGTTTAGTACAAATGTATTTTTAAAATTATAAGCCAGGGTTATCGAATTATTATTTTTTTTTAATACTCAAAATTTGAATAAAAATAGTTAATACAAATCAGTTATCAATGTGTAATCATCTAATAATGAATGGATTAATATTTTGGTAACAAACTCATAATAAATACATAATGCCTTTTTTCAAGAAAAAAGACCTTTTCAATACGGTCATACATAAAAGCAATTAGTGTTTACCGGGAATTAGTAAAATTTATGAAAAACGATAAAAAATATTTCGAAGACAACCAATCTGCAAAGCTGTGGGTTATAGAATTATTTGCCCGCTATTTTAACGGCCAGGCAACCCAAAAAGAAAAAAAAGCAATAGAAAACTGGAACTCCGAAGCAGGAAATACAACTTATAAAGCACCAGTTGAAGAGATTGAAAAAGGCTGTGAGACAGTCTGGCAAAGGTTGTCAGCTGAATTTGGTTTTGACTTAAACCTGGAAGAGCCAAAGATTGCCAGAAAATCAAGAGTGATACAATTGCAAAATTATGCCAGATATGCTGCTGCAATAGTCGTAATCGCTGTAGGAATAGGTTTTTATTTTTATAATAACCAAAAAGTCAAGAGTGCTGTGCACCCTGTTCATATTGCAATGGACTATTTTGAATCTGGTGCCGGCGAGAAAAAGCAGATGACATTACCGGATGGTTCTGTAGTATATCTGAATAACGATACCCGTATTGGAATTGCAACGGCTAATTTTAATAAAGAGAAGAGGGAAATATGGCTTGAAGAAGGGGAAGCCTTTTTTGAAGTTGCAAAAAATCCTGAAAAGCCTTTTATCATTCATAGTATAGGTTTAAAAACTACCGTATTAGGAACTTCATTCAACATCAAAGCCTATAAAGAATTAGACGAGAGTTCCGTATCGGTACGAGATGGAAAAGTACAGGTGATGCATCAGAGCAATTTGTTAGGTGTATTCACTAAAAACCAACAGATTACATTTAACAAGACAACCGGAAGCACTGTAAAAAGTGAAGTCAGCTGGGAAGATGCTGCATCCTGGATGGAAAACCGACTGGTAATGAACGGTGCGAATGCTAAAGAGTTCAGGCTTCGTATGAAACAACATTTCAGTGTAATCGTTGAAATTAAAAATAATAAACTCGACGGAAAATTACTCAGTTGCTCTTACCCCAGCGATGTTAGCCTGAAAGAAGTTATGGAGGGCATCAGCTTATTGTATAACATCAAGTATGACCTGAGCCAGTCAGGCAAATTAATTATCTATTAAAATTTCGAAACCATAAAAACATAAAATTTAGCAAATCAATAAAAACACACAATGTACAAACGTTACCTTATAGTGGTTATACTACTACAAATTTTTACAATTAGCTCTTTACAGGCCCAGACCCTTAATAAAGAATTTCCTGCTGAAACATTAGACAAGCGACTTACAAAAATGACACAAGAAAGCAAAATAAATATCGTTTTTGATTTGAATGTGATAAAAGGAATAAAAATCCCTGCCTACAAAGCAAAAAATCAAACATGGGAACAAATCCTGCAATCCACTTTATCCTCAACAAACTTCACCTTCAAAAAAAGTGGGAGTTCCTATATTATTGTCAAAAAGGGTGTCCCTGTAAAAAAGCAGCAGCCGGGAAGCATTAAAGGAACTGTTACAGACAGTCAGGGCGTACCGCTTCCCGGCGCAACCTTACAAATAACGGGAGAAACAAACCTAACAACTATATCGGGTAATGACGGAACTTATTCACTTTCATTGCAACCTGGCACATATACCCTGGAGGCAAGGTATATTTCGTTTCAAACACAACGAATTACCAATGTGGTGGTAACCGATAATAACACAACCTCTTTAAACATTGCTTTAAAAGACAACTCCGACCAATCTCTAAGTGAGGTAGTAGTAACCAGTACTTATAAAAAAACAGCTGCTTCTGTAAATGGGTTATTTAAACAACAACAAAAAGCGGCTCAAATGAGCGATGGTATTTCAGCGGAGCAAATAGCTAAAACACCCGACACCGATGTGGGGGCTACCCTGAAACGCATTACGGGAGTAACAACAATTGATGACAAATATGTAATGGTGCGCTCCCTGGGAGAAAGATGGAATCAGGCGGTAATGGATGGCATCAACTTACCAAGTACAGAAGCTTATAATTCTAATTTTTCTTTTGATATTATTCCTACGGCAATGGTAGAAAGCGTTGTAGTGAGCAAAACGGTAACACCCGATATGAATGCCAGTTTTGCCGGTGGTTATATAGAAGTAAAAACAAAAGATATTCCGAACAAAGATTTTTTTGCATTCAATTGGGGATCTTCTTATAACGACCAATCTACCTTTAAGCCATTCCTTTCACGTCAAAAAGGAAAAAACGATTATTTTGGGTATGATGATGGCACAAGGGATTTCCCAAAAGGGCTGCAGCCAATGGATTGGAATAATCCTCTGTTTTTTGAACAATCGAAACAGTTTACCAACGATAATTTTACCACGTACAGCACCATTGCAAATCCGGGTTCGAATTTTCAGCTGGCTTTTGGAAAAAAATTCGAACTTAAAAATGATAACAAATGGGGCTTTGCAGGAGCAATAAACTCCCGGAATGAACAAACGGTCTTGAATATCGATCATACAGGCAGAAGTAACTGGCTCGATACTGCAGGTCTTCCTAACGAAGCACAGCAACAGGGTTTGGAGCCAATACCATTTTATAATTTTAAAAATAAAGGAGCTTCCTATTCTTATAATGCTACAGTGGCAGGAATGCTGAATTTTGGACTTCAATTGGGTAGAAACAGAATTTCTTTCCGCAACTCTTATACCCACATCTATGATAACACCCTTACCAGGGTTACTGGCTGGAACGATTACAGCGGAGCAACTGCCGGGCAACCTGGAGCAGCTGAAGACTCTTACAACTATTTTTATAATGGTATTGTTCCTGATAACGTCCCAATTGAGTCTCTTGCTACACCAGATACACAGCATACTGTTTATCCTGTTTACCAAACATTACTACAAAACAAATTAGAAGGGAACCACAAAATAGGAAACACAGAACTGAATTGGTTTGCAGCCAGGACAGGCGTAGCGGCAGACACCAAGGATTACACACAGCATCAAACAATTTATAAATTTATTGATAATGAAATTTTGGCATACCATGAGATCTATAACTCTCAAAATAACTTTGCAAGAGGCTACATAAAGAGCAGGGAAACCGATTATAATTATGGTACATCCTTTAAATGGAGTATGGATACAGATCATTTTAAAAACGATATTAAAGTGGGCTATACCGGTACGATAAAAAGCAATACCAACCAGCAGGAAAAATTTTTCTTAAAAGTTGACGAAAATAGGAATGTACCCAATAATGAAAAGAATTTTCTAAAGATGTATGGTCCTCTTTCCGATTGGTTTGATGGGTCCAATTACGTGCCCGGAGGGATAGGCTGGCTAACTCAACCCCTCTACAAAAACGAAAAATACGAGGGTGAGGTTATTCAACACGCCCCATACCTGATGTTTGATAACCGATGGAATGCTAAACTAAGACTTGTTTGGGGAATACGGGCAGAGTATTTTAAATATGATCTCATATCCCAGCAACTTGATCCGGATGACACTAGGAATATTAATAGGGAAGCTATAGATGATAAACCCTGGCAATGGATGCCATCTGCCAATTTAACCTACAGCCCTACCGGGAAAACCAATTTCAGGCTGGCATACGGCAGAATGGTCATTCGCCCTCAGTTTAATGAAAGAACGGGTTTACCTTATTTTGACCCAATAGCTAATGCACTTATCTACAATACCCAGATGACTTCTTCGGTTATTGATAATTACGATTTTAAGTGGGAATGGTTTACAGGCTTAGGCGAAATTTTTTCAGCAGGTTTATATTACAAAAATATAGAAAACCCTATTGAAAGAGAAGGGTATATAGTTGGAGAAGGTACACTGTTTCTTTACAACGGAAATTCAAAAAATGCAAAACTCAAAGGCTTTGAAATGGAATTTAGAAAAAGTCTGGGCTTCATTGTGAAAGATTCATTTTTAGAACAAATGTTTGTAAGCGGAAATTTTATGTACAACGAAACCAAAGTAATTGCTTACAAAGATCGTTACGACACCAGCGAAAATGCCGAAACTTATAAAGTGGAACGTCCGCTATACGGGCAAACGCCCTGGGCATATAATATAGGCCTGCTTTATGATGGAAATCGTTTTGGTGCTAATTTTTTGTACAATGCCAAAGGCGACCAATACATTACGGTGGGATATGGTTATAACGCCGAAGAGATTCAGCGACCTTATGCAGTGGCAGATGCACAGGTATCTTATAGATTTTTGAAACAAAAAAATTTAGAGGTAAAACTCAATGCCAGAAATTTGTTTAATACCGTAAAAGAATACTACAACAATTATAATTCGTACTCAGTCATTAAAGGCAATGGTAGTGAATTGAAAACAGAAAGAGAAGCTTTAGGACTAATGCGGGGAGCCAGCAGTAAATATGACCCAGGTATAGACAGGATCGTGTATCGGGCCTACAAAGGAAGAAACTTTAGTCTAAGTATGACTTATAATTTTTAGAAAAAGAATAACAATGAAAATTCATAATTGACATAATGCGCCATTGTACAGGTTTTTCCGCATCCTGACAGGCTGTAATCCAAAAGTTTATCGGTGAGTGCACCACCGGTAGTCCCAAGGGTACAGTAGAAAAAACGGAACCTTATCAGAATCGCTCAGTCTGGTAACGGAATAAGGAAGAGACGCTTTGCAGAGTCCTGCCTCTGGCAATGCAAAGTGAAAAAATCATAACCAGGTCACGGGGATACAGAGGCGGGTATCCTTTAAACAGTAAAACGATCCGGATCAAAACAAAACAACCGGATTAATAATTCTAAACAATTACTATTATGAAAAATTTATTTTTTGTGGCTTTAGCAGCACTATCGCTTACAGCCTGTAGTGAGAATGAAACTGAATCAAATACAGATTCGTTTGGTATGCAATCAGCTTCTGCTGAATATTTAGCTGTGTGTTCCACTCCCGTGCAAACGGTTGCCGGTAACATTACTGTTTCTACAACATGGACTGCAAACAGAATCTGGGAAATTGATGGAATTGTAAATGTACCAAGTGGTGTGACCCTTACAATTGAGCCGGGAACTTATATCAAAGCCAAACCAAACGCTAATGGGGCTACAGGTGTATTGGTGGTACAAAAAGGAGGTAAACTAATTGCTAACGGAACTGCTACGGCTCCAATCGTATTTACCAGTTACAAACTTTTAGATTGTAGTGCTGCCACTACAGCTAGTCCTGGTGATTTTGGCGGAATTGTTATTCTTGGTGATGCTCCTGCTAACACACCTGCTACGACTACTATCGAAGGTCTTACAGGCTCTCAGTATTATTATGGTGGGACTAACGCCGCTCATAACGGTGGATCGTTAAAATATGTTCGCATTGAGTTTGCAGGATATGATCTTTTAGCTCCAAATTCAGGTAATGAAATTAACGGATTGACACTGGGAGGAGTTGGTTCTGGTACTACAATTGACCACGTTCAGGTATCTTACGGTAAAGACGATTCTTTCGAATTTTTTGGCGGTACAGTAAATGCAACCAATTTAGTTTCGTTTGCAGCGGATGATGATAATTTCGATTTTGACAGTGGTTATACCGGTACTATTACCTGTGCATTGGCATTAGCAAATCAGAACTCTACACACAGCTTGAGTGGTGGAAGCCCGGATTCAAACGGTATTGAGTTAGACAACAATGCAGCCGGATCTGCAGCTACACCTTTTACTCGTCCGGTAATTAATAATCTTACTATTGTAGGAGCGAGAACCGGTACAAGTGGTGCTTTGTATGAAAATGCCATTCATGTGAGAAGAAATGGAAAATTAACCCTAAACAATGCAGTCGTTACGGGTTATCCGGTAGGGATCTTGTTAGAAACAGTTGCTAGTGCTCCTGTGAATTTAGCAGACCTTAGCTTTACCGGTGGTGTAAGTGCACACGGCTTTACGTTTGCTACAGCTTCAAAAATAGGCAGTACTACAGCAGCTCTTACTATCCCTGGGGTAACAGCTACTTCTACGTCTAACCCTGCAGCTGTTTGGGGCATGACTCAGCCGTTCTTTAATACTCCGGGATGGAATGTTACGCCAAGAAACTGTGGTGATTTCCAAGGAACCTGGACAAAATATGCATTTTAACCTACAGTTTTAATTCTAACCTGAAAACGGGAGGCAGCTTGCTGCCACCTGTTTTCTTTTATATTTACTACGATGAAAAATTTATTACTCTTTACAGCTTTATTAATATTTAATAGCAGCCACGCACAATTTCCTGTCTGGATGAACAGTTTTGATTCTGCAGCTGATCTTGAGGGCTGGACATTTCACGATTTAAACAACAACGGCAATAACTGGGTACAGGGAGCCAATTGGCATCTTCCAGATGGAGAAGTAATATTAGAAGCAGGAACAGAGCAGGTTTTAAGATACACCACCTTTCCATTGTCTGGAATTGGCTACCCAAATGCTAGTACAGAAAACGATTGGGCTATTTCGCCAGCAATAGATTTAACATCGGCTTCAGGCAATATCCTGTTGGCGATAAATTGGAATAGAGTTCTTCCTAAAGATGTAAGAAATTCAGCAGGGAGGATAATTTATATTTCTACATCTCCAGATTTGGCCGGTTTTCAATTGCAGGAAGGTACTTTTGATTATTATTTCACATCAGATGATGTTACTTTTTCTACCAATCCTAATGAATTTTCACAAAGTATTTTAGATATTTCTGTCTTTGCAGGCCAGACAATCTATGTAGGATTACATTCAAAGGTTGATGATTTTACCAGTCTTCAGTTATCACCAATTAACATCGATCAGATCGGTGTTTTTGCATCAGAACTATTAAGTGTAGATGATATAAATGCTTCTAAAGTTCTTACTCAGATAGTTCAAAATCCGGTAGCTTCTTCATTAAAGTTACAGCTGAACCCTGCTTTTGAACCAACCACAACTTTTGTTAAAGTGTATAATATGGGAGGGCAGAAAGTATTGGCTACACCCTACAAAGACCAGATAGAAGTAGCCGCTCTACCATCCGGAACTTATATTGTGCATATAACAAATGGTACAGTGGTAGAAAAGTTGAAGTTCATCAAAAAATAAATAATTAATATTCACCTGGTACCGCCGAATAGAAAGTTTCAAAAAATTTCCCGCTGCTGTTGTTTTAGCTGCGGGAAATTAAACATTTCGGTTGAAATTAAGTAAAAACACAATACTTATGAAAATGAGCATGATCTAAAATTGGTCGAAATTGAAATCATCGAATACCAAAATAAAATAGTAACCGATGAGTTAATCACCAATGAAGATATGCGACGCGAGAGCTTTACCCGAGAAGGCGAAGCAATTATATATGACTTATAAAAAACAATAAATATCTAGATATGAAAAAAGCAAGAGTTTTACTACTGGCCTTGTTAGTAGTTGCAACATCCTGTGAAAGCGAACTTACCAATGAATTTGACATAGGGCAAAAACCTGCAAAGATCAATATAAAAGGTTTTTCTGCTCCCGATGCAGTAGAAATTAGGTTTGATGGTAAACCCGTAATCATTAACGACAATAGTTTCTATAGCCAAAATATCGAGACGACCCTCAACTTTGTACTGGACAAAGGCGAAAAAAATCCCTTAGTTATTTACAACCACGAAACGGGTACACAAATTGCATCCTACGAAATTACCTATGATAATAGTGCAGACTATGAGGACTTCTATTTTTTCAGTTTACCTGATATTTTTCTCCAGGTCAATGCCGTAAAACCTAAGATAAATTTAGGTAAAGTAGGCTTTGAGTTTCTTTTTGCTAATTTAGGGGAATTTTCAGGTACAGAACTGGAAAGTGTAAAAGGAGTGCTAAAAAGAGAAAACGGAGCGGTACTTGCCACATTTGAAAACATTGGGAAAGATGATTTTTCTGAATTCAAGATTTACAATTTTTTCAGCAATACAGCACCTGTATTTTTAGAGCTTTACAAACCGGGTACCACAGAGCCTTACACCGGATCAAGCCCCATAAAAGTGCAAATCATTCAAACCTATGGTGTCAATATGATTGTGCTGCAGGAAAAACAAGAGAACGGAACAGTAGTGGTAAAAGGTGATATTGATATTGCAGATTACCTGTAGTTAATTAATATTCAGGCTAAATGTAAATTTTTAAAAACCTGGTAGGTTTAACCGGTTTCCTAAAAGATTCTCCACCGGGTGCAAAAACCGCCATTAATTTGAAAAGTTATTTTTAAACCAAAATTAAGGATGAAAAAATCAATTTCAGTACTCCTGTCCGTAGTTTTTTTTGTTGCCTGCCAAACCGATGACGACATTCCTAAAACCTATGAGGAAGGTACAAATGAGTATGTAAACGATTGGATTTACACACAAATGAAACGCTATTATTATTGGAACCAAAGTATGCCAGGCAGGGGCAATTTGTCGTTGCCCCCGAAGGAGTATTTCGGATCTTTAGTTAATAAGAATGATCGTTTTTCCTATGCGATCCACACTTCCTCAGCGGAAACATTTCCTCAAAGCCTCCGGAATTCATTTGGCTTTGATTTTTCTTTTATTGTTTACGAAGGACAGGTATATGGCGTAGTGATGTATGTACTTTCGAATTCACCGGCAGAGAGAAACGGACTTGAGCGTGGAAATTTAATAAGCGCTATTGACGGCACAGCTTTTAATCAGGGAAATTATAATAGCCTTTATCAAGATTTGTCAGTTGCTAAGGCTGCTAGCTTACAGATCGTTACCTATTCTGAAAAATCAGGTTTTACAGCCGCTAAGCAGATTAACATTAGCCAGGGCTTTACTCTCTTGCAGCCCGTCCTTAGCCATGTTATTCCGTATCAGAATCATAAAGTGGGGTATGTTGAAATACCTCATTTTGATGTTGGTCTCTCACAGTCGCTACTGAATGTTTTTCAGGATTTTAAAAATCAGTCTGTTACCGAAGTTGTCGTTGATTTAAGGTATAATGGCGGCGGCGATGTTTCATCGGCTGCAGCACTCAGCATACTTTTAGCTCCCAATATACGACCTGCTGACCAGTTCATCCGGTTTAAGGGAAATTCCAATGGCGGAGAAGTGAACCAGACCTTTCAGGAATCACTGGAAATGAATGAATCCAAAGTCAGCTTTGAGGCACTTCGGGCTGCCCATCCACAAATTCGCAGGGTTTATGTTTTATGCAGCAACCATACAGCATCGGCTTCTGAAATAATAATCAACAACCTGAAACCTTTTATGGAAGTGATAACCATAGGAGAAAAAACCGTAGGGAAAGACGTTGCCAGTTTCCCCATTGAGGACGACAGGATTGCTGGCATACAGGCAAAATGGATCTTATACCCTGCAATCTATAAACTATTTAATGCTAATGGGGAGGGCAACTATGCTTCCGGGATACAGCCAACAATTATGCTAGAGGAGTTTCAGGGATTAGAAGTATTCCCTTTAGGCAATACAAATGAAATATTATTAAGACAAGCTTTAAATTCTATTTCCGGAAATGGAAGCAGTATGAAAAGCCAGATGATACAAACTCTTCAAAAACAAAAGCCTAATGTACTGTCTGAACCACTGATAATTAAAAAAGGGGTATTAAAGATAACGGGTAAAAACGAATCTTTTAATTATTAAAAAAACGCAAACTAGAGTGCAGGGAATTGATACAAATGAGCATAAGAATATGCTGGAAGCCTTTCGCAGGTTTGAGGAATTGTCCTCTGTTATTAAAGATAAGATCACCATTGAAGAAGAAATCAAAACCCGTGAAGGGATGAAGGAGCTGATAGGCACTTACCAACATTTCAAGTATCTGCTTTCTGAGCTTGAATCGTGTAAAAAAGGGTATGAAAAGAAGAGAAAATCAGTGCAGGGCGTTCTGTATAAAAGTATTCGCAGGATGAATTCGGAAATAAAAAAAAATCCTGCTAAAGAAGTATTGCAAAAAAATATGACACTATCCCAAAAAGTGTGTAAGTTGAAAAGTTTAGGCTTCGGTTTTTATAATCGGAGCCTTTTTTCAAATAT